>NZ_JARFML010000009.1 GCF_029167105.1 Bradyrhizobium yuanmingense | reverse complement strand
TCGCCGGCAACACCGGGACGGCGACCGCCTTCACCGCGGCCCGCACCTCTGGCATCGGCGGCATCAGCGGCAAGACCTTGACCTTCACCTCCTTCAACGGCGGCACGGCGGTCAACGTCACCTTCGGTGACGGCACCAACGGCACGGTCAAGACGCTCGATCAGCTCAATACCAAGCTGCAGGCCAACAACCTGACGGCGACGATCGACGCCAACGGCCTGCTGACGGTCTCGACCACCAACGATTATGCGTCCTCGACCATCGGTTCGAGCGCCGCGGGTGGTGCGATCGGCGGCACGCTGACCTCGTCGCTAACCTTCTCGACGGCTTCTACCCCCGTCCAGGATACGGTTGCCCAGACCTCGCGTGCCAACCTGGTCAATCAGTTCAACAACATCCTCCAGCAGATCGACTCGACTGCCCAGGACTCCTCGTTCAACGGCGTCAACCTCTTGAACGGCGACCAGCTCAAGCTGGTGTTCGACGAGACTGCCAAGTCGAGCCTCAGCATCACCGGCGTGACCTACAACTCCAAGGGTCTGGGCCTCGCCGCACTGACCAGCGGTGTCGACTTCATCGACAACGCTGCCACCAACAAGGTGCTGACCAACCTGAACGCCGCGTCGAGCACGCTGCGCTCGCAGGCCTCGAGCCTCGGCTCGAACCTGACGATCGTGCAGGTTCGTCAGGACTTCAACAAGAACCTGATCAACGTGCTGCAGACCGGCTCGTCCAACCTGACCCTGGCCGACACCAACGTCGAGGCGGCCAACAGCCAGGCGCTGTCGACCCGCCAGTCGATCGCGGTCTCCGCGCTGTCGCTGGCCAACCAGTCGCAGCAGAGCGTGCTGCAGTTGCTCCGCTAAGGCGCGGACGACATCGCAAGACGATCACGGCGGCGGGGCTTAGGCCCCGCCGTTTCTTTTTTGCGCACTCGGAGATTTCGAGGAGGGCAGAAAAAGTAACCAGCGGTTATGGTTAACCGAGCGTAAGCGTCAGGAATTGCCAATAGTTTCAGATGGATTGCGAGCCGTGCCCGTACGTTCGACTCGCTTATGGTGAACCGGCGCTTATGCGGGCGTCATGCGTTTCACCCTTTATTAGCCATGTCACGGCACCCTGTGCCCGTCACTCGATCCAGAAGCGATCGAACGAAGACGCGTAAGCCAGAAGGGTAAGAGTCATGTCCGGTATTGTTCTCTCTGCGTCGGTTCGTCAGAACCTGCTGTCTCTCCAGTCCACCGCCGATCTTCTCGCCACCACACAGAACCGTCTGTCGACCGGCAAGAGCGTCAACTCGGCCCTGGACAATCCCACCAACTTCTTCACGGCACAGTCGCTCGACAACCGCGCCAGCGACATCAACAACCTGCTCGACGGCATCGCCAATGGCGTGCAGGTGCTGCAGGCCGCCAACACCGGCCTGACCTCGCTGCAGAAGCTGATCGACAGCGCCAAGTCGATCGCCAACCAGGCGCTGCAGACCACCGTCGGCTACTCCACCAAGTCCAACGTTTCTACCACCATCTCCGGTGCGACCGCGGCCGACCTGCGCGGCACGACGAGCTTCGCCAGCGCGACCGCGAGCAGCAACGTGCTGTATAACGGCACGGCCGGCGGCACGACCGCTGCGAACGGCACGACGACGCTCGGCGCCACCATCGGCGCCTTCACGGGCACCGCGGGAACGGCCGGCGACGGCACCACGGCCCTGACCGGCACGATCACCCTGATCGCCACCAACGGCACGACCGCCACCGGCCTCGTCGGCAACGCTCAGCCCGCCGATGGCGACACGCTGACCGTCAACGGCAAGACCATCACCTTCCGCAGCGGCGCCGCGCCGACGTCGGCCGGCGTTCCGGCTGGTTCGGGCGTCAGCGGCAACCTCGTCACCGACGGCAACGGCAACACTACGATCTATCTCGGCACCGCCGGCGCTCCGACCGCGAACGTCAACGATCTGTTGAGCGCGATCGATCTCGCCAGCGGCGTCAAGACGGTCTCGATCAGCTCCGGCGCTGCGACGATCGCCACGAGCAACAACCAGACCGCTTCGAGCGTTGGCGGCGGTGCCGTCACACTGAGAAGCTCGACGGGTGCGGATCTGAGCGTCACCGGCAGAGCCGACCTGCTCAAGGCGCTGGGCCTGAGCGCATCGGTGGGTGGCGGCAATGCCACCGTCAACGTGAACCGGACCACGACCTCGGCCTCGCTCGGCGCGACGATCACCGACGGTTCGACGCTGAACGTCAACGGTCACGTCATCACCTTCAAGAACGCGCCGATCCCGGGCTCGACCGGTGCTCCGAGCGTTCCGGCTGGTTATGGTGCGAACGGTAACATCCTCACCGACGGCAACGGCAACTCGACGGTCTATCTGCAGGGCGGCACGGTCAACGACGTCTTGAAGGCGATCGACCTCGCCACCGGCGTGCAGACCGCGACGATCGCCGCCAACGGCACCGCGACGCTTGCGACCGCCACCGGTCAGTCGAACTCGACGATCAACACGTCCGGCCAGCTCAAGCTCTCGACCGGCATCAATGCCGACCTGTCGATCACCGGCAGCGGCAATGCGCTCAACGTGTTCGGCCTCGCCGGCAACACCGGCAGCGCGACCGCCTTCACCGCGGCCCGCACCTCCGGCATCGGCGGCATCGCCGGCAAGACGCTGACCTTCACCTCCTTCAACGGCGGCACAGCGGTCAACGTCACCTTCGGCGACGGCACCAACGGCACGGTCAAGACGCTCGATCAGCTCAACACCAAGCTGCAGGCCAACAACCTGTCTGCGACGATCGACGCCAACGGCCTGCTGACCATCACGGCGTCCAACGACTATGCGTCCTCGACGCTGGGCTCGACGGCTGCCGGCGGTGCGATCGGCGGCACGCTCACCTCGGCCCTGACCTTCTCGACGGCTTCCACGCCCGTCCAGGATGGCGTTGCCCAGACGGCGCGTGCCAATCTGGTGACTCAGTTCAACAATATCCTCAACCAGATCGACACCACCGCGCAGGACTCCTCGTTCAACGGCGTCAACCTCTTGAACGGCGACCAGCTCAAGCTGGTGTTCGACGAGACCGCCAAGTCGAGCCTGAACATCACGGGCGTGACCTATAATTCCAAGGGTCTCGGCCTCGCCTCGTTGACGGTCGGCGTCGACTTCATCGACAACGCCGCCGCCAACCGGGTGCTGACCAACCTCAACGCCGCCTCGAGCACGCTGCGCTCGCAGGCCTCGAGCCTCGGCTCGAACCTCTCGGTGGTGCAGATCCGTCAGGACTTCAACAAGAACCTGATCAACGTGCTGCAGACCGGCTCGTCCAACCTGACCTTGGCCGACACCAACGTCGAGGCGGCCAACAGCCAGGCGCTGTCGACCCGACAGTCGATCGCGGTCTCCGCCCTGTCGCTGGCCAACACGTCGCAGCAGAGCGTGCTGCAGCTGCTCCGCTAACAAGCAGCTGAAATCACTGACTAAAATCGAGCGGCGGGGCCTTGGCCCCGCCGCTTTTTACTTGCGTCCCGGGGGCGGGCAGGGCGTTCATTGGCGGTTAACCCTATCCCTTAAACCGCCGTTAACCATACTTTAAAGGACACCTCCTAAAACTGGACAAAAGGCCGGCTTTCCAGTCCGCGCGGCCGATTCGTATCCGGTTCAAGAGGAAGACTCGCCAATGTCCAACATCGTTCTCTCGGCGTCAGTTCGCCAGAACCTGTTGTCGCTGCAGTCGACGGCCGACTTGCTGGCTACGACGCAGGAGCGGCTGTCGACCGGCAAGAAGGTCAACACGGCGCTCGACAATCCCACCAACTTCTTCACGGCGCAGGGGCTGGACAACCGGGCGAGCGACATCAGCAACCTGCTCGACGGCATCAATAACGGCGTCCAGGTGTTGCAGGCCGCCAACACAGGCATCACCTCGCTGCAGAAACTGATCGACAGCGCCAAGTCGATCGCTAACCAGGCGCTGCAGACCACGGTCGGCTATTCCACCAAGTCGAACGTCTCCACCACGATTCCCGGCGCGACCCCGGCCGACCTGCGCGGCACGACCTCCTATGCGAGTGCGACCGCGAAGAGCAACGTGCTCTACACCGGCGCGGCCGGCGGCGTGACCCCGGTCACGGGAACTGCCGCACTCGGCGCCTCGCTCGGTTCGAGCGCCGGCACCTTCACAGGTACGGCCGCGCTCGCGGCCGACGGCACCACCGCGCTGTCCGGCACGGCGACGCTGGTCGGCACCACGGCATCGACCACCTTCGGCACGCCGCCCGCGGACGGCGACACCATCACGGTGAACGGCAAGACCATTACCTTCCGCACCGGCGTTGCTCCGAGCGCCCAGCCGACCGGCTGGGGCCTCGACGCCAGCGGGCACATCGCCACCGATGGCAACGGCAATTCGATCATTTATCAGGGAACGGCGGCGGCGCCCCTAGCGACCGTCAACGACGTCCTCGCCGCCATCGACCTCGCCAGCGGCGTCAAGACCGCAACCATCAGCGCAGGCGCGGCGACCATCGCCGTCAGCGGTTCGGCGGGTCCCGTCGGCACGCTTCAGGTCGCATCCTCCATCACGGCGGGCGCGGTTACGTTGAAGAGCTCGACCGGCGCCGATCTGAGCGTGACGGGCAAGGCCGACTTCCTCAAAGCACTCGGCCTGACGTCCGCGACCGGCGCGGGCAACGCGAACGTGACCGCGAACCGCTCGACGACCGCGGGTTCGCTCGGCACCCTGGTCCAGGACGGCTCGACGCTGAACATCGGCGGCAAGACCATCACCTTCAAGAACGCGCAGACGCCGCAATCGACAGCGAGCGTGGCCACCGGCTATGGCGTCAGCGGCAACGTCGTCACAGACGGCAACGGTAACTCGACGGTCTACATCCAGAGCGCGACGCTGACCGATCTGCTTAACGCGGTCGACCTCGCCACCGGCGTCAAGACCGCCAGCATCTTCAACGGCGCGGCAACCATCTCGACCACCGCGGGCCAGATCCCGTCGTCGGTCAACAGCAGCGGTCAGCTCGCGCTCTCGACCGGCATCAATGCCGACCTGTCGATCACCGGCACCGGCAATGCGCTCAGCGCCTTCGGCCTAAGCGGCAACACGGGAACGGCGACGGCCTTCACCGCGGCGCGCACTTCGGGCGTCGGGGGCATCAGCGGCAAGACCCTGACATTCACCTCCTTCAACGGCGGCACGCCTGTCAACGTCACCTTCGGCGACGGCACCAACGGCACCGTCAAGACACTTGACCAACTCAACGCGCAGCTTCAGGCCAATCACCTGACGGCCACGATCGATGCTAACGGCGTGCTCACGGTGACCACCGTCAATGAATACGCCTCTTCGACACTCGGCTCGACGATCGCGGGCGGCGCGGTCGGCGGCACGATCACCGGCGTTCTCGCCTTCACCACCGCGCAGCCGCCGGTCCAGGATCCCGTTGCGCAGACCGCGCGCTCCAACCTGGTCAACCAGTTCAACAACATTCTGGCCCAGATCGACACGACCTCGCAGGACTCCTCCTTCAACGGCGTCAACCTGCTCAATGGCGACACGCTGAAGCTGGTCTTCAACGAGACCGGCAGCTCCACGCTGAGCATCAACGGCGTGGTGTTCAATGCGGCGGGCCTCGGTCTCAGCAATCTGGTCAACGGCGTCGATTTCATCGACAACGGTGCCACCAACAGGGTGCTGGCCAGCCTGAACGCGGCCTCGAGCACGTTGCGTTCGCAAGGCTCCACGCTCGGTTCGAACCTGTCGATCGTGCAGGTGCGTCAGGACTTCTCCAAGAACCTGATCAACGTGCTGCAGACCGGCTCAGCCAACCTGACGCTCGCCGACACCAACGAGGAAGCGGCGAACAGCCAGGCGCTGTCGACGCGCCAGTCGATCGCGGTCTCCGCGCTGTCGCTGGCCAACCAGTCGCAACAGAGCGTGCTGCAGCTGCTCCGCTAAT
This sequence comes from Bradyrhizobium yuanmingense, assembly GCF_029167105.1. Classification (GTDB taxonomy): domain Bacteria; phylum Pseudomonadota; class Alphaproteobacteria; order Rhizobiales; family Xanthobacteraceae; genus Bradyrhizobium; species Bradyrhizobium yuanmingense_A. The sequence goes on along the minus strand of NZ_JARFML010000009.1, from coordinate 253,746 downwards.
TCCGCAGCGCGACTTCGCTATTCGAGATTACGCGGCGGAGCTGATGCTCCGCCGTTCTTTTGAGGAAGATCGCTAAGACGAGATTAGCCGAGATCGACGCGCGTCACGCCAGGCGAGTTTACATCGTGCGTGCGTGAATCTAGCGTTGCGCTGACGAAGGACTCCGTGCCCCGTAATTCTGCGGAGTACTTCCAAGCACGATACGTAAGCAAATCTTAAGCGGTGCTGCCTAGGGTTGGGAAAGAAATCCTTAAGCGCGTACAACGCGCTAGGTAACCTCCAGGGTGTGATTGATGTCGAATTCCGCTGCCTCGGCTTATGCGCGTGTTGCAACCACCACCGCATCTCCTCGCGACATCGAGGCGCAGACTCTGCTCAAGGCCGCCAACAAGCTCCAGGACGCGGTGAACAACGCCGATCCGCTCAGCGAGCAGACCATGCAGGCCCTGATGTTCAACCGCAAGCTCTGGACCATCTTCCTGAGCGAGGCGATGCGCGACAGCAATCCGCAGCCGATCGACGTCCGGCAGAAGATCGCCAACATCAGCGTGTTCGTGTTGAGCCAGACCGCCGCGCTGCAGATGAGCCCGCAGTTCGATCACTTCCGTCCGCTGATCGAGATCAACCGCAATATCGCGGCAGGGCTGTCCGGACGGCCGTGACGGAATTCGTGATGGTCGCCATCACGAGCACATCGGCGAAACTCGCAATTTCGGCAGGAGCTGATCACGGCCAGTGGTCTTGCCTCGACACGCGAACTCCGCGCTGACCGATGACGGCCAGACGCAGAGCAGAAACATCGGCATCGATCGCGTGATCGTTAGGCGCTGAGATCCGTGCTGAGCGGACGCGAGGGCTCGGACTTCATGTCCAGTGCGTGGAAATAGGCACGCCGGCGGAGCATCGCCTCGTCAGGGAACTGGTTCACCACCGTGTCGGTCTTGTCGTTAACGACCTGAAAGACGAAGGACGCGGCCGCCTGGTCGAACACGACCTGGCGCGAGATGTTTTCGTGGTTCGGCAAATCATTGCGCACCGGCGCGCTCGTATCGCTCGCGGCGACCGTTTGCCTCACCGGAAGATCAGTTTGCACAGCCTCGTTCGCCGCCGAATTCGACGTCGGTATGATCTGCACGGGGGCCGGGATCCCCACCGGCCTGATGCTGAAATCTGTACTCATGGCAGCCTCCTGGTTGCCTTACGTGAGTCAAATCCCAACCCCTCTAATCACGCAAGCATGGAACACCAGGACTGAACACCCGGTAAGGAAACGTGCCTAACCGCGCGACGCCATCGCCGCGCGGTTTTTCTTAAAATTGTCGGTTGTTCTTGTGCTGCTCAGAGCGAGCGGCTGACCGCAAGTGGCGTGATATGGCGCGGACCTGGCGCTGCGCTGCGCCCGGCGGCGGTATAGGTGTTCGGCACGTTGCGCTTCTGGATCTCGGCGTTGACGCCGCGCACGACGCTTTCGGAAACCGCGTGCGCGGTCGCGAGCACCGTGAGATTGACCTGGAGCATCGCGCGGAACGCATCGTGGTGGCGATGCAGCGTCGAGAGCAGCTCCGGCGCGGACTTCGCGAGCTGGTCCTGGTTTGCCTTCAGCTGGCCGACTGCGCTGACGTAGCTGCGCGACAATTCCTGCTTCTTGCCCTCGAGCGTCATCGCCTCGCGGACCTTGCCGGCGCGGACGAGCTCGGTCTCGCGCTCGATCAATCCGAGCAGGGCGCTCATCGCGTCCATCAGGTCTTCGGCGAGCTTGCGCGCCTCGCTGCTGACGGGCGCGCTGCCCGGGCGCTGGGCCTGCATCGGCTGACGTGAGGCGTTGAAATGGTTCATCTCGTTTGACCTTATGCCGTGCGGATCGTTTTCGCCTGCTGCAGGACGAGGGTACGGTAGACGTCGCTGGCGATGCCGACGCCGCCGGCCTGGGCGAAGTTCTTGGAATATTGCTCGGTCAGCATCGAGCGCCATACGCCGGTGCCGGGCGTGTCGCCGAACGGGCCTTCGCCTTTCAGGCCCGAGGTCATCTGCGCGAACATGCTGTTGAGGAACATTGCCTCGAAGTCGGTGGCGGTCTTCTGGGCCTTGGCCTGTTGCTGCGGCGAGACCTTTTGCAGCGCGGCGGCGAGCTCGAAGTCCGGCCGACCGTTGCGGCTCTCGACCGAGAAGGCCGAACTGGTGGCGAGGCGAGGGGTGTTGATCGCGCTGGTCTGCATCACATCACCTCGATGTCGGCTTCGATGGCGCCAGCGGCCTTGATCGCCTGGAGGATGCTGATCATGTCGCGGGGGCCGATGCCGAGGCCGTTGAGGCCGTCGACGAGCTGCTGGAGCGAGACGCCGTCCTTGACGAGCGCCAGCTTCTTGCCGTCCTCGGTGACGGTGACGCTGCTGCGCGGCGCGACCACGGTGCGGCCGCGTGACAGCGGATTGGGCTGGCTCACTTGCGGGCTCTCGGAGATGGTGACCGTGAGGTTGCCCTGCGCCACCGCGACGGTGGCGACGCGGACGTCGCGGCCCATCACGATGATGCCGCTGCGTTCGTCGATGACGATCTTGGCCGCGAGATCAGGGTCGACCTGGAGCTGCTCGATCTCGGTGAGGAAAGCGACGACGTTGCCCTTGAACTCGGGCGGGATCGACAGCTGCACCGTCGAGGGATCGATGGGCTCGGCGGTCTTGACGCCGAGATAGTCGTTGACCGCGGCCGCGATGCGCTTGGCGGTGGTGAAGTCGGGGTTGCGCAGCGCCAGGCGGACGTTCGGCAGCCGGTTGAGCGCGAACTCGATCTCGCGCTCGATGATGGCGCCGTTGGCGATGCGTCCCACCGTCGGCACGCCGCGCACGATTTTGGCGGCCTCGCCCTCGGCCTGGAAGCCGGAGATCGCGAGCGAGCCCTGCGCCACCGCATAGACGTTGCCGTCGGCGCCGAGCAGGGGGGTGACCAGCAAGGTGCCGCCCTGGAGGTTCTTGGCGTCGCCGAGCGCGGACACCGTGACGTCCATGCGCGTGCCCTGGGTGGCGAAGGCCGGCAGGTTGCCCGTGACCATGACGGCGGCGACGTTGCCGGTGCGGATGGTGGCGCCGCGGATATTGACGCCCATGCGCTCGAGCATCGCCTGCAGCGACTGCTTGGTGAAGGGGATGTTGTTGAGCGTGTCGCCGGTGCCGTTGAGGCCGACGACGAGGCCATAACCGATGAGCTGGTTCTGCCGCACGCCCTCGATATTGGCGAGGTCCTTGATGCGCGAGGTCGCCGCCGCCGAGGTGACCGACAGCGCCAGCGCCGACAGCGCGGCGCAGGCCAACCCAACAATCCTCACCCAACGAACGCCTGACATCTCTGCTCCCCAAGGCCCGTAGAAAAGGGCTCCTCAAATCGGACAGGACTTGCACGACACTCCCATGACGAGCTGGTCCGGCGCTTTCCTTGCGAGCGCTGTGCCAAAGCCTGATGGCGAGGGTATGTGGCTGAATAGCTTGAATAAATCTGTTGCGACCGCTGTCAGCACTCGTTCGCCCTGAGGAGCGAAACTGCCGCCTGTCGGCAGATTTTGCCGGGCCGTTTACGCACCGTTAACCATAAGACAGCGAAGGTGAGGCATCGATCACCCGGATTCTTTCCGATGCGCATCTACGGACCGAACGGTACGACGCTTGGCACACCGGCCAGCCAGGCCAAGCGGACGGGCTCCGGCAGCTTCGTGCTGCCCGACACCTCATCGGCGCAGGAGACGCGGAGCGCTGCCGCACCGAAGGCGGCGGCCAACATCGATGCGCTGCTGGCGTTGCAGGGTGTCGAGGAGGATCCGGTCGAGCGCCGCAAGCGCTCGGTCGCCCGCGGCAGGACTGCGCTCGACGTGCTCGACGATCTCAAGATGGGCCTGTTGTCCGGCAATCTCGACGCCTCGACCGTGATGCGGCTGCGTGATGCGGCGGCCAACCTGAAATCGTCCTCAGGCGATGCCGGTCTCGATGCGGTGCTCTCCGAGATCGAGCTGCGGGTCGAGGTCGAGCTGGCGAAGGCCGGGCAGGCGTAGTCACGCAGGCTGTCTTACGCCGCTTCCTCCTTCAGCTGCGCATCATAGCGGCGTTGGGCGGCGAGCACGTCTTTCAGATTCTGCTCGGCCCAATCGCGCAAGGGATCCACCGCCGCCGCCAGCGTCAGGCCGAGCTGGGTGATCGAATATTCCACCGTCACGGGCACGGTCGCGATGGCACGGCGCCTGATCAGGCCGTCGCGTTCGAGCGACTTAAGCACCTGGCTCAGCATCTTCTGCGAGATGCCTTCAATCGTGCGGCGCAACTGATTGAAGCGCATCGGCTCCTTGCGCAGGAGCAAGAGGATCAGCACCGCCCATTTGTCGCCGACGCGATCGAGGATTTGGCGGGTGGGGCAGTTCGCTGCGTAGACGTCGGGTTTCATCGTCGGTTCTCGGAAATCCATCCCGTTGCTTGGGGTCCGCGTGTCGGTTGTATGCGATCAGTTACCTCAGCGTAATCAGGTAAGCACAAAGTGCTCTCTTAACACCAGCATTCTTTGCGATATCTAGTTTCCGTCAGTTACCATAGAAGCAAGGGAGCCTTCCATGAAAATCGCAGTCGCCGGCGCCTCGGGCCGGGCGGGATCGGAGATCACCAAGGAACTGTCCCGCCGCGGCCACACGGTCACGGCCATCGCCCGGAACCCGGAAAAGATTGCGGCCCTGCCGAACGTCACGCCGACCAAGGGGGATGTGCTGGACCAGGCGGGCCTCGCCAAGCTGTGGGCCGGTCACGACGTCGCCGTGAGTTCCGTGCACTTCCTGGCCAGTGATCCGCTCAAGCTGATCGGTGCAGCGAAGGAGTCCAAGATCGGTCGTTACCTCGTGGTGGGCGGCGCCGGGAGCCTCGAGGTTGCCCCGGGCGTGAAGCTGGTCACGACTCCCAATTTTCCGGCCCAATACAAGGCCGAAGCGGAGGCGGGCTCGGCCTTCCTGGACCTGCTGCGGCAGGAAAAGGACCTGAACTGGACCTTCATCTCGCCTTCGGCGCTGTTCGTTGAGGGGGAACGGACGGCTAAGTTCCGGCTCGGGACCGACCAGCTTCTCGCAGATGCGAACGGCAAGAGCTGGATCACCTTCGCCGACTACGCCATTGCGCTCGCCGACGAGATTGAAAAGCCAGCCCACCTGAAGCAGCGCTTCACGGTCGGCTATTAAGGACCGCCAGCCGCCTCCAAGCCCTCAAGGATAAACCTTCCTGTGCAAGGGCTTGGGGGCGAGGACCGGGCGGTGAGGGAAATATTGTCTGTCACGGGAGGCCACTATATAAGGCCCGGCTCAACGGACCCCGGTCCGTCCGCGAGTCGTTGCTTTAGAAGATAGGCCTCCCTTGGAAAAGTTGAAAAACTACCGACCGACCGACAAAGAGCCTTTCATGAACGACCGGCAGAAGGAGTACTTCCGTTTGAAGCTCCTCGCCTGGAAGGATGAGATCCTCAAAGAATCGAAGCTCACCCTGCAGGCTCTGCAGGAGGAGAACGTGAACCACCCCGATCTCGCCGATCGGGCCTCGTCCGAAACCGACCGTGCCATCGAACTCCGCGCCCGCGACCGCCAGCGCAAATTGATCGCCAAGATCGATGCCGCGCTCCAGCGTATCGAGGACAACACCTACGGCTATTGCGAGGAAACCGGCGAGCCGATCTCGTTGAAGCGGCTCGAGGCCCGGCCCATCGCGACGCTCTCGGTGGAAGCGCAGGAGCGCCACGAGAAACGCGAGAAGGTCTATCGCGACGAATAAGGTCCGAGCCGCAGAGATGCGGCTCTTTGTTTTTGGACGCAGGGCGCCATTTCGCGCCATGCCCGGCATATTGCCCGTCGCTTGCCGCCGCGCTCACCATGGCGACAGCGCGATCGCGAAAAGTGAATCGCGATCAACGGGCTAGACTGGATTGCTCCGAGCTCACGTGAGTTCGGATGAGAAACAGCCTTCACTTCAGGTGCGGGAGATTTTGCGAGTCGCATCAACGAGATCGACTCGAATATTGAGACGCTGATCCAGCTGCATCAAGCATCGCTGCAATCAGGCCTGCTGCGACGTCTCGAGGCGGGCATCTCCATAAAGCCTGGACCAGCTCAATATTTCCTTAAACGCCGGCAACAGGCCGTAGGCCGCATCGGTCAGCTCGTACTCGACCCTCAACGGCTTTTCCGCGAAGACAGTGCGCGACACGAGGCCGTCCTGCTCGAGCCGATCGAACGCCGCAACGCGCCGAAACGAACCGCGCCGTTCATCAGCGCAAACAGGATCCTCCAGCTTGAGGGGAATGCGGGTCATGAGCACTGTTCTGGTCACCGGCGGGTCGGGCTTCGTCGGCATCCATGTCGCCCTGCAACTTCTGGCCGCCGGCCATGCCGTGCGGACGACGGTGCGCCGGCCGGAGCGCCAGGCCGATGTGCTCGCCATGCTGCGCGAGGGCGGGGCGGCGACGCCCGAGAGCGTGGCCTTCGTCACCGCCGATCTGACCCGGGACGACGGCTGGGCGGCGGCGGTCGCGGGCTGCGACTACGTTCTCCACGTGGCGTCCCCGCTCTCGACCACCGTCCCGACGGACGAGAACGAGATGATCATCCCGGCCCGCGCCGGCACGCTCCGGGTGCTCCGGGCCGCGCGCGCGGCCGGCGTCAAGAGGGTCGTCGTCACCTCGTCGCTGGGCGCGATCGGCTACGGTCATCCCCCGCGCGACAGGCCGTTCGACGAGACCGAATGGACCAATCTCGCCGGTGTCGACGGCCAACCCTACGTCAAGTCCAAGACGCTGGCCGAGCGGGCGGCCTGGGATTTCGTCGCGCGCGAGGGGGATGGGCTGGAGCTGTCGGTGATCAACCCCGCCGGCATTTTCGGGCCCGTGCTGGGGTCGGACTTTTCCGGCTCGATCGAGATCGTCAGATCGCTGCTCGACGGCGCCATGCCGGCCGTGCCGCGGGTCTATTTCGGCGTGGTCGACGTCCGCGACGTCGCCGAGTTGCACCTGCGGGCGATGACTGCGCCGGAGGCGAAAGGCGAGCGTTTCATTGCGGTCTCCGGCGAGACCATGTCGATCCTCGACATCGCCCGCGTGCTGCGGCGGGAACTCGGGCCGCGGGCGCGCCGGGTTCCGCGGCTTCAGGCGCCGGACTGGCTGGTGCGGCTGGCCGCGCGCCGGATTCCGCTGCTGCGTGCCGTCGTGCCGATGCTCGGAAAGGTCAGGCATTCCACCAGCGCCAAGGCCAAATCGCTGCTCGGCTGGCAGGCGCGCTCCAATGAGGAGGCGATCCTTGCGACCGCCGAGAGCCTGCTCCGGCTCGGTCTCGTCAAGGGGTGAGGGCACGCCACCCGCGCTTGTCAGGCCGGAGCGGGGATGCTGAAGTGCCGCCCTTCGACTGCGTAGCGTGGGAGGCGGCGCCGATGGACAAGATTCTCGAAGCCGCAAAGGCGATCGCGCTGGCGCGCCGCAACCACGCCCCGCTCGCGGCGCTGGAGCGGCCCCCTGCGGACGAAGCCGAGGGCTATCAGGTCCAGCGCACCCTGCACGATCTGCTGCTGCCGCATGTCGGTCCGCTCGTCGGCTACAAGATCGGCTGCACCAGCCAGGTGATGCAGGATTATATCGGCATCCCGCACCCGTGCGGCGGCGGCGTGTTCCAGAAGGGCATCAATGACAGCGGCGCCAAGCTCGCCGCCTCCAATTATGTCCGGGTCGGGGTCGAATGCGAGATCGCGGTGCGGCTGAAGCGGGACCTTGCCGCCGGCGAAGCGCCGTTCACGGCCGAATGGGTCGGCGAGGCGGTCGAAGCTTATCAGCCCGCCATCGAGATCGTCGACGACCGCTACGTGAAATGGGAGATGATGGGCGCGCCGACCTTGATCGCCGACGATTTCTTCGCCGCCGGCTGCGTGCTGGGTCCCTCGGTCCCGCGCTCGTCGGTGCCGGACCTCAAGGCGGTCAAGGGCCGCGCCATCGTCAACGGCGAGGAGGTCAGCCACGGCACCGGTGCCGACGTGCTCGGCCATCCCCACAATGCGCTTGCCTGGCTCGCCAACCATCTCGCCGCCGAGGGCAAGGGGTTGCACGCGGGGCAGCTCGTGCTCACCGGCAGCCTGGTCAAGACGCTGTGGCTGAAAGCCGGCGACAAGGTGCGGATGGAGCTGGACGGGCTCGGCGTGGTGGAGGCGGAGTTTACGTGAGGGGGCAGGGGGCACATCGGCACTCTCCGTCATTGCGAGGAGCTCTTGCGACGAAGCAATCCAGAATCCTGTAGCGGAGACAGACTGGATTGCTTCGCTGCGCTCGCAATGACTGAGTTTGGGGCAACAGCGTTGCTAAAATGTCGCGAGCTCTCTCGCTGTGCGCAGTTTCTGAATTTTAGACGGGACGCATCTTGCGCCCGCCGGCAATCGGGTCTATGAGCCCCGTCCCATTCAACCTGCGCGTTCAACTACGAGGAGACCAGCCGTGAGTACGTTGTGGCGATCGACACATTCCGTGCCGACGCTCTCAGTGCGTCCGGCTGACAGTCATCCAATCATGTTGAACGACAATGGCACAGTCATTGATTCAGCGCCGGCGGGAGGCCGAGCGCGCGCGGGTTGAAGCCTACGAGCTTTCGCTGCGGCACGTGTCGCAGCGGACGCGTCCTCCACCGGATTTCAAGAACGCGATCAAAGAGGCCCGGCGTGGCTTCGAAGCGGACATCGTGCGCGATGCCGAGGCCTGGCAGCCGCGAATGAAGACCCGCGATGCGGCGCGTCTTCGTCTTGCCGCGGCTCGCTATCTCTTCGCGCGCTATCCCGTCGCAGAACATCTGGAGCAGATCTGGATCGGCGGCGCGGGACTGGACGCCGACGAGATCCGTTTGCGCAAGCGCTGGTACATCGCGGCGGCCGGCGGTGGTTCGCTCTACGCTGCCGGTGCGGCCGAATGGCTGTCTCGCAAGGAGGTCCATGCATTCCTCAATCCGTTGGGGAAGGTCGGCTTCGAGGCGGCGATCTGGCAGGCGATTGCGCGTTCCTATGCGACCGATCCCGCTGTTGCGATGCGGATCGCGCGCACCAGGATCACGCAGACGCAGCGCGCTCAGCATCGCTTCTGGCGCGAGGTTCGCTTCTTCTGCGCGCATCCCACCACGGTCGAGGACATGGATGACTTCCATGACTACCTCGCCCATTGCCACCGGCGCGATCCGGAATACTCCCTCAAGGGGCGTTCACTGATCTCGCTTGGGCGACAGATGCGCGAATGGCATCGCGATCTCGATGCGATTGCTCGTATCGAGGCCGCACGCCGTCGCGCCGACGCGGCGCGAAACCGTGCGCGGGGGCTGGCAGCAGGCCCCGAGCAGAGCGAGGACCGTTGGCTTGGTGCAGCGATCGCGGACTGGTCATGGACGAAGTCGTCCAAGGACCCGGCCAAGCGCGAAGAATACGTCGTGGTCCAATTGCGTACCGCGGCCGATCTCGTGGTTGAGACGCGGAGCATGCGACACTGCGTTGCCAGTTACGCGTCCAAGTGCATCGCCGGGCATGCGTCGATCTGGTCGCTGCGCCGCCGCGCTGCGGGTGCTCCAGATCGGTTGTTGACCATTGAGCTTGATCGACGCGCCCGGGCGGTCCAGGTCCGCGGGTTCGCAAACCGTGCACCGCATCCCGAGGAGTGCAAGATCCTCGAGCGGTGGGCGCAAGCACGCGGGATCGAACTGCTCTAGAGGGTCATGAGATCAGGTTTGATTGCTACAAGGTAGGGCACTCCCTCTCCCGCTTGCGGGAGAGGGCTGGGGAGAGGGTGTTTCCGCAATGGGACAGCCCGCAAGAGGAGAAAGCCCTCACCCGCGCCTTCGGTGCAACTTCTCCCGCAAGCGGGAGAGGTTGCACCGAGCCCGCGGCAATCGATTCAACTTAAAGCCATTCCGCCTTAGAAGATTGCCTGCGCCGCTTTGGCGGCGCAGGCAAAACACATGCGGCCCTCGCCAGGGGAGCTAGCGAGGGCCGCGTAGTACATCGTCGTTCGCGCCGTTAGTTCGCGAGCACGATGTGGGAGCTCTTGAAGAGGCTTAGAAGGGCAGCAGCACGTCCATGACCTGCTGGCCGTAGCGCGGCTGCTGCACGTCGGTGATCTGGCCGCGGCCGCCATAGGCGATGCGGGCCTGGGCGATCTTGGTGGAGTCGATGGTGTTGTCGCTCTGGATGTCCTCGGGGCGGACGATGCCGGCGACGATCAGCTCGCGAATTTCGAAGTTGACGCGGATCTCCTGCTTGCCTTCGACGACGAGGTTGCCGTTCGGCAGCACCTGGGTCACTACGGCGGCGACGTTGGTCTGCAGCGCTTCCTTGCGGTCGACGCTGCCCTTGCCCTCGCTCGAGGAGGTCGAGTCGGCGGTCAGGATGCGGCCGGGCAGGATCTTGTTGGCCTGGGTGACGGTCTGGGAGCCGATGAAGTCCGTGATCCCCGAATCTTCCTTGTTGGAGCGGCTGCGCGAGGTGTCGTTCTCGATGTTGGCCTTGTCGGTGATGTTCACGGTCACCGTCAGGAGATCGCCGACCTGGCGGGCGCGCTGGTCCTTGAAGAAGGCGCGGCTGCCGTTGCGCCACAGCGAGTTCGGATTGTAGGAGGCGACTTCCGGCTTGGGCATCGGCATCTGCACCGGCTTGTAGCCGGGCTGCGTCGTCGGATTGTCGATCGCCGACAGCTTCGGCTGCTCGCCGATCTGTGACAGGCGGTCGATCGAGGAGCAGCCGCTCGCCAAGGCGCAAGTTGCAAGCAGCAGGGCAGAGATCGCGATGCGACGAAGGCGGGAAACCGAACTGAACGTTGACATGATTTACTCTGACTTGGCTGGAGCGTGCGAGAGGCGGGCTTGCGGAAGCTGTGCTTGGGCGATCTGGGCCGGGTTTGCCGGCTGGATCAGGCTCTGTGCGAGGGCTGCGGCGGCGGGCACCTCGTCACGCTTGATCGACGAGGTCTGCTCGACGGCCGGCGCCATCGGCGCGGACTGGCTGGCGCCCTGCACCGTGACCTGGCCGCGGCCGGTGACGATGCCGGTCAGGGTGCGCTTGGACTGCAGATTGAGCACGCTGACGGTGTCGCCCTCGGCGCCGCTCTCGACCGCCTTGCCACGCGTGGTGAGATAGAGGCCGGGCACCTGGTAGATGATGGTGACGGCCTGATCGCGCACCACGAAGTCGGGCCTGACGAGGTCGGCGGCGCGGATCGGCGTGCCCGCGCGCATTGCTCGGCGCAGCTGCATGCCGATGCTGCGGTCGCGCGAGGCGGCCTCGCCGGCGACCTCGGCCTTCGGCCGGCGCTCCAACGACAGGTCGGAGGATTTCAGCAACTCGGTGCGGTCGATGTCGCGGGTCAGCACGGCCACCTCCACCGTCTCGATCGCGGTGCCGGTGAAGCGCAGCTTGGTCGGCGCGGCGTTGCCGTCGTTGGCGATCTCGAAGGCGATGTCGAAACGGCCGCTGCGGGCATCATAGCGGGTTGCGACCGGCTGCAGCGCGCCGCTGTTGGAGGCGTCCAGCCGCATCTCGGCGACGCTGCGGTCGAACGTGATGGTGATGTTGGCGGCGTCTCCGAGGCCGAAGCGGCGCTCGAGCGCCGCGGCGACCGCGTTCTCGATATCCTTGCTCGCGAGCGTGCGGGCGAGGCGGGTGACCTGGACCTCCTTGATGTCCCCGGTCATGACGCCGATCACCTGTTTGGCCCGCAGCACCGACAGCACCTGGCCGACCGTCAGGGTGCCGGTGGTGCCGAGATCGGGCGAGCGGTAGACCGGGATCAGCGCGGCCGATCCGGCGTTGTCGATGAGATCGCCGATCCGCACCACGTCCGAGGTCACCGAGACGCTTGCGCGCAGCGTCGGCGCGGCGATGAAATCGTTGGCGGCCGCTGCCGGCAAAGCCAGCGCGACAAGAGTGGAGATGGCGGCGAGGGTGGCGCGGATCATCGTCATCACCTCAGCGGAACAGCGCCGTGGTCGATTGCATCATCTGGTCGGCGGCGCTGATCACCTTGGCGTTCATTTCGTAGGCGCGCTGGGCGGCGATCAGGTCGCTCATCTCCGAGACGACGTCTACATTGGCCTGCTCCAGGCTGCCTTGCGTGAGCTTGCCGTAACCTTCTGTGTTCGCGGTGCCGTCCTGCGGCGCACCGGACGAGGGCGTCTCGGTGAACTGGTTGTTGCCGACCGGCTGCAGGCCCGCCTTGTTGATGAAGCGCGTGACGCCGATCTGGCCGACGATCGAGGAGGTGGTTGAGCCCGGCAACGTCACCGAGACCTGGCCCTGCTCGCTCACGGAGATGCCCGAGGCGTTGTTGGGAATGGTGATAGTGGGCTGCACCGGATTGCCCTGCGCGGTGACGACGCGGCCCTGATTGTCCATCTGGAAGGTGCCGTCGCGGGTGTACTGGAAGGTGCCGTCGGGCATCAGGATCTTGAAGAAGCCCTCGCCCGAGATGGCGAGATCGAGGTCGTTGCCGGTCTGCGACAGCGTGCCTTGGGTCATGCTGCGCGGCGTGCCGACGGTCTTGACGCCGCCGCCGATGTCGACGCCGACCGGCAGGATGGTGCCCTGGTCCGACGACTGGGCGCCGACGCGGCGGACGTGCTCGTAGATCAGGTCCTGGAACGCCGCCGTCTGCTTCTTGAAGCCGGTGGTGCGGAGGTTGGCGATGTTGTTGGAGATCACCTGAACGTTGAGTTCCTGTGCCGCCATTCCGGTCGCTGCGGTGTGAAGCGCCTGCATCTCAGTTCTCCTTCAATCAGGCCGGAACGTCGGCGAGCTTCTCGATCGCCGATTTGTGGAGGTCGCTCTGCTGCTGCAGCAGGTTGGCGACCGCGGCGTAGCTGCGCATCACCTCGACCATGCGGGTCATCTCGCCGACCGCATTCACGTTCGACTTCTCGACATAGCCCTGCTGCAGGGTGGACTTGGTGTCGGGCTGCTGGTTCGCCGAGCCGGCGGCATAGAGATTGGCGCCGAGCTTGGTCAGCTTGGCCGGATCGTCGAACGAGACCATGCGGATCTTGCCGCGGATCGAGTCGGTTCGCGCCGTGCCCTCGAGCACCGTGACGGTGCCGTCGGGCGCGACGTTGATGTCGTGGTCGGTCGGCTGAAAGGTGATCGGGCCGGCATTGCCGAGCACGAGATTGCCGTCGGCGGTGACGAGCTGGCCGGTGCTATTGAGCGAGAACTTGCCGTCGCGGGTATAGAACTCGCCGCCGTTGGACTGCACCGCGAAATAGGCGCCGCCGTTGATCGCCATGTCGAGCGGATTGTTGGTCGGCTCCAGCGGCCCCTGGCTGATGTTGCGGAACGTGCCGCGGTCCTGGACATAGGAGACCCGGCGGTCGCGGCCGATGAAATTGTCCTCACGCGCGTTCGAGTTCAGATATTCCTCGAACAGCGAATGGTCCGACTTGAAGCCGTTGGTGTTGGCATTGGCGACGTTGTTGGCGATGACATCCATCTGCCGCTCCAACGTCATCTGCCGTGACAAGCCGATCAGACGCGCGTTCTGCATCGGAAATCTCCCCTGAGCGGATCTGCCATTTCGCTCTCCCAAGCGCCTTGGCGGACCCCGTGACCGAGACCGTCGGGCTCTCCCAAGCCGTGAGGTCTCGGGCCTCTCTCAGCGAAAGCCGTGCCAACCGAAAAAGATGTTTGTTTTCAATGTTTTGCCGATTTTTTACGGGCGCGAATGGGCGGCAGAAAGGTTCTGTTAGCCATGTTTGCCCGGCAGATTTTTCCTAGCAGGGGCCCAATCGAAAGATTCCGTTAACCATTATTACCGTAGCGTTTGCGCATCAGAGGAGCGCATTGCGCTGGGGCATTCGTATCGCGTCGTTGTCTGCCAGGAGGCTTCGCTCTTTCGACCCCTTTAAGAGATGAACGGGCGCGGCAACCATGGCAGAGAATGAGGAAGGCGGCGCAGCCGCCGAGGGCGCGGAAGCCGCTCCGCCGAAGAACAAGCTCAAGCTCATCATCATGGTCATCGGCGTGCTCGCCGTGATCGGCGGCGGCGCCGCGACCTGGTTCTTTTTTTTCCGTCATGGCGGCGATGAGCATCATGCCGAGGCCGCGCCGCCGCCGAAGCCGCCTGCCTTCGTCGACGTTCCCGACCTGATGGTCAACCTCGCCGGTTCGCCCGGCGAGCGCGTGCAATATCTGCGGTTGAAGATCGTGCTGGAGCTGAAGGAAGAGAAGCAGATCGAGGCGATCAAGCCGACGATGCCGCGCGTCACCGACATCTTCCAGACCTATGTGCGCGAGCTGCGCCCGTCCGACCTCAACGGTTCGGCCGGCATCTTCCGCCTCAAGGAGGAGCTGACCAAGCGCGTCAACGCGGCGGTCGCCCCGATCCAGGTCAGCGCCGTGCTGTTCAAGGAAGTCGTGGTCCAGTGAGCATGACGGGCTAGGGATCATGGCGGGCAACGACCAAGTCGACCAGGATGCAATTGCCGCCCAGTGGGAGGCCTCGCTCGATAGCGAGGATCCCGCCGAGGCGGCTAAGGCTGCCGCCGAGAACGAGCTGTCGGAGACCATGGCCCTGCAATGGGCCGCCATGGTCGAGGACGGCAGCCGCGATCTCGGCACCGGCAAGAACTCCGGCGAGCGGGTGTTGTCCCAGGAGGAGATCGACAATCTCCTCGGCTTCACCGTCGGCGACGTCACGCTCGACGACCATTCCGGCATTCGCGCGATCATCGATTCGGCGATGGTCTCCTACGAGCGCCTGCCGATGCTCGAAATCGTCTTCGATCGCCTGGTGCGGTTGATGACGACTTCCTTGCGCAATTTCACCTCCGACAACGTCGAAGTCTCGCTCGACCGCATCACCTCGGTGCGCTTCGGCGACTACATGAACTCGATCCCGCTGCCCGCCGTCCTCACCGTCTTCAAGGCCGAGGAGTGGGAGAACTTCGGCATGGCGACGGTCGATTCCAACCTGATCTATTCGATGATCGACGTGCTGCTCGGCGGCCGCCGCGGCACCAGCCAGCTGCGCATCGAGGGCCGGCCCTACACCACGATCGAAACCGAGCTGGTCAAGCGGCTGGTCGAGGTGGTGCTGGCCGACGCCGAGCAGGCGTTCCGGCCGCTATCGCCGGTGACATTCTCGATCGACCGGCTCGAGACCAATCCGCGTTTCGCCGCGATCAGCCGTCCCGCCAACGCCGCGATCCTGGTGCGCCTGCGCATCGACATGGAAGACCGCGGCGGCAACATCGAGCTGCTGCTGCCCTACGCGACCATCGAGCCGATCCGGGGCGTCCTGCTCCAGATGTTCATGGGCGAAAAGTTCGGCCGCGACCCGGTCTGGGAGGGCCACTTCGCCACCGAGATCGTGCAGGCCGAGATCGCCGTCGACGCCGTGCTCTACGAGGCCGACATTCCGCTCAAGCAGCTGATGCGGCTCAAGGTGGGCGACACGCTGCCGCTCGACATGCGCGCCGACGCCAACGTCACCGTGCGCTGCGGCGACGTCACGCTGACCGAGGGGCGGATGGGCCGGGTCGGCGACCGCGTGGCGATCCGTGTGACGAAACCCTTGCGCAAGCCAAGTACGACACTTGCGATGTTCGAGAAGGTGGACGAGCAGAACAAGATGATGGAGGCCCCATGAACCACTCCCTGGGACTGGCGATCGAGACGCTGGTGGCTATCCTGCTGATGCTGACGATCGTCTACTGCGTCACGCTCAACAAGCGCTTGAGGCGGCTGAAGGCGGACGAGCATTCGCTGAAGGCCGTCATCGCCGAGCTGATCACCGCGACCGAGATCGCCGAGCGCGCGATCGGCGGGCTGAAGCTTGCCGTGCGCGACGTCAACGAGAACCTTGGCAGCCAGCTCGCCGCCGCGACGCAGATGTCGGATCAGCTCTACAAGCAGCTCGGCGAGGCCGACAACGTGGTGCGGCGCCTGTCCAAGATCGCGATCGCCGCGCGTCCCGTCACCAATCCGGAGACGGTCGCCGCGGCCGCGCCCAAGCCGTCGTCCGCGAAGGCGGTGGCGGCGGCCGCCGAAGCCTTCTCCGAGCGCCGACGATCCAACGGGCTTGCCGCATGAAGTCCTTGCCGCATGAAGTCAGGGTATGAAGTCCTTTCGTAACATCCGCGTCATTCCGGTCGTCCTGGTCGCCGTCGCCGGCCTCGCCACGCTGAAGGTGGCGGGCCTCGCGATCAACGGCGGCTATGTCTTCGACTACAAGCCGAACCTGAGCAAGAAATCCTGGGCGGAAGAGAACCTGAATTTCCCGACCGGCCGCGACGATCTCGACATCACGGGATCGAGCGCGCCGAAGGAACCACCGAAGCCGGCGGCACCCGAGACCAAGATGGAGGGCGGCACCCCGGTCAAGATCGACGAGACCCAGCCGCAGATCTCGGCCTCGGAGCGCGCGGTCCTGGAACGGCTGCAGGCGCGGCGGCAGGAGATCGAGGCGCGCCAGCGCGAGATCGACATCCGCGAAAGCCTGCTCAAGTCGGCCGAGAAGCGCATCGAGACCAAGGTCGAGGAGATGAAGGCGGTGGAAACCCGCATCTCCGCAACCCAGGCCGAGCAGAAGGCCGCCGAAGCCCAGCGCATGAAGGGCCTCGTGACCATGTACGAGGGCATGAAGCCCAAGGATGCCGCGCGGGTGTTCGACCGGCTCGAAATGGGCGTGCTGATCGAGATCGCCTCGGCGATCGCGCCGCGCAAGATGTCGGACATCCTGGGCCTGATGTCATCGGAAGCCGCCGAGCGGCTGACCGTCGAGATGGCCCGCCGCGCCAATGGCGGCGGCGATCAGTCTGCCTCGGCCGGCGAATTGCCCAAGATCGACGGCAAGCCGACGCAAAAGCCAAATTGAGGGCTCGAATCCGCGCGCTGTCGCGCGGTCGTTCGACTGAAGCCCAGCGAAATGCCTCGTGCGCCTAATTCGCAAAGGCCTGTTGCACCCTGCGAACAGGCGGGCGCAACTGCTGCTCCATCTGGGCGAGGATATTGACCTGCTGCTTGATCAGCGCCGCCTTTGAGACGCGGGTCACGAGCTGCAGGGTGCTGTGGCAACAGGCGCATTCATATGTCTTCAGGGCATATCCTCTGGCAATCGGGACGATCGCGACGACCGCTCTTGCTCTGCTACACACAATGCAACCGGCTTCTCCGCTCATTGATTACCCCCAGAGCTAACCAATGCGATTTGCATCGCCGAGACTCACATCTGATTCAGAGTCGCGCGCGAACCGCAACGAGCCGAAGGTTGTGAGTGCGCGCGCTCAGCAACTCGTCAAGGTGGAAATCAGAATCCCGTGGCGGATGCAGCCGGGGCAGGCGGCATCCTCCGGGACTGCGATGACTTGACGCGCGCAGGTGTGAAGTGGCGTACAGTGGTGCTCAAGGCGACGTCCTACGCTTCGGTCATTCGCAGTCGGCAGCGCAGGAGGAGGGCCATGAACTACTCGTCCGCAGCAGAACGCGTCATCGAGGCCGTCAACCGGATGATCATAGCGGCGATGACATCCGCATGGACATCCGCACTAAGCCATCAGCATGCCGCGCCGCCGGATGGCGAGGTCGGCAACGATGATCAATCTTCTCTTGGCGAAGAGAGCTCCTCGGCGCCCGATGGCGCCGGGAAGCAACACTGAAGAGCCCGTTGGCTCGGGGCGTCACAAGATCAGATCGTGCAAGCCGTGGCCGTGAGCCGGACTTGGGCCATGAGGCGGATCAACATCGGGCGGAGATGGTTCAGGCGTGAACGCCAGTTCGAGCCTGTGGAACCCTCCAGCGTGGCCGGGATGACCGGCGAAGTCCAGATGATCCGGCACCACGCTCTGCTGTGAGCCCTGCGAAGCGTTATCCTTGAACTGGAATGAGTCGCCGAGCTGCTGCGTCTCGCTCGCAAGCGAATGGTTGGCGCCTCCGCTCGACGACTTCAGAAGGCTCGGATTGAGCGTCGTCTCTGCCATTCCATCGTTGGGACGACCGTGGGCATGAGCCGCCTCGTCGGCGTTTCCTTGAGGCGAGGCGCCGTGATTCCCGGCATTGCTCCCCGGTGCAAGCCCGCGCCCGGCGTGCTGTTCGGCGGCATTCTGGTCAAAATTCAGCGCGGCGATGGCAATGTCAGGCATGTGGCCGCTTCCGGCAACCGCGCCACTTTTGGCCAGCAATGCTGTGTCGGGACCGGCCAGGTGGTCGAAGACAAAACTGGCCTCCGTCGGTGCGGCGACGTATTGCGATATCGCAGACGGTCCGCTGCCCGAAGGAGCCACCGCAACAATGCGGAGTGTTTCGGTCGAGGGCGTTTGCATCGGGTCCGAACTGGAGATGCTCGAATACTCAGTTCGTTCGATCTGGTCCGAAGGCGTATCCAGGTTGTGGAGCGGCTCGCTTGACTGGATGTCCGGACTCTCTGCGAGGAGCGTGCCGTCGCCGCTTCCGGAGTCGGACGAGATCTCGGAAGTGATCGTCATTACCCCGGCCGCATCACTCTGCAGGGTTGCGGTGAGGTCGGTCAGCTCGCTGGCGACCGCCACGACAGGCGCCGCTGGCGCCAGGATGAAGTCCGAGGCATCGACGGTTGCAATCCCCTGCAAATGGATTTCGAGCAGACTGGAATCGCCGATCTGCAGGGTCTGGTCCGTTGGGTTGACGTACACGATGGTTTCGTTCGACGCGCTGTCATAGATCCAGGCGATCGTATGTGGCGGCACCGTCGTGTTGGTTGAGCTCAACGCCAGGATGGCAAACCCGAGCGCGCCGAAGGCGGTCAGGTCGATCCTGTCCGCTCCCGATGCGAAGTCGGTGATGGTGTCGAACTGACCGGCGCGGGAATCGGCGACGAACAAATATGCGAAACGATCGTTGCCATTGCTGCCGGTGAGTTGGTCCGCACCAAATCCGCCGGTTATGGTATCGGCGCCGTTGTTGCCGTTTACCGTATCGTTTCCCGAGCCGCCGTAGATGGCATCATTGCCATCGTTGCCCTTGATCGTGTCATTGCCTGAGCCGCCATAGAGAACGTCCGTCTTGCCGGTCCCATTGACCGTATCACTGCCGGCTCCCGCATAGATGACCTGACCTGTGTCGCCGCCGCCGGCGATGGTTTCGCTCCCCGGCGTTCCGTACACGTTCGGGGGATCGGAGATCACGACGGATCCGGTGGCCAGGTTGTCAAAATCGTTGGGGTCGGCATCGCTGGCGCCATGAATGGCGACGGTCACCGTCTGCGTGGTACCGTCGATCGCGGTCACCGTGAATGTGTCGGTCAGGGTGTCGCCGGAATCGAGAGCCTCAACCACGCTGTTGTTGTTGTCGAGGGTGTACGTCCATGCGCCGGCTGCGGTCATCGTGAAGGTGCCGTATCCGTCATCGCTCGCGGTCGGTGAAGAGATCGCGGTGAACGTATTCGGCGCGTTGTCGACGTCGGTATCGGTCAGCGTGCCAGTCGCGATGGGAACGCCGGGCGAGAAGGTTCCTGCCTCGGTCACTGAGCCGGTCGTGGTGCCGGAAATGAGGGCCGCGTCGTTGCTGCCGTGAATGGTGATCGTCACCGTCTGCGGCGTGCCGTCGAGGCTAGTGACAGTAAAGCTGTCGGTGAGTGTGTCGCCGACATTCAGCGCCTGCACCGCGCCGCTTGCATTGTCGAGCATGTAGGTCCACGCGCCGGCCGCGGTGATCGTATAGGTACCGTAACCACCCGTGCTCGCCTTGGGCGAACTCACGGTTGTGAAAGTATTGGATGCATTGTCGACGTCGGCGGCAACGAGCGAGCCCGTTACGCTCGGCGCGCCGGGTGCCGCGTTGGCGACGCCTCCGGCCTCGGTCACCGATCCGGCGGTTGTGCCGGAAATCACGGCAGCATCGTTGCTGCCGTGGATGGTGATCGTCACTACTTGGGCGGTTCCGTCCAGAGTCGACACCGTAAAGCTGTCGGTCAGTGTCTGCCCACCATTGAGCGCCTGCACCGCACTGCTGACGTTGTCTAGCGTGTAGGTCCACACGCCCGCTGCCGTCATGGTGAAGGTGCCGTAGCCGGCGGCGCTCGCCGTCGGCGAGTCGACGGCCGTGAATGCATTTGCGATCGTGTCGACGTCGGTATCGGTGAGGGTGCCGGTCGCGATGGGCGTGCCGGGATTTGCATTGGCGACGCCGCCAGCCTCGGTGACGGCGCCGGTCGTGTCGCCGGAGATGACCGCTGCATCACTGGCTCCGTGGATGGTGATCGTGACCACCTGGGGCGTGCCTCCGATCGTGGTCACCGTGAAGCTGTCGGTTAGCGTTTGGCCGGCATTGAGCCTCTGCACGGCCGGGCTGGCGTCGTCCAAAGTGTAGGTCCACACGCCGGAGGCCGTCATGGTGAAGGTGCCATAGCCACCGGCGCTCGCTGTTGGCGTGCTCACTGCGGTGAATGTATTGGGCGGATCGTCGACGTCCGTGTCCGTGAGGGTGCCGGTCGCAACCGGCGTGCCAGGCGTTCGGTTGGCGATGCCGCCAGCCTCGATCGTAGACCCTGTCGTGGTGCCGGAGATGATTGCGGCGTCGTCGACACCGTTAATGGCGATCGTGAAGGTCTGGCTGACGAAGGTAACTCCGTTGGAGGCGGTGATAACGAAGCCGTCGGTCGTGGGCGCCTTCAGCGCGTTGATTGCGGCATCGTCAGGCTCGAACCTGTAGGCGCCGCTCGTGCTGTTGACGTAGAGCACTCCATAGGAACCTACCTTCCACAAATCGTATGTCACTCCGCCCAGGACCGTATTGCCGGAGTTCGCCCCGACGACGCCAAAGCTCAGCTTGCCGCCACCGCTGCCGCCGCTGGCACTGAAGGTTCCTGTCGTTGCAGCGAATGTATCAAACACCACCGTGTCGAGCTCAATTGGCCCAGCTCCGGTGCTGAGACTCGGTGGTGCCGGTTCAAGAGACGCCAGAGTGATGAATGGCAGCGTACTCGGCGCAATTTGCAGTGCGGGCGCATCCGGCTGAATGAAATTGATCGGCTGCAGTGACTGGGATTTGACGAAGGGAGGCGTGCTTGAGCCATGCGGCCCCTGTCCTTCGAGATTGGCGAGCACGTCCTGTTGCGCGGCGTGCAACTCGTCCATGCGAGCGGCCGTGTTCGTGACCTGATTGATACTGATGCTGGAGCCCACCTTCCTGAGCACGATCGTCTCGCCGGGATCGTCGACGATGATGCGCCGCGGGATCGGCTCCTTGGTCACGAGCTCGAATGCACCATGCGCAAGGTCCTTGTAAGTGATGGAGTCGTCATCGAGGAGCGTGACGTCCGGGTCCGCGGCTTCGGCATTTTGTCCAAGCGAGAAAGTCAATGCTGCAAGCGTCAGCATTCCGGACCCGCCTGCGTGACTCCGGGCACGAATGCCTGCAATTGACGTGTTCGGCTGGTGAGACCGGGCTTCTGCCGGCCGGCCTGGTGCTGAAGTGGAGCTCCTTCGGGTCAGGTCGAGGAGGGCCGTCGATGGCTCGCCTTCGGCTTCGAACACGAATGCGCTCAGCGAGACGCGAGTGCCGCAGGAGATGTCGAAGGAAGTACCGTCGATGAAGCGAACTGTGATCTGTCCGTCGGCATCGGTCTCTATCACGTCAGTCCGATAGACAGGCGCGCCAGCTACGGCCAGTGTGGCGATGCCGCTGGCTCGCGTAAGCGTACCGCAACCAATCACTGTCTGAATATGTCCGATGATTTGGACGGGCAAGGCCATTGCGGGCCTGGTACCAACCTGGATGTCGGATGCTGACATGGCTCGACCTCGCCTGGGTGATCGATTCAGGCTCGGCGTGCTGCCGTGGTCTATTCGGGGCGGCCCTCGCCAAAGGACAAATATCCTGGGCGCCGGCAGCCGATGGCATGCCCGCCGAAATCATCAAATCTGCTATCGAGAGTTGCATTGCGCGGCGACGGTGACGCGTACCGCCATTCGCGCATTCCTCCCGCCAAAGTGATTAAATTGACAAGCCAGATGTATTTAATTTGTGGAATTTTCATAGCGCCGCGATAAAGTAGGACGATTAATCATATTAAACAAGAATTATGTTTGTTGTTGCTGCGCGTCGCGACTCAAAAAATGGAGCCGCCGACAGCCGCAAGGTCTCTCGAGAAAGGGGGGATCATGTGCAGAACCAAAATATCCTCAATAGCGGCGGGCCTGGTCTTGGCGCTTCTAAATTTCTTGCCGAGTGCGGCTCAAGCGCAAGTCGATTCCGCCGGGCCCGCCGTCGCCAACTCGTCTTCCAAACCGATCGGGAAGGTGGCGACGGCCACAGGCTCCGTCACGATCGAACATGCGGGCGCAGTGATCGTTCAAGCGAATGTCTCAAGTGAGCCCGGCCAGGCCAAGAGGGGTGATCCCGTCTATCTTGGTGATGTGGTGCTGACCGGAGACGACGGCCGGGTCGGAATAAATCTTAGCGACGGCAGCTCGTTCAATTTATCGAGCAACGCCCGTATGGTGCTGGATCACTATGTGTATGAGCCGGCCGGCAAGTCCAACGCGACCCTATTCAGTCTTGCCAAGGGAACGTTCACTTTTGTTGCGGGCAATGTTGCGAAGACCGGCGATATGAAGGTCGATACGCCCGTTGCCACGTTGGGGATCCGAGGTACGACGCCGCACATCGAGATTTCTGATGACGGATCGGCCAAATTTTCCACGCTGATTGAAGAGGGCAAAAGCAAGCTCCTGAAGAAGCCACCGGCAGGCGCGGCGCCGGAGTCCGATCGAAGCGCCAATCGCAGGCTCATCATCTGTCGGGGGTGCTGAGACGTTTGCTCGGCCGAAGCCGCCGTGATGCCGGCGCAGCGTCCGGCCCGGCAGAGAGACGCAACATGAGTGCTTCGTTTCGCTCGCGGAGTTCGGCGCTTGGTGTGAAAATCGCACGGGCCAGTGTCATCAGGGCAGGGATGCTCATTCTGATCGTTGGACTCTCCGGTTCGTCAGGCTTGGCGCAGACGTCGAAGAAGAGCAGCTCACTCAAGAATATCGAGCTATGTAACGGGTCAGATCGGGTCTCGCCCGAAGCTCGCATCGAGGCCTGCACGGCCTTTATCGATGCGGGCGAGGGGAGCACAAATGGCTTTGCCGTCGCCCACAACAACAGGGGCAATGCCCATAGCGCCAAAGCCGACTACGAAGGCGCGATCAAGGATTTCGTCGCAGCGACCCGGCATAACCCGAATTATGCGAAAGCCTTCAACAACCTCGGAGTGGCCTATCTGAGGACGGGCTCACACGACCTCGCCCTTGGCGCTTTTCAGGAGGCGCTGAAGCTCAACCCCAACTATGCCACTGCCTTTGCCAACCGTGCGGCAGCGTTCTTGAAGAGGAATGCGTACGACCGTGCAGCGCAGGACTATGACGAAGCAATTCGCCTTGACCCGAAGCTGGAGGTGGCTTGGAGCGGACGCTGTTGGGCCCGGGCCGTCCTTGGTGCCTTGCAGGCTGCGATGGAGGACTGCGACATGGTGCTTCGATCGGGAGCGGGTAACGCCGCGACATACGATTCGCGAGCCCTGATAAATCTGAAAATTGGACAACTCTCCGCGGCTATCGACGACTACAACGCGGCGCTGCGGTACGCCCCCAAGCTGGCGAGCGCGCTGTACGGTCGCGGGGTCGCCAGATTCAAGCTCGGCGATACAGACGGCGGCAATAGCGATATCTCGGCGGCCAAAAGGATCGAGGCCCGAATCGCCGAAGACTTTGTCCGCTATGGGGTGCCGCAAAGGGACTGACCGGCCGCGACGTCGTGCAGCCGTTAACAACTGCTTAACCGCCTGCGTCTCAAATTCAAACTGGCGGACCGGCCCCAGCTCCATCCGGCACGGCGTGCTGTTCCCGCAAATCAAGACATAGCATTAACAAGTCCTTAATGGGCGAGACCTACAGTCGACGGCACGGGCCGGCGCCAGTGCCGGCATGACCGCCGAACCGGAAGAAATGCCGCCAATGGCGCGAGAGGCTGCCGCTGGATTTGTGTCGCGAGCCCGCGCATCGGCGCGGGGCTTGTCGCGTCACGCCCGCGCCGCGGCCTTGATGGCGGCCTGTCTCCTGCTTGGCCTTGCGGCGCCCGGCCAGGCGGCCGATCCGATCAGGGGCGAGGCGACGTTTTCAGCCGGTGGCGGCTTTGCCCGTCTCGTCATCAAGCTCGGCGAGGACGTTCCCTCCGAGGTGACGACCGCGGGCTCGATCCTTGTCATCCGCTTCGACCGGCCCGTCGATGTTCCCGTCGAGCGCATTCCGGAAGGCGCGCCCGATTACGTCAATTCCGCCCGCCGCGACCCTGACGGCGGCGCCATCCGCCTGTCGCTGGCGCGGCGCGTCACCGTCAACACCATGAACGCCGGCGAGCGCACCTTCATCGACCTGCTGCCCGAGGGCTGGAAGGGGCCGCCGCCGAGCCTGCCCATGGACGTGGTCAAGGAGCTTGCCGAGCGGGCACGCGCGGCAGAGCGTGCGCTGCGCGCCCAGCGTGCCGCCGCGGAGTCCAGGAAGCGTCCGCCGATCCGCGTGCGCGCCTCGGTGCAGCCGACCTTCGTGCGCTTCGTGTTCGAGATGCCCGACGGGGTCGGCGTCTCCTCCGTGCTCAACGAGCAGAAGCTGACGCTCATCTTCAACGCCAATCTCAATTTCGACCTGGCGGACGCGGTCCTCGCCGCGCCGTCGAACGTCGCCTCGATCAAGCAGAAGTCCGATATCGACCAGACCAATGTCGAGATCGCGCTGGTCGGCGATGCCGACGTGCATTCGTTCCGCGACGAGAAGAACTACGTCGTCGACGTCTCCTTCCAGCCCGACAAGGGTAAATTGGCGGCAACGCCCGAGGCGACGATCGCGCAGATGAAGCCGGTCGGTCGCGGGCCGGCGGCTGCCGCTGCCGCTGCACCTGCACCGGAAAAGCCCGCCGCTGAGAAGAAGGAGGCCCATCGCGAGCTCCCACCGCCGACCTCCGAGACGATCGCGCGCGAGGCCAGGATCGACATCAGGCCCGAGGTGAAGGTGGAAGCGCCCGCCGCGCTGCCGCCCGCCGACGCGCCGAAACCGGCAGCCTCTCTCGCGGCCGAAGCGGCCCAACCGCCCAAGGAAGCTGCGAAGCCGTCGCCGGCGGCTGCGGCTGCGCCCGTCGAAGCGCCCAGGGAGGTCGCGAAGGAACCGGTCAAGGATGCTGCCAAGGAGGCTGGCAAGGATGCTGCCAAGGCTGGGCCGGCGGAGGTGCCGGTCGCGCCCGCGATTGCCAGCGTCGATGCGCGCCGCGACAGCGACGGCTTGCGCGTGACGTTCCCGTTTCAGGTCGCAACGCCGGCGGCGGCGTTCCGCCGCGGCGACACCGTGTGGCTGGTGTTCGATACGCCGAAGCCCGTCGATGTCGAGGCGATTCGCACCAAGGGCGGCGCGATGATCGGCGAGGTCGGCCGGATCCCGCTCGACAAGGCGCAGGCGGTGCGCATCCGTCTCACCCGCCCGCTGGTCTATTCGCTGACGAGCGAGGAGGTCGGCAAGGAGACCAACTGGATGTTGACGCTCGCCGACAAGATCCAGGCGACGCCGCTGCCGCTGATGATGTCGCGCAACATCACCGATCCCGCGCTCGCCAATATCGCGATCCCCTTCGCCAATCCGGGCCAGCTGCACAAGCTCACCGATCCCGATGCCGGCGACACGCTCTATGTCGTCACCGCGCTGCGGCCGGTGCGCGGCTTCATCAAGCGGCAGGACCTCGTCGATCTCTCGCTGCTGGAATCCGCGCACGGCATCGCGATCCGGCCGAACTCCGACGAAATCGGCGTCGAGGTCGGCTCCGACAAGGTCATTCTCGGCAAGAAGGGCGGCTTGACCCTGTCGCCGGTCGACATCTCGGCCGAGCGGGCGCCGACCGCCGTGCGCCCGATCTTCAGTCCCGAAGGCTGGCGCAAGGGCCAGTCGGAAAACTTCGTGGCGCGCCAGGGCGAGCTGATGACGGCGATCTCGGCGGTCGAGCCGGCGCTGCGTTCGCTGCCGCGGCTCGATCTTGCGCAATTCTACATGTCGCGCGCCATGTATCACGAGGCCAAGGCCGTGACCGACGTGATGTTGAGCGATCCGCTCAACAAGGAGGAGAGCGGCGCGCTGATCATGCATGCGATCGCCAACATCCTGATCGGCCGGCCGGCGCAGGGCCTGAAGGATCTCGCCAATCCTGCGATCGGCAACAGCCACGATTCCCAGCTTTGGAAGGCGCTCGCCTATGCGCGGCAGGGCAAATGGGCCGATGCGCGCGAGAAGTTCAAGAACGTCGAATTCGCTATCGCTTCGCTGCCGCTCGACATCCAGCGCATCGTGACGATGGACGCGATGCGCGCATCCCTCGAGGTGAAGGACTATGCCGGCGCCTCCAAGCGCCGCAGCGAGCTCGAGGTGGTCGGTGTCCCGCCCGAGGCCGCGCCAGGCTTCGCCGTGCTGCGCGGCCGGCTCGCCGAGGCGCTCGGCCACGATAAGGATGCGCTCGACGATTACAAGCTGGCGGTCGCCTCGAATGATCGTCCGGCTGCGGCCGAGGCCAAGCAGCTCGAGATCGCGCTGCGTCAGAAGCGCGACGAGATCGGCAAGGAAGAGGCGCTGCGCGAGCTCGAGACGCTGTCGATGACCTGGCGCGGCGATGCGATCGAGGTCAAGACGCTGCAGATGCTGTCGCGCCTCTATGCCCAGAACGGGCGCTACCGCGATGCGCTCACCGCCGCGCGCACCGCGACGCGGCTACAGCCGAACGCCGAAGCCTCGCGTCAGGCGCAGGATCTCGCCTCCGAGCTGTTCACGCAGATCTTCCTCGGGCCGAAGGGCGACGAGCTGCCGCCGGTCGAGGCGCTCGGGATGTTCTACGAGTTCCGCGAGCTGACGCCGATCGGCCGCCGCGGCGACGAGCTGATCCGCCGTCTCGCCGACCGTCTCGCCTCGATCGATCTGCTCGACCAGGCCGCCGAGCTCCTGCAATACCAGATAGATCATCGCCTCGAAGGCGCCGCGCGCGCCCAGGTCGCCGCGCGCCTCGCCATGATCTATCTCGCCAACCGCAAGCCCGACTTGGCCATTACCGCGCTGCGCGCGAGCCGCATCAGCGATCTCTCCGGGGAGCTCCGGCAGCAGCGCCTGCTGCTGGAGGCGCGCGCGCAGAGCGACGTCGGCCGTCACGATCTCGCGCTCGACATCGTCTCCAACGTCGCCGGGCGGGAAGTGCTCCGCCTGCGCTCCGACATCTTCTGGGCGGCGCGGCGCTGGCGCGAGTCCGCTGAGCAGATCGAGCTCTATTACGGAGACCGCTTCCGCGACTTCAAGCCGCTCAATGCGGTCGAGAAGAGCGACATCATCCGCGCCGCCGTCGGCTACGCCCTCGCCGACGATTCGATCGGCCTGTCGCGCTTCCGCGAGAAATACGCCCCGCTGATGAGCGAGAGCGCCGACCGTCTCGCCTTCGACATTGCGAGCAAGCCGGCCGCAGCCTCCAGCGCCGAATTCGCCGAGATCGCCAAGCTCGCTGCCAGCGTCGACACGCTCGACGGCTTCCTGCGCGAGATGAAGCAGCGCTTCCCCGACGCCACCGCCCGCGCGCCCGGCGCGCCGCAGGCCAAAGATACGAGCGACCACACCGGCTCGCTGCCCACGATCCCGGTCGTGCGGCAGATCAAGATGACGCGGTAGGACTGTCGCCGCGCGGCCCGTGACCGCGCCACAAACTCGACATTGCGAGCGCAGCGAAGCAATCCAGACTCTTTCCGCGGCGGCAGTCTGGATTGCTTCGTCGCAAGGGCTCCTCGCAATGACGAGCAGGGAGCGGGGGCCGTCGCTGAGAGCGGAAAGGACGCGGCAGCGAACGAAGCCTCACCCCCCGTAACTCTGCACCAA
Source organism: Bradyrhizobium yuanmingense (assembly GCF_029167105.1). GTDB lineage: Bacteria > Pseudomonadota > Alphaproteobacteria > Rhizobiales > Xanthobacteraceae > Bradyrhizobium > Bradyrhizobium yuanmingense_A. The sequence continues at coordinate 225,848 of NZ_JARFML010000009.1, read as the reverse complement.
GCTCCCGGCCACCAGCGACCAGCCGTCGACCAGCACGAAGAAGATCAGCTTGAACGGCAGCGAGATCGTCGCCGGCGGCAGCATCATCATGCCCATCGACATCAGCACGGAGGCGACGACGAGGTCGATGATCAGGAACGGCAGGAACAACAAGAAGCCGATCTCGAAGGCGCGCTTCAGCTCGGAGATCATGAAGGCGGGGACGAGAATGCGCAGGGCGAGATCGTCGGGCGTGGCCGGCGGCGGCTCGCCGGAGAGATCCAGGAACAGCTTCAGGTCCTTTTCGCGCACGTTCTTCTGCATGAAGCCGCGCAGGGGCACGGAGGCGCGCTGGAACGCGTCCTCGACGCCGATCTGGTTGGCGACGAGCGGGCGGATGCCCTCGTCGTAGGATTTCTGCAGCACCGGGCCCATCACGAAGAAGGTGAGGAACATCGCGAGCGCGATGATCACCGAGTTCGGCGGGGCGGTCGCAGTGCCCATCGCGGTGCGCAGCAGCGACAGCACCACCACGATGCGGGTGAACGACGTCATCATGATCAGGATCGACGGGGCGATCGAGAGCACCGTGAGCAGCGCGATCAGCTGGATCGCGCGCTCGGTGACGCCGCCGCCACCGGCGCCGCCGCCGAGATTGATGCTGATGTCCTGGGCATGCGACGGCATTGCGAGCGAAGCCGCGCCGACCAGGACAGAAAGGAAAAGAACTCTACGCGGGAGGGCGGGCAACCTCACGAAGAGGGCTTCGGACGGCCGAGCAGGGAGGCCATCTCGTCTTCGAGATTTTCAAAGCTGGTCTTTTCTGCAGCCGGCTTCGCCGGAGCAGCGGGCGGTGCCGGCGGCTCGCTGCGGGCGGCGCGCGCCGGAGCGGGCGGCGGCTCCGGCGCAACCGGAGGCGCGACCGTTTCCCCGGCCGGGCGGCGCAGGGCAGCCTCGAGTCGCTGCGCCATTTCGGCGAGATTCTGCTCGGCGCTCGAGGGCGCGGCAGCCGCTACCGGCGGCGGAACGGGCGCAGCCTGCGGCACGGGCGGAGGAGGCGGTGGTGCTGCGGCGCGCTCGGCCCGCACCGGCGGCATCTTCATCGGCTCACTGCCGCGCGGCGGACGCGGCATCAGCGGCGGCTCGCCGCGGGCGATGCGCGGCGGCAGCGGCTCGGGCCGCGGTTCGCGCTCGGGACGTGGCGCGATCGGCTCCGGCGTAAAGCCGCCCAGAGCCGGCTCGCTGCGGCGTTCGGCCAGTGCAGGCGCAGGCCGGCGCACTTCGTCGGCGAAGGATGGCCGCGCGGGCCGCGGCGGCGGCTCGGGCATTTGCGGCTCGGGATGATCGAGCAGCTCGGGCCGCGGCGCGTCGTCGGCCCAGCCGCCGGCATCGGGCAGGGGGGCAAGGCGCGGCGGTTCGGCAGCACTCGGACGTTGCGGAATCTGGTCGCGGCTAGGCGCGGCGCGAACGATGTTGGGCTCGACGACGATGTCGGTCGGGCCGCCGATCATCAGCAGATGCTCGACATTGTCGCGCCGGACCAGCACCAGGCGGCGCCGGCCGTCGACCGCGGCGGCGTCGATCACGGCGAGGCGGGGCATCCGGCCGCGCTGGGTGTTGGCGCCGATGCGGCTACCGGCGAATCGGCGAACCAGCCATGCAGCGACGCCGATCAACGCCAGAACGACGATGAACGCGACGATGAAGGTGATAGGGCTGCCTTGCATACTTGTCCCCGACAAATGGCGCTTTTTTCGTGCCCATGGTCAGTCGAATCGACCACCGGCGGACGATGCCCCAAACTGCGATTTCTTAACGTTCCACGGCAAGTTTTGCCGTCCCCAACTCTTAATAACCCATGAATCGCCCGATCCAAAACGACTTCTTGCCCTGTGCACGTCTCGCCAAACGGCTGGGTTAATGCCACTTTTCGCGGCGTCGAATGGCGGGGCGCAAGAATCAGTTTCGGCTGGGGACATGCATCGCGACCGGTCCTTAACCAGCTGTTAACCATACAGGCGGCAAATTCTGCCTAGCGGCGGTCCCTAGGGTCCGTCGGGGCGGAGGGAGCCGCGACGATGTCCATCAACGATATTCCGGAACTGTCGGTGCTTCGCACCAAGATGCAGTGGCATCAGGAGCGCCAGCGCGTCCTGTCCGAGAACGTCTCCAATTCCGACACGCCGAAATTCCGGCCGCGCGACCTGGTCGAGCCCAAGTTCGACAAGGCCGGTGCCGTCGCGGGGTCCATGGGGCCCTTGGTCCTGACCCGGACCAGCGCCTCGCATTTGGCGCCGTCGGGGGCCCCTTCCGCCTTCGACCAGAACAAGAATGCGGGCTTCGAGACCCGCCCCGCCGGCAATGCCGTCAATCTCGAGGAGGAGATGATGAAGGCCGCCAGCAACCAGATGGACTACGCGGCGGTGACCTCGCTCTATTCGAAGAGCCTGCGCCTGCTCAAGACTGCGATCGGCAAAGGTTAGGCCCTAAAGGAGGCGGATCATGGCAAATGACAGCAGCGACTTCGCCCGCTCCATGGCAATCGCGACCTCGGGCCTGCGCGCGCAGGCCGGCCGCATGCGGGTGATCTCGGAGAACATCGCGAATGCGGATTCGACGGCGCAGACCGCCGGCGGCGATCCCTACCGGCGCAAGGTGCCGACCTTCTCATCCGCGCTCGACCGCACGCTCGAGGCGCAGGTCGTCACCCTCGGCAGGATCAAGCCCGACCAGTCCGCCTTCCGCGTCAGATACGAGCCGAACAATCCGGCGGCGGATGCCAGCGGCAACGTCAAATATCCCAACGTGAACTCGGTGGTCGAGATGACCGACATGCGCGACGCGCAGCGGTCCTACGAGGCCAACCTCAACATCATCAGTGCGACGCGCCGGATGATCCAGCGCACGCTCGACATCCTCAAGAGCTGAACAGGACATTTGAGCCATGGCATCACCGACAATCGCCGCCAATGCTTACGCCAGCCTCGCCCGCGTGCTGGAGAACACCGGCACCGGCGCCGGCAAGGGCAGCGAACCGAACGGGCAATCCTTCGCCGCGCTGCTGAAGGACGCCGTCGGCAGCGTCGTGGAATCCGGCCGCAAGTCCGACGCGCAGACGGTGGCGATGGCCTCGGGCAAGGCCAACGTGATGGACGTGGTCACGGCGGTCGCAGACACCGATGTCGCGGTGTCCACACTGGTCTCGGTCCGCGACCGCGTCATCGCGGCCTATGAAGACATCATGAAGATGCCGATCTGACGAGGTTGTCATTCCGGGGCGCGACGAAGTCGCGAGCCCGGAATCCATAACCACGATCGGGAGTATGGATTCCGGGCTCTCGCTGCGCGAGCCCCGGAATGACGAACAACAACTCAGAGTAGGAATTCTGCAGATGACCGGACCCGAGACCCTCGACGTCGCGCGCGATGCGATCTGGACCATCGTGATCGTGTCGTCGCCGCTGATGGTGGTCGGCCTCGTGGTCGGCGTCATCGTGTCGCTGTTCCAGGCGCTGACGCAGATCCAGGAGCAGACGCTGATCTACGTGCCGAAGATCCTCGCCATCTTTGCCACTATGCTGTTGGCGCTGCCGTTCATGGCCGATTCGATGCACGCCCACATGCTGCGGATATCGTCGCGAATCATAGGCGGCTGAGGCACTATGCGTGAATTATGCGCATCGACGTCTCCCTGCTGCCGGCGCTCGCCGCTTCCTTCATGCTCGCCTTCGCCCGGGTCGGCGCGATGGTGATGCTGCTGCCCGGACTCGGCGAGACCAACATCCCGACGCGGATCAAGCTGTCGATCGCGCTGCTGCTCACGCTGATCATCCTGCCGCTGCATCGCAACGCCTATCAGGTCGACATGGGCTCGCTGGCGCCGCTATTGGTGCTGATGCTGCATGAGATCGCGATCGGCATCGTGCTCGGCGCGACCGCGCGCGTGACGTTGTCGGCGCTCCAGGTTGCGGGATCCGTGATCGCGCAGCAGATGGGGCTCGGCTTCGTCACCTCGGTCGATCCGACGCAGGGCCAGCAGGGCGTGCTGGTCGGCAATTTCCTGACCATGCTGGGCGTGACGCTGCTGTTTGCCACCGACAGCCATCACCTGGTGATCGCGGCGCTGAACGACAGCTACACGATCTTCTCGCCGGGCGAGACCGTGTCGAGCGGCGACGTCGCCTCGCTTGCGACGCGTGCCTTCGCCGCCGCGTTCCGCCTCGGCTTGCAGCTCTCCGGGCCGTTCCTGGTGTTCGGCCTCGTCTTCAATATCGGACTGGGCGTGCTGGCGCGGCTGATGCCGCAGATGCAGGTCTATTTCGTCGGTGTGCCGCTGTCGATCTTCGCGGGCTTCCTGGTGCTTGCCGTAGTGCTCACCGCGATGATGGGCACCTTTCTCGACTACTTCATCGGTGTCATGCACCAGATGATGCCGCTCAAGTGAGGGGGATCGATCGGTGGCGGAAGACAACGATCCCGAAAGTCAAACAGAAGACCCGACGCAAAAGCGCCTCGACGATGCGCTCGAACGCGGCGACGTCGCCAAGAGCCAGGAGATCAACACCTGGTTCATGATGGCGGGCGGCACGCTCGTCGTCTCCACCTTCTCGGGCTCGGTCGGCAGCGGGCTGCTGACGCCGATGCGCAACCTGCTTGCCAATTCCTGGATGATCAAGACCGACGGCAAGGCCCTGCTCGCGCTGATGCAGCAGATCGAGCTCGCCGTGCTTGCCGCGGTCGGCGTGCCCCTGTTGATGCTGGTGCTGGCGGCCATTGCCGGCAACATGCTGCAGCATCGGCTGGTTTGGTCGGCCGAGTCCCTCAAGCCCAAATTCAACAAGATTTCGCCGGGTGCCGGCTTCAAACGCATCTTCGGCAAGCAGGCGGCGGCCAATTTTCTCAAGGGCATCGGCAAGCTGGTCGCCTTGGCCGTGGTCATGACAATGATCCTGTGGCCGGAGCGGCACCGCATGGAGGCGATGGTCAGGCTCGATCCGGCCGCCATGCTCGGCGCCAGCACCAGCATGACCATCCAACTGCTCGGCGCGGTGGTCGCCGCGCTCGCGATTGTCGCCATCGCCGACTATTTCTTCCAGTACCGCAGCTGGTTCCAGCGGCAGAAGATGTCGCTTCAGGAGATCAAGGAAGAGTACAAGCAGTCCGAAGGCGACCCCCACATCAAGGGCAAGATCAGGCAGCTGCGGCAGCAGCGCGCCAAGAAGCGCATGATGGCGGCGGTTCCCAAGGCCTCCGTGATCATCACCAACCCGACCCACTATTCGGTGGCGCTGTCCTACGAGCGCGGCATGACCGCGCCGATCTGCGTTGCCAAGGGCGTCGACAATCTCGCCTTCAAGATCCGGGAGATCGCGCGCGAGCACGACATCCCGATCGTGGAGAACGTGCCGCTGGCCCGCGCGCTCTACGCCACCGTGGACATCGACCAGGAGATCCCGACCGAGCACTACCATGCCGTTGCCGAAGTCATCGGCTACGTCATGCGCCTGAAGCGCGGATTCAGCGCCGGGCGGGGATAAGATGCCCGAAAAGTACCGGAAATGGCCGTAATCTGGGAATCAGCGTACCTTTTGCCGCTGCTGCCCTTGCACCTCAGGGTCCGATTCAGGCAGGGAGGACCCCACGCGCCCGGTGCGCGTTGATTCTCTGCCGACAGGCTGCGCCAGCTCGAGAATGACCGCCGAGACCGACCACGACCTCACACGCGAGCCCGTTGCGGCGCACGAGCCGTCGCCGCGCTCGGGCAGCATTGCGCTGGTGCTGCTGGTGGCCGCCGGCCTCGTCGCCGTGGCCGTCGGGCTGATGACTCTCGGGCGCGCCCAGGCGCAGCCCTATATCCTCGGTATCCTCGCCGTGCTGGCGATGGTCGGCCTGTTCAACCTGTTCGCCTTCGCCGCCGGCATCATCCGCTTCGCCGACCGCAATCTCGACGATCCCGTCATCGGCCGCATCTCCGATCACGCCTTCGACGGCCTCGCGGTCACCGACGCGCGCGGACACGTGGTCTATTCCAATGCCGCCTATCTGACGCTGACCGGCGCCACCGGACCGCAGGACGTGCGCCCAGTGGAGCGAGTCTTCATCGGCAACCCCGACGTCTCGGAAGCCGTGTTCCGGCTGCTCAAGGCCGCCCGCGAGGGCAAGCGGCAGCAGGAGGAGGTGCGCATCTCCGGCCATGACGGCAGCCAGGGTCGCTGGCTGCGCATGCGCGTGCGCCCGCTCGGCACCGGCAAGCGCGAGGCGAAATACGCGGTGTGGTCGATCGCCGACATCACGCGCGACCGCGAGCGCCAGGAGGACGTGTTCCAGGAGCTCCAGCACGCGATCGAATATCTCGATCACGCCCCGTGCGGCTTCTTCTCGGTCAATCCGGCCGGCGAGCTCGCCTATGTCAACGCGACATTGGCGAACTGGCTCGACTACGACCTCGCCGAGATCGGCTCCGGCGGCCTGAAGCTCACCGATATCGTCTCCGGCGACGGCGCTTCGCTCTTGACCTCGATCGTGGCGGTGCCGGGCGAGGTGAAGACCGAGGTGTTCGACATCGACCTGCGCATGCGCACCGGCAAGACCATGCCCGTGCGGCTCTATCACAAGCTCGCCTTCGGCGCCGACGGCGCGCCGGGGCCCTCGCGCACGCTCGTGATCAGCCGCGCCCGCGACGAGCGCAGCGACCCTGATCGTGCCGCCGAAGTGCGCTTCATGCGCTTCTTCGACCACACGCCGATGGCGATCGCGACCGTCGATCGCGCCGGCAACGTGGTGCGCGCCAATGCGCGCTACGCCAAGCTCAGTCAGGCGCTGGGGCTCGACACCTCTTCCAAGTCGATCTTCCGCGCGGTCAATTCGCGCGACCGGCACCTCCTGATCGCGGCCATCAACCAGGCCGCCGAAGGCAAGGCCGATATCGCGCCGGTCGAGGTGGCGCTGGAAGGGGCCAAGGAACGCTGGGGCCAGTTCTTCGTGACGCCGGTCGATTCGGCCGAGACCGAGGCGGAAGCCGCCATCGTGCACATGCTCGAGACCACCGAGCGGCGCGCGCTGGAAAACCAGATCAACCAGTCGCAGAAGATGGAGACGGTCGGCCAGCTCGCCGGCGGCATCGCCCACGACTTCAACAACGTGCTGTCCGCCATCATGATGGCGAACGACTTCCTGCTGAACGCGCACAAGCCGACCGACCCGTCCTTCCAGGACATCATGCAGATCAAGCAGAACGCAACGCGCGCCGCCACCCTGGTGCGGCAGTTGCTGGCGTTCTCGCGGCGGCAGACGCTGCGGCCGCAGGTGCTCGATCTCGGCGACGCGCTGTCCGATCTCACCATGCTGCTGCGCCGGCTGATCGGCGAGAAGGTCAAGCTCGACCTCGTGCACGGCCGCGACCTCTGGCCGGTGAAGGTCGACGTCTCCCAATTCGAGCAGGTGATCGTCAACCTCGCGGTCAACGCGCGCGACGCCATGCCCGATGGCGGCAAGCTGATCATCCGCACCGCCAACGTCACCAGCGACGACGCGGGCAAGCTCGCCTACAAGGGCATGCCGGCCGCGGATTATGTCCGGATCGAGGTCGCCGACACCGGCACCGGCATCCCCGCCGATATCCGCGACAAGATCTTCGAGCCGTTCTTCTCGACCAAAGAGGTCGGCAAGGGCACGGGCCTCGGGCTCTCCACCGTCTACGGCATCGTCAAGCAGACCGGCGGCTTCATCTACGTCGATTCCGAGCCGGGGCAGGGCACCTCGTTCCACATCTTCCTGCCGCGCCACATCGCCGAACCGGAGGTGCAGGTCGAGCAGCCCGCAGCCGCAATCGGCGCGACCAACGGCGCCGCGAAGGAAGCCGCGCCCGCCGCGGCGGCAGAGGCGAAGCCGCGTACCGATCTCACTGGGCAGGGCACCATCCTGCTGGTCGAGGACGAGGAGGGCCTGCGCGCGCTCAATGCCCGCGGCCTGCGCTCGCGCGGCTACACCGTGGTCGAGGCCGAGAACGGCGTCGAGGCCATGGAGGTGCTGGACGAGCAAAGTGGCGCGATCGATCTCGTCGTCTCCGACGTCGTGATGCCGGAGATGGACGGCCCGACTCTGCTCAAGGCCATGCGCGAGAAGAACCCCGACATCAAGTTCATCTTCGTCTCCGGCTATGCCGAGGATGCCTTCGAGAAGAGCCTGCCCGAAGGCCAGCAGTTCGACTTCCTGCCAAAGCCCTTCACGCTCAGCCAGCTGGTCGCGGCGGTGAAGGAGACGATGACGAAGCAGGCGTGAGACCTGCCGCTCTCCACGCAATGGCGGCTGATGGGCTCGGCTGACGGGATCCGGGGAAAAGCGGAAATCGGGTCGTAAACCCGGCGGTAAACATCCCCCGATGGTTCCCGTAAAACCCCTGTCATATATGGGCTTTTGCCACATCCCCGCGACTGAGGGCCGCAGCCGCATGTTCCGAAACCGGCTTCACTTTTCGGGAAGTCTGACCATCTTAGGGGCACGTCCCCATGCCGGGGATTTGGGAAACGCACATGACTTTCTCGCTTCGCTCCCGGAAACTCTTCAACACGATCGCCGTCGTGCTGGCGCTTGCGCTGCCGACCGCGCTGACGATCTCGTCGGCCGACGCCCGCGCGGGTGGCGGCATGTCGTCCGGTTCGCGCGGTACGCGCTCCTATTCGGCGCCGCCGTCGACCACGACCGCACCCGGCTCGGCCTCGCAGTTCAACCGCACCTACACCCAGCCGGGCGCAGGTATGAACTCGGCCGCGACCGCGCCCGCGCGCGGCGGCCTGTTTGGCCGCGCCGGCGGCTTCATGGGCGGCCTTGCGGCCGGCTTCCTCGGCGCCGGCCTGCTCGGCATGCTGTTTGGCGGCGGCCTGTTCGGCGGCCTCGGCGGCCTGTCCTCGATCATCGGCCTGATCATCCAGATCGCGCTGGTGGTGCTCGTGGTCCGGTTGGCGATGTCCTGGTGGCAGCGCCGTCACGCTCCGCGGGCGGCTTACGCCAATGCTGAGGCCGGCGCAGCGCCCGGACCGCAGACGAACTATCGCAGCGGTCTTGGTGGCGGCCTTGGCAGCGGACTCGGCGGCTTCGGCTTCGGCGCCAACAACGCGCCGCTCGAGATCAAGCCGGACGACTATGAGGCGTTCGAGCGCTTGCTCGGCGACGTCCAGGCCGCCTGGTCGAACGAGGACGTGGCCAAGCTGCACACGCTCGCGACGCCGGAAATGGTCTCCTATTTCGAGCAGGACCTCGCCCAGAACCGCGCCCGCAACGTGGTCAACAAGGTCACGGATGTGAAGCTGTTGCAGGGCGACCTCGCGGAAGCCTGGCGCGAAGGCGAGACCGACTATGCCACGGTGGCGCTGCGCTTCGCGCTCACCGACAAGACGGTGGATCGCAACACCGGCGCCATCGTCGCCGGCAGCGAGCAGCCGGGCGAGGCGACCGAGATCTGGACCTTCGCCCGCCGGCCGGGCACGGGCTGGGAATTGTCAGCGATTCAGCAGACCAACTGATCGCTCAGCGCATCAGAAACCAGGGCGTCGTGCTTTCCGCACGGCGCCCTTTTTCTTTGGGTGTCTCGCCTCGCTGCATCGGAATAAGCGGCCGCGTGTCGGGTTGACATGGGGCGGTTAACAACAAGCACAACGGGAGGATAGCATGATCCGCATCGAGAGAACCGTGACGATTTCGAACCTTGCGCTCGCCATGGCCTTGCTGGCGGCGCCCGCGGCGCAAGCGCAGTCGGCCGACATGACCTTCTTCGTGACGTCGAACGGGCCCGGCAAGGGCGCCGATCTCGGCGGCCTTGAGGGAGCCGACGCGCAATGCCAGAAGCTTGCACAAGCCGCCGGCGCCGGAGCCAAGACCTGGCGCGCCTATCTCTCGACGCAGCCCGCCGACGGCAAGCCGGCCATCAACGCCAAGGATCGCATCGGCAAGGGGCCCTGGCAGAACGCCAAGGGCACGGTGGTCGCCAAGGACGTCGCCGAGCTGCACAGCGCGGCCAACAATCTCACCAAGCAGACCGCGCTCAGCGAAAAGGGCGAGGTCATCAATGGTGCCGGCGACCAGCCGAACCGGCACGACATCCTCACGGGATCGCAACCGGACGGCACCGCGTTTGCCGGGCCGGATGATCGCACCTGCAAGAACTGGACGTCGAGCACGCAAGGCGCTGCGATGGTCGGCCATTTCGATCGCCGGGGTCTGCGCGACGACGAGCCCTCGAAATCCTGGAACAGCTCTCACCCCTCGCGCGGGCCCGACGGCGGCTGCTCGCAGGCCGATTTGAAGACCACCGGCGGCGATGGGCTGCTGTACTGCTTCGCGGCGAATTGAGGCGCTGAGTTCTCTCCACCGTCGCGGAGCTCTCTCCATTCGTCATTGCGAGGAGCTCTTGCGACGAAGCAATCCAGAGTGTCCTCCGCGGAGGCATTTCTGGATTGCTTCCGCCTTCGCCAAGGCTTCGGCGGACAAGTCGCTTGCGCTCGCAATGACGGCGTATGTTGCGCGGCCGTTCCGCCTCACGCTGACGGAACCTTCAGCCACGTGCTACATTGGTCCGGTCGCCTCCACGCTCACGGACCTCTCCCATGACATACGAGCTCTACTACTGGCCCGAGATCCAGGGCCGCGGCGAATATGTGCGGTTGGCGCTGGAGGAGGCGGGTGCCGCCTACGTCGATGTCGCGCGCGGTCGGCGCGGATCGGCCGCGATGATGAAGATGATGGATGCGCGGAAGGGCACGCCGCCCTTTGCGCCGCCGTTCCTGAAAGCGGGCAAGCTCGTCATCGGCCAGACCGCCAACATCCTGCTCTATCTCGGTTCCCGCCATGGGCTTGCGCCGAAGACGGAAGCCGGCAGGCTCTGGGTGCACCAGCTCCAGCTCACGATCACCGACTTCGTCGTCGAGATCCACGACACCCATCATCCGCTCGGTCCCTCGCTCTATTATGAGGACCAGAAGGCGCCGGCGAAAAAGCGCACGGCTGACTTCTGGGACGAGCGCGTGCCGAAATATCTCGGCTATTTCGAGCGGCTGCTCGTCGGGAGCGGCGCCACCTATGTCACCGGTCGCCGCCCGACCTATGTCGACCTCTCGCTGTTCCAGATCGTCGAGGGCCTGCGTTATGCCTTCCCCAAACGCATGAAGGCGTTCGAGAAGGATGTCCCGGGCCTCGTCGGCCTGCACGACCGCATCGCCGCGCGCCCCAACATCAAGGCCTATCTCGCAAGCGAGCGCCGCATTCCGTTCAACGAGCAGGGCATCTTCCGCCGCTATCGCGAGCTGGATCGATAGCGGCTTCGTGCAGTTGGCGCGGTCACCAGACGCCGGGGATGAGGCGATAGCGCACCCGCGCCGTGTAATCGGTATAGCCGGGCAGGCCCTCGCGCAGCGTGCGCTCCTCGATCGGGATGCGAACCGCGAGCAAGGCGAGGAGGAGCGGCATCATCGCAAGTCCCCACCACGATCCCAGCAGCAACGGCACGCCGGTGAAGAACAGGATCATGCCGCTGTACATGGGATGGCGGACATAGGCGTAGGGACCGGTCGAGATCACGTGCTGCGCGCGCTCGGTTTGCAGCTTCACCACGGGCGCGGCGAACGAGTTCTCGCGGAACACCCACATGGTGAACAGTGTCGAGCCCAGGAACAGCCCGAGGCCGAGCACCTGCAACGCCGTCGGCATGTCGGAGGATCGAACACGGCGGTCGAGCCCCATCAGGACAAGCCAAACCAGTATGGCGACGACGAAGAGGGCCATGAACATCTTGTCGGCGGCCGGCTGATCCTTTTGCAGCACCGGCCGCAGGCGTTCGGCGAGCAGCGCCGGATCGGTCCGGTAGAGCCACCAGCCGCAGAGCGGGCCGAGCAGGGCGGAGGTTGCGAGGAACACCCAGGCCGACGGCCAATGCAGCGTCCCGGCGCACGTGAACAGCAGCGCGCCCATGCCGATGACGAACATTGTGTTCCGCAGCAGCAGCCGTGCGATCATGCGCAGGTCCCGGGCGAACGGCGCACGATCCTGGTGCAGCTATCCGGCAAAGATGCGGCCGGACATGCCAAGAGCCCGATCAACCGGATCGGGCGCTTCGGTTTTGGCAAGCCTGATCAGGCGAGCTGATCGATCCGCGTGCCCTGACCCGGCGGCAGCGGCGCCGGCGGCTGCGGCTTGAAGGTCGGATTCTCGTCCTTGACCTTGGTCTGATCGTCCTGCGGCTTGGTCGTGTCGTAGTTCGGAACCACGATCGCGATCGGCGGGGGCGCAACGGTGGAAACCTTCATCCGCAAATCCTCACACATGGAAACAATCAAGCCTGCCCTGCGAGGAGCGAAATTTCCTTCAAGCCAATCGTTAAAATGCGAGGGAATTGGCGCGGTGAAGGCTGTGCATGCGCGGCATCCGCGCGGTGCAAACCGAGACGACCAGGCCTCTCCCCGTCATTGAGAGGAGCCCTTGCGACGAAGCAATCCAGATTGCTTCCGCGGATACAGTTCTGGATTGCTTCGCTGCGCTCGCAACGACGGAGTTCGTGGCGACCGCGTCGCGGCCCAACTGCGCCCCTATTCGTCCTTGCCGCGTGTGATGGCGATGGACGCCTCCGTCTTGGTGCGGATGCATTCCATGTTGAGCCGGCGGTAGCGCATGGTGACCTTGTCGCCGCGGAGCAGGCCCATCCGTTTCAGGCAGCGCGTCGCGCCCGTCGTGGTGTCGTCCTTGGTCACGGTGAAGACGATCGCCGCCATCGAGCCGACCAGCGCGTAGAATTCCGGCTTGGGCTTGCGATCACTCTTGGCGTAGAGCTCGATGGAATATTTGTCGCCGCGGCAACCCACGGACAGCTCCTTGGCCGCCGGGTGCGTGAGATAGACGACGTTGGCGGCCCGGAAATTCACCTTGAGGCGATCGACCTGGCTCGCCAGCTCCTTGGCGCTGTCGTCGCAGCGATCGGCGAGGGCAGGCGAGCCGAGGGCCACAAGGCCGGTGATGGCGGCGGCGACCAGGATCGCGCCGCGGACGTTCAGTTTCAATATCATGATGAAAAGCCCCTTAGTGCGCGCATTCAAGCGTCGGCGGACGCAAATCGCAAGGGTGGGCAGAGGCATTTCCACGAGCTGTGCCAATGCCTTCCCGTGCCGAACCTACCCCTCCCATGCGCACCGCTCCCTTTCTTTTCTGGCTAGAATGCGCTTAGAACGCTTCTATGCTGAGAGGCCCGCCACGGCCCCAAAACCCCGAGATTTGCCCCATGAACGCTCCCACCGCCTTCCCCGACCAGTCCAAGCCCGTTCCGCCCTACAAGCACACCCCGCTGTTCCCGCTGGGCAAGGACGAGACGCCCTACAAGAAGATTTCGTCCGAGGGCGTCAGGGTCGAGAAGGTGCTCGGCAAGGACATGCTGGTGGTGTCGCGCGAGGCGCTGCGGGCGCTGTCGGAGGCGGCCTTTGGCGACATCAACCACTATCTGCGCCCCGGCCATCTGAAGCAGCTCCGCGCGATCCTGGAGGACGGCGAGGCGAGCCCGAACGACAAGTTCGTCGCGCTGGACTTCCTCAAGAACGCCAATATCGCGGCCGGCGGCGTGCTGCCGATGTGCCAGGACACCGGCACCGCGATCATCATGGGCAAGAAGGGCTGCAACGTCATCACCGACGGTGACGACGAGGCGGCGCTGTCCGAAGGCGCGCGTGACGCCTACCTGCGTCGCAATCTGCGCTACTCGCAGGTCGCGCCGCTCTCGATGTACGAGGAGAAGAACACCGCCAACAACATGCCGGCGCAGTGCGAGATCTACGCCGAGGGCGATGACGCCTACAAGTTCATGTTCATGGCGAAAGGCGGTGGCTCCGCCAACAAGAGCTTCCTGTTCCAGGCCACGCCTTCGGTGCTGACCAAGGACCGGCTGCTCGCGTTCCTGAAGGAAAAGATCCTCACCCTCGGCACCGCGGCGTGCCCGCCCTATCACCTCGCCATCGTGATCGGCGGTACCTCGGCCGAGCTGTGCATGAAGACGGTGAAGCTCGCTTCGGCGCGCTATCTCGATGCGTTGCCGACGCACGGCTCGCCCGACGGCAACGCCTTCCGCGACGTCGAGATGGAGAAGGAAATCCACAAGATGACGCAGTCGCTCGGCGTCGGGGCGCAGTTCGGCGGCAAGTATTTCTGCCACGACGTGCGGGTGATCCGCATGCCGCGCCACGGCGCATCGCTGCCGATCGGGCTTGGCGTGTCCTGCTCGGCCGACCGCCAGGTGCTCGGCAAGATCACCAGGGACGGCGTCTATCTCGAGGAGCTCGAGCACAACCCGGCGCAATACCTGCCGCAGGTCGAAGAGTCGCTCGGCGGTGAGGTCGTCAAGATCGACCTCAACCAGCCGATGAAGGACATCCTGGCGACCTTCTCGAAATATCCGATCAAGACGCGGGTCTCGATGACCGGCACCATGATCGTCGCGCGCGACAGCGCCCATGCCAAGCTGCGCGAACGGCTCGAGAAGGGCGAGCCGCTGCCGGACTATTTCAAGAACCATCCGGTCTATTACGCCGGTCCCGCCAAGACGCCCGAGGGCTACGCCTCCGGCGCGTTCGGTCCGACCACCGCGGGCCGCATGGATTCCTTCGTCGACCAGTTCCAGGCCGCCGGCGGTTCGATGGTGATGGTGGCCAAGGGCAACCGCGCGCCTAGCGTGCGCGAGGCCTGCAAGAAGTACGGCGGCTTCTATCTCGGCTCGATCGGCGGTGCCGCGGCCAACCTCGCCGAGCACTGCATCAAGAAGGTCGAGGTGCTGGAATATCCCGAGCTCGGCATGGAAGCGATCTGGCGCATCGAGGTCGTGGATTTCCCCGCGTTCATCATCATCGACGACAAGGGCAACGACTTCTTCAAGGAGTTGAACCTGGGTTGAGTGTCATGGCCGGGCTTGACCCGGCCATCCATCGCTCGTCAGAAGATGGATACGCGGGTCAAGCCCGCGTATGACGATTTGACCTGGCGGTGAAGTCTCGATGCGCGTCAGCTGCAATTCGTCACCTGGTTGGAGCACAGCGCGCGCCACCAGCCGCGGACGCCGTCGTGGCTCTCGACCAGGCCCCAATATCCGCTGCAGGCGAAGATGCGCTTCGGGCCGCCGTCGGTGTCGAGCGGTCCGCCGAGTTCGCGCTGGGCCGGCATCCATTTGGCATCGATGAAGGGCGCCTGAAACAGCCCGCCCATTCGCGTGGCGCCATTGGCGTAGTTCGCGCCGACCTTGTTCGAGGCGACCCAGCCGCGCCCGGCATAGGGCTTTGGCGCGCTGCGCGGATATCGCGTCTCGTCCTCATAGTCCTTGCCCGGCGGCCTCGCGTCTTCGATCAGGAACCAACCGTCCTTGAAGCCGATGATGCGGAATTCGGTCAGCCAGCCGCCCTCGGGCGTGTTCTCGGCCCCGCCGAGCCTGAGGCGGTAGGGCGGCGGCAAGGTGCCGAGCACGCGCGCCTTGACCGACGGCTCGGCGCGCACGTTGAGTCCGCTGGGATCCTTGTCGATGGACCAGGCGCCGAGATCGCAGGGCTCGGTGCCGGCAGGTAGCGCTGCGCGCTTGGCGGCGAGCTCGGCGTGCAGCCTGGCGAAATCATTGTCGTCGTTATCAGGGGCCGGCCCGGTGCGCGGCTTCAGCTCGGCTGACGTCGCCCGCGTCGCGTCAGCAGTCAGCGTGACGACCAGGGCCTGGCGCGCCGCAAAGGCGCTTCCCGGTGTCTTCGGATCGTTCGATGTCGCGGGATAGACCGCGAGATAACCGGTCGACCCCTCGGTTCGATAAGCGGTGCCGGCAACAGAGCCTGCCGGCACCAAGGCGAGCGCGCTCGCGCGCCACGCCGGTTCGCTGTCACCTGCGCGCGCGGCCTGTGCTGCGGACACGACTGCCGCCGCGATGAGGAGGAGCGCACGCATCGGTGCAGCGCGTGGCTTTACGCCCGCGCGCCTGTGAACGGGAAACTGCCCATCGGACCGATGCCCATCTCGCCGCTGATGCTGTCACCGGAGACCGTGCCGGTGAATTCGAGCGTGAGCGGCATCGGCTTGTCGATCGAGACCTTCCAGGAGACGTTGTCGCCGGAGACCGTGCCGTCGAAGATCTCGGTGGTATTGCCTTCCGCGCCTTGCGTGCCCGTGAGCGTGCCGCCCGCAGCCTTCAGGCTCAGCGTCGCCTGGCGCTCGCCCATCGGCGTCGTCATGGTCAGATTCCAGTTGCCGTCTACGGCCATTCCCGTCTCCCGAACAGATTGCGGCGGTCCGCGACGATCCGCGGCCGTCCTGAGCGAGCCTATAGCGCAACTCGCAGGTCCTGCCTAACCCTGCGATCGGCCAATCAGGCGCGGGCGGCGGCGCGCCGGCGGCTGGTGACGATGAGCCTGAGAACGACATACTGCACGGCAAAGGCCAGGATCTTGCCGCCGCCGGCGACCACCGTGAGATAAAACGCCCACAGCTTCAGATCACCCGTGGAGGCGACCACGATCATGCCGCCGCCGATCACGAACATCAGCACCGCCCAGGCATAGCCCGCGGCCGTCACATATTCCGGAACGGTTTCCACGACGAGCGGCGGCACGTAGCGCATCATCCAGCCACGCTTGAGCATGATGAGGCCGATCGCGAAATGCGCAATGGCGGGCTTTGCCAGCATGAAGCGCGGATCGTTGGTCAGCAATGTGATGCCACCCAGCCCAACGACGAGGGCAAGGCTCGCATACGTCATGTAGTTGAGTTGCTGCCCCTTGAGCCGGGCATAGATCACCTGCGCCGCTGCGCCGGCGATCGCAACCGACGTGGCCACGACGACATTGTCGGTGATGAGGTAGATGGCCAGGAAGAGGATGGCGGAAAAAAGGTCGGAGCCGAGACGGGCAAATACGTCCTTCATCGTGATCCTGTTCAGCGGGCCTGGGCAATCTGCACCGGCCTAGCATACTTGTCTTGGCGATGCTCTGGATACCCCCTTTCGTGCTGCAAACCGTGCTGCTGCAGGTCACCTGGAACTTCTACAGCGTCAAAACGACGTAGGTGACCTCGAGAAAACGAAGGACCGCAACGGTTTGCGTCAAGGCATCGTCGATCAATTCCGTCCAAGGCAGGAGCGGCAAGGCGGCGGCGCTCAGCAGACCGAGGCTGAGCAGGATGCCGGCGTCGAAGACCGTATGGCTCCGCCGCAGCCGGGTCGCCTGGAACGCGAGGGCGGCGCCGATCAAGGCGAGGAGGACGAGGCAGCCGGCATTGATCGAGGGCATATCCATGAGAGACGTCTCTGCATTCGCTTGTGTCATTTCGCCTGTTACGCCGCGCCGACCCAATTGCCGTGGAAGCCGTCGGGGACGCGGTGGCCGAGCTGCACCAAGGCCGCGGGGCCGGCCTCGATATCGGTGGCATTGAATACGGCGAGATCGCTGCGGTTTTCCCGCGCGCGCCAGACCACCGCGAGCAGCCAGCCGTCGCCTTCGGCGGCATCCTTGGATCGCTCGACGAAAACAGGCTCGGAGATGGTGTCACCGGCCGGCAGCAGGTATTGGCCGAGCCGCCTGCCGTTGCCGTCGACATGGACGATGCCCGACAGCGCGCCGAACATCGGCAATCTCGGATTGGCGCAGGCGTACCAGCCGTGACGACTCTTCAGCCCGGCGCGGCGATCGTCGATGCGCGGGAATTCCCCGGTGAGATCGTCGAGATAGGTCTGCTGGAAGCGGTCGGTATTGCCTGCGAGATCGAAGGTCCAGCGGCAATGCCGGGCGCGCGATTTCTCGGGATCGGTGGGGCGGCCGTCCGGATGCGGAAACAGCGGCGCTTCCTCGAACTGCATGACGTCGGCGATGATGCGGCTCCCGTCCTCCCACGCATTCATGACATGGAAGACGTAGCAGGCTTCGGCACGAAACCAGACGATGTCCTTGGTCGTGCCGCTGCGCTTCATCACGCCGACATAGGCGCCCTTGTCCGGCTCCCAGGCATAGGGCGGCTTTCCGCTCATCGCGCGCTCCATGCTGCCCGTGATCGGCAGGATCGGAAACAGCACATGGTTCGCGGTGACGATGAAGTCGTGCACCATGCTGGCATAGGGCGCCTCGAAGCGCTCAAAGCGCGTCGCCTTGCCTGTTGCGTCGATCGATCCGTAGGAGAGGGCGGGCGTCAGCGGGCCCGCCGCGTTGTAGCCGAAGAACACCAGCTCGCCGGTGAGGGGATCGATCTTGGGATGCGCGGTGAAGCTGCCGGCGACGCGGCCCTGGTAGTTGTGATAGCCGCGCGTCGCCAGCGTGCCCGGCTCGATCTCCGTCGGCAGGTGCGCTTCTTCCAGCGCCAGCAGCTTGCCGGCGTGGAAGATGATGTTGGTGTTGGCGACGCCGCCATCGGTCAGGTTTGCCGGCGCATCCGGCAGCTTGCGGCCGAAGCCGCCGAACAGCGCGCGGCCGGCGTCGTGCTCGGCGAGCCATTTCGGCGTGCGGACCCAGCGGTTGCGGTAGCTGGCGCGCCCGTTCTCGAGATGGAAGGCGTGCAGCATCCCGTCGCCGACGAACCGGTGCGCGCCGGGCGACTCGAACTGCGGATTGGGGCCGTTGCGATAGAGCGTGCCGTTCAGCTCGCGCGGCAATTCGCCGACGATCTTCAGGAAGGGCGCGTCGGCCTCGAACGGGATCGGCGCGATATTGTTGCTGCGCTCGGCCATGGCGTCGTGCTGCACGGCGATCCTCCCTCATCTTTACATCGTAAAGATCGGATAGACCCGATCGCAGCTTCCGTCAAGTGAAATCTTTACACTGTCAATATTGCGTCATATAGCTTGCAAATGACCAAGACAGACACCAAGGGCGAGGCGGCGCGCAGCCCGCGTGCCCCGAGAAAGACCACCTCGACCGCGGCGTCACGCACCGCGCGGCGCGCGAGAAGCGCCAAGACCGAGACGCCGTATCATCACGGTGCGCTCCGCGAAGCGCTGCTCCAGGCCGCCGAACGGGTGCTGGAGCGCGACGGGCTTGCCGGCCTGACATTGCGCGCGGTGGCGCGCGAGGCCGGCGTCTCGCATGCCGCCCCCACCCATCATTTCGGCGACCTGACGGGCCTGCTCAGCGAGCTCGCGGCCGTCGGCTTTCGCCAGTTCAACGTCGTCATGGCCACTTCGTGCGACGCCGCCACCACGCCGTTCGAAGCCGCGCTGGCGCGGCCGAAAGCCTACATCGCCTATGCGCAGGCCCATCCCGGCATGTACGGCATCATGTTCCGCACCGAGCGGCTGGATTATTCGAGGCCGTCGCTGCACGAGGCGGCCGAGGCGTCTTTCGCCGGACTGGCCAATGCGATCGGCATGATGCGGCAGGAGCAGATCAGCGGCGATGCGCTGACGCTGAACCAGGGCGCCGCGATCGCGCGGGCCTGGTCGCTGGTGCACGGCTTCACCATGCTGCTGCTCGACGGACGGCTGAAGGACATTCTCGCGCGGCTGCCGGAGGGAACGACCGCCGAGCGGCTGCTCGAGGCGATGCTGACGGTGCCTGTGACGCCGAGGCTTCCCGCGCCCTGATCAACCACGACGCACGCAACCCTCGTCGTGATCATGCGTTGACGCCGCATGGCAAAGACAGCACGCGCGCCCTGGAAACGCACAAATCCCCGCAAGCGGGCCGGCAAGGCCTCCAAGCACCTCAGTGCCGCGCAGAAATCCGCGGCGAAAGCGCGCGCCCGCCGCGCCGGCCGCCGCTATCCCAACCTTGTGGACAACATGCGCATGGTATCGAAGAAGACCGCCAAGACGAAGAGCTCCAAGAAGACCTCAAAGAAGGCGTCGAAAGCAAAGTCGAAGACGTCAGCCAAGAAGACCCGTAAGCGCACCGCGAAGAAGGCCAAATCCCGCAAACGCAGCGCATCCGCCCGTGAACAGGATCCGCGCGGCGGCCTGACGGCGGCGGGCCGCAAAGCGTTCGCGCGCAAACAGGGCGCCCATTTGCGCCCTGGCGTGACAAAGAAGGAATCGGAGATGACGCCGCAGGAGATGCGGCGGAAGGGCAGCTGGGCCGTGCGCTTCTATGGCCGCGCGAAGCTGCCGCCGCTGGTCGATGGCACGGGCCGGCCGACGCGGCACGCATTGTCAGCGCATGCCTGGGGCGAGCCAGTTCCGAAGACGGTGGCGGAGGCACGGCGCATCGCGGCGAAGGGCGAGCGCCTGCTGGCGCGCTATCGGCGCGTCAAGGCGAGAGGCTAATTTAGCGCATCGTGGCGAGCTCGACGGCGCGGCCGCGCGTGCCGATGATCTTGACCTCGTCCTTGGCGCAGGTGAAGCCGCGGGCGAGATCGTCCGCGGCCTTGCGCGCGAGTTCGTTGGCGTTCGGGTTGGCGATGGCGTCGACATAGGCGACGTGGCAGACCGCGCCCGGCGGCAGGCGGGTCACGACCAGCATGGCCTTGGTGCTCGGCCGCCCCTGCTTGTCGGGATCGGAATTGTCGGCGATGTGCCAGCGCTGGATGATCGCAAACGGCATTGCGCCGGCAGCGCGCCATTCGATGGTCGTCTCCGATGAATTGAACGGCGCGAACCAGACGTTGGCCGCCGGTTCCTCGCTTGCCGCCTTGCGGTTGCGTCCGACCGATACGATTTCGCGAAGGTCGTCCTCGGCGATCAGCACCATCAGGCCGTCTTTGCCCGGACAAACCCGCGTGCTGCTGCCGTCGAGCGCGCTTGCCTTGCCGATCTGCCGACAATCTTTGGGCGCCGTCGAGGTGTAGCTGCTGCTCACGGATTGGGCGTCGGCGCAATTCAGGCCGATGCAGGTCATCAGAGCAACCATGCCGAGGCTGGTAACGCGGTTCATATGCGGCTTCGATGCAGTGGGAACTTCGTACCATCAGACGTCTTGATTGTGGGCAAGGTTCAAACCCCGGTGGGATATACCTGACAGCGGCGCGGAATCGTTCTACAAGAGCGGCTTCGCTTGGGCTCCTCCTGCCTCGTTCGCGTTCTCATTTTCTCCATCATGCCAGCCACCTCGAACAAACCTTATCGTGTCGGCCGCTCCAAGACCGGGCTCGGCCTCTTCGCCACCAAGCCGATCAAGAAGGGGACCCGGATCATCCGCTATTTCGGACCGATCCTGGATTCGCGGATTCCAGAGCACGACGAGATCGAGAACAAATATCTGTTCGAGCTCAACGGGCGATGGACCATCGACGGATCGGTGCGCAAGAACCTCGCGCGCTACATCAACCATTCCTGCCGCCCCAACGCGGAATCGGACGTTCGTCCGCGCGAGCGCAAGGTCTATATCCGCGCCATCAGGAATATCGAGCCGGGCGACGAGATCAACTACGATTACGGCACCGACTATTTCAAAGCCTATCTGAAGCCGATCGGCTGCAAGTGCGATTCCTGCGAGAAGAAGCGCAAGAAGCTGCGCGCCGAGGCGAGGGCGGAAGCCGCCAAGGTGAAGGCGCGGGCCGAGCGCAAGGCCCAGAAGGCGGGCGCGAAGGTTGCCAAGAAGAAAAAGCTCAACGGCCACGCCTTCGCCAAGGCCAATGGCCGCGTGCGGGTGTAGCCCGCGCTTGCACCTCACGTCCCGCTGTCATGCCCCGGCTTGACCGGAGCATCCAGTAAGCTGCGGCTTCTCCGTATACGTATGTTGCCTCTTGAATACTGGGTCGCCCGGTCCTGTACGCAACAAGGCCGGGCGACGACGGCGCGTGGTGAGGGACGAGGGTTGCCTCACGCCGCCACGGCGTGCCCGCTCTTCTTCAAGCCCACATATTGCAGCTCGGCGAACACGCCGGTGGCGATGGCTTGCGCGACGACCATGAGCTGGCCGGCGAAATTCGGCGACACCGTGCCCGAGAGCAGTAGCGCGATGCTGCCGACGGTCCAGGCCGCATTGCCGATCACGACCAGCAGCACGAGCGATTTCGCGACCGTGGCCCGCGAGGCGAGCCAGCCGACCAGCGCCGTGTAGGCGATCAGGAACAGGCCGGTCTCGCGCAGCAGCGCTTCAGGCAGGTTGAACAGCGCTGCGAACGCGCTCGCGCCGAAGGTGAAGCCGAGCGCGGCGACGCCGCTGAAGATGGCGTCGGCGAACAGGGCGCGGCGCAGGAAGGTGGAAGCATCGAACATCTCAGGTCTCCTTGGTTGGGCTGGGGTGGAACTTTAACGCCGACCGCGCCACCAGGCGCGGAGCAGATGGGCGAGACGGAACGGGCAGAGCCATCTGCCGACGCCGTGCTCGAAGGCGATGACCTGTGCGACGACATAGCCGCCGGCCGAATGCACCACCGGCTCCGGCATGTTGAGGCTCCGCGCCAGCATCCGCGTTGCGAACGCCATGGCCCAGGGCAAGACGTGGTCTGCGACGGTCCGGTAGAGCAGCAACGCGATCATGGTCATCTCCTGTTGCGACCCAAGATGCGCGTGCTCGTCCCCCAATTCGATTACCTCGGTGGTAATGGAAGCGCCTAAATCCACGTGCTAGCTTTTGACCATGAACGCACATGCTTCCACCGCACGCACCGAGCGCAGCCAGCCGGTCCATATCGGCGACCATTTGCGCGAATGGCGGCAGCGCCGCCGCATGAGCCAGCTCGATCTCGCCGGCGAAGCCGAAATCTCGGCACGGCATTTGAGCTTCGTCGAGACCGGCCGCGCCGCGCCGTCGCGCGACATGGTGCTCAGGCTCGCCGAGCGGCTCGACGTGCCGTTGCGCGAACGCAACGTGCTGCTGGTCGCGGCCGGTTTCGCGCCGGCCTTTCCGCAGCGCCCGCTGGAGGATCCCGCCTTGAAATCAGCCCGTCAGGCGATCGACCTCGTCCTGAAAGCGCATGAGCCCAATCCGGCGCTTGCGGTGGACCGGCACTGGAACCTGGTCTCCGCCAACCGCATGGTGGCGCCGTTGCTCGATGGCATCCCGCAGCATCTGCTCGGCCAGCCCGTCAACGTGCTCAGGCTCGCCTTCCATCCCGAGGCGCTGGCACCGCGCACGGTCAATCTCGCCGAATGGTGCGGGCATCTCCTGGAGCGGCTGCATCGGCAGTGCGAGGCGACGGCGGATCCGGAGCTGATCAAGCTCTACAACGATCTGAAGACCTATCCGATTCCGGCGCGCTCGGCGCCGCTGCCAGCCGACAACGTCGCGATTCCCTTCAAGCTGCGGCTGGGTGGTGAGGTCCTCAGCTTCTTCTCCACCACCATGGTGTTCGGCACGCCGGTCGACATCACCCTGTCGGAGCTGGCGCTGGAGACGTTCTTTCCGGCGGACGAGCGCACCGCCGAACGGCTGAAGCAGATGGCGGCCGGGCTGCGCTAGCGCCGTTTACAGGACGGAGCAGCGCTCGCATAATCGGCGGATGGACACACGCGCGTTCCGGCGATTGCGGCCGGCCAATCCCGTCGGTGATCTCCTGCGCGGCTGGCGCACCCGCCGTGCATTGAGCCAGGCGGAGCTGGCGTTCGAGGCCGGCATCTCGATCAAGCATCTGAGCTATGTCGAGACCGGGAAGGCGGCGGCCAGCCGGGACATCCTGCTGCAGCTCGCGTCCGCGCTCGATCTGTCCTTGCGTGATCGCAATGCGCTGCTCGAGGCCGGCGGCTTCGCGCGGCAATATGGCGAGCGCGATCTGTCGGCGCCGGAGCTTGCCGAGGCGCGGCGTGCCATCGATCTTCTGCTTCTCCGTCACGAGCCGTTCCCGGCGATCGTCACCGACCGGCGCTGGAACGTGATGCAGGCCAATCGCGCCGCCTCGCGCCTGATGATCATGCTGCTTGGCCCTCTCCGCATGCAGCGGCCGCTCAACCACATGCGCATGTTCCTCGCTCCCGACGAGCTCAAGCCGTTCGTCGAGAACTGGCCGATTGTTGCGGCCGCGCTGCTGACGCGGGCGCGGCATGAGGCAATGGCCGCGCCGCTCGACGAGGCCCTGCAATCGACCTGGCGCGAATTGATGCGGCTGCCGCAGCTGCCTGTGCCGGCGACCGAGGACAACGCCGCCCCGGGGCCGCTCTGCGAGGTGCGGCTGCGCAAGGGCGATATCGGCGTTGGTCTGATCGGTGCCGTGCTGACGCTCGGCACCCCGCAGGACGTCACGCTGCAGGAGCTTCGCGTCGAGATGTTCATGCCTGTTGATGCGGCGTCCGAGGCCGCCCTGGTCGCGCTTGCAGCTCAGGACGCCTGAGCCTGCACGGCTTCGCGCCGCTCGAAGCTCATGGCCTGCATCACCTCCGCGAACGGCCCGTTGCGGTCACTCAGCGTCGCCGTGGTGAGGCCCGCGCCATGGGCGCCGACGCGCGTCGCGGCGCGGATTAGGATCCATTCACCCTCGGGCGGACGGAAGAAATAGAGGCTGATCTCCGGGTTGATGAAGGTCCATTGGCGCATGTCGACGATCTGCGCGACGCCGCTGGAGAAGTCGGCGGCCTGCACCGCCTGGAGCAGCGGCGTGTTCGGCTCGCCCTCGACCAGCGGCGCATCGAGCCGCATCCAGGCCGCCGCCGGGCCCGGCTTCTCCAGCGCGCCCTCGATGAGGCGCACCGACACGTTCTGGAAGTAGCGGCTCCATTTCTGGGCGAAGGCGGGCGGCGGGCTGCCGGCCTCGGGGCCCTTGTCGACGGGCGCGGGCCTTGCGAACGGATCAACCGGCGACTCGTCACTCGGCGCCGTCAGCAGCGCCGTGCAGCGGCCGATCTCGGTCTCGCCGTCCATCAGCCGCACCTGCAGGGTCTTGGCCTTGCGACCGTCGCGCAGCAGCTCGCTGACCGTCCTGAACAGGCGCAGGCCCGCCGGCCGCCAAAGATCGAAGGTCAGACGCCGCACCGCAAAGCCGGATCTGGCGGCGAGGCGCTCGACCTCGCGGGTCATCAGCGCGGTGGTGGCGCTTCCCTGCAGCATGTCCGGCGACCACGGCCCGCCGGCATGCTCGGTGGCCCGGAACAGATCGCATTCCGGCTTGAAAATGGCGCTCATCGCGGTCTCCCCTTTGGGCTTGATCGTGGCCGTAAGTATCGGGGCGGGGAGAACCGGTCACAATAACCGCAGAGGTGAAGTCGTGAGCCATGCAGGACGGGTGCCTTGTGCCGCCCCCGGTTAGGCTTATGTTCGGGCGGACCCTCGAAGTGCCCGAAGGAGGCGCCTGACATGAGCACGCTGAAACCGCTCCAGATCGACGTCGTCTCAGATGTGGTCTGCCCCTGGTGCTATATCGGCAAGCATCGCATCGAGAGCGCGCTGGCGCTGGTGCCCGACGTGCCGGTCAAGCTGAATTTCCGTCCCTTCTTCCTCAATCCCTGGGTACCGCGCGAGGGCATCAGCCGCGAGGCCTATCTGACCCAGAAGTTCGGCTCGGTCGAAGCCTATAAGGGCATTGCGGGACGCGTTGTCGCGGCCGCGAGCGAGGAGGGGCTCGTCTACAAGCCGGAGCTGGTGGCGCGCCAGCCCAACACGACCGACTGCCACCGCCTGATCCTCTGGGCGGACGCGATCGGCAAGGCGCCCGAGATGAAGCAGCGTCTGATGGAGTTGTACTTCCGCGACGGCGGCGATCTCACCGATGTGAACGTGCTGGTGCAGGCGGCCGCCGACATCGGCCTCGACGCCGACGACGTGCGCAAGCGCCTCGCTACCGACGAGGACGTCGCGCGCGTCTCGGCAGATGCGCAGGAAGCCGCCGACAAGGGCATCTCCGGCGTGCCGACCTATGTCTTTGCGCAGAAGTACGCCGTCTCCGGCGCGCAGGATCCGAACCTGCTCGCCCGCGCCATTCGCGAGGTCTCTGCGGAGATCAATGCACAGGCGGCGGAGTAGCCCCGCTCATTTGCGGAGCCGGCGAACCACGCCGCGCGTGGCCTCGTGCGCGGCGTTGAGGCCGACCAGCGCACCGTGAATGAGCGCCACGACCGGATCGTGCCGCCGCAGCGGGATCAGCACATCGCCGATCGCGAGGCGTCCGCGCCAGATCGGGTTGATCATGGGGTGATCGGCATTCGCCGTCGAGTCCGCGCTGGCGACGGCGGGGTCGGCGCAGAGATGGCGGGTGAGGTCGAGCGTGAGCTGCACGCCCGGCGAATATCTTGCAAAGCGCTCGTCGATCCCAAGCTTGAAGAAGAAGGCGCGATCCTGATGGCGCAACACGATGCCGGCGGCAATCGGCGTCGCGCCGGCGCGAAGGGTGACGATCTCGCATTGCGCGGTCTCCGCCAGCGCGGGAACCGCGCGGCGGATGAAGGTTGCGTCGCCCGCGTGCTGAACCAGCGCGGTGCCGCGCTTGCCCTTCCAGCCGCTGGCTTCGAGCTGCAGGAAGGTTTCGAGCGCAGGTCCGATCTGGTCGGAGCTGCGCGCAATCTCGAACACGACGGAGCCGTGCTCCTCGAGACGGTGGCGCTGGCGCCGCAGCTCCTTGAGCTTCTTGGCGCCGAGCGCCTCGCGCAACAGCGCGTCTCCATCCTGCGTCGCATCGAGACTGGCACGGATATAGGAGTTGAGGATTCTCGGCTTCACACCGTCGCGGTGCAGCACCTGCTTGAGCGATGCCATCGCTGCGCCGTTGAGCGCGACGTCGGTCAGCACGAGCGCATGCGCGCCAGCCTCGCGCGCCTGCTGCAGCAGACGCGCAGCGGCTTCGCGCGGAGCGTCGCGGTCGAGCAGCGGGCTGCACAGCGTGCCATAGGGATGCGCGCTCACCAGGGCGGGCAGGGGGATCTTCAGGGCGCGCCAGAGCGAGACCACCGGCAACAGGCCGATCAGCCGCGCCGAAGTGCCGTCAAATGCGGACAGTGCCGAGGCATCCGTGCGACCGCGCGCAGTTGCGCTGACGGCGAGCTCCCAGGCGGGCAGGTAATATCCGTTCGGCTCGATCGCCCGCTGCGCCAGCGCGCGCCATTGGCCGGTGTCGACGGCGTCGAGCGGGACAGGCGCGCGCTCCATCGCGGCATCCCTTGCCGATGCCGGATTGATCGCAGCCTGATGCGCGATGTCGACCACGTCCCGTCGTCCCCGTTCACACGAGCTGGGCCCGTGCCACCGATCATGCTTAGCGCAAAGATTGGAAAATACCGTTGGCACGCCGCCGCAATTCGAGCGGTAGTGTTAACATTCCATTCAGCATCCGGCCGGGGGTGACCCTGAGGAATCGTGGCTAGTCTCCCGGCACGAAATGATCGCGGGTGCTCGCGCGGCCGCCGCTGGCGGTATCGGTGATGGTGATCTCGATGTCGCGGGAGGTCTTCGGCAGGTCGCTGGGCCCGACCTGTACCGACAGCCTGACCTCGCGGGTCTGATCCTGCCCGACCTCGATGATGGGCTTGCCGCCGGGTTCCGCCTCGATGCCGGCGACGCGAATGGTCGCGCCCGGCAGACCGGAGACTTCGAGCGCAAACGATCGCTGTGCACTCTTGTTGAGGATACGCACGGTGTAGTCGTTGCGCACGCCGCCGTCCGAAAGCTGGACGAAGAGGGGATTGCGCTCGTGCAGCACGTTGACGTCCATCGTCGCGCGAGTGGCGAGAGTGTACAGCATGATGCTGCCCACGATGGCGATGGCCGCGGCATAGATCAGCGTGCGCGGACGGATGATGCGGTAGATCGGCGGCTTGCCCTCGCGTCGGCGCTGCATGTTGATGTCGGTGTCGTAGCCGATCAGGCCCTGGGGCCGGCCGATCTCGCGCATGACGTTGTCGCACGCGTCGATGCACAGGCCGCACTGGATGCAGCCGAGCTGGATGCCGTGGCGGATGTCGACGCCGGTCGGGCAGACATTGATGCACTGATGGCAGTCGACGCAGTCGCCGGCGGGTTCGCCATAGGTACGCGCGGCATCCGCCTTCTTCACCGACATGCGCGGCTCGCCGCGGTCGCGCCGATAGGTGACGTTGAGCGCCCATTCGTCGGTCAGCGCCGCCTGGATGCGCGGCCACGGGCACATGTAGATGCACATCTGCTCACGGGCATGACCGGCAAAGACATAGGTCGTGGCGGTGAGGATGCCGATCCAGAGATAGGCGATGAACGGTGCCTGGAAGGTCGCGAGCTCCTTCACCAGCGTCGGCGCGTCGGAGAAATAGAGCACCCAGGCGCCGCCGGTCCACCAGGCGATCATGATCCAGAGGAGGTGCTTGAGTGCGACCTTGCGAAGATGGTCGAACGTCCAGTAGCGCTTGTCGCCCTGCATGCGCTCGCGCCGGTCGCCCTCGACCCAACGCTCCACCGCGTAGAACAGGTCTGTCCACACCGTTTGCGGGCACATGTAGCCGCACCACAGCCGTCCTGCGACCGCGTTCATCAGGAACAGAATCATCGCCGCAATGATGAGGAGGCCGGTGAAATAATAGACCTCCTGCGGCCACAGCTCGATGAAGAAGAAGTAGAAGCGCCGATGCGGGAAGTCGATCAGCACGGCCTGGTCGGGCAGGCCGGGTCCGCGATTCCAGCGCACGAACGGCAGCAGGTAATAGGTTCCGAGCGTGACGCACAGGATCGCCCATTTGATGCGGCGGAAAGGGCCATGGACCGACTGCGGATAGACCTTCTTCCGTTTCTCGTAGAGAGGTCCCTCGATGAAGGTGTCGTCGGTCATGGCAGTGCTCCCCGCGTCTTGCGAAGGCGAGAGTCCGACTTGCCGGCGCAGAAGGGACGGTACAGAGTCTCCAGCACTGCGCGGACTTCCGGGCTCGCGATGCTGTAGTATATCGTTCGGCCGCCCCGCCTCGGTTTGACCAGGCTCAATGCGCGCATCTTTCCGAGATGCTGGGATAGCGCGGCCATGGTATTTGCGCCCTGCGCAAGGGCGCTCTCGTTCAGGAGAGGCTCATGGTCACGACGTCTTTTACGCCGATCGCGTCACTCGCTGGCGGAGCGATGATCGGGCTTGCCGCCGTTCTGCTGATGTGGGCCACGGGGCGGATCGCCGGCGTCAGCGGCATCGCCGCGCGGCTGTTTCCGCCCTATGAGGACCGCGAACTCGCTGGGCGCCTCGCCTTCGTCGCCGGACTCATCGTCGCGCCCGTGCTGGTCCGGCTCGTCACGGGAGACCTGCCGGCGCAGACGATTGCGGCGGGGCCGGCCCTTCTGATCGTCGGCGGGTTGCTCACTGGTTTCGGTTCGGTGTGGGGCAGCGGCTGCACCTCCGGCCACGGCGTTTGCGGCCTGTCGCGGCTGTCGGTGCGCTCGCTGATCGCGACCATCACCTTCATGGCCGCCGGCATGGCCACCGTCTTCGTGATGCGGCACTGGAGCTGACGGCGATGGCAATCCTGGTTCAATTCGCGATCGGGCTGATCTTCGGCCTCGGCCTCATCATCTCCGGCATGTCGGACCCAGCGAAAGTGCTGAACTTCCTGGACGTCGCCGGCATTCAGGCAGGGACATGGGATGCAAGCCTCGCCTTCGTGATGGCGGGCGCGGTGGCCGTGACCTTCGTCGGCTTCAGCCGCGTTCTCAAGCTTCCGCGTCCATTCTTCGCTGATCGCTTCTATTTGCCGACGCGGCGAGACATTGATCCCAGGATCGTCGCGGGTCCTGCGATCTTCGGGGTCGGCTGGGGGCTGGTGGGCTTCTGCCCGGGGCCGGCGCTGACTGCGCTCGGCTTCGGCTCGCTCTCCGCCGTCATCTTCGTCGTCGCGATGTGCGCCGGCATGGTGCTCGCCCGCTTCATCGCTCAGCTGCCGTCATCGACGCGCTACGTCACGCCGGCCGATCCACTCGAAACCTGAGGTCACAGCAGAGAGTTAAGTCATGGACAAGAACTACCCCGATATCACCAGGAACATCTCCGCCAACCTGAAGAAGTTGCGGAGCGACATTCCGGATACCATGAAGGGATTTGCTGCGCTCGCGCAGGCCGCCACCCGCGACGGCGCGCTGGACAAGAAGACTAAGGAGTTGATGGCGCTGGCCCTCGGCGTCGCTGCGCATTGCGATGGCTGCATCGGCTTTCACACCGAAGCGCTCGTCAAGCTCGGTGCGACGCGTCAAGAGATCGAGGAGACCCTCGGCATGGCCGTCTACATAGGCGGCGGACCGTCGCTGATGTACGCCGCCGACGCGATCGCGGCCTACGAGCAATTCCAGCAGCAAGCGACCGCCGCATAACAGCGGTTCTCGATTACGATCATGCGAACGGGACCGGGCGATTTGCCTCGACCGGTCCCGCCTATCAATCCGTCATTGACTACCAGCGGTCATCGACGCCCACGCCGACGCTCACGCCAGGGGCGCGAATGCCGACGCCGGCGCGCGGGCCGTCATCGTAGTGGCGATGATAGGTCCGGCGCTCATAGTAGCGGTCGCGCGGCATGTAATTGTAGGAATCGCGCACGATCACGCGCGACCCGCCGCGCGTGCGATAGCAGCGGCCGTCTTCGTCGCAGACGAGTCGCACCTGCTGCACGAGATCCGGATTGGTGTATTCGCTGGTCGTATAGATATCGGAAGCCTTGGCCCCCGAGGCGGCGGCCAAGGCACCCACGCCCGCCAGCAGCGCAATTGTCAACGTCCTCATCATGTCCTCCTCGAAACTGCCCTCGGCGGTAACAAGAAGGGGAGGCGGTGATCGTTCCGGGTCATCTACAGGTTTTTCCCGGAACCTAGGCGGGTTCCTAGATCGGCTCGTAAGTCTCGGTCCCGCAGATGTCGTCGGCGTCGGCGCGCCGGCGGTCCACGACCTTGCCGCCGTTGATCGTCACGATGTAGGTCTGGGCGCCGAGCGACGTGCCGGTCGCCGAGGTGAGCTGCGCGCGGACGCACGCCGTCCAGCCCGGTCCTCGCAGCTCACGATGCGGCGGGGCGACGTGAACCTCACGCGGATAGGACGTTGCGAGAAAGACGACGTCGATCTGTTCGCGCAGCAAGCGCTTGACGTCGGGCGGCGCTTCCGGCGGCGGCTGCTCGGCCTCCTTCATGCGCATGAACTCCGGCACCGGTGCGCGGCTGTCGGCAAAGCCGCAGGCACCGAGCGCAAGCGCGCCAGCGAGTAGCGCCGCATGAGCAATGATCCGCAACATCCGTGAAGGTCCCCTGCGGGCCAACAGATAGGCACGATTGCGATCCGACGAAGTCGCGGCCGATCAAGATTTGCTGAAGTCCTGGAACCCGCGGCATTGCTATTCCGCGGTTGCGGACTGATTTGTACCCCATGGGCGGGGCATTGCGGACATGCGGCTTCTGGTAATTGCGGCCGCCGTGCCGGCGCTGACTACCGCCTCGGCGCAGGCGCAGGCGCAGGGCCGGCGCCGGCCCAATGACGGCGGCGAGCCGATCGAGGTTGCGGTCTTATCATCGCGCGGTCGTTGCGTGATTGCGAGCCAATCATGATCGTGTTGTGCATGCGATGCGAACCTTCGTTCACATCGCGCCCGCTATTGCACGAAAGCGAGGCCGACGCGCTTGTCGCTGCGCCAAACTGTGCGACAATGCCGTACGAAATCGTCACACGCGATCGAGAGCGTGACCGATTGCGGCAACATGACGGGAGTGTCGAGGTCGATCGCCGCGCCGCTCGCCGACATGTTTCGCACTGTGCAAGGAATGCCGCTGCTTTCAAAGGTGATCTTTCCGCCCTTGAAAACACGGTGACGTTGCGATGTGCGCTTCTCAATCATCCGCGTTAGTCCTGCCGATGAGTAGAAAGTAGTGCAGAGAAATTACGTTGAACTAAACTCAATACTGGCGCTACTTGCACGGCGTTTCAGACTTTGTTTACGACGTTGGAACGGCGAGCCGCTGCCACGAACCTGCCCAAAGAGCCTACACAATTGCCTTTCCTTTATGGCGCGACGCGCCGATGGAGATATTGATGAAGACTTCGCTTTCGGTTTTGTTCGCCGCCGTGCTCTCGCTGGCCTCGATGCCCGCCCACGCCGTCAAGTGGGACCTCTCGACCATGACCTGCAAGCAGTTCCTCGAGAGCGGCGAGGACAACATCGGCGTCGTGCTGACCTGGATGGACGGCTGGTACAAGGGCGACGAGGACAACGCGATCATCGACACCGACGTCTTCATCGAGAATGCCAAGAAGTTCGGCACCTATTGCGGAAAGAATCCGACCGTCAGCGTCGTCACCGCGGCCGACGAGATTCTCGGCAAGTGACATTGCCGGCGCAATGACGGCAAGCGCGATCGCGCTTGCTGTCCCGACACGATTTCCATCGAGAGCCGCCTCGAGCCTTGCGCTTCGCGCGGCTCTCTTGTTTTCAGGGTGCGTTCACTCCGGCAGCATCGCGAACGCGCTCGACACCATCGCGGCCGGCTTGCCGTCGGCGGCCGAGAGCAGCGTGACGCGGCCAAAGCTCATGGTGCGCCCGAGCCGCACCACGCGCGCGTCCGCCAGCACGTCGGACGCGGCGATCGCGCGCATGAAATGCGTGGTCTGATCGACCGTGGTCATGGGACGGTAGCCGCGATTGGCCGCCAGGATCGCGATCACCATTGCGGTATCGGCGAGCGCCATCAGGGCCTGGCCGCAGACTACGCCGCCATTGCGGCACAGCCGCTCCGAAAACGGCATGCGCAGCAGCGCGCCGGGCTGCCAGTCCGGGACGTCCGCGGGCGGCACATGCTCGATGCGCTCGACCGCGAGGTTGAGATCCTGGACCCAGGGCGCAAAGACCTCCCCGAGGATGCGACTGGCGTCGGCGGGGCCGAACTCGGCTTCTGGCTGCGTTTGCATTGCTGTCGCGCTCTCCTGTGTTGCCGGATGTTTCACCGCATTGTGCGCGCATCGGCGAGGCAAAGTCACCCGGTCTGGCGCCGGCCGCCTCGGCTTGAAAATGCCTGACTTGGCCCGATATGATGCCTG
Organism: Bradyrhizobium yuanmingense; assembly: GCF_029167105.1. Lineage (GTDB taxonomy): Bacteria > Pseudomonadota > Alphaproteobacteria > Rhizobiales > Xanthobacteraceae > Bradyrhizobium > Bradyrhizobium yuanmingense_A. Next base: position 193,079 of record NZ_JARFML010000009.1, on the reverse strand, counting down.
GCTTGGGTAGGGGTGGATGATGTTGCGTCGCTGTATCCTCGTCTTTGGCATGGGCCTGCTCGGTCTCGCGCTGAGCGGGTGCACCAAATGCGGTCCGATCTGGGACGATTGGCTGCAGGCGCCCAAATCATGCCGATCGGATCGGCACTAGCGGCCACCGGGTCGTGACCGGGCTGACGAGGATGACACGGCGCGGGGCGATCCGCGCCTCATGGAAGATTTAAGGAGTGGATGATGAAGCTTTTCCGTTTGGCCGCGGTGCTGGCCGTGCTGGCGGGACCTGCCTACGCGCAAATGCCCAACATCAATTTGATGCAGGATGCCCCGAGCAAGTCGCCGGAGGAGAAGGCCATCGAGGCCGAGCGCGAGAAGGCCTACAAGGAAACGCTGAAGAAGATTCCGGATACCAAGGCGTCCAGCGATCCCTGGGGCGGCATGCGTGCCGAACAGCCGAAGCAGCCGGCGGCGCCGAAGGCGTCCTCGGCCGCAACCAGTGCGCCGAAGAAGACCAAGAGTGGGACGGCCGCCAACTGACCCGTTCCTGGGGAGCCACAACGCTCCTCGGAAGGACTCCTCTTGATCCGGCCCGCGCCCTACATTGTCCGTAGCGTAGTACGCAGAGGAAGGCAGGACATGGCCGATCGTCCGCGGGATCTCGCCGAGCGGATGGCGCGCCGGCGCAAGGCGGCCGGCAAGCCCGGCCAGTCCGCCGGCGATGGCTATCTGCGCGAGACCTTCACGCTGCCGCGGGCGGCGGCGCGGGAGCGGGCGCAGGCCTTCTTCGCCCGCTATCCCAAGGCCGGCTATATGAGCGAGGTCGAGACCTGGCGCGAATTGCCCGGCGGCGATATCGAGTTCACCATGCGTCGGCTGCCCAGCGCCGACTGACGCGCTATGACGCAGAAGGCGAAACGGTTCAGGCCGTCTTTCGCCCGATCGCCTTCAGCTCGCGGTCGATGCGCAGCTGCACGCGCCGGATCGCCAGCAGATCGATCCTGGTCTCGGTCTTGCCGGTCTTGATCCGGTCGCCGATGCGGAACTGCCACTGCCAGATTCCGGGAATCGCCGTCTTGGCGATGGTGAACTCGACGCCCCTGTGATTCATGGTCACCTCCCACGATTCACCCTTACGCCTGCAAACATGTTGGTCGCCGCAATATTCCGCAGGCAAGAAAAATGTCGCCCGCGGCCTCCGTGGTTCTCCGACCATGAACAAAGTTCCTGGAGCCCGGCCGGGGTGCATCCGGCGGTCCCGCAGCGCAGTTCCAATCCGGACCGCCGGATCCGCTCGACGGCATGTGCCTTGCTTGCCGATCACGGGTAAGCAACCATGGGCGCCTCATGCTCGGCATTCCCCGCCGCTACTCGCATTTCGTCTTCGGTATCATCCAATCGGGGCTGACCTCGCTGATCGCGGCGGGGATCGCCAGCTTTCCCGCCGGCAGCCCGACGCTCTTCGTGCGGCACTGGATGGTGTCCTGGCTGATCGCATGGGCCGCGATGCTGCCGGTCGTGCTGCTGGCGGCGCCCGCGATCCGCGCCTTCTCGCTGCGCCTGACCCGGGAGGAGCGGGAGCCCCGCGCCGGCCGGTAGCCGGGCGGCCCTAGCCGGCTGGCTGACGACAGCCTGACAGGCGGACCGCCGGCAGGGGCGCGAGCGAAAGGCCGCACACTGGCCCCGTACCGGTCCCAATTTCGACATCCGTCCGCACAACTGCGGACACACCCGTCGGCAAGATTTTATCTGTTCGGCGCAGCCATGGGGGAAACGTGGCGCGCCGGAAACGGGGTGGCATCATATGGATAACGTAGAGCGGTCATTTGCCGCCGCGACGGCGGCTGGCTTCGTCGTGCTGGTGATAGGCCTGGTTCTGCTGGCGGTGCTGTAGCAGGCGTGCTGCTGCGGACGGATTGACGTGCCGGGCCGTCCCATCGACGGCGCCGGCGCGCTTGCCTCTCAAAAGTGGCAAAACAACCCCATGCACAGTAGGGGTCCTGGCGATTTTATCGCTTCGCCAATGGGTTGCTGGTAGTATTTAGCTACCTGGGGCATCCGTGGTCGCAGCACCCCGACCGGCGATGCCGATCGGAGGTTCCGGCCAAGGACCGGAGCGGAGTGCCGCATCGCGGGCGGGCCTGGCCCGCTCCGGACGGCGGTCCTGGCAGTGCCTAATGAACCTTGATCTCGTTCAGCGGCAGATGCAGCTCGGCTGCGCGCTCTTCGCGGTCCTTCTTGCGGAACTCGTTTTCCTTGCGCTCGAACTTCACCATCTCCTCGTGCGCGGCGTCCAGCAGCGGCTTTCGCCTCAGCGTATCGTGGTGCGCGTCGTTGTTCGTCATGACCAGAGATCCCCAAAAGTTGCGGTCCCATCCTCACAGAAGGCCCGAGACCGCGAAAAGGTTCGGTGCCGCAGGATTACGGAAACATGACGGCGGCGCAGTCGCGCGTCGTTGATCCCGGTCATGGTCGCTTCGAGGAACCCGACGGAGGCCCGGTCATTTCGGCGGCTGCAGCTCCGGCGATTTGACCCAATCGCTCAGATGATTGGCAACGTCGGCCTGACGGGCCTTCTTGAGCAGCGCGTCCCGCTCCGGCCCCGGCGGAAGCTTGGAGGCCTGCTCGCGGACCTGCTTCACCCACGCCGACAGCCGATCTTGAAGGGTCAGTTGTTGCTTGAAACGCCGCCGCTTGAACATGGCGCGCTCTTTCCGTGCGAGGAGGCGAGAGCGCAAGGCGCGCGTTCTCATCACCGATAGTGGCCAGGGTCCGCGCGGTGGTGAGGCATTAGGGTCCGGAAATGGATTCGCGTCTGTTCAGTTGTGCACGCAGCGCGACGCGACAGCTTGACGATCCAGCATAGCTGGTTTGTCAGGGGTCGATGTTATCAGCCGAGGAGGCCGCCAAGTGAGGCGGCCCTATAGGCGATGCATGCCGGGGCAACGCGAGCGCGCCGCCATGGCTCATAGCTCCACCAGTTCCATGGTCTCCCTGAGGCGGCCTTACTCTTCCTCACTATGCTCTGGATGCAGCCCGGTTTTCTCAGCCAGCAATTCGGCAATAAGTTCGGATATGCCATTCAAGGCAATCTGGTCGGTAACGCGCGAGAGGATGGCTCGATAGTGCTCAATCTTCTCATCCAGCTCAGCGCACTTGTCGCACATTGAGGCCGCCCCGTTGCGGGTATTCGCGGTTCCTCAATTAACAAATGATGCGGCCGTTCCAAGGCCAGAACGAAGTTAGGACAACCTCCAAATACAACTTAGGACACTGGGGTCAAATACTGACAGAACCAACATTTGCAAAAGAACATATTGCGAACCCAGAACAAATAGGGTACATTGCTTTTATCGCCGAGCTGCCTCGCAACCGTTTGTCCCTCACGCGAATCCTCGCCATAAGGAGCACGACCCAATGTCCGCAACTGCCCTGCGTATCGTCGAAGGATCCTCCATGGACAAGAGTAAAGCTCTGGCCGCCGCGCTCTCCCAGATCGAGCGGCAGTTCGGCAAGGGCTCGGTGATGAAGCTCGGCAAGAACGACCGCTCCATGGACATCGAGGCGGTGTCCTCCGGCTCGCTCGGGCTCGATATCGCGCTCGGCATCGGCGGTCTGCCCAAGGGACGCATCGTCGAGATCTACGGGCCGGAATCCTCCGGCAAGACCACGCTGGCGCTGCATACGGTGGCGGAAGCGCAGAAGAAGGGCGGCATCTGCGCCTTCATCGACGCCGAGCACGCGCTCGATCCGGTCTATGCCCGCAAGCTCGGCGTCAACATCGACGAGCTCCTGATCTCGCAGCCCGACACCGGCGAGCAGGCGCTGGAGATCTGCGACACCCTGGTGCGCTCGGGCGCGGTCGACGTTCTCGTGGTCGATTCGGTGGCGGCGCTAGTGCCGAAGGCCGAGCTCGAGGGTGAGATGGGCGATGCGCTGCCGGGTCTTCAGGCGCGGTTGATGAGCCAGGCGCTGCGCAAGCTGACGGCCTCCATCAACAAGTCCAACACCATGGTGATCTTCATCAACCAGATCCGCATGAAGATCGGTGTGATGTACGGCTCGCCGGAAACCACCACCGGCGGCAATGCGCTGAAATTCTACGCTTCCGTCCGCCTCGACATCCGCCGCATCGGTGCGATCAAGGAGCGCGACGAGGTGGTTGGCAACACCACGCGCGTCAAGGTGGTCAAGAACAAGCTGGCGCCGCCCTTCAAGCAGGTCGAGTTCGACATCATGTACGGCGAGGGCGTCTCCAAGATGGGCGAGATCCTCGATCTCGGCGTCAAGGCCGGCATCGTCGAGAAGTCCGGCGCCTGGTTCTCCTATGACAGCCAGCGCCTCGGCCAGGGCCGCGAGAATGCCAAGGCGTTCCTGAAGGGCAACCCCGACATCACCGCCAAGATCGAGACCGCGATCCGGCAGAATTCCGGCCTGATCGCCGAGCAGATCCTCGCCGGCACGCCGGAGCGCGACGCCGACGGCGAGGAGCCGGCGGACGAGTAAGCCTTAACGCGAAGAGCTTTTCGCGAGGAGCGGGCACTGAGGACGTTGAGTTGCCGACGTCTTCGGTGCCCGTTTCGTTTTTGCGTTGCGTCTATCAGGTGGTGCGATGAAGCGGCTGATCTTGATGACAGATTCATCCGCCGCCGGCGCGATACAGCGGGCGGGCCTCGCCGACCTCGTCATTGCGATCGAGCGCCGGCTTGTTTGGGGATCGCTGCCGTCCACCGCGGAACTCGATGCATTCTGGCGCCTCGAAGGCTCGGGCCCTCACGGGCTGATCGAGCTGTTCTTAGAGTATGACACGGTCGAACTGTGGATGGAGCCAGAGCCAAATGCGCAATTGATCTTGCTCTGGCTGCTCGACCATTGCGGCAGCGATAGAGCGGCAGCCTCCAAACTCGTGATGCGTCCGCTGGACATCGCCGTGAGCGGTCTCGGTCCCGAGGGCCTCGCGAAGCCGAACCCGCCGCTGGTCAGGCTCACGCAAGATCACGTTGGCCTGGCCGGTCGCGCGTGGCGAGCTTATCGGGCGCCGACGCCGCAGGCTTGGTTCGACCTCCTCGACATGGACTTGCGCCTGCTTCCGCAGCTCGAGCGTTGTGTTCTTGACCTGCTCGAGGAGCTTCCAAACGTGACCAGTGGCCTTGGAGCCACGGAAATGCGGGTACTGGAATTGATCGCGCCGGGCGGAGTGCAGCCCTTTGAGGTCTTCCCCGGATACCAGAAGCCCAACGGGTGTCGCGTCTTCAATTACTGGGAGGTGGGGGCGTTGCTCGATGGACTTGCGCGCTGCCCGGTGCCGGCCGTATCCGGCCTGGAGGAGGGACCGTTCACGCTCGACATGCATGATGATGCCCTCCGTCATGCACGATACAAGCAATCCCGCTTGTCGCTCACGGATCTCGGCAAGGCGATCCTCGCAGGAGACGAGGACTTCTGCCGCCATAATCCGCTTCGGCGCTGGTGGGGCGGCACGCTTCTCGCCAACGAACGGCTTTGGCGCTGGGATGACGAACGCCGGTTGTTGGTTGCGCCCTAGGACACATTCACTGTTGTGGGGTGGATTGGCCGAAGGCGTAATCCGCAACTGTTTATCTCGGCGAAAGCTGACGTGGTGGGTTACGCAGGCGACAGCGCTTCGCGCCGCCGCCTGCGAACCCACCCTACGAAACCTCACTCCGCAGCTTCTGCGTAATCGCTCACCGGCGGGCAGGAGCACACCAGGTTGCGGTCGCCGTAGACGTTGTCGACGCGGCCCACGGGGCACCAATATTTGTCCGTGCGCGAGACGCCGTCGGGGAAGCAACCCTCGCTGCGGGTATAGGCGCGCTTCCAATCGTCATCGGCGATGTCGTGCACGGTGTGCGGGGCATGACGCAGCGGCGAAGCCTCGATCTTGAAGCGGCCGGCCTCGACCTCGGCGATCTCCTTACGGATCGCGATCATGGCGTCGCAAAAACGATCCAGCTCGGCCTTGGATTCCGATTCGGTCGGCTCGATCATCAGCGTGCCCGGCACCGGGAAGCTCATGGTCGGGGCGTGGAAGCCGTAATCGATCAGGCGTTTTGCGATGTCGTCGACGGTGACGCCACTCGTCGTCTTCAGCGGGCGGGGATCGACGATGCACTCATGCGCGACGCGGCCCTTCTCGTTCTTGTAGAGCACCGGGAAGTGCGGATCGAGCCTTGCTGCGATGTAATTGGCGTTGAGGATCGCGATCTCGGTGGCGCGCTTCAGGCCTTCGCCGCCCATCATCAGGATGTAGATGTAGGAGATGGTGAGGATCGAAGCCGACCCGAACGGCGCGGCCGAGACCGGGCCGACCGGCGCTTCAGCATTCGTCATCGGATGACCCGGCAGGAACGGCGCAAGATGCGCCTTGACGCCGATCGGGCCCATGCCGGGGCCGCCGCCGCCATGCGGGATGCAGAAGGTCTTGTGCAGGTTGAGATGGCTGACGTCGGCGCCGTAATCGCCGGGCCTGGAGAGGCCAACCTGCGCGTTGAGGTTGGCGCCGTCCAGATACACCTGGCCGCCATGGCCATGCATGATGTCGCAGATGTCGCGGATGTGCTCCTCGAACACGCCGTGGGTCGAGGGATAGGTGATCATGATTGCGGCGAGATCGTTCGCATGCTTCTCCGCCTTGGCGCGGAGATCATTGACATCGACGTCGCCGTTCTTCTCGCAAGCCACAACCACCACGTCCATGCCGACCATCGCGGCCGAGGCCGGATTGGTGCCGTGGGCGGAGGAGGGGATCAGGCAGATCTTGCGATGGCCCTGTCCGCGCGCGGCGTGGTAGCCACGGATCGCGAGCAGCCCGGCATATTCGCCCTGCGCGCCCGAATTCGGCTGCAGCGAGATCGCGTCATAGCCAGTGATGTCGCACAGCCATTTTTCCAGCCGCGCAAACAGCGCGTGATAGCCTCTCGCCTGCTCGCGCGGGGCGAACGGATGCAGCGAGCCGAATTCCGGCCAGGTCAGCGGCATCATCTCGGTGGTCGCGTTCAGCTTCATGGTGCAGGATCCCAGCGGGATCATGGCGCGGTCGAGCGCGAGGTCGCGGTCACTGAGCTTGCGCATGTAGCGCAGCATCTCGGTCTCCGAGCGATGCGCATGGAAGACGGGATGGGTCAGGAAGGCCGTAGCGCGCTTCAATTCGTCCGGCAGCGCCTCGCGCGTCTCGGCGTCGATCTCGGCATAGGCAAGCTTGCCGCCGAAGGCGCGCCAGACCGCTTCGACCGTCGCAGGCGTCGTGGTCTCGTCGAGCGCGATGCGCAGCGCGGTATCGCCGATTCCGAGATTGATCTTCTCGGCCAAAGCGCGCGCGACGATCTCCTCGCGCTTGCCGCCGGCATCGACGCTGAGCGTGTCGAAGAAGCTGTCGCTCGCAGGCGCAAAGCCGAGCTTGCGCAAGCCGGTCGCGAGCACGGCGGCGCGGCGATGCACGTTGCGCGCGATCTGGATGAGGCCCTCGGGGCCGTGATAGACCGCATACATCGAGGCGATCACGGCGAGCAGCACCTGCGCGGTGCAGATGTTGGAGGTCGCCTTCTCGCGGCGGATGTGCTGCTCGCGGGTCTGCAGCGCGAGGCGATAGGCCGGCATTCCGCGGGAATCGACGGAGAGGCCGACGATGCGGCCGGGCAGCGAACGCTTCAGCGCATCGCGCACCGCCATATAGGCGGCGTGCGGCCCGCCATAGCCCATCGGCACGCCGAAGCGCTGGGCCGAGCCGATGGCGATGTCGGCTCCTAACTCGCCGGGCGAGGCGAGCAGCGTCAGCGCCAGGAGGTCCGCGGCCAGAATCGCGAGCGCGCCCTTGGCCTTCAGCGCTGATATCGCGGGCCTGAGGTCGCGCAACGCGCCGGAAGAACCGGGGTATTGCAGCAGAGCGCCGAGCACGTCCGATTTGTCGAGATCGGTGAGGGGATCGCCGACGACGAGAGTCCACCCCAGGGGCTCGGCACGGGTGCGCATCACCGCCAGCGTCTGCGGATGCACGTCCTTGTCGACGAAGAACGCCTTCGCCTTGACCTGCGAGTGGCGCTCGGCGAGCGCCATGGCTTCGGCCGCCGCGGTGGCCTCGTCGAGCAGCGAGGCGTTGGCGACGTCGAGCCCGGTGAGGTCGCAGATCATGGTCTGGAAGTTGAGCAGCGCTTCCAGCCGGCCCTGGCTGATCTCCGGCTGGTAGGGCGTATAGGCCGTGTACCAGGCCGGGTTCTCCAGGATGTTGCGCTGGATCACCGCGGGCAGGATGGTGCCTGAATAGCCCTGGCCGATCAGCGAGGTGAAGACCTGGTTCTGGCCTGCGAGCTCGGCCATATGCGCGATCGCCTCGGCTTCGCTGAGCGGCTTGCCGAGATCGAGCGGGGAGGCCTGCCGGATCGAGGCCGGCAGCGTCTCCGCCATCAGTGCATCGACGCTTTTCGCACCGACGGCCTCGAGCATCGCGGTGACATCGCGCGCCGAGGGGCCGATGTGGCGGCGTACGAAACTGGCGGCGGCGTCGCCGTTGGACTTGCGGTGCGCGGTCATCGCTTGCTCCATCGTATTTAAGCCGTATGCGCCTTGTAGGCAGCTTCATCCATGAGGCCGCCGAGCTCGCTTCTGTCGGCAATCCTGATCTTGAAGAACCAGGCCTTGCCCTGCGCGTCCGAGTTCACCAGCGCCGGCTCGGATGCGAGCTCGGCGTTGGCCTCGAGCACTTCACCCGAGATCGGCGCGTAGACATCGGAGGCCGCCTTGACGGACTCGACGACGGCGGCGGCTTCGGCCTTCTTCAAGCTCCGCCCGACCTTGGGCAGTTCGACGAACACGACGTCGCCGAGCTGCTGCTGGGCGTAATCGGTGATGCCGACAGTGGCGACATCGCCGTCGATCGCCAGCCATTCGTGATCGGAGGTGTACAGCGTCGTGGTCATTTCGAATCCTCAGCGTTTGTAGGTGTTCTTGACGAAGGGCATGGCCGCGACCTGCAAGGGCAGCCGTTGGCCGCGCACCTCGGCGAAAAGCTTTGTGCCGAGCGCGCTCGACGCGGTGGGCACGTAGCCCATCGCGACCGGCGCGCTTAGGCTGGGGCCGAAGCCGCCCGAGGTGACCTGTCCGATCGGCTCGCCGCCCGCGTCATTCGCAAACAGCAGCGCGCCCTCGCGCACCGGCGCGCGGCCCTCGGCGCGCAAGCCGACGCGGCGGCGGGATGCGCCGCCATCGAAATGCGCGAGGATCTTCGCAGCGCCGGGAAAGCCGCCGGCGCGCGTCCCGCCGGTGCGGCGGCTTTTCTGCACCGACCATTCCAGCGCGGCCTCGACTGGCGTGGTGGAGGTGTCGATGTCGTGGCCGTACAGGCAGAGCCCGGCTTCCAGCCGCAGGCTGTCGCGGGCCCCGAGGCCAATCGGGAGCACGTCGGAATTTTCCAGCAGCATTTTTGCGAGGCGTTCGGCATCGCCGGATGGAACCGAGATCTCGAAACCGTCCTCGCCGGTGTAGCCGGAGCGCGAGACGAAGCACTTGATGCCTGCGACCTCATGCGGGCCGGCGTCCATGAATTTCATGGCCGGCGCGTCTGCACAGAATTTCGCCAGCACAGCTTCCGCCTTCGGGCCCTGCAACGCGATCAGCGCGCGGTCGGCAAGCTGCTCGATCACGCAGGCGTCGGACAGGTTGCCGCGCAGATGCGCCTCGTCCTCGGCCTTGCAGGCGGCGTTGACGACCAGGAACAGGTGATCGCCGAAATTGGCGACCATGAGGTCGTCGAGAATGCCGCCGTCGTCATTGGTGAACTGGGCATAGCGCTGCCGCCCCGCGGCGATCGCCACGATATCCTGCGGCACCAGCCGCTCCAGCGCGCGGGCAGCGTCCTCCACATTGCCGGATTTCGGCCGGAGCGCGAGCTGGCCCATGTGGGAGACGTCGAACAGGCCCGCTTTGGTGCGGGTATGGACGTGCTCCTTCAAGACGCCCGCGGGGTACTGCACGGGCATGTCATAGCCCGCGAACGGCACCATCTTGCCGCCTAAGGACATATGGAGGTCGTAGAGGGGGGTACGTTTCAGGGAGTCTTGATCGTGCGCTAGCATCTTGAGGGCCCTCGGCGGTTCCCCGGGGAGGATTCCCCGATGGACACCAGTCGAAGCCCCATCTGTCGCTGTGCCTGAGAGTATTATCCCGTCGGCGGACGCTGTCCGGGTCTTAAGCCCGTCGGCGCCTCTTTCCAGATGCTGTCAAAGCCACGCGGTCCTTTTGCCTGAGAGTTTCCGGGGCGGTTGCTCCTTCGGCGCCGGCTAATTGGTAGCCGGTCTCTCCCGACGTGGCCGTACGATACAGATGGGTAGAGACCACAGGGGAGCCAAGCCTGTCAACGCGTCCGCGCGCCCTATCCAACGAGATTGCGCGCCTGCGGCAACCCTCTGATCTCCTTGCACAGTTTCTGGACAGCGAAGCTGGCCTTGTCTAAAAGCGCTTTGGCCCGCAGATATCAGCCTTAACGGTCCGGTTTGGACCGCGAAAAGCGGGCCCAAGCATACCCGATTGGATGAACATGAGCGGCGTCAACGAGATCAGGTCGACCTTTCTGAACTTCTTTGCCGAGAACGGCCACGAGATCGTGCCGTCCTCGCCGCTCGTGCCGCGCAACGACCCGACCTTGATGTTCACCAATGCCGGCATGGTGCAGTTCAAGAACGTCTTCACCGGCGTCGAGAAGCGGCCCTATCAGCGCGCCACCACCTCGCAGAAATGCGTGCGCGCCGGCGGCAAACACAACGACCTCGACAATGTCGGCTACACCGCACGCCATCTCACCTTCTTCGAGATGCTCGGCAATTTCTCGTTCGGCGACTACTTCAAGGAGCGCGCGATCGAGCTCGCCTGGAAGCTGATCACGACCGAGTTCGGGCTGAAGAAGGACAAGCTGCTCGTCACGGTCTATCACACCGACGACGAGGCGGCAGGGCTCTGGAAGAAGATCGCGGGCTTCTCCGAGGACCGCATCATCCGCATCCCGACCTCGGACAATTTCTGGGCGATGGGCGACACCGGGCCGTGCGGCCCGTGCTCGGAGATCTTCATCGACCGCGGCGAGCACATCTGGGGCGGCCCTCCCGGCTCGCCGGAAGAGGACGGCGACCGCTTCCTCGAATTCTGGAATCTCGTGTTCATGCAATACGAGCAGGTGACGAAGGAGGAGCGCGTTAATCTGCCGCGTCCCTCGATCGACACCGGCATGGGCCTGGAGCGCATGGCCTGCATCCTCCAGGGCGTCGAGAGCGTGTTCGAGACCGACCTGTTCAAGAACCTGATCGACGCGACCTCGTCCGCGCTCGGCAGCGGCCCGAACGAGCAGAACGTCGCCTCGTTCCGCGTCATCGCCGATCACTTGCGCTCCTCCGCCTTCCTGGTCTCCGATGGCGTGCTGCCCTCGAACGAGGGCCGCGGCTATGTGCTGCGCCGGATCATGCGCCGCGCGATGCGCCATGCGCAGCTCTTGGGTGCCAAGGAGCCGCTGATGCACCGGCTGGTCTGGGCGCTGGTGCGCGAGATGGGCCAGGCCTATCCGGAATTGATGCGCGCGGAAAAGCTGATCGAGGAAACGCTGCGGCTGGAAGAGACCCGCTTCCGCAAGACTCTTTCGCGCGGCTTGGCGATCCTGGACGAGAAGAGCGCTTCCTTGAAGAAAGGCGACATGTTCGACGGCGACGTCGCCTTCACGCTGTACGACACCTACGGTTTCCCGCTCGACCTGACGCAGGACGCGCTGAAGTCGCGCGGCATCGGCGTCGACCAGGCGGCGTTCACCGACGCGATGGAGCGTCAGAAGGCCAAGGCGCGCGAGTCCTGGAAGGGCTCGGGCGAGGCGGCCTCCGAGGCGATCTGGTTCCCGCTGCGCGAAAAGCTCGGAGCCACCGAATTCCTGGGCTACGAGACCGAGAGCGCCGAGGGCGTGGTCTCGGCGCTGGTGAAGGACGGCGCCGAGGTCACGAGCCTCAAGGCCGGCGAGACGGGCGCGATCGTGCTGAACCAGACGCCGTTTTATGCGGAGTCCGGCGGCCAGGTCGGCGACACCGGCGCGCTCTCGGGCGAGGGCGGCATCAAGGTCCGCGTCACCGACACGCAGAAGAAGCTCGGCGATCTCTTCGTCCATATCGGCACGGTCGAGAGTGGCGAAGTGAAGCTCGGCACGGCGCTGCAGCTCGAGGTCGATCATTCCAGGCGCTCGACCATCCGCGCCCATCACTCGGCGACCCACATCATCCACGAGGCGCTGCGCCAGGTGCTCGGCGATCACATTGCCCAGCGCGGCTCGATGGTTGCGCCGGACCGGCTGCGCTTCGACTTCGTGCATCCGAAGCCGATCACGGCCGAGGAGCTCGCCCGCGTCGAGGACATCGCCAACGACGTGGTGCTGGAGAACGACGAGGTCACCACGCGCGTCATGGGCGTGGATGAGGCCCGCGAGGCCGGGGCGCGCGCGCTGTTCGGCGAGAAATACGGCGACGAGGTCCGCGTCGTCTCGATGGGCAGGACCGCGCGCGAGCGAGGCGCCAACGCGCTCGGCTGGTCGGTCGAGCTCTGCGGCGGCACCCATGTGAAGCGCACCGGCGATATCGGACTGATCACGGTCACGAGCGAAAGCGCAGTCGCCTCCGGCGTGCGCCGCATCGAGGCGCTGACGGGCAACTACGCGCGAAAACATGCCAACGACACCATGGCGCTGGCAAAGGTTGCGGCGAACGAGCTGCGCACCTCGCTCGACGACGTGCCGGCGCGCATCTCGGCGCTGATGGAGGAACGCAAGAAGCTCGAGCGCGAGCTCTCCGACGCCCGCAAGAAGCTGGCGATGGGCGGCGGCGCCGCCGCCGGCAACGGCGCAGCGTCGGGCGTGCGCGAGGCCGGCGGCGTCAAGCTGATGGCGCGCGCCGTGGAAGGCATCGAGATGAAGGATCTCAAGAGCCTTGCCGATGACGGCAAGAAGCAGATCGGCTCGGGCGTGGTCGCCATCGTCGGCGTCACCGAAGACGGCAAGGCCGGAATTGTGGTCGGCGTCACCCAGGACCTCACCGCGCGCTTCAACGCTGTGAATCTCGTGCGCATCGCCTCCGAGGCGCTCGGCGGCAAGGGCGGCGGCGGCCGGCCCGACATGGCCCAGGCAGGCGGCCCCGATGGCGCCAAGGCCTCCGAGGCCTTGAGCGCGATCGAAAAAGCGATGGCGGGCGCGTAAGGCCGCCGCCATGGGCCTCGTTCCGCGCGGACGTGGGCTTCGCGATCCGGACCTGAGGGATCGCCTCTACGATTTGCTGGAGCACGACCCCTTGGCTTATTCGGTCGGGTCGCGCTTCATCCGGCTCATCATCGGCGTCATCGTGCTCAATGTCGCCGCGATGATCCTCGCCTCGGTGCCGGAGCTCGACGCGCGGTTCGGCGCGCTGTTCAGCGCGATCGCCGTCCTCGCCGTCATCGTGTTCGCGCTCGAATATCTGGCGCGGCTGTGGACGGTGGCGGGTCACACCCAGCGCAAGGGATCGGCGCTGTCCGACCGGCTGGCCTATGCCCTCTCGGCGCTCGGCATCATCGATCTCGTGGCGTTCCTGCCGGCTGCGATCGTGCTCGCGACCGGTCGGCACGCGACGCTGGCCGCGCTCGGCGTGCTGCCGTTCTTCAAGCTGATCCGCTATTCGCCGGCGATGCGTTCGCTGCTCGCCGCCGTGCATGCCGAGCGGCGCGCGCTGATCGGCTGCATCGTGATCCTGATCGGCGCGGTCCTGACCTTCGCCTCGCTGCTCTACGCCATCGAGCGCGACGTGCAGCCCGAAAAGCTCGGCACCATTCCGCAGGCGATGTGGTGGGCGATCGTGACGCTCGGCACGGTCGGCTATGGCGACGTCGTGCCGGTGACGCCGCTCGGCAAGTTCGTCTCGGCCTTCGCGATCATCTCAGGGTTTGCCATGATCGCGCTGCCGGTCGCCATCATCTCGACCGCCTTCGCCGAAGAGGTGAAGCGGCGCGATTTCGTCGTCACCTGGGGCATGCTGGCGCGGGTGCCGCTGTTCTCGCACCTCTCCGCCGCGGAGATCGCCGACATCATGCGCCTGCTCAGGGCGCGCACCATCGAGCAGGGCGAGATCCTGGTGCGGCGGGGCGACGTCGCCTCGTCGATGTATTTCATCACCGCCGGCGAGGTCGAGATCGCGCTGCCGAACCAGCATGTGCGCCTTGCCGACGGCACCTTCTTCGGCGAGATCGCGCTGCTGCATAAGACAAAACGCAGCGGCACGGTGACGGCGACGCGCAAGACGCGGCTGCTCGTGCTCGACGCCCAGGATTTTCACGCGTTGATCGCGCGCATGCCAACGCTCGCCGATCACGTCCACGAGACCGCCAAGGCGCGCCTCGCCGATACCGGCGACCTCGCGCTCGCCGAGCTTGCGCAGGCGGAGAAGGAAGGCACGGAGCGCTGAGCGGCCTGAAAAGCAAACGGGCCGCGCTTTGAGGCGCGGCCCGTGATGATGTCCGGCCCGGACGGGCGGAATTGCCGGCGGCTTACGCCAGCTCTTTCGTCAGGTTCTCGGCGACCTTGTCGAGGAAGCCGGTGGTCGAGAGCCAGCGCTGGTCGGCGCCGACCAGGAGCGCGAGGTCCTTGGTCATGTAGCCGGCCTCGACGGTGTCGACGCAGACCTTCTCCAGCGTGCTCGCGAACTTGGCGAGCTCGGCGTTGTTGTCGAGCTTGGCGCGGTGGGCGAGGCCACGGGTCCAGGCGAAGATCGAGGCGATCGAGTTGGTCGAGGTCTCCTTGCCCTTCTGGTGCTCGCGGTAATGGCGAGTCACCGTGCCGTGGGCAGCTTCCGCCTCGACGGTCTTGCCGTCGGGGGTGAGCAGCACCGAGGTCATCAGGCCGAGCGAGCCGTAGCCCTGCGCGACCGTGTCGGACTGCACGTCGCCGTCGTAGTTCTTGCAGGCCCAGACATAGCCGCCGGACCATTTCAGCGCCGAGGCCACCATGTCGTCGATCAGGCGGTGCTCGTAGGTCAGGCCCTTGGCGTCGAAGTCCTTCTTGAACTCCTTGTCGAAGGTCTCCTGGAAGATGTCCTTGAAGCGGCCGTCATAGACCTTGAGGATCGTGTTCTTGGTCGACAGGTAGACCGGGTAGTTGCGGAGCAGGCCGTAATTGAAGGAGGCGCGGGCGAAGTCGATGATGGAGTCGTCGAGATTGTACATCTCCATGGCGACGCCGGCGCCGGGGGCCTTGAACACTTCCTTCTCGATCACGGTGCCGTCCTCGCCGACGAACTTCAGCGAGAGGGTGCCCTTGCCCGGGAACTTGATGTCGGTGGCGCGGTACTGGTCGCCATAGGCGTGACGGCCGATGATGATCGGCTTGGTCCAGCCCGGAACCAGACGCGGCACGTTCTTGCAGATGATCGGCTCGCGGAAGATCACGCCGCCGAGGATGTTGCGGATGGTGCCGTTCGGCGACTTCCACATCTGCTTGAGATTGAACTCCTTCACCCGGGCTTCATCGGGGGTGATGGTGGCGCATTTGACGCCGACGCCGACCTTCTTGATCGCCTCGGCCGCGTCGATCGTCACCTGATCATTGGTGTGGTCGCGGTATTCCATGCCCAGGTCGAAATAGAGCAGCTCGACATCCAGGAACGGGTTGATCAGCTTGTCCTTGATGTACTGCCAGATGATCCGGGTCATCTCGTCGCCATCGAGCTCGACGACGGGATTGGATACCTTGATTTTTGCCATGATCGGGGAAGCCTCTTGGGAACGGCGCATTCGGCGCGCCAGCTGGAATATCCGCCGCCTCTTAGCACCGCCGCGCGGCGGGCGAAAGCCAAGGGATTATGCACTTTTAGCTCATCCAGCTTCCGCAGGCGGGGGGCGGGGAGCCACCCCGCCGCAGGACCGGATCTGCGGATTCGGACGAGGGTCAAAAGTCGAATCCAAGCCGTTATTTCCCTTGAGAATTTCCTCAGGACAGGCAAACGACAGGCCGCGAGGCGGGCCGGTCCTGGGGCCGCTTGAATCAATTCCTGAGTCGGCCCTGCCAAGGCCTTGAGACAAAGTGTGAAAGCGAAGCGAGATGTCGGGGACTGACAAGAGCAAGGCCGGCCTTTCCCTCGACGGTCCCATCGTGATCCTGGTCGAGCCGCAGCTCGGCGAGAACATCGGCATGGCCGCGCGCGCCATGGGCAATTTTGCGCTTGGCCGCTTGCGCATCGTCAACCCCCGGGACGGCTGGCCCAACGTCGCGGCGCAGCGGGCCGCGGCCGGCGCCGACCACATCCTGGAAAAGGTCGAATTGTTCGCCACGGTGGAAGAGGCGGTCGCCGATCTCGACCTCCTGTTCGCCACCACCGCACGCCCCCACGACCAGGCCAAGCCCGTGGTCGCGCCGGAGGCCGCAGCGGCCGAGATCGCGGGGCACGTCACGACCGGCGGCAGGGCCGGCATCCTGTTCGGCCGCGAGCGCTGGGGGCTGACCAACGAGGAGGTCGGGCTCTCCAACCGCATCATCACCTTCCCGGTCAATCCGGGCTTTGCCTCGCTCAATCTCGCCCAGGCCGTGCTGCTGGTCGGCTACGAATGGTTCAAGCGGGCCACGTCGGGCGAGCTGCCGCACGTCATGCCGGAACGGTCCGAGCGCGCCTCGCAGCACCAGATGCAGGCCTTCTTCGACAACCTCGTGCGCGAGCTCGACAAGGTCGAATTCCTGCGCCCGGCCGAGAAGCGCGACACCATGCTGGTGAACCTGCGCAACATCTTCACCCGGATGGAGCCGACCAAGCAGGACATGCACACGCTGCACGGCGTGATCATGGCGATCGCCGAGGGACGCAAGGGTCCGGCCAAGGGCGGCGTGCTCGACGGCGAGCAGGCCACGCGCCTGCGCGCGCTGCTGGCCGAGCACGGGCAGGGCGGCGGCGTCCCCGACAGCGGCTCGACCGTGCGCGGCCTTGCCCGCCTGCTCCGCCGCAACCCGACCGACGCCGAACGCTTGCTCTGGCAGGCGCTGACGCGTGATCGCCGCTTCGCCGGCCAATTCAAGCGCCAGACCCCGGTGGGGCGCCACATCCCGGACTTCGTCTCGTTCCCGCACCGGATCGCGATCGAGCTGGTCAACCCGGGCGAGGGGGAAGCGATCGCCGCCGACCGCGCGGGACGGCGGAGCTGGCTGGAAGCGCGGGATTATCGCGTGCTCGACATTCGGGCAGTGGACGTGGAGCGTGATCTGGAGGCGGAGCTGGTGAGGCTTGCCGGGATGTTGGGGCAGGGCGCGT
Organism: Bradyrhizobium yuanmingense; assembly: GCF_029167105.1. Lineage (GTDB taxonomy): Bacteria > Pseudomonadota > Alphaproteobacteria > Rhizobiales > Xanthobacteraceae > Bradyrhizobium > Bradyrhizobium yuanmingense_A. The sequence goes on along the minus strand of NZ_JARFML010000009.1, from coordinate 175,791 downwards.
AGATCACGCCAATCGCATAGGGTGGCAAAGCGGAAGCGCCCGCCAGCTTGAGAGATGAGGCCAACAGAAGTCGTGGCCACGGCGCTAGGCGCCTTTGCCCACCCTTGCTGCAGAGGATGACAATGGAGTCGCTTGAGCGTTCCGAAAGGTGCCTATCCGGTCATATGGCGCGAGATTGTTGCCAGGCGTAGTGACAAGCCGAGCCGGCTGAGCGAGGCTGCACAGCAGCTGGACGCGACGAAATGGCTCGCGCCGGTCGTCAATCTGTTCCTTGGCACGATGACGCCGGAGCAGGTGCTCAGCGTTGCCGAGGACGCCGACCCGGTGAAAAGAGAGGGGCAGGTCTGCGAGGCAAATTTCTATGCTGCGGAGCGCGCACTGCAGAGCGGCTCCAGAGAAGAGGTGTTGAAGCTGTTCGAGCAGGCTGCAGCAGGTTGCCCCAAGACGTTCATCGAGAAGCCCGCTGCCGACTTGGAGCTTGGTGCGCTACGAGCGAGCGGGTGACAGAACGCGTATAAAGCGCGATGAAGTTTGGAATCGTCTTCGCGCTTAGGTTGTTGTTTACCAATGATTTTTCCGGAAAACCGCTTCGCACTTTTCCGGATCATGCTTTAAGCGACGGTGCTTGGCGCAAGCCGTGCATTTCCTTGATGCATATCAAACAACGGGAAACCTCGCCCCCTACGCTTTTGAGCGCAGCAGGGAGGGTTCGATATGTCAATCAGCCGTCGCCAAGCACTTGCCGCCTTCAGCTCCGCCGTGTCGGCGCTTGTGATTTCCCGAGCAGCACGCGCCGAGTTTGATGGTCCTGTCGTCAGGGCCCTGGAGGGCGGAGAGGATTTCTGGCTCGCCCAGGACGCCTATATCTTCGGCTACCCGCTTGTGACGATGGAAATGACGCGCCGCGTCATGACAAACGTTGCGGCGGTGGAAGGCACCCGCGGACCGATGGGGGAGTTCGTCAAGCTTCGCAAATACCCCGATGCGAGCTTCAGGGACGTTACCGCCCCCAATGCCGATACGCTCTACACGACCGCCTGGATCGACCTGGGAGACGAGCCCTGGGTCCTGAGCATGCCGGATATGAAGGACCGTTATTTCCTGTTTCCGATGCTCGACGGCTGGACCAATGTGTTTCAAGTGCCGGGCAAGCGCACCACCGGCACCAAGGCGCAGACATACGCGATCACTGGTCCGGGCTGGAAGGGCGTGCTTCCCGCCGGCGTGAAGGAATACAAATCACCTACCAGCATGGTGTGGATACTGGGCCGCATCTACTGCACCGGCACGCCGGAGGATTATGCGGCTGTGCACGCCGCGCAGGATCAGTTCAAGCTCGTGCCGCTCAGCGCATACGACAAGTCCTATACGCCTCCGGCAGGCAAGGTCGATGCGTCGATCGACATGAAGACGGCGGTCCGAGAGCAGGTCAACCGCCTGGATGCCGTTGCCTATTTCACCCTCCTCGCGCAATTGATGAAGCACAATCCGCCGGCTGCCGCGGATGCGGCCGAGGTCGCTAGGTTCGCGAAGATCGGCCTTGTCCCCGGCAAGGATTTCGATGCGGGCAAGTTCGACGCTGCCTTCGCCAAGCGGGTCCCGCAGGTGGCGTTCGATCGCATCATGCTCCAGTTCAAGGTCAACAAGGCGATCAGGAACATCAACGGCTGGGCCTTCGACGCCGAAGCCGGCATCTACGGCACCAACTATCTCAACCGCGCGTTGGTCACGGCCATCGGACTCGGCGCCAACCGTATTCAGGATGCGTGCTATCCGACATCCCAGAAGGATGCCGACGGGAAGGAGTATGTCGGCAGCAACAAATACGTCATGCGGTTTCCGAAGGGGCAGCTTCCTCCGGTCGGCGGCTTCTGGTCGCTCACGATGTATGACGAGAACTATTTCTTCGTCGCCAATCCGATCAACCGCCAATCGATCAGTGCCCGCCAGAAACTGAAAGTCAATCCGGACGGTTCGGTCGATCTCTACATTCAGAAGGACAGTCCCGGTCCTGACAAGGAGAGCAACTGGCTTCCTACGCCCGCGGGCAAGTTCGTGCTGATGTTGCGGATGTACTGGCCCAACGAGAAGTCGCCTTCGATCATCAATGGGACCTGGAAGCCGCCTCCCGTTCGCCAGGTGACGAGCAGCTGAGACTTCACGTCAAGCCGGTGAATGGCGAGGCGAGCGAAATGCTAATTCCGGAAACGCCCTCGAAGCCGCTGCGCTCGGGCGGTTACCGGGCCACGCCCTGGGCGGTGCTCACACCGCCTCGAGCTGCTCCGCCGCGCGCTTCTTCTTCGCCTTGGCCTGGCCGAGCAGGGGGCCTGCGGTGAGGGCTGCTGTATCCGCGACGCCCGGGTCGCGCGAGATCATCGCGGCGACGATGGCGCCGTCGATGATGAGGCCGAGCTGGTGCGCGAGCACCGCGGGCTCGGCCGATCCCAGCTCGCCGGCGAGCTTCTCGATATGGCCGAGCACGATCTTCTTGTGCTTCAGTGCGATGTTGCGGAACTGCTTTGCGTCCTTGTCGTGCTCGCCGACGGCGTTGATGAAGGGGCAGCCGTAGAAGCGCTCTTCCGCGAACCAGCTCTTCAGTGCGGGGAAGATGCGGGTGAGTTTCGCCTGCGCATCGCCGCCGCCTTGCTCCATGGCGCCGATGAACCATTCGCGCCATTGCTTGCCTTCGCTCTCCAGCACCGCGTTGACGAGGTTGGTCTTTGAGCCGAACAATTTGTAGAGCGTGGTCTTGGCGGTACCGGCCTCCTCGATGATCGCATCGATGCCGGTGGCGTTGATGCCGTTCTTGCAGAACAGATGCGTCGCCGCGTTGAGAAGGCGACCGCGTGCGGATTCGTCGTCGCCGGCAGCGGCGGGGGGCGAATTCTTTCTCGATGACGTCTTTGCCATGGACTCAAACTTACCCGCAGCCGTGCCGCATCAGCAAGCCGCATCTGTTTGGCGCTGAAAAGATTCGCAAAGCCTGGCCGGTCTGCATCGCGTTTGAGCAAGGACCGCCCGATCAATCCGTAGGCACGGAGGCTTAAGCGGCTCCAAAGCCTCGCCTTTTGTTTTTCGCAGGCTCTGGCACGCTCCATGCAAGGAAACAGACCGTTCGGTATCCTGCCGATTTCCACTTCTGCCAGGGAGAAGATTGATGACTGCCGTCGTTCAGAAGACAGTGCTGACGGGGTGCCTCGCGCCCATCGACAAGAACGGGCTCGAGCAACTGATTGCCAACGGCAAGGCAAATCCGAAGGTCATCAAGACCTTGAAGTGCAAGACGGTCGCGGAGGGCAAGTTCCGCCACGCCAACTATATCCGCAACCTGCCGCCCTACATTGTCGACGAGCCGCCGGGGCTTTTGGGCGACGACACCGCGCCCAATCCGTCCGAAGCCTCGCTCGCCGCGCTGGGCTCGTGCCTCGCCGTCGGCCTGCACGCCAACGCCGTGCACCGCGGCTGGATCGTCAACAAGCTCGAGCTCGAGCTCGAAGGCGATCTCAACATCACCGCGGTCTGGGGCACCGGCGACACCTCCGACAAGCCGGTCGGCTTCACCGATGTCCGCGTCAAGGTCGACATGGAATGCGAGGGCATCTCGGCGGACGAGATCAATGCGCTGGTGGCCCATGTGAAGAAATGGTCGCCGGTCGCCAACACCTTCACCCGGCCGGTCAATCTCGAGGTCGGCATCTAGCAGGCGGCAATCAGGACAGGGTGCGGGAGACGATCATGGGTTCACTGGCTTTATCGATGGCCGAAGTTCTGGATCAGCCCGCACCGTCCATTGCGGGCGAGGTGGCGCGGATCGCGCGCGAAGAGCTCGCGCCGCTCGCAGCCGGCATCGACGACGGATCGGTCTATCCGGCCGAGGTGCTGCGCAAGTTCGGCGCGGTCGGGGCGTGGGGCAGTCATGTACCGCACGAAGGCCCCGCCGATCTGCGCTGCGCGATCCAGGCGATGGCGGCAATCGGCGAGGTCTGCGGTGCCACGGCCTTCATGGCCTGGTGCCAGAACACGCTGGTCTGGTACGCGGCGAATTCCACCAATGTGAAGCTCGCAAAGCGCTTCGGCGATGCCTTCTCGACCGGTCGCGTGCTCGGCGGCACCGGGCTCTCCAACCCCATGAAGAGCTTCTTCGGCATCGAGAAGCTCAAGCTGAAGGGCCGCAAGGTCGAGGGCGGCTACATCGTGCGCGGTGCGCTACCCTGGGTCTCCAATCTTGGTCCCGATCATTTCTTCGGCACGATCTTCGAGCGCGAGGACGAGCCCGGCACTGTCATGTTCCTGGCCGATTGCTCTGACCCCTCGATCACGCTGACGCCCTGCAAGCCGTTCCTCGCCATGGACGGCACAGGCACCTATGGCGTGCAGTTCCGCGACGCTTTCGTGCCCGATGAGCTGATCCTCGCCGATCCCGCCGCGCCCTTTGTCAAGAAGATCCGCGCCGGCTTCATCCTGCTGCAGGCCGGCATGGCGCTGGGGGTGATCAAGGACTGCATCAACATCATGGACGAGGTCGACAATCCCCTCGGCCATATCAACCGCTATTTGCCGCAGCAGCCGGTGCATTTCCGCGAGCTCGCCGCCGAGCTCGAGGCCGAGACCATGGCGCTGGCGCGCGATCCTTACAACGAGGAAGAGACCTATTGGCGCAAGGTGATCGCGCTGCGGCTGCGCGCCGGCGAAGCCAGTGTCGCGGCGGCGCATGCGGCGATGCTGCATTGTGGTGCCCGCGGCTACCTCAAGAGCCACCGCGCGCAGCGGCGCCTGCGCGAGGCCTATTTCGTCGCGATCGTCACGCCGGCCACCAAGCAGCTGCGCAAGATGCTCGCCGATTTCTGAGTTCCAAGCCCCGGAGTTCTACGAGTCCACCCACCAACCTCAACGGAGAGGCTGCCATGACTGACGTTCTGATCACTGCCGTCGAACTCGCCGATCTCTTGAAGACCGAGCCGTGTGTCGTCATCGACACCCGCAATCCCGATGCTTATGCCGCCGGCCACCTGCCGGGCGCCGTGAACGTGCACGAGATCTTTACGTTCCTCGCGACCTCGACGCCGGAAGGCATGGCCGAGCTCAAGACGAAATTCGCCGATGCGTTCGGCGCTGCCGGCCTTTCGGGCAAGGAGACCGCTGTGGTCTACGAGCAGTCGATGAACTCCGGCTTCGGCCAGTCCTGCCGCGGCTATTACCTGCTCACCATGCTCGGCTATCCCAAGGTGAAGGTGCTGCATGGCGGCTTCGACGCCTGGTCGGCCGCGGGCTTCCCGGTGACCAAGGATGTTCCCACACCTGAGAAGGCCTCTTTCTCGATCGTGCCTGAAGCGGGCGAGATCCTGATCGACGCCAAGACCATGCTCGCCGCCGTCGGCAAGCCGGGCATCGCGATCCTCGACGTCCGCGACGTCGACGAGTGGATCGGCGACAGCTCGTCGCCGTACGGCAAGGATTTTTGCCCGCGCAAGGGCCGCATTCCGGGCGCGGTGTGGCTGGAATGGTATCGGATGATGAAGCCGACCGCCGAAGGCCCGCGCTTCAAGTCCAAGGACGAGATTCTGGCGGAATGCGCCACCGTCGGCATCTCGCAGACCACGCCGGTCTATCTCTACTGCTTCAAGGGCGCGCGCGCCTCGAACACGTTCCTGGCGCTCAAGAACGCCGGCGTGAAGGACGTGCGGATGTATTTCGGCTCCTGGAACGAATGGTCGCGTGATCCGTCGCTGCCGATCGAGCAGGGGCTGCCGATCGCAGCTGACGTGACGACCAAGGCGGCGTGACGATCACACGGCTCGCGGACGAGGCGTAAGTCCCAGCGCCTTGATCCGCGAGGCGAGCGTGGTCGGCTTGATGTCGAGGATCTCGGCGGCGCCGCCGGGGCCGAAGACTTTTCCGGCGCAGGCCTCGAGCGCGGCGAGAATATTAGCGCGCTCGTGGTCGCGCATTTCGGATGACGTCATGATTGCAGGGCGCGCGTCGGCCTTCTGGCGGGCGGCGCCGCTCGGCGCTTGTGCGCCTGAAGTATCCGGCAGGTCGATGCGCAGGCGGCCGTTCTGCGACAGGATCGCGGCGCGCTCGATCACGTTCTGCAGTTCGCGGACATTGCCGGGCCAGTCGTAGCGGGTCAGCCGCCGCGCATCGCCCTCCGACAGACGCAGGTTCGATTTCAGCGCCTTGCTCTCCCGCGTCAAGAAATGCTGCGCGAGCAGGGGAATGTCCTCGCGGCGTTCGCGCAACGGGACGGTCTCGATCGGAAACACGTTGAGACGGAAATAGAGGTCCTCGCGAAAGCGGCCGCGCTGGACCTCCTGCTTGAGATCGCGATTGGTCGCGGCGATGACGCGGACGTCGACGGCGCGGGTGCGCGCCTCGCCGACGCGCTCGAAATGGCCTTCCTGCAAGACGCGAAGCAGCTTGCCTTGCAGCTCGAGCGGAATCTCGCCGACCTCGTCGAGGAACAGCGTGCCGCCGTCGGCGAGCTCGAAGCGGCCGATGCGGTCGCGCGTTGCGCCGGTGAAGGCGCCGCGGACATGGCCGAAGAACTCGCTCTCGAACAATTCGCGCGGGATCGCGGCACAGTTGACGCGGATCAGCGGCCGGTCGCTGCGGGTGGAATCCTCGTGGATGGCGCGCGCGATCAGCTCCTTGCCGGTGCCGGATTCGCCGGTGATCATCACCGCCGCGGTGGTCGGCGCCACCAGCTTGACCTGGCGCAGCGTCTTCTGGATCGCCTCGCTGCCCCCGATGATGCCGCGCGGGTTGGTCTCGATGCGGATTTCCTCCTGGAGATAGGCGTTCTCCAGCTCGAGCCGCTCGCGCAGACGGTCGACCTCGGCAAGCGCCGCGTGCAGCTTCTCGGCGGCCTCGCGGCGCTGGCTGACGTCGCGAAACACCACGACGGCGCCGACCACGACGCCGCGGTCGCGGATCGGCGTCGAGGTGTACTCGACCCAGGCGGGCGAGCCGTCCTTGCGCCAAAACACCTCGCCGTCGACCTGATGCACGGCGCCGTCGCGGAACGCCGCATAGATGGGGCAATCGTGGTTGTGATAGTGCCGGCCGTCGTGGTGGGTGTGGTGGACGATCGGGTGGATCTCCTTGCCGACCAGCTCCTCGGCGGTCCAGCCCAGCATGCGCTCGGCCGCGGGGTTGACGAAGGTGGTCTTGCCTTCGGCGTTGACGCCATAGATGCCTTCGCCGGCGGCGCGCAGGATCAACTGGTTCTCGCGCTCGATGTCCTGGAACACGCGCTCGACCCGCTGCCAGGTCGAGATGCCGCCGCGCATATGGTCTTCGGCGGCGGCATCGACATTGCGCCGGCGGCGGGCTTCGAGATCGGTCAGCGTCAGCAGCAGCAGCGTGCGGCCGTCATGCGGCAGCAGGCAGCCGGCATATTCGAGCTCGAGATCTTGCCCGGTCGCGTGGCGGGGATTGAGCGCCGTGGTCCAGTAGGCGCCCTTGTGCAGCACGGCCTGGGTGAAGACGGTGAGAGCGGCAAGCTCGCCGGCGTGGAGCGTGCTGGCCCTGGTCTGCCGCAGCAAAGCGCGGTCGTAACCGAGCAGGGCGCAGGCGGCGGGATTGGCATCGACGATCTGGTCGCCATAGGGATCGACCAGCAGCATCGCCTCGACCGAGGATTCGAAGGCCGCGATGCGCGGGTCGATGACGGGGGGCACATCGTCGTGGACGGGCATTGGCGTCGTTGCCATTGCGAAATCTCGTAATTGAACTACGAAATCTCGTTTATCACGAGTTTTCGTAGCGGCCAAGCGCGGACGAAAGTGCTGCGTCGTCAAGGCACTGGCCGCTAGCGGGGCGGTGGCATGCTCCTTGCGTAATTGCTCCTCGCATTGACGCGCAGGAGGGCCGATGTCCACGTTCGACAATCCGTTTGATCCCGATCGCAACCTTCGAGCCGGCTGTGTTTGCGGCCAGCATCGTTCCGCAGCTGAGCACGAGCAGGCGACGGCGCTGCATTGCGAGCCGGTCGCAAACGAAGAGAAGCGTTACGAGGGCGTGGTCGCCTCCACATTGATGCGCGCGATGTTTCCGCAGGACGTGGCGCGGCGCGCATTCCTGAAGTCGGTCGGCGCCTCGACGGCGCTCGCGGCGCTGTCGCAATTCTTCCCGCTGAAGACGGCGACCGAAGTGTTCGCGCAAGCCGGCGCGCCCGAGAAGAAGGACCTCAAGGTCGGCTTCATCCCGATCACCTGCGCAACGCCGATCATCATGGCCGCGCCGATGGGCTTCTATGCCAAGCACGGCCTCAACGTCGAAGTGGTGAAGACCGCCGGCTGGGCCGTGATCCGCGACAAGACCATCAACAAGGAATACGACGCCGCGCACATGCTGGCCCCGATGCCTATCGCGATCTCGCTCGGCCTTGGCGCCAACGCGATTCCCTTTGCCGTGCCTGCAATCGAGAACATCAACGGGCAGGGCATCGTGCTGGCCACCAAGCACAAGGACAAGCGCGATCCGAAGGACTGGAAGGGGCTGAAATTCGCCATCCCCTTCGACTATTCCATGCACAATTACCTCTTGCGCTATTACCTCGCCGAGCACGGTCTCGATCCCGATACCGACGTGCAGCTGCGCTCGGTGCCGCCGCCGGAGATGGTCGCGAACCTGCGTGCCGACAATATCGACGGCTTCCTCGCGCCGGACAATATCTGCCAGCGCGCGATCTATGACGGCGTCGGCTTCATGCATCTGCTCTCCAAGGAGATCTGGGACGGTCATCCCTGCTGCAGCTTTGCCGCGAGCCGCGACTTCATCACGTCAGCGCCGAACAGCTTCGCGGCGCTGACGCGGGCGATCGTCGATGCCACCGCCTACGCGTCGAAGGCGGAGAACCGCAAGCAGATCGCGGAGGCGATCGCGCCGGCGAACTACATCAACGCGCCTGTTACCGTGCTGGAGCAGGTCCTGACCGGCACCTATGCCGACGGCCTCGGCGGGGTGAAGACCGATCCCAAGCGCGTCGATTTCGATCCGTTCCCCTGGCAGTCCTTCGCGGTGTGGATGCTGACGCAGATGAAGCGCTGGGGCCAGATCAAGGGCGACGTCGACTACAAGGCGGTGGCCGAGCAGGTGTATCTGGCGACCGATACCAAGAAGCTGATGACCGAGATGGGCCTGTCGCCGCCGGCGAGTGCCTACAAGTCGTTCGCGGTGATGGGCAAGACTTTCGATCCGGCCAAGCCGGAGGACTACGTCGCGAGCTTCAAGATCAAGAAGGCGTCGTGATGAGGGGCACTCTTGTGTCGCGGACGCGATGCAGCACGCAGTGCTGCTTCGCAGGGCCGGGACCGAGTCGTGCCGCCTGGGTCCCGGTTCTGCGTCGCATCGCTTCGCGCTGCGCCGCGCCCGGGACACGATACCGGGGATATCCATGATGACCACCTCCCTCCGCCTTCGCGCGGGCCTCGTCTCCCTCGTGCTGCTCGCCGCTTTTCTCGGCATCTGGCATCTCGCCACGCGCTCGACCGCGCAGGTGACGACGATGAGCCCGGAATACGCCAAGCTGATGGGGCTCACGGCGACGCAGGGCAAATCGGCAATGCCCGGGCCGCTCGATGTCGGTGCAAAACTCTGGGAGCATCTGAAGCGGCCGTTCTACGACAACGGGCCGAACGACAAGGGGCTCGGCATCCAGCTCGGCTATTCCATTGCGCGCGTCGGCACCGGCTATCTGCTGGCCGTGCTGGTGGCGATCCCGCTCGGCTTTCTGATCGGCATGTCGCCGCTCTTGAGCAAGGCGCTCGATCCGTTCATCCAGGTCTTGAAGCCGATCTCGCCGCTGGCCTGGATGCCGCTCGCGCTCTACACCATCAAGGATTCCTCGATCTCGGCGATCTTCGTCATCTTCATCTGCTCGATCTGGCCGATGCTGCTCAACACGGTGTTCGGCGTCGCAACCGTGCGCAAGGAATGGATCAACGTCGCGCGGACGCTGGAGGTTGGCACCGTCAGGCGCGCCTTCACCGTGATCCTGCCCGCAGCGGCCCCGACCATCCTGACCGGCATGCGCATCTCGATCGGCATCGCCTGGCTCGTGATCGTCGCTGCCGAGATGCTCGTCGGCGGCACCGGCATCGGCTACTTCGTCTGGAACGAGTGGAATAATTTGTCGATCACCAACGTCATCATCGCGATCCTCCTGATCGGGATCGTCGGCATGCTGCTCGACCAGATCCTCGCGCGCTTCACGCGCATGGTCACGTTTCCGGAGTAGAGGCGATGGCCGACAAGTTCATCTCGATCGAAGGCATCGCCAAGCGCTATCCCGGCGCGGGCGGCGCGACGACCACCATCTTCGAGAACCTCTGGCTCTCGATGGCGCGCGGCGAGTTTTGTTGCGTGATCGGCCATTCCGGCTGCGGCAAGACCACGGTGCTCAACATCCTCGCCGGGCTCGATGCGCCGAGCGAGGGCGCGGTCATCGTCGACGGTCAGGCGATCTCGGGCACCAGCCTCGACCGCGCCGTGATCTTCCAGAGCCATGCGCTGCTGCCCTGGCGCACGGTGCTCGGCAACGTCGCCTATGCCGTCAGCTCGAAATGGCGCAGCTGGGACCGCGCCAAGGTGAGGGCGCATGCGCAGAAGTTCATCGATCTGGTCGGGCTCTCCGGTGCCGAGCACAAGCGTCCCTCGGAGCTGTCGGGCGGCATGAAGCAGCGCGTCGGCATCGCGCGGGCGCTGTCGATCACGCCGAAGATGATGCTGATGGACGAGCCGTTCTCGGCCTTGGACGCGCTGACGCGCGGCACGCTGCAGGACGAGGTGCGGCGCATTTGCCTGGAGACCGGGCAGACCGCGTTCATGATCACCCACGACGTCGACGAGGCGATCTATCTCGCCGACAAGATCTTCCTGATGACCAACGGTCCCGGCGCGGTGCTGGCGGAGGTGGTCGAGAACCCGCTGCCGCGGGATCGCGGCCGCACCGACCTGCACCGCCATCCGCTGTACTACGCGCTGCGCAACCACATCATCGATTTCCTGGTGACGCGCAGCAAGACCTTCACCACTGAAAAGCCGGATCACGATCCGCGCAACGTGCCGACGGTGCAGATCGGCAAGCCCGGCCTTTCGATTGCATCCGATGCGAAGCCTGAAGCGCCCAGAGAAACGTCATGGCCGGGCTTGTCCCGGCCATCCACGTCTTCCTGAGACGTGACCAAGAACGTGGATGCCCGGGACATTCTATTTGAGGACGCGCTTCGCGCTTTGGCCCGGGCGCACTGGCATCTAACCAAGAGGAGACCCTAATGAAACGCGAAGACCTCACCGAGAAGCTGCTCGACATCAAGCGCGAGAAGGGCTGGAGCTGGAAACACATCTGCGAAAAGATCGGCGGCTATTCCGAGGTGCTGATCGTCGGCGCGATCATGGGCCAGATGAAACTGACAAAACCGCAGGCCGCCAATGCCGGCGAGCTGTTCGGCCTGTCGAAGGCGGAAGTTGCGATGCTCAACGAGGTGCCGATGCGCGGCACCGGCACGCCGATGCCGCCGACCGACCCGCTGATCTACCGCTTCTACGAGATGGTGATGGTGAACGGTCCGGCCTGGAAGGCGCTGATCGAGGAGGAGTTCGGCGACGGCATCATGTCGGCGATCGACTTCGACATGGGCATCGAGCGCGTCGCCAACCCCAAGGGCGACCGCGTCAAGATCACCATGAGCGGCAAGTTCCTGCCGTATAAATATTACGGCGCCAGCGGCAACGTGCCGGAGTACGGCTTCAAGGAGGGGTGAGGTTTGGTGTCATTCCGGACGCCGCGTCAGCGGCGATCCGGAATCTCGAGATTCCGGGTTCGGCTCTGCGAGCCGCCCCGGAATGACGGTGTGTGGGGGAGACGCGCGGGCGCTTATTTCCCCGCCTTCACCTCGGCGGCGGCAACTGCGAGCAACTCGCTCATCTTGGCGCGAATCGCCTGCTCGGTGACGACGACGTTCTTGGCGGCGAAATCGGCCGTCAGCTTGCGCAGGACGTCGGCATCGCCGGCCTCCTCGAAATCGGCCGCGACGACCTCCTTGGCATAGGCGGTGGCGGCATCACCGGTGATTCCGAGCTTCTCGGCTGCCCACAGGCCGAGCAGCCGGTTGCGGCGGGCCTCCGCCTTGAACTTCTGCTCCTCGTCGAGGGCGTACTTCTTCTCGAAGCCTTCCTGGCGTTTATCGAACTCGCTCATGCCTGTTCCAAATCCTCGCTGAATGGAGCGGGAGCCTTCCGTTGCGGCGACCCGGCTGCATGCCTACATAGATAGCACGAATCGGCAAAACAACGGGCCGTTAAGCCGCAGGCAAGACGGTATAAGTTGGTGCCGGACGGCCGGATCGATTGTGCTCGGACAGCCAATCGGATAGGTTGCCTAAGGCTTGGTTCCCGTTCTGTTTCCAACGGGTTATAGATGGGTTCCTGGCCGTTCACGGCAGCTCCGCTGTGGGTCGTAATCCTAGTCAACCGGAGCACACCAAATTCATGGATTTCAACAAAACACGGTACATCCCCATGAGCCGTCGGCGTCGCATTTATGAAGGCAAGGCAAAAGTTCTTTACGAAGGCCCCGAGCCCGGTACCCTGATCCAACACTTCAAGGACGACGCCACCGCGTTCAATGCGAAAAAGCATCAGGTGATCGAGGGCAAGGGCGTCCTCAACAACCGGATCTCGGAGTACCTGTTTCAGCACCTCAACGACATCGGGGTGCCGACCCATTTCATCCGCCGCCTCAACATGCGCGAGCAGCTGATTCGTGAGGTCGAGATCGTGCCGCTGGAGGTGGTGGTGCGGAACGTCGCCGCCGGCTCGCTGTCGCAGCGCCTCGGCATCGAGGAGGGCACGCAGCTGCCCCGCTCGATCATCGAGTTCTACTACAAGAACGACCAGCTCAACGACCCCATGGTGTCGGAAGAGCACATCACGGCCTTCGGCTGGGCGACGCCGCAGGAGATCGACGACATCATGGCGCTCGCCATCCGCGTCAACGACTTCCTCACCGGCCTCTTCCTCGGCATCGGCATTCGCCTGGTCGACTTCAAGATGGAGTGCGGGCGCCTGTTCGAGAACGAGATGATGCGCATCATCGTCGCCGACGAGATCTCGCCGGACAGCTGCCGGCTGTGGGACATCAAGTCGAACGAGAAGCTCGACAAGGATCGTTTCCGCAGGGACCTCGGCGGTCTGCTCGAGGCCTATACGGAAGTCGCAAAGCGCCTCGGCATCCTCATGGAGAACGAGCGTCCCCAGGGTACCGGCCCGGTGCTGGTGAAGAGCTGAAGAGGGCTATCGACGTGAAGGCACGTGTCACCGTTACCCTGAAGACGGGCATCCTCGATCCGCAAGGCAAGGCCATCGAAGGCGCGCTGAAGTCGCTCGGCGTCGACGGCGTCGCCAGCGTCCGCCAGGGCAAGGTGTTCGACATCGAGCTCGCCGGCGCCGACAAGGCCAAGGCCGAGGCGGCGCTGAAGGAAGCCGCCGACAAGCTGCTGGCGAACACCGTGATCGAAAATTATCGGGTCGAGCTGATCGGGTGAGGCGCGTGGTCCCAGTCTTGCCGGGACCGCAATCTCTTTCCCATCTTCGTCGCGGCGCATCCGTCGGATACGACTGTGATCCGCAACCCGCGCCGAGCTTTCAACCGAAGCGGCCCTGGCAGATCCGATGCGGTTTTGCGTTCTCTCGTTGTCGCTGCTCGCTGGGTTGGTCCTTGCGAGCGGCGCGGCTGTCGCCCAGGTCCCGAAACCTCAGCCGGAGCGAGGCCCGCCATTCTCTGTCAGCGGGTTCCGCTACGAACTGAGGCCTGACGACGTTCACATGTTCCTCTGCGAGCAGCCTTCGTGCGGTGCGCAATCCAAGGTGAGCTACCGGTTCTATGCTCCAGGCAACGCGATAACGCTCGAGCAATTTCGCGAAGAGCAGACGCAAATCGTGAGGGCTCTGGAGCAGCGGACGCCGGGCCAGAAAATCTCGATTCTCGGGATTGACGGCGACAGCGGCGCCAAGATGCCGCGCCTGTTCAAAGCGCGGCGACTGATGGTGAAGCCTGACGGCACGAAGGAATACCAGGTCAGCGGCTACCTGTTCGGCGATCGAGGAGCGGCCAGCCTGATCAGTTCGGCGGCCACCGAGAAGGCCAGCTCCGACAATTATGCGCAATATGCCATCGGGGTGATGCTGGTGCTGGCGCCATCAAAGCGCTGAGTGCCGTGCCGTTCGCTCACAGCCACCCCGCCCGCCGAAACCGCCAGTACAGCGACCCACACGCCGTCAGCATCACGCCGAGCAGCATGAAGTAGCCGTACTCCCATTCCAGCTCCGGCATGTGCTTGAAGTTCATGCCGTAGATGCCGGCGAGCGCGGTCGGGACCGCGATGATGGCGAGCCAGGATGCGAGCTTCTTGGATACCGCCGTCTCCTGGGCCTGGCCGACCAAAAGGCTTGCCTCGAAGGCAAACGCCAGCACCTCGCGCATGGAATCGATGCGCTCCTGGATGTTGCGGACGTGGTCGGTGACGTCGCGGAACAGCGGCTGCATGGCCTGCCGCACCATCGACAGGTCGTCATGCTCCAGCCGGCGGCAGACCTCCACCAGGGGGCCGATCGCGGTCCTCAGCCGCAACAGGTCGCGGCGCAGCATGTAGAGCCGCTCGATCTGCGCCTTGCTGATCTGCTTGGAGAGCACGTCGTCCTCGATGCCTTCGATCTCGTCGTGGATGCTCTCCAGCACGGGCGAGTAATTGTCGACGATGAAATCGAGGATGGCATAGAGGATGTAGTCCTCGCCGCGCGCGAGCGCCCGCGGACAGCTCTCGCAGCGCTCGCGCACCGGAGTATAGGAGGTCGAAGCGCCGTGGCGCACCGAGACCAGATAGCCTTCGCCGATGAAAATGTGGGTCTCGCCGAAGGCAATGCGTCCCTCGATCAATTGCGCGGTGCGCGCGACGATGAACAGGGCCTCGCCATATTGCTCGATCTTCGGCCGCTGATGGGCGTGGTTGGCGTCCTCGATCGCGAGGTCGTGCAGATCGAACTGCTTCTGCACCGCGCCGAGCAGCGCCATGTCGGGCTCGTGCAGCCCGATCCACACGACATGGCCGGGCTTGGCCCGCCAGCTCGAGGCCTCGCTGATGGCGATATTGGCAACTCTGCGGCCGTCGACATAAGCGCCGGCGGCGACGACGCCCTCGGCGGATACCGGTTCGGAGAGGGACGCGGGCAGCGACGGGACGTTCATGGCTTCAATCCCGGGCAAATCGAGCGGCCAAAGGCGCGCGGCTATGGCCTGTGTACAAGGGCGCTCCGCAACGCTAGCACTGGTAAAATCCCCGTCAAATGGTTATGTCTGTTCGCGAATTGGCCCGTTGGCCAGCTTCGATTCCCAGCCGCGTCGGAACCCCTGCCATGAAAGCCGCCATCCTCGTCTTTCCCGGAATCAACCGCGAGCGCGACATGGCGCGCGCGTTGAGGCTGATCTCCGGCAGCGAGCCCGCGATGGTATGGCACGCCGAGACCTCGCTGCCATCAGGCACCGATCTCGTCGTCGTGCCCGGCGGTTTCTCCTACGGCGATTATCTGCGCTGTGGCGCGATTGCGGCGCGTGCGCCGGTGATGGATGCGGTGCGCGACTATGCGGCCAAGGGCGGCCTCGTGCTCGGCGTCTGCAATGGTTTCCAGATCCTCTGCGAGTCCGGCCTCTTGCCGGGCGTGCTGATGCGCAATGCGCGGCTGAAATTCATCTGCCGCGACGTGCATCTGCGCGTCGAGCGCTCCGACACGCCATTCACCCGCGGCTACAATGCCGGCCAGGTGATCCGCGTGCCCGTTGCCCATGGCGAGGGCAATTACGAGGCGGACGAAGAGACCATCAAGCGGCTCGAAGGCGAGGGGCGGGTGCTCTATCGCTACTGCTCCGCTGAGGGCGTGGTCGACGAGGCCGCCAACATCAACGGCGCGGCGCATTCGATCGCCGGCATCGTCAACGACCGGGGCAACGTGCTCGGCATGATGCCGCATCCGGAAAACCACGTCGAAGACATCATGGGCTGCACCGATGGTCGCGGCTTGTTCGCCGGTCTGGCCCAGCATCTGGAAAAAGCCGCGTGATTTCGCTCGTCGTGAAGCGTGCGCTCGCCGCGATCGCGGCGCTGGCGTTCGCGACATTTTCGGTCGCGACTTGCGCATCCGCGCAGGATTATCCCAAGCGTCCCATCACCATGATCGTGCCGTTCGCGGCCGGCGGCACCTCGGACGTGATCGCGCGCGCGGTGGCCGAGCAGATGGGCATCGCGCTCGGCCAGACCATCGTGATCGAGAATGTTGCCGGTGCCGGCGGTTCGACCGCGCTGGCGCGGGCCTCCCGCGCCGAGCCGGATGGTTATACGATTGCGATCGGCAATGCCGGCACCAATGCCGCGACCTACACGATCTATCCAAAACTGCCGTTCACGCCTGATTCCTTCGTGCCGATCGCGATGGTGGCGAAGACGTTCGGCATCATCGCGCTGCGCAAGGACTTTCCGGCGAAGGACCTGAAAGAGTTCATCGCCTATGCCAAGGCCAATCCGGGCAAGATCAATCTCGGCCACGCCGGAGTCGGCTCCTCGAACTATCTGATCTGCAAAAGCTTCGTCACATCCGCCGGGATCGACGCGACGCTGATCGGCTATCGCGGCGCTGCGCCTGCGCTGACCGACGCGGTCGGCGGCCAGATCGACGGCGTCTGCGACGCGGCCGCCTCGGTGTCGCAGTCGATCAACGATAAGCTGGTGAAGGGCCTCGTGGTCGGCTCGACCGTTCGGCTGGCCACGCTGCCGGATCTGCCGACCTCGGCGGAAGCGGGCCTGCCCGAGTTCGAGGCGCAGGGCTGGAACGGCCTGTTCGCGCCCAAGGGCACGCCGCCGGCCGTGATCGCCAAGCTGAACGCAGCGGCGCGCAAGGCCGTCGAGACCGAGGCGGTGAAGAAGCGCTTCGCCGACCTGTCGACCGTCGCGCCCGATGCCGACGAGCACGCGCCCGACGTGCTGCAAAAGCTCGTGACGCGCGACGTCGAGAAGTACCGCAAGATGCTGGCGGACGACGCCAACAAGTAGCGGCGCGCCTTCCACCAATAATCATTCATTTTTCGTAAGCGCCGCGGCTGCCGCGGCGCATCGATGGCGTCTGACCAAAAATCCGGTCGATCAGGGTTGTCGGAGACGCCCGTGCACAAAAGTGGTCGCAATCTGTGTGTACATTCATGGCGGCTGAGGAGGTGAACCACTCGACAACATGGAAACATCCTCATGCACTTCGGCTCTGCCTGGCGTTGGAAGTTCCCTCACGCCGTCCATCATCACGCCGTCAATGACGTTTTCGGACTGACCGAGGATCAGGCACAAGCCGAACAGGTCACGACTGGTATCCTGTCGCTGGACGTCCTCGCAAATGATCGCGCGAGCCATGCCGCAAGGCTCTATTCGATCGACGACGGTGGCGACTGGCGGTTCGATTGGGCCCTTTTGGCAAAGGACGTTGGTCCCGACGAGACCTCGCCCTGGGAAACCACCGATAACGGCAATCTGATTCGCATCAATCACGGCCAGATCGAACTCGATCTCGGCCATTCGCTATCCGCGCTCGGGGCGACTGATTTCAACTCCATGGCGGCCGGGGACGTCATCGACGACGATTTCGTGTACGCGATCCGATTGGGATACGGCAGGTTGAGTGAGGCTCGTATCCACGTCCATATCGACGGCGTCAACGATGCTGCCACGATCAGTGGCACGTCGACCGGAACGGTGACGGAGGACAGCGCTGTGCAGACGGCACATGGCGCGCTGACCGTCGCCGATCCCGATCACGGTCAGAGCGAGTTCCAGATGCCTGCTTCCCTGGCAGGCACCTATGGGGCGTTCGCGTTCGACCCAACGACGGGCGTCTGGAGCTATACGCTCGACAATGGCGCGGCCAATGTCCAGGCATTGACCGCCAATGACGTCAGGCACGACCAACTGACGGTCAGCTCCGCGGACGGCACGGCGCATCAAGTCATCGATGTGACCATCCATGGCGCCGACGAGCCGAGGCACCTCGATATCGTGGTGGGGGCGGAGTTCACGGACATCGTGGTGGACCCGGGCTCCCTTGCCGTTGTGCTTCACGACGAGGCCGGCGGATTCCAGGCTCCGGCCCTCTATCACAACGGGACGAGCTATTATAACGGCACGCTCGAATACACGACAGCGATCGGAATCGCCGACCTCAATGGTGACGGCTTGTCCGATATTGTGACCACCGGCCTTGCCGGCCTCGGCACCAACTCGAGCGCCAGCGTCGGGGTGCTGCTCGGGCAAGGCGGCGGGACCTTTGGCTCGGGATCCGCTTATCATACTGGCACAACACTGGGGCCGAACCACGAATACACATTCGCGCTCGATATCGCCGACTTCAACGGAGACGGTGTGCCCGACATCGCCACTGCAGGGTTCGGCCTTGAATCGTCCGACGGCAGCCTAGGCGTGCTCCTTGGAAACGGCGACGGCACCTTCCAGGACGGCATGCCCTTTAGCACCGGGACCGTCTACGCCTCGCGGTCGCAGAACACCTACGCGCTGGCGAGTGGCGACTTCAATGGAGACGGCAAGCTCGACATCGTGACCGTCGGCGCGGCAGGGTCGTCGACGGAGGACAACACGACCGACAGCGTCAGCATGTTGCTCGGGAACGGCGACGGCAGTTTTGGGAAGGCCACGATCTATTCGACGGGAAACATCGTCGTCGAGCACGAAATGACCGAAGCGGTTGCCGTCGGCGACGTCAACGGTGACGGCAGGCTCGATGTCGTCACCGGGGGATTTGACGACAACAACTTCGCGCCGGGCAAGACACCCCACTCCATGAGCGTGCTGCTGGGGAACGGCGACGGCACTTTACAAACGGCTATATCGCTCTCCAGCGGTATTCCGCTGAATTCAATTGCCTATCAGTCGGAGGAAACCACCGACCTGATCTTGGCCGACCTGAATGGCGATGGCAAGCTCGACATCGTCGGCGCGACGCATGACGTGAAGAGCAGTGTCTTCACCATGCTGGGCAACGGTGACGGTACGTTCCAGCCGGCGTCCAATTGGTCCAACGGTGCGTCACCGAGCGGCGATCAAACAACTGTCTCGATCGCGGTCGGTGACATCAATGGCGACGGCGGCCTCGATATCGCCGCGCTCGACGATGGCGGTTCTGTCGGCGTCCTCTATGGAAACGGCAACGGAAGCTTTCAACCAGCTGAGATCGTGCAGACGGGGATTGACGACGCTCTCGCCATCCAGCTGGGCTATCTCGTATCGGCTTGAAGTCCTGGTTGACGAATTCGGTGCGCCGGAGCTGTTGCAGCCGCTCGCGACGCTCGATGTCGAGAAATAGCGGAAGCCGTTCGTGGGCAACGCCAAGTCATTGCCGCGTCGCTTGCTCGCGGCCCGCGCTAAGCCGCTGACAAGGCGTTACGCGGCCGCAGGAATGCGGGCGATGACCTTGATCTCGAAGCCGAAGCCGGCCAGCCAGTTCACGCCGACAGCGGTCCAGTTCGGATAGGGCGGCTCGCCGATCTCCTCGGCGCGGACGGCCATCACCGTCTCGATCTGGCTCGCCGGATCGGTGTGGAAGGTGGTGACGTCGACGACATCGTCCAGCGTGCATCCACCGGCTGCGAGCACCGCGCGCAAATTGGCGAACGCGCGCCGGACCTGGTCCTCGAACACCGGTTCGGGTGAGCCGTCCTCGCGGCTGCCGACCTGCCCCGACACGAACAGCAGGTCACCGGAGCGGATCGCCGCGGAGTAGCGATGCACTTGGTAGAGCGCGTGGCGGTTGGCGGGGAAGATTGCCTCTCGCTGGGGCATGGCAGGAACCTTTCAATCCATGGATGGGGGCGGTTGGACCGTGGGCGCTCCACGGGTGGCGCGTCACGGCAATTTCAGATACGTTTCGTATGTGAGATATCATTCACATACGAGGCGTATGTCAAGAGGGGCAGGGCATGGCAAAGGGAAAGCGCGCCGCGGCCATGGCGGAAAATCGGGCCAAGCTCATCCGCGCCGCGCGGGAGGCATTTGCCACGCAGGGCTATGCAGACGCGTCGATGGACGAACTCACTGCGGCCGTCGGTCTGACGCGGGGCGCGCTGTATCACAACTTCGAAGACAAGAAGGGGCTGCTCTGGGCCGTCGTCGAGCAGATCGACGGTGAAATGGCGGAGCGGCTCCGCATCGTCCGGGAGCAAGCGCCCAGCCCCTGGCTGGGCCTGCTGGCGGAGGGAAGCGCCTATATCAAGATGGCGCTCGATCCCGAGATCCAGCGGATCATGCTTCTGGATGGACCTGCGGTGCTCGGCGATCCCTCCAAATGGCCCGGCGAGAACGCCTGTCTCGATATCACCATGCGAACGATCCGTGCGCTGATCGAGGAGGGAATCGTGAAGCCGGTCGATGTCGAAGCGGCGGGACGGT
Source organism: Bradyrhizobium yuanmingense (assembly GCF_029167105.1). GTDB lineage: Bacteria > Pseudomonadota > Alphaproteobacteria > Rhizobiales > Xanthobacteraceae > Bradyrhizobium > Bradyrhizobium yuanmingense_A. Next base: position 155,296 of record NZ_JARFML010000009.1, on the reverse strand, counting down.
TGCTGAACGGGGCTGCGCTCAGCGCCGCCCTGTGGGTCGCGGCAGCTGACGATCCCAAGAGCGTGCTGAGCAAGGCCGTTGACGCGTTTCGAGCGCTGGCGAGTGGATTGCTACGCGAGGCGCGTGAACCTGCCTAGGTTTTGCGGCGACTGACTCCTCGGCGTGAGGAGTCGGGCTCGCGCGAGTTGTTCCGATGCCTTGGGCGATTCCTTTTGATTGTTCGGCCCACATTTGAGAGATACGTTCCTGCCCGTTGACGTCGCCGAGACGGCTTCGTCGTTCGCACCAACGCCAGGAAGCATGCATGGACAGTGATACAAACGTCCGGGCTGGTCAGTGCCATTGCGGGGCGGTGCGTTTCGAGGCGACGCTGAGCGACGGTTTCAATTCGATCCGCCGCTGCACCTGCTCTTACTGCCGGATGCGCGGTGCGGTCGTCGTCATGGCGGAGATGGGCGGCATCAAGTTCCTGAAGGGCGAGGATGCGCTGACGAGCTACCGCTTCCATACCGGATCAGCGCAGCATTTCTTCTGTTCCCGCTGCGGAATCTACACGCATCATCAGCGTCGATCGGACCAGAATCTGTATGCTGTCAACGTCGCTTGCCTCGACGGGGTAAGTCCGTTCGATTTTCCTGAGGTGCCCGTCATGGACGGCGTCAATCACACCAACGACACCGGCAAACCGACGCGCCGTGCAGGTACCCTCCGCTTTATTCCGGCGGATTGACCATCGCCATCGGCTACCACCACTTCAACCGCTCAGCAGGCACCGTCATCGCCGCAACACCGGCCATCACCAGCAATAACCCCAGTGCGAGGTTCGACGGCACGCTCTCGCCGAGCAGCAGCACCGAGAGGCCGACGCCGATCGGGATGCGCAAATAGCCTTGGGCGTTGGTGGTCAGCGTGCCGAGGCGGCCGAGGCAGACGTAGAACAGCATCAGGCCGAGCGCGCTGGAGACGATGCCCATGACGATGGTGGCGATGATCGCGGTCGGCGTCGGCTGCAGCGTCCAGGGCTGGTCGATGAGCAACGAGGGCGGCAGCAGCACGAGGCCGCCGAACAGCAGCGAGCCGGCCGCCACCACCATCGGATCGTATTCGGACAGACGGAGGCCGAAGATCGTCGCGCAGGCAAAGGAGATGGTGGCGAGCAGGATCGCGATCTCCGCCACGATCTCGCTGCCGAGCCCGCGCAGCGCGTCGAGGCCGACGATGGCGACGGTACCGGCAAGGCCGAGGATTGCGCCGGCGAGCTTGAGCAGCGTCGCCGGCTCGTGCCGCGTGATCAACGAGGTGATCAGGAAGGCGAAGATCGGCGTGGTCGAGGCCAGCACCACCGTGTTCGAGGCCGGTACATATTGCTGCGACCAGGTGATGATCAGGAACGGGAAGGTCGAGTTGATCAATTGCTGGGTCGCGAACAGCTTCCAGGCTTTCGCCTCGGTGGGGATCCTGGTGCCGCGCATCCACAGGATCGCGAACAGGAAGGCGGCCGCGATCAGCGAGCGCGCCGAGATGAAGGTGATGGGCGGGATCGTGGGAAGCGCCAGCTTGGTCAGCGGATAGGTCGAACTCCAGCAGCAGGCTAGCGCAAGGAGCAGCGCATAATCGCGCCAGCTGCGCGCGCCGGTGGCGATGGACGGCAATTGCGTTGATGCGGCCGCCGTCGCGCGACCCGCCTCGGATGTGCTCTGCGGCACCTTGTTCCTGCTCCCCGGCGCAAAAGCGCTTGCCGAGGAGTCTGGGCGAGGGCGTGCGAAAAGGGAAGGCGTCGAGCTATGCGTTTGGCTGAGGGAGCGCCTTCCGCTTCATCCGCTTGATCGTGCCGGAAAAGGTGAGCAGCAGCCGCTCGCCGGACATCATCTTGCCGCGCAGGAAGATCAGCGAGCCGCCGGCGCGGGTGACCTCGCCGGTGCATTCGATCAGCTCGCCCTCGCGTGCCGCGTCGAGGAATTCGCAGGCGAAGTTGGTCGTCACCGCCCGGCTGTCGAGGACATGGGTGGCGATCGCAAACAGCGAATAGTCGGCGAAGGCCATGTAGCAGCCGCCGTGGACGTTGCCGGAGCCGTTCAGGTGCTTCTTCTCGACCCGGAAGGCGCTGCGGACGCTGCCGTCCGCCTCGATCCGGTGCCAGAACGGGCCGACATGGGACTCAAAACTGTCGCGAATCCAGGTCCGCCAGCCCACAAATTCGCCCTCGGTGGCGACATGGAGGTCGGGGCGACGCGGCGGTGGCGCTTTGGTCAATTCGTGCAAGGAAATAGGCCTTCAATTGCGGGTCTTCAGACCTTAAATCCGATCCGTCCGCGCCGTGCAATTCCCGTTCCCGCGGGCGCCCCGGGCGCAAAACGTGGGACAGCGGGAAAATGCGCCATAAAGGGCTTTTCGAAGCCGTCCGATGTTCCTAAGAACGGCCAAACCGCCGCCGAAAGCCTCGAATCCATGAAGAATGAACCCAAGATCACCCCCGAACTGGTTGCCGCCCACGGGCTCAAGCCCGACGAGTACGAGCGCATCCTGAAGCTGATCGGGCGGGCGCCGACCTTCACCGAGCTCGGCATCTTCTCGGCGATGTGGAACGAGCATTGCTCGTACAAATCCTCGCGCATCCATCTGCGCGGCCTGCCGACCAAGGCACCCTGGGTGATCCAGGGCCCCGGCGAGAATGCCGGCGTGATCGACATTGGCGACGGCCAGGCCGTGGTCTTCAAGATGGAGAGCCACAACCACCCGAGCTATATCGAGCCGTATCAGGGCGCGACCACCGGCGTCGGCGGCATCCTGCGCGACGTCTTCACCATGGGCGCGCGCCCCATCGCCTGCCTCAATGCGCTGAGCTTCGGCGCGCCCGAGCACCCGAAGACGCGGCATCTCGTCTCCGGCGTGGTGGCGGGCGTCGGCGGCTACGGCAATTCCTTCGGCGTGCCGACGGTGGGCGGCCAGGTGCGCTTCCACACCCGCTACGACGGCAACATCCTCGTCAATGCCATGGCGGTGGGCCTCGCCGATTCCGACAAGATCTTCTATGCGGCGGCCTCCGGCGTGAACATGCCGATCGTCTATCTGGGCTCCAAGACCGGCCGCGACGGTATCCACGGCGCCTCGATGGCCTCGGCCGAGTTCGACGACAAGTCCGAGGAGAAGCGCCCGACCGTGCAGGTCGGCGATCCCTTCGCCGAGAAGCTGCTGCTCGAAGCCTGCCTCGAGATCATGGAGAAGGGCTGCGTCATCGCGATCCAGGACATGGGCGCGGCCGGGCTGACCTGCTCGGCGGTGGAGATGGGCGCCAAGGGTGACCTCGGCGTCGACCTCGACCTCGACGCGGTGCCGACCCGCGAGACCGGCATGAGCGCCTACGAGATGATGCTCTCGGAGAGCCAGGAGCGCATGCTCATGGTGCTCAAGCCCGAGAAGGAGAAGGAAGCCGAGGCGATCTTCAGGAAGTGGGGCCTCGACTTCGCCGTGGTCGGCTACACCACGCCGAGCAAGCGCTTCGTGGTCAAGCATGGCGGCGACGTCATGGCCGATTTGCCGATCAAGGAGCTCGGCGACGAGGCGCCGGTCTACGACCGTCCGCATGTCCCCTCGGCCGCGCTGCCGGTCGTGCACGCCCGCGACGTGCCGGCGCCGATGGGCCTCGGGCCTGCGCTGGAGAAGCTGATCGGCACGCCCGACATGTGCTCAAAGCGCTGGGTTTGGGAGCAGTACGACCACGTCATCCTCGGCAACACCATGCAGCGTCCCGGCGGCGATGCCGCCGTGGTGCGCGTGCAGGACGGGCCGAAGGGCCTGGCGCTCACCGTTGACGTCACGCCGCGCTATTGCGAGGCCGATCCTTATCAAGGCGGGATGCAGGCGGTCGCGGAAGCCTGGCGCAACATCACTGCGGTCGGCGGCAAGCCGCTCGCGATCACCGACAATCTCAATTTCGGCAACCCTGAAAGGCCCGAGATCATGGGCCAGTTCGTCGGCTGCCTGAAGGGCATCTCGGAAGCCTGCCGCACCCTGGACTTCCCGGTCGTGTCGGGCAACGTCTCGCTCTACAACGAGACCAACGGCCGCGCGATCCTGCCCACGCCCTCGATCGGCGGTGTCGGCCTGCTCGACGATTTCACCAAGTCGGCGTCGCTCGCCTTCAAGGCCGAGGGCGAGGCCATCCTCCTGATCGGCGAGACCCATGGCTGGCTCGGCCAGTCCGTCTATCTGCGCGACATCTGCGGCCGCGAGGAGGGGGCGCCGCCGCCGGTCGATCTCGCCGCCGAGAAGCGCAACGGCGATTGCGTGCGCGGCATGGTCCATGCGGGCACCGCAACCGCCGTGCACGACCTCTCCGACGGCGGCCTCCTGATCGCCTTGGCCGAGATGGCGATGGCGGGCGGCATCGGCGCCAAGCTGCTGGCCGCGCCGACCGCGCTGGTGCCGCACGCCTATTGGTTCGGCGAGGACCAGGCGCGCTATCTCGTCACCGTGCCGGAAACCGAAGCTGGCCGCGTGCTTGCCAAGATGCGCGGCTGCGAGGTGCCCTGCGTGCGGATCGGCACCACCGGCGGCAATGCCATCGCGATCGCGGGCGAGGCGCCGGTTACGATCGACACGCTGCGGGCCTCGTTCGAGCGCTGGCTGCCGGAATATATGGGCGGGAAGGCGGCGTAAGGCGCTGCCACACACTCCGTCATTGCGAGGAGCGAAGCGACGAAGCAATCCAGACTACCTCCGCGGAGGGATTCTGGATTGCTTCGCGGAGCCTGTCATCGGGCCGCGCTAAGCGCGGACCCGGTGGCTCGCAACGACGAGTGGAGAGACCGCGCCTCACAACACGCGTGACGCGCCCGGGATCTGCCGCAACGCGCGCGTCAGCGCCCAGCTCGCCGCGACGGTGAGTACAAACCCGATCGTGGCCTTGACGATCGCCGGCAGGTCATAGTCGAACAGCCAGTATTGCAGCCACAGTGCGATCGGATAGTGCACCAGGAACATGCCGAACGCGTCGCCCTGCATTGGATCGAGCAGCCTGGCCGAGCCTGATTGCTTGAATCTCTGGAAAAGGGCCAGGATCAGAAACATGATGGCCACGCTGAAGACGGTGAAGCAGATCGCATAAAGCGCTTCATACCAATCCGGCAACGGCGACGGGTTGCCCAGTATTTCGCGCTTGATGAAGATCAGCCCCCACAACAGGCAATACGGAACGATCGCCAGGACCATCCAGTCCCAGCTGACCTTTGCCATGCGCCCGTCGACAGAGAGCAGCCCGCGGTCCATTTGCGCAACGCCGATGCCGGCGCCGAAAAAGAAATAGGTCGCGTACAGCATCACGCGCCCGTGCTGCACCGAGAACGGCCCGAACTCGAACCAGCTGCTGTGTCCGTAGTGAACCAGCCCGGGAATGTAGAACGCGGCGGTGACCGCCAGCATGACCGCGAAGAACACGGCGGGCCGGCGGCGACCGTGTAGCGAGAGGCGATTGATCGGATCGAGCAGATTGGGTGACAGCCGGTACAAAAGGCAGGCCACCAGGTCGAAGGCGAACAAGACCCAAAGGAACCAGATCGGCCCGCTCGGCCACGGGCCCTTCGTGACCATATTCCACCAGAATTCCGCAAAACCGATCTCGGGATGCTGCCGCAGGGAAATCGCGTAGTAGGCGAGTGGAATGACCGTAAAGGCGCAGATCGCGAAGGGTACGCCAAGCCGAAGCAGGCGATCTGCCAAATAGCTCCGGACTCCCTTCCGGGCGATGCCAGACCAGGCGAACAGTCCCGACAGGAAGAAGAACATCGCCATGAAGAAGCTGTCGGTGGCGAGCACGATCATGTCGAAGCCGAAGAAATAGGTCGGATCGGTATGACCGAAATACGTATAGGGGATCACCGCGTGATGCAGCAGCACCACCAGAGTGAGGAAGGTGCGGGCGCGATCGATCGCCAAATTGCGCACCTTGCTCGTGGGCGCGGCATGCACCTCCGCGCCGATCGTCGCTGATTGTGACATCGTCATCGTGGCCGCCCCGATCGCGTTCCTGATCCCGGCTGGACTGTGCCGCCGGGAACTCGATTCAGCAAGGGCAGTTTGTTCGGTAGGTCGCCCCCGACCACCTCCAGGAACCAGTTCCTCGCAGCGATGTTAGCGTTCGCCGCAAACAGCGCAGGCCGTGAGACGCGGCAGTTCGGAGCTGGCGATGACGATCCTGAAATGGGCGCTGATCTTCCTGCTTGTCTCGATCGTGGCCGGCGTGCTCGGCTTCACCGGCATCTCGGCCGCCTCCGCCGACATCGCCCGTTTCCTGTTCTACGTGTTCGTCGTGATCTTCCTGGTGCTGCTGATATTGGGGCTCACGATCTTCAAGGCGTAGCTGATTGAGCCCTCTTTGCCGTCATGGCCGGCCTCGACCCGGCCATCCACGCCTTACCGCGGACAGACGGTGGCTGCCCGGGCATGACGATTGGGGGTTGCGGCGCTTATCCCACTTCCTCGATCTTCACCTTGTCCGGATAGAACGCGAGATGACCTGAAATCTCCGTCATCGCGGGGAAGGGTGTCTCGTAGGTCCAGATCGCGTTGTCCAGCGTCTTGCCGTCGGCCTTGACGCTGTAATAGTTCGCGTCCCCCTTGTAGGGGCAATGGGTGACACGGTCGGTACGCTCCAACAGGGCCATGTTGGCGTCCTCTCGCGGTACATATTGCACTGCCGGATATCTGGCCTCCTTCAAGGTCAGCGCCTTGCGGGTCTCGGCGATCACGATGTCGCCCGCCGTGACGCGGACGCGCCGGGGATTTGGGGTGATGGTGATCGGGTGGTCGGGCCCTGGAAGCTTCATGATTTCACGCCTTTTCGATCAATCTGCCGCGCGCGGCACTTTGTCGTGCCTTTGTCCTGATGGGATCAGGGATATAGTGCCGGAAAGCGTGACCTAGAAGGCCGTTCACGCTAAGTTTGCCTTGCCGGCGAGGGGACCCCCGGCAGCGATTCGATGATGAGGCTGCTTTGCAGCCGAGATAAGGAGCAAGACCCGAATGCCCATGGACGCCCACGATATCGAGGCGATGATCAAGGCAGCGATCCCCGATGCCGAGGTGACCATCCGTGACCTCGCCGGCGACGGCGACCACTATGCCGCGACCGTGATCTCGGAATCCTTCCGTGGCAAATCGCGCGTCCAGCAGCACCAGATCGTCTACCAGTCCCTGCGCGGCCAGATGGGCGGCGTGCTGCACGCGCTGGCGCTGCAGACCGGCGTGCCAGGCAACTGACGAAGCTGCACCTGACCTGACCAGCGCCACGGGGGACGATGATGGCTGCGGACAACCCGCGCGGCGCGATGTTCCGCGCGCCGAACCAGCACAGCCGCGTCACTTTCGTCGAGCTGTTCTTCGACCTTGTCTTCGTCTTCGCGGTCACGCAGATATCGCACACGCTGCTGCACCATTTCACGCCGCTCGGCGCTGTGCACGTCGCGGTGCTGTTTCTCGCGGTGTGGTGGCTGTGGGTTTTCACCGCCTGGGTCACCAACTGGCTCAATCCCGAGCTGACCCCGGTCCGGCTCCTGCTCTTTGCGATGATGCTGGGCGGCCTCGTGCTGTCGACCACGATACCGACCGCCTTCGAGGGGCGTGGCCTGTGGTTCGCGATTGCCTATGCGGCCATGCAGGTGGGGCGTACCGCGTTCTGGCTGCTCGCAACGCCGCTGCATCGAACAGCGGTGCGGCATAACGCGATCCGCATCCTGACCTGGCTGTCGATCTCCGCGGCGTTGTGGATCGCGGGCGGCCTGGCCGAGGGCGAGAGGCGGCTATGGCTGTGGATCGCGGCGGTGATTTGGGAATACATCTCGCCGGCGGCGCGGTTCTGGGTTCCGAAGCTGGGCTTTTCTTCCGTTGAGGCCTGGGCGGTCGAAGGCGGCCATATGGCCGAGCGTTGCGGTCTGTTCGTCATCATCGCGCTCGGCGAGGCCATCATCGTCAATGGCGCAACATTCGCCGAACTGGCATGGAACGCGAGCAATATCCTCGCCTTCGTCTCCGCGCTGGTTGGCGCGATTGCGATGTGGTGGATCTATTTTCACAAGGGCGCCGAGGCCGGCTCCGAGCGCATCTCGAAGTCCGCCGAATCCGGCCGCCTGGCGCGGCTCGCCTACACCTACCTGCACACACCGATCGTCGCCGGCATCATCCTGACGGCCGTGTCGGACGAACTGGTGCTGAAGCATCCGACCGGCCATTCAGACATGCGCACGATCGTGAGCACGATCGGTGGGCCCTTGATTTTTCTGATCGGCACAATCCTGTTCAAGCTGGCGATCCGCGGCTTCCTCCAGCTCTCGCACGGCATCGGCATCTTGCTGCTGCTGGCGCTGAGCTGGTTTGCCTCGGACGTGTCGCCGCTCTGGCTCTCGGTCGCGACGACGATGATCCTGATCCTGGTGGCGGTGTGGGAATCGGTGTCGCTGGGGACCGAGCAATAGGCGGGTATGAGACACCTCATCATCGTCGGCGCGGCGCTGGCTGCGATACTTATCGTCGAGGAGGCGACGCAGGGCTGGGCGCTTGGCCAAATCCCGTCCACCTGCCGTGCCATGGGAGGAAAGCCTGCTCCAGCCGCCGGACGCTGCATCATGCCGGCGTGCTACTGGCAAGGCGATTGCGGGCATTGGGCCTATCCGCCGCAGTGGCTCGATCGTGTCAAGCCAGGCGACCACGTCTCAAAGGTGGTTTTCTGGCTCGGCGAGCCACTCCAGCGAGATGGTGAGCATTTCTCCTGGTCATGCGGCAAGGCTAGCACCCACAGCTTCCGTGCCGTGATCCGGAACCAAGGGCTTGTGTCGGTAGAATCGTGTCCGCTCGATTGAGACCGGCCAAACGACGGCTGCCGATTTACTCCGCCACCTCCAGCGCGTGCACCGAGAACATCTTCGCCGCATCCGTCCAGCTCTCGCGCACGCGCCAGCCCGCGCCCTGGGCCAGCGCGGCAAAACGCGCGATGCTGTATTTGTAGCTGTTCTCGGTGTGGATGCTCTCGCCCGGGCGGAACGAGAAGCTGGTGCCGAGCAGGCGCACGATCTGGCTCTTCTTGCTGATCAGGTGCATCTCGATGCGGTGCCGCTCGCGGTTGTAGATCGCGCGATGGGTGAAGGCGGACAGGTCGAAATTGCCGCCGAGCTCGCGGTTGATGCGCACCAGCACATTGAGGTTGAAGCGCGCGGTGACGCCGGCCGCATCGTTGTAGGCGTCGAAGAGGATCCGCTCGTCCTTCTCCAGATCGGCGCCGATGATCATCTGCGCGCCCTTGCCGAGGATCTGGCGCGCGCTTCTCAGGAAGGCCTGCGCTTCCTGCGGCTCGAAATTGCCGATGGTCGAGCCGGGGAAGAAGCCGACCTTCGGCATGGAGGTGACCGCCTTGGGCAGCTCGAACGGCGTGGTGAAATCGGCCGCCACCGGATAGATGCCGAGCGCCGGGAAGTCCCGCTTCAGGCCGCTCGCCTGTGCCTTCAGGAAGTCGCCGGAGATGTCGACGGGGACATAGGCTGCGAATTTGCAATGATCGAGCAGCAGGCGCACCTTCGTGGTCGCGCCGGCACCGAACTCGACCAGCGCGGCGTGCTCCGGAATGATCTTCGCGATCTCGCTGCCGCGCTGCTTCAGGATCGATAGCTCGGTGCGCGTCGGATAATATTCCGGCAGCTTGGTGATCGCCTCGAACAGCTCCGATCCGGTCGCGTCATAGAAATATTTGGGCGACAGCTTTTTCGGCTGCTGCGAGAGGTCCTCGATGGCCTCGCGGGCAAAAGCGGTGGTCTGCTCGTCGGGAAGATGGGCCTCGGCCAAAGCGCTGGCGTGCACATTCATGATACTCTCCTGAACGCGCTGTCCGGCGCGCATCTGTCGTCGGAATTTTTAGTCGTAATCGGCAAGCCGCAGTCCGGTGAACTGCCAGCGGTGGTGCGGATAGAAGAAGTTGCGATAGGTGATACGGCTGTGGCCTTGCGGAGTTGCAAGCGACGAGCCGCGCAGCACCAGCTGGTTGACCATGAACTTGCCGTTGTACTCGCCGAGCGCGCCCTCGACGGCGCGATAGCCGGGGTAGGGCGCGTACGAGCTGCGGGTCCATTGCCAGACGAGGCCGAAGGCGTCGTTGAGCTGGCCGGTGCGCGCCGCGACCTCCCATTCCATCTCGGTCGGCAGGTGTTTGCCGGACCAGCGCGCGAACGCATCCGCCTCGTAATAGCTGACGTGACAGACCGGCGCGTCCGGATCGACCGGCATGAGGCCGGCGAGCGTCATGACCTGCCATGCGCCGTCGACCTCGCGCCAGTAGCCGGGGGCTTGCCAATCTTCCTTGCTAGCCGCGGCAAAGCCGTCCATCAGCCATAGGGTTGCGGTCCGGTAGCCGCCGTCCTGCATGAAGGCGAGCCACTCGGCATTGGTGACCAGATTGCGGGCGATCCTGACCGGGCCGACCAGGGCGCGGTGCGCCGGCTTCTCGTTGTCGAAATGAAAGCCGTCGTCGACATGGCCGACGGTATGGATGCCTTCGTTCAGCGTCAGCCAGTCATCGCCGCCGCGCGCCGCAGTCGGAAAGCGCCAGGCCGGGTCATAGGCCGGATAGATCGGGTTCTGCGCAAAGGCATGCAGGATGTCGGTGAACATCAGCTCCTGATGCTGCTGCTCGTGATTGAGCCCCACCTCGACCAGCGGCGCGATTGCGCGGAGCTTGTCCGCGCCCGCCTCGCGGAAGAATTTGCCGACGGCCGCATCGACGTATTTGCGGTAGGCGCCGACCTCGTCGGCGCTGGGACGAGTGATGTCGCCGCGATGATTGCGGGCATGTCGCGGCCCGGCGCTGACGTAATAGGAATTGAACAGGAACGCGAAATCGGGGTGGAAGGGCCGGTAGCCGCGGGCGTGCTCGCCGAGCAGGAATTGCTCCCAGAACCAGGTCGTATGGGCCCGGTGCCATTTGGTCGGGCTGGCATCCGGCATGGACTGGATCTGCTGGTCCTCGGGCGACAGCGGTGCTGCCCGGCGTTCGGTCTCATTGCGGACAGTCGAGAACGCCGCTTCCAGCCGCTGGGCGAGGTCGTCCTCGCGGGAGGACGGTGACGAACGCAGGGAGGCCGTGGCTGAGGCTTGTTTCGTCACGTTTTTCTCCAGACAGGACAAGAGAACGTTGTTCGCACGACCCGGTTCCATGAACAGGGTTCGTCCTAGATAGGGGCTCCGTTACGGTATGAAAGTCCTCCGCGGCGATGATATTGATGTCATCAGCCTATGGACCGGGCTGGGTCAATCCGGCCCGCCGGGGACCCGTCGCCGCCATTTTACTTTGGATGCACAACGGTTTGGGCTACATATATGGGTAGGTATCGGGTTAAATCGGCTGAGCCGGCCCGAAGCAATTGGTGAGGGCTCTGCCCCAGAAGGACACGGATATGAGCATCGCGGAATTCATCGACAATGAAGTGAAGTCGAACGACGTGGTTCTGTTCATGAAGGGGACGCCGCAATTTCCGCAGTGCGGTTTCTCCGGCCAGGTGGTCCAGATCCTCGACCATATCGGTGTCGGCTATAAGGGCCTCAACGTTCTCGAATCCGCCGAGCTGCGCAATGGCATCAAGGAATATTCGAACTGGCCGACCATCCCGCAGCTCTACGTCAAGGGCGAGTTCGTCGGCGGCTGCGACATCGTCCGTGAGATGTTCCAGGCCGGCGAATTGCAGCAGCTCCTCTCCGAGAAGGGCGTCGTCGTCGCGGCCTGACACGTGGCCCTGCTGACGCGCCGGATTGGCGGCGCGGAGCTCGAGGTCATCGTCGCCGATATCACCACGCTCGGCGTCGACGCCATCGTCAATGCCGCGAACACGTCGCTCCTTGGCGGGGGCGGCGTGGATGGCGCGATCCACCGGGCAGCCGGGCCCGAGCTCGTCGCCGAATGCCGCATGCTCCACGGTTGCAAGACGGGCGACGCGAAGATCACCAGGGGCTATCGACTCAAGGCCGCGCATGTGATCCACACCGTCGGTCCGGTGTGGAATGGCGGCACGCTCGGCGAGGACGATCTGCTCGCCTCCTGCTACCGGCGGTCCATGGAGCTTTGCGGCAAGCACAAGCTGACCTCGGTGGCATTTCCCGCGATTTCGACCGGCATCTACCGTTTTCCTGCCGACCGGGCGGCCGATATCGCCGTGCGCACGACGATCGAAGGGCTGGCTTTGGCGCCGACCGCCGCTCGCGTCGTGTTCTGCTGCTTCTCCGAGCCGAGCGCCAGGCTTCATGCCGAGGCGCTTGCGCGACAGGGCGGCCCTTGTGCCGATTGAGCTGGTCGGTACACTCCGAGGCGCCATGTTCCGGGGAGGGGATATGATTTCACGATTTGGATTGCGTGCGCTCGCCTGCGGCGCGCTGGTGTCGCTTGCCGCGATGTCGCCGGCGCGCGCGCAGGGCACTTACGAGATTCCGGCCGGGGCGCGTTTCAATCAGGAGAAGCTCGGCCGGATCACCGAGTTCTTCAAGAACGAGGTCGCGACCGGCAAGATCGCCGGTGCAAACGTGCTGATCCAGCAGCATGGCAAGCCGGTCTATCACGAAGTCTTCGGCGTTCAGGACGTGGTCAGCAAGGCCCCGATCACGGACAAGACCATCTTCCGCCTGTTCTCGATGACCAAGGCGATCACAGCGGTGGTCGCGATGCAATTGGTCGAGGAGGGCAAGATCAAGCTGGATGATCCCGTCTCGAAATACATCCCGTCCTTCGCCAACGTGAAGGTCGGTGTCGAGAAGAAGGCCGAGGACGGCACGAAGGCGCTCGAGCTGGTGCCGCCGAAGCGGGCAATGACCGTGCACGATCTGATGACGCACACCTCGGGCATCACCTACGGCTTCTACGGCGACAGCCTGGTCCGCAAGGCCTATCGCGAGGCCAACATCTATGCCGGCGATTTCGATCTGGCCGAGTTCGCTGAACGCATCGCCAGGCTGCCGTTGCACAACCAGCCGGGCGCGCTGTGGCAATACGGCCACTCGACCGACGTATTGGCGCGTGTGATGGAGGTCGCCGCCGGCAAGCCCCTGATCGACATCATGCGCGAGAAGCTGCTCGATCCTCTCGGCATGGTCGATACCGGCTTCTTGGTCACGGACCCCGCGAAGCAGAAGCTTCTGGCCCAGCCAGTGCCGAACGATGCCGATTTCCGCGTCGGCCGCATCAATGATCCGACGGTCGTCAAGAAGATCCAGTTCGCCAGCGGCGGCATGGTCACGACCATGGCGGATTACAAGCGCTTTTCGCAGATGCTGCTCAATGGCGGCAGTCTCGACGGCAAGACCATCCTCAAGCCCGAGACGTTCAAGCTGATGGCGACCGATCAGGTCGGCCCCGGCTCCGGCGTCGAGCGCGACTATTTCTATTTCCCCGGCGACGGCTTTGGCTTCGGCCTCGGGCTTGCGGTCCGTACCGAGCCCGGCAACGCCAAGCCGCCGCCGCCCGGCAACCTCGGCGAACTCAAGTGGGACGGCGCCTCCGGCTGCTATTTCGTGATCGACCCCAAGCAGGACATGTTCTTCGTGCTGCTGGAGCAGACCCCGAGCGAGCGCCAGCGCGTGCAGCGGACGTTGAAGCAGCTGGTCTATGAAGCCATGGAGAAGTGAGATGAACGGGCGCCGCGCGCTGTTCGCGGCGCTCGTTCTTTTGTTCGGCGCCGTAACTGCGCGGGCAGGCTCGGAGGCCCGCGCGCACAGATTCACGCCCGAAGGCTTGGCAAGAGTGTCCGACTACATCAGGAACGAGATCGCGACCGGCAAATTTCCGGGGGCGATATTGCTGCTCCAGCAACACGGCAAGCCGGTCTACTGCGAGAATTTCGGCGTCCGCGACGTCGCGACCCAACTTTCGATGAGCGCGGACACGATCTTCCGCCTCTATTCGATGACCAAGCCGATCACCTCGGTGCTGGCGATGATGCTGGTCGAGGAGGGCAAGCTTGCGATCAGCGATCCCGTCTCGAAATACATTCCGGCCTTTGCCGGCATGAAGGTCGGCGTCGAGAAGAAGGCCGAGGACGACAAGGTCTCGCTGGAGCTGGAGCCGCTCAAACGCCCGGTGACGATCGAGGATTTGATGCGGCATACCGCCGGGATCCCTTACGGCTATTATGGCGGGGACATGGTGAACAAGCTCTATGCCGACGCCGGACTGTTCGACAGGAATTCGACCAATGCCGAATTCGTCGCGAAGATTACCGCGCTGCCGCTCGCCGAACAGCCCGGTACGATCTGGGACTACGGCCACTCCACCGACGTGCTCGGGCGCATCATCGAGGTGATCTCGGGGGAATCGCTGTTCGAGTTCGCGAAGACGCGGCTGCTCGACCCGCTCGGGATGAAGGACACGGCGTTTGACGTCGCCGACCCCGCCAAATGGCCGCGGATCGCCGAGCCGATGCCGCAGGATCGGGCGATCAGCCCGATCACGCAGGTTCGCGATATCAGGAAGCCGCTGCGATGGGAGTCGGGCGGCGGCGGCCTCGTCGGCACGGTCGGCGACTATGCGCGCTTCTCGCAAATGCTGCTCAACGGCGGGACGCTTGAAGGTCGACGCTACCTGAAGCCGGAAACCATCGCCTTGATGGCGTCGGATCATATCGGTCCCGAAACCCGCGTCGAGCGCGACAAGAACTACTATCCGGGTGAGACCAGCGGCTACGGCCTCGGCTTCGCCGTGCGTATCGCGGTGCCGCCGGGCACGAAATGGCCGCTCGGCGAATATCGCTGGGACGGCGTTGGCGGCACCTTCTTCTTCATCGATCCTGAAGACGATCTGTTCGGAATCTTCATGGTGCAGACCCCGTCGCAGCGCGGCCGGATCCAGCGCGAGCTGAAGACGCTGATCTATCAGGCGATGGGGCGGTAGACTCTCGCTTTGACGCGTTTTCCTTACGCGAACCGGTATCCACTTCGCTCGAAAACGCTCTGACTACGCCCCGCGCACGATCTCGCGCACGTATCCGATCGTCTCTTCGATCTGGCCCGCATTGACGTCCAGATGTGTGCAGGCGCGGATGCGGCCGTCCATCATCGCGAGCGTCACGCCGCGCTGGCGCAGCGCTGAGATCATCTTGTCGCCGGGAATGCCGGCGCCGTCGGGCTTGAAGAACACGAGATTGGTCTCGGGCTCCTGCACCTCGATGCCTGAGATCTGCGACAGGCCGCGGGCGAGCGCGCGCGCATTGGCGTGGTCGTCGGCCAGGCGCTCGACGTGATGATCGAGCGCGTAGATGCAGGCGGCGGCGCAGATGCCAGCCTGCCGCATCGAGCCGCCGAGCCGCTGCTTCCACTGCCAGACCGCGTCAATGAACGTACGAGAACCTGCGAGCACGCCGCCGATCGGTGCGCCCAGGCCCTTGGAAAAATCGATCCAGGCCGAGTCCCAGCCCGCGGTCATGTCGCGCGGCGAGATGCCGCTCGCAACGGTGGCGTTGAGCAGGCGCGCACCGTCCATATGGGTGACGAGGCCGTGCTGCCTGGCGATCGCGACGATCTCGTCGAGAACCGCCTTCTTCCAGATCGTGCCGCCGCCGATATTGGCGGTCTGCTCGACGCTGACGACGGTCTGCGGCGGCTGGTAGCGCGTGCGCGGATGCAGCGCCTTGCGAAGGGTCTCCGGCGTAAACTGGCCATCGGGGCCCTTGAGCTGGGTGACCTGGAAGCCGCCGATTGCGGCATGCGCGCCGCCTTCGCGCGCGATGATATGCGCGGTCTCATGGGCGAGGATCTCGTCGCCGGGGCGGCAATGCACCAGCGTCGCGGTGACGTTGCACATGGTGCCGGAGGGCATGTAGACCGCAGCCTCCTTGCCGAGCAGATCGGCCACACGTTCGCACAGGGCGTTCACGGTCGGATCGTCGCCGACCTGCTCGTCGCCAACCTCCGCCCGCGCCATCGCCTCGCGCATCCCCGCCGTCGGCTTGGTCTGCGTGTCCGAGAGCAGATTGATGCGCACCGGCGGCGCCTTGGGATCGATCGGGGGAGGGGTGTAGAGCATGCGACGGCTCCTAAGCAGTGCGGCCACTGAAGTGTGGCTCTTAAGCAAAAAGGCCCCGGCGAACCGGGGCCTTTCGATCTTCAGATCTTAGCGCGAATAGAATTCGACGACCAGATGCGGCTCCATCTGCACCGGGAACGGCACGTCGGAGAGGCCGGGGATGCGGGCGTACTTCGCGGTCATCTTGCCGTGGTCGACTTCGAGATAGTCGGGGACCTCGCGCTCGGGAAGCTGGCTGGCTTCGAGCACGTGGGCGAGCTGCTTGGAGGCTTCCTTGACCTCGACCACGTCGCCGACCTTGAGCTGATAGCTCGAGATGTTGACCTTGCGGCCGTTCACCTTGACGTGGCCGTGGTTGATGAACTGGCGTGCGGCAAAGATCGTGGAGACGAACTTGGCGCGATACACGACCGCGTCGAGACGACGCTCCAGCAGGCCGATCAGGTTCTCGCCGGTGTCACCCTTGAGGCGGCTCGCCTCGACATAGATACCGTGGAACTGGCGCTCGCTGATGTTGGCGTAATAGCCCTTCAGCTTCTGCTTGGCGCGGAGCTGGACGCCGAAGTCGGAGAGCTTGCCCTTGCGGCGCTGGCCATGTTGGCCGGGGCCGTACTCCCTGCGGTTGACGGGGCTCTTCGGGCGGCCCCAGATGTTCTGGCCCATACGGCGATCGATCTTGTACTTCGCCTCACTGCGCTTAGTCATCGCGTCCTCTTCAGGTCATGGTTTGAGGAAACGCGCCCTCCTGTGTGACGGGATGATCCCGGCACCGACAGGTCCGATCCCCAAAGCTTAAGGGAAGAGGACCACGGGTCGCGAAACGCTTCGCGGGCCGAAACCGGCCCGCGAGCAGGCGGCTTTTAGGGGACTTTGGGGTTGCCTGTCAAATCTTTAGCTTATCAGTCCGGGGCGTGCGACGACGGTATTCTCACGTCCTGACCACCCGGACCGGCTTTGACCCCGCCGCCCGCAATTCCGCAGCAATTTCAGTGTTCAGGACCTGTTCCAGCCGGGTCAGGACTCTCGCGATCGGGGCGGCGTCGGTGACGCGGTGGTCCCAGCGGATCACGACATGGATGGTCTGGTCCGACTCGACCAGCCCATAGCTCAGGACAAAGGGGCCCGGCGTGATCGGGTGGAGCTCGCCGCCGCCATAGGCAGCCACCGAGCTCACCCCGAAGCTGCCGAACCAATTGCCGCGCTGACGGCCGAGATTCAGACCGACGGCCCAGGACAGGCGCCGCAATGGCAGCGGCAGGCGCGTCGCCCGCATGATCTTTCGGAACATCGGGACGTCCTCGATCGGGGCCGTCTTGCCGCGTCGGATCTCCGCATCGATGGCTGCCAGCGAAAGGTCCTCGGGACCTGCGATCCGCTGCGGCAGAACGCATTCCTCGCCATCATCGACGCGCGCGATCGCGACCGTCGCCACGCTCTTGGGCAGCTCATAAAGGGCCGGCCAGGGCCATTTGACGTAAACGGTGCGCAGGATCGGCTCGTCCTTTGCAACCAGGGCGAAAGCCTTGACGAACATCGCGGCCCAGCCGGCGGGCGCGGCTGCGTCCGCACGGGCCTCCAGCAGGGGGCGGATATTGAGCGAACGGGCCAGCGAAACGAAAGGTACGCCCATCGAGGCGTGCATGAGGTCGCAGATCAGACGGCGCCGCAGCGAAATGGTCTTGGGCGTCCCGCGCATAGGCCTCCGGTTCCAAATCAAAAGATCAAAATATGTGCAGCGAGCGGGGCCCGCCCGCTCGCTCTAGCACGAACCCACCCGCTTGGGGCCGGTCGGTTCGCCGCAGCAGGCATCGCGGAAGATGAACCTCCTTAGACCAAAAAATCATCTATTTTCAATTGTTTATATCTAGATCTGGCGGTCCTGGCGGCGCCGGTCGTCATGCGTCAATCGGCTTGTTCAGCGCCTGACTCCCTCGTAGGCCGCCATGATGCCGCGCTGGAACAGCGACCAGTCGAAGCCCAGCGCGATCGCGCGGTAGCCGCGGTCGATCAGCGCGTTGGCCTGGTCGGCGGTGCGCGCCACCCCGCCGATCGGCACGCCGCTCTTGAGGATGCCGGCCTCGGCGCGCGCGATCAGGTCCAGCAATTGCGGATCGTCCATCCGGCCGCGCTTGTTGATGGAGGTGGCGAGATCGCCGGGACCGATCACCGCGACGTCGATACCGGGCGTTGCCATGATCTCGTCGATGCGATCGACCGCGTCGACGTGCTCGATCGTGATCATGCAGATCATCTCGTCGTCGGCAGAGGCCATGTAATCGGGCATCGACTGGCCCCAGCGGAACGGCGCGTGGAAGGGACCCCAGAGCCGATCGCCGCGCGGCGGGTAGCGCACGCTGCGCACCGCTTTCTCGGCATCCGCGCGGCTCGTGATCATCGGGAAGTTGATGCCGAAGGCACCGATGTCCATCGGCGCTTTCGCCAGCCACGGCTCGTTGGCGGCGATCCGCACCAGAGGCGTGCACGGCGTGCCCGTGGTCGCGGCGATCATCGCGTGGGCTTCGGTCAATCCGATCGGGCCGTGCTCGAGATCGACGATGATCCAGTCGAGCGAGCGCGCCATGATCTGCACCATCTGCACGCTCGGGATGGTCGCGATCGCACCGAAGGCGGGGCGACCCTCGCGCCAGAGCTGGCGGAGACGGTTGAGCGGCGGAGTCGGGACCGACATGGAAAACCTGCGGGACGATGGCGACGGCAAAGCCTAGCAGCGCGCCGCCCAGGCGCAAGCTCAGGCCACCGCGCGTCCGCCGAAGAACGGCGTCAGCGTGGCGCTGAGACCATGCACGCGGTTCGATGTAAAAATCATCTCGGCGCCGGACTGCGCGATGCCGCCGGTCGGCGGGCCGAGCAGGTCGGAGACGCGGCGGGCGATCGCGGGCGCCGGATCGATCCAGTCTACCCGCCAGGGCGCGAGCTTCTTCATCCGGTCGAGCAGAAGCGGGTAGTGCGTGCAGGCGAGCACCACAGTGTCGGTGCGCGCGCTCGCATCCGAGGCGTCGCCGACGAAGCAGGGAGCGAGCTCGGCGAGGATGGCTTCGTCGCTGATCGGAGCTCCGCTGAGCTCCGCTTCGGCCAGCGAAGCGAGCTCGGGCGAGCCGACCAGTGTCACCTCGCATCCTTGCGCGAAATCGCGGATCAGCGCCTTGGTGTACTCGCGCTTCACCGTGCCCTTGGTGCCGAGCACCGAAACGCGGCGGGTCCTGGACTGCGCACAGGCCGGCTTGATCGCCGGCACCGTGCCGACGAAGGCTACGGAATAGGCGGCGCGCAAGTGAGACAGGACCAGGGTGGACGCCGTGTTGCAGGCGATGACGACGAGGTCTGGACTATGCCGGCCGATCAGCTCCCCCATCAGCGGCACGACGCGGGCGATGATCTCGTCCTCGCTGTGGTGGCCATAGGGGAAGAAGGCATCGTCGGCGACGTAGACGTAATGCGCGTCGGGCCGCGCCGCCACGACCTCACGGAGCACCGTGAGCCCGCCAAGGCCGGAATCGAACACCAGGATCGTCGGAGAATTGGTCACGTCGCCACCCTAGCCCGGCATGGTTACCATTCGGTTTTTAGGGCGATTTTGCGGCGGATCCCGCAAAGACCTGGGGGCGTCTCGTGTCCCGGACGCGCTGCGTCGCCTCTCGGCGCTGCTGCGCAGAGCCGGAACCCATGCCGCACATCACGTCGTGATATGCGACCTTACCTGGGCCGCGCGGCGCTCACGCGATCCTGTTGGTGGTGGTCCCGCGCTCGGTTGCCAGCTGCTTCTGCAGGCGGTCGATGTTCTGCAACAGGCGCTGGCTGGTCAGCACCAGGAAGTAATAGCCGAACTGCGGATCCTGGAAGTAGATCTCGAGCAGCCGGTCATAGGTGATGGTCAGCACCTGGCCGTCCTCGATGCATTCGACCGTCCCCGTGCGCCGGTTGTCCGGCGTGAGGAAGCCGAGCTCGCCCATCAGCGCCCCGGGCCCGATCTCGACGTTGATCTCCTTGACCAGGAACTTGCCGGTGACGGTGAGGAACATTTCGTTGGCGGGGTCACGCATCTTGAAGAGGATGTCGCCGCGCCGGTATCTGCGCTCGGTCATGAATGGCTTGAGCCATTCGATCGACATGTCGCCTTCGGCCGCATGCCGCGCCTTCTTGACCAGCTTCAGCATCTGCCGCAGGCGCAGCGCGTTGATCGGAAGCATCAGGAGATAGAGCAGGAACGTCGCGACGTTGGCGGAGAGCGCGCCGAAGAGAGCAAAGAACGCGCAGCCGATCATGTTGGCGACGCGCAGCGGCACCATTGTCCGCATCAAGAGGGTGGCGACGAAGAAGACCGCCCCGACCACGGCGAACAGATTGGCGAGCGTGATATTGTGGACGAAGATCTCCAAGAGCCGGTTGAAGATCGCCTCGTAGGTGACGCTGTCGGGATCGAGGCCCATCTGGACCAGGATTTTCGCGATCCTGAGGTTGTCCGTGGCCGCTTCGAGGATGCGGTCGAGGATCGACGAAATGTCTGCGCTGCCGGACGGCATGGTACTAACCCCACGTAAGGCATTCAGTCCTGGTCGGCACCCGTATAGCCGAAATCGAATGACGACCGCTTGAATGACGCTTCCGGCCATCGTGCCGCAAGGGGCAAATTTTAGCCTGATCGGGCGTTTCGGCAATTGCCCGTTGGTTGCGTGCCTGGCCGCAAGCGGCCGTGATTCGGGCAGCCTTGCGGGTTTCGGCGCCGCGGACCAGGAGGCGGCGGGAGCGGCCGTCGCTTACGGCTTGGTGGCGGGCTGCACGACCTGCTGTTCGACCAGGCCAAGGCGGCCCGGCAGCGAGCCGGCGCGCATCAGCATGGCGACGCTGTTGGCCTCTTCCATGGTGAAATTGCCGGAAATCTGCCCTGAGCCGCCGGTGATGGGCTCGCGGATCACGGGAGCGGAGATCACCTTGTCGTCGAGCACGATGGCAAAAGGCTTTCCGACGTTCTCTGCCGTGATGTGGGCGAAGCGCCGCGTGCCGCGGCCGTTGAAGCGGAACGATGCGATCGGCTCCTTGCTGTCGCCGGTCAATCCCGGGCCGGCATAGCTGATATCGCCGCCCTCGAGCGCGCTGTCCTTGGCGACGAGATAAGGAAGCTTGTCCTTGAAGCCGAGCAGGACTTCCGTGCCCGCCGGCGGCGTGCCCGATTGCGCCTGCTCTGCGGACATCGAGAGGTCGATCAAGCGGAAGCCGACCTTGACCTTCCTGGCGAAGATCGCGGTGATTTGCTCGGGCTCCATCAATCCAGGCAGGAAGATGCGGATACGGTCCGTCCCCTCGGGCTGGACGCTGGCGAGCTTGACGCCGGCGTCCTTGAGGCGTTGCTCGATCATGGCGATGGAATCTTCGACGAGATCGCGCAGCCGCGCGGCGGATGCGGCATCGGTCGGCGCGAGCCTGAGCAGCCCGTCGCCGGCGTCGGTGACGTTGAGCGCGTGTGTCGGCAACCCCTCCGCCGCCGCGGCGAGCTTGCGCGTGAGCTGTTCGCGGCCTTTGGCGTCAGCGATCTTCACGTCGACGCCCCCGTCGCGGATCGCAAGTCCGGAGAACGCGATGCGGCCCTCGCGCAGGGTCTTGTAGACGTCGTCGCGCACATCCGTGACGACCGCCGCCCGCAAGGCATCGGTGTCCACCCTGTAGACGATACGCGATCCGCCCAGCTTCTCCATCTTGTCGGCAATGAAGGCCGCGACCTTAACGCGAACCTTATCGAGCTGGCTGTCGGCAAGCGAGGCACCGGGCAGGGCGATCGCGGATACCATTGTGAACGCAGCGACCAGCCGCGTGATCCGGTTCCGCAGGGGCGTCGTCATGATGACCTCTTGTCTTGCGGCAGGACGCTGGCGAGTGAAGTGGCAGTTCTTGGTCCCCGGATCAGGCGCAGAGGTTCAAGCGCCCTTTCGGGGCAATGGACGAAAGCCAAATCATCCACCATTGTATGTGTGCTCGGCCGGCCATCGGCCGAAGTCCCGCCGAACCAAAACGTCAAAAGATATTGGGCGGGGACATGCATCTGAGGGAGGACGGAATTCATGGCGGGCATCCACGCGCTCGATCGGTTGATTGGCAACGACTATCCGGAACTGTTGACGGACGAGGAGGTCCGGGCATTCGAGCAGGTCCCCTACGCCGACCGCGTCGCGGCCGAGAGCACCTATGACGCCATCAGGCTTGGTGCCGAACGCAATCCCGACGGGGCGGCGATCCAGTTCCTGCAAAATGCCGATCCCGCCGACACGCCGCTGGTCGTCACGCACCGAGATTTCATCGCGCGCGTCACCCAGGCCGCCAACATGTTTCACGCGCTCGGCGCCGAGAAGGGCGACGTCATCAGCTTCATGCTGCCCTTGGTGCCGGATGCATTCGTCACTCTGTTCGGCGCCGAGGCCGCCGGCATCGCCAACCCGGTCAATCCGCTGCTCGAGCCGCACCAGATCGCCGAAATCCTGGAAGCTGCGAACACCAAGATCCTGGTGGCGCTCGGGCCGATGCCGGGCACCGACATCTGGCAGAAGGTGGAGCAGCTCCGCCCGCAGCTGAAGCATCTGAAAGCCATCGTGCAGGTGTTCGGCGGCGGCGATCCGGCCAATGGCATCTTCGCCTTCAGCGACCTGATCAAGCAGCAGCCGTCGGATCGGCTCGTCAGCGGACGCAAGATTCGCGGCAGCGACATCGCCGCCTATTTCCACACCGGCGGCACCACGGGCACGCCGAAGCTGGTGCGGCACACCCATGCCAACCAGGTCTACCAGGCCTGGGCGCTCAATCTGCTGCTGAAGGGCAAGCCCGGCGCCAATCTGCTGTTCGGCATGCCGCTGTTTCACGTCGGTGGATCGCTGACACAGGTGCTGACGACTTTGTCGGGCGGAGGCTCGCTGGTCGTGCTGTCGCCGAGCGGCTGGCGCAACCCGAATGCGGTGAAGAACATCTGGCAACTGGTCGCGCGCTTCAAGCCCGAAGCGCTGTCGAGCGTGCCGACCGTGCTCGCAGCGACGCTCGCGGTGCCGCCGGGGAATGCGGATATCTCGAGCCTGAAATATGCGGCCGGCGGCGGCTCGGCGATTCCGGTCGCGGTCGGCTCGGCGATTCAGGAGAAGCTGAAGCTGCCGGTGGTCGAGGTCTACGGCATGACCGAGACCTCGAGCGTGCACACGCTCGCTTATCCTGGCCGGCCGATCCGGCTCGGCTCGGTCGGCCTTCCCATGCCCTATGCGCGGGTGCGCATAGTGCAGCTCGACGCCGATGGCCGCCTGATCCGCGACTGCAAGCCGGACGAGATCGGCGTCGTCATCATGGCCGGGCCCGGCGTGTTCGGCGGCTATCTCAACGACGAGCACAACAAAGGTGCCTTCATCGACGGGGTCTGGGTCAATTCCGGCGATCTCGGCCGGCTCGATGCCGACGGCTATCTGTGGATCACCGGCCGCGCCAAGGATCTCGTGATCCGCGGCGGCCACAACATCGATCCGGCACCGATCGAGGAGATCATGTTCCGCCATCCCGCCGTCGGCTTCGCCGCGGTAGTCGGCCAGCCCGATGCTTACGCCGGCGAATTGCCGGTAGGCTACGTGCAGTTGAAGCCCGGCGCAAAGGTCGAGCCGGGCGAGCTGGAAGCCTGGGTGCGCGAACGCACGCCGGAACGCGCCGCCGTCCCGGTGCAGGTCATCCCGATCGATCCGATGCCGGTGACGGGCGTCGGCAAGGTGTTCAAGCCGCAGCTGCGCTGGGACGCGGCGCAGCGCGTGTTCACCAAGGTGCTGGCGCCGTTGGTCGAGCGCGGCATCGATTGCAAGGTGAAGGTCGGCCCGCATGGCAGCCACGGCTCGATCGCGACCGTGACGCTGACGGGCCTGCCGGCAGGGCAGCGCGAAGCGGTGGAGGGGGAGGTGCACGCACTGCTCGCACCCTTCGTGATGCGCCACGAGGTGGTGCACGGGTAGGTGTAATGGCACGTCGGATCGACCAAGCTCGCGCCGCGTGTGAGGGGCTTGGGTTGACTGCATTAGCTATAAGTCGCGATCGAGGAGCTTGTGTGATAGGCATCACATAGAAAAATTTGGCTTTCATCGACGCTCCGAATAGTCTCAGGGAATTGCATCCGAGGGGGCTGCAGTGATTCCGTTTCGGCTGTTTGGTTTATTGATTTTTGCGACCTTGCTGGCCTGCGGATCGGCGCACGCCGATCGGCGGGTCGCGCTCGTCATCGGCAATTCCGCCTACAAGAGCGCGCCCAAGCTCACCAATCCCGCGAACGAGCCACGCTGATTGGCGGCATGTTCAAGAAGGCGGGCTTCGATTCCGTCGACGTCAGGCTGGATCTCAGTGCGAGCGAGATGCGGCGCATGTTGCGCGAGTTCGCCGGCAGGTCACGCGATGCGGACATGGCGGTGATCTACTATGCCGGCCACGGCATCGAGCTCGACGGCAACAACTATCTCATTCCGACCGACGCGACGCTGGAGACGGATGGCGACGTCCTCGACGAGACCATCCCTGTCGAGCGCGCATTGTTCGCAGTCGAGCCGGCCAAGCAGCTGCGCCTGATCATTCTCGATGCCTGCCGCGATAACCCCTTTGCGAAGACGATGAAGCGCACGCTGGCCTCGCGAGCGATCGGACGGGGCCTCGCCAAGGTCGAGCCAACCAGCCCGAATACGATGATTGCCTTCGCCGCGAAGGCCGGCTCGACCGCATCCGACGGCGATTCTCGCAACAGTCCGTTCGCCGCCGCGCTCGTCGAGCACCTGCCGAAGCCGGGCCTCGATCTGCGCAAGGCGTTCGGCTTCGTGCGCGACGACGTGCTCAAGACCACCGGCTACAAGCAGGAGCCCTATGTCTATGGCTCGCTCGGCGGCGACGACGTGCCGCTCGTTGTAAAGCCGGCCGCAACCGGACCCCAGGCCAACCCGCAGGACGCGGTTCGCAGGGACTACGAGCTCGCGCTCCAGCTCGCGACGCGCGATGCCTGGGAAGCCTTTTTGGCGACCTATCCGGACGGCTTCTATGCCAGCCTCGCCAAGGGACAGTTGAACAAGATCGGCGCCGAAGAGACGCGCGTGGCTGCCGAGCAAAAGGCCAAGGCGGCCGAGCAGGAAAAGGCAAGGCTGATCGCCGAGCGCGCCCAGAAAGCCGAGCAGGAGAAGGCGGCTGCTGCGGCCAAGGCCGCCGAAGAGGCGCGAATCGCTGCGGAGAAGCAAAAGCAGATCGAACAGGCCAGGGCGGAAGCGGCCGAGCAGCAGCGCAAGGCCGCCGAGGCGGCGGCCGCGAAAGCGCTGGCCGAGAAACAGGCGGCGGAGAAGGCCAAGGCCGAGTTGGCGGCCAAGCAGGCCTCGGAGAAAGCGGAGCAGGCCGCCAAGCCGGCCGCCGATCGGCAGATGCCCGAAGTCGAGAACCAGAAAGTGGCTGCGCTCTCGCCCGGACCCACATCCACATTATCGGCAGCCGAGCTTTCCAAATCGGTGCAGAGCGAATTGCGCCGCGTTGGCTGCCTGACCTCGTCTGCGGAGAGCGAGTGGGGCTCGGCCGCGCAACGCTCGCTGACGTTGTTCAACAAATATTCCGGCACCAAGTTCGACGTGAAACTGGCCAGCGTCGACGCACTCGACGCGCTGAAGGCCAAGCCGGGACGGGTCTGCCCGCTGGTGTGCAATTTCGGATTCAAGGCCGACGGCGACCAATGCGTGAAGATCACGTGCCGGACCGGGTATCGCGTCAACGACGATAACGAATGCGAAAAGGCGCAGGAGAAGAAGCCGGTTGCGACGCGCGACAATTCCAGACCGCGAGACGATGAGCGGAAGGCAAGCGAGTCCGCGCCGTCAAAGCCGCAGGCGACCGGTCAGGTCTTCTGCAACAGTGCAGGGTGCCGGCCGGTCCGTCAGGGTTGCCGGCTCGAGACGTGGGGCAACAGGACTCATGGCATGACGGCCGGCGGCGGTACCAGCATGGTCGAAGTCTGCAACTGAACCGGCGAGTGCCCGCCCGCTACCCCACCGGCATCCGCGTCTCGACCAGGCGCGCCCAGAACGAGGCGCCGTGACCCAGAATGTTGTCGTTGAAGACGTAGGCCGGGTGGTGGCACTCGTTGCCGTCGCCCATGCCGACCAGCACCATCGCGCCGGGGCGTGCTTCCAGCATGAACGAGAAGTCCTCGGCGCCCATCATGGGGACGAACTTGTCGTTGACCCGATCGGCGCCGACGATGTCGCGGGCGACGTCGGCGGCAAGACCGGCCTCGCGGGCATGGTTCATCGTCACCGGATACATCCGCGTGTATTTCGTTTCGGCCGAGCCGCCATAGGCGCGGGCGATGCTGTCGGCGACTTCGCCGATGCGGCGTTCGACGAGATCGCGCACTTCGGGGTCGAGCGTGCGCACGGTGCCGGCGAGCTCGGCGACCTCCGGGATGATGTTGAAGGCGGTGCCCGAGTGGAATTGCGTGATCGAGATCACCGCCGATTTCAGCGGATCGACGTTGCGCGCCACGATCGATTGCAGCGCGTTGACGATCTGCGAGCCGATCAGCACGCTGTCGACCGACTTGTGCGGGCCGGCGCCGGCGTGGCCACCCTTGCCGCGGACGGTGATCTGGATGTTGTCGGAGGAGGCGAGCATCGGCCCGGGCGTGGTGGCGAAATGGCCCTCGGGCAGGTTCGGCATGTTGTGCATGCCGTAGACCTCCTGGATGTTCCAGCGCGTCATCAGCCCGTCCTCGACCATGGCCTTGCCGCCGCCACCGCCTTCCTCGGCGGGCTGGAAGATCATCACGGCCGTGCCGTCGAAATTGCGCGTCTCGGCGAGATATTTGGCCGCGCCGAGCAGCATCGCGGTGTGGCCGTCATGGCCGCAGGCGTGCATCTTGCCCGGGACCTTTGAGGCATAAGGTACGCCCGACGTCTCCATGATCGGCAGCGCATCCATGTCGGCGCGCAGGCCGATGGTCTTGCCGGAGGCCGACTTGCGGCCGCGGATCACGCCGACCACGCCGGTGCGGCCGATGCCCGTCACCACCTCGTCGCAGCCGAATTCGCGCAAGCGATCGGCGACGATGCCGGCGGTGCGGTGGACTTCGTAGAGCAGCTCGGGGTTCTCGTGGAAGTCATGGCGCCAGGCGGCCATTTCGTCGGAGAGGGCGGCAACGCGATTGACGATGGGCATGAGGGAATCCGTTTCTCGTGGGTTTTGTCGTCATTCC
Source organism: Bradyrhizobium yuanmingense (assembly GCF_029167105.1). Taxonomy (GTDB): domain Bacteria; phylum Pseudomonadota; class Alphaproteobacteria; order Rhizobiales; family Xanthobacteraceae; genus Bradyrhizobium; species Bradyrhizobium yuanmingense_A. Next base: position 128,021 of record NZ_JARFML010000009.1, on the reverse strand, counting down.
AGGGCGATGCGGAGCATCGAAATCCGGAATCTCGAGATTCCGGGTTCACGCTTCGCGTGCCCCGGAATGACGAGGATATCAGCTCTCCCCGAACACCCGCTTGAAGATCGTGTCGACGTGCTTGAGGTGATAGCCGAGGTCGAACTGCTCCTCGATCTCGGCGTCGGTGAGATATGTCTTCACCTCGGCATCCTTCTTCAGCAGCTGAAGGAAGTCGCCTTCGCCGCGCCAGACCGGCATGGCGTTGCGCTGCACCAGCTTGTAGGCGTCCTCGCGGCTGGCGCCCTTCTGCGTCAGCGCCAGCAGCACGCGCTGCGAATGCACGAGGCCGCCGAGGCGATCGAGGTTCTTCTGCATGTTGGCGGGGTAGACCAGCAGCTTGTCGATCAGGCCGGCGAGGCGCACCAGCGCGAAGTCGAGCGTCACGGTCGCGTCCGGGCCCATCATGCGTTCGGCCGAGGAGTGCGAGATGTCGCGCTCGTGCCAGAGCACGACGTTCTCCAGCGCCGGGGTCACATAGGCGCGCACCATGCGGGACAGGCCGGTGAGGTTCTCCGACAGCACCGGGTTGCGCTTGTGCGGCATGGCGGAGGAGCCCTTCTGGCCCTCCGAGAAGAACTCTTCGGCCTCGAGCACCTCGGTGCGCTGCATGTGGCGGATCTCCACGGCAATGCGCTCGATCGAGGAGGCGAGCACGCCGAGGGTCGAGAAATACATGGCGTGACGGTCGCGCGGGATCACCTGGGTCGAGATCGGCTCCGGCACGAGTCCCATGGCCTTGGCGACATGCTCTTCGACGCGCGGATCGATCTGCGCGAAGGTGCCGACGGCGCCGGAGATCGCGCAGGTCGCGACCTCCTTGCGCGCCGCGATCAGACGTTCCTTGGCACGCGTGAATTCGGCATAGGCATAAGCGAGCTTGAGGCCGAAGGTCACGGGCTCGGCATGGATGCCATGGCTGCGGCCGATGGTCGGCGTCATCTTGTGCTCGAAGGCGCGCTTCTTCAGCGCGGCCAGCACCTTGTCGAGGTCGGCGAGCAGGAGGTCGGCGGCGCGGGTGAGCTGGACGTTGAGGCAGGTATCAAGCACGTCGGAGGAGGTCATGCCCTGGTGCACGAAGCGCGCCTCTGGACCGACGATCTCGGCAAGGTGGGTGAGGAAGGCGATGACGTCGTGCTTGGTCTCGCGCTCGATCTCGTCGATGCGGGCGACGTCGAAGATGGCGTCCTTGGCCTTGGCCCAGACCGTCCGGGCGGCCTCCTTGGGGATGGTCCCGAGCTCGGCGAGGGCGTCCGCCGCATGCGCCTCGATCTCGAACCAGATCTTGAACCGGGTCTGCGGCTCCCAGATCGAGGCCATTTCCGGGCGGGTGTAGCGGGGGATCATGGGGCGGCTCCAGGAAGGTGGGCGGGCGGTCCCGAGAACGGCGGCGCCGGCCAAAATGCTTTTTACGCCGTGATGTAACAGAGCAGGCAGGGCGAAACAAACGGTCTGGGCTCCGGAAGAAGGGCATCGCCGACCTTTCCACCACACCGGCCGGCCGGGATGGCGGCGCCTGGCCGCAGATATTAACTGTCAATCACGGATCATTGACTGACAGATATTGAAATCTGTCAGCGAGACATGTATATCCGTTCTCGGACGCTCCGATTGGGCGTCCCGCGACAAGCCCCGGGGAGCCCGACATCCGAGCCACGCTCGGATCGGAGGGCGGATTGAAGAGCGGGGACCGCGGACGAATGGAGACTTAGACAATGACGACCGAAATCCTCAATTTCACCGGCGTGATTGGGCATTGGCTCAATTTGCTGGTGGCGCGCCAGATCGCGGCGCAAGCTGCAAAACTGCCTCATTAGGGCATAGGCTTTCCGAACGACCGGCCAGGGCGCTTCGGAAGCAGCCCTAGTGCCGGGTAACTGAGCCCCTAACGGGAACATGGTGCTGGCATGAATGAAGCAATTGTCTTGACGCCGGAGCGGATCCTCGAGGTCACCGAGGACGTGCTCAGGCGTTACGGGCTTGCCAAGGCCACCGTGGTTGACGTTGCCCGTGCGCTCGATGTGAGCCACGGTAGCGTCTACCGCCATTTCCCCAGCAAGGCCTCGCTGCGCGAGGCCGTTGCCAAGCGCTGGCTGGACCGCATCGACGCCCCGCTGCTGGCGATCGCCAAGGAGCAGGGCTCGGCGCCCGACAGGCTCGACCGCTGGCTGCGTACGCTGTTCGCGGCCAAGCGTTCGCGTGTGCTCGACGACCCCGAGATGTTCGAGACCTATCTGACCCTGGCACGCGAGGCCTGTGCGGCGGTCAAATGCCACAAGGACACGATGATCGACCAGATCGCCGCGATCCTGACCGACGGCGTGAAGCGGGGCGAGTTTGCCGTTGGCGACGTCAAGGTGACCGCGCGCGCGATCTTCGATGCGACCGTCCGCTTCCACCATCCGGCCCATGCCGAGGAATGGAAGGACGCCGATCTCCCCGCGCGCCTCGATGCGACGCTGGCGCTGCTGCTGCGTGGGTTGAAGGCGGCCTAAGGCCGCAGAACCCGTTCAGCCCTGGGTGCTGTCAATCAACCTCGCGTTTTCTGGAGAGCGGCGCCGTCGCGGGGCAAGGGTGCGGATGCCGAATGTCTTCGCGTGTGGAAGGCAGGATCGGACGATGGCACGACCGGCGGACTATCCGGATAAGCGTTGACCGCGATTTCGACGGCGTCCTTCGACCGCCTTCGAAGCCGGTAGAATGTCAGCTCCTGATCGAACATCGGACAGCGAAAGTGGACGATGGCGGTGTCCGGCAGGCGGCAAAGTTCGTCGATGAGCTCGCCTACTGTGATGATGGGGGGATGGTCGACTGCTTTGGGGTGACCCTTACTCATGACCCTTTACTCCTTGTCTGACGTACTAACCGGAGCCGGATCGGAACCGTTCCAATTCGTTCGGCAGTTTGAGGACCTCGATGAATGAGGCTGTGCGGCAGCTTTGCTGCTAGATCCTCGTCAGACCGCAGGTCGCGGCGAGCCGCACCAGCTGCGCATCGGTGCGCGCGCCGGTCTTCGATTTGATCAGGTAGTGATAGTTCTGCACGGTCTTGACGCTGAGATTGAGATGCGCCGCGATCTCTTCGGTGGTGGAGCCGCCGGCGAACTGGCGCAAGATCTCGATCTCGCGCTCACCGAGCTGATCCAGCACCGAGCCGGTCGGCGACAGGCTGTCCTCCGCTAGCACGTGCGCGATGTCATCGCTCATGGCGCGCTCGCCGCGGGCGACGCTGCGGATGGCGTTCACGACCGCGGACGGCTCGCTGCTCTTGGTGACGAAGCCGGAGGCGCCGGCGCCGAAGGCGGACTTCACCAGCACGGCCTCGTTGTGCATGGTGAAGACGAGAATGCGCGCCCGCGGGCTGCGGGCGCGGATGTTGCGGATCGCCTCCAGCCCGCTCGCGCCGGGCATCGAAATGTCGAGCACCACCACGTCGGGGTCATGCGCCTTGAACGCGCCGTAGGCGTCGGCGGCGTTGTCGGCTTCCGCCACGACATGCAGATCGCCCTGGCTCTCCAGCACGCGCCGATAGCCTTGCCGCACGATCGGATGGTCGTCGACCAGCAGCACGGAGATGCCTGTTGCTGTAACCTCGCTCATTCCCGCCTCACGCAGCGAGCGGGATGGTCGCGGCAACGCTGAGGCCGCCGCGAGCGGGCAGGATCGACAGCGATCCGCCGGCCGCCGTGACGCGCTCGCGGATTCCGGTGAGGCCGAAGCCGGCCGATTGCGCGACGCGCTCGGCATCGCCGCCGCCGTCGTCCTCGACGCGGATCAGCAGCGCATCGTCCTCGCCGGCGCGCCGCTCGACGCGGAGCGAGATCTCGCGCGCTGCACTGTGGCGCAGCGCGTTGGTCAGGCATTCCTGTGCGACCCGATAGGCGGTGGTGGCGGCCGGGCCGCTGATGTCGGTGAGGTCGCCCCTGAGATCGAGCTGGATCGCCGGCCGCGCCGCGCTGTGCGAGCGCCAGCTGTCGACGAGATTGACGAGGCTCGCCTCGAGCCCGAGCTCCTCCGGCAGCGGATTGCGCAGCCGGTTCAGCGCGTCGCGCAGCGAGGCCATCAGATGGTGTGTCGCCTGCGAGATCATGCGCGCGTCTTGCGCGATCCCATCATCCTTGTGCCGCTTCGTGCTCGCCGTCTCGATCGTGTTGGCGAAGGCGAGAATGGCGGACAGATTCTGCCCGAACTCGTCGTGCAACTCGCGGGCGAGCGCGCGGCGCTCGTCCTCGCGGATCTCGATCAGGCGGCGCGTCAGCGCGGCGCGCTGCTCGGTCGCTTCCTCCAGCCGGCCGCCGAGCTCGCCGACGGCGCTGCCGATCATCGCCAGCTCCATCGAGCGGAACCGCGGCAGCCTGGTGCGATATTGACCGCGTGCCATGCGCTGAAGCGCGGTGACGATCGCGCGCGCCGGCGCCAGCGCGTGCGCGATGGCGAGCGAGGCGAGCAGGGCGATCGCCGCCGCCATCAGCAGCGCGACGTCGATGACGTTGAGGATGTAGTCCCAGGCGAGCGCGATCGCGGCGGTTGCATCGGGCGTCGCAACGACGGTGCCGGCGGCTGCGGCGCGAGGACTGACGGGCCGCACCACCTCGGCATGGCTGCCGAGGAAGGTCGGCACGATGGCGGCGAACCAGCGCGGCGGCGTCTTGCCCAGCCCCTCGCTCTGGCCGCAGAGCGGCTTCTCGAAGGCCGCCGCGGGCTGGAACTCGACGCAGACGCCGGGCGAGATCAGCTTCATCGTCTCCAGCGTGCGCCAGTCCGGAACCGGCAGGAGATGCTCGCGCGCCCTGCTGCTGCGCAACAACAGCTCGCGCCAATACAGCGCCTGAAGCGCCTGCGCGACCCGCTGCGCCGACGCCGCCGTCGCCCGATCGACGCTGCGATAGGCATCGAACGTGGCCCACACGGTCGCGGCTCCCAGGCACAGCGCTACGATCAGAAGCAGGCGGGCTACAAGCTGAAGCACGAGGCGCATGCGATCACCCCCGACGTTTGCTAAGGTCAGCCTAACAACGCCGCCGTGCCTTGCCAATCGCAGGGAACGCCAGGGATTGCAGCTCGGGCAAATTTCCCAAGCCGGATTGGGCATGGGTCTTTGGACCTGAAACGGCGGCTTTGATCTAATCGGTGAGGACACGTTGCAGGCCGGTGCCTGCAAGCCAGGAGCGGTGCAGCATGAGTTCGATAACGATTGGACCAATTGCGAGCCAGGCTGCCGATCCATCCGAGCGCAGCGCGCTGCTGTTCTGGATGATCTTCACCGGGCTGTCGATCTTCGCCGTCGTGCTGCTGTGGCGCTTCGGCCTGATTCATCTGATGCTGACCTCGGACCGCACCTACATTTCAGCGGTGATCGCGGCGCTCTACGTCCTCACCTGCGGCCACTGCTTCCTGCGGACCCGGGCGATCGCGCGGGAAGGGGCCGCGGCGCGGCGCTGCCGCGCCGTGCTGGCGGCACCGGACGGCAGCAAGGCGCTGGATGCGAGCGCGGCGGTGCTGCCGCGCGGATTGGTGCGCGACCATATCCAGAGCCTGGTGACGAAAGCCGCGGCGCAGGACTACCGGCCGGTCGACCAGACGCTGCTGCTACGTAATCTCGCCGATCGCTTGCGCGGCTCCAATGGCTTCGGGGCCTTCGTCTCCGATACGCTGATGAAGCTAGGTCTGCTCGGCACCATCATCGGCTTCATCATCATGCTGGCGCCGATCGCGGGGCTGGACGCCGCCGACAAGGTCGCGATGCGCTCTTCGATGGGCTTGATGAGCGACGGCATGGCGATCGCGATGTACACGACGCTGGCCGGCCTTGTCGGCTCGATCCTGATCCGCATCCAGTACTACATGCTCGACGCCGCGACCCAGCGGGTGTTCTCGGACGCGGTGGTGCTGACCGAGACCTATGTGACGCCGGTGCTGGAGCGCAAGGGTTCTGGAACGCCGTCATGATGGATGATTTCGGTCTCTATCCGCGCGAGGAGCCGTTCGACCCGCTGGGCGTGATGCTGTTCAAGGCGCTCCAGGTGATCGCCTTCCTGTTCTTCCTGGCGCTGCTGGCGGTCTCCCCCGACGCCAAGGACGGCAAGATCGATTCCAAGGCGGAGTTCATGATCACGCTGGACTGGCCGGACAACCACCCCGACGACCTCGACCTGTTCGTGCAGGATCCCGCCGGCAACATCGCCTGGTATCGCCACCGCGAGGCCGGCTTCCTCACGCTCGACCGCGACGACCGCGGCGGGGCCAACAATTTCATCATCGTCAACGGCAAGAAGATCGCCTCGCCGATCCGCGAGGAGATCGTCACCGTGCGTGGCATCCTCGCCGGCGAGTACGTCGTGAACGTCTCGCATTTCGTCGCCACCACCGGCGAGCCTGTGACCGCCAGTGTGAAGGTGCAGAAGCTCAATCCGACCGCGCAGGTGATCTTCGACAACAAGTTCACGCTCGACCACACCGGCGACGAGAAGACCGCGGTCCGATTCCGGATCGATGCGGAAGGCAAGGTCGTCGATGTCGATCAGCGGCCGAAATCGCTGCTGGAGACGTTCCGCAGCAGCTGGCGCAACGGCGGCGATCTCGATCCCAGGACCGGCGTGAGCAGGAACGCTACGAGGGTCCGCCGTGACTAGCCTGCAAACGGTCATCCTGACGCTGTCGGTCGCGTATGCAGTCATCGGCGCGCTGCTGCTGGTCGTTCTGGTCTATGCGCGACTGCACTGGTCGCTGAAGGCGGTCGCCGTGGTCGTGACCAGCACCTTCTACATCGTCAGCTTCACGGAAATGCGCGGCCTGCTCGGTTGGGCCAGCACGGACCGGCTGCCGACCACGTTCAAGCTCCTGAAGGCCCGCATCGTCGAGCCGCATTCGCTTGAGGGCGATCCCGGCTCGATCTATCTCTGGGTCGAGGCGCTGGACGAGGACAATCGCCCGAGCGGCATCCCGCGCGCATTTCGTGTGCCGTACAATGACCGGCTGGCCGACAAGACCCACGCCGCCGAGAACGAGATCGCGGCCGGACATCCGCAAGGAGGGCGCGCGGCGGATTTCGGCGGCGGCGACGGCAGCCTGATCGACCTGGTTCGGGAATATGTGACGCCGAAGACCATCCTGGAGACCAGCGGCGGCGATTCCTCGACCGGCGAGTTCAATGCCCCGCCGGCCGGCGCGGAAGGCGCGGTGTTCACCCCGATTCCGCCGCCCCGGATGCCGCCGAAGGACGAGCAATAGGCCCTTCACCATCACCGCAGAGCAGCGCTGGCAAACGGCCCAGTGCTGGCGCATCCTGTTGACCTCCCTCAATTTGGCCTTATCGGCTTCCAATAAGAATCTGAGGGTGGAGGGTGCGTGCTTCTCGCTGTCTTCTCGGATATCCATGGCAACAGGCAGGCGTTCGAGGCCTGCCTGAAGATCGCGCGTGCGAAGGGCGCGGAGGGCTTCGTCCTGCTCGGCGACTTCGTCGGCTATGGCGCCGATCCGGAATGGGTGGTGGACACCGCGATGGAGCTGGTCGCGCAGGGCGCCGTCGCAGTGCGCGGCAATCATGACCAGGCGATCAATTCCACGGCCGAGACGATGAACGCCGAGGCGCAGATCGCGATCGAATGGACCCGCGGCCGCCTCGACACCGCGCAGCGGCGTTTCCTGGCCGAATTGCCGATGCAGGTGGAGGACGATGGCCGCCTGTTCGTGCATGCCGAAGCCTCGCATCCCCAGCGCTGGCACTATGTCCGCTCGACCGTGGACGCCGCCAAGAGCCTGATCGCGACCCAGGCCCACGTCACCTTCTGCGGCCACATCCACAGGCCGGCGCTCTATTCGATGTCGGTGACGGCGAAGATGACGAGCTTCGTGCCGAAGACCGACGTCCCCGTGCAGCTGCTGCGCGGACGGCAATGGCTCGCCGTGCTCGGCTCGGTCGGCCAGCCCCGCGACGGCGATCCGTCGGCGGCCTTCGCACTGTTCGACACCGAGTCGTGCCAGATCACCTATTGCCGCGCGCCCTATGACATCGCGACCGCAGCTGGCAGGATCCGCGACAACGGGCTGCCGTCCTGGCTGGCCGACCGGCTTTCGCAGGGGCGCTAGAGGCCGATGCCCAAACCTCTGATCAAATCAGGCGCGGAGATCGACGGTTTTACGATCGGCGAATGCGTTCATGCTGGCGGCATGGCGACGCTGTGGACCGTCACCCATCCCGATATCGACGTGCCCTTGCTGATGAAGATCCCGCGGGTATCGGAGGGCGAGGACCCCGCCGCGATCGTTTCCTTCGAGATGGAGATGATGATCCTGCCGCGGCTGGCGGGGCCGCACGTGCCGGCCTGCTTCGGCACGGGTGATTTCGCCCGCCAAGCCTATGTCGTGATCGAGCGCATTCCGGGTGCCACGCTGTACAAGCGGCTCCCCGACCTGCCGCTGCCCTATGACGAGGCGCGGCAGCTCGTCGCCAGGATCGCAACGGCGCTTGCGGATCTGCACCGGCAGAACGTGATCCACCACGATATCAAGCCGAGCAGCATCATGTTCCGTGAGAGCGGCGAGGCGGTGCTGATCGACTACGGCCTGTCGCATCACAACCACCTGCCGGACCTGTTGCAGGAGGAATTCCGCCTGCCTTACGGCACCGCGCCCTATATGGCACCCGAGCGGCTGCTCGGGGTGCGCGACGATCCGCGCAGCGATCTGTTTTCGCTCGGCGTGCTGCTCTACTTCTTCACCACCGGCGAGCGGCCGTTCGGCGAAGGCGAGACGTTGCGGGCGATGCGGCGCCGGCTATGGCGTGATCCGCATCCGCCGCGGAAGCTTCGTGCGGATTATCCGCCCTGGCTTCAGGAGGTGGTGTTGCGCTGTCTGGAGATCGAGCCGGTGTGGCGCTATCCGACCGCGTCCCAGCTCGCCTTCGATCTCGCTTATCCGGACCAGGTCAAGCTCACCGCGCGCTCGGAGCGGGTGAAACGTGATTCCCTCGGCATCGTCTGGCGCCGGCGCTTCAACCAGGGCGCTATGGCGCCGCGCGCGAAATCCGATGTCGCAGCCCAGATCGCGTCGAGCCCGATCCTCGCCGTTGCGCTCGACACGGCGGAGGGCGCTCCGGAGCTGAACGAGGCGCTGCGCGTGACCACCGAGCGCATCCTCGCCACCTTGCCCTCGGCGCGGCTTGCCTGCGTCAACGTGCTCAAGCTGAACCGGATCGCGATCGACCGGACATTGGACGAGCAGGGCTCCAACAAGCATATCGATCGCCTGGTCGCGCTCAGGCATTGGGCAACGCCGCTCAAGCTGGATGAGAGCCGGCTGTCGGCTCATGTGCTGGAGGCGGTCGATCCCGCAGCCGCGATCCTGGAATTTGCCGAGGCCAATCAGGTCGACCACGTCATCATCGGCGCGCGGCAGAGCTCGTTCCGCCGCACCCTGCTTGGCAGCGTGTCGGCCAAGGTGGCCTCGGAGGCGAGCTGCACCGTCACCGTGGTGCGGCCGCCGCGGATGGCTGGGGACGGCGGCGGGCCGGAGGCCGGCGAAGGTTAGGCCGGCGGGGCGATTTACGGGCTGGATCAGGCCGCGTGGATGGTCGTGGCGCGCTTGCGGCGGATCGGCCAGGAGAATTGCGGGCCCGGCTCGCCGTGGTCCGCGCCGCCGCCGAAATACTGGATGATCTCGCGGCAGGGCTCGCAATTGAACAGGTTACGCGACGCGGACGCCTTCGTCATTTCCTTCAGGCAGTTCGGGCAATGCGGTTTCATGGGCGGTCCGGAAAAGAGGTCTCAGTGTCGGCGCGGCGAGCCAAGCGAACGGTCGAGGTCCGAATTGTCGAGCCCGGCATTGTCGTCCAGCGTGCCATCGGCGCGCTCGAGGCGGCCGAAGAAATAATCGAGGCTCGGATGCGGGCGCCGTGGAATACGGCACCTGCGCTTCGGCTGGCGCTTCACGAGGGCGATCTGCATGGACGTCAGCCCCTGTGGCGGTCGCGACGGATGTTGCGGGCCGAACGTGCCGGGGCCTCGACCGGTCCGGCCGAGGGACCGAACACCACAAACGCACTGAAACCAATCCACAACGCCACGCCAGTCCAAACCAGGGTCGTCGTCATGATGTGCTCCCGCGAAAACAGGCAGGAATCACTTGCAGTGATTTGCGCGAATCAGGGAAGTCCGGATGAGTACGGACCAAGGCTACAATTTTAAGCTTTGCGTGTCGCAGAACCCGCAGAAGCCGCAGTTCTTCCCGCCTGCGACCGACGTAATTTGCCAGTGCGCGCATGATCGAGGATATCCCGGATGCGCCTTGCGTCTCGAACACAGCGAAACCCATAGCGCCCGGTGTAGTCGGTATCGGGCGAACGGGTCGAGCGCCCTGACGCAAAGTTGAGGTGGCCGACGCCGCCGCCGATGTCGAGGATTTCGAACACTTCATCCATGGCGTCGAACGAAGTAGCGGTCACGCTGCGTCTGCTCCAGGCCGTGCGCACGATCAGCGCGCGGCGGTCGGTGATGACATAAAGCGTCTGCAGGTCTTGCAGCAGCATCACGAACGGAGCTGCAATCATCCCAACTCCAAGCATCGCCAGAGGTTGGGTCGCTTGGTCGATCCAATCGTTCCTGGCGGCGATGACGGTCAGCAACAACCAGGGACATCCGATCCACCAGAGAAATCGCCACATTGCCGCGCGGGCGATGCCGTCGGGCTGCCCCTGCCAGACCACTTGCTCGCCGTCCTGAAGGGACTCGGCGAGAAGGCGAAGCAGGCCGGCAGAAAACGGAGTGGCGCGGAGTTCATCCATTCCACTTGGTCGCGGCGGCCGCAGCTCCGGTTCGGATAGCGATGGTCTCAGATCGCCTCGCCGCGCGCCCCAAGTGCCGCGTTGCGGATCGCGGCGATGTTGGCCTTGTAAGCGTCCTGCGTGCCGCCCTTGAACACCGACGTGCCGGCGACGAAAGCGTTGGCGCCGGCTGCGGCGAGTGCGCCCGCAACATCGGGGCCGACGCCGCCGTCGACCTCGATGTCGATCGGGCGGCCCGCAACCATCGCGCGGATGTCCCGGATCTTGCCGATCGCGGAGGGGATGAACGCCTGGCCGCCGAAGCCGGGATTGACCGACATCACCAGCACGAGGTCGACGAGGTCGAGAACGTATTCGAGCGCGCTGATCGGCGTCGCCGGATTGAGCGAGACGCCGGCCTTCTTGCCGAGCGCGCGGATGGCCTGGAGCGAGCGGTGCAAATGGGGACCTGCCTCCGCGTGCACGGTGATGTGGTCGCAGCCGGCCTTCGCGAAGGCCTCCAGATAGGGATCGCAGGGCGAGATCATCAGATGCGCGTCGAAGATCTTCTTGGTGTGCGGGCGCATCGCCCTGATGACGTCAGGACCGTAGGAGATGTTCGGAACGAAGTGCCCGTCCATCACGTCGAGATGGATCCAGTCGGCGCCGGCGGCGTCGACGCTGCGCACCTCCTCGCCGAGCTTCGAGAAGTCCGAGGCCAGGATCGAGGGCGCGATGGCCAGGGGGCGGGGGACGAAAGCTTGGGTCATGGCGCGTTTTCCCGGGGCGGACGGACGACGAATGGCCTCGCCTAACATGGGCTCTTGTGGCGGGCAATGCAGGAGGGGCGGGCTTCCTGTGGGCGGAAATTTCTGCCGCCGGCGGCATGAATTGCCGATGTTCCCGCGGCCTGCACGACCCGACGGATGCGGATTTCGTTGAGCTTTTCACGATGGCATGGCGCTTGCTGACTTCAGCCGCAGAACATTGGTCGCGGCATGCCGCATCCCGTTGGAGTTGTGCAATGTTGTTAGCCCTTGGTGCGGTATCGAGCGCGCTCGACGCGATCCAGTCGCTGACGAACGCGAAATCGTCGTCGGCGGCGCACAAGACGGGCCCCTCGCAGAGCGCGCCGACCAATCCGTTCGCGATCGACAGCGGCAGCAACAGCACGACCGGCGCGACCTCGTCGGTCAATGCAGGCAAATATCCGCAGATCTCGGCGGAGACGATGAACGCGCTGTTCGCGGCGCAGAGCCAGTCCGCCGACGGCACATCCTCATCGAGCTCGACATCCTCGACGTCGAAGGGCCGCGAGGCTGCGCTGAAGGATCTGTTCTCGCAGATCGACGGGGACGGCGACGGCAAGATCACCAAGTCCGAGTTCGAGGACGCGCTCGGCGCAGGCGGCACTAACCTCGCCCAGGCCGACGACGTGTTCTCGAAGATGGACGCGAATGCGGACGGCAGCGTCAATCTCGGCGAGATGACGAAGGCGTTGAGGGGCGGCCGTCATCACGCGGAAGGCGCGGGCGATGGCTCGGATTCCTCGTCGCAATCCAGCCGCGGCTCGACGTCGACCACGACGACCAACGCCGACGGCTCGACCACCACCACCGTCACCTATGCCGACGGCTTCAAGATGTCGACCACGGTGCCGGGCGCCTCCAGCTCGTCGAATGCGAAAGGCGGCGGCAATTCACCTTATGATTGGTTCGGGCAGATGATGCAGCGCCAGGCGCAGGCCAGCGCGGGATCAGCAACTTCATCGATGTCGATCAGCGTGTGAGCGCATCCCGAAGTTACCCGGCAAGTTCGTGCGTGACGTCACGACAGGCATAGCGGTCGCGGATCTCGCGATTGAAGAACGTACCCTTTGAGCGCGAATCCCCGAACGCGGCAGCGACCTCGGGCGGAACATTCGCATAAACATAGAGGCGCCCGCTGACGAACGTCACCTTCAGCTCGCGTTTCTCTGGCGAATAGCGAAAGAAGCGGATCACGGAAGAGGGCATGGCCGCGCACCTTGTCCGCCGGGTAACGCTTTGGGAGCCGTTTCGTTTCTCGTCTAAAGCGCGATGCGATCAGGATGAATCATCATCGCGTTTTAGGTTATTGTTTGAGCATGATCTTTTCGGAAAACCGCTACACACTTTTCCGGATCATGCTCTAGCCGAACCGGTCCATCCAGGCAGCCTGCGCGCCCGGAAACGGCAAGGCCGTCGCACTGTAGACGCCGCGAGCGATCGCGCGGGCGACCACGTTCGCGGCGATCGTGCCGAGCTCGGTGAGGCCAACCAGCGGCTCGATCGGCTTTTCGCACGTAGCGGCGGCGAACAGCACGTCGCCGTCGGTCGGCGCGTGCACCGGATAGATCGCGCGGGCGAAGCCGGTATGCGCGATCATCGCCAGCCGCTTGGCCTGGGGCTTGGTCAGCACCGCGTTGGTCACGACGGCGCCGATGGTGGTGTTCTCGCGCGCGCTCGCGGCAGGACCGCCCTTGATGCGCATGCGGAGCATGTCCTCGGTGAACTTGTCCGGCAGGCCGCGTCCACCGAATTCGTCGTCCACCTCGAATGGCGCCGCCCAGAACCACGGACCATTGCCGACGGTGACGCTGCCCACCGCGTTGACGGCGACGATCGCCGCGACCTTGATTCCGCTCGGCGTCACGGCCGATGCCGAGCCGAGCCCGCCCTTGAACGTCGCGGTGGTGGCGCCGAAGCCGGCGCCGGCGCTGCCAAGCGCGAAATCCGCGTTGGTGGCGACGGTCGCCGCGGCATAGCCGAGGTCGCGATAGGGCGAGAAGCGTCCCCAGGCCTTGTCGCCGCCATTGAGCAGGTCGAACAGGATCGCCCCCGGCACGATCGGGATCAGCGCTTCGCGAACCCGGTGGCCGCGGCCCTGCTCGGCGAGCCAGGCCTGCACGCCGCCGCCGGTGTCGAGGCCGAAGGCCGAGCCGCCCGACAGCGCGATGGCGTCGACCCGCTCGACCGTGTTGGCGAGATCGAGCAGGGCATCCTCGCGCGTGCCGGGGCCGCCGCCGCGCACGTCGATCGCGGCGATCGCAGGAGAATCGAAGATGATCGCGGTCGCGCCGGAACCGACTTTCGGATCTTCGGCGTGGCCGACCCGGATGCCGGCGATATCGGTGAGAAGATTCTTCAAGGCGGCCTCGTGGTGAGAATTCACGATCTGCGATAGCGCAGCAATGCCGCAGGCTCAACCGGCGAGCGCGGTCCTCAGCATCTTGGCGAGCTCGGACTTGCGGTAGGGCTTGGCCAGCAGCAGCACGCCGGAATCGAGCCGGCCGTGATGGACGATGGCGTTCTCGGTGTAGCCCGAGGTGAACAGCGTCTTCAGGTCGGGGCGGCGCTTGTGCGCTTCGTCCGCCAGCTGGCGGCCGTTCATGTTGCCGGGCATGATGATGTCGGTGAATAGCAGGTCGATGGTCTCGTCGCTGTCGATGATATTGAGCGCTTCGGCGCCGTTGGCGGCCTCGAGCGCGGTATAGCCGAGGCTCTTGACCTGCGTCACGACATACTGCCGCACCAAGGCATCGTCCTCGACGATCAGGATCTTCTCGCTACCGCCGGTGATTGGCGCATTCTGGAGCGATTCGAACTCGGTCTCCTGCACCCCGGTCGAGCGCGGCAGATAGATCTTCACGCTCGTGCCGTGGCCTTCCTCGCTGTAGATCTTGATGTGCCCGCCCGACTGCTTGACGAAGCCGAACACCATGCTGAGGCCGAGGCCAGTGCCCTTGCCGACCTCCTTGGTCGTGAAGAAGGGATCGAACACCCGGTCGATCAGCTCGGCAGGAATTCCGGTGCCGGTGTCGCTGACCGCGATCATCACGTAATTGCCGGCGACGACGTCGGGGTTCATGCTGGCATAGCCGTCGTCGAGGAAGATGTTGCGGGTCTCCAGCACCAGGGTGCCGCCCTCGGGCATGGCGTCGCGCGCGTTCAGCGCGAGATTGAGGATCGCGGTGGAGAGCTGGCCCGGGTCGACCAGCGTCGGCCAGGCATCCTCGGTGAGCTGCGGCATGATGGTGATCTGCTCGCCGAGCGTCGGATGCAAGAGCTTGGCGGCTTCGAGCGCCAGTGCGTTGACGTCGATCTCGCGCGGCTGCAGCGGTTGCTTGCGGGCGAAGGCCAGCAGGTGCTTGGTCAGCTGCGCGCCGCGCTCGGCGGCGTCGTCGATCAGCTTGGTGATCGCGGCAAGCTCGGGCCGGTCGGCGACCGCATCGCTCAGAATGCCGATCGTGCCCGTGATCACGGTCAGCACGTTGTTGAAGTCGTGGGCGACGCCGCCGGTCAATTGGCCGATCGAGTCCATTTTCTGGACCTGCCTGAGCTGGGCTTCGGCCGCCTGCTTGTCGGTGAGGTCGCGGCCGATGAAGAAGTGGCGTTTCACCGGCTCCGACCACGTGCCCATCCAGTTCAGCGTGACCTCGTGACCGTCGTAATGGTAGTAGCGCGCCTCGAAGCTGCGCTTGACCGCGCCGCGACGGGCCGCGCGCATCTCGCTCCGCGTCTTCTCGAGATCGTCCGGATGGATGAACTCGATCGCGCTGTGCCCGACCATGTCCTCGGGGCCGTAGCCGAGAATGTTCCGCACGCTCGGGCTGACCTGGATGAAATTGCCATAGCCGTCGGTGACTAGGATCAGGTCCTGCGATGTCTCGAAGATGCGCTGGCGTTCCTCGGTCTCGCGGCGCAGCTTCTCTCTGGCCTGCTTTTCTTCGGTGATGTCGTGGGCGATCTTGGAAGCGCCGATGATCTCTCCATCGTCGGTCCGCAGCGGTGAGATGTTCAGGACGACGTCGAGCGGGCGGCCGTCTTTGCGGATGCGGACCGTCTCGTGCTGGGCGATCGACTCGTTGCTGGCGATCTGGTTGAGGGTGCTTCTGATCTCGCCCTTGCGATCCGGCGGCACGATGATGTCGATGGGCTTGCCGACGGCCTCGGCGGCGGAGTAGCCGAACAGATTTTCGGCGGCCTTGTTCCAGCCGGTGATGATGCCGTCGAGCGACTTGGTGATGATCGCGTCATTGGAGGATTCGACCACGGCGCCGTACAGCGCGAGGCGCTTGCCGAAATAGTCGCGTTCCGAGGCCGATTGCTGCCGCAGCCTTCCGACGAGGCCCGCTGTATGCACCTGGAGGCGGACATTCTCGATCAGAAGCACCGCGAGCACGAAGGTCGCCGCGGCGAGGCCGTAGAGCCGGCCGGCATAGAATCCGAGATCGAAGCGCGCGACGTTGACGATCGCCGACAGCGCGATGTCGAACAGCCAGGCGCACATGACCACCATGAGCCAGATGTCGATCACCGTATGCGGCCTGCGGAACCAGAGCGAGACCAGTGCGGCAAAGCTCAGCGACCACACGAAGGACACGACGCCGATCATGGTCGCCGTGTACCGGCCCTCGCTCAACAGGACCGGCAACAGATCGTGCTGCGCGGTGACGATCCAGGCGAAGACCGCCATCGCGGCGACGACGCCGAGCCCGCAGGCATAAATCGCGTTGCTTGCCGCGCCGCGGATCCGGGGCCCACCGTCCTTTTCCTTCAGCCAGGCATATGCCATCACGCAGAGCGGAAAGCCGGCGTGCCAGATCATGTAGAGCCACACCGTGGTCTGCCGGCCCGCGCCCAGGAGGCCGGTCGGGGTGAACAGCCCTGGGAAGGTGAGGGCATGAACCAGCGCCGCCGCGGCAGTGAAGAGATAGCCGCCCGCGAGCCACAGCAGCGCGCGGGTGCGCAGGATCGCAAATTGCGACAGCAACAGCACCGCCGTGACGATGTCGCTCACGGCCAGCGCGGATTGATAGCTGGCGACGAAGGCTGGCACCGGCAGCAGCGGGATACCGGCGAAGGGCACGGCTGCGGCGAACAGGAGCGAGGACACACCGACAATCGTCAATGCTGCAGTGCGGTCGGTCGAGGTGGCCGGCAGGGTCGACAGAAATGTGCTTCGGTCGATCGGCGCAGGCACGTCCATTTCGCGCGAGTCGGTGGGCTTGAGCATCTCCGCTAGTCTCATTCGCCGGCAGTCCGTTCATCGTAGCGGGTTCTGGGCGCAGGTGGTCAACGGAACCGGTTTACGACTCAACCGAGGGTTACAGCTTACCTAATTTCGGTGAGAGCACGGAACAGGGATTGGTAAGGGGCGCTTTACTGGACGGTGTCATAATGCCCTGCCGCTGCGGCCGGTTCCAGGCTTGAAACAGGCGATTTTGATTTCGAGGTCGGGAGCATGCCCCGCGTTCTCATTATCGACGACCAGAAGGACGTCCGTGCGATGGTGGCGATCGTGCTTCGGGTCAACCATTTCGAGGTCGTGGAGGCCGAAACCGGCGCGGCGGGGCTGAAGGCCTTTACGGAAAGCCGCTTTGACGCGGCGATTGTGGACATCTTCCTCGGTGATACCAGCGGCGTCGACGTCATCACCGCCTTGCGCGAACGCGCGCCGGCGCTGCCGGTGATTGCGGTATCGGGGATGACGGCACTCGATTTCATGGACCAATCGCCCCACCTCGCCAACGTGGTCGGCCTGCAAAAGCCGTTTCGGCCGAACGATCTGCTGCAGGCCCTGCGGAGGGCCCAGGCCGCGGCCGGCGGCGAGATTTCGGCCGCGGTCTGACCGGCAAAAGAACGCCCCGGCAAGCCGGGGCGTGGTGGCGATGGCGAGAGACTTCGGGGGATCGCTGATCGGGATCCCCGAAGAGCATTCTGGATCAAGAGCCCTTGGCGCCGAGCTCGGCGTAATTGCCCTTGGCGTCCCACTTGTAGACGACATAGTCGATCTGCTTGAGGTCGCCCTTGGCGTCAATTTCGATCGGGCCGAGCACCGTGTCCCACTTGCCGGCCTTGATGGTCTCCATGACCTTCTTGGCGTCGGTGGTGCCGGCCTTCTTGACCGCCTGCGTCCAGACCTGCAGCGCAGCGTAGGTATAGAGCGTGTAGCCTTCCGGATCGATGCCCTTGGCCTTGAACGCCTCGACGATCTTCTTCGCGGTCGGCTTGTTGCGCGGGTCGGGACCGAAGGTGAACAGCGTGCCTTCGCCGGCGGGACCGGTGATGGAGGCGTACTCCTTGTCCGCGAGCGCGTCGCCCGACATCAGCACCGTCTTCATGCCCTGATCGCGCATCTGGCGGAGGATGAGGCCGGCTTCCTGATGGTAACCGCCGACATAGACGAGCTCGACATTGTCCTTCTTCAGGCGCGAGACGATCGCGTTGAAGTCCTTGTCGCCCTTGTTGTAGGACTCGTACATCTTCTCGGTGATGCCGGCCTTGTTGAGCGCCTTCTTGGTCTCGTCGGCAAGACCCTTGCCGTAAGTCGTCTTGTCGTTGAGGATCGCGATGTTCTTGCCCTTGTAGTTCTTGGCGATGTACTGCGCGGCGATCAGGCCCTGCTGGTCGTCGCGGCCGCAGACTCGCGCCACGTTCCACAGCTTGCGCTCGGTGAAGAGCGGGTTGGTCGAAGCCGGGGTGATTTGCAGGACGTTGCCGTCCGCATAGGCTTCAGAGGCCGGGATCGAAGACGACGAGCAGAAATGGCCGGCGACGAACGGGATCTTGGCGCCGGCGATCTTTTCCGCGATCGAGCGGGCTTGTTTCGGATCGCAGGCGTCGTCCTCGGCGTTGAGCGCGAGCTTCTTGCCGTTGACGCCACCGGCGGCGTTGATGTCGGCGACGGCCATCTCGGCGCCGTTCTTCATTTGGCGGCCGAAGGCGGACTCGCCGCCGGTCATCGGGCCTGCGACTGCGACGGTGACATCCTGCGCGAATGCCGCGCTCGATAGCGCGAGCGATGCGCCGAATGCCAGACCGATGAGCTTCAGTGATTTCATGAGATACCTCGCGGGTGGTCGCCTGTGGAAGTTGCCGGGCATGCCCGGTTCAAACCGGCGCCATTCTTGAATGAATTCGAGGAGAAGTCACCGGCAAAATACGGGCATACGCCAAGATATCTAGCCGCATTCTCGCGCAGGGCGGGGCCGGTCAGTGCCGGCCGCCTTCCAGATAAGCGGCGCGGATTTCGGGGCGCTGCAGCAATTCGGCGCCGCTGCCGGCCAGTGTGATCAGGCCGTTGACCATGACATAGCCGCGATGGGCGAGCTTGAGGGCATGGTTGGCGTTCTGCTCGACGATCAGCACGGTCAGGCCGTCCTGCCGGTTCAGTGTGCGGATGGCGTCGAAAATCTGCCGCGCGATGAGCGGGGCGAGCCCCAGCGAGGGTTCATCGAGCAGGAGCAGGCGAGGGCGGCTCATCAAGGCGCGGCCGATTGCCAGCATCTGCTGCTCGCCGCCGGACAGGGTTCCGCCGCGCTGGGCGAAACGTTCCTTCAGGCGGGGAAACAGGGCGAACACGCGCTCGAGAGTGCTCTCCCGTTCCGCCGGCGTGCTCTCGGTGACGTCGGCCCCCATCTGGAGGTTCTCGGCGACGCTCATGCGCGGGAAGATGCGGCGGCCTTCGGGCGACTGCGCGATGCGCAAATGCGCGATCTCGTGGGTCGGGACGGCCGTGATGTCCTTGCCCTCGTACAGGATCTGCCCGGCGCGGGCGCGCGGCTTGCCGAAGATGGTCATCATCAGCGTCGACTTGCCGGCGCCGTTGGCGCCGATCAGCGCCACGATCTCGCCGGAATTGATGTCGACGTCGACGCCCTTCAAGGCCTCGATCTTGCCGTAGGCCGCGCGCAGGCCCCGGATCGCGAGCAGGGGGGACGCTGCCGTCACGATCCGCTCTCCATGACGGCCACGGCCTCTTCCTCGTCGGTGCCGAGATAGGCGGCGATCACCTTGGGATCGTCGCGCACCTCGCGCGGCGTGCCTTGTGCGATCTTCACGCCGTGATCCATCACCACGATGTGGTCGGAGATCTCCATCACCACCGACATGTCATGCTCGATCAGGAGGATCGACGTTCCCAGGTCGTTGCGGATCGAAAGCAGGAGCTCGTTCAACGCGGCGCTCTCTCGCGCGTTGAGTCCGGCAGCTGGCTCGTCGAGGCACAGCAGTGCGGGGACGGTGCACATCGCGCGCGCGATCTCGAGGCGGCGCTGATCGCCATAGGCGAGATTGCCGGCCGCGTCGTCGGCGCGGTCCAGCAGGTTGACCCGCTTCAGCCAGTCGGAGGCGAGATCAATCGCGCGCTTTTCTGCGTCGCGATAGGCGGGCGCGCCGACGAGGCCGAGCAAGGTGAAGCCCGAGGCGCGCATCAGCATGTTGTGCTGCGCCACCATCAGGTTTTCGAGCACGGTCATCCCGGGGAACAGGCGGATATTCTGGAACGTGCGCGCGACCTTGGCCTGCTTGGCGATACGGAAGTCGTTGAGCCGCTGGAGCGCGATTTCCTTGCCGTCATCGTGGGTGAGGCGGATGGCGCCGCCGGTCGGCTTGTAGAAGCCGGTGATGCAGTTGAACACCGTGGTCTTGCCGGCGCCGTTCGGCCCGATCAGCGCGGTGATCTTCTTCCGCTCGGCGGCGAACGAGAGATCTTGCACGGCGACGATGCCGCCGAAGCGCATGGTCAGCCGGTCGACGCTGAGGATCTTGTCGCCGCTCATCCGTGTCCTTCCTTGACGAGGTCGGAGGAGATGGCCTGCGCCTTCTTCAGATAAACGGTCGGCGCGCGATGGCCGACCAGGCCGCGTGGCCGCCAGATCATGATCAGCACCATGGCCCAGCCGAACACCAGCATACGATAGGTCTCGAGGCCGCGAAACAGCTCGAACCCGCCGATCATCGCCAGCGCGGCAAGCGCGACGCCCAGCTGCGAGCCCATACCGCCGAGCACGACGATGGCGAGCACCAGCGCCGATTCCTGGAAGGTGAAGGATTCCGGGCTGATGAAGCCCTGCCGGGTGGCGAAGAACGCACCGGCGAAGCCGCCGAACATGGCGCCGGTCGCAAATGCCGTGAGCTTGGTCGTCGTGGTGTTGATGCCGAGCGCGCGGCAGGCGACCTCGTCCTCGCGCAAGGCTTCCCAGGCGCGCCCGATCGGCAGCCTGCGCAGGCGGATCGTCGCCCAATTGGTGAGCAGCGCCAGCGCCAGGATCAGATAGAACAGGAAGACGATACGGTGGGTCGCCGAGTACTCGATGCCGAGCTTGGCGGCCAGCCCATCGTCGCTCCTGTCGAGCGGAATGCCGAACAGGGTGGGACGCGGAATACCGGATACGCCGTTCGGTCCGCCGGTCAGATCCTGCCAGTTGATCAGGACGAGGCGGATGATCTCGCCGAAGGCGAGTGTCACGATGGCGAGGTAGTCGCCGCGCAGGCGCAGTACGGGAAAGCCGAGCAGCACGCCCCAGAATGCGGCGAGGATGCCGGCGAGCGGCAGGCAGATCCAGAACGACCAGCCGAAATTGGTGGCGAGCAGCGCGTAGGAATAGGCGCCGACGGCATAGAACGCGACGTAGCCGAGATCGAGCAGGCCGGCGAGCCCGACCACGACGTTGAGGCCCCAGCCCAGCATCACATAGGTGAGCACGAGAATGGCGAGGTCGAGGATGTAGCGCTGGTTATAGAAGATCACGGGCACCAGCAGCGTGAAGATCAGCAGCGCGGGCGCAAGGTAGCGGCCGACTAGCGACACGCCCTTCTGCAACGCTGGCGGCACCAGCCGCTCGGTGCCGGCCGGGCCGATCCATTGCCTGAGCAGCTCGATCACGATCGAGCCGCCGAACACCGCGGCGACGAGGGAGGCGAGCTCGCCGAATCGCGTCCAGTAGGTGAGCTGGCCGTCGGAGCCCGCCTCGGTGCGGATGCCCACCATCAGCGAGAACAGCACCAGCGCGATGAGGGCGTTGATGACGGCGGTCTTGAGAAGGGCGGCGATGCCCGTTGCAGGTTTGGTCGTGTGGGTCGAGGGTGCTGTCACGCGGCCGGTCCGTCAGACTTTTTCGACTTCGGGACGGCCGAGCAGGCCGGTCGGCATGAAGATCAGCACGACGATCAGGATCGAGAACGCCGCGACGTCCTTGTACTCGACCGAGAAATAGGCCGACCAGAACGTCTCGATCAGGCCGATCGCAAGCCCGCCGAGCATGGCGCCGGGCAGCGAGCCGATGCCGCCGAGCACCGCGGCGGTGAAGGCCTTGATCCCGGCGACGAAGCCCATGAAGAAGTCGACCAGGCCGTAATAGAGCAGGTACATCAGGCCTGCGACGGCGGCGAGCGCGGCGCCGATCACGAAGGTCATGGAGATGGTGCGGTCGACGTTGACGCCGAGCAGCGCCGCCATGGTCTGATCCTGCTCGCAGGCGCGCATGTCGCGCCCGAGCCGGGTGCTCGACACCAGCCAGGTGAAGATCGCCAGCAGCACAATGGTGGTGATGACCACCATGATCTGGATGTTGGAGAGCTGGATCACGAACCCGTCCGGGCTCTCGTGCAGCGTGTGGCCGCCGGTGATGAAGGGTGGGATCGGCTTGACGCGGGCGCCTTGCGCCACTTGCGAATAATTCGTCAGCACGAACGACATGCCGATGGCCGACAGCATCGGGGCGAGGCGGAAGGAATGGCGCAGCGGCCGGTAGGCGATGCGCTCGATGGTCCAGCCATAGAGCGCCGTGATCGCCATCGACACCAGCAGCACCACGAGCAGGATCAGGGGAATGGCCGTGAGGCCGAGCGAGATCAGGATCAGGAAGGTGATGAGGGCGATGAAGCCGCCGATCATGAAGACGTCGCCATGGGCGAAGTTGATCATGCCGACGATGCCGTAGACCATCGTGTAGCCGATCGCGATCAGGCCGTAGATCGAGCCGAGCACGAGGCCGTTGATGAGCTGCTGGGCGAAATAATCCATAAGCTGCCGTACCCAAACTTGACGCGGCTCAAAGGGAGCTCTTGCAGAGAGTTCTTGGGCCCCGGCAGCCCTTGAGCGGTCGGGTTTTGTAACAGGAGGGAACTGGCGGCTGCAACTGGCCCGGTCTCCACCTTAAGGCTTGTACAGAGATCATTTCGGCGGCGGGTTCCCTCAGTCTTCGAGGAACCCGGTTCCCGAGGCAACCAAAGTGGATGCCGGCCGTTACCTTGGTTCTGACGTCCAACAAGGGAGTTTCCCCGAATGACGAAGCAGCAGAACCAGAATCCGGGTCAGCAGAGCCAGAACCCCGGCCAGCAGCGCCCCGGGCAGCAGCAGGGTGGCGGTCAGAAACCCGGACAGCAGCAGCAGGATCCGCGTCAGGGCGATCGTCCCGGCCAGCAGCAGGGCGGCGAGCGCGGTCAGGAATAGCGAATTTGGGAGCCCAGGAGTAGGCGAGGCCCCGCCGCAAGGCGGGGCCTCTGCTTTGCGGAAGAGTCATTCCGGGGCGGCTCGAAGAGCCGAACTCCGGTGCGCCCTTGCGCATCTGAGAATTTCGAGATTCCGGGTCTGGTGCTGCGCACCATCCCGGAATGACGCCGCGCGAGAGGGCAGTTAAGGTAAACAAAGGGTTTAAATTGCCGCCACAGTCCGATGCGAGTTAGCTCGGCATGGCCGCCGCCTTCCATCGAAGGCTCGGCAACCAGGCGGGAAGCGGCATGTTCAGGAATTGGCGGATCGGCTCGGTCAACGGCGCGCTGCTGGCGGCCTATTTCATTCCCGTCTGGAGCCTCATAGCCTTCAGCATCATCGTCGCGCCCGTGCGCGGCCTCTACGAGCGGCCGAGCGTCGCGGTGGCGCTGTATCTCAGCGACCATCTGCAGATGGCGGGCATGGACACGGTGCGTGCCGCCTGGCTGCTGGCGCTCGGACGGCTGACCGTGGTGGCGTTCTTTGCGATCTACCTCGTGCTGCTCTGCATTCCCCGCACCCGCAAGGGCGGCGGCAGCGACGAGGCGCTCGGTATTGCGCTCGCGATCGGCAGCCTGATCTCCTTTGCCAGCATGGTGATGGCCTCGAAGGTCGGTGAGCTGGCCGCGCTTCGGCTGCACGCCACCGAGCTCCTGATGCTGCTCGGTGCCGCCGTCGTGCTCGTGATCGAGAAGCCGGCGGCTGCGCCGAAGACGGCCGAGGTCGCCGCGCCGCCGAACCTTCAGCCTCTAGGTCTTGAGCAGGCCGAGCTCCTGCACAATCGCTGACGCCTCCTTGACGGCGTGGTTCGCCGCCGGCACGCCGCAATAGATCGCCTGCTGCAGCAGGATCTCCTTGATGTCGTCGGGCGTGAAGCCGCCCTCGGCCAGTGCCGCACGCACGTGCAGGCGGAATTCGTCCCATTGCCCGAGCGCGACCATGGTGCCGATCACCAGCACCCGCCGCGTACGCTCGTCGAAATGCGGCCGCGTCCAGATCTCGCCCCAGGCGTAGCGGGTAATCAGGTCCTGGAAGTCGGTGTTGAAGGCATTGCGGTTCGCGATCGACTTGTCGACCCAGGCATTGCCCAGCACCTTGCGGCGCACATTCATGCCGGCATCGCGGCGCTTCTGGTCGTCCATTCTGTTTCCTCCTTCGTCATTGCGAGCGCAGCGAAGCAATTCAGAAATGTGTCCCCGGAGACGGACTGGATTGCTTCGTCGCTACGCTCCTCGCAATGACGGTTGTTGCTAGCGCTGCGTCAAAAATCCCACCACCGCATCGGTGAACGCATGCGGCTGCTCGACGTTCGAAATGTGCGCGGCGTCGATGATCGTCATGCTGGCGCCGGGAATGCTGGAGCGAATCAATTCGGCCGCCGAGATCGGCGTCGCCACGTCGTGGCGGCCGGCGATCACCAGCGTCGGGCTCTTGATCTTCGGCAGCAGCGCGCGCTGGTCGAGCGTCGACAGCGCCTCGCAACAAGCGAGATAGCCCTCGACAGGCGAGGCGAGCAGCATCGACTTCATTTTCGCGGTGATCGCAGGCTCGCGCTCGCGGAAATCCTGGGTGAGCCAGCCCGCGATCACGGCATCCGCGACCGCGGCGATGCCGCCCTCCTTTACCGCCTTGATGCGGTTGTGCCAGTTGGTTGGATCGGGGTAGTAGCAGGACGTGTTGGCGAGGATCAGCTTGCCGAACCGTTCGGGCGCATTGGCGCCGAGCCATTGCCCGACCATGCCGCCCATCGACAGGCCGCACCAATGCACCTTCTCGATGTTGAGGTCGTCGAGGATCGCGAGCACGTCGCGGCCGAACCGCTCCATCGTGTAGGGGCCGGGCGGGACGTTCGACTTGCCGTGGCCGCGGCGATCGTAGCGGATGACGCGGAACACCTGCGTCAGCGCCTTCATCTGCGGCTCCCACATCTGCAGCGTGCAGCCGAGCGAGTTCGACAGCATCAAGGTCGGCCCGCCGTCGCGGCCTTCGACGGAGACGTTGAGGAGGCATCCGTCGGCATCGATCATGGGCATGGCATGTTCCTCGTCATGCGCGGGCAATAGCGCTCAGCGCGTCTTATCCTAAACTTCCCGCGCACCCGTCTAGAAAAAGAATCTTTCCCAGATGATGGATTGCCGGGTCAAGCCCGGCAATGACATCAGGAGAGATCCAGAGAATCGAGCAGCCGGTCGATCAGCGCCTGTGACGCCCCTTGATAGGCCATCGGCTCGAACAATGCCGCAATTTTTTCCGCCGTAAGGTGCGCGGTGACTTGCGAATCGGCCGACAGCACCTCGCGCAGATGCTTCTTCTCGGCGACGGCGCGCTTGCTCGCGGCCTCGACGAGATGATGCGCGTTGCTCTTGCCGATGGCTTCGGCGAGCGCGAAGGTGACGGCCTCGGCCATGATCAAGCCATGCGTCGCATCGAGATTGCGGAGCATGCGCGCTGCATCGACCTCGAGACCCTCGGCGATGTCGACGACGGAAGCCAGCGCGCCTGATGTGACCAGCATCAACTGCGGCAGCGTCGGCCATTCCGCGTGCCAGGGACCGGCACTGCGCTCGTGGTCCTGCACCTGGGCGGCGAAGATCGTCGCGGCGAGCTGCGGGGCCATGGTGGAAGCGCCCAGCGCGCTTGCGGCGGCGACCGGGTTGCGCTTGTGCGGCATGGTCGAGGAGCCGCCGCGGCCTTCGCCGGCTGGCTCGAATGCTTCGGCGACGTCGGTCTGCATCAGCAGCGAGACGTCGCGCGCGATCTTGCCGCAGCTGCCGGCGAGAATGGCGAAGCAGGATGCGGCCTCGGCGATGCGGTCGCGATGGGTATGCCAGGGCGCCTCGGGCAGCGGCAGAGCGAGCTCCTGCGCCAGCCGTTCGGCCACCGCGAGCCCCTTGTCGCCGAGGGCTGCGAGCGTGCCGGCGGCGCCGCCGAATTGCAGCGCGAGGCCCTCGCGGGAGAGCCGCCGCAGGCGGCAGCGGGCGCGGCCAAGGCTCGAGGCGTATTCGGCGGCCTTCAGCCCGAACGGCATCGGCAGCGCATGCTGGAGCCAGGTCCGCGCCACCATCGCGGTGTTGCGATGGCTGCGCGCCAGTGCGGCAAAGCCCTTGACGGCGCGGCTGAGGTCGGCATCCAGCGCCGCGATGCCGGCGCGCAGCATCAGCATGGTCGCGGTGTCGATGACGTCCTGGCTGGTCGCGCCCCAATGCACGTAGCGCGCGGCCTCCGCGTCATTCTTGCCGACATTGGCGGTTAGCATCTTGACCAGGGGAATCGCGAGATTGCCCGACCGCGTCGCGGCCTCGGCCAGTGCGGCCATGTCGAAGCCATCGGCCTTGCACGCCGCCTCGATTGGTCCGACGGCGGATGCGGGAATCACCGCGCTGGCCGCCTCGGCCCGTGCCAGGGCTGCCTCGAAATCGAGCATGTTCTGCAAGGTCGACCGATCGTCGCAGACCACGCGCATGGCGGCGCTCGACAGCATCGGTGCGAGCAGGGGGGAGATGGAGGTGCTCATGTTGCGCGCGACCTAATCATCATGGCCCGGCCGTGCCAATCCCCCACCGCCCGCACACGTCATTTTGCAGTTGCGAATATGCATTGCACGTGACCGGGCGCCGGTCTTTCCTTTGCCGCTTCGCTGCGTTACTTGATCAGCATTATAGTTACGCGATCCGGGAGGCACCCTCATGGCCATGACGATGAACGGCGAAGTCCAGCTTGCGGCGCCGCGCGAGGCCGTGTGGGCCAAGCTCAACGATCCCGAGGTGCTGAAGGCCTGCATCCCCGGCTGCGAGGAGCTGGAGAAGACCGACGACGGCGGCTTCCGCGCGACGGCGAAAATGAAGGTCGGCCCGGTGTCGGCGCGCTTCAAGGGCAAGGTCACGCTGTCCGATCTCGACCCGCCGAACGGCTACAAGATCTCCGGTGAGGGCGAGGGCGGGGTGGCCGGATTCGCCAAGGGCGGCGCGGCCGTCAAGCTCGCCGAGAAGGACGGCGGCACGCTGCTCTCCTACGACGTCGAGGCGCAGATCGGCGGCAAGTTGGCGCAGCTCGGCCAGCGCCTCATCAACGGTGCCGCCAAGAAGCTTGCCGACGAGTTTTTCGCGAACTTCGCCAAGGCCGTACAGGGCTGAAGGTCCAATACCTTTAGCATAGCGCCTTCGGCATGGCGCCTTGCGCCCGGGGCGATGTTGCCCCGGGGCATAATGGCCCATATGATGGGTTGGAATAATTATAAGAACCGCTTCGACGGGACCCGTCGGGGTGCTGACAGAGAGTGCTTATGGCAAAAATCTCCCTCATCGTGAACGGCAATCCTGTGACGGCCAATGTCGATCCCCGCACGCTTCTGGTGCAATTCCTGCGCGAGAATCTGCGGCTGACGGGCACCCATGTCGGCTGCGACACATCGCAGTGCGGCGCCTGCGTCGTGCATCTCGACGGCAAGGCCGTGAAGTCCTGCACCACGCTTGCGGTGATGGCCGATGGCCACGAGGTCAAGACGATCGAGGGGCTGGCTGCGGACGGCGCGCCGCTGCATCCGATGCAGGAGGCCTTCCGCGAGCACCATGGCCTGCAGTGCGGCTTCTGCACGCCCGGCATGATCATGACCGCGATCGACATCGTGCACCGCAAGGGCCACGAGCTCGACGACCACACCATTCGCGAGGAGCTCGAAGGCAATCTCTGCCGCTGCACGGGCTACCAGAACATCGTCGCCTCGATCTCCGCCGGCGCGAAGGCGATGGCCAAATCCGACCTCGCGTAACGCGCCTCCCGCGATCAGGACATACAGATGTACGAATTCAAATATCATCGCCCTGGGACCGTTCGCCAGGCGGCCAACCTCCTAGTGAAGAACGAGGACGCCAAGGTGATCGCCGGCGGCCACACGCTGATTCCCGTCATGAAGCAGCGCCTCGCCAGCCCCCCGCATCTGGTCGACCTCTCCCACATCGAGGGGCTCAATGCGATCGAGATGAAGGGCCGCTCGCTGGTGATCGGCGCCACCGCCAAGCATGCCGAGGTCGCGACCTCCGCCATCGTCGGTGAAGCCATTCCGGCGCTGGCGAACCTTGCCGGCGGCATCGGCGATCCCGCCGTGCGTCACAAGGGCACGATCGGCGGCTCGCTCGCCAACAACGATCCGACTGCCGATTATCCGGCCGCGGTGCTCGCGCTCGGGGCCACCATCGTCACCAACAAGCGCCGCCTCAAGGCGGAAGAGTTCTTCCAGGGCCTGTTCACGACCGCGCTCGAGGCGGATGAGATCATCACCAAGGTGATGTTCCCGCTGCCGAAGAAGGCCGCTTACGTCAAGTTCCGCAACCAGGCCTCGCGCTATGCGCTTGTCGGGGTGTTCGTGGCGCGGCGTCCTTCGGACGTGCGCGTTGCCGTGACCGGTGCGGGCTCCGAAGGCGTGTTCCGCGTCACCGCATTCGAGGAAGCCTTGAAGAAGCGCTTCGCCTCGAAGGCGCTGGAGGGCATCGCGATACCGGCAGAAGGCCTCAACAGCGACATCCACGGCAGCGCCGAATACCGCGCGCATCTCATCGGCGTGCTGACGCGGCGCGCCGTCGATGCCGCCAATGCCAAGGAATGAGCTGACCTCATTCCTCGGTCCAGACCTGTCCCCGGTGAGGGCGTAGCGAGACTGGCTTTTTCATGACTTCAGCGGCCACTTCTTCCGGTGCTTTGCCGGCATCGGTCGATGCGATGCTCGAACTCCTGACGTCGCGCGGCTATCTCGCTGAGCGCTCGCTGGCGACGGTAACGTATCTGTCGCTGCGTATGGGCCGACCGCTGTTCCTGGAAGGCGAGGCCGGCGTCGGTAAGACCGAGATCGCTAAGGTGCTCTCGGCGGCGCTGGGGCGGAAGCTGATCCGCCTGCAGTGCTATGAAGGCCTCGACGTCTCCTCCGCGGTGTATGAGTGGAACAGCGCGTCGCAGATGATCGCGATCCGGATGGCGGAAGCCGCGGGCGACACTGATCGCGATCAGCTTTCGAGCGATATCTTTGCCGACCGCTACATGATCAAGCGGCCGCTGCTCCAGGCGCTGGAGCCTGATGTCGCCGGACCGCCGGTGCTGCTGATCGACGAGCTCGACCGCGCCGACGAGGCGTTCGAAGCCTACCTGCTCGAGATCCTCAGTGACTTCCAGGTGACCATCCCCGAATTCGGCACCGTGAAGGCGCCGCACCCGCCGATCGTCATCATCACCTCCAACCGCACCCGCGAGATCCACGACGCGCTGAAACGGCGCTGCCTCTATCACTGGGTCGATTATCCCGCCGCCGAGCGCGAGCTCGCGATCGTCAAGACACGCGTGCCCGGCATCTCCGCCAAGCTGTCGCAGCAGGTCGTGCGCTTCGTGCAGGCGCTGCGTAACCAGGACTTCTACAAGTCGCCGGGCGTTGCTGAGACCATCGACTGGGCCACGGCGCTGTCGGAGCTCGATGCCCGCTCGCTGACCCCGCAATTGGTCGGCGACACGCTGGGCGCGCTGCTCAAGTACCAGGACGACATCACCCGCATGCAGGGCGACACCTTGCAGAAGGTGCTGAAGGACGCGACGAGCGAGAACTGACGCGCGGGCGTCGTAACTAGCTCGTCATTCCGGGGCGCGCGTCAGCGCGAGCCCGGAATCCATAACCACGATCGGGAGTATGGATTCCGGGCTCGCGCCAAGAGGCGCGCCCCGGAATGACGGCTGAGAGTGTAGCCATGGCCATCAACCACCTTGCCCCCGAAAAGACCGAGCAATTCGCCGACAACATCGTCGGCTTCGCCCGCGCGCTGCGTGCGGCCGGCATGCCGGTCGGGCCGGGCGCGGTGATCGATGCCATGAGCGCGCTGCAGGTGATCGACATCGGCAACCGATCCGACGTCTTCACCACGCTGGAGGCGATCTTCGTCAAGCGCCATGAGCATGCGCTGATCTTCAAGCAGGCTTTCGACCTGTTCTTCCGCGCCTCGGAAGAATGGAAGCACATGCTGGATTCGGTGCCGCTGCCGGACGAGACCAAGAAGAAGCCGAAAGCCGGCGCCCGCCGCGTCCAGGAGGCGATGGCGCAGCCGCGCATGACCGAGACGCCGCAGCACCAGGAGCAGGATCTGCGCCTGTCGGTCTCCGACAAGGAGATCCTTCAGAAGAAGGATTTTGCGCAGATGAGCGCGGCGGAGATCGCCGAGGCGCTCCGTGCCATCGAGCGGATGCATCTGCCGCAGGCCGAGCTCTTGACGCGCCGGCGCCGGCCCGATGCGCGCGGCCTGCGCCTCGACCTCCGCCGGACGTTGCGCGCCTCCTTGCGCACCGGCGGCGACATCATCGACATTCATCGCCTCGGACGGATCGAGAAGCCGGCGCCGATCGTGGCGCTGCTCGACATCTCGGGCTCGATGAGCGAATACACCCGCCTGTTCCTGCATTTCCTGCATGCCATCACGGATGCCCGCAAGCGCGTCTCGGTGTTCCTGTTCGGCACGCGCCTCACCAATGTCAGCCGCGCGCTGCGCCAGCGCGACCCGGACGAGGCGCTGGCGAGCTGCTCGGCCTCGGTCGAGGACTGGGCCGGCGGCACCCGCATCTCGGCCTCGCTGCATAACTTCAACAAATTGTGGGCGCGGCGGGTGCTGAGCCAGGGTGCCATCGTGCTCCTGATCTCCGACGGGCTGGAACGGGAGGCCGATTCCAAGCTCGCCTTCGAGATGGACCGGCTGCACCGGTCCTGCCGGCGGCTGATCTGGCTGAACCCGCTGCTGCGGTTTGGCGGCTTCGAGGCCAAGGCGCAGGGCATCAAAATGATGCTCCCCCACGTTGACGAATTCCGCCCGGTACATAATTTGAGTTCGATCCAGGAGCTGATCACGACGCTCTCCCAGCCGCTGCCGCCGCATCACCGCAGCCTGATCCGCTCCGCAGCTTGAGAGGCCAGCCATGCTCGATCGCGACGAGGACATCCTGAAGGCGGCGGAGGACTGGCAGAAGGCCGGCCGTGGCGTTGCGCTGGCGACGGTCGTCGAAACCTGGGGCTCGGCGCCGCGCCCGGCGGGCTCCAGCCTCGTCATCAACGACGAAGGCACGTTCCTGGGGTCCGTCTCCGGCGGCTGCGTCGAGGGCGCGGTGGTTACTGAGGCCATGGATGTGATCCAGAGCGGCAAGCCGAAGATGCTGGAGTTCGGCGTCGCCGACGAGACCGCCTGGAACGTCGGGCTGTCCTGCGGCGGCACCATCCGCGTCTTCGTCGAGAAGGTCGGTTAGCCGTGAAGCTCGACATCCTGCACGAACTCAATGCCGAACGCGCCGCGCGCCGGCCCGTCATTCTGGTAACCGACACCGAGAGCGGCGAGCAGCGCCTGGTGAAGGCGAAGGATTTCGCCAGGGATCCGCTGCGCACTGAACTGGAGAAGCAGCTTCGCATGGGCAAGAGCGCCAGTGTCGAGGCTGGCGGCAAGAAGCTGTTTCTCAACGTCTACGCCCCGACGGCAAAGCTCGTCATCATCGGCGCGGTCCATATCAGCCAGGCGCTGGCGCCGCTGGCGCGCTCGCTCGGCTATGACGTCACCGTGGTCGATCCGCGCACGGCCTTTGCGAGCCCCGAGCGCTTTCCCGACATTCCATTGATCGCCGAATGGCCTGATACTGCGCTGCCGCCGCTCAATGTCGATGCCTACACCGCGTTCGTGGCGGTGACGCACGATCCCAAGATCGACGACCCCGCGCTCCTGCACGCCTTCGAGCGCAACTGCTTCTACATCGGCGCGCTTGGCTCGCGGAAGACGCATGCCAAGCGTGGCGACCGGTTGCGGGCGCAGGGCGCCAAGGAAAGCGACATCGCGCGCATCCACGCGCCCATTGGGCTTGCGATCGGCGCGGTCTCGCCGTCCGAGATCGCGGTGGCGATCATGGCCGAGATCACGGCCGTGCTTCGGCTGCCTCCCAAGGAAAAAGAAGAAGCGGCATGAAGTTCGGCCCGGCGAGTCCCAGGGATGCGCTTGGCGGGGTGACCGTCCACACCCTGCGCCAGGGATCGCTGGTGCTGAAGAAGGGCACGACGATCGGACCTGCCGAGGTCGAGGCGATGGAGCGCGCCGGCATCAAGGACATCGTCGTGGTGCGCATGGAGGCGGGCGACGTCTCCGAGGACGTTGCGGCCGCCAGCATCGCGCTCGCCATCGGCGGCGAGGGCATCCATGTCGAGCGCGCTTTCACCGGCCGCGCCAATCTGTTCGCCGCGCGAGCGGGCGTGCTGGTGATCGACCGCGCCGCGGTCGACCGCATCAACAACATCGACGAAGCCATCACCTTTGCCACGCTCGCCGCCTACAAGCCGGTGGTCGAGGGCGAGATGGTCGGCACCGTCAAGATCATCCCGTTCGGCGTCGAGGCGAGTTTGCGCGATGCCGCGGTGAAGGCGGCGGGCAAGGACGTGCTGAAGGTCGCTCCTTACGTGATCAAGCGCGTCGGCGTGGTCTCGACGCTGCTGCCGGGCCTGTCCACCAAGGTGATCGACAAGACCCTGCGCGTCACTGCCGAACGGCTCGCGCCGGCCGGCGCCGGCATCATCGCCGAGCGCCGGGTCCCGCACGAGGAGCAGGCGCTGTCGGCCGCAATCAAGGAATTGCTCGGCCTCGGCGCCGAGCTCGTGATCGTGTTCGGTGCATCCGCGATCGCTGACCGCCGCGACGTGATTCCGGCGGCCGTCACCGGAATCGGGGGCGAGATCGAGCATTTCGGCATGCCGGTCGACCCCGGCAATCTCCTGCTGATCGCCCGCGCCGGCGAGGTGCCTGTGCTGGGCGCGCCGGGCTGCGCGCGCTCGCCGGTCGAGAACGGTTTTGACTGGGTCTTGATGCGGCTTCTCGCCGGCATCAAGGTGACGCGGTCCGAGCTGATGGGCATGGGCGTCGGCGGCCTCTTGATGGAGATCGTGACGCGGCCGCAGCCGCGCGCCAAGCCGGAGACCGAGGGCAACAGCCATGTCGCGGCCATCGTGCTCGCGGCGGGACGTTCGACCCGGATGGGCGGGCCGAACAAGCTGCTCGCCGAGCTCGACGGCAAGAAGCTGGTGCGCCTCGCGACCGAGCAGGCGCTGGCCTCTAGGGCATCCGAGGTGATCGTCGTCACCGGCCATCAGGCCGAGCTCGTCGAGCAGGCGCTGCAAGGCCTGAAGGTGACATTCGTCCGCAATCCGGACTTCGCCGGCGGCATCGCCAGTTCGGTGAAGGCCGGCATCGCCGCCGTTCCCGAGACCTGCGATGGCGCCGTCGTGTGTCTCGGCGACATGCCGCTGATCGACGCCGGCCTGATCGACAGGTTGATCGACAGCTTTGCGCCCGACCGCGGCAATCTCATCGTCGTTCCCGTCAGCGAGGGCCGCCGCGGCAACCCCGTGCTGTGGTCGCGCCGCTTCTTCAAGGAGCTGATGACGCTCGAGGGCGACGTCGGCGCGCGGCATCTGATCGCCAGGCACACCGAGGCGGTCGCCGAAGTGCCCGTCGACGGCGAGAGCGCCTTCCTCGACATCGACACGCCGCAGGCGCTGGAGGCGGCACGGCGGGGCTGAAGGTGCGTAGGGCGGATTAGCCGAAGGCGTAATCCGCCGCTGTGTTTCTCCGCGGAAACAAAAAGAGGCGGATTACGCTTCGCTGATCCGCCCTACGGGACTGCGGCATCCTCCAAGCCTGCCGATTTCAACCACCCGTTCACCATCTGGAAACGACCGCCGCTTAGAGTTGCCGCCACCTGCCTTGGGGGTGAGGGGTTTTTCATGGCTTCGAACATCGTCGCGCGCCGTTGCGCGATGTTTTTCCTTGCGCTGTCCGTCTTTGCATCCGGCGCCCGCTATATGACAGAAGCCCATGCCGCCGGCGCTTTTGCGGTCGGCAAGTGCGGCGCTTATGGCCAGGCCTATGATTATGGCCACGAGCACGAGGCCCGCGCCGCCGCGCAGAAGCAGTGCAAGGGCGATTGCACCACCTTGACGATGAAGCGCGCCTGTGCCGCGATGTCGGTCGATATGACAAATCCCTGCGGCGCCTATGGCTATGCCGTCAAGCCGAAGATTTCCGCCTCGCTCAATGCCGCCACGCGTGAATGCTACAAATATGGCGGCAAGGAATGCGTGATCCGCGCCTGGGCCTGCGACGCCAAGGGCTGATTTTTCGACCATTGAATTTCTCTTGCTGTCATTCCGGGGCGATGCGTAGCATCGAGCCCGGAATCCATAACCACTATCGGGAGTATGGATTCTCAGGTGCGCAATTGCGCACCATAGCTCGCGCCAAGCGGCGCGCCGGAATGACAATCGAGGAAACACATGCAGTTCGACACCAAGATCGCCGTCGTGATCCGTACCGATCTTCAAGCCTGGCAGAAGCTGAACGTCGCGTCATTTCTCACCAGCGGCATCGCCGCGGCTTTTCCGGATTGCATCGGCGATGCCTATGAAGACGCCTCAGGCACGAAATATCATGCACTGATTGGCCAGCCGATCCTGATCTATGGCGCCGACGGTCCTGCATTGTCGCGCGCGCTGGACCGCGCGCTCACCCGCAACGTCAAAGCGGCGGTCTATACCGAGGACATGTTCAAGACGACGCACGACGCCGCCAACCGCGAGGCGGTGAGGGCGGTTGCGCGTGGCGACCTCAATCTCGTCGGTATTGCGATGCGCGCCGAGCGGAAGGTGATTGACAAGATCGTCGACGGTCTCAAGTTCCATAGCTGACAGATCGAGAGCACCGCGCGGCGTCATCGGGGTGTCATGATGGACCTGCCCTTGCGCAAACTTTGTGCTGTTTGACTCCCGTCAAAGGTGCGCCGGGCGGCGTCGCTATTCTGCTTCACAAAGCACAAGGAGCAGACCGATGCCGACCATGAAAGCCGCAATCGTCAAGCAATTCGGCAAGCCGCTGGTTATCGAGGACGTGCCGGTGCCGCAGCCCGGTCCGGGCGAGGTTCTGGTCAAGGTCAAGGCCTGCGGCGTCTGTCACACCGATCTGCATGCCGCCTCCGGCGATTGGCCGGTGAAGCCGGTGCCGCCCTTCATCCCCGGCCATGAAGCCGCCGGCATCGTCGCCGCGCTCGGACCTGGCGTGAAGAATCTGAAAGTTGGCGATGCCGTCGGCGTCGCCTGGCTGCATGACGCCTGCATGTCGTGCGAATATTGCGAGACCGGCTGGGAGACGCTGTGCGAGCACCAGCACAACACCGGCTACAGCGTGAACGGCGGCTTTGCCGAATATGTCATCGCCTCGGCCGCGTTCGCCGCCAAGCTGCCGGCGACGATCGATTTCGCGGCCATCGCGCCGATCCTCTGCGCCGGGGTCACCACCTACAAGGGATTGAAGGAAACCGAGGCAAAGCCCGGCGAGTGGGTCGTGATCTCCGGTATCGGCGGGCTCGGCCATGTCGCGATCCAGTACGCCAAGGCGATGGGGCTGAAGGTCGTCGGCATCGACATCGCCGAAGACAAGCTTGAGCTCGCTCGCGAGACCGGCGCCGATCTCGCCGTGAACGCGCTTGCGGCCGGTGCGGTGGACAAGGTGCTGGCGGCGACCGGAGGCGGCGCCCACGGCGTGCTGGTGACGGCTGTCTCGACGCCGGCCTTCGCGCAGGCGCTCAAGATGGTGCGCCGCAAGGGCACCGTCAGCCTGGTCGGCCTGCCGCCGGGCGAATTCCCGACACCGATCTTCGACGTCGTGCTCAAGCGCATCACCGTGCGCGGCTCGATCGTCGGCACCCGGCGCGACCTCGACGAAGCCATCGCCTTCGCGGCGGACGGCAAGGTCAAGTCCGAGGTGACGAAGGTGCCGCTGGCGCAAATCAACGACGTCTTCGACCGCATGAAGGCCGGCAAGATCGACGGCCGCATGGTGCTCGATTTCGGCTAGACCCGGGCCTCATCCAGGCGGCATGCCTTCGAACTTGACCAGGCTGGGATCGAGAGGATCCCACTCGTGGCCGCGCGCGGCGAAGGTCACCGCCTGCGGCTTGTAGCGGGCAGGTTCATCAAGGCTCGCAGCGCGGATCGTGAAAACGTCGGGCTGTGCCGCGAAGGTCATGTAGACGGCGACGCCGCACTGCGGACAGAAGCCGCGCGTCTTCACCTTGCTGTTGTCGGCGACCATGTCCCAGTGCTTGGCATCGCCCGTCAGCGTGACACCGGCGCGCGCGAAGGTCGCGTACGAGCCATGGCCGCTGCCGCTTTCCCGCTGGCAGTCCCGGCATTGGCAGTGATTGCTGAAGAGGGGCTCCCCTTCGATCGAATAGCGGATCGCGCCGCAGGCGCAGCCGCCGGTATAGGGCTTCTCCATCGCGATATCTCCCGCTCAACCTTCGCCGCTGATCTCGTCGAGCTTGCGAACGACCTGCTTCCAGCCGCCGCTCATTACCGTGTAGGCCGACTCGTTTCTGGGCAGGACGAAGCCCGCATGGACGAGGCGGATCCGGGTGCCGGCTTCGACCGGGGTGAGGGACCAGGTCACGACGGTGTCGAGCGGGGCGCCATAGCCGGTGTTGCGCTCGTCGCCGCCTTTCCAGCCGTAGACGAGGCGGCGATGCGGCACGACCTCCAGAACCCGGCAATGGATCACGCCGTCCCAGTTTCCGCCCGGCGTGGTCTGGAAGGTGAAGGCCTTGCCTTCGACGGCTTCGAAGCCGGTCGGCTGCATCAGCCAGCGCCCGATCAGCTGCGCGCTGGTCAACGCCTTCCAGATCGTCTGGGCTGTGTGAGGGAAGACCTCGTCGATGACGATGTCTCTTGTGTCGGCTTTCAAGGCGGCAGCACTCACGGGTCGATCTCCTTCAAGAGGTCACGCAGGTTCTGGAAACGCTCGCGCCAGAAGACGCCGTAATGGTCCATCCAGGTGACCAGCGGCGCGAGTCCCTGCGGCGCGGCGCGGTAATAGACGTTGCGGCCCTCGGCCCGCTCGGCGACGAGGCCCGCCTGTTTCAACGACTTCAGGTGCTGCGAAATCGCGCCCTGGGTCACGCCGCTGCCGCGCGTCAGGTCGGCGACGCTGATTTCCTTGCTCTCGAACACACGCTCGAACACGGCGCGGCGGGTCGGATCGGCAAGGGCGCGCATCACGGTGGTGACGGGGTTTGGAGCGGCTTCAATCATGAGCTCAAATTAGCGGGCGCTAATGCATTAGTCAATACTAATTCGTCTGGGCAATTGCGCTGCCTTGGTAACTTGACAATGACTGACTAGTCAGTCATACATTCCAAATGACGAAGAAGCCAACCAAAGCCGCCTCGCCCTCTGCGGCTCCCACCCTTGCGGACGGCCCTGCGGCTGCAGCCCCCGATGCCCCGCCTGCCTCGAACCGCGCCTCGCGCGCGGCGGAGCGGCGTGCGGCGATCGTGGAGGCGGCGATGGAGGAGTTCATCGCGCGCGGCTTTGCCGCCACCAGGCTCGACGACATCGCCAAGCGCGCCGGCGTCGCCAAGGGCACGATCTACCTGCACTTCAAGGACAAGGAATCGATGTTCGAGGAGCTGGTGCGCATCGTCATCGTTCCCGTGGTCGCACGGCTGACCACGCTGCCGCCGCCGGCGGGCTCGGTGCGCGACCTCATCGAGACGTTCGCCGGCAACTTCCTGAAGGAGGTGATCGGCACGCGGCGCGGCGATCTGGTGCGTCTGATCGTGGCGGAGGGTCCGCGCTTTCCGTCGGTCGCCGACTTCTACTATCGCGAGGTGGTCTCGCGGGGGATCTCCGCCATGCGCGCGCTGATCGAGCTCGGCATCGCCCGCGGCGAGATCCGGCAGAAGGATCTCGCGCGCTATCCGCAGATCCTGGTGGCGCCCGCGATGATCGCCGTGATCTGGCAGAGCCTGTTTGCGCGGCATGCGCCGCTCGACGCGCAGGAGATGCTGCGCGTTCATCTCGATTTGATTTTTGGCGAACGGAGGACGACATGAGGTCGTCGCAAGCAATTTCTGTCTTGGCATTGCTCGCTGTGCTCGCAACCGGGCTTGCCGGGTGCAACGAGAAGCGCGATCCCGGCTTCCAGGGCTGGGTCGAGGCCGACATGATCTTCGTCAGCCCGGACGAAGCCGGGCGCGTCACCAAGCTCAACGTCCGCGAAGGCGACGAGGTCAAGGTCGGCGATCACCTCTATTCCGTCGATGACGATCTCCAGCTTGCCGACCTCAACCAACAGAAGGCGACTCTTGCAAACGCGCAGCAGACCTATGACCGTGCGGCCTCGCTGAACAAGACCGGTTCGGGCACGCAGGCCAATCTCGATTCCGCCGTGTCCGCCTTGCGCGTCGCGGAGGCGCGGGTGGCGACCGCCGAGACGCGGATGGCGCGGCGCAAGGGCTTTGCGCCCGTCGCCGGCACGATCCAGCAGATCTATTTCCGCGAAGGCGAGATGGTGGCGGCGCAGCGGCCGGTGCTCTCGATCATGCCGCCCGGCAACATGAAGCTGCGTTTCTTCGTGCCGCAGACCGAGTTGCCGAAGCTCGCGATCGGCGACACGGTGCGTGTCTCCTGCGACAATTGCGCCGCCGACCTCACCGCCAAGATCTATTTCATCGCGACCTCGGCCGAATACACGCCGCCCGTCATCTACAGCCTCGAAGAGCGCAACAAGCTGGTCTATCTGATCCAGGCGCGACCCTCGCGGCCCGATGCCTTGCGCGTCGGACAGCCGATCGACGTCCACCTCAATCCCAAAACTTCTGAGACCAAGACACCGGTGGCGGACAAGCGATGAGCAACGGCAACGGCATCGCAATCGACGTCAAGGGCCTGACCAAGTCATTCGGCGGCCGCGAGGTCGTGCACGATCTGTCGATGCAGGTGAAGCGCGGCTCGATCTACGGCTTCCTCGGTCCCAACGGCTCGGGCAAGACCACCACCATCCGCATCCTGTGCGGTCTGCTCACGCCCGACAGCGGCGAGGGCACCTGCCTCGGCTACGACATCCGCCGCGATGCCGAGAAGATCAAGCGCCAGGTCGGCTACATGACCCAGCGCTTCAGCCTGTACCAGGACCTCTCGGTGCGCGAGAACCTCGAATTCGTGGCGCGGCTCTATGGTCTCGCTGACGCGCGCGGCGCCGCACGCGACATGATCAAGCGGCTCGGGCTCTCGGGGCGCGAGGAGCAGCTTGCCGGCGAGCTCTCCGGCGGCTGGAAGCAGCGGCTGGCGCTCGGGGCTTGCACGCTGCCCAATCCACAATTGCTGCTGCTGGACGAGCCGACCGCCGGCGTCGATCCCAAGGCGCGGCGCGATTTCTGGAACGAGATCCATGCGCTCGCGGCCGAGGGTCTCACGGTGCTGGTCTCGACCCATTACATGGACGAGGCCGAGCGCTGCCACGAGATCGCCTACATCGCCTACGGTTACCTGCTGGCGCACGGCACGGTGGAGGAGGTCATCGCGAAATCCGCGCTGACGACCTACACCGTCACGGGCGACGACTTGAACGAGCTCGGCGCCGCGCTCACAGGCAAGCCCGGCATCGACATGGTGGCGCCGTTCGGCACTTCGCTGCATGTTTCCGGCCGCGACGTCCCGGCGCTCGAAGCCAGCATCGCGCCCTGGCGCGAGAGAGGCGGCCTGCACTGGCAGAAGTCCAAGCCCTCACTCGAAGACGTGTTCATCGAGCTGATGGGACGTTCCAAGGACAATTTCCAATGAGCGCGGTAGAACATCCCGCACCACGGCGCGAAATCCGCGAGCGTTTCGGATTCCTGCGGCGCTCCTACGCGATGCTGATCAAGGAGTTCATCCAGCTGAGGCGCGATCGCGTCTCGTTCGCGATGATCGTGATGCTGCCGGTGATGCAGCTGATGCTGTTCGGCTATGCCATCAACACCACGCCGCGTCATCTGCCGAGCGCGGTGCTGCTCCAGGAGGATTCCGATCTCGCCCGCTCGGTGCTGAAGGCGCTGGAGAACACCAAATATTTCCGCTTCCTCTACGAGGTTCACGACGTCGACGATTTCGACAACCTCCTGAAGTCCGGCAAGGTGCTGTTCGGGGTCGAGATCCCGCGCGGCTTCGAGCGGGCGGTGCGGCGCGGCGACAGGCCGGCGCTGCTGGTCGCGGCCGACGCCACCGATCCGGTCGCCGCAAGCGCTGCGCTCGGCTCGCTCGGCATGATCGTGCAGACCGCGCTCGCGCACGATCTCTATATTGGCGAGCCCCCGGAGATGCCGTTCGAGATCCGCGCCCACGCCCGCTACAATCCGGCCGCGAATTCCAGCCTCAATATCGTGCCAGGCCTCGTCGGCACCATCCTCACCATGACCATGCTGATCTTCACCGCGCTCTCGGTCACGCGCGAGGTCGAACGCGGCACCATGGAGAGCCTGTTGTCGATGCCGATCAAGCCGGTCGAGGTAATGTTCGGCAAGATCATCCCCTACGTGCTGGTCGGCTTCGTCCAGGCCTTCCTGATCATCAGCATCGGCGTCGGCCTGTTCGGCGTGCCCGTGCTCGGCAATCTCGTCCTGCTGGCGCTGCTGTCGACGCTGTTCATCACCACCAATCTGGCGGTCGGCTACACCATCTCGACGCTGGTGCAGAACCAGCTCCAGGCCATGCAGATGTCGATGATGTTCTTCCTGCCGAGCATTCTGCTCTCCGGATTCATGTTCCCGTTCGCAGGCATGCCGGCCTGGGCGCAATATCTCGGCGAATGCCTGCCGCTGACCCATTATTTACGGATCGTCCGCGCCATCATGCTGAAGGGCGCGACCATGCAGAATTTGCATTTCGACGCGCTGGCGCTGGCGGCCCTGATGCTGCTCGCCATGACCGTCGCCGTAACGCGCTTCCGCCGCACGCTGGATTGAGGCAAACTGTCCTCGATGTCATTCCGGGGCGCGCGAAGCGCGAACCCGGAATCTCGAGATTCCGGGTTCGATGCTGTCGCATCGCCCCGGAATGACCTTGGGGGGATGATGGCCAAGTTTGCGAGCAGGAAAGCGCGGCAGCATGCCGCCTTGTCGGAGGATTTCGAGCGCGAGCTGACGCGGGAGGTGCTGCGCACCGAGCTGCTGCGGGTGCGAGCGCTGATCGCGACCGGCTGCGTCATGACGCTGTTCCTCACCGCGATGTATTTGATCGCCCCCGCCGTGGTGGACCGGGTCTGGCGCGGCACCGAAGGGCTCGCCGTAGTCTACGGCCTGCTCGTCGGATTCATTTTGTTCGAGGTCTGGGTCCACACCCAGATCAGGAAGAACCTCCGCCTCGATCGCGACGTGCCGATGGTCAGGCGCTATATCGGCACGCTGATCGAGACGTCGCTGCCAACCGTGATCCTCATCCTGCAGATCCGGAGCATGGGCGCGACCCAGGCCCTCGGTTTCGTCGTGCCGCTGATGTATTTCATTTTCGTCATCCTCTCGACGCTGCGGCTCGATTTCTGGCTCTCGACCTTTACCGGCTTCGTCGCTGCAGCCGAGCTGCTCGCGGTCGCACTGGTCTACGATCCCTCGAGCAGCATCGGCGAGCCCCAGCTCTATTTTCACGCGGTGCGCGGCACCATCATCCTGATCTGCGGCGTGCTCGCCGGCGCCGTCGGTGCGCAATTGCGGCGGCAGTTCGCCGCGAGCATCGCGGCCGCCACCGCGCGCGACCGGGTCACCAATCTGTTCGGCCAGCACGTCTCGCCGCAGGTGGTGGAGCGGCTGATGACAGCGGGAACGCGCGCAAGCGGCGACGTTCGTCGCGTCGCGGTGATGTTCGTCGATTTCCGCGGCTTCACGGCCGGCGCGCAGTCGCGCACGCCGCAGGAGGTGGTCGACCGGCTCGACGGCGCCTTCGCCGTCCTGGTCGACATTCTCGACCGCCAGGGCGGCATCGTGAACAAGTTTCTCGGCGACGGTTTTCTCGCGTTGTTCGGCGCGCCGCTGGAGGCATCCGACGCCGCGCATCGCGCGGTCGCCGCCGGCCGCGAGATGCTCCGGGCAATGAACCGCATCAACGCAGAGACGAGCTGGCCGCTGCGGATCGGCATCGGCATCCATTTCGGCGAGGTTGTCGCCGGCAATATCGGCTCGCCCCGGCGCAAGGAATACACCGTCATCGGCGACACCGTGAACTTCGCCTCGCGGCTCGAGGCGCTGAACAAGGATTTCGGCTCGCAGCTCCTGATCTCCGCATCCGTGCGCGAGGCGCTGGGAGCCGACGGCAGCGACGCCGTCGCGCTCGGCGAGGTCGAGGTGCGCGGCTACGAGCGGAAAGTACCGGTGTTTCAGCTGGGGTAACTGCATCACACATCGGCGCGCGCAGTTCTCTTTCATCCAAGCGATTGCTCCGATTGCTCCGAATTTTGGGGCATGACGAGCGATGTTTTCGGCTTGTAGAGTGCTGCGCGATGCGGCCGGCGCGCGGCCGCGACTTGCATGGGGAAGTGACGATGCAGCGCCGCTACATCACCGTCGACGTGTTCACCGACCGCGCCTTCGGCGGCAACCAGCTCGCCGTGGTGCTCGATGCCGGCGGACTCTCGACGCAGCAGATGCAGGCGATCGCCACCGAGTTCAATTATTCCGAGACCACTTTCGTGCTGCCGCCGCGCGATAAGGCCAACGACGCCGAGGTGCGCATCTTCACGCCGGTGCAGGAGATCGCCTTTGCGGGCCATCCCAATGTCGGCACCGCCTTCGTGCTGGCCTCGATGGCGAAAGAGCCGAAGCCGCGCCTGCTGTTCGAGGAGAAGGCCGGATTGGTTCCGGTCGAGATCGTGCGAGAGCAGGGCCGGGTGATCAGAACCGAGCTCACCGCGCCGCAGCCGCTGCAGCGGCTCTCAAGGCTGTCGGCAGCAGAGGCCGCGAGCTGCATCTCGCTCGTTGCCGACGACGTCAAGACAGGCAATCACGAGCCTGAGATCGTCACCGTCGGAAACGCGTTTCTGGTGATGGAGCTGCATTCGCGCGAGGCGCTGAAGCGGGCCAGGCCCGATGCCGCGGCCTTTGGCAAGGTCTTGCCGCGCGATGGTGCCCGCTCGGTGTGGTTCTATACGCGCGACGTGCCGGCGACGGAGGCGCCTTGCGAGCGACAGGCGCGCATGTTCATGCGCGGTGCCAGCGGTCTCGTCGAAGATCCCGCCACCGGCAGCGCCACGGTTGCCGCCGCCGCGCTGTTCGCCGATCTCGATCCCGCGCGCGACGGCGAGCTCAAGCTCGCAGTCGGCCAGGGCTTTGACATGGGTCGTCCGAGCATCCTCTCGACGCGCGTGCGCAAGCAGGACGGCAAGATCGTATCCGCTCACGTCGGCGGCGCTTGCGTAGAGATGATGGAGGGGACGTTCCGGCTGGCGGGGGAGGGCTGAGCTCTTTCAGCTCGTCATTCCGGGGCAGCGCGAAGCGCTGAGCCCGGAATCCATCGGGCCGCAGTGTTGGTGGCGAAATGGATTCCGGGCTCGCGACTTCGTCGCGCCCCGGAATGACGGGTGTGGCTACACCTGCCGCCCCGCCAAATTCTTCACCGTAACCCCATCGCGCTCCTCGATGATTTCCGCGATCATCTGGCGGTGGCAGTGGGTGTGGTCGCGCTCGTAGCACAGCAGGCAAACCGGGCCGGCCTTTTTCACCAGCGCCGAAAGCTCGTCCATCTCTTCTTTCGCCTGCGGCGTCTTCAGGTGCTTGGAGAAGATCTTTTCCAGCACGTCGTATTGACCGCTGCGGGCGGCGAGGCGGCCTTCCTTCGGCGTGCCGAGCGCGGCGAGATGGACATAGCCGATGCCGCGCTCGTCGAGGCCCGCCGAAAGCTGCTTCTTGGAAAAGCCTGGCCGGCGCGACGACGTCACCGCGCGCACGTCGACCACGAGCTTGACGCCGGCCTGTTCCAGCTCGTCCAGCACGGCCTTCGGCGGTGTCTGCTCATAGCCGATGGTGAACAGCTTCTTCGCCTTTGCCATGTGGCCTCAACTCACCCGCGCAATCAGTTCCATGGCGCCGTGCGGTGCGCGCACCTTGCCCTCGTGGATGACATAGGCGAACACGTCGCGCGGCTCCTTCTTCGGCTTCGTCTTGTCAACCTTCGGGAGGTCGTCGGGTTCACCGCCCGAAGCCCAGTCCTGGAAGCGCTCGGCCCACGCGTCGAGCTGCTTCGGCGGATAGCAGGTCTTGATCTCGTCATTGCCCTTCTGCAGCCGCGCATAGACGAAATCGCCGGCGACATCTGCGATGGCGGGATATTTGCCGTGCTCGGCGAACACGACCGGCGTCTCGAACTCGCGGATCAGCGCCACGAAGTCGGGCGTGCAGAAGCTGTCGTGGCGCACTTCAACGACGTGGCGCAGCGCGCGCCCCTCGAGCTTGCGCGGCAGCAGCTCCAGGAACTTGCCGAAATCGGCACCATCGAACTTCTTCGTCGGCGCAAACTGCCACAGCACCGGCCCGAGATGATCGCCGAGTTCCAGCACGCCGGAATCGTAGAACCGCTTGATGGAATCGCCGGCCTCCGCGAGCACGCGGCGGTTGGTCGCGAAGCGCGGTCCCTTCACCGAGAACACGAAGCCCTCAGGCACCTCGCTCGCCCATTTGCGAAAGCTCTCCGGCTTCTGCGAGCCGTAATAGGTGCCGTTGATCTCGATCGAGGTCAGCTTGGAGGCGGCATAGGACAGCTCCTTCGCCTGCGCGAGCTTCTCCGGATAGAACACGCCGCGCCACGGCTCGAAGGTCCAGCCGCCGATACCGATGTAGATATTGCCGGATTTTTTGGACGCAGTTTTTGCTTTGGCCACGGGAGGATCTCGCATCGACGGGGAGGGATCACATCCTAATCAAACCAGATGTGATTGGCCAGTTGGCCGGTCCGGTCTAAGCTCGCGACGGGCCCGCGAAGAAGGAGAACAAGATGCGGATGCTGCTGGTGGGGG
This sequence comes from Bradyrhizobium yuanmingense, assembly GCF_029167105.1. Taxonomy (GTDB): domain Bacteria; phylum Pseudomonadota; class Alphaproteobacteria; order Rhizobiales; family Xanthobacteraceae; genus Bradyrhizobium; species Bradyrhizobium yuanmingense_A. Next base: position 83,073 of record NZ_JARFML010000009.1, on the reverse strand, counting down.
GCGCACTCGTCATGATGACATCTGCTGCCATGACAAGTTCTGCCGTGGCGGATGACGACGACACGAAGGGCGCGCAGAAGCTCGCCCAGCAGGGCCGTGACGACTACTGGCATTGCCTGGCGCGGGAATATTCGCGCGAGTCCAATCGGGGCCTGTCGGAGCAGGATTTCGGCCGCTCGGTTGCGGGCGCCTGTCCGTCGGAGCGGCAATATTACCGGGTCACGCTGCTCGACTATCTCACCACGCAATATCCTGACATCGATGCCGGCGCTCATCTCGCCACCGCGAACAGAGCGGTGGAGGCGGCGCAGAAGGACATCGTGATGGCCTTCGTCAAGCACCGGCCGCCCCAGAAGTAGGGGAGTGGCGAATGGCGAATAGCGAATAGGGCGAGAAGGCAGGCCATGCTCATTCGCCATTCGCGATTCGCGCTGGGCCTTCCGGCCGCGCGCGCATCCGTGGTATCAGTGGGGCCGGTCTGGAGCAGGAACTTGCATGTCGTCTGAGTCGGTGGGTGGCATTCTTGGGGCGATCGTCGCGGCAGCCGTCCTTGCGGTTGCCGTCGTGTTCGGGCCGATCGGCCAGTACGGCAAGCCGCCCAAGCCGGCGAAGGCCGAGCCGGCTCCTGCGGCGGCGCCCGCAGCCCCGGTCGCGCCCGCGCCGCGCGGGCCGGTCATCCGGGAGGTGCCCAACCAATAGGGTTTGAAAATCGGATTTCCGCCCCCTTGCGGAACGCTTTTGCCATTCCCATCTAGCTTGTAACGGCGACGTTGAGCGTAAAGACCTCCGTCGCTGGGACGACCTTGGAATAGCTTAAGGCTTGCGCCGGATGTACGCGCGGCCCGCCGTTCCGGGGTCGTTGGCATTTTAGGCCCCTTTTCGGCCATTCCCCAGAACCCCGGCTTGGCAGCGCAGGATGCGGCGGATATACGCTGCCGTCATGAACGAAGCGATCAGACCGGGCATCGACAACCAGGCCCACGAGGGGCCGGAACTGTCGGTCATCGTCCCGACCTTCAACGAGCGCGACAACGTCACCGTGCTGTACCGGCGTCTCGACGCGACGCTCGCCAACGTCGTCTGGGAGGTCGTGTTCGTCGACGACAATTCGCCCGACGGCACCTGGGACGTCGTGCGCGAGCTGGCGCAGCGCGACAGCCGCGTGCGCTGCGTCCGCCGCATCGGCCGCCGCGGCCTGTCGGGCGCCTGCATCGAGGGCATCCTTGCCTCCAGCGCGCCCTACGTGGCCGTGATCGATGCCGACCTCCAGCACGATGAGACACAGCTGCCCAAGATGCTGCTCTTGCTCGCGAGCGATCAGGCCGACCTCGTCGTCGGCAGCCGCTACATCGAGGGCTACAAGAGCGAAGGCTTCAACAAGCAGCGTGCCGGCGCCAGCGCGCTCGCGACCGAGGTTGCCAAGAAGATGCTGCGGGTAGAGATTGCCGATCCCATGAGCGGCTTCTTCATGATCCGCCGCGACCGCTTCGAGCAGCTCGCACCGAAGCTCTCCGTGCACGGCTTCAAGATCCTGCTCGACATCGTTGCGACCGCGCATGGCAGCTTGCGGGCGGTCGAGATTCCCTACACTTTCGGCGCCCGCCAGCACGGCGAGAGCAAGCTCGATTCCATGGTCGCGCTCGACTTCCTCGGCCTCGTCTTCGCCAAGCTGACCAACGACATCGTCTCGCTGCGCTTCATCCTGTTCGCGATGGTCGGCGGCATCGGCCTCGTCGTGCACCTGACCACGCTGTTCATCGGACTTCAGCTGTTCAAGGCGCCGTTCGCGGAAGCGCAGGCCGCCGGCGCCATCGTCGCCATGACCAGCAACTTCATCCTCAACAACTTCCTCACCTATCGCGACCAGCGACTGAAGGGCTTTGCGCTGCTGCGCGGCCTGATCGCCTTCTACATCGTGTGCAGCGTCGGCCTGCTCGCCAATGTCGGCGTCGCCTTCTCGGTCTACGACCAGGAGCCGATCTGGTGGCTGGCCGGCCTGGCCGGCGCGTTGATGGGCGTGGTGTGGAACTACGCGATGTCCGGACTGTTCGTCTGGCGCAAGAAATAGCGCGTGATGGGCGGGGCCGATGCGCGGATCGTCCGCAACACCGCGCTGCTGATTGTCGCGCTGGTGGGATTGCGGCTCGTCGCAGCCGCCTTCACGCCGATCACGTTCGACGAAGCCTATTACTGGATGTGGTCGAAGAGCCTCGCCGGGGGCTATTACGACCACCCGCCCATGGTCGCCTATGTGATCCGCGCCGGCACCATGATCGCGGGCGATACCGAGCTCGGCGTCCGCCTCGTCTCGATCCTGCTGGCGCTGCCGATGAGCTATGCGGTCCATCGCTCCGCGGCGATCCTGTTCGGCGGGGTACGCGTGGCCGCGACCAGTGCCATCCTGCTCAACGCGACACTGCTGGCCTCCGTCGGCACGCTGATCGTCACGCCCGATGCGCCGCTGCTAGTCGCCTCGAGCTTCGTGCTGTTCTTCCTCGCCAAGGTGCTGGAGACGGGACGGGGCGCCTGGTGGCTCGCGGTCGGGGTGGCGGTCGGCGCGGCGCTGCTGTCGAAATACACCGCGATGTTCTTCGGGCTGGCGATTCTGATCTGGCTTGCGTGGGTACCGAAACTCCGGCGCTGGTTTCTCTCGCCCTGGCCCTATCTCGGCGGTCTCGTCGCCCTGGCGCTGTTCTCGCCGGTGATCCTCTGGAATGCGGATCATCAATGGGTCTCGTTCGCAAAGCAGCTCGGCCGCGCCAGGATCGAGGACTTCCGCCCCGTCTTCATCGCCGAGCTGGTCCCGACCCAGATCGCGTTCGCAACGCCGCTGGTCTTCATCCTCGGCGCGATGGGCCTGCACGCGCTGACCTGGCAGCGCGCCGGCGCGCTGGCCTCGCGCGTGTTGATCGAGACGATGTTCTGGACCATCGTCGTCTATTTCGTCTGGCATTCGCTGCATGCGCGCGTCGAGGCCAACTGGTTCGCGCCGGTGTATCCGCCGTTCGTCATTGCCGCGGCCGCCGCTGCCAATCTTGCGCAATGGAAGCCGCGGCAGCGGCGCCTCGTCGACGTCTGCCTGCGCTGGGCCGCGCCGGTGGGCATCGTCATGTTTGCAGCCTTGATCGTGCAGGCCAATACCGGCTGGTTGTCCGGATATCGCCGCGATGCCACCGTGCGCAGCGTCGGTGTCGGTTGGCGCGAGCTCGCCGCCGAGATCGAAGCGGTGCGCGCGCGCAGTGGCGCCACCTGTGTGCTGGCGCAGGATTACGGCACCACGAGCTGGCTCGCATTCTATCTGCCGCGCGGCACCTGCGTCGCGCAGCAGAATCAGCGCATCCGCTGGGTCAACATGGCCGAACCCGATCCCAAGCTGCTCGCCGGCAAGCTGCTCTATGTCGACGAGCTGCGCGCCGACGGTCATCCCGCCCTCAATGCTCTCTTTGCAAAGGTGACGCAGGTGGCGCAATTGCAGCGCAAGCGCGGGCCGCTCCTGATCGAGACCTACGGCATCGACCTGCTGGAAGGCGCCAAAGGCGAAGTGCTGGACCGCTCGCCGCCGCCGGAAGCGCGGTAGGGACCTCACACTCCGCCGTCGTCCCCGCGAAGGCGGGGACCCATACTCCCAGGGAGAAGCTTAACGAAGATTGTTCGTGGGCGGTTCTTCAGTCGGTACGGCCACCTGCGCTCATCGATAGATCACGCGGTATGGGTCCCCGCCTTCGCGGGGACGACGAATGAAGCGTTGGGGGCCGCAACGGCTACTCAGCCCATCATCTCGGCCTTGTCAGCATCCTGGCCCGGGCCATCGCGATCGCGCCAGAACCAGACGGTCACGACGCCGGAACGGCCGCGGACCTGGGCGAGCAGGGGACCGGACAGAACGCCGTCGGGCGCGCCCTGGAAGTCGGCCGCATCCAGCAGCGTGTTGCTCAGCGCGAGCCGCGCATCGTTCTGCGCGGCAATCTCCATCAGCCGGCTTGCGACGTTGACGGTGTCGCCTGTAGCCGTGATGTGCTGATGGCTTTCGCCGAGCCGCGAGGCGACGATCGGGCCGCAATGCGCGCCGATCTTGAAGCCGAGCTGACCTGCGATCGCCGGCGGCAGCGAGGCGATCCAGTGTGCGAGGCCGCGATGCAGATCGACCGCGCATTTCAGCGCGCGCGCCGAATCGTCGGGCATCGCGCGCGGCAGCCCGAACAGGATCATGGCGCCGTCGCCGAGAAAGCCCGTGATCATGCCGCCGCAATCGATCGCGATCCGGTCGATCAGCGCATGAAACGCCTTCAGAATATCCGTGAGCTCGTCCGGATCGATCCGCTCGCTCAAACCGGTGAAGCCGGAGAGATCGACGAACACCACGGCTGCATCCTGCCGCACCGGCTTCGACAGGAAGTTCGGATCTCGCGCCAGCCAATCCTGCAGCGCCGGAGCCTGGAATTGCGCAAGCGACCTGCTCTTAGCGGCGAAATATTGCGTGCGGCGGCCTCCGGCCCACAGCTGCACGCCGGCAAAGACCGCAACCGGCGGCACGGCGGCGGCAAGCGTGGTCGCGGCGTTCAGCCAGACGCCGTGCGTGAACGCGAACAGGTTGAGCCCGGCCCAGGCGATCATCACCGCGGCTGCCGCCATGGTGCCGAACGCGATGCGCCGCCAGGCGAGCAGGCCCACCAGCAGCACCGGCAGCAGGATCGCCGTGAGCGCATCAGTGATGCGGACCCTGTGGTCACGCAGGATGGCGTCGCCGGCGACGAGATGCGTGATCGCCGTCGAGACCACCTCGACGCCGGGCATCAGGGAATCGAACGGCGTCGGATAGAAGTCGCCGCCGCCGGCGACGGAGGCGCCGATCACGACAATCCGGTTCTCGATGGCCGCGCGATCGAGCATGCCGTCGAAAATGCTCTGTGCGCTGACGGTACGGATGGTGCGGCGCGGGCCGTAATAGGTGATCGGCAATGCCAGATTGCTGTCGGTCGGCACCACGCGATCGCCGAGCATGAGATGGCCCGGCGCGACGGTCAGCGGCTGGTCGAGCGCGCGGGCCGCGACGCGCAACGGAAACGACAGCTCGACCTTGTCGCGGGTCCGGAACAGCATCGGCACCGAGAGCGGCGAGCCCGATTGCCCGGTCGCGACATTGACGATGCCGACCTCGGCGTGCTCGGCGAATGCGGGCAATGGCTGCAGGAAGCGCTCGGCCTCCGGCAGTACGGCGAGGGGACCTTCGCGGCTGGGTGCCACGGTTTCGCTGGCCGAGGGGAAGATCGCGGCGGCGGCAAGCACCATGGGGCCGGTGGCCAGCGTGTTGGCCAGCGTCGCATCGCCGATCGCGGCGCTGCGGTCGACCAGCAACAGGTCGATCGCCACCACCTTCGGCTTGAACTGCACGATGGTGTCGACGACGCGGGCAAGATCGGCGCGCGGCAGTGGATAGGTGCCGCCGCGCTTCACCACCGTGTCGTCGATCGCAACGATGGTGACGAAATCCGGCGGACGCTGCACGCCGCGGGCCTGCGTCCGCCAATCCGTCAACGTGGCTTCGAGGCGGTCCAGGAAGCGCAGATGGCCGTGGGCGTGCGTCGCATAGATGGCCGCGCCCCACAGCGCGGTGAGGACGAGGGCCACTAGGATCTGAACGCGTCGGCTGCGCATGCGGTCTTGCAATCGTATAATCCAAATCTCATGGGCCGGGCCCTGCCGGCCCGGGCTCATTGCCCAAGTCTGGCCATGAGCGCGTCGACGCGCGGCTGGCCCCAGGTCTTGACGGTCAACGGACCGGTTGGCTCGACATCGACGCCTTCGCCGGGTCCAAGCACGACACCGCGTCCACGAGCCCTGCGGCTCACGCCGACCCGGCCGTCCGCGACGAACACGGAAGTCTTGGTGTCGGCGACATCGACCGCCCATTTCGTGCCGCGTACTGCGGCAATCGCTTGCGGCGTCAGCACCTTGAAGGGATTGCCGCGCGGCTTCTTGGGCACCTCGATCAGCAGCGCTTTGCTGCTCAACTCCACGGAGTCTATATGTCCGTCGCGGTTGGCGTCCTTAAGTTCAATTCTGGCGCCGTTTTCCGCAACGATGGTGATGCCATTGTCACAGCGCCAGGTCTGCGTCCCGGCAGCCGACGGCGATGCCGTGCAGCCCGCATTCGCCGCAGGCTGCCCAGCCGCAGATCCGATCAACAGAAACGACCCCGCCAGGGCGAAAAACCCCGCGCGCGCGATCCCTCTCATGCCAGCCTCCGTTTGCGTGCTCGGCACAGCTCAGGGCAGGATGATACGGTACCGTATCACGCGCAGAGGCTGCTGAAAAGTGCCGAGGTGGCAGCTATTTTCCCGCGGCCGCGATGTCTAGAACCGAGGCGATCAACTTTCAATCACGGCGCCGTGCCGCGTGAAGTCGCACGCGTCGTCCACCAGCCTCGCGCAACGCTGGCGCGTTACGTTCAGGGGCAGTTGAGGGCCACAAAAATGAACGTTCTCAAGTGCGTCATGGATGTGGCCGCAGACGTCCGCAGAGCGTGCTGAACCGGCCGAGAATTATAGTTAACAGACCCGACTAAGTCCGTAGTTCTGCGGGCTTTTTTCTCAAAACGGGACAGCGTTAACGCGTTGCCGCAGATCCGCCCGAACTTAATCCGCATTTAACTAAAAGTCGCCTTAATGACGCTCCGACCCTCTGCGAGATGCTGTTCCCGGATCGTGACCAGCGGCACTTCGAGGGGGGACTGAGTGACACCGTCCTGGACGCAAGGCGAATGAGTACGAGTATCGCTGCGCAGAGTAACGCGGCACGGAAGTCCAAGAATTTCTCGAAGACCAATTCGCGGAAATCTTCCCGGAAAATGATCACGACCAATTGGCTTGGCGCCGCGGCGATCGGCTGCGCCGTGGTGGGCGCCGGCTGGACCATCCACAGCAACATCTTCGGCGCGAGCGTCTATCCGACCGTCGGCAGCAGCGGCTACGACGAGCCGGTGATCAAGCGCGCGCCCAGGGTGGTGCTGCGCGAGGCGGGCGAGGCTATCAAGGAAACCTTCGCACTGCTGCCCGACCGCCTCCAGGTCGCAGCTCCGATCTCGCGCGAGATGTTCAACGAGCGCTTTGCCGCAGCCGCAACGCAAGGCGTGCCGTCGAATGCCGCAAGCGTCGCACCCGCAACGCAGGTCGTTGCGGTGGCCAAAGACGCCCCGAAGCAGGGCGTGATCGCGAAGGTCGCGGAAGCGCTGAAGCCGGCGGCCAAGGGCGCCGATAGCACCGCGGACAAGACCAAGCGCGCGCCGGCTGCCCAGCTGCAACTCGCCTCGGCCGACCCGGCCGAGATCGTGCCGGCGCCAGAAGCCAAGCAAAAATCCTTCGCCGACCGTGCCAAGGCCGCGGTGATGTCGATCACCGCTCCGCGCCAGGCGATGGTGGAAAAGCTGTGGGGCAAGCGCGAAGCGTCCGGCGGGCTGCTCGCCTACGCCTCGGCCGATGCCAGCATCACTGCGTCCATCGCCCCGAAGGAGCAGAACCCGATGTTCGGGGGCGCTCCGCCTTATGAGCGGGACACCGCGGTCTACGACATCACGGCCAAGATGGTGTATCTGCCCGACGGCACCAGGCTTGAGGCGCATTCCGGCCTTGGCGCCAACCGCGACGATCCGGACTCCCGCCGCCTGCGCATGCGCGGCGTGACGCCGCCGCACATCTATACGCTGAAGCCGCGCGAGGCGCTGTTCCATGGCGTGCCGGCGCTGCGCCTCACCCCGATCGGCGGCGAGAGCGCGATTTACGGCCGCGACGGCCTGCTCGCTCACACCTTCATGCTCGGGCCGGGCGGCGATTCCAACGGCTGCGTGTCGTTCAAGGACTATTACGCATTCCTCGACGCCTACCGCAACAAGGGCATCCGCAAGCTCGCGGTGCTGGCGCGGGTGGAGTGAGGCGAGCTCAGGCTGCAACGGTCTTGCGCAGCGCCATCTCGATTCCGATTGCCTCCTTCACCGCGGGCCGCGCCTGCATGCGCTCGAGATAGGCGGCCAGGGCCGGCCATTGCGCGATGTCGATCCCCGCGGGACGGAGCAGCAGCAAGGTCCAGGTGAGATGGGCATCGGCCACGGTGAAGGCGTCGCCGACGAGGAATTCGCGGCCCGCCAGATGCGCTGCGGGCACCGACAATGTCTGCATGATCCTCACGCGCGGCTTGGCCAGCGAGCCGTCGTCCTTGTACCAGAAGGTTGGAAACAGGAACGCCTTGTGGATCTCGGCGCCGACGAAGCTCAGCCATTCCTGCAGGCGATAACGATCGATGTCGCCGGGTCGCGGCGCAAGGCGTGCCTCCGGCTTCAGATCGGCGATGTATTGCAGCACCGCTGCGCTTTCCGTCAGCCGCTCGCCGTTCTCCAGCACCAGGACCGGGACCGCGCCCTTTGGTGACACCTCACGGAAGTCGCCGCCGTCGTCCACGAGCCGCTTGGTCCAGATATGGGCGAGGTGATACTGCGCCTCGATCCCGGCCTCCAGCAGCGCGATGCGGCTCGAGAGCGAGCAGGCCATCGGAAAGAAATAGAGCTGCAGCATCAGGACGGTCTCCTCAGGTCAGTGCGTCGCTCTGCGCGATGATCGCGAAGCGGTCGGACAATTCGGCCAGCGCGACCTCGTGAACAATTCTCGCCGGCAGCGTGCCGCCGCGCCCATCGGGAAGATCGCGCGTGGCGCAGGCGTCGGCCGCGATCGTCGTGCGCAGGCCGAGATCGAGCGCGGCGCGCGCGGTCGAAGACACGCACATATGCGTCATGAACCCCGCGAGCACGATGTTCTTGCGTCCGGTCGCGGCCAGCCTGGCCTGCAGGTCGGTGCCGGCGAAGGCATTCGGCAGCGCCTTCTCGATCACGGGCTCGGCCGCGAGCGGCGTCAGGCGTTCGACGATCGCGCCGCGCGCCGCCTCGCGGTCGAACAGGCCGCCGGCGCGGCCCTTGTGCGCGACGTGGAAGATCGCAGCTCCGCTTTCCCGTGCGCGCGCGAGCAGGCGCGCAGCCGCGGCGATCGCCGCTTGCGCATCGGGCAGGGCGATCGGGCCGCCGCAATATTCGTTCTGGATGTCGATCAGAACGAGGCATGTCTCGTTGAGCCTGGGCGGATCGAGATCGGCGCCGGCGAGTTCGAGCAGGGTCTTCGGAGCGGTCATGCCGTCAGGCTTTCGTGAATTCGGATGCTTCGACACTAGCGCAGCAGCAGCCTGCCATTGTGCAGGACTATTGCAGCTGATGGCTGCAAATTTGCAGGCAGCGGCGGCGCCTGCTACGCTCGCGCCCATGAACTGGGACGATCTGCGCATCATCGCCGCGGTCAGGGACGAGGGCACCTACGCCGGCGCCAGCGCGCGGCTGCGCATCGACGAGACCACCGTCGGCCGCAGGCTTGCGCGCATCCAGCGCGATCTCGGCGTGCCGCTGTTCGATGCGGTGGACGGCGTGCGGCGGCCGACGCGCCAGTGCGAGGCGGTGCTCGCGCATGTCGGTGCGATGGCCGCGCATGCGGCGGCGATCGACCGTATCAAGGAGAGCCAGGTCGGCCCGGTCGGGCGGCTGCGCATCGCCTCGACCAATGCGGTCGCCGAAGAGCTGCTGGCGCCGCATGCGAGCAGCTTCCTGCGCGATCATCCGGGGCTGACGCTGCAATTCCTCACCGCGAGCGGCAACGTCAAGTTCTCGCGCTGGCAGGCCGATCTCGCCATCCGTCTGCGCAAGCCGGAGAAGGGCGACTTCACCATCTCCAAGCTCGGCGACGTCAGGCTGTACTTCTTCGAGCCCGCGGACCGCGGCGGCGGCGAGCCCGTTGCCTGCGTCTATCCGGACGAGCTCGACGCGATTCCGGAAGCGCAGTTCTTGCGGGCGAAACGGCTGACGAACGTGCGTTGCATCACCGACAATATCCGCATCATCCGCACCATGATCCAGTCGCATCAGGCCATCGGCGTGCTGCCCGAGCACAGCTGCGCACCGCTGCTCGCCGACCGCAGCCTGCGTGCCACCCTGCTGCCGAAGCGCCGCGACGTCTGGCTTCTCGTGCAGAACCACCTCAAGCGCGATCCGGCGACGCGCGTGACGATCGCATGGGTGAGGGCGTGCTTCCAGGACAGTGCGCGCGAGTGACGCGCTTCGCGGAGCAACGATCGCAATACTGCGACTACAAGCTTTGGTTGATGTATTCTCCGCTTGATCCTAGCATCCGCTCGTCATTCCGGGGCGGCGCGAAGCGCGCCGAGCCCGGAAACCACAGGCCGATGGAATGGCGTATTAAGTCTACATCCTGGCGAGTAGAAAATACGGCACGCTCTACATTGGCGTAACGAGCGATCTCGTTCGGCGCGTCTACGAGCACAAGATCAAAGTGGTGCCGGGATTCACCAAGCGATACGGAGTGGATAAGCTGGTCCTGTTTGAAATTTTCGATGACGCTGCAAGCGCGATTGCTCGAGAAAAAGAACTGAAGAAATGGCGGCGCGATTGGAAGACACGATTGATCGATGAACAGAATCCAAATTGGGATGATCTCTATAACGGTATTTCCAACTAAAGCCTGTGGTTATGGATTCCGGGCTCGGCGCTCCGCGCCGCCCCGGAATGACGAACCAAAAAATTTCTCATCCCCCCTTGCAACCCGAACGTGCCTGGTCTATTAGCGCCGTCCTTCGCTAGGCCATGGGCTCGGGCTCGCTGAGATCCCGACTGGCGCGGGCCGGTCTTGCCGGTTTCGTGTTCCGCCGAATGAAGGAGAAACGCAGGACGTAGCTCATGGAGAGCGTCGGGTTGAACACCCGAAGGCATCGGTTCGATTCCGGTCTCTTGCTCCACGAAGGATAGCTCAGTTTGGTAGAGCAGATGACTTTTAATCATCGGGTCGCGGGTTCGAATCCCGCTCCAGCGCTCCGTTTCAGCCTGAAAGGCTGATACCTCTGACGAGGACCGGACGCGCGCTTCAGTCGCAGTCCGGCCGTTTTGCCGCAAGGCTTTCCGTCCGAACCTAGACACTGTGAGACCGGCTTTGCGCCGCGGGTAGATACCGCTTGCGCCGATGCCGGGTGGCTCCGCACGGCCGCGCGACAAGCGTCGCGCGATCGCGCGCGTGCGCCCGTCGTCATGCAAGCTCAAGCCCCGGCCCGCCGATTTCGCGGGAAGCGTCGTCCGCGTCCTCACGTCCTTTGCAGGTGTAACCCGCTATCCGGCCGCGCTCGGCAGGAGGCAACTGAAGGAGGCGTGCCATGACTTGGCACTTGCTGATGCTGAACGTGACGGTGAAGGATGGCGAGCGTGCGTTGCTGACGCGCAACGGGCAGCTCGTGCGCGTGCTCGCGCCAGGCAAGCACCGTCTGTTCGATCCCCTGCACGAGCTGAAGGCCGAGGTGCTCGACGTGGTCCGCAGCGAATTTTCTGCGGAGCGCTACGCGGTGCTGAAGGCCGCGCGGCCCGATCTGGCCGCCGAGCTGTTCGAGGCGGTCGAGACCAAGGCGGACGAGATCGCCATCGTCAGCCTCGACGGCCGGCCCGTGCATCTGATGACGCCTTGGCAGGTGCGCGTCTACTGGAAGGTCGCAACGCGCATCGATGTCGAGCGCATCGATGTGTCCAGCGACGCCAGGGTCGACGCGCGGCATCTCACCATGATCGAGCGCAGCCGCTCGACCGTCATGAGCGAGACGGTGGTCGAGAACCACGAGGCGGGCCTGCTCTATGTCGAGGGCCGGCTCGTGGAGCGGCTCGCGCCCGGCCGGCACGCCTTCTGGACCGTCGGCCGCAAGATCGAGGTGAAGCGCCTCGACCTGCGGCCCCAGGCGGTCGAGATCACCGCGCAGGAGATGCTGACCAAGGATCGCATCGCGCTGCGGGTGACGCTGACGGCGTTCCGCCGCATCGTCGATCCCGAGCGGACGGTTGCGACCGTGCCTGACGTGGATGCGTGGCTGTACCGCCTGGTGCAGTTCGCGATCCGCGAGGCGGTAGCTAGCCGGACGCTGGACGAGGTGCTGTCTGCGAAGGCGGCGCTGGATGCGGAGCTGCGCGACTATGTGCGTGCACGCGTCGCAGAGTCCTGCGTGGAGGTGACCGAGCTCGGCGTCAGGGACGTGATCCTGCCCGGCGAGATCCGGGAGCTGGTGAACAAGGTGGTGGAGGCGGAGCGGGTCGCGAAGGCGAACCTGATCCGCCGGCAGGAGGAGACCGCGGCGACGCGTTCGCTCCTGAACACTGCCCGCCTGATGGAGGAGAACCCCCTGCTGCTGCGGCTCAAGGAGCTGGAGTCGCTGGAGCGGCTGGTCGAGAAGGTCGGCCGCATCGACCTCCATGCCGGCGAAGGCCAGGGCCTCGATGCCCTCCTGACCCGGCTCGTGCGTCTGAAGGCGCCCGAGAGCGCATGAACCGAAGGGCCGCCCACGGGCGGCCCTTCACATCGGCGTTGCCGCGGTCTGCGATGAACGCGATCGGCGCGAGGCGCGACCAATTTGAGCTCGTCGGGGATTGAGCGCGCTCGCAGGTTGCGTCATCCTGGGGCCGCAACGTCTTGATCAGGGAAGGCACATGACCGTTCTTCAGGAATCGATCCGCCCCGCGGCACGATCCAGCGACTGGAAGGCGATCGTCGTCCTGATCCTCATGATCCCGGTGCTGTGGTCGCCGGTGATCCTGTTTCGCTTCGTCCTGTATCAGCCGTTCAACATTCCGTCCGGTTCGATGACACCGGCGCTGATGGTCGGCGACTACGTCTTCGCCGCGAAATACACTTACGGGTATGGCCGCTATTCACTCCCATTCGCGTCGTCCTGGATCTCGGGCCGCATCCTCGCCGCCGATCCCGAATACGGGGATATCGTGGTATTCCGGACGGTGAAGGACGGTTCTGCCGACTACGTCAAGCGCCTCGTCGGCCTGCCCGGAGACCGCATCCAGATGCGGCAGGGCCGGCTCATCCTCAACGGCCGCCCGGTGACCCGCGTCGCCCTGGAGGCGACACTTGCCGGCGAGGCCTGCGGCGTGGACGACGGTGCGGTCGTCAAGCGCTGGCGCGAGACGCTGCCGAGCGGCGCGTCCTATGTGACCTATGACTGCCTCGACAACGGCTATCTCGACAACACAGACGCCTTCACGGTGCCGCCGGGCCACTTCTTCGTGCTCGGCGACAACCGCGACAATTCCACCGACAGCCGCATGCCGACGTTCGGCTTCGTGCCGATGGACAATCTCATCGGCAAGGTGACGCGGATCTTCTGGTCCCTCGACGAAGACGGCGAGCCGCGCTTCGAGCGGATCGGCAAGGTGGAGTGAGGCGGAGGCCGTCATTCCGGGGCGCGCGAAGCGCGAGCCCGGAATCCATAACCACAGGCGGACGGAATGGCCCGCTATGCCTGTCGCCCGTAAGAAAGAGTGCAGGAAGTGGCGGAGGGATCGGAAGACTCGGTAATCGAGGATCGGGATTTGGACCGGGCTGATTTCCATCCCGGGATAACCAATCAAGGTTCGTGGTTATGGATTCCGGGCTCGCGCCCAAGAGGGCGCGCCCCGGAATGACGAAGGGTGAGAGTTTCCCCCAAACAAAACCCCGGCATCGCTGCCGGGGTTTCGCATTCGTATCGTGCCTGATCGGCTGGATCAGAAGTCCATGCCGCCCATGCCGCCGCCGGGGGGCATCGCCGGGCCGGCGCCGCCCTTCTTGGGCAGCTCGGCGACCATGGCTTCCGTGGTGATCAGGAGCGCGGCCACCGAGGCAGCGTTCTGGATCGCGGTGCGGACCACCTTGGTCGGGTCGATGATGCCCTTCTTGACGAGGTCGGCATATTCGCCGGTCTGGGAGTCGAAGCCGTAATTGTAGGCCTTGTTCTCCAGGATCTTGCCGACGATCACCGAGCCGTCTTCACCGGCGTTGATCGCGATCTGGCGAGCGGGCGCCGACAGCGCCTTGCGCACGATCTCGACGCCGGTCTTCTGGTCGTCGTTCTTGGTGCGCAGGCCCTTGAGCTGCTCGGAGGCACGGAGCAGGGCGACGCCGCCGCCCGGAACGATGCCTTCTTCCACGGCCGCGCGGGTCGCATGCATCGCGTCATCAACGCGATCCTTGCGCTCCTTCACCTCGACCTCGGTCGCGCCGCCGACGCGGATCACCGCGACGCCGCCCGCGAGCTTGGCGAGACGCTCCTGGAGCTTCTCGCGGTCGTAGTCCGAGGTGGTCTCCTCGATCTGCGCCTTGATCTGGGCCACGCGCGCCTCGATGTCGGCCTTCTTGCCGGCGCCGTTGACGATCGTGGTGTTCTCCTTGTCGATCATCACCTTCTTGGCGCGACCGAGCATGTTGAGCGTGACGTTCTCGAGCTTGATGCCGAGGTCTTCCGAGATCGCCTGGCCGCCGGTCAGGATCGCGATGTCCTGCAGCATGGCCTTGCGGCGATCGCCGAAGCCCGGCGCCTTGACGGCCGCGACCTTCAGGCCGCCGCGCAGGCGGTTCACGACGAGGGTCGCGAGGGCTTCGCCTTCGACGTCCTCGGCGACGATGACCAGCGGCTTGCCGGTCTGCACCACGGCCTCGAGCAGCGGCAGCAGCTCGTTCAGCGAGGAGAGCTTCTTCTCGTTGATGAGGATGTAGGCGTCGTCCATCTCAACGCGCATCTTGTCGGCGTTGGTGACGAAGTAGGGCGAGATGTAGCCGCGGTCGAACTGCATGCCCTCGACCACGTCGAGCTCGGTCTCGAGCGATTTGGCTTCCTCGACGGTGATGACGCCCTCGTTGCCGACCTTCTTCATGGCGTCGGCGAGGAACTTGCCGATCTCGGCATCGCCGTTGGCCGAGATGGTGCCGACTTGGGCGATCTCGTCGTTCGAGGTGACCTTCTTCGAGTTCTTCTCGAGGTCGGCCACGACGGCTTCGACCGCGAGGTCGATGCCGCGCTTGAGGTCCATCGGGTTCATGCCGGCGGCGACCGACTTGGCGCCTTCCTTCACGATCGCCTGGGCGAGCACGGTAGCGGTGGTGGTGCCGTCGCCGGCCGCGTCAGCGGACTTGGAGGCGACTTCGCGCACCATCTGCGCGCCCATGTTCTCGAACTTGTCGTCGAGCTCGATCTCCTTGGCGACGGTGACGCCGTCCTTGGTGATGCGGGGAGCGCCGAACGACTTGTCGAGCACGACGTTGCGGCCCTTCGGACCGAGCGTGACCTTCACCGCGTTGGCGAGAACGTCGACGCCGCGCAGCATCTTGTCGCGCGCTTCAACCGAGAATTTGACTTCTTTGGCTGCCATCTGGAATTTTCCTTAGGTGTTTGACTGGAGGGAGGAGAGAGGGGCTCTTAGGCCGCCTTCTTCTTGGACTCGCTGACTTCGAGAACGCCCATCACGTCGCTCTCCTTCATGATCAGCAGGTCCTGGCCGTCGATCTTGACCTCGGTGCCGGACCACTTGCCGAACAGCACGCGGTCGCCGACCTTCAGGTCGATCGGGATCAGCTTGCCAGCTTCGTCGCGGCCACCGGGGCCAACAGCGACGACTTCGCCCTGGGAGGGCTTTTCCTTGGCAGTGTCGGGAATGATGATGCCGCCAGCGGTCTTCTCTTCTGCGTCGATGCGCTTGACCACGACGCGGTCGTGAAGCGGACGGAATTTCATGCAGTCCTCCTAAGCAATTGCTCGGGTTGAGGTTTTAAGATTGTTAGCAGTCGTTGCCCGTGAGTGCTAGCACGAGCGAGCCTGAAATAGGACAGGAATTTTCCGGGGGCAAGGGCTTGTAGCAGAAAAATTAGCAGCCGAAAGCGCGGACTGCCAGAAACCCTCGCCATCGTTAACCGGGCAGCCGTGACCGTATTAGCACGGAGTCGTCTCTGCTGCTAAAGCATTGAATTTCAACAGCTTGTTAAACTTTTGGGCTTGAGATGAGTTGTCAGTTTGCGTCACATTTCTCTCATGTGAGCGCATCGTTTCCGGGTGGCTCCCCGGGGCACGGACTAGCCACTCGCCGAATGCGCTCCTGCAAAGGAGGTTTGGCATGGGACTGCGCGTTGGGGGCGTTTCGGAGGAATTCCGGAAACAGATGCTGGGCTACGGGCTGACGACGGCACAAATTCTCTATCGGATGCCGGATCATCCCTCACTGCTCCAGACCTATGTCTGGCAGAACTACGACATGTTTCCGAAATTTCCGGCCCTGAAGGACTTCCTGGCGTTCTGGCAGGAGAAGCTCGACGGCCCTCTCCATTCGGTCACGGTGGCGCATTCCAAGCTGATCAAGCCGGCCGAGCTCCGCGCCGTCGACGGCGTGTTCCGCCTGCATTGAGGCCGCGTAGAGTGGATTAGCCTGCGGCGGCGCGACGCGCTGTCGCTGGCGTAATCCACCTCGTTTCTCTCCGCGTGCCGAAACAGAAATGGTGGATTACGCCTCCGGCTAATCCACCCGACGAGATCACGCAATCAGACAGCGCCGCTGCAATAGCGTTGCCACATCGCGCGATAGGCCGCGTCCACCGCTTGCGCATATGAGACGGGGTTGCCCGCGGCCGCAGCGTTGATCGTTGCGGGCAGTTCGCGCCGCAACTTGTCGAGCTCGCCGATCTCAGCCGCGCGGCCGGCTGCGATCTCGACATAGGCCTCCTCGTTGTCGGCGACCCAGTCCGGCAGGCCAAGCGCGGAGAGGATGGCGCCGGCAGCGCGGCCGGGCAGGCTGTTGCCGAGCTTCGCCACCACGGGCACGCCCATCTGCAGGGCTTCCCACGTGCTGACACCGCCGTTCTGCGGGAACGGATCGAGGGCAATATCGATACGATTGAACGAGGCCAGATGCGCGTCCCGCAAGGTGGCTCCGAGCAGATCGACGCGTTCGGCCGGCAATCGGCACGCCGCAAATCGCGCCAGCAGCTTGTCCCGGACCAGTTGATCGTCGAGCGCCACATCCTTAATCAGCAGTCGCGAGCCAGGCACCCGCTCGAGGATCCTGGACCAGACTTCTGCGGCCTCGTCGGAGATCTTGCTGATGCGGTTGAAGACACCGAACGTGACGAAGCCGTTCGAGAGCGCCGGCGTCTTGCCCTGCGCAATTCCGGGTGGCAGCGGCGCCAGCGTCACGAAGCACGGCAGGTCGACGATCGTCTCTGCAAACAGATGCCGAACGTCGTGCGGAATCCCGACCGGATCCGAGAACAGATAGTCGATCGTCGGCAATCCGGTGCCGGTGCCGTGGCCCCAGCCGTGCGCCTGGATCGGTGCCGGCTTGCGCGCAAATACGCCGAGGCGGTTTCCTTTTGTGTGGCCGGACAGATCGATCAGGATATCGATGCGATCGTCGCGAATCTGGGCGGCGAGGCGATCGTCGCTCCATTGCGAGGCATCACGCCAGCGATCGGCGATGCCTTGAAACTCCCGTGTCGTCGCGTCCACTTTCGCCGAGCACGAATAGCACACGATCTCAAACTCGGCCCGGTCATGGTGCTGCAGGACGGGCTTGAAAATGAACGCGGCCGAATGCGCGTTGAAGTCCGACGAGACGTAGCCGAGCACCAGGCGGCGATCCGGATCGCGGCTGTTGTCATGCGGCGCCGCCGCTTCTGAAGCGATCTTCGCGCCGATCCGCTCCCACCATAGGCGTCGCGCCTGCTGATGCCGCTCGACGCTGGCGTCCGGCACGAAATCGAGCGCGAAGATCTTGCTGGAGATCGCGCTCTCGAGATCGGGCCTGATGTCGAGGGCCCTGTCGAAACTGGCGAGGGCTTCGTCGACCCGGCCGAGTCCGGCAAGGCAGAGGCCCAGCACCAGGTGAGCTTGATCGGAATCGGGCGCGATCGCCAGCGCCCTCTCGCAATCGGATAGTGCCTGGGCCATCTGCCGGGTCTGGAGCAGGACATTGGCGCGGCAGAGCCATCCGTTCACGTCGTCAGGGGCGAGGGCGATTGCCCGGTTGCAATCCGCCATGGCCTCGTCAAATCGCTGCAGCTCCCGGAGTGCCACGGCGCGGTTCGCCAGCGCCGCCGCATAGTCGGGCTTGATCGCCAGCGCGCGGTTCAGGCTTGCGAGTGCCTCGTCGTAATTGCGCAGACGGCAGAGCGCAGAGCCGCGGCCGTTGTGGGCTTCGGCAAGGTTTCCGTCGATGGCGAGCGCCCGATCGTAGCTGTCGAGCGCTTCCTGGTAGCGATCAAGGGCCGCGTTGGCGTTCCCGAGGTTGGAGAGGGCGAGGGCGAAGTTGGGCCGCAAGGCGAGGGCCTTGCAATAATTGTCGCGGGCCTCAGCGTGACGTTTCAGCCCGTTCAGCGCGACGCCCAGGCCCATATGGGCTTCGGCCGATCGCGGATCGACGGCAACCGCCCGGCTCAGCAGGATCTCGGCCTGCTGATAATTCCCGGCATCGGACTCCAGGGCGCCGAGCATGTGCAGAGCGATGAATTGATTGGGCGCGATCTGCAGGAGCTGGCAATAGGCAGCCTTGGCTTCAAGCAGGCGCCCCTTCTTGTGCAATTCGAGTGCTTGCCCGAGCAACGGCAGCACGTCGGCCTTTTGCCGCTTCTGAAGCCGCGCATTTTGAAATGCACGCTGACCGAAATTGCTGCCCATGAATCAATTCCCCCGGATGTCCGGGCGAGACTAGTTCAGCGCGAAAGCGAACACGAGACGACGGCCGCTCGCCACGCCAGCTTGGGGCAAGCTACGATCGATGGCGTGATCGCGTGATTGGCCTCAAGCTCGGCAATTGCTGCCTCGCCCGGGACTGGGTAAGCTTACCTTCGGGCCACACCGGTGCGATGGCGCGGCTCACAACAGGGAGGCAGACAATGGCCAAGCAAAAGGCATCGAGGCCCGCATTGAAGACCGCGGTGAAGAAGCGGAGCGGCGCCAAGGCGGCGGCGCGATCCTCGGCACGCAAGGCCGTGAAGGCGAAGGCGCGCATTGCCGCGCCGAAGAAGCCCGCACGTCCGAAGCAGCGCATCGCCGTCAGCCATCACCGCGAGGAAGACTTCAAGGCCGACGGCCTGCGCGCCTACGCCAAGTATCGCGACCTCGGCATCGCCGAGGCGACCCATGGCCTCGCGCAGGCGCATGTGATCCGCTTGCAAGGCCCCTGCAACCCGGCCGAGGTGTCCAAGCTCCACTATCACGACGTCGAATTCCAGATGGTCTACGTGCTCAAGGGCTGGGTGAAGACCTATATGGACGGGCAGGGCGAGACCTTGATGAAGCAAGGCAGCGCCTGGACCCAGCCGCCGAAGATCAGGCACATGATCTTGGACTATTCAGACGACGTGGAGCTGCTGGAGGTGATCCTCCCGGCTGAGTTCAAGACGGTGGAGCTGAAGGCGTAAGCGCAACTCTCGATCGCTAAAATGCGCTCGATCCGAGAAACCGGGCGGTCAGCAATCGGGATGATTTCAGCCGCCCCGCAAGCCTGGTGCTAACCAGTCGAAGATATCTCTCGCGTCAACTCAAGGCTGTGACAACGCGGGAAATGCTTTCATGGCGACCAACACTTTTGGCCGACGCGGCACCGTAGCGCCAGCTCCAAGAGCATCGTTTCAAGCCGCCGCCGCGCCGGCCGCCATTGAGAAGCCCTCTTCCAGCGAGGAGGCGCTTTTTGCCGACAACAAGCTTCTGGCCGATATCCCCTTCCTCACCATCGGCCTGATCTTCGGTCTACTCCTGATCTTCGTTCTGCAACGTAGTCTCGCCATCGACATCGCGCGGGACGGCGACATCGATGTGCGCTCGCTGATCGCTCAAGGCGCGTCCGGCTACGATCTCGTCGTCGGAAGGGGGGAGTGGTGGCGGATCGGCCTTGCGCCGCTTCTGCATGGCAGCGGGTGGCACCTCGTGAGCAACTGCGTGGCGCTGTTCATCGTCGGCGTCAGGCTGGAATCGCTGATCGGCCGCGGCTGGTTTGCCTTGATCTTTGTCGCCGGTGCATTGGCCGGTGAGGCCGGCTCGCTGCTCGGCAACGGCCCCGGCACCGTCGGCGTCGGTGCGTCCGGCGCCATCACTGCGCTGATCGCCGCGCTGTTCGTCGCAAGCTTCGATCCCGAAGCGGACGCCGATCAGACCATATCGAGGCTGAAGACGTCGCTGTTCTTCGGTGTTCCCGCACTGCTGCCAATGGCCTTTGGCGCTTCCGGCAACGTCAACTATTACGCCCATGCAGGCGGTGCGGTGGCCGGCGCCGCGCTCGCCGTCACGCCGTGGCTGGCCTTCTGGTCCTATGACAGCCTGCCGCGGAGCGCGAGCATGACCTTGCTCGCCGGATCCATCGGATCTCTCATCTGCGCCGGCTTCGCCGCCGCACATTATTCGGCCTACATGGCCGATGCCGCGCACTACATCCGCGCGTCGGAAGTGCCGGTGAAGGCTGACGAGATGGTCAGCCGGTCGCTCGATCTCGTCACCCGCTACCCGAAAGACGCACGGGCTCACGTGTACCGTGCCGTCTTCTTCCTGGAACAAGCGGATATCAACGCCGCCGAGAGGGAAGCGCGAACCGCCATGTCGCTCGCAGCTTCGGATGTGGCGGGTGGGCCGGTGCGCTCCGGGGCGCAGGGCTTGATGGCGGTGTTGCTGTGGGTGCAGGGGCGAACCAGCGAGGCGAAGGCCATGGCGGCCGAGCCATGCCGTGCCAAGATGCCCGAGGTGCGTCGCATCCTGCAGAAGTCGAAATTGTGCGGTTGAGGCACAGACACTTACCGTCGTCATTGCGAGGAGCTCTCGCGACGAAGCAATCCGGACTGTCTCCGCGGACGCATTTCTGGATTGCTTCCTTCGCTCGCAATGACGGCAGAGAGAGCCTACGCCAAGACCCCCACCACCGCCCCCATCAGACACGTCGTCAGCGTCCCAGACACGATCGACTTCAGCCCGAGCGCATTGATCTCCTCGCGCCGCTCGGGTGCCATCACACCTAAGCCGCCGATCATGATGCCGAGGCTGGCGAAATTGGCGAAGCCGCACATTGCATAGAGCATGATCAGGCGCGAGCGCGGCTCGAGCGTATCGGGCGGCAGCTTCGAGAAGTCGACATAGGCGATCAATTCATTGAGCACGGTCTTGGTGCCCATCAGGCTGCCGGCCGTGATCGCCTGGTCCCACGGCAATCCCATCAGCCAGCACACCGGCGCCATGACGAGGCCGAGCAGCCGCTGCAGCGAGATCGCGGCGCCGCCGACCTGCGGGAGCAGGCCGAGGATTGCGTTGACGAGATAGACCAGCGCCACCAGCACCAGCAGCATCGCGACGATGTTGATCAGCAGCTCGATGCCGGCACTGGTGCCTTTCACGATCGCGTCCATCGTGCTGGCGACCTCCATTTGCGGATCCTCCAGCGCGCCGCCGGTGCGCTTGTCGGAGGTTTCAGGGACCATGATCAGGCTGACCAGGATCGCCGCCGGCGCGCCGAGCACCGAGGCGATGACGAAATGTGCGGCGGCGTCGGGAATGAGCGGTGCCAGCAGCGTCGCATAGAGCACCAGCACGGTGCCGGCGATGCCCGCCATGCCGCCGGTCATGACCAGGAACAACTCGCTGCGCGTCATCTGTGCCAGATACGGCCGCACGAACAGCGGCGCCTCGACCATGCCGAGGAAAATGTTGGCGGCGGTCGAAAGCCCGACGGCGCCACCGACGCCCAGCGTGCGCTCCAGCAGCCAGGCCATGCCGCGGACGATCGGCGGCAGCACGCGCCAATAGAACAACAGCGTCGTCAGCACGCTCATCACCAGCACGATCGGCAGCGCCTGGAACGCCAGGATGAAGTCCGCGCCTGGCGCCTTCAGGTCGAAGGGCAGGGGTCCGCCGCCGATATAGCCGAACACGAAGGCGGAGCCGGCCCGCGAGGCCGCCGAGATCGCCCCGACCGCGTCGTTGATGGCGCCGAAGGCATGAGCGACGACCGGCAGCTTCAGCAGCACGAGGGCGGTGACGAAGGTCGCGGCGAGGCCGATCGCCGCCTGCCGCAGCGACACGGCGCGCCGATTCTCCGCCAGCGCGAAGGCGATCAGCAGCAATGCGAAAATGCCGAGTGCAGATTGCAGGCGCAGCATGATGTCCCAAGCCCCTCGATGATTATGGCCGGGTGTACATTGCAAAGGCAATGCCGCTGGGGCGGGGAAGCGGGCCGTTGTTGGGGCTCCGCTCTCTCCACGTCATTGCGAGGAGCTCTTGCGACGAAGCAATCCAGAATCTCACCGCGGCGGCAGCCTGGATTGCTTCGCTGCGCTCGCAATGACGATTGTTGAGATGGCGTGGAGACTTAACTCGCGTCACACCCGCGGCCCGGCAGCAGCAGGCGCCTCTTGACGCCTACTGTGCATGGGGTTGTTTTCGCGTTTTTGTTCAGCCCCGCCCCACGAACGGCATCTTGGTCGCCATCACTGTCATGGTCAGCACGTTGGCATCGAGCGGCAGGCTGGCCATGTAGGCCACGGCATCGCCGACCGCTTTCGCGTCCATGCGCGGCTCGTGCTTGGTGGTGCCGTCGGGCTGCAGCACGCCGGGGCCGTTGACCATGCGGTCGGTCATCGGGGTCGCGGCATTGCCGATGTCGACCTGGCCGACCGCGATGTCGTACATGCGGCCGTCGAGATTGGAGGCCTTGGTGAGGCCGGTGATGGCGTGCTTGGTCGAGGTATAGGCCGCCGAGAACGGCCGCGGTGCGTGCGCCGAGATGGAGCCGTTGTTGATGATGCGGCCGCCGCGCGGGGTCTGGTCCTTCATGATGCGGAAGGCGTGCTGGGTGCACAGGAACGGGCCGGTGAGGTTGGTGTTCACCACGGCCTGCCATTGCTCGAGGCTGAGATCCTCGAAGTTGACGGCCGGCGCGCCCATGCCGGCATTGTTGAAGAGCACGTCGAGCCGGCCATAGGTCGCCTTCACCTTGTCGAACAGCGCGGCGATGGAGTCCGGCTTGGTCATGTCGGCGGTGACGCAGAGGCTTTTTCCCGCGGGACCGAGCTTTGCCGTCTCCTCGAGCATGTCGAGCCGGCGCCCGGTGAGCACCACGGTGAAGCCGGTGTTCATCAGCGCCAGCGACGCCGCGCGCCCGACGCCGGTGCCGGCGCCCGTCACCAATGCGATCTTGTTCGCGTTACTCATCGTTTCCTGCCTTTTCTCTTCTGCTGTCAGGTTTTGGGTTCTTTGTCGTTCTTGTAGGGCGGGCGCGGAATGTTCTGGTGAGCCGCGCGCAAGGCCGCCGACCAGCGTGAGCGAAGGTCGTGGAAATAGGGCTCGCCCGCCTCGATGCGATGGTTGAGATCGGCTTCGCAGGCATCGTTGCGCACCACCAGCACGTCGATCGGCAGGCCGACGCCGAGGTTCGAGCGCATCGTCGAATCCATCGAGATCAGGCCGGTCTTCAGCGCCTCGTAGAGCTCGACATCGTAATGCATGGCGCGGTCGAGCACCGGCTTGCCGTATTTGTGCTCGCCGATCTGCAGGTAGGGTGTGTCGGTGGTGCACTCGATGAAATTGCCGGCGGTGTAGACCATGAACAGGCGCATCCGCGCGCCCTTGATCTGGCCGCCGAATAGAAAGGAGACGTCGAAGGACACGTCCTCGGATTTCAGCGCCGGCCCTTCGGTGGCATGCACCGCCCGGATCGCCCGGCCGATGCGCTGGGCAGCCTGGAACATGGTCGGCGCGTTCATCAGCGTCTCGATCTCGCCCGTATTGGGGTCTTCGAGGCCCTCGGTCAGCGTCGACAGCACCGACTGGCTGATGGCGAGGTTGCCGGCACTGGCGATCGCCATGATGCGCTCGCCGGGCTTGGAGAAGATGTGCAGCTTGCGGAAGGTCGAGACGTTGTCGAGGCCGGCATTGGTGCGGGTATCGGCGATCATCACCAGACCGTCCCGAACCAGGATTCCGCAGCAATAGGTCATTTCCAGTCCCCGAACGCGTTTGCGCGGAATTACTAGCCAATTTCAGGGAGCCATGAAACCCCCGATTCCCGCGGGGGAAGGCTGTCATTCCGGGGCGTGCGTAAGCGCGAGCCCGGAACGACGCTAGCTTTGCCGCTCAGCCCGCCGCATCGACGAGAAACGCCTCATCGACCGGCACGCCGAGCGCGGTGACCAGCCTGTTCGTCTCCGCGGCCATGCCGACGATGGCGAGCAGCTCGCCATATTCGGCCTCGCTCATGCCCTTGGCCCGTGCCGCGGCCGTGTGCGAATGGATGCAGTAGCTGCAGCCATGCGCGATCGAGACCGCGACGTAGAGCATTTCCTTGACCTTGGGATCGAGCGCGCCGGGAGCCATCACCTCCTTGATGCTCTCCCAGGTCCGCCGCAGCGTCTTCGGATCATGCGCCAGCGCGCGCCAGAAATTGTTGACGAAGTCCGATTTCCGCACCTTGCGGATATCGTCGAAGACGGCGCGCGCTTCAGTCGAGAGTTCATCATCCGAAAGCAGTTTTACAGTCGCCATGGCTACCTCGCGGGTCTGATCCGATCCCGCAATTGTAGCACGCCGAATGTGTTCGGCCGGCGACTGCTAGCTAGCTCTGCCGCTGGGACTGCGATTGCGACTGCCCGCCGCGGCCGGCCTGTTCGACCTTCACCGCCACCGTCAGCGTCTCCGTGCCGCCGCCGTAGCGCGTGCCGCGCACCGGGGCCGCGCCGAGATAGTCGAGCCCGATCGCGAGGCGGACATGCGCGTCGGTCGCGCAGATGCTGTTGGCGGGATCGAAGCCGACCCAGCCGAGATCGGGCACGTAGGCCTCCGCCCAGGCATGGCCGGCCTCCTGGTGCACGGTGTCGTCCGCACGCAGGAAATGCCCGGAGACGAAGCGCGCCGGCACGCCGCCGGCGCGGGCGCAGGCGATGAAGATGTGCGCGTAATCCTGGCAGACCCCGCGCTTGAGCGTGAACGCCTCCGCCGCGGACGTGCCGCTGTTGGTGGGGTCCTCGTCGAACGTCATGTGATCGGCCACCTGCGTCATCAGCGTGTGCAGGAAGCCCAGCGTGTCGCTCTCGGCTTCACTGCGCAATTGGCGCGCGACCGCCGCCATCGCCGGATTGACCGAGGTGAGGTCGGTGGCGCGCAGGAACATGCCCGGGGGAAAACGCTCATCGCTGCCGCGCAGCACGCCGCCGGTGTCGTGGGTTTCGATCAGCCCTTCGGCAATGATCTGGATGTCGCCGACGGGCCCGCAGGACAGCACATGGGTGACGTTGCCGAACGCGTCCTCATGCATGTCGAGCTTGGTGTCGGTGGAGACGTCGATCTGCCATTCCGCGACGTACTGCCCGTCATGGCTGCCCGGCGTCATGCGCAGGATCTGGATCACGCTGGTGGCCGGCGGCTCGTAGCGATAGGTCGTGGTGTGCTGGATTCGCAGGCGCATGGTGGATTATTTGCTCCGTCATTCCGGGGCGATGCGCCAGCATCGAACCCGGAATCTCGAGGTTCCGGGTTCGCCCTTCGGGCGCCCCGGAATGACCGAAGGTCAGATCAAATACTGCTTCGTGATGATTTCGCCCAGCCTGGAATTGTCCGCGATGAATTCCTGAATGAATTCATGCACGCCATGCTGGAAAATGTCGTTCATGTTGCTGTGCTCCAGCCGGTTGCGGATGCCGCGGGCGTGGCGCTGGGCCGGACCCTGGCGGCCATAGGCGACGCCGATCTGGTCGAGGTTGCGCACGAGGTTGCCGTAGCAGCTGGCGAGCGAGCGCGGCAGTGTGTCGTTGAGGATCAACAGGTCCGCGATCAGCCAGGGCTTCAGCGTCTCGCGATAGACCCAGTGATAGGCCGTCAGCGCCGAGACCGAGCGCAGGATCGAGCTCCACTGGTAGAAGTCGAGCGGGCCGCCGACATGCTCCTCCTCGGGCAGCAGCACGTGATACTTCACGTCGAGGATGCGCGCGGTGTTGTCGGCGCGCTCCAGATGCACGCCCATGCGCGAGAACCAATAGGCGTCGTTGCGCAGCATGGTCCGATAGGCCGAGCCGTCGAAGCGCAGCGAGGTCTCCTGCACGAAGCGCAGGAATTTTGCGAGATCCTCGCGCGTCGAGGTGCCCTTGCTCCACACCGCCTGAAGCTCGATCCAGGCCGAGTTGATGGTGTCCCACATCTCGCTGGTGAGGGCCGTGCGCACCGAGCGCGAGTTCAGCCGCGCCGCTTCGATGCAGTTTCGGATCGAGGACGGGTTGTTCTGGGAGAACGAGAGATACTCGACGACGTTGTGCTCGTTGGCTTCCTCATAGGCCTGATAGAAGCTCGCGGCGACGCCGGCGGTGAGCAGCGCCGAATCCCATTCATTGGTCTTGCCGATATAGGCGGCGGGAAGCGCGGTGACGCGCAGCGTCGCATCGATGGTGCGCGCGAGATATTCGGCCCGTTCGACGTAGCGGGCGAGCCAGTAGAGGTTTTCGGCGGTGCGCGACAGCATCTCTCTACTCGTCCAGAATCCAGGTGTCCTTGGTGCCGCCGCCCTGGCTCGAGTTGACCACCAGCGAGCCTTCCTTGAGCGCGACGCGGGTGAGCCCGCCCGGCACGATGGTCGTGCTCTTGCTGCCCGTGAGCACGAAGGGGCGAAGATCGACGTGACGTGGAGCGAGGCCCGACGCCGTGCAGGTCGGGCAGGTCGAGAGCGCCAGGGTCGGCTGGGCGATGAAACCTTCCGGCTCGCGCTTGAGCTTGTCGCGGAACGCTTCGATCGTCGCCTTGGTCGCGGCGGGGCCGATCAGCATGCCGTAGCCGCCGGAGCCGTGCACTTCCTTGACGACGAGCTCGCTTAAATTGTCCAGCACATAGGCGAGGTCCTTCGGCTCGCGGCAGCGCCAGGTCGGCACGTTCTTCAGGATCGGCTCCTCGCCGAGATAGAATTTCACGATGTCGGGCATGTAGGAGTAGATCGCCTTGTCGTCGGCGATGCCGGTGCCGACGGCGTTGGCGAGCGTGATGTTGCCGGCCGCGTAGGCCGACATCAGCCCGGGCACGCCGAGCACCGAATCGGGTCGGAAGGTGAGCGGATCGAGGAAATCGTCGTCGACGCGGCGATAGATCACGTCGACCCGCTTCAGGCCTTCCGTCGTCCGCATGAACACTTCGTTGTTCTTGACGACGAGGTCGCGGCCTTCGACCAGCTCGATGCCGAGCTTGTCGGCGAGGAAGGAGTGCTCGTAATAGGCCGAATTGTAGACGCCCGGAGTGAGCAGGGCCACCGTCGGCTCGCCGGAGGCGCTTTGCGGCGCGACCGAGCGGAGCGCTGCGAGCAGCTCGTCCGGATAGCGCTCGACCGGCGCCACCCTGTGGCGGGCGAACAGATCCGGAAACAGCCGCATCATGATCTCGCGGTTTTCCAGCATGTAGGACACGCCCGACGGCGTGCGAGCGTTGTCCTCCAGCACGATGAAGTCCTCGGCGTCGACCCGCACGATGTCGATGCCGGCGATGTGCACGTAGACGTCGTGCGGCACCTGCTGGCCGTTCATCTCGGGACGGAACACCGGGTTCTGGAAGATCAGATCGTCGGGCACGATGTCGGCGCGGAGGATGTCGCGGCCGTGATAGATGTCGCGCAGGAACATGTTGAGCGCGCGCACGCGCTGCTTCAGGCCCTTCTCCAGCCGCGCCCATTCCTTGCCGGACATGATCCGCGGAATCACATCGAAGGGGATCAGGCGCTCGGTGGACTCGGAATCGCCGTAGACCGCGAAGGTGATGCCGATCCGGCGGAACAGGAGCTCGGCCTCCTGGCGGCGATATTCGAGCGCCTCGGGAGGCGTCTCCTTGAGCCAGCGCGCCAGCTCCTGATAGGCGGGGCGGAGGTCCCCGCCGGGAATGTTCATTTCGTCAAACGCGACTGCCATAGATCCCGACTTGTCTCCCCAGGCGTTGCGCCATGCGCCAGGTCGCGTCGGCCTTGATGAGACCGCAACGTCCTGTGGCCATGCGTCAACAGTGCATGACTTTCATGTGGTAGCAAGGGCCGGGCCAGCGCGATAAGCATGGAGAGGGGGCATTTGCCGCGGACGGCCGGCGGCGTGCCTGAAAAAATGGCTGAAGACTGCTTATTTCAGAAGCAAAACCGCGTGACTTCAACGCGTTACCTCGGCAAAGTCGGCGTCACAGGTGAGGGACTTAAGGCATGAGCGAGATCGTCACGGCGGGCATTCTGGTCATCGGAGACGAAATCCTGTCCGGCCGGACCAAGGACAAGAATATCGGCTTCATCGCCGAATACCTGACCAATATCGGCATCGACCTGAAGGAGGTGCGTGTCGTCTCCGACGACGAGCCGGATATCATCGCTGCACTGGATGCATTGCGGCATCGCTACACCTACGTCTTCACCACGGGCGGCATCGGGCCGACCCATGACGACATCACCGCAGATGCCGTCGCCAAGGCGTTCGGCGTCGGCATCGACCATCATCCGGAAGTGGTCGCCCGCTTCCGCGAGCGCTGGAGCGAGCAGGACCTCAACGAGGCCCGGCTGCGCATGGCCCGCATCCCCGACGGTGCCGAGCTGATCCAGAGCGCGACCATCCTCGCGCCCGGCTTCAAGATCGGCAATGTCATCGTCATGGCCGGCGTGCCGTCGATCATGCAGGCGATGATGGACATCGTCGCGCCCAAGCTGAAGTCGGGCGTGCGCATGCTGTCGGACTCGGTCCGCGCCAATGCGCGCGAGGGCGACATCGGCGGCCCGCTGCGGGCGATCGCCGCCGCCCATCCCGACACCATCATCGGCAGCTATCCCTTCATGGACGAGGAGCAGAAGCCCAACACCAACCTGGTGGTGCGCTCGCGCGATCCCGAGAAACTCGCGGCGGCAATGGCCGCGGTGAAGGAAATGCTGGCGGGATTGAACGTCAACCGCTAGCAGGGAATTGCCGGACGAGATTGCAGGAGACAGGCGATGGCTGGTGAAGCACCGGAACTGAGTGCGCAGGAGCGGGCAGGCAAGGCCTTCCCCGTCTCGTGGGACCAGTTCCACCGGGATTGCCGGGCGCTGACCTGGCGGCTCAACGAGGTCGGTCCGTTTCATGCGGTGATTGCGATCACCCGCGGCGGCCTGGTGCCCGCCGCGATCGTGGCGCGCGAGCTGGGAGTGCGCATCATCGATACGGTCTGCATCGCCAGCTACGACCACAACAAGCAGGGCGAGCTCCAGGTGCTCAAGGGCATTTCCGAGGCGACCATGACGCTCGGCGGCGGCACCGGCAAGGGCCTGTTGATCGTCGATGACCTCGTCGACACCGGCAAGACCGGCAGGATGGTGCGCGAGATGTTGCCCGATGCGCATTTCGCCACCGTCTACGCCAAGCCGATGGGACGCCCGCTGGTCGACACTTTCATCACCGAAGTCTCGCAGGACACGTGGATCTTCTTCCCCTGGGACACCGCGCTGTCCTACCACCCGCCGCTGCGCGACGGCGCGGCGTGAGCGACGCCGTCATCGCGAGGAGCGAAACGACGAAGCAATCCAGAATGCAGCCGCGGCGGCAATCTGGATTGCTTTGCTTCGCTCGCAATGACGGGGTAACACCATGCCTCTCCAAAACCGCGTCACACCCACAGGCGCCATCATCGCCACGCCGCACCGCGGCCTATTCACCGGCAATCGCGGCATCATCCACAATCCCGCGACAAAGACCCTGCTGAAGAAGCGTTGGTCGACGCCGGCCTGGATTACATGCCTGTGCGAATTCCGCGGCTGGCGGCGGCCGGTGATGGCGCGGCGGAGCTGGACCGAGCTGTTCTTCCTCGACGAGGCCACCGCCTTCGCGGCAGGACACCGGCCCTGCTTCTTTTGCCGGCGCGACGACGCCAAACGGTTTCGCGCGGCGTGGGAGAAGGGCAATGCTGCAAGCGACATCAGCGCCAAGGCGATGGATGCCGTTCTGCATCGGGAGCGTCTCGATCGCGGTCGCAAGCAATTGCACCCGCTCCCGATGCCGCTGGCGAATCTGCCCGACGGCGCGATGGTGCAGCAGGGCGAAGACAGCTTTCTGGTGATGCAGGGACAGGCGCTGCTGTGGTCGCCGGCGGGTTACGCGTCGCGTGCACGCCTGGTCGATCAAGCGATGTTGTTGACGCCGCCTTCGACGCTGCGCGCCATCATGGCCGGCTATCAGCCCGTGCTGCATCCGACGGCGTCGGGCTGTGGCACCGACGTCTCGTGATCACGCCAGCCTCTCGCGCGCCAGCGCCGCGCCGGCGCCGAGCGCCATCAGCTTGGCTTCCGCGATCTCGCGCCGCATCGGCGCCATGCCGCAATTGGTGGTGGCGATGATGTTGCTCTTCGGCACGAATTGCGACACCGCCTCGATCACCTTCACGACGTCCCCGGCGGTCTCGACCGTGTCGCTGGCGACGTCGATGACGCCGGCCTGCACGATCTTGTTCTTCAGCAGCGCAAGCAGGTCGAGCGGCACCTTGGAATTGCGGCACTCGATCGCGACCTGCTGGATCGGGCTCGCATCGATCGCCGGAAAGATCTGCTCGTACTGCCGCCATTGGCTGCCGAGCGTCTCCTTCCAGTCGGTATTGGCCTTGATGCCGTAGCCGTAGCAGATGTGCACGGCGGTGGCGCAGGTGAGGCCCTGCGCGGCACGCTCCAGCGCCTTGATGCCCCAATCATTGACCTCGTCCATGTAGACGTTGAAGGCGGGCTCGTCGAACTGCACGAGATCGACGCCGTCGGCCTGCAAGGCCTTGGCTTCCTCGTTCAAGAGCTCGGCGAAGGCAAAGGCCATCTTGACCCTGTCGCCATAATAGCGGTCGGCAATGGTGTCGATGATGGTCATCGGGCCGGGCAGGGTGAATTTCAGCTGCTTCTTCGTGTGCGTGCGTGCGACGCGCGCCTCGAAGGCATGGACGCGGTCCTTCAGCCGGAGCGGCGCGACCACCTGCGGCACCATCGCCTTGTAGCGATCTTTCCGGATCCCCATCTCGACCTTGTGGGCGAAATCGATGCCCTCGATCTTCTCCAGGAAGCCGTGCACGAAATGCTGCCGGGCCTGCTCGCCTTCGGTGACGATGTCGATGCCGGCGTCCTCCTGAATCTTCAGCCAGATCAGCGTCGCATCGCGCTTGGCGCGGGCGAGCTCGTCGCCTTCAGACTTCCAGGGCGCCCAGAGCATGTTGGGCTCGGCGAGCCATTCCGGCTTCGGCAAGGAGCCGGCGATCGTGGTTGGAAACAGCATGGCGGCCCTCCCGGCGGGTTGAGTTGCGCCCCTTCCTGCCATGTCCTAACGTCGAGGTACAGAACAACGAAAGTCGCTCTCCATTCCAGCAGCGGCGACAGGGACGGGCCGAGGAAAGGCCCAAAGGAAAGGCCAAGGGACAGGTCATGATCGACCTCTATTATGCGCCGACGCCGAACGGCTGGAAAATCTCGATCATGCTGGAGGAGCTCGGGCTTCCCTATCGGGTGATCCCCGTGAATATCCGCGCCGGCGAGCAGTTCAATCCTGCGTTCCTGGAAATCTCTCCGAACAACCGAATTCCCGCGATCGTCGACCACGAGCCCGCTGATGGCGGCGCGCCGTTCTCGGCGTTCGAGACCGGTGCGATCCTGATCTATCTCGCGGAGAAGACCGGCCGCTTCCTGCCCGCCGATTGGCGCGGCCGCTCCAGCACGATCCAGTGGGTGATGTGGCAGATGGCGGGCCTCGGGCCGATGCTCGGTCAGCATGGCCATTTCGCGCTCTATGCGGCCGAGAAGATCCCTTATGCGATCGAGCGCTATCGCGACGAGGCGGCGCGGCTCTACGGCGTGCTCGATCGCCAATTGGCCAGGACCGGCGCCTATGTCGCCGGCGACTATTCCATCGCCGACATCGCCTGTTTCCCCTGGACCATGACCCACAAGGCGCAGGGTTTTACGCTCGACGACTATCCCCATGTGAAACGCTGGTATGCCGAGGTCCGCGCCAGGCCGCAGGTGCAGGCGGGGCTTGCGATCGGAAAATTCGTGAAAGAGCCGTTCGACGAGGAATCACGCAAGATCATGTTCGGGCAGAGAGCTAAGGAAGTGTTGGGAAGGAAGTAGGCCTCCGCTTCCTCCTCGTCATTGCGAGCACAGCGAAGCAATCCAGACTGGTTCCGCGGAAAATCTTTGGATTGCTTCGCTTCGCTCGCAATGACGGGGGAGAGATCGAGAGAAACAAGACAAAGGAACCCCCATGATCGAATTCTTCTTCGACTGCTCCAGCCCCTGGACCTATCTCGCCTTCCACAACATCCAACCGCTCGCCAAGGAGTTCGGGACCGACATCACTTGGCGTCCGATCCTGGTCGGCGGCATCTTCAATTCGGTCAATCCGAGCGTCTACGCGCAGCGCGAGAAGCCGGTGCCGCTGAAGGCGCGCTACTACCAGAAGGACCTCGCGGACTGGGCGCGTTCGGCGGGCCTTGCCATCAAGATGCCGCCGACGGTGTTTCCGGTGAACAGCGTCAAGGTGATGCGCGGCTGCCTCTGGGTCGGTCAGGACATGGTGCCGTTCGCGACAGCAGTGTTCGAGGCCTATTGGGGCGAGGACAAGGACATCTCGCAGGACGCGGTGCTCGCGGAGATCTGCAGGAAGGTCGGCATCGACGAGCAGAAGTTCTTCGCCGGCATTGCCGAGCAGGGCATCAAGGACCAGCTCAAGGCCAATACCGAGGAGGTCATCGCGCGCGGCGGCTTCGGCTCGCCGACGATCTTCGTGAACAAGACCGACATGTATTTCGGCAATGACCGCCTGCCGCTGATCCGCGAAGCGCTTCAGCGCAGCAAGGCGAGCGCGGCCTGATGGTGCGCGCCGTCGTCTGCCGCGAGCTCGGCGCGCCCGAGCGTTTGCTGCTGGAAGAGTTTCCACCCCGCGCGCTGAAGCCGGGCGAGGTGCGCGTCGCCATCCGCGCCGCCGGGCTGAACTTCCCCGACGTGCTGATGGCCGCCGGCGAATACCAGCTCAAGCCGGAGCTGCCGTTCACGCCGGGCATGGAAGCGGCCGGCGACGTCACCGAGGTGGGATCGGAGGCAAGCGGCGTTGCCGTCGGCGACAAGGTCATCGTGAAGATGCGCTTTGGTGCTTTCACGGATGAAGCGGTGGTCACGCCATCGCAGCTCACCCCCATGCCGTCCACCTTCGACTATGCGGAGGCTGCGACCTATCTCGCCGGCCACGGCACGGCCTATCACGCGCTGGTCGATCGCGGCCAGGTCGCGCCGGGCGAAGTGCTTCTGGTCCACGGCGCCGGCGGCGGCGTCGGCCTTGCTGCCGTCGAGATCGGCAAGATGCTGGGTGCGACCGTGATCGCGACCGCCTCCAGCGAAGAGAAGCTCGCGATCGCGAAATCGCGCGGCGCCGATCATCTCGTCCGCTACGACCGCGAGCCGTTCCGCGATGCCGTCAAGCGCATCACTGACGGTCGCGGCGCCGACGTCGTGTTCGACCCCGTCGGCGGCCAGGTCTTCGAGGATTCGATGCGCTGCATCGCCTGGGGCGCGCGGCTCCTGGTGATCGGCTTCACCGGCGGCATCGGCTCGGCCAAGACCAATCTCCTGCTGATCAAGGGCGCCAGCGTGCTTGGCGTGCGCGCCGGCGAGGCGGTGCGGAAGAATCCTGCACTCGGCGAGGTTCGCCTGAAGGCGCTGTTGCAATGGGCGGAGGAGGGCAAGCTGCGCCCCAACGTCTCGCACCGCCTGCCGCTGGAAGAATTTGCGAAGGCGATGCGGTTGCTGATCGACCGCAAGGCGATCGGACGGGTCGCGCTGGTGATGGATTAGTTTCTACCGTCGTCATTCCGGGGCGATGCGGAGCATCGAACCCGGAATCTCGAGATTCTCAGGTGCGCAATCGCGCACCATAGTTCTCGCTTCGCGAGCCCCGGAATGACCCTGAGCTATTTATACTCCCGCTCCGTCCACCACGGGAAATAGTCGGGCATGTCGGTCGAGACCTTGTTCTTGAATTGCGCCGGCCGCTTCTCCAGGAATGACACCACGCCTTCCTTGACGTCGTCGGAGCGGCCGCGGGCGTAGATGCCGCGGCTGTCGACCTTGTGGGCTTCCATGGGATCGTCGGCGCCCATCATGCGCCACATCATCTGGCGGATCAGCGCGACCGACACCGGCGCGGTCTTTGCCGCAAACTCCTTGGCGAGCGCGCGGGCGGTCGGCAGCAGATCGTCCGGCGCGACCACTCTGCTGACGAGGCGGCCCGCAAGCGCTTCCTGGGCCGGGAAGACGCGGCCCGAATAGCACCATTCCAGCGCCTGCGAGATGCCGACGATGCGCGGCAGGAACCAGCTCGAGGCCGCCTCGGGCACGATGCCACGCTGGGAGAACACGAAGCCGAACCGCGCAGCCTCCGAGGCGATGCGGATATCCATCGCAAGCTGCATGGTGACGCCGATGCCGACGGCCGGGCCGTTCACCGCCGCGATCACGGGCTTGAGGCACTTGAAGATGCGCAAGGTCACCTGGCCGCCGCCGTCGCGCACCTGAGGGTCGCTATAGTCGACCTTGCCGTCGGCAAAACGCTTGACCGGCCCGCGCCGCGCGTCGCGGTCGAAGGTGTCGGCACCGGAGGAGAGATCGGCGCCCGCGCAAAAGCCGCGGCCAGCGCCGGTGACGATGATGGCGCGGACATTGTCATCCTTGTCGGCTGCGTCGAAGGCATCAATCAGCTCGGCTTGCATCTGCGCGTTGAAGGCGTTGAGCTTGTCGGGCCGGTTCAGCGTGATGGTGAGGATCTGATCGGCGACCTCGTACTTGATCGTCTCATACGCCATGGTGGTCTCCTTCCTTGTCATTCTTGAATCAATTCTGTCATTGCCGGGCTTGACCCGGCAATCCATCTTTTTTTGAAGAGGATGGATGCGCGGGTCGAGCCCGCGCATGACGAGTTGTGCTGAGACGCTAGAGGCGCGTCTCTACTTGGCCGGCGGCTTCGGCCAGGGCCGCTGCGGGCCGCGCAGGCCTTCAAAAGCCTTGGCCATGCCGAGCACGCCGATGTCGTCGAAGCGGCGGCCGACGATCTGCACGCCGATGGGAAAGCCCTTGGCGTCGAAGCCGCCGTTGAGGGAGATCGCCGGGTTCTCCGACATATTCCATGGCACGGTATAGGCGATGTGCTCGAACGGCTTCATGGGATCGTTGGTCGGCGACGCCCATTCCGCCGGATAGTTCACGTTCGGCGCGGTCGGCGAGATCACGTAGTCGAGCTCGCAAAAGAGCTTCGCCGCAGCCGCGCGGATCGCCATGGTCTGGTTGAAGCCGCGGATGACATCGACGCCCGAGAGCTTCGCGCCGGACTCGCCCCATTTGAAGATGTAAGGCAGCACCTTGGCCTGCTCGGCCGGCGTCAGCTTGGACAGATCGTCCCACATCCGCGCGCGCCAGAAATCGTCGAGACCGTCGAGCATCTCGCGCGTCAGGATGCCGTCGACCTCGGTGACGACGCTGCCTGCGGACTCGAACGCCTTCGCGGCCTTCACCGCGACCTCGCGCACCGGCTTCTCCAGCGCCAGGCCGCAGCCGGGATCGAGCATCAACCCGATGCGCAGCTTGCGCGGAGATTTCTCCAGCCCCTTCCAGTTCAGCAGCTCGGCCGGCAGGCTCATGCCGTCGCGCCGGTCGGGCTTTGCGATCGCGCTCATCATCAGCGCGCAATCGTCGACCGTGCGGGTCATCGGGCCGGCGACACGGCCGACATAGGTCGGGTCGATCGGCACGCGGCCAAAACTCGGCTTCAGGCCGACGAGGCCGCACCAGCCGGCGGGCAGGCGAACCGAGCCGCCGATATCGGTGCCGAGATGCAGGGGCCCGTAGCCGGCCGCGGCGGCGGCGCCTGCACCGGCGCTGGAGCCGCCCGGGTTCTTGCTGAGGTCCCACGGGTTGCGCGCGAGCGCATGGAACGAGGAGAGCCCGGAGGACAGCATGCCGTAATCGGGCATGGTGGTCTTGGCGAAGATGATGCTGCCGGCCTCACGCAGCCGCGCGGCTGGCGGTGCGTCCTTCTCGGCCGGGACGAGCTTGACGCTGGCCGCGCCGAGCGGCACCGGCACGCCCTTGGTCGCGATGTTGTCCTTCACCGTCACGGGTACGCCGTCGAGCGGCCCGGAGGGCTCGCCGCCGGTCCAGCGCGCGGTCGAGGCCTTTGCGGCCTCTCGCGCGCCATCGGGGTCGAACGCGTAGAGCGCATTCAGATGCGGTTCCCACGCCGCGACGTGCGCGAGCACGTCTTCCAGCACCTCGCTCGGCGAGAACTGCTTGGCACGATAACCCGCGATCAGGTCGACCGCGGACAGATCGTGCAGCGAGGTGACCGCTTCCTCGACGCTCTTTTTATGCATTGCCACCCACCGGCATGCGCGTCTCGACGATGCGGGCGAACATGCTGGCACCGATCGGCAGGATCTTGTCGTCGAGCACGAAGCCGGGATTGTGCACGGGCACCGAGCCGTCATGGCCGACCCAGAAGTAAGCGCCGGGAATCGTCTCCAGCATGTCGGCGAAATCCTCGCTGCCCATCTTCGGCTGGATGCGGGTGATCACGTTGGCGGGATCGACGATCGTGCGCGCGACCTCCTCGACCACCTTGGACTGCTCGACCTGGTTGACCAGAACACCGAACGTGTCGCGGATGTCGGCTTCGATCGTGCACTGATAGGCGGCGGCGATGCCGGCGCAGATGGTGCGGATGCGCTCGGCGATCAGGGCGCGGACTTCGTTCGAGAAGGTGCGGATGGTGCCGCACAGATGCGCATCGCCCGGAATGACGTTGTAAGCCGAGCCGGCATGGATCTGGGTGATCGAGATCACCGCGGCCTGCAGCGGCTCGACGTTGCGGCTGACGATGGTCTGGATCGCCTGCGCCAGCGTCGTCGCGATGACCACCGCGTCCTTGGAGCGCTCGGGCATCGCGCCATGCGCGCCGTAGCCGGTGATGCGCAGGTCGAAGAAATCGGCGCCGGCCATCGCAGGTCCCGGCAGGATCGCGATCTCGCCATGGTTGAGGTCGGGCGCGTTGTGCAGGCCGTAGAGCTCGTCGCAGGGAAATTTCTCGAACAACCCGTCCTTGATCATGGCGCGGGCGCCGCCGAGGCCTTCCTCGGCCGGCTGGAAGATCAGATGTACGGTGCCGTCGAAGTTCCGGGTCTCGGCGAGATAGCGCGCGGTGCCGAGCAGCATGGTGGTGTGGCCGTCATGGCCGCAGCCGTGGAAGCGGCCGGGGATCTTCGAGCTCCACTTCAGATTGGTGTTCTCTTCCATCGGCAGCGCGTCCATGTCGGCGCGAAGCCCGATGCGCTTGCTGCCCGTACCCTTGCCCTTGATGATGCCGATCACGCCGGTGCCGCCGAGGCCGCGATGCACCTCGATGCCCCAGCTCTTCAGCTTGTCGGCGACGATGCCGGAGGTGCGCACTTCCTCGAAGCCGATCTCGGGGTGGGCGTGGAGGTCGCGCCTGATTGCGGTGAGCTCGTCGGCGTAGCCGTCGATGCGATCGATCGTGGGCATGTGGTCCTGTCCGGTTAGCGTGAGGGAGGGTTGAACACGGGGCCGTTCGGCTTGATGCGGATGCCCGGGCGCAGGCGCGTCCAGGGGAGCGAGGCGGTGTCGGCCGGCATCGCACCGGGCGCGGCACAGATCATCAGCTTCTCGGCGATCGGCTCGAAATCGGCGCGGAAATGCACGGAGCTCTTGTTGACCAGGATCTTCTGTTCGGTCGGCTCGATGCCGACATAGCGGTACATCGCCTGGTCGGCGAGCTGGGCCTTGTGCGAGGAGACGACGATGCGGACATCGCCGATGCGCAAGGCTGCGGACGGGCCCATCTCCATCTCGCGGCCGCCGTAGTAGGGACCGGGCGCGATGAAGCGGCCGTCTGAGAGCTGCTCGACCACGAACGTCTCGCGATAGGGCTTGTCGCCGGGGATGCCGGACTTGCCGCCGAGCGACAGCGTCACGGTGGCGCCGACGCCGGCTGCGTGCGCGGCCTTGGCCGATTCCGGATCGTAGATCGCGCCGGTTGCGGCACTCGCCTTGTTGCGCACCAGCGCGCGCAGCATGCCCGTCGTGTCGGAATCGCCGCCGGCGCCCGGATTGTCCTGGGTGTCGGCGATGATGATCGGCTTGCGCGCGCTCTTGGCAAGTTCCATGGCGTGGCGCACGCCATCATCGGGCGACCAGATCTTGCCGTCGAAATCGTCTTCGTGGCTTTCGATCAGCTTCAGAAGCGCGTCCGCCGCGCGATCGGCGTCGTCCTGCGTCCTGCCGTAGGCGAACACGCTCGGGCCGCAGTCGCGGAAATCGGCGGCGGGAAAGCCGGGCGCGAAGGAGAGGGTGGGAACGGCATCGCTCTCCAGCGCGGCGAGCTTTTCGTAGATGCCTTTGGTCGGCTGGT
Organism: Bradyrhizobium yuanmingense; assembly: GCF_029167105.1. GTDB lineage: Bacteria > Pseudomonadota > Alphaproteobacteria > Rhizobiales > Xanthobacteraceae > Bradyrhizobium > Bradyrhizobium yuanmingense_A. The sequence goes on along the minus strand of NZ_JARFML010000009.1, from coordinate 44,752 downwards.
CGTTGGTGCATTGCCAGCTGATCGGGATCAGGAATGGCAATTGCCGGAACGCCCTTGCGAAGCGCTGCTTCGTCTGCAGCAGCAGCGCGAGATGGCGCGCGCAGGCGCGGCCGGTCTCGGCCATGTCGACATGCGGATAGGTCCGGTAGGCGATCAGCGCGTCGGCATGCTCCATCATCTCGGGCGTGACGTTGGCATGCAGATCGAGGCTGGTGACCAGCGGAACGTCCTTGCCGATGACGCGGCGCACGCGCGCGAGGATTTCGCCTTCGCCGTCGTCGAGATGCTCGGTCACCATCGCGCCGTGCAGGTCGAGATAGACGGCGTCGATCGGGCCGGCGGCTGCGATGCCGTCGACCATGACCTTCACGATGCGCTCGAAGGCATCCTTGGTGACATGCGCCGACGGGCTCGCGCCGCAGGCGATCGTCGGAACGAGTTCCCAGCCGTTCGCCTCGGCGCTGTCGACGAAACCGGCGAGCCCGACATTGATGCGCCGCATCACCTTCAAGACGTCGCTACCTTGCGTCATCGCCGGCCAGCCGCCGCCATGCTGGAAGTCGGCGAAGGTCGCCTTGGTCGGAGCGAAGGTGTTGGTCTCGTGCAGGAAGCCGCCGACGGCGATGCGTGTCATTCAGTTCAGTCCCAATTGAAAGTGCGCGACGTTAGCCTTGCCCTCGTGAGGAGAGCAAGGTGAGAGGCCATCGTGTCGTGCATGGCCTCAAGCTGTTTTGGGAATGCTGCCGCGCACACCGTCATTGCGAGCGTAGCGATGCAATCCAGAGTCTTTCCGGCGAGGGATTCTGGATTGCTTCGCGGAGCCTGTCATCGGGCCGCGCTTCGCGCGGACCCGTTGGCTCGCAATGACGAGGGGGTGAGACCTACGCGCTCGCCCCCACGCCTTCCGCCACCGGCCGGAAGTTCGCAAAATCCCAGCCTCGCCCCGGCGCCGCATCCAGCAGCGCCTTGGTGTAGGCCTCCTTCGGATGCGTCAGCACTTCGGCGGCCGGTCCCTGTTCCACGACGCGGCCGTGCTGCATTACCACGACCTCGTCGCAGATCTGGGCTGCGACACGCAAATCGTGGGTGATGAACAGGATGGCGATGCCGAGCCGCTTCTGGATCTCGTCGAGCAGCTCCAGCACCTGCGCCTGCACCGAGACGTCCAGCGCGGAAACCGCTTCGTCCGCGACCAGCACATCCGGATCGAGTGCGAGCGCCCGGGCGATCGCGATGCGCTGGCGCTGGCCGCCGGAGAATTGGTGCGGATAGCGCGACACCGCATCCGGCGGCAGGCCGACCAGCTCGAGCAACTCGCGCGCCCGCTTCATCGCGTCGGCGTGCGCCACGCCGTAGTTGACCGGGCCTTCGGCGATGCTCTCGCCGACGGTGACGCGCGGATTGAGCGAACGATAGGGATCCTGGAATACGATCTGGATCTTCTGCCGGTGCGGCTGCAGCAGGCGGCGCGAGATGTCGGCGATCTCGCGGCCGGCGAGGCGCACGCCGCCTGAGGTCGGATCGATCAGGCGCACGATGCAGCGCGCAACCGTCGATTTGCCCGAGCCGCTTTCGCCGACGATGCCGAGGGTGCGGCCCTTGCGCAAGGTGAGCGTGACCTTGTCGGCAGCGACGACCTCGCGGCCTTTGCCGAAGAAGGCGCGCTCCTTGTAGACCTTGCTGAGCTCGTTGGCCTCCAGCACCACGGGCTCGCGGGTTTCCTCGCGCGGCGCCCGCGGCACCAGGCTCGGCACCGAGGAGAGCAGGTTGCGGGTGTATTCCATGGTCGGATTGCGCAGCACGGTCTCGAGCGGGCCGGTCTCTACCAGGCGGCCCTGCCGCATCACCGCGACGCGATCGGCAATCTCGGCCACCACGCCCATATCATGGGTGATGAACAGCACCGCCGTGCCGTGATCGCGCTGGAGGTCGCGGATCAGGGTCAGGATCTGCTTCTGTGTGGTGACGTCGAGCGCGGTGGTCGGCTCGTCCGCAATGAGCAGCTTCGGCTCCAGCACCAGCGCCATCGCGATCATGATGCGCTGGCGCTGGCCGCCGGAGAGGCGGTGGGGATAGGAGGCGAAGATGCGCTCGACCTGGGGCAGGCGCACCTGCTCCATCATGTCCAGGATGCGCTGCTTGCGCGCCTTGGCGTCGAGGCTGGTGTGGGCGCGGAGCACCTCGTCGATCTGGCGCCCGACCGGAACCACCGGATTGAGCGCAGTCATCGGCTCCTGGAAGATCATCGCCATCTTGGTCGCGCGCAGCTGGCGCAGGCGGCGGTCGGTGGCGGTGAGCAGCTCCTCGCCGACCAGCTTCACGCTGCCGCCGGTCGGCACCAGCGTGCCCTTCGGCAGCAGGCCCATGGTGGTGAGCGAGGTCACCGACTTGCCCGAGCCGCTCTCGCCGACGAGGCACAGCGTCTCGCGCTCGCGCACCTGGATCGAGATGCCGTCGATGATGTTGGCGCCTTTCGGCTGCTTGCCGATGGAGACGACGAGGTTGTTGATGTCGAGGATGGTGTCGGTCACGTCAATCTCTCCGCCGTCATTCCGGGGCGTGCGCAGCACGAGCCCGGAATCCATCGGGCCGCAGTGCCGGTGTTGAAATGGATTCCGGGTTCGCGACTTCGTCGCGCCCCGGAATGACGAAACTGAGGAACCTCACTTCCCCTCCCGCTGCTTCATGCGCGGATCGAGGGCGTCGCGGGCGGCATCGCCGATCAGGTTGATGCTGAGGATGGCGATGGAGAGCAGCAGGCCCGGCCAGAAGATCAGCGACGGCTTGATCTGGAAGTACTGGCGGCCCTCGGCCATGATGTTGCCCCAGGTCGGTGTCTCCGGCGAGATGCCGGCGCCGAGGAAGGAGAGGATCGCCTCGGTCAGGATGGCGCTGGCGCAGATATAGGTGCCCTGGACGATCAGCGGCGCGATCGTGTTCGGCATCAGGTGGCGCCACATGATCTTCGGCAGGCTCGAGCCGACCGAGATCGCGGCCTCGACGTAAGGCTCCTCGCGGGCCGACAGCACGACCGAGCGGACCAGGCGTGCAACGCGCGGAATCTCGGGGATCGTGATCGCGATCAGCACGGTCCAGAGGCTGGCGCCTGACAGCGACACCACAGCGATCGCGAGCAGGATGCTCGGCATTGCCATCAGGCCGTCCATGACGCGCATCATCACGGAATCGACCAGCTTGAAGAAGCCGGAGACGAGGCCGATCGCGAGCCCGATGGCGATCGAAAGGATCGCCGCGCCGATGCCGATCAGAAGCGAGATGCGGCCGCCATAGATCACGCGCGACAACACGTCGCGGCCGTAGGCGTCGGTGCCGAGCAGGAACTGTGCGGAAGTTGGCTTGAGCCGCTGCGACGGGGCGAGCTGGATCGGATCATGCGGCGCGATCAGCGGCGCGAGAATCGAGACCACGACGATCAGAGCGAGCAGGCATGTCGCCGCGGCGATGATCGGCGTCGAGGTGAGGAATCCGAAGCGCGGCCGCAGCGGCGACGTGATCGGAATGGAGGACTGGGGAAGGGTATCGACCGACATTTTGTTCTTGTCCTTGCCTCAGTACCGGATCCGGGGATCGAGCAGGGTGTAGGCGACGTCGATGAGAAGATTGACGACGACGTAGATCAGCGAGGTCAGCAGGATCATCGCCTGGATCACCGGATAGTCGCGCGCCAGCACCGCATCGACGGTGAGACGCCCGATGCCGGGGATGTTGAACACGCTCTCGGTGACGACGACGCCGGAGATCAAGAGCGCAAAGCCGGTGCCGATCACGGTGATCACGGGCACGGCGGCGTTGCGCAGCGCATGGCGCATCATCACCGCAACCTCGTTGATGCCCTTCGCGCGCGCCGTTCGCACGTAGTCTTCGCCGAGCACGTCGAGCATCGCCGCACGCGTCATGCGCGCGATCAGTGCGACGTAGATGAAGGACAGCGCGCAGGTCGGCAGGATCATGCGCTCGAAGAACGGACCGAAGCCGTTGAAGATGCTACGGAAGCCCTGCACCGGCACCCAGCGCAGCTCGATCGCGAAGACCTGGATGAGGACATAGCCGACCACGAACACCGGCACCGAGAAGCCGAGCACGGACAGACCCATCACGAAACGGTCGATCCAGGTGCCGTGCTTCCACGCCGCGATCACCCCCAAGGGAACTGCGACGACGACGGCGAGGATGATGGTGCACAGCGCGATCGAGATCGATGGCTCGACGCGCTGGCCGATCATCTTCATCACCGGCAAATTGGAGATCAGCGACGTCCCGAGGTCGCCGTGCAGCAGCTTGTTCACCCAGGTGATGAACTGCACGATCAGCGGCTCGTTGAGGCCGAGCGATTCGCGGATGCGCTCCAGCCGTTCCGGGGTCGCGTTGTCGCCGGCGAGGATCGCGGCGGGATCGCCGGGGGTGAGGCGGAGCAGGAGGAAAACGAACAGCGCGACCACGCCCATCACGGGCACGGCGGCGAGAATTCGGCGAAGGAGATATCCGAGCAAGTTGGATCCGTCAGTTTAGAGTCAAATCGGCGGCAGCCGCGAGGTCAGTTCTGCCACCAGCCTAACATTTCAGCAATTCCCGTGCCACGAGGGCCGGGACCCCCAATGGTCGTCATGCCCGGGCTTGACCCGGGCATCCACGTCTTTCTTCGCGTTCGGTGGCAAAGGCGTGGATCGCCGGGTCAAGCCCGGCCATGACGGGGTCTCCTGGATCACTCCAGCGTCGCCAGCAGCCCCGCCATCAGGCGGCCTCGCTCAACGAGACTCTCGACTTCGATATACTCCTCGAGCGTGTGGGCATTGCCGCCGCGCACGCCGAGGCCGTCGAGCGTCGGGATTCCCATCGCGCCGGTGAAGTTGCCGTCGGAGCCGCCGCCGGAGCTTGCATGCGGCAGTTCCATGCCAAGAGATCTGGCGATGCCGCGCGCCTTCTCATACAGCGCCATGGTGCCGGCATCCGGCTCCCAAACCGGCCGCGTCACGCCGCGGGTGACCTTGAAGGTGACGTCGTCGTTGCTGCCCGACAGCGCCAGCATCCGTTCGACACCGCGATCCAGATCGGCCTGGCGCTTGGCCATCGACAGCGCTTCGCCGGTCGCGGTAGTGGCGACGCAATTGACCCACTGGCCGCCATGCACGACGCCGACCGAGAAGGTGCAGTCCTCCGTCGTCATGGCGTCGATGTTGAGAATCTGCCGCGCCATCTCGCGGATCGCCGAACGTCCCGCCGACAGCGTGGCGCCGGCGTGGCTCGGTCGGCCCGTCGCTTCGAGGTTGAAGCGTGCGATGGCGTAACGTCCGGTGGTGACGCCGTTGTCGGCGCGGCCGGGCTCCGGCACCAGCACGTATTTGTTGCGCGCGGCCTCGGCCTCGATGATGTCGCGTGTCGAGGGCGTGCCGACTTCCTCGTCCGGCGTGAACAGCACGGTAATCGGCAGCGGCGTGGTGAACGATGCGCGCGCCAGCTGCCGGATCGCTTCCAGCGAGAGATAATTGCCGCCCTTCATGTCGAAGATGCCGGGGCCGTAGCACTTGTTGCCTTCGCGCCGCCATTTCAGCTTCTCGATCGTGCCGACCGGGTGGACGGTATCCATGTGTCCGGCGATCAGGATGCCGGGCTCGCCCTGCTTCGGATGCGGAAAGCGCGCGCGGATCACGCCGCCAAAGCCCTGGCGACCGGCGATGCGCTCGATCGTCGCACCCATGATCGCCATGTCCCGCGCCGCGATATCGAGCATGCGGTCCACGGCGCCCGCGTTCCAGGTCGGGCTTTCGCATTCGACCCAGGTGCGCAGGCCCGCGAGCATTGCCTCGGAATCAAAGGGGAGATTGGCAGGATTCATCTCAATGTCTCTCGAGCTTGGAAAGATGGAACGCACATTGCATCGGCGCGGGCAGGACGTGTGGAGGTGTTGTAGAGCCAAATCCATCCCTGTGGAGCCCGTGCCTGCGCCGCAAGGGCTTGCAACGAAACCGGATTGACGCGCTCGGCACTGTCTGCAAGTCTCGAAAAGATAAAGGCATTGCATGAGGTTAGTTCGCCCAACGAACGGACTGCATGCTCAATCAATAACCTGCCTTTGAACAGTTTCACGTCAGGAGAACTTTCCATGTTCCATCTCATGCGCCGGGGGCCTCGCGCGTTCGCCTCCACACTCGCGCTGTCGGTCGTCGCGCTTTCGACCGCACTGGCCTCGCCGGTGCTCGCGGCCGGCAAGACCCTCACGGCGGTGCTGCACTCGGATTTGCGCATCATCGACCCGATCTTCACCACGGCCTACATCACGCGTGACCATGGCTACATGGTTTACGACACGCTGGTGGCCACCGATTCGAACTTCAAGGTCCAGCCGCAGATGGCGGACTGGAAGATCTCCGACGACAAGCTCACCTACACCTTCACGCTGCGCGACGGTCTGAAGTGGCATGATGGTGCGCCGGTGACGGCGGAAGATTGCGTCGCCTCGCTGAAGCGCTGGGCCGCGGTCGACGGCATGGGCCAGAAGCTCATGGACTTCACCGCCAGCATCGAGGCGACCGACGCCAAGACCATCACGCTGAAGCTGAAGGAGCCCTATGGGCTCGTCCTCGATTCCATCGGCAAGCCGTCCTCGCGCGTGGCCTTCATGATGCCGAAGCGCCTTGCGGAGACGCCGGCGGACAAGCAGATTCCCGAGCAGATCGGCTCGGGCCCCTTCAAGTTCGTGCAGGGCGAATTCCAGCCCGGCGTGAAGGCGGTCTACGTCAAGAACACCGATTACGTTCCGCGCAAGGAGCCGGCGAGCTGGACCTCCGGCGGCAAGGTGGTGAAGGTCGACCGCGTCGAATGGATCACCATGCCGGACTCGCAGACCGCGGTGAACGCGCTGCAGTCGGGCGACATCGACTTCATGGAGAACCTGCCCTTCGACATGTTGCCGGTGCTGGAAGCGAACAAGGAGCTCAAGATCGAGGTCCTGAACAAGTTCGGCTTTCAGACCCTCGGCCGGATGAACTTCCTTCATCCGCCGTTCGACAACGTGAAGGTGCGGCGGGCTGCCTTGCTGGCGATGAACCAGAAGGACGTGCTCGACGCGCTGGTCGGCAATGCCAAGTACCAAAAGATCTGCGGCGCTTTCTTCGTGTGCGACACGCCGCTCGCGACCGATGTGGGCTCCGAGACCCTGATCAAGGGGAACGGCATGGCGCAAGCCAAGAAGGCGCTCGCCGAGTCCGGCTATGACGGCACGCCGATCGTGATCATGGCCCCTGGCGACGTCACGACGTTGAAGGCGCAGCCGATCGTTGCGGCCCAGCTGCTGCGCGAGGCCGGCTTCAAGGTCGACCTGCAGGCGACCGACTGGCAGACGGTGGTGAGCCGCCGCGCCAGCCAGAAGCCGCCGAAGGAAGGCGGCTGGAACATGTTCTTCACCAACTGGGTCGCGGCCGACGTCTCGAACCCGATCGCCAATCTCTCGATCAGCGGCCTTGGCAAGAAGGGCTGGTTCGGCTGGGCGGAGGATGCCAAGATCGAGCAGCTCAAGGACGCTTTCGTCCGCGCCGCCTCGGTCGACGATCAGAAGAAGATCGCCGCCGACATCCAGAAGCAGGCCTATGAGCAGGTGATCTACATTCCGCTCGGGCAGTATCTGATCGCGAGCGGCTGGCGCAAGTCGCTGAACGGTGTGCTCGACGGTCCCGCGACCCCGGTGTTCTGGAACGTCGACAAGTCGGAGTAAGCGGGACACCTGGTTCCAGTAAAGCGAAGTTCCAGTAAAGCGAACGGCGCCGCAGGTTTCCTGCGGCGCCGTTTCTTTGAAAGATTCCTCGCGCGAACTTGCGTTAGCAATGGCTGTCGCGCACCTGCTCAAGCCCTTCACTTGCGAATGGCAGGTTTCCGTCTGGCCGCTTTTCGGCCTGCTGCAACGTGGGCTGCTCGAGCTCCGTCGCGGGCTGATCTCGTCTGCTCTCTTGTTCCATCTCGGCATCCTCTCGATTGCTGCAGTACAACATCGAGAGGAGAGGGAAGTTCCTCAGACGGGACGATGTTGCGGCCTGAACAGCCGTCCCTTCTCGACCACCAGCACGATCGCCAGCGCGGCGAGGGTGGACAGGAAGAAGCCGATCGAGAACGGCAGCAGCGTGCCGTCGAAGCTCTGCCCGATCGCCATGCCGACCACGATCCCGATCAGCGTGGTGATCGAGCCGTAGAGCGAGGAGGCGGTGCCGGCGATGTGGCCCTGCGGCTCCATCGCCAGTGCGGTGAAGTTGGCGACCATCATGCCGAACGAGAACATCATCAGGGCTGAGAGCACCATGAACAAGGCGAGCGGCAGCACGCCGAGGCTTTCCGTCAGCAGCATCACGGCGGCCACGGCCGTGTAGAGCGTCAGCGCGCCGTGCGAGATCACGCGCATGCCGAGCCGCCCGACCAGCCTTGCATTGAGGAATCCGGCAATGGCGACGCCGGCCGCGATCGCCGCGAAAGCGAGCGGGAAGTAGTGGCCGAGGTGATAGATGCCGGTGAAGATTTGTTGGGCGCAGAAGACGTAGGCGAACAGCGCGCCCATCACGCTGCCGGCAGCCGTGGCATAGCCGATGGTCTGGCGATGGGTCACGGTCTGCCGGTACGCCGAGAGCACGTCGGCGGGCGCCAGCGATCGGCGCTCCGACTGGGGGAGAGTTTCAGGCAGCCGCAGCACGCACCATGCGAGCGCGAGCAGGCCGTACAGCATCAGCACGACGAAGATGCCGCGCCACGCCGTCACCAGCAGCACCGCCTGTCCGAACGAGGGGGCGACCACCGGCACCGCGATGAACACCATCATGGCAAGCGACATCACGCTCGCCATGCGGCGGCCGACATAGCAATCGCGCACGATCGAGGTCGCGATCACGCGCGTCGCCGCGGTGCCGAGCCCCTGGAGCGCACGCGCCAGCAGCAGCGTCTCGAACGAGGGCGCGGCAACCGCCAGCGCGCTCGCCACCGCATAGACCGCCATGCCGCCGAGCAGCACCGGTCGGCGTCCAAAACGGTCCGACAGGGGACCCATGACGAACTGACCGGCGCCGAAGCCGATCAGGAAGGTCGACAGCACCAGTTGCAGATGGTTCTCGACGGGAATCTTGAAGGCGGCGCCGATATTGGGCAACGCCGGCAGCATCATGTCCATCGCGAGCGGATTCAGCGCCATGATGGACGCGATCACGATGACGAATTCCGGAAAACCCATTGGGCGGTGTCCCGAGGACACCCAAGCGTCGGCATTGACGTCGGACAAGAAGCTTACCCCTGCAATCAAGCCAGTTATCTAGCCCCGATGCTGCGTTGCACAACCCATGTTTCGGGATGGCTGGCAGGCGGAGCAGGGGCGGTCAAAAGCGGGTGAGGGCCCGTCGCCGGCCTGATGGCCATCCTCGACCGCATCGCCGCGCACATCGCAGCGTTTTCCGAAGCCGCGTCGCCGGAGGGCTGGGCCTGCAACCAGGGATTCACCATAAGATCGGGCGCGGCACGGCGGGGAGATGAATCGGCAACCCGTCCTGTCCATTGTGGTTGGACCGGCTGCCGCAACGGCGCCGTGAGAGGCCAAACAGGGTATCGCCCTTGTCCGACATGTCCGGTGCAGCACGATGGTTGGCGCCTGCGGCCAAGGCTGGCAGGCGCAACGTCTGGCTTGCCGGCGTGGTCGCGCTGACGGCGCTGCTGGCGCTCGGCAATCTCGCCAACGATGCCGCGCTCGACCTGCCATATGGCTGGGACGTCCGGGTCAATTGCGCGGCGGTCGATGCGCATGCCGACGGGCTCGATCCCTACTTCGTCAAGAACCTGAAGGGCACCACTTATTCTTATCCCTATCTGCCGGTGACGCTGGACGTCTTCCGTCCGCTCTGCGCGGGCGGCGTTCTGCTCGATCATTACCGAAGCATCTATCTCGTCCTCGCCGTGCTCTGCGCGCTGCTTTTGCCCGGCCTTGGCCGGACGCGTGCCAGCGCGCGCGATGCCGGCTTGAAGGTGCTCTGCGCGCTCGGCGCGTTCGTCGGTTTCGAATTTATGGTGGCGTCGGGGAATTTTGCGCTGTTGAGCGGAGTGCTGACCGCGATCGCGCTGAAGCTCCTGCTTCGTCCGTTCGCGTCCGAACAGAGTTCGAACTTTTCCTCGCGCCTCGCCGGTGCTGCGCTGCTCGGCCTCGTGACCTCGTTCAAGCTGGTGTTCGTCCCGGTGCTGGCGGCGCTCTATTTCCTGCCGCTGCCACGCGACCGCAAGCTGGCCTTGATCGCGGTGGCCGCGTTCGCCTTCGCGTTGCCGCTCGCGCTGTCGCGCTTGCTGTATCCCGATCTGTTCGCGAGCTGGCTGCTCGCGATCGCAGGACAGATTCCCGGCCAGCATGCCGTCGGTCTTGTGGAGACCAATCCGTCGCTGTTGCTGTTGGCGCGTGACCTCATGGTCCAGGCCGGCTTCGGTGACGGCAAGCCGGCGATGTTGGCGGCCTATGCGTTCGCGGCACTCGCGCTCGTGCTCGTGCCGTTCGCTCTGTCCGTCCTGCGCGCGGCCGCGAGCGGACCGGTGCGGGAAGGGGCATCGCTCCTGACGCAGCTCGATCGCTGGCTGATGGATCACCCGCGCACGGCCATGCGCATCACGGTGCTCGCCATGTTCGCGCTCTATCTCAGCTCGCCGCGTCTGAAGGAATATGCCTTCTTCGAGCTTGCGCTTCTTGCCGCGATCCTCATCGTCGATCTTCCGCCCCTGGCGCTCGCCGCCATCCTCGGCGTCGGCCTCGCCTTCCCGGCACTGGTCTCGCTTCTGGGCGCGCCGATCGAGGGCACCTTCATCCTCCTCGTCAGCGCGCTGATCTGCTTCTGGATCGTGCTGCTGGATTTTCGCGCAGAGCCCGAGCGGCTGGAGCGGGGATAATTCATCGAGTGGTGCGGGCAGCCGGGGTCGAACCGGCACAGCGCTTGCGCACCGAGGGATTTTAAGTCCCTTGCGTCTACCAATTCCGCCATGCCCGCTTGATCCAACGAGATCAAACACTTAAGTCCGTTCCGGCGTCTGGAATTGGCGCGTTCGCCGCCGAAGGGACGGTTCTTCCTTAAGCGAGCCGGGGGCACAAGGCAAAGCCTCAATCCGGACATCTGTTGCTGCTTTAGGCATTCTCAATCCACGGGGGCTATTCATCCGGCATGGCTGCTTCGTTTTCCTTTTCGCTGCGCGGATTTGGCGCGCTGTTCGCGTTGCTTGCGGCTTGCCTCGCGCTGTCCGGCTGTGCCGGCGTGAGCGAGACGATCGCACCGGCCTTTGCCGATCCCGCCAAGTACGAATTGTACGATTGCAAGCAGCTGGAGGCTGAGCGCAAGAACCTGGCCAATCGCACCGCCGATTTGCAGCGACTGATGGACAAGGCCGAGACGGGGGCGGGCGGCGCCGTCGTGTCCGAGCTCGCTTATCGCAACGACTATGTCGCGGTGCGCGGGCAGGCCCAATTGGCCGAGGACGCCTGGCGCCGCAACAGATGCCGGGAGACGCCGCCCGAGGCGCCTCCGGCATCGCCCGCGGCCAGCGCCAAATCCGCATCGAAATCCGGCAAAGCGGCTCGCTGAGGCGCCGCGCCGGCGGCGCGTCGCATCAGGGCCGCCAGCCGTAGATCCAGTCCTGTCGCGCCAGCATGCGCTGCGGGCCGAGCGCGCGGATCGCAACATCGCGTGCGAGCGCGAGCGGCCCCTTGAGATGATAGATGCGGCCCTGCTGCCGCGCGGTCCGCTGCACCCGCCGTACCCGCCCCTGGCGGGCACGGCCGTATTGCGTCAGCGCGGCGGCAACCGCTTTGCTGCTCTCGGCGGCCTCCAGGCTCAAATGCCGGGCGAGCACGGCGGCATCCTCGATTGCCATGCCGGCCCCTTGCGCTGCGAACGGCAGCATCGCGTGCACGGCATCGCCGAGCAGCGCCACCGAACCCTTGCTCCAGGGACAGCCGTCCGGCACGCCGAACAGCGCCCATTTGCGCCAGCTGTCGACCGCGGCGAGCAGCATCCGCGCCGCCGGCGGCCAACGTCGGCCGGCAAAGGCGTCCATCACCTCGCGGGCATCGCCGGGCGTGCTCCAGCCCGGCCGGTTCCAGGTGCCCGGCAGCACCGCGACCACGTTGATCTGGCGCCCGCCCGCAATGGGATAGGCGACCAGATGGGCGTTCGGTCCCATCCAGAGCTGCACCCGGCGCGCGGTATAGTCCTTCGGCAATTGCGTGGCATCGAGCGTGCCGCGCCAGGCGATCAGGCCGGAAAAGCGCGGCTGCACCTCGGGGAACAGATGCTGGCGCACCGTCGACCAGATGCCGTCGGCGCCGATCAGCGCGCTGGCGAGATCGCTGCGGCGGATCGTGCCGCTGCGATGAACCACGGTCAGGCCCTTGGCGTGAGGCGCGACATCCTCGAAGGTCGCGCCCAGCTTCAGGTCGATATCGGGATGGTCGGCGACGGCGCCGGCGAGGGCCGCTTGCAGGTCGGCACGGTGCACCACCCAATAGGGCGCTCCGGCGCGCAGCGAGGCGGCTTCGCCGAGCGGCATGCGCAGCAGCTCGCCGCCGGCGCGCGCGCTCATGATCGAGAGCGCTTCCGGGGTGACGGCGCGCAGTTTGAGGCGTTCGGTGAGGCCGAGCTCGACCAGCACGCGGCTGGCATTGGGCGAGAGCTGCAGGCCGGCGCCGACCTCCTCGAGGCGTTCGGCCTTCTCCAGCACGACGATGCGGAAGCCGCGGGCGGCGAGCGCGAGCGCGGCCGTCAGGCCACCGATGCCGGCACCGGCGATGACAATCGTTCGGGAGAGCGCCACCCCTTAACCGATGGACGCGGTCAGGCCACCTTGTCCTGCAGCACGCATTCCGGCGGGCGGGCTTCGCCCGGCTTCAGGTCGGCCGCGAAGCGGTACAGCGTCGAGCAATAGGGGCAGATGATCTCGTTGTCGTTGCCGAGGTCGAGGAAGACGTGCGGATGGTCGAACGGAGGATTGGCGCCCACGCACATGAACTCTTGCGAGCCGATCTCGATGACGGAGACACCGGCATCGTTATGGAAGTGCGGGACGACATGGTCGGACATCGAAGTTCATCCTGGAGTGGCAATGGCGGCAGATACAATCACGAACTGACGCGGCATCTTTGAGGCGCTGCGGACCATACTGGCGGGTACAGGTGATTGCTAGTCCAGCGGAACCGAAATGCTTCGCAAGCGCCCCATGCTCATTTGCTCATGCAAATTCGACACAATCTTGCGGCCTGAGAGAAGCCCTTCTTTCGTCGGGGACGTTGTGTCGCAATTTTGGCATACTATCTCTGTGGTTGCGTGAAACCGGGACGAAAGACGTAGTGTTCCGCGCAAGCGATCTTAAGGGCATCCGGGCTTTTCCACATGAAGTGGCTGCGAATCAGTACGGCGTTGGCGGGAATGGCCGTGTGCGGCTTCGTGCTCGCGCAGGTGGCGCCGCATGCCCGCGAGGCCGGCGCGATCCTGGCCGCCCAGGATGATCCCGCCGCGCTCTCCGAGCTGAAGCTCGATGCGCTGCTCCGGCATAACGACCGTCTGGTTCAGGACAATATCGAGGCCGCGCTCGCGGCCGGCGATGCCGATCTCGCCGACAGTTTCGTCACGCTGGCGCGCGAGCGCAACATCGCGCTTCCCGACGACCTCTTGAGCCGCGTCACTGATGCCGTGAAAGCGGAGAATTCCACCGCGCATTTCGCCAAGCGCTTCGCCACCGGTCTCGTCACCGGCAACGCGGACGACGTCGCGAGCCTCTCAGGAACGGTCGCCGGCGATCTCTTCGTGTTCGGCGACATCAGGGACGTGGTGCGCGAAGGCAAGCACCTCGCCATGGGCGAGGACACCGACCGCCTCGTGCTCTCCCTTGCGGCCGCCGGCCTTGCGGTGACGGCGGCAACCTACGTCTCCGTCGGCGGTGCCGCGCCGGTGCGCGCCGGACTGACGCTGGTGAAGGATGCGCGCAAGCTCGGACGGCTCGGCGAGGGGCTCGCCGCATGGGCCGGCCGGTCCGCGCGCGAGGTCGTCGATGCGCCGATGCTGCGCCATGCCGTGGCATCGGGCTCGGTGCTGCGGCCGGGCCAGACCGTGAGCGCGATCAAGGCCGCGTTCCGGGCCGAGAAGGCCGGTGTGCTGGTCCGGCTCGGCAAGGACGTCACGCGCGTCGCCGGAAAGACCGGCACGCGCGGGGCGATGGATACGCTCCGCATCGCCGAAGGCCCGAAGGACGTTGCGCGCGCCGCGCGGCTTGCGGAAGCGCAAAGCGGCAAGACGCGCGCGATCATCAAGCTGCTCGGCCGCGGCGCGCTGCTGCTCGTCGGCGGCGCGTTCGATCTGGCGATGTGGCTGTTTGGTGCGGTCGTGACGCTGTTCGGCCTGCTCTCCTCCATCAAGGCGACGACCGAGCGCCTGACCCAGGCCTGGTGCGATCGCAGGCGGGCGCGGCGGCTTCGCCGCGCGCAGATGGCGGCCGACGCTGCTTTGGCTAACGCGGCCGCGATGGCCTGAGGCGCGATCCGCTTCAGGCTATTGTTTGAGCATGATGTTGCCGGAAAACCGCTGCACACTTTGCCGGATCGTGCTCTAAGATCGCGTCATTCCCCTCAACACCTCACGGAACTGCTGATGCCGAGCTTTCACAACGGCGCCGTTGAAATTGCCTATCTCGACGAAGGCGAGGGCGATCCGATCATCCTGGTGCACGGCTTTGCCTCCAGCAAGAACGTGAACTGGGTCTATCCGACCTGGGTTTCGGAGCTGCGCAAGAACGGCCGCCGCGTCATCGCGCTCGACAATCGCGGCCACGGCGAGAGCGCAAAGCTCTACGAGCCCGCGCAATATTCCATACCCGTGATGGCCGGCGACGTGCTCGCGCTGATGGATCATCTCGCCATCCCGCAGGCCGACATCATGGGCTATTCGATGGGCGGGCGGATGACGGCCTGGCTGGCGCTCAATGAGCCGCAGCGCCTGCGCTCGGCGATCCTCGGCGGCATCGGCATCGGCGGCCTGATCGAGGGCACCGGCCCCGGCGAGAACGTCGCCAAGGCGCTGGAGGCGCCCGCGCTGGACGACGTCACCGATCCCGTCGGCCGCACGTTTCGCGCGTTCGCCGACCAGACCCGCTCCGACCGCCGCGCGCTCGCCGCGTGCCTGCGCGGCACGCGCGATCTCATGACGAGACAGCAGGCCGCGCGCATCGAGGTGCCGGTGCTGATCGCAGTCGGCTCGACCGACGACGTCGCGGGCTCAGCCAGCGCGCTCGGCGCGATCATACCGAATTCCGAAGTACTCGATATTCCCAATCGCGACCACATGCGTGCAGTCGGCGACAAGGTTTACAAGACCGGCGTGCTCGATTTCCTTTCACGCCGCGGCTGAGTCGGCAAATCCCTAGGACCTCTAGCTCAGCTTCTCAGCGCCTCAATGTCGGTGTCGACCGCTGCTTCACGCCAACTTGTCGCTGAACCCTGCGGGAAGCGTCTTGAGGAACGACATGACGCGCTGCGTGCGCAGGGGCGGGCGGCGGTCCGAGGTGCGCAGCATCCATAGCGGTTCCCCAGGCGCGCGCCAGGGCGCCAGCACTTCGACCAGCCGGCCGGCGCGAAGGTCTTCGCCAACGAGCCACGCTGGCCCCCAGCCGATCCCGAACCCATTCGCGATCAAGGCGAGCGCAGCGTGCGCGTCGTCGCAAATGTGCTTGGGCTTGGGCGTGATGCGAATGGGTCCTTTGCCGCGCGGGTCGGCGAAGCGCCAGGTCAGGATCTGACCGCTCGCGGGATTGCGGAAGCCGACGTGGTCGTGCGCGGAAAGCTCAAAGGGAGTGGCCGGCGCGCCGCGCGCCTTCAGATAGGCGGGCGAGGCGCAGGCGATCCAGGAGAAGGTGCAAAGCCGCCGCGCCTGATGGCCGGGCGCGCGATCGAGGGGCCCTGTGCGGATCGCGACGTCGACGCCTTCCGCCGCGAGATCGAGAATCTCGTTGCGGAATTTGACCTCGATCTCGATTTCCGGCCGTTCCCGCAGGAACGCGGGCAGCCGCGGCAGGATGCAGGCGCGCGCGAAGGAGGCGGGGGCGGTCACGCGCACCCGTCCGCCATCGTCGCGCGCGACTTCGCCGAGGGCGGATTGGACACGGGTGAGGCTTTCGGCCAGCGCGCGTCCCGCCGTCATCAGCCTGTCGCCCTCTTCGGTCAGCGCCAGCGAATGGGTGGAGCGATGCAACAGCCGCAGCCCGTGGGCCTTTTCGAAGCGAGCGACCGCCTTGGACATCGCCGAGGTGGTCGTCCCGGCCCGCCGCGCGGCTTCGGCGAAGGAGCCCGCTTCGACGACGCGGACGAAGGCGAGGAGGCGCGAGAGGTCGGGAGGCAAGGTGGTTGTGGACATGGAGTCCACATAATCATGGCTGCACAGTCACTACAAGCGCCGGCCCTGAACCGTTAGCTAGGGAGAGGCAGCGCGCATTCTGCAAGCGCTAAAGCCGCGGGAAGTCTGATGAACCCAATCGAAATCACTCTCCAAGCCCTCGACGCCGCCGAGCGGGCGATTCCACCCGGCCAGCCGGTCTATATGCTCAATCTGCTGCGCTACCGCGCGCAGGCGCGTTACGAGGATGGCTTCGACGCCGCGCCATGCACGGGCCGCGAAGCCTTTCATGAACGCTACAGGCCGGCATTCCGGCGTCTGGCGGAAGGTAAGCCGCTCGCGCGGATGTTTTCCGGCCCGGTCCTGACGAGCCTCGTAGGCGCGCCGGGCGAGCGCTGGGACGAAGCGGCGCTCAATGAATACGGCGATTTCGCCACCTTCCGCTCGATCGTCGACACCGAGATCTACCGGCGCGAAGTCGCCCCGCATCGGCACGCGGCGCTCGAAGATTTCCGGCTGTTCGCGCTCGCCAAGGCGATGTGAAATTACGACATTGCGGTCACCTCGAAAGACGAGGCGCGTGCTCAGGTCGTCCGAAAAGTCATACGCGATAGCCCTGCGCTAGCGGGAGAGGGGCGTATCTCGTTGTCGCGATCTAACCAAAGTTCATTCCGCTTTGGCATCATCGCCCCAACGCCGCGCCAGCGCCATCAGCACCACGAACGTCGCCACCCACACCATGCGCGCGCCATAGCGATCATGGGGCCCTGAGATCACGCCGCAGATGAAGGCGTTGCCGAGCAGCGCCAGCGTCACGGTTGCTGCCAGCAGCGTCAGGTCGTCCAGCCGGCGGTTCGCCAGCGCATGGCCTAGCAGCGCGACCAGCGCCAGCATCGAGGCCAGCGCGACCGGGACATGCAGCCAGTTCACGGTGTCGAAATTGACGCCCCAGTTCTGCTGCCGCGCCGCGCGCATCGGCGCGGCCTGTGCGGGGATGTAGCGCTCGATGATGCCGCGGGTGTGCGGGATCCAGCCGTCGGTGCCTTCACCGGTCGCCACATGCAGCAATTGCTGGCCCATCGCGCGCAGCGCCGCGCCGGCCTGCCAGGCCGGATAGTCCTTCAGCGACTGCACGACGATGGTGCCCATCTCCTCGTTCATGCCTGCGAAACGGCCGAGCGTGTTGAACACGCTCTTGCCCCACAGGAATTCGTCGGCGCTCGCCGGCAGCTCGTTGCGATAGGGGCACAGCTTGTAACGTTCGCGCGGACAACGGTCGTTGAGATATTGCGCAACGATGCCGTCCTGCACCATGCGGCCGAAGGCGACGCCGTAGCCGCCGGGCGTCCAGGCCAGCTTGCCGGACAGGGCGTAATTTGCCGACACCAGCATCACGCCGCCTGCGACGATGGTGAGGCTTGCCTGCGTCAACCCGGCGAGCGGCAGCCGCGCGCCCACGAACGGCCGCACCATCCACCCTGCGACGCACAGCCCCAGCAGCACGCCGAGCGTGGCGCTGTGGGTCGCCGCGGCAAAGGCGGTGAAGACGAACAAAGATGTCTTCTCCAGCGCCGAGGTGCGGCTTGCGCCGATTACCAGCAGGAACAGCGACAGCACCGAGAGCCCGGCAAAGATGTCGGTGAGCAGCATGCTCGCAAGCCAGGGCAGCGCGGTCGACAGCATCAGGGAGAGGCTGATCGCGACGAAGCGGAAGGTCTGCATCAATCCCAGCACGCGGAGCGTGAGCTGCAGCAGCCACAGCGTCGCCAGCGACTGGACCGCGAGGTTGATCCAGAAGCCGGAACCCTCGCCATAATGCAGATAGAGGCCGAAGATTGTGGAGCGGCTGGGAACGAGATAGCCCTCGTACCAGCGCGCGAGATAGCCGCCGGTATCCCATTGCAGCAGCGGATAGCCGTTCCAGACCGCCGGCGCGATCATCAGGAGGGGCAAGAGAAGGGGCAAGGCCACCGCCGCCAGCCGCAGCCAAAAAGATCCCGCGGCGCGCGCGCGCAGTTGGTCGGTGGTGATGGTCAAATCTGCTCTGCCCCCATTCGGATCATGCCCGCAATAACGGTTGGGGGCGAATTCACCAATAGTTTGACGCGGCCCGGCTTGAATTTGGCAAAACTCTGACCACCTTGAACCGACCTTCCCGTTTGGGGCGTCAGAAGAAGCTATTATGTTTCAAGGCCTTGTGATGCCCTCTGGGGCAAGGTGCTGTTCACTCTCAGGCAAGCCCGTCAGGACTTAGTCGCCTAGACTGTGCTATACAGAGAGCAAAAGACGCCCATTCGAGAGAGCAAAATTCATGGCAGTGCATCAGGTCAATCCGGGAGGAAAGCTCGCATCGCTCGATCCGATCTGGGACCGGATCCGCAGCGAAGCGGAGGACATCGTCCGCCGCGAGCCGGAGCTTGCGACCTTCATCTATTCGGCGGTGCTGCATCACGGCCGGCTGGAGGATTCGGTGGTCCACCGCGTCGCCGACCGGCTCGATCATTCCGCGCTGTCGGGCGACCTCGTGCGCCAGGCCTATATCGAGGCGCTGCGCGACGACCCCGATCTCGGCAACGCCTTCCGCGCCGACCTCGTCGCCGTCTACGACCGCGATCCCGCGACCTCGCGCTTCATCGATCCCTTGCTCTACTTCAAGGGCTTTCACGCCATCCAGACCCATCGCCTCGCGCACTGGCTCTATCTGAAGGGCCGCAAGGATTTCGCCTATTACCTTCAGAGCCGGTCGTCGGCGGTGTTCCAGACCGACATCAATCCCGCCGCGCGCATCGGCCGCGGCATCTTCCTCGACCACGCCACCGGCTTCGTCTGCGGCGAGACGGCTGTGATCGAGGACGACGTCTCGATCCTGCACGGCGTCACGCTCGGCGGTACCGGCAAGGAGAACGAGGATCGTCATCCGAAGATCCGCCACGGCGTGCTGATCGGCGCCGGTGCAAAGATCCTCGGCAATATCGAGATCGGCCATTGCGCGCGCATCGCCGCAGGCTCCGTTGTGGTCAAGCCGGTGCCGCATAACGTCACGGTCGCGGGCGTGCCGGCCAAGATCGTCGGCGAGGCCGGCTGCGCCGAGCCGTCGCGCACCATGGACCAGATGATCAACGCAATGGGGCTCTGAGCGGGCCCTTGATGCTGCGAAGGGCCGGATTTTCCGGCCCTTTTCCTCCCCAAATTCTTTGACAATTCGTGCTGGCGGTTCGCTGCATCTCGTCCTAAAACCCGCCGACCATTTTCGATCGGAGACTTGCCGTGGACGTCAAAGAAGTCAGAAAGTTAGATGCGTATCTGAAGCGCGTATTCGGCAATCCCAAGATCCGCGTCGTGCCGCGGCCCAAGAAGGACGATTCTGCCGAAGTCTATATCGGCGAGGAATTCATCGGCGTGCTCTTCGTCGACGACGAGGATGACGATCGTTCGTTCCAGTTCCAGATGGCGATCCTCGAGGACGATCTGGTCGATCAGGAGTAGCTACTTCTCCGTTACGCACCCATTGCTGCGAGCATGTCGGGGATCGTGACGAATTTCTCCCGCGGCTTACCGAGCGCGGCTCCCCTGCGTTTCTCGGCCGCGTCGATCATGCCCCAGTCCGGATAGCTCACGATGCGCGCAACGCGGCCGTTCAGGCGCGCGAGCAGCGCCTCGGGTGTGTCCGAGCGAGGCCGTCGCTGGGCGATGTCCGCCAGCACGGCCTCTGCGGTCGCGATCCCGCAGCCGCGATTGGTGCCGATCGTGCCGTTCGGCCCGCGCTTGCTCCATCCGCAGACATAGAGGCCTTCGATCACCGCACGGTCGGCTGCGACACGTCCGTCGACATTGGCATGCACGCCGCGATGCACGTCGTAGGGCACACCGGCCATAGGCGCGGTCTTCCGGCCGACGCTGCTGAAAGCGAGGCCGCATGCGATGTCCTCGATCGCGCCCGATCCATGCTTGAACGAGATCGTCTCCAGGCGGCCTCGGCCCCCGATCGCGGACGGTGACAGACCAAAGCGGAAGACGCAGCGCCGCTGTTTCGTCGTGGTGGCTTGCGAGAAGGCGCGCAGCAACGCCAGCTTTTCGGTCAGTTCCGGATTGCGTTGCGGCTCGAATTCATCGGGGGTGAGGTTGCGCATGTCGACCAATGTCTCGCATGCGCCGAGCTCGAGAAAGTCACGCAATTCCTTTGCGCTGAACTTGGCCTGCGCCGGTCCGCCGCGGCCGATGACCTGGATTTCGCGAATCCGGCTCTCTGCCAGAACCTCGAGCGCATGGCGCGCAATGTCGGTCTGGCGCAGCTCGTCCGCAGTTTTGGCGAGGATGCGCGCCACGTCGAGGGCGACATTGCCATGGCCGACGACGATCGCGGTCTCATGGTCAAGATCGAACCGAATATCTGCAAATTGCGGATGCCCGTTATACCACGCGACGAAATCGCCGGCGCTGTGGCACCCCGGCAATGCCTCGCCGGGAATGCCGAGGACCCGGCTCAATTCGGCCCCCGTCGCGAGCACAACGGCGTCGTACGCCTTGCGCAGCTCGTCGATCGTGACGTCGTCTCCGACCGTGATGCCGCCGAAGAACCGGAACCCGGGCAGGCCGGCGATACGGTCGAAGGCCAACGTGACCTGCTTGAGCTTCGGATGGTCGGGGGCAACGCCGAACCGTACTAGCCCGTACGGCACGGGCAGTCGTTCGAACATGTCGACAGTCACCGGCGCGCCCGAGCGCAACAGGGCTTCGGTCGTGTAGAAGCCGCTCGGTCCGCTGCCGATGACGGCGATGCGCAGCTCGTTCGCAGGAGAAGCCGTCATCGGCCCAGTGCCAGCTTGCGCTGGTCGGCGCCCGGCAGCGGCGCCAGACGCGCACTGATCACGGGAGTCTCAGCCGCGCGTTTCCGATTGACGTCGATCCAGTACTTCTTGTCTGCGGCCAGGCGATAATCCGGCTCGATCGCGCCGACCGGGCAGGCCGGTGCGCAGCCGCCGCAGTCGATGCAGTTTTCCGGGTCGATATAGGTCATGGCGTCGTCGACGTGAAAGCACTCCACCGGGCAGACGCTGACGCATTCGGTGTAGCGGCAGCCGCGGCAATTGTCGGTGACCACATAGGTCATCGTCAGGCCCCGCTGACTTGCACGAGGATGTCGGAGAATGTCGGCGCGCGGCCGAGGTCGGCGAACGCAGGCGGCGTCAACGCATGAACCGTCGCGCCTCTGCGGTTGGACCGCTGCCAGTAGCCGGACGGTGCCACCACGACGCCCGGCATGATGTCGGGCGAAACGGTCGCGAACGCTTCGAACGATCCACGATCGTTGAACACGCGGATCGGCGCACCTGCGACGATCCCGCGCGTGGCCGCATCATCCGGGTTGAGCAGCACCGCCTGCTCCTCGCCGGCCTGCGCGGTCTGCGCCGGCAGGTTGCCGTAGTTGGAATTGAGGAAGGCGTGGCTCTTGGGCGAGATCAGGCTGAGTGGGTATCGCGTCGCGAGCGCGGGCGCGGTGCGCGCGTTCTCGTTCGGCGGGATGTAGTGGGGCAGGGGATCGACCGGCGTGCCATCCTGGTCGCCGTTGTAGCCCTGGCGGAACAGCGGCACCACGAAGTTGCCGCCGCCGGCGATCGTCGACTTGAACTCGCACTTTCCGGACGCCGTCGGAAAATTGCCCTCGCGATGCGGCGCCCAGTCCGCCGGCGCCGGCATGTTGAGACGCACATAGCCCTTGGCCTTGACATCATCCAGCGTGATGCCCTGAAGGACCGGGTTGCTCCAGTCTAGTGAGCCCTCGATGATCTCGTCGTCGCTGCGGAAGAAGGATGGATCCGTGACGCCCATCGCGCGCGCAAGGCGGCGGAACAGCTCGGAGTTGGAGACGGCTTCGCCGAGCGGCGCGATCGCCTGGTTGTTGTAGGACAGGTAAAGATGTCCCCAGGAGAACATGATGTCCTTCTGCTCGAGCTGCGTGGTCGCGGGCAGGACGATGTCGGCATATCTGGCGGTGTCGGTCAGGAAATGCTCACTGACGACGGTGAAGAGGTCCTCGCGTTCGAGCCCCTTTTCGAGCTTGCCCTGCTCGGTGACCATCGCCATCGGGTTGGCGTTGTAGACGAACAGCGCCTTGATCGGCGGGTCGAAGCCGAGCTCGCCCGTCAGCGCAGCTCCAAGGCGCCACGAATTGAGCACGCGCATCTTCTCCGGCTGCAGATCGGGACGCATCAGAACGTCCCATCGAACCGGGAATGCCCAGATCGGCAGTTGGAGCAGGCCGCCGCCGACATGCTTCCAGGCTCCGATCAGCCCCGGCAGGCAGGCGATCGCGCGCACGGTCTGGCCGCCGCCGGCGTGCCGCTCGACCGCCACGCCGATCCGCACGACGGCCGGTGGCGTCGTGGCAAATTCCCGTGCCAGCTTGATGATGTCGCCGGCGGGTATGCCGGTTTCCTGCGAGGCGAATTCGGGCGTGTAAGCCGACGCCCGTTCCGCCAGCTCGTCGTAGCCGACGGTGTATTTGTCGACGTAGTCGCGATCGACCAGGTTCTCCTTGATGATGACGTGGATCATCGCCAGCGCGAGCGCAGCGTCGGTGCCGGGCCGGATCGGAATATGCCAGTCGGCGAGGCGCGCGGTGCGGGTGCGGACGGGATCGATCACCACCAGCTTGGCGCCGGCCTTCTTCGCCTGCTCGATGAACGGCCAGTGATGCGAGTTCGTGCTCAGCGTATTGCAGGCCCACAGGATGATGTATTTCGAATGCACGAAGCTCTCGGGGTCGACGCCGGGCGTGTGTCCGATCGTCATCATGTAGGCCGTGCACGACGCGGAGTCGCAAAACGTGCGCTCCAGGACGGTCGCGCCGAGCTTGTTGAAGAGGGGATCGCCGACGTTGAGCCCGTTGATGATGCCCTGCGTGCCCAGATAGCTGTAGGGCAGGATCGCCTGCGCGCCGTGCTCGGCGATGACAGATGTCCAGCGCGCCGCGATGGTCTCCAGGGCCTCATCCCAGGAGATCCGTTGAAACTGCCTGGAACCTTTCGGGCCGACCCGCTTCAGCGGATACAGAACGCGCTTGTCGCTGTAGACGCGCTCCTCATAGTTGTTGACCTTGACGCAGAGCCGTCCGCGCGTGAACGGATGGTCGGGATTGCCGCGGACCGCGATGGCTTTGCCGTCCTCGACCGTGGTCAGGATGGAACAGGTGTCCGGGCAATCGTGGGGGCACGCGCCGATGACCGTGGTCCGGGCCATGGATCTCTCCGCTTCCTGATTCAAGACGTCGAAGCATGCGGCGGCCGGGCGCGGCCTGGCTTTTCAAAACGTGCGGTGTTGTTGTCCTGGACTGCTCTGGGCTGATGGACGGCTGGGCGGATCTCTGGCATGGTTATTGCTGGACCCGGCAATACCTTTCTACCCACACATCGCGTGATCTGGCGGAGATTCCCGATGGGTATGCTTGGCAATTCTGTCGATAAATATGTGACCGGCAGAATGCTCCAGACGTCCAACGACCGGCGGTGGGGGAACCTCCTTGCCGAGCGATGGAGCCATGAGCCGGGGGATCTGCCGCCGCAATTGCCGCGCGACACCGAGATCGCCATCCTGCTGCGCGGCAACTCGGTTGTCGATCGCGAAGGCGCAGGCACGCGGCAGCGCACCTTCGGCCGAAAAGGCACCGTGTGGCTCTGTCCGGCCGGCATCCGCGAGGATTTCATCCGGGTCGAGAACCAGATGCAGGAATGCCTGCATCTCTTTCTTCCCGGCAAGCCTTTCGACGACACCATGCTCCGGGATCTCGACATCGATCCGTCGGGAATCTCGATCCGCTACGAGGCCATCGATCGAGACATGTTCATCGAGCATGTCGCTGACCGGATCCTGAAGGAGCTCGAACAGGAGAGTTCCACCGGGCGGCTCCTGATCGAAAGCCTCGGGCGCGCGTTATCGGCTCATCTCGTGCACACCTACTCGGCCACGGCGGTCAGGCTTCGGCAAATCAACGCAAGCCAACGGCCGCTCGATGCCAAGAGGCTGTCGCGCGTAACGGAGTTCATCGAAGCATCCGTCGAGCGCGAATTCACGGTCAAGGATCTGGCGTCGGTGGCGTGCATGAGCCCGGCGCATTTCTCCCGCAGCTTCAAGGCCGCGACTGGAGCTGCGCCGCATGAATATGTCAGCCGTCAGCGTCTTGATCTCGCCATGCGGCTCTTGTCCACCAGTGATCGCCCCCTGGTCGATATCGCTTTTGCCGCAGGATTTTCCTCGCAGGCCAACTTCAACCGCGCCTTCCGCAAGGCGGTTGGGACGACGCCGAGCCTGTATCGGGCGCAGAAGGGGCGGGAGTGAGCGCGCCGACTTTGGCGGGCGCATGGCGTCGGACCTTCGTATAGACCCGTCTCGAGATCTATTTCTTCGTGAGAACGCGTAGCCGCGCCCTGGCACCAGCGGCAGTGATACCCTCCGCCTCGACGAGGTCGGCTTGCACGACGACGCCCGGTCCTCAGCCGGTGGGAACGGTGTGATCGGCACAATGTGTGAGTAGGGGATACCGTCACCCGCAACTAGACTGATGCCATCTAACTGGAAATCATCACCATCGATATCGATGCAAGCGTCTTTTGAAATTGCCCGCCTGACCGAGGAGTCGGGCCTGTCGAAGACGATCGCCGCGCTTCAATTCGCGTTCTGGGGGCCGCTGACAGGCTACGACTCGGTCGCGGACTATGAGCAGTTTCTTTGCCGCGCAGCTCGTTCGCGCCAATTGCCGCAAGTTCTGGTTGCCCGGGGTGGCACGACGCTCCTTGGCTCGGTCAATCTGCTCGCCAGCGAGATGACGATGCGCCCTGCGCTGTCGCCGTGGATGGCGCAGCTGTTTGTGCCCGCTGGCGAGCGGAGTCGAGGTGTCGGAAGCGCGCTCATTGATGCCGCCCTAGCTCGCACTGCGGAGCTGGGCTATCGACAACTATATCTCTACACGTCTGGTACGTTGCCGGGCTATTATGCTTCCCGCGGCTGGCAGGCGGTGGAGGAGCTCGAATATCTCGGTAAGACGCGGGTCGTCATGGCGTACGAGCTGCCGCATCATTCCGGTCAGGGTACGATCAAGCGTCGATAGTTTTGTTTGGGCTTCTTACGGCAACACGCGCGATCGGCGCGAGCATTGCTGGCGCGGCATCCTGATCAGCTTTACGTGCTCAATTACAGATTTCAGCGTTACCAGCACCGACGAGGCTGGTCCTCCCAATTGACCTCACCTCAAGTCCACAATCGGGCCCCACCTGCCGACAACCGTTTGGCTGCAAGCATCCTCCCCCGTGGCCGGCGGCTTCTTAGTTGCAGACTTCAATGAGCGAACTACCACCTATTCCGCTTCCCCTCCCTGCATTTTCGAGCCGGCAGCCCGAACGAACTGGACGACAACCGACAGAGTTGCAATAGATCTGACCCGTCGCTTGCGGCTTCGCGGGTGTGGTTTCGACCTTCTTCCTTTCATTGTCTCGCTTATTGGCATCCTCGCGGGTCGCGACCGGCTTCTTGTCCTGCACCTTCTCGCACTCATTGTCGTCGTTGACGCGGTAGCCGGCGCGGCAGGTGATCTTCACGCAAGTATCGCCGTTCGCCTTGAAGCCGTGATTGCACACGAGCGGGCAGACGCGCCCCGGCTTGGCCTTGATGGCATCGAGCGCTTCGAAGCTCGCGAATTTGGCGTCGAACTTCGTGCCGGCATATTTGTTGAAGAGGGTGAGCGAACGCTGCGAGGTCGCATTCCAGTCGCCGTCCGCATTGCTCGCGAGGCATCCGACTCGACGGAGTTCTGACTGCACGAGTTTGGCCGTCTCCTGCGGCGACAGGCTGGGCGCCGATTGAGCAGGGGCCAGGGCCGCGACCTTCTGCTCAGCGTCGCGCTGAGCCTTCTCTTTGGCGGCTAGCTCGGCAGCTGCCTTGTCGTTTGCAATCTTCTCGGCCATCACCTTTTCGGCAGCCTGCTTGTCGGCCAGGGCCTTGGCGACGGCGGCTTCGGCCTCCTTCCTGCGCTGCTCGGCGGCGGCGGCCTTGGCCTCCTCGATCTGCTTGGCCTTTTCGGCCGCAATGCGGGCATCTTCGGCAGCCTTCGCGGCAGCTGAAGCCTTGTCCTGCTCAGCCTTCTTGGCGCGATCTGCCACGAGCCGCGCCTTCTCGTCTTCAGCCTGCTTGGCTTTCTCTGCGGCGATGGCGCGGGCATCTTCGGCCCCGATCTTCTTCAATTGCACCCGCGCAAGGTTCGCGTAAAAACCCTCGGGATAGGCTTGGAGGAACGCTTGCCACGCGTCGCGATCCCCCGCCTGCAACGCCAGCTCATAATCGCGGCGAACTGCATCCTGGGGATTCGCTTGCGGCCCGGCCGCGACCGGCTTGGCCGGAACCAGGGCCAAATCGTCACCGCCGAGCGAGCCATAGACAAACGGCTCCTGCTTGTTGCCGGTGGTCTTGAGCACATCATCGCGAACGAATCGAAAGGCCTTGCCCAGGTCGAGCCCCGGCGTCGGCAGGCGCTCGACCAGAGCGGTGGCAAACGGGCTGTTCTTCGCATCGCCATCCGAGGCGGTCGAGCCCGCCTTGGCCGCGAAGGCGATCATGGTGTTCGGGCTGGTGGGCTCGACCTTGGCGAGCCCGCGGCCGATGGCACGCGAGGCAACGGTACGCTTCATCGTCTTGGCGAACGGATTGTCGCGGCAGGCATCGAGGATGACGAGGCGCAGCTGCTTTGCCGGCTCGATGGCAAACAGCACCCTGTCGAGCGGGAACGCCTCGTCGAGAACGTCGGTATCGGTCTCAAGCGTTGCGTCCGTCGGGATCAGATAATTGGTGCCATCAAGCTCGATGCCGTGGCCGGCGTAGTAGATCACCGCGACGTCGGCCTCGCGCGCCTTGCTGCCGAATTCGCGCAACGCCTTGCGCATGTCGACGACGGTCAGGTCGAGCTTGATGTCGACGGTCTCGAACCCGGCCTTCCTGAACATGCCGCCGACCAGTGCGGCATCGTTCGCGGGGTTCGCCAGCCGCGCCACGTTCTTGTAGGCCGAGTTGCCCATGACGAGCGCGACGCGCTTCTCGGCCAGCGCAGAGCCGATCCCAAGCCAAGTCGTGACAATCAAAAAAACAAACAGCCGAAGCCGCATTCCTGCCCCCGAATGCAATAGCGTCAGATTATTCGCAGGATGGCCAAATGCAATTCTACGATCAGTGATATCAATCACACATCCATGCGGCCATCCGGGCAACCCCGGTGCCAGGTGAGGAGGCCCGACTTCCTCAGGAGTCGGCCACCGCATCACGGCATCATGCCCTGTTTTGCCCCGACAGGTCAATCGTTATTCGAAAAATACGAAACGGTTCGATGCTGCCCACGCTTGGCTACTGTGCATGGGGTTGTTTTCGACTTTTTGTTTTGAAGGCTCCAGCCGTCCAGCAAGCGGGCCGCGTTCAGCCCCGCGGCCCGCGCAGCTGCACCGTCAGTCTGTCCATCGCCTCCGCCACCTCCCGCCATTGCGCCAGCCAGCTTCGTGGAAAGCGGAAGGTGAGGTCGGCGCCGCCGACGCGGCGCTCGGAGAGGCACATGCCGGGTGTGGCGGCATCGCGTGTGCAGCGCGCGGTGAGCGCGGGGCTCGCAGCCGAATAGAGGTCCTCGCTGCCGTAGGGCGTGTCGGTTCGGAACATCCGCATCGTCAGGCCGTCCGCTGGGCTTGGCGCGGCCTGGTCGAGATAGCGCGGATAGATCGTGGCCGTGCGCTGCTCGGGCGAGAGCGCATCGTGATGGGCCGCGATCGACAGGAAGATGCGGTCGATCGACTGCAGGGCCGCTTCCGCCGTGTCGGAGGTGACGTGCTTGGGCGCGCCCGGCGGCTCCAGCGACGGATAGAGGAAGTCGAGATCGATGCGCTCCTGGGGCCCCGAGTGCCGCTGGATCTTCATCCGGATCGCGGTCACCGGCAGGTTGAACAAGGTGCCGCCGACGCTCACCGGCAACTTGTCCGGCGCGTTGGCGCCCCGGCTGCCCCAGGTCGGCCACAGCAGATAGGCGACGAGAGCGACCGCAGCGACCGCAGCCGCGCCCCCGAGCACGATCGGCACGACATGCGCCCGGGTGCGCGTGCGGGGGGACCTGAGGGGAGCTGCCGAGAACAATGTCATGAATTGCGAGGTCGACCGGAGGTCGGCCGATGGCCGACGAATCAGCGGCGAATATGCCATGCGACGGCGGTTTCGCGCAGCGTTCCCGGCTGCCGGGATCGGGGACGGCCCTGCACGGGGCGGCCGGCCGCGTTAACCTTTCCTTAAGGATAATGTAGCGTTAACGCGCTCTCCTTGTCACAGGAAGGCACGCGCGTTGCGTAAGGGCGGAGCACTTCCGATGACACCTGAAGCTCTCAACACCTTCTTCTCGATCGGCATCGGTTTCGCGCTCGCGGGCGCGCTCGTGAGCGGATACCAGGCGCTGGCGCAGCGGCCCGCCGGCTTCGGCCTGCTGCAGGACGGCGTGGCCCCGAAAACCTTCGCGGCGGTTCCATTCCTGGTGTTCGCGGCGCCCTTCATCATCATGCGCAACACGCTGCGCGGCGTGCGGGTGGAGAGCCGCCGCATCGAGTTCGTGATGATGGCAACCGTCATCGCCGCCTTTTGGAGCATGATGAGCGGCACCTTCTTCCTGATGACGCTGCGCGCCGCCGGCCTTCTGGTCTGATCCCGCGCGCTTTGAGCGCGGCCGGCCCTTTGCGTCGCGGCTGCCGTTTGGCTATGCCAGTCGTCAACGCGACAGGAGACAGCCATGGCCATCTACGAGCTCGACGGGCAGGCGCCCGACCTTCCCGCCGACGGCAATTATTTCATCGCCGAGACCGCGACCGTGATCGGCCGGGTTCGCCTGAAGCCGGGCGCGAGCGTCTGGTTCGGCGCGGTGCTGCGCGGCGACAATGAGTGGATCGAGATCGGCGAGGGCGCCAACGTGCAGGACGGCTCGACCTGCCACACCGATCTCGGCTTTCCGCTCGTCATCGGCAGGAACTGCACGGTCGGCCACAACGTCATCCTGCACGGCTGCACCATCGAGGAGGGCGCGCTGATCGGCATGGGCTCGATCGTGATGAACGGCGCAAAGATCGGCCGCAACAGCATCGTCGGCGCGGGCTCCGTCATCACCGAGGGCAAGGAGTTCCCCGAACGCTCGCTGATCATCGGCTCGCCGGCCCGCGTGATCCGCACGCTCGACGACGCCCAGGTGCAGAAGATGGGGAGCGCGGCCCGGTTCTATGTGGCCAACGGTCCGCGCTTCAAGCAGGGCCTGAAGCGGATCGGCTGACCGGCTCGCCCGGCCGCGCTTCGCTCCAGCCGGGCGAACGGATCCATACCGTAAAAGTACAGGTTGGCGCTTTAATCCTCTGCTAGCGCGATCACGCTTATCATCCAGCGTTTTCAACCAGGAGGAGCGGCGCCATGGGAGCTGCGGCGCTGGAATCCGGCCTCGGTGCTGGAACCAAATTTTTGAAGAAATTGGTCCGTTTCATACGCGGCGCCGATACGCTGACGGTCGCGGAGAAGGTCTACAGCATCGCCGCCTTCCTGGCGATCGTCACCACCTTCCTGCTCGTGATGTCGGTCCAGTCGGTGCGCTTGCAGACGACGTATCGCCACCTGCATGCCACCTCCGCCGACGCAGCGGTCGGCGTCGGGCGCATCAACGCCCTGATCTACGCCGTCGTGATGGAATCGCGCGGCATCTACATGTCCGCCGATCGTGCCGCGATGAAGCAGTTCGCGGACGGGCTGGTGCGGCGCAACCGCGAGCTCGCCGAGGCCGTGAAGAGCATGGAGCGCACGGTGCGCGACGACGACGCCGAGCTGTTCTCGTCCTTCCGCCTGCGCATTCAGCAGTTCATCGACTTCCGCAACGAGCTGGTGCGGCGCGGTGTAGAGATCAGCCCCGCCGCGGCCCGCGAGTGGGGCGACAACGACGCCAACCGCACCCTGCGCAGCAAGCTCAACAGCGATCTCGAAGCGCTCGAACGGATCTACGAGCAGCGCGCCAGCGAGGCCGATGAACTCGCCGACAATCATCGCTACGCCGCCGCCTATCTGTTCGCGCTGGGGCTCGTGGCGCTGATGCTCGCGGCGCTGAACGTCGTCGTCATGCGGAACTCCGTGGTCGGCGCGCTCGCCGATATCACGCAGGCGACCGACCGGATCGCGCAGGGCGACGTCAAGAGCGAGGTGCCGCATCTGCACCGTCACGACGAGATCGGGCGCCTTGCGCGCGCGGTACAGAATTTCCGTGACGCGGTGGCGCGCATCTTCGAGCTCGAGGAGCTCGAGCTCGGCACCGCGCAGGCGCGCGACGCGGCGATGACCGAGCGCGACAAGTTCAACGACAAGTATCAGGCCAAGAAGTGGCAGCTTTCGGCGGCGATCAACAACATGCCGCAGGGGCTGATCATGCTCGACGGCAAGGCCAATGTGGTCGCGATGAACGCCAATTACCGGAAGATGTACGATCTGCCGGAGACGATCCAGACCGGATCGACCCTGGAGGAGATCCTCGAGCACAGGGTCAAGAGCGGATTGTTCAGCGGCGACGTCGCGAAATATGTCGCGGCGGTTCTCGACCGGATCGCCAGGCGCGAACCGACGGCCTACGAGCTTGCCTTGAACGACGGCCGCGTCATCAAGATCTACGAGCGCCCGATGGACGGCGGCGGCTGGGTGTCGGTGCAGGAGGACATCACCGAACAGCGTCAGCGCGAGCGCATGCACGAGCGCATGGAGCGCCTGCTCGCCATCGTCGTCGAAAACGTAACCGAAGGTATCATCGCCAAGGATGCGCGCAACCTGCGCTATCTGTTCATCAACAAGGCTGCCGAAAAGCAGATCGGCATGTCGCGCGCCGAAATCGTCGGCAAGACTGCGCGCGAACTGTTTTCCAAGGAAACCGCCGATCTGATCGAGCAGCGCGACAAGCAGCTGCTCGCCCAGCAGCAGCAACTCGAGCCTATCACCGATACGATCAACAACCCGATCCGCGGCCGGCGCAAGGTGTCGTGGCGGCGCCTTCAAATCGGCGGCGCCGGAGAGGATTCGCATATCTTCGTGACCATGGTCGAGGATCTCGGGTCAGGGATGGGCGCTGCTGCGTAGCGGACCGGCAAGGTAGGACAATGAAGAGCATCTGCCGCCGATGCTCGCGCGGAAGTGAGACAGCGTGGCTGTCACGAATGACCGACTGACGGTAGCTTGGTCCTGCTTTGAAGCGTGGAGCAACCTCCACGCGGAGGATCGAGTGATGTTACGCAGGATGATGATGACGGCGCTGGCCGTGGCGGCGGTCGGGCTGTCGGCGCCACAAAAGGCCGAGGCGGGCGGCGGTTTCGGACGTGGTGGAGGCTTTCACGGCGGTGGCTTCCATGGTAGCGGCTTCCATGGCTGGGGGCACCGTCATTGGCATGGCGGCGGCTTCTGGCCAGGGGTCGGGATCGGGGTAGGTCTCGCCGGCGCCGGCTACTACGGCGGTTATTACGGCTACGGCTACCCCTATTACGGCGGCCCCACCTATTATGGCGCCGGCTACAACGACGGTTATGGCGGTTGCTACGTGGTGCGCAAGCGCGTCATGACCCCGTCGGGATGGCGCTACCGCCAAGTCGACGTCTGCGAGTGAGGCGGAATAGCTGTTAAAAAACAAGGTCGTTGACGCAGTATACCGTCAACGACCTTGCCAGCCCCGGATATTGAAATCGGCTCACGCCATCCGGTAACGGCGAGCATCGCGCGGAATCATACCGGCGAATGTGATCCAGTTCACAAGTGGCGAAAATAAAGTTCCCGCACCGTGACCGGCTCAGCCGCCCGAGCGCTTGCGTGCGCTGGCCTGGCGGTGCCGCGCCGGTTTCCTGCGGGTAACCGATGGAGTCTCGACTTCGGTCGCCCGTGCGCTGGCAGAGGACTGCCGCAAGCCGTCGATGGATTCGTTCAAGGCCGTGACCTGCTCCGACAGGCGCTTGGTGTCGGCCTGTTGCGCCGCCAGCAGCCGCTTCATCGTCTGAAGCTGGTCCTGCACCACTTGGAGCTGGTCGATCGATTCCTGCTGGGTCGCCTCCAGCCCCTTGGTCTTCTCGACCAGCTGCTCGGAGGCCTGGGCGGTGCGGGCCTGAAGCTGCCGCGAGGCAACCACCCGGTCGCTCTCGGGGGCGGCGCCGGTATAGGCCCGCCAGATTGCGATCGACGTCACGCCCGCGATCAGCAACAGGAGGGCTGCAGCAGTCAGCGCGATCGGCTGTGCGCCAAGGCGAAGGAGGGTGTTGGACGGCGTGTCCTGGGCGAGATCGATCATCGCTGACAAAACCCAAATTGAAACTTGGTGAGTGGCGAAGACCGGCAACCCAGAGGGGCCACCGGGGCGTCCCGAAAGCCTTACGTTTCGGCAAGGAATGGGACCAAAAAGAGGCTGATCGGCAAAAAACCAGTGATCAGCGGCCCTTGCAGCCCGGGAGCGCCGCGCAGGGGGCAGGGATCAAGGCTGAAATTGCGAGAACGGCCCGGAATAGCTTTTCGTGCGCGGTGCCGCATAGGGCCCGAGCCGGGAGGTCTTCAGTCCAAGCCGCACCAGTGATTCCGCCAGCGTCACCGCGGCCGCGACGCCGTCGACCACGGGTAGGCCGTGCGCGGCGGCGAGCTCGCCTGCGAGATCGGCCATGCCGGCGCAGCCGAGCACGATGGCCTCGGCGCGGTCGTCACGGACGGCGGCGGTGATCTCCGCCGAGATCTTGCCGAGCGCATCAATGTTGCGCTCTTCCAGCGCCAGCACCGGGACCTCGGCGGCACGGACGCGGGCGCAGCGTTCGGCCAGGCCGTACTTGCGCAGATTGTGCTCGAGCGGCACGATGGAGACGCCGAGCGTGGTCACCACGGCAAAGCGCGCCGCGATCAGGCTCGCGAGGTGGAAGCCGGCCTCGCCGATGCCGATCACCGGCGCTTTGGCGGCGGCACGCGCGGCATCCAGGCCGGTGTCGTCGAAGCAGGCGATGATGTGTGCGTCCGCGCCGTCGCGATCGGCCTCGCGGATGCAGCCGAGCATGCCGGGCACCGCGAAAGCTTCGTCGTAAAATCCCTCGATCGAGACCGGGCCCATCACCGGCTGACGCGCATCGATCACGGTGTCGGCGAGGGCAACGCTGCGCGCGGCAGCGGCGATCTTCGCCGTCATCGACGCTGTTGTGTTGGGATTGACGACGTGAAGCCGCATCGGAACAGACGAGTCCTTATCTCAGACGAGTCCCTTGCCGGCGTCCGAGCCCTTGGCCGCCTGCCGCTTGTTGAGCACGTGAATGGTGCCGAGCGCAAGCGCGATGACCGTGAACGAGACCGCCGAGATCACGGTGCCGAGCGCGTAGATGTCGGGGTTGGTCACGGTGGTGGTGAGGCCTTGAAGATCCAGCGGCAACGTGTTCACCGCGCCGATCGCCTGGCTGGAGCGTGCGAGCTCGTCCCAGGACAGCGTGAAGCCGAACAGGCCGATGCCGATCACCGAGGGCAGGATGATCGGCAGCACGACATGACGAAAGGTTTGCCACGGTGTCGCGCCGAGATCGCGCGCGGCCTCTTCCAGCCGCGGATCGAAGCGGTTGAAGATCGCGAACATGATGAGCAGCCCGAACGGCAGCGTCCAGGTCAGGTGCGCGCCGAGCCCGGACGTCAGCAGGCCCATCGAGGTCTCGAAATTCTCGTTCCAATGCGCCTTGATCAGGTCGTCGATGATGCGGAACTCGAGCGAGATGCCGAGCGAGGTGATGATCGAGGGCACGATGAGGCTGGCGATCGCCGAGTAGAACAGGATGCTCTGCGCCTTGAACTTGCGCCGGAACGCCATGCCGGCGGCGACCGATAGCACGACGGTGACGATCATCACGACGATGCCGAGCAGCAGCGAGCGGCGGAAGGCGGCGCCGAGATCGACGATGCCGGTGCCCTGGAACAATTTCGCGATCCAGAAGGTCGATACGCCGTTCATCGGGAAGGTGAGGCCGCCCTGCGGCCCCTGGAACGACAGCACGTAGATCGCGATCATCGGCCCATAGAGAAACAGCACATAGGCCGCGAAGAAGATCGCGAGCACGTAGAACGAGCGCGGGCGTCCTTCCTTCATGCTCTAGAGCTCCTTCTTGATGTCGACGATGCGCGACATCATGGTGATGATCAGGAAGGTGATCGCGAGCAGGATCACGGCATTGGCCGCGGCGGCGGGGAATTGCAGCGCGTTGACCCGCGTCTCGATGATCTTGCCGGCGGCGGCGATCTGCTGGCCGCCCATCACGCCGATGGTGATGAAGTCGCCCATCACGATGGTGATGACGAAGATCGAGCCGATCACGATGCCGGGCTTGGCCAACGGAATGATGACGTTGACGAGGGTCTGGAAACCGCTGGCGCCGGCATCATAGGCGGCCTCGATCAGCGACTTGTCGATGCGCACCATCGAGTTGAAGATCGGCACCACCATGAAGAAGGTGAAGAGGTGCACCAGTGCCAGCACCACGGAGAATTCGGAGAACAGCAGCCATTCGATCGGATGGTTGATCAGCCCCGTCTTCATCAGGCCGGAGTTCACGAGGCCGTTGCGCCCGAGCAGCGGAATCCAGGCGATCATGCGGATCACATTGGAGGTCCAGAACGGGATCGTGCAGAGCAGCGACAAGCCCATCTGCCAGGTCTTGGACTTGACGTGGAAGGCGAGGAAGTAGGCGACCCAGAAGCCGAGGAAAAGGGTGATGGCCCAGACCAGGAAGCAGAGCTTCAGCGTCTTCAGATAGGTCTTGGCGATGGTGCAGAGTTCAGGGAGCTGCGCGATGCAGCCTTCGAACGTGTCGGTGTAGCCGCGGCCGGAGAAAGCCGGCAGCAGCTGGTATTCGTTGTAGTCCCAGAACGAGACGATGACGACGAAGACGAGCGGAATGAGGAAGAACGCGAGAAACACAAGCATCATCGGCCCGGCCTGGAGCCAGGAGATGAAGGACGGTGACAGGCGCGTCGGCTTTGCGGCGCGCGCTGTGCCCGACCCCGGGATCAAGCCCGGGGTAGCCTGTTGCAGGACTTCTTCCGACATGTCCGTTACGCCGCGATGAACTCGTTCCACTTGCGGACCATGTAGTCGTTCTCGTCCATCACGGCGTTCCAGCACGCCACCCCGCCCATGCGATCTTCGTAGGAGCCGCCGTCACGCACCGCGCCGGCCTTTTCAAGCAGCGAGCCGTCGGGCGCCTTGATGTCCTTCTCGGCCGGCTTGCCTTCCATCCAGTAGGCCCATTCGTAGGGCTCCATGTGGGCTTTCGCGGTGGAGAGCACGGCGGAGTAATAGCCCTGGCGGTTGAGATAGGCGCCGGCAAAGCCCGACAGGAACCAGTTCACGAATTCATAGGCCCATTCGAGCTTGGCACCCGAGACGCCCTTGGACACGCAGAAGCCGGAAGCCCAGGACCGGTAGCCTTCCTTCAGCGGCTGGAAGGTGCAGGGGATGCCCATCGAGCGCACCTTGGTCACCGCCGGCGACCACATCGACTGAATCACGGTCTCGCCTGAGGCCATCAGGTTGACGCTCTCGTTGAAGTCCTTCCAGAAGGCGCGGAACTGGCCGGCCTTCTTGGCCTCGGTCATCACCTTCATGGTGAGATCGATCTCTTCCTTGGTCATGTTGCCCTTGTCGGCATATTTGTACTTGCCGGAGGCTTCCACGACCATCGCGGCATCCATGATGCCGATCGAGGGGATGTTGAGGATCGAAGCCTTGCCCTTGAACTCGGGATTGAGCAGCTCGGCCCAGGTGCTGATCGGGCGCTTGATCAGGTCGGGGCGGATGCCGAGCGTGTCGGCATTGTAGACGGTCGGGATCAGCGTGACGAATTCGGTCGCCGACGTCGCGAACTTCTTGGAGTCCTTGCCTTCCAGATAGAGCACCTTCCAGGGCGCGGTGCCCTGGCCGCCGATCTTCTTGCCGCCGGGCGTCTCGCCCTTGGTGAAGACAGGCGTGATGTTGCCGAACTCCTTGATCTTCTTGGCGTCGAGCGCAAGGATGTTGCCCGACGGAACGAGCTTCTTCAGCGAGAAATATTCGGTATCCAGCACGTCGAAGGAATTCGGCTGGGTCATCACGCGCTTGGTGACATCGTCGGTGGTCGCGGTGATGTATTCGATCTTGATGCCGGTGTCCTTCAGGCACTGCTTGGCGATGTCGTCGCCCTCGTTCACGGCCGTGCCGAGATAGCGCAGCACCTTCGCATCGGCCGACTTCACGTAAGGAAAGCCGGTGATCGCGCCGGAGCCGGCGGCGAGGCCGGCGAGACCCGCGGTGCCCTTCAATAGCGTGCGGCGGCTGACGCCGGTCTTCCTGGTCGTCTCGGTCATTTCGCTCACTCCTCTGTTGCGCATTTCCGTGGTGAAGGGTGCTATTGCAGGCGTTGCGCCTTGGCGGGATCCCAGGTCGCCAGCACGCGATCGCCCGGACGGAACGGATGCACGTCGAAGGTGGACTCGGGAACGTGGGAGAACAGGGCGGTGCCGTCGTCGAGCGTGAGCGAGACGGCGATGTAGGAGCCCTGGTACTCGGTCTGGGTCAGCAGCGCCGGCGCGCCGAAGGCGCCGTCGACGAACGGCACGATGCCGAGCTGATCGGCGCGAACGGCGATGAGATTGCCGGCGTCGCTGAGCACGTTGTGGCCGCCGATGAATCGGGCCACGAATTCGGTGCGGGGACGATGGAAGATGTCGCGCGCCGTGCCCTGCTGCTCGATCCTGCCGTGGTTCATCACCACGATGTGGTCGGCGAGGGCCATCGCCTCTTCCTGGCCGTGGGTGACCTGGATGAAGCTGATGCCGAGTTCGCGCTGCAGCCGCTTCAGTTCGCCGCGCATCTTGACGCGCAGGAACGGATCGAGCGCCGAGAGCGGCTCGTCGAGCAGGAGGATCTGCGGCTCGGTGATCAGCGCGCGCGCGAGCGCCACGCGCTGCTGCTGGCCGCCGGAGAGCTGTGCCGGAAGTCGGCCTGCATATTGGCTCATCGCGACCAGCTCGAGCAATTCGCCGGCGCGCTTGTGCCGCGTCGGCTTGTCGATGCCGCGCATCTTCAGGGCGAAGGCGACGTTGTCGATCACGGAGAGGTGCGGAAACAGAGCGTAGGACTGGAACATCATCGCTGTGCCGCGCTTGGCCGGCTCGAGGTCGGTGACGTTCTGCGCGCCAAGGATAATGTCGCCTTCGCTGACCGCCTCGTGACCTGCGATCATGCGCAGGGTCGAGGTCTTGCCGCAGCCGGAGGGGCCGAGCAGGCAGCAATAGGTGCCGGCTGGGATCTTCAGGTTGACGTTGTCGACGGCCAGCGTGGCGTCGTAGCGCTTGGTGACGGCGACCAGTTCGAGAGCGGCGGGAATGGCCATGGCGTGTCCGAGGAGGGGCGTTGCGTCCCGCCTCTCTCCGCAAGGTCCGTGCCAACAGCCCGCGACGGTGCGAATCTCCCAAACTGTGCAGCGGACTCAGATCGTTAGATCGATTCCGGCCCAATTTGTCGGGCCGTCACCTGTGCAGCCGGATGCACACAAAACGGGCGAAGATTGTATAAAGTTTCGCCTGTGATTGGATACAGCTCATCGACTAACATTGCAGGCCGAACGTACGTCGATCGAGCCCTCACAATCATGGCCGCCAAGACCCGCCAGAAACCCGATGCGCCAGATGCGAGCGATCGCGTCAGCCGTATCCGGGAGGGTGTGACCGCCGCGATCCTCGAGCATCGTCTGCTGCCGGGCACCAAGCTCGGGGAGGACGAGATCGGCGACATCTACGGCGCGAGCCGGACGCTGGTGCGCTCAGCGCTGCAGCAGCTTGCGCATGAGGGCATCGTCAACATCGAGAAGAATCGCGGCGCTTTCGTTGCGCGCCCGACGCCGGCTGATGCCCGCGAGGTGTTCGAGGCGCGACGCCTGATCGAGCCCAGCATCGTGGACCGCGCCATTGACGCGGTCTCGCCGGCCTGGCTCGATCGCCTGCAGCACCATCTCACAGAAGAACGCGAGGCCGAGTTGCGCGGTGATGCCCGCGCCTCGGTGCGGCTCTCCGGCGAGTTTCATCGTCTCGTCGCCGAGATGAGCGGCCACAGCATCTATCTCGGCTTCCTGAAGGAGCTGATCGCGCGCTCCTCGCTCATCATCCTGCTCTACCGCCGTCACGACACGCCCGCGTGCGGCACCGATCATCACGCCGGCATCGCCGCCGCGATCCGCAAGCGCGACAAGGCGCGCGCCGGCGCCTTGATGCTGTCGCACCTGAACGAGATCGAGGCGGAGCTGTTCCTGAAGGATCCCGCCGCCGACGAACTGCGGCTGGCGGACGTGCTGGGGGCGTGAGAAGCGCGTCGCCAGCGCACGATCGGCGGGTCCGGACGCTATTGTGGCTCCAATCCGAGATTCTTGATCGACTCCAGCCAGACCGGCCCTTCTTTTTCGTAGAGGGCGACCGAGGATGCGCGGTCCATTGCCGGCGCATCGACCCCGAAGGCCTCCAGCAGCTTCTGGACACGCTCGGTCTTGCCGCCTTCGACCATGAGCTTGGCGAGCAGCTCGATCCGGTCGGACGGCGTCGCAGCGGGCGCCACCAGGGTCGTGAAGCTGGTCAGCTGGAAGACCTTGCCGGTGACCCCCTGCTCGGTGAACGTCTTGGTGTCCGGCAGCTTCTTCATGCGAACCAGTGACGGAACAGCGATCGCGCGGCCGACGCCGGTATCAAGGACCGGAAGCGCGGCTTGGTAGCTGCCGGTCGCGGCCTGGATGACGCCGGCCGCCAGGTCCTGCCACATCGGCGCTTCGCCGCGGTAATGCACGATGGAGATGTCGAGGCCATATTGGCGGTTGAGCTCGGCGATCGCGATGTGCGCGAACGAACCGATCCCATACGAGCCGGCCGTGACCTTGTTGCGGCGCGCATAGGCGACGAAATCTTCGATAGACTTTGCACCGGTGGCGGAATGGACGACCAGCGGCAGATGACCCGATGGCGTCATCGCGACGATCGTGAAATCCTTGTCCGGATCGTAGGCGAGCGACTTCAGCAGCAGCCGGTTTCCGAGCAGCGTGGACGAGATCGTGTACATCAGCGTATGGCCGTCCGCCGGCGAATCCTTGACCGATTGGGCTGCCAGCGCGCCGCTCGCTCCCGTCTTGTTTTCGACGACGACCGGCTGTCCGAGCTTCTGAGAGATGTAATCGCCATAGGCGCGGGCGAACGCATCGGTGATGCCGCCGGCGGGCGTCGAGACGACGATCTTGATGGCTTTGGTCGGCCAGGCTTCGGCCGCAGCCCCGTCAGCCGTGGCCAGCACCAGGCTTGCAATTGCAGCGCCCAGCGTTGCGACGAATGTCCTCACTTGCCCCTCCCGTTTTGTTGCGTCTTTGGGCGCCCTTTGGCCGCCGGGCAGAGATGTCACACGAGCAGAGGCAAATAGAAACAACATTTCATTGTGTGAAATGGCTAGCTCTTGGCGGCCGCGGACGGGCCTGCCGCAGCAAGCCTGGCGCTGAGCGTCTCGGCCAATGCGGAGGCGACTTTCTTCATCTGAGGCACGAAGCGCCGGAGACCTTCCTCGGTGCTGACGGCCTCGCGCAGCATCATCACGTTCATGCTTGCGAACAGGCGGTTCGGAACAGCGACGGGAACGCCGATCGCCCAGACGGCGCCGCCGAAGATGCGGCGGCTGTAGCTCTCGTCCATCACTGCGAATCCGGCTTTCCGGATCGCGCGCAGCACCTTCGTGAGTTTGGCGGGATTGCGGGCGAGGTCGTTCCAGGGCTCCGGGCTGAGGGCAAGGCGCGCCGCGATGCGCTCCTGCTCGGCCGGTTCGCAAAACGCCAAATAGGCGCGCCCCATCGAGGTGCCCAGCACGGGAAAACGAAAACCCGGGGGACGGTGGAACAGCAGCGAGCCGCCGATCCGGGTCGTGTGCGCGATCACCATGGATTCCTCGTCGAGCACGGCCACGTCCGAGGGCCACTGAATCTGCTGGCGAAACTTGTTGAGCATCGGTTCGGCGATACCGCCGATCCAATTGGGTTCGTCGTAGCCGGCGCTGAGCAGGAGCGACCGTCCCGTCGGGGCATAGCTGGGCGGCTCGGCGCGCCGCACCACATATCCTTCATGCTCCAGCGTTTCGAGCATGCGGACGATCGTTGCCTTATTGAGGCCCGTCGCCTTATGCAGCGAGCCTACGGTCGATTGCCGTTCCTGGTTGATGACGCGCAGGACCTCGAGGCCTCTCGACAACGCGATGACGGGACGGAACGATGGCATGGCAGCTCTTGGTGGGGGACCGTGCCGCTAGTCAATGATGCAATCGCCGGATCAGTCAACAGGCCCGACTCCCCGGCCGGGAATTGGACGGTGCCGCATCGGCTCCTCAGCGACCGAGTTCGCTTTCGGCGGCAAGCTGCCCCTCTGCCGTGATCTCGTATTCGCCGTCCTGCTTGGTCATCCATCCTGACCTGACCATCTCTCGTGCAAGCTGTATCGAGCAGATCGGATGATTGCCGCCCGGGTGATACAGCCTGTCGTTGCGGACGAGCAGGTGCCCGTACAATCGTGCCTGGCGCAGCGCCCTGCGCATCCCCGGTGATGGACTTTTCATGCCGGTTCAAGCGCGAGCACGATGAAGGTTCCTAATGAATGCGGCCATCTCATCGGCATTTCGTTCGGCAGCGCACATAGGAACCGTCATTCTGCTGCATGGTTTCTTCTTCCGAGGAGTAGCGCCATGAACGTATTGGATGAGCACACTCGGTCCCTCTGGATGGACGTATCTGTCGCCGAAGCTCCGGTGTTGTCGCGTACGGTCGGCGTGGACGTTGCCGTGGTCGGCTCCGGAATAGCCGGGCTTTCGGTCGCATATGAACTTGCTTGCCATGGACGTTCGGTCGCAGTGATCGATCGCGGCCGCATCGGCAGCGGGATGACGGCGCGCACCACGGCGCATCTGGCGACCGCGCTCGATGATGGTTACGATGCGTTCGTGCGAGTCCGCGGCCCGGACTGTGCGCGGCGTTACTATCAGAGCGTCGCTACCGCGATCGATCGCGTCGAGGCCATCCAGGGCGCCGAGCACATCGATTGCGATTTTAAACGCGTCGATGGCTACTGGGTACAGGCACCCGAAACGTCCGCATCCGAGCTGGATAGTGAATTGGGCTGCTGTCGCAAGCTGCAGATCCCCGTCGAAAATCGCATTGAGCCGACACCGTTCCATGACGGGAGGCAGACGCGTTCGCTGCGCTTTCCGCGCCAGGCGCGCCTGCATCCGACTAAATATCTCGCCGGTCTGGCGAGCGCACTGCAGCGCCGGGGCGCCCAGCTCTATGCCGACACCTGCGTCGAGAGCATCCAGCAACGCCAGGGTAGCATGGTCGTCACCACCGCCTCAGGCTACGAGGTTCACGCCGCCGACGTGGTGGTTGCGACCAACTCGCCCGTCAATGTTCAGGTGGCGATCCACGCCAAGCAGGCGCCTTACCGCACTTATGCACTCGCCGCGAAGATTGCGGCCGGCGCCGTGGAGGATGCGCTTTATTGGGACACGCTCGATCCTTATCATTATGTCCGCCTCCACCCGTTATCTGCCGACGAGGACATCGTGATCATCGGCGGCGAAGATCACAAGTCGGGTGAGGCGAATGATGGCGCACAGCGCCTTGACGCGCTTGAACGCTGGGCGCGCGAGCGATTGCCGGATTTGCGCGAGGTCACCCATCGGTGGTCGGGTCAGGTGCTGGAGCCGGTCGATTTCACCGGCTTCATCGGCCGCAGCCCCGACGAGGAGCATGTATTCGTTGTCAGCGGCGACTCCGGGCAGGGGATCACGAACGGGCTCGTGGCGGGCATGCTGATCGCGGATCTCATTACCAGCGGCGGAAGTGCCTGGGAGGACGTCTACGCTCCGTCACGGAAGATTCAAAGGAACATCGGCGAGTTCATCAGCGAAAACATCACCCCTATCAAGAATTTCGCGGAGTATCTCACCGCAAGTGAAATCGCGAGCGCTGAACATCTGCGGCCCGGCGAGGGGCGCCTCTTCCGAAGTGGCCTGAAGAAGATCGCGGCGTGCCGGGACGGAAGCGGACATTTGCATTTGCATTCGGCGAGCTGCACCCATTCGGGCTGCGTCGTGCACTGGAACTCACTCGAACAGTGCTGGGACTGCCCATGTCACGGATCGCAGTTTGCACCCGATGGCACCGCGCTCAACGGCCCGGCGGTTTCCCCGCTCGGCGAGGCTGAAAGGCCGGCCAATCTTGAAGCGGCAGAATGACCGGCATCGGTCGGCGTGTCTTGGTCAGGCTTTAACAGGGCGTGCCCTGACGGCTGCAGCTTATACGTGACGAGCTGCATGTGTGAATCATGACGCGCGGCGATCTGATGTGACTGGTCCTCGCGGACTGTACAGGCTATATCCTGTCGCCTGTCATTGAACTGTCATGTTACCGCAAATGCTGAAGTCAGATGCTGCGCCGGCTCGCAAGACTCCGGGCGCGCCGGAAGCCAATCCTGCTGTTGGGAACACCAAGAGAACGCAGCTCCTCACCGGCTTCCCGGGGCAACGCGAGGAAAACAGCGTGGAACCCGCGACGGTCGAGGAGCGCGCTCCCCTTGAGCAGACGCCATCGCAGGACGTGACGCCCGAGCCGAGCCCGACCCAGCCCGCATCTCCCGCCGCCGAAATCGAGCTCAAGCTGCTCGTCGGTGCCGATCGCATGGCGCATTTCGGCGCAGCGCCCGTGATCGCGGCGAACGCACGCAACAAGGGCACGCGCAAACGTCTCAAGTCCGTCTACTACGACACGCCCGAGCGGACGCTTTGTCGCGCCGGCCTGAGCTTGCGCGTCCGCCAGAGCGGTACGCGTTTCTTGCAGACCGTGAAGACCGAGGTTGCGGACGATCCGTTGCGTCGCGGCGAATGGGAAGCAAGCGTGCCTTCCCTTGCGCCCGATCTTGCTTTGGCGATGCCGCTCATTCCGGAGAAGCTTCGCGAGCGACTCAAAGCGCAGCCGCTCGAAGCGGTGTTCACGGCCGAGGTGCATCGGCATACGCGCATCGTCGAGCTGCCGTCCGGCACGGTCGAGGTCGCGTTCGACCGCGGCGAGCTCACCGCCGGCGACCGGTCGGTTCCTGTCAGCGAGATCGAGCTGGAGCTGAAGAGCGGCAGCGCGAGCGCGATCTACGAGATCGCGCTGCGCCTTGCGGAGCAGGGAACGGTGAAGCCGTCCATCCGCAGCAAATCCGCGCGCGGCTTCGATCTTGCCGCGGACCTGCCGCCGTCGGCACGCCGGCCGCGCAAGCTTCGTCTCGATCCCGCTGTGACGCTCGACGAAGCCTTCGCGACCATCCTGCGCGCCTGCTTCCTTCACCTGCTGCAATCGCTGCCGGCGGCCGAGGACGGCCGCAATCCGGAAGGCGTGCATCAGCTGCGCGTCTCGCTGCGCCGGCTGCGATCCGCGCTCGACCTGATGCGATCGGTCGGCGCGCTCAGCAACCTCGAGGCGCTGCGTTCGGAGGCCAAATGGCTGGCGCAAGGCCTGTCCGCCGCGCGCGACTGGGACGTGTTCCAGCTCGCCACCTTGCCGGCGATCGCAAAAGCCTGTCCGTCGGTCGCAGGCTTCGATGCGCTCGGGCAGGCCGCGGCTCAGCGTCAGGCGGAAGCCTATCGCAGCGCCCGCCACGCGCTCGATGATCGCCGTTGCGCGCTCTTCCTGATCGGTCTTGGCGGTTGGATCGAGACGCGCGGCTGGCGCAACGGCGTCGCGCCCGAAGATCTCGGCCGGCTCGCCGAGCCCGCCGTCAATTTCGCGCAGCGCGTCCTGTCGGAACAGTACGCGAAGGTGCTCAAGCGCGGCCGCCGCTTCAAGTCGCTGACGGTCGACGAACTGCACCGCGTGCGGCTCGCCACCAAGCGGCTGCGCTATCTCAGCGAGTTCCTGCTGCCGCTCTACGAGGATCGCAAGTCCGCGCGAAAATTCGCGCGCCGGCTCGCCGGCTTGCAGGAGGAGCTCGGCGTCTTCAACGACATGGCGGTGACGGCCTCGTTGCTCGACGGGCTCGGCGCTGAAGATCGCGACAGCGCCATTGCGCCGGCCGCGATCGCCGGCTGGCAGGCGCGGGCATCGATCGGCATGCAGCAGGGCTTGCAGGATAGCTGGCGGGATTTTGCCGCCGCACGCGTGCCCTGGTCGCGCCAGGGCCAGCAGAGCTGATCGCGCTTTCCCAAAAAGTTGCGCCCAGCCATTGGGGGATGGCTGGGCGCGCGCGAACCGGTCTGGGACGGGGAGGGG
>NZ_JARFML010000099.1 GCF_029167105.1 Bradyrhizobium yuanmingense | reverse complement strand
CGCAACGGACGATCGGCTGCGCAACCCCGACCAGCTCCGCCGATCGTCCGTTGCTCCACCCGCGCCACTTGGCGTACAAAACCCCGAGACTCTAACTGCCGCTGGATGAAAATTCAGGGGCAGGTCACCCTCTCCCTAAAAGGGGGCGAAAATAAACTCCTGCTACGCGCTTTGCGGCCGATCAGCCGCCCAGCCGGGCGGAATCAG
The DNA here is from genome assembly GCF_029167105.1 of Bradyrhizobium yuanmingense. Classification (GTDB taxonomy): domain Bacteria; phylum Pseudomonadota; class Alphaproteobacteria; order Rhizobiales; family Xanthobacteraceae; genus Bradyrhizobium; species Bradyrhizobium yuanmingense_A. The sequence goes on along the minus strand of NZ_JARFML010000099.1, from coordinate 2,046 downwards.
GTTGGGGGGAGTTTGAGGTGACCACACCCGGAGGATTTTGACCGACCGTCGGGGATATCATGAAGCCATTGAATCAGATCAAGCAGCAGATTCAAACCCAAAACGGCTATCCGACCCGCGTCGGACGCTGGGTTCTTGTGGGTTGCGCCAATCGATTCGGGACAGCAGGTAGCTCATCTGCGCCGGCAAGATCGTTCAACCGATGGCCAGACGAACCGTCCTCTCTCGAGTCTCTTGGTGAACAGGCATGCTCCCTGGCCATCGTGCCAAATCACCTTCACAAGATCGCTTCGGCGACCACGGAAGACGAACAGATGACCGCTGAGCGGGTCCTTCCGCAGCACCTCCTGCACTTGGAGTGCAAAGCCTCGCCGCATGTCCGTGTAGCCTGTCGCAAGCCACACTCGCGCGCCCGTCGGAACCGGGATCATCGGCGCACCAGAGCATCGAGAACGCGACGGAGCGCGTCGCCATCAACCCCGCTACCAACGTCGATCTCGATGATGCCCAGGCTCTTCCGTCGGCGCGCCGCCGTCGTCAATGGCGCTTCAGCCACCTCGCGCGGCGGCACAGATGGCCCAATCTCGACCGGCACGAACGGCGATATGCTCGCTTCACCGTGCTTGAAAAGCTCTTTGCGCCACCTGAACAGCTGGCTTATATGAAGGCCAGCCATGCGAGCCACCTCGGAAACACTGGCTCCGGGCTCGAGCGATGATGCAACAAGCCGTTCCTTCTCATCCTGCGACCGCCGGCGCCGCCGCTCGGACGATGTGATCACCTCCGCTCTCGAAATCGTCATAGCGCTTCTCCTAGGATTACCCCTAGTTGTTTAGTCCCAGACTTTGATGGTGCATCCTTGTCGCACGATTCGAAGGAAGCGCTATGGGACAGATTTTACACGGCTGCGCCACCACGAAGGAGGCAGTCCGTCGAGCTATACAAACTACTCAAGAGAGCCTGAGAGGTCTCGCCAGGCGCTACGGGATCAACCAGAAGACTGTCGCGAAGTGGAAGCAGAGCGAGACCGTCACCGATCGTTCGACTGGCCCCAAGGAAGCCAAGTCGACTGTCCTTTCCATCGAGGAGGAGGCGATCATCGTTGCTTTCCGGCAGCATACGCTGCTGCCACTCGACGATTGCCTCTATGCGCTGCAGCCGACCATCCCGCATCTGACGCGGTCAACCCTGCATCGCTGCCTCCAGCGTCACGGCATCAGCCGATTGCCGGAAGTGGGCGGTGGCAAGCCCTCGAAGAAGAAGTTCAAGGCTTATCCGATCGGCTACTTCCACATCGACATCGCCGAGCTCCAGACCGCCGAAGGCAAGCTCTACCTCTACGTCGCAATCGATCGCACCAGTAAGTTCGCGTTCGTGCAACTGGCCAGGAAGACGGGAAGGACCTCGGCCGCGGCCCTCCTCGAAGCTCTTATTGCGGCCGTTCCCTACAAGATCCACACGGTTCTCACCGACAATGGGATCCAGTTCACCTTCCCACCGCGCTATGCGGACGGCCCGACAGCAAGATACGCCACTCATATGTTCGACATGCGCTGCCGGGAGAACGGGATCGAGCATCGGCTGACTAAGATCAAGCATCCCTGGACCAATGGCCAGGTCGAACGCATGAACCGCACGATCAAGGAAGCGACCGTCCGACGCTATTACTACGATCGACACGATCAGCTCGAAGCTCACCTTGCCGACTTCATCAACGCCTACAACTATGCTCGGCGGCTGAAGACCCTGAAGGGCCTCACACCCTACGAATACATTTGCAAATGCTGGACTTCCCAGCCCGAACGATTCAAACTCAACCCGCTCCAGAATGCCGGGACTAAACACCTAGTCGAGCGTTTCCTTGGTTCGAATCATATCAGGCGGCCTCGGCGAGTTTATAGGACCAGGTGTGGATGACCGGATGGCGGTTCACGTCGTCGATGCCGGCCATGATGCGTTGCTTCAGCTCGTGTTTTGATGTCACCCGGATGTGGCGCAACACTGAGCGAGCAAATTTGGAGAAGAAGCCCTCGATCAGGTTGAGCC
>NZ_JARFML010000098.1 GCF_029167105.1 Bradyrhizobium yuanmingense | reverse complement strand
CATGCCCGCCGTACGTCACGCCATCGTCGATCTCATCCTTCGGCCGCCGCCTCAACGGTGTCCCTACTGCCGAAAACAAATCCTTGAAAAACACGGGCGCAAATAGAATCTGCCAAAGTAGTGCTAGTGCGTGTTTGCCATCGCAAGCTTGCTCGACGGCCCCTGCGTCGCCGTCTCCTTGTCGAGGAATTCCTGGACGTGGCGCGCGGGCCTTAGTTGATTGAGCCCACAGGTGAAGTCACCCGCGCCGGCGGTTCACTGATCTTTGTCCGAGGTGAACTAAAATCGGGGGAGCGGCCGCCTGTTTACCTTTTCTGGCGCCATCAAACGAGTGAAGCAGAAGGCCCGCACGCAAGCCAATATCGAGTCGCAGTAGGACGATGACCGTGACTGTCGGTCAGATGATTTCGCTCTCACACGTGCCTACAAGCTGCAAGATGTTTGAAAGCAGCACATCGCGCTGCAATGAATTGATGCGGAGACATATTCCAACGACGGACGTGGACATTCCGGCCTCATTCGGAGTGCAGGGGGCAGGGTGATGACCAGTGCTCATAGCTTGAGCGAATAAGGTCGCTGGCGCCGACACGCCGTTCCGGACACCCTCCGGCATCCAAATGACCTTGCTCCTCTGGGACAGACAGCTTTGCTGAGCACCGCTTCGTGCTGGCTTCAGCCCGTGATCGCCTCGGCGGCATTGATCAACACAGCGGGGCGCCAAGAGGGAACACTCCACGGCAGAGCAGTTCATTCCACCTAAGCAGGGCCGACCGAGGCAGAAAGGCGGATTTCATCGTGGTGTTTGGCGAAATTGGTGAATTTCGGCTCATTTCATCAGATACGATCTCGCTTGACCCGAGGTTATTGCGTCCCTTGGAGCACACCAAACATGCGCCGGGTTCTAATGGGGAAATCCATGAGTGAGCAAGAGTCTCGTAGGGGTCCATACGGTGCCGTGAGCCGACGTTTGCTCCTCCGATCAACGGCGGCATTTCTGAGCGTGCCCTTTGTCGCCAACACCACTTGTGCGTTCGCGCAGGATAAGCTTGCGGGCAACGGCGAAGTGGTCGTTTACAGTTACGGTGGGTCGTTTACTGAAAACTTGCGGAAGTACGTCTTTGACCCCTTTACAAAGGCGACTGGCATCAGGGTTGTCGATGTGACAGCCGACTTGGCGGAACCCCAGATCAAAGCGATGAGCGCAGCCAAGCGCGTCGACTGGGACGCTGCTTTTGTCACACCTCAAGGCTATTTGGAGCTGCGAGAGACCGGTATGTTTGTGCCCATTGACTACGGCCTCTGGGACGACGAGGCGCTAAAAGGTGTACCTGAATTCTCCCGCCTTAGTGATGCTGTCGGCGCATTCAAAAATGCGACTATGCTGGTCTATGACGAACGCGCTTTCACGAAGAGTGCCCCAGTGAGTTGGGCCGACTTCTGGAATGTCAAGGAGTATCCGGGCCCGAGGGGCCTCGATGGCAGCGTTGGTTATCGTAACATGCTGTTTGCTTTGATGGCCGATGGTGTCGCGCACGAGGATCTCTTGCCACTGACCGATGATAAGATCGACCGGGCGCTCAAGAAGCTTGACGAAATCAAGCCGCACATTAGCAAATGGTGGATGGCAGGCGGCGAACCCATCCAATTGCTTCTCAACCGTGAATACGCGCTGACGAGTGCGTTCGATGGCCGTGCCCTCGCGGCCATTAAGAAGGGGGCGCGCATTCGCATGGTATGGGACGGCGCTACGTCTGTAGGCGAAAACTACTGGACTATTCTAAAGGGGGGGCCGAACAGCACAAATGCACAGAAGTTCATTGCATTTGTAAATCGAGCCGAAATGGCGGCCGCATTTACGCAAGGAGCCGGTTATCCAGGCCCAAACATAAATCAGCTAAAGTACTTGCCAGCAGATCTGGTTCCGCTGATCAGCATAAACCCCGACAACGCAGCGAAGGCGCTCTTGGTCGACGTTGCCTGGTTTGTGGCGAAACGTCCGGACGGCAAGACCAACTTTGACCACATACAGGAGCGTTGGCTGGCATGGCGGGCACAATAAGCGCGGCTGCTTGCCTTGCATTAGGGCCATTCTAAACCGCCGCCAGGATTCGAATGCCGTGTCAGATACCATAAGCAGTCGGCCGTGAACAAGGCTCTAAGCGATTGAGCGGGAGTCTGTTTTCGGGTTTTGGAGGCATTTGAGATTGCAGGGATTTGGGGCTTGAGGCTTCCAAACCCTGCAAATTGGTTTTTGGATTTCCT
>NZ_JARFML010000097.1 GCF_029167105.1 Bradyrhizobium yuanmingense | reverse complement strand
CACCGCCGAGGTATAGGCGCCGACGGCGTAGAACGCGCTCTGGCCGAGCGAGAACTGGCCGCTTCCGCCGGTCAGGATGTTCAGCGCCAGCACCGCGAGCCCGTAGATCAGGAGCATCGTCATCTGGAAGATGATGAAGTTCTTGACGAACATCGGCACGATCAACAGCGCCGCCAGCACCACCAGCGAGGTGCCGGTGCCCAGCGTCATGGCCCGCTTCGGAACCGCCTCGACCGCCTCGTGGCCCTCGGCGACGACTTCTTCTGCTGCGCTCATGATCAAACTCGCTTGACGATGTGCCGGCCGAACAGACCAGCGGGTTTGACGACCAGGACGGAGATGATCAGCGCGAGCGCGATCGGGAGTTTCAGCTCATTGCCGACGCCGGGGATGTAGGTGCCGGCGAGGTTCTCGAACACGCCGACCAGGAAGCCGCCGACCACGGCGCCGAACGGGCTCGACAGCCCGCCGAGCACCGCCGCGGCGAAGCCGTAGATCAGCACGCCGCCCATCATGTTCGGCTCGAGGAATACGACAGGGGCGATCAGCATGCCGGCGATCGAGCCGATCGCGGTCGCCATGCCCCAGCCGAGCGCGATCATCCAGCTCGTGTTGATGCCGACGAGGCGGGCCGATTCGGGCACCGACGCTGCGGCTCGCATCGCAAGGCCGATGCGGGTGTACTGGAAGAAGAAATAGAGCGCGAGCAGCAGCGCCACGGTGACGCCGATCATGCCGGCCTGGTGCGTCGAGATCAGCTGGCTGCCGAGGAACGGTGCGGAGCCGAACGGGGTCGGATACTGCTTGATCGTGAAGTCCCAGATCAGGCCGGCCGAGGAGTTGATGATCGCAAACAGCGCGATGAAGCCGGCGACGTTGGTGAGCACCGGCGCCTTGACGAGCGGCTTGAACAGGATGCGCTCGATCGCGATGCCGGCGACGAAGGAAAATGCCAGCGTGATCACGAAGGCGGCCCAATAGGACACGCCCCACTGCATCAGCTGCCATGAGATGAAGGTCGAGAACATCGCCATCTCGCCTTGCGCGAAGTTGAGATGGTCGATGGCCTGGTAGATCATGACCACGGCGAGCGCCATGCAGGCATAGATCGCGCCCGTGGCGATGCCGGCCAGGACCTGGTTGGTGAACAGCTCCATTGTGCCGGCTCCCTCAGTAACCCAGATAGGATTTGCGGATTTCTTCGTTGTTCGCGATGTCCTTGGCCTTGCCCGACATCACGATGCGGCCGGTTTCGATCACATAGGCCTGGTCGGCGAGCTCGAGCGCGAGCTGGGCGTTCTGCTCGACCACCAGGATCGAGACCTTGTCCTCGCGGTTGATCTTGCCGAGGATGCCGAACAGGTCGCGCACAACCAGCGGCGCGAGGCCGAAGGAGGGCTCGTCGAGCAGCATCAGCCGCGGCCGCAGCATCAGCGCGCGGGCGACCGCGAGCATCTGCTGCTCGCCGCCGGAGAGCGTGCCGGCCTGCTGGGTATGGCGCTGCTTCAACACCGGGAAATGCGCGTACATGCGCTCGATGTCGGAGACGATGCCGGCGCGGTCCTTGCGGGTGATGGCCCCCAGCTGGAGGTTCTCCTCCACCGTCATGTTGGTGAAGGTGCCGCGGCCCTGCGGCACGTGGGCGATGCCGAACCGCACGATGCTCTCGGTCGAACGGTTGTTCAGCGGCTTGCCTTCGAACTCGACACCGCCGGTGGAGCGCACCATGTTGCAGATCGCGCGCAGTGTGGTGGTCTTGCCGGCGCCGTTGGCGCCGAGCAGCGTCACGAGCGAGCCCTCGTTGAGCGAGAAAGACAGGCCATGGAGCGCCTGGACCTGGCCATAATAGGCACGCAGGTCCTTGACGTTGAGCAGTGGCGTCATTGATCCTTGCTCCCGAGATAGGCCTTGATGACGTCCGGGTCCGCCTGCACCTGGGCGGGCGTGCCTTCCGCGAGCTTCTTGCCGAAATTCAGCGCGACGACGTGGTCGGCGATCGACATCACGAGGCCCATGTGATGCTCGACCAGGAGCACGGTCATATGGCGCTCGTCACGGATTTTGCGGATGAGGTCGCCGAGCACATGAACTTCCTCGTGGTTGAGGCCGCCGGCGGGTTCGTCGAGCAGCAGGATCTTCGGATCGGCCGCCAGCGCACGCGCCAGCTCGACCCGCTTCTGCGTACCGAACGGTAGGCCGGACACGACGGTATGGGCGACGTCCTCGAGGTCGAGGTAGGCAAGGATCTCGTGCACCTTCTTGTTGATGCTGGTCTCGCTGCGCCGGACCCAGGCAAGCTTCAGGGAGTCGCTGATAATGTCGCTCGAGGTCTTCGAATGGGCGCCGACGCGGACGTTGTCCATCACCGAGAGGTTCGGAAACAGCGCCACGTTCTGGAAGGTGCGGCCGATGCCGATCTCGGCGATCCGGTGCGGCGGCCGCGACAGGATGCTCACGCCGTCCATCAAGATGTCGCCGGACGACGGCTGGTACAGCCGCGACAGGCAGTTGAAGAGCGTGGTCTTGCCGGCGCCGTTCGGGCCGATCAGCCCAAGGATCTGGCCCTTGTGCATGTCGAAGGACACGCCGTTGAGCGCGACGATGCCGCCGAACACGACGCTAA
>NZ_JARFML010000096.1 GCF_029167105.1 Bradyrhizobium yuanmingense | reverse complement strand
TGCGCATTCCGACGAAGTCGGCCGTGGATTCCGAGCGAAGCCGGCCGCCTATACCGATTGAAGCCGGCCAGGGATTCCGATGATCCCGGCCGCCTGCCGAGGCGGGCTCTCGCGACGACGTCGTCATCAGTTCAGTTGGCGGGCTCGTCGTCAAGCGTCTGACGCTTGGCGGCGGCTTTGCGTAGGCTCTCGCCCTTGAGGGTGAGCCTGTGGGCGTTGTGCACGAGGCGATCGAGGATAGCGTCGGCAATGGTTGGGTTGCCGATGAGCTCGTGCCAATGCTCGACCGGGAGCTGGCTTGTCACCAAGGTCGAACCGCGGCCATGGCGGTCCTCCATCATCTCCAACAGGTCGCGTTGCTGCTCGGCAGTCATCGGGGCAAGTCCCCAGTCGTCGAGGACCAGCAGCTCGACGCGCGCCAGGGTCCTGAGGAGGCGAGCATGGCGGCCGTCGCCCCGCGCGAGGGTGAGCGCCTCGAACAGCCGCGGCAGCCGTTGATAGAGCACGGAGCGGTTGTCCCGGCAGGCCTTGTGGCCCAAGGCGCACGCGATCCAGCTCTTGCCGACGCCGGTCGGGCCGATGATGAGCAGGTTCTGATGCCGGTCGATCCACTCGCCGGCGACGAGCTTTTGGAACAGCGGCTTGTCGAGCCCGCGCGGCGCCTTCATGTCGATGTCCTCGACGACGGCGTTCTGCCGGAGGCTGGCGAACCGCAACCGAGCGATCAGCCGCTTGTTCTCGCGCTCGGTCGCCTCACGATCGACCAGTAGTGCGAGGCGCTCCTCGAAGGCCAGCGTGGCGATGTCGGGCTGTCGCTGCTGTTCGTCGAGGGCCTTCGCCATGCCGTTAAGCCCGAGCGCGACGAGGCGGTTGTGGGTGGGATGTGTCAACATCGTCTCTCCTTTCTTCAATGGTAGTAATCGGTGCCGCGGATATTGCCGTGGCGGATCGGTGGGTCGTCCGGCGGCCTGTCGTTTGCGTAGGCGCGATCGAGCCCGTGCTGCAGGATCGACTTGATCGAGCCGTAGGAAGTCGCTCCGATGTCGTTACCGCGCCGGCAGCCGGCCTCGACGCGCGCCGAGCCATAGCTGCGCGCGAGCCGCAGAATGCCGAGACAAGCCCGGAAGCCCTGCTCGGGGTGTGGCTTGGCTTTCATGATCGCCTCGACGAGCGCGATCGTGGCGGGGCCGATCTTGGCGGCTTCTCGTTTGATCCGTGTTGGCGTCCATTCGGCATAGCGCCGGTGCGCGCTCGGCATGTGCTCCGGGATCGTGGTGTGGCGATGGGGCACGTCAGAGCGGGCGTGGCTGGCGACCCGGACGCCCTTGTGCAGGATCTCGATCGTCCGGTCGGTAATGCGCGCCTCAAGCTCCTCGCGGATCAGACGTGAGGGCACCGAGTAGTAGTGACCGGCGATCTCGACGTGATAGTCGGGCGCGACGCGGCACTTCTTCCACTCGGCGTACTGATACGGCAGCGGCGGCAAGGCTTTGAGCGCCGTCTTGTCGATCTGTGCGAACAACTCGTTGCGGCTCACACCGAGCTTGCGCATGATCCTGGCGTTGAGGTCGGCAACCGCCTCGCGGATGGCCGCGTTGAGTTCGTCAAGCGAGAAGAACTGCCGGTTGCGCAGCCGCGCCAGCACGAACCGCTGGACGATTTGCACCGCCACTTCCACCTTCGCCTTGTCGCGCGGCTTCCTCGGACGCGCGGGCAGGATCGCAGTGCCGTAATGCTCGGCCAGTTCCTGGTAGGTGCGATTGATGCCCGGCTCATAGCGGCAGGTGGCGGTGACGCCGGCCTTCAGATTGTCGCAGACGATCGCCTTCGGCACGCCGCCGATCGTGCGCAAGGCATTGACGTGTAACCCGATCCAGTCGGCCAGCCCTTCCGACCAGCGCGCCTCGGCAAAGGTGTAGTTGGATGCTCCCAGCACCGCGACGAAGACATGGGCCAGCCGCTGCGCGCCGGTCGCGGCATCGAACACCGGCACGGTGTCGCCCGCGAAGTCGACGAACAGCTTCTCTCCAGGCCCGTGCACCTGTCGCATGGTCGGCGAGATCGTCTCGCTCCATTTCCGGTAGAGATCGCAGAACCGGCTGTAGCCATAGCCGTCGGCGTGCTCGGCGCGATATTCCTCCCACAGCAGGAGCAGCGTCACTCCGCGCCGCTTCAGCTCCCGGTGCACCGCCGTCCAGTCGGGCAACGGCCGCGCCGGCTTCTCCTCGAATGTTGGCGACGTGAATAGCCGGCGCTCGAGCTCGCCGTCGTCCATCCCTTCCGGCACCGGCCAGGTGATGCCGATCACGGCAGCCCGCCGCAGATACTCGCCAACCGTCGATCGGCTGATGCCGACGGTGACCGCGATCTGCCGGTCGCTCACGCCAAGGGCGTGCCGCAGTCTCAAGACTTCTCGAACCTTCCGCATCGGCGCTCTCTCGGCGGGCATCAGACCTCCCATTGCTTGGCCGCAAAGGAGGGCTGGTCCGCGATTCGATCGCCGTCTTCGAGAGCGTCAGGCCGGTCTCAACAGGGGGCCGGCTTCGATCGGAATGGGTGGCCGACTTCCGTCGGAATCGGTGGCCGGATTGCGTCGGAATCAGTGGCCGGCTTGCATCGGATTGCGCA
>NZ_JARFML010000095.1 GCF_029167105.1 Bradyrhizobium yuanmingense | reverse complement strand
TCCCGGACGGTCACTTCAAATTCCCCCACCTGTGGTCGCGCAAACTCCCCCACCTGTGGAGCAGGACGAGAGGGTATTAGGTTGACTCGGTTTTGCGCGCAAGGGCTTCAGCGGCTTCCTTGAGGCGGTAGCTGCGGCCGTCGAACTCGAGCAGATGGCAATGGTGCATGAGGCGGTCAAGGATCGTCGTGCTCATGGTGTTGTCCCGGAGATAAGCGCCCCAATCCTGCACGACGCGATTGGACGTGACGATGACGCTGCGGTGCAATTTGTAGCGTTGATGGATCAGAGTCTGCAGCAAAGCGCCAGCTTCGTCGGGGATGGTGCGAGCGAGGAACAGGTCGTCAAGCACAAGCAGATCGCAGTCAAAGATGCTCCGCAGTCGAGCGTCGCGCTGAGCGGCGGGGCTGAAGGCGTAACGGTTAAAGAAGTCATCGGCCTCGAGATACTGAACCTTGTGGCCTTGCAGGATGGCCTGGTAGGCGACGGCCTTGGCCACGTGCGATTTACCAGTACCGGGCTTGCCAATGAGCAGTGCGTTTTCACCAGCGGCGACAAACTTCAGCGTGTGCAGCTGGAAGCAGGCCTGACGCGGCAGTTTGGGATTGAAGGACCAGTCGAACTCCGCCAGCGTGAGCTTCTCGTCAAGCCCGGATTGCTGGTAGCGGCGAGCGATGAGGCGGGACTGACGACGATCGAGTTCGTCCTGCAGGAGCAGGCAGAAGGTCTCGAGGAACGGTTGGCTGGCGCCCTGGGCCTGCAGGACACGGGTCTCGAGCGTGTCGCGTATGCCCGACAGCCGCAATTGTCGTAGGCAGCGATCGATGTCTGGCAAGGTCATGGTCATTCCGAATGATCTCCTGTGGAGGTTGAAAGGCTGAGCTGATCGGCAATCAAGGTCTGGGTGGGAGCGCTCGCGTCGTCGGAGCTGGCCGGGGTTGCGGAGATGACGCGAGCGCGGTTTGGTGCACGCTGACCATCGCCGTTGTTGAAGGGCCGGCTCTCGTTGCTGGCACGGTTCTGGGCACCGAGGCGAAAGAGTTCGCCGTATTCGTCCGCGGGACGGATCAGGGGATGGTCCTGCGTCAGCGGCAGCGTCGATTGGGGAGCTTGATCGAGGCGCTCGAGCGCCTGCTCGAACAGCCGCTCGACGATTGCGCGCACCTGTTTGTAGCGGTGGATGTGGTTGCGCACTGCGTGATCGCAGGCCTGCTCGACGAGCCGGGCGGGATACTTCTTCGCAAGTCCGACAATGCCCCACATCGCGCGTTGTCCGAGGCGGCCTTCGGTGTCGAACAGGTGCTGACAGAGCGCCTTCGCTTGCGGTCCGATGTCGCCGGCGCTTGCCAGCAGGAAGGCGGTCTGACGGGATGGATTGAACGGGCGCTCGTTGTGCGGCAGTTTGAGCGAACCCGGCCGTGCGGCGCGGGCATGAACGCGCAGCAGCGCCTGGGTGCTGCGGTCGCGGATCTCGATCGTGGTCTCGTAGAGGCGTACCACGACCTGGCTGCCGATCGACGCGGGCCGCGCGGCATAGTCGCTGTGATCCACGCGCACGGTGGTGTCGTCGTAGACGGTGCGCACGAGCTCGGTGAAGTAATGGAAGCCGGTCGCGGGCAATGGCCGCAGATGTGGCTTCTCTTCCTGGAACATGGCCTCGACCTGACGCTTTGTGCTGCCATGGATGCGTTTGGAAGCCCAGTTCGTCTCCCAGTGCTCCAGAAACCTGTTCTGAGCCTCGAGTGACTCGAAGCGTCGCCCGGCGAGCGCGGTGCCCTGGGTGTGCTGGATCGCATTCTCCACGGTCCCCTTGCGATTTGGGTCCCGCACCCGTGCCGGATCGGCGACGACGCCGTAATGTGCGAGCGCCGCGCCGTAGAGTCGGTTGAGTTCGGGCTCATACAGGTCGGGCGTGATGACGCCTTCCTTGAGATTGTCGAGCACGACATAACTGACGACACCGCCGAAATACCGAAAGGCCTCTTCGTGGAGCTGTGCCCAGACCTGCTGGCTCGACTTCCAGACCACCCGCCGGAAGCTGCGCCGCGAGTAACGCAGGGTCATCACGAACAGGCGCGGCCGGCGGTAACGACCGCTCTTCGGATCACGGGTCAGCGCGCCTTCGCCATAATCAACCTGGGCTTCCTCGCCGGGGGCAAACTCGAGACGGTCAAACTGTTTGGGATCGATGTGGCGCAAGGCACGCACGAAACGCTTGACGCTCTCGTAGCTGGCAGTAAAGCCGAACTGGTCAACCAGATCCTGATAGATCGCCTGGGCGTTGCGCTTCAGACGGGCCTGCTGCTCGATCCATTCCCGATGCGGTTCACAGGCTGAGCGGGCGAAATCAAACGTCTTGGCGGCGACCTGCGCTCCGATAGCCGGCGGTCGCGGAGGTGGGGGAGTTTGGCCATCGGCGGCCTCGGAGCCGGTGGTCACCCCGGGGGAGTTTGCCTCCGCCGCTCGCTCGGACGCGAAAATCGCCTGGTAGCGCCGGATCGTCTTGCGGTCGACCCCCGTCAGCCGCTGGATCTCTCGTTGGCTCGTCTGGCGCTCAAGTAACGTAAATACAGTGCTTTGCAGGTGCGGCTTCAAGACGTTCAACTCCCCGTCCCCTCTTCCCTAAAAGGGGACGAAAATAAACGTCCTGCTGCGCGCTTTGCGGCCGATCAGCCGCCCAGCCAGGCGGAATCAGGTGGAGGAGTTTGAGGTGACCTCACCCGGGGGATTTTGACCGACCGTCGGGG
>NZ_JARFML010000094.1 GCF_029167105.1 Bradyrhizobium yuanmingense | reverse complement strand
GTGCTGATTCCGCTCGATGTCGCCCACCATTCCGGAATGATCTCGCCCACCATTCCGATTTGATGTCGCCCACCATTCCGAGATGATCTCGCCCACCATTCCGGGATGATGTCGCCCGGGGTGACGAGGCCTCTTCTGGCTCCGATACGGTCCCGCCTTTCGGCTTTGCGAAGGGGGACCTGGATGCCGACGGAGAGGCTTGCGATGCGCCACGTGCGCGAAGTGATCAGATTGAAGTCGACCGGGATGGCGACCCGCGAGATTGCGCGGCGGTTGGGGACGGCGCCTTCGACGGTGCGGTTGACGATCCGCCGTTTTGAGGCGGCGGGGCTGACCTGGCCACTACCGGACGACATCACCGACACTGATCTGGAGGCCCGGCTGTTCGCCAGCGCCGGTGCGGGTTCCGGCACGCGGCGGGGCCATCGCCGGCAGGCCGAGCCGGACTGGGCGGCGGTGCACCGCGAGCTCCGGCGCAAGCACGTGACGCTGTCGATCCTGTGGGAGGAGTACATCGCGGGCGAGCCCGGCGGGTATCGCTATTCGCGTTTCTGCGAGCTCTACCGCGCCTGGGAAGGCCGGCTGTCGGTGACGATGCGCCAGTCGCATGCGGCCGGCGACAAGCTGTTCGTCGATTATGCCGGTGACGGCGTGCCGGTCGTGATCGACCGGCTCAGCGGCGAGCGGCGCGTCGCGCAGATCTTCGTCGCGGTGCTCGGCGCTTCCAGCTTCACCTACGCGCAGGCGACCTGGACGCAGGGGCTCGCCGACTGGATCAGCGGCCACGTCGGCGCCTTCGAGGCGATCGGCGGCGTGCCGGGGCTGCTGGTGCCGGATAACACCAAGGTCGCTGTGATCAAGGCCTGCCTCTACGATCCACAGATCAACCGCAGCTACGCCGACATGGCGGCGCATTACGGCACCGCCATTCTGCCGGCGAGGCCGCGACGGCCACGGGACAAGGCGAAAGTCGAGCAGGCGGTCCTCATGGTCGAGCGCTGGCTGAACGGGCGGCTGCGCCACCGCACCTTCTACAGCCTCGCTGAGGTCAACGCGGCGATCGCCGAGTTGCTGACCCGGCTCAACGAGGAGCGGCCGATCCGACGGCTCGGCGTGACCCGCCGCAAGCTATTGGAGGAGATCGACCGGCCGGCACTCCAGGCCTTGCCGGAGAGCCCTTACGTGTTCGCCGAGTGGCGGATCTGCCGGGTCAGCATCGATTATCACGTCGAGGTCGAGGCGCATTATTACAGCGTTCCGCATCGCTTCGTCCGCGCCGAGGTGGAGGTGCGCTTCACGGCTCGCACCGTCGAGATCTTCCACAAGGGTGAGCGGATCGCCGCGCATCAGCGCATGAGCGGCAACCACAAGCACACGACCGTGCCGGAGCACATGGCCTCCAGTCATCGGCGCTACGCTGGCTGGACCATCGAGCGCATCCGTAAGGACGCAGCCTCGATCGGGCCGGCCACCGCGGCGCTGTGCGACCTGATCCTCGACGAGCGCGCGCATCCGGAACAGGGCTTCCGCGCCTGTCTCGGCATCATCCGGCTCGCCCGATCCTACGGGCACGAGCGGCTCGATGCCGCCGCCATGCGGGCGATCGATATCGGCGCGCGCACCTACGGCTCGGTCAAATCGATCCTTGCCAACAATCTCGATCGGCGTCCTTCACCCAAGCGCTCCGCGGACGACGCGCCGATCCTTCATCCCAACATCCGCGGGCCGCGCTACTACAATTAGGAGATCACGTCTTGCTCACGCATCCGACCCTCGATCAACTCTACGCGCTCGGCCTGCATGGCATGGCCAAGGCCTTCGCCGACATCGAAGCTGGCGGCGAGGCCGCAAGCCTCGGCCACGCCGAATGGCTTGCGCTGCTGCTCGAACGCGAAGCGTCATTGCGACGCGACAAGCGGCTGTCGAAGCGGCTGCAATACGCCAAGCTGCGCCAGGAAGCCTGCGTCGAAGACATCGACTACCGCACTCCACGCGGCCTCGACCGCAGCCTGCTGACGATGCTGGTCGAAGGCCGCTGGGTCGACGACCACGCCAACCTGCTGATCTGCGGGCCCTCCGGCGTCGGCAAAAGCTGGCTCGCCTCAGCGCTCGGCAACAAGGCCTGCCGGGACAATCGCTCCGTGCTCTACCAGCGCGTCCCGCGGCTGTTCACCGATCTCGCTTTGGCACGCGGCGACGGCCGCCACTCCCGCCTGCTGCGCGCGCTTGGCCGCGTCGATCTCCTCATCTTCGACGACTGGGGCCTCGAGCCGCTCGACGCCGCGGCCCGCCACGACCTCCTGGAGATCCTCGAGGACCGCTATGGCCGCCGCTCCACCATCGTCACCAGCCAGCTCCCGGTCGATCAATGGCACGCGCTGATCGGCGACCCCACCTACGCCGACGCCGTCCTCGACCGTCTGGTCCATAACGCCCACCGGATCGATCTCAACGGCGAAAGCATGCGGCGAACCCGCAAACCCGACCGAAAGGCCTGAGCCTGTGGCGCTGTGGACATGCCGCTACGCTTGGACAACGCAAGAGCGTTGCCCACATGCCCACAGCAGACGAAGAAGACCTTCAAGCCGCGATTCAAGGTTGACCCCGCGGCCTGCCCGATGCCAGAAAACAGACAGCCAGAACGCCTCGCGCCCCGGGCGACATCAAATCGGAATGGTGGGCGAGATCATCTCGGAATCCTGGGCGAGATCAAATCGGAATACCCGGGCGAGATCTTCGGAATCAGCA
>NZ_JARFML010000093.1 GCF_029167105.1 Bradyrhizobium yuanmingense | reverse complement strand
GCCGTCGGCCACAATTTCCGCCGCATCCTCGCCTGGCTCAGAGATCTTTTGTGCCTGTTCCTGGTCCCGCTCTGGCGCACGTTCAATTGTCCAGAAAAGTCAATCCGGGCTTCTTAACGGTCGACTAAGCAGCTACACGCCAACGAAGATCTTAACAAGAAATCAGATATGACGGAGGAATTTCAAACACGTGGTCGGTCTTCCGCGGCAGTATTTCATGGCCATGATCAGGATAAATCAGCATGTTCTTCTTGCTGGGGATCTTGTTGTAGGCTGCAAATTGCGAGCTCGGCGGACAGACGGTGTCCATCAGGCCGGTGACCATAAGTACCTCTCCCCGGATGCGAGCCGCCAAGTGCTGACAGTCAATATACCCTAGGCGCCGGAACCACTCCGCAATGTGCTCATGGGTCGGATCAAAGCCGCGAAAGAACGTCCGAATCCTTCCAGAAATCCGGCCTCTGATAAGCATCCTTCGCCAAATCCATTTCCCAAGCACGCTGATAATTGCAGAGGAGAGGATATGTCGCCGCCGCGCGGCAAATGCGCGGCCTCGAGCGCTGCGCAGGCCTCCTGCGAGCCCCCTTCGGCGGCCACACGCTCGGCGTCCACTTCGGGCAGGGCCATCACTATTCCCGCGACTTGCGCCGCATCCAGGAAAATGTCGCGAAACAGCAGCTTATCCGGGCCCTCATACAGACCGCGCATGATGTGACCATGAAGGGTGTTGCCTTTCACTCCCCAATATCCTCGGACAATCCTCCCTGACCTCAGCAATCGAGCGCGACGACCACGAAACCGGCCGCCGCAAGGGGACAAGTGTCGAACCCAGTTGCCGCTATTTGAACTATAGCCATGAAGTCGGACCACGGCGGGAGCCTACTTCGAAAGTTGTTTCGGGCGTACGAGTTTGGCATGAATCCGCGCGCCGCGAACGCCAGTGAAGCTCCGCGAAATTGGCCTTGAAAGACGCCGAAAGAATTTCTAGATCGGGATTCACCGAACGCATTTCCGACAGGGACCTATCCCAGAAGGCATCGAAGTCCTCCGCCTGTGGGTTGCCGAAGCCGCCTTACCCCAAGATCATGGGCAAGATCATCGATAGGCCTCCATCAGTTGTACGCTGCGGACTATAATCTGCAGTTTCTCCAAACCTTGTCGCTTATCTTGATTACGAAGGTCGTGGCCTGCGCAAGAAAAGAATGAATACGGGCCAGACCGCCATTTATCCTCGTTGCATGGTTTCTCCGCAACAAAGTAAGCAGTCGAAGCTCTAGTTCAATCTGAACTCCATCGCTCTGGACGGCGAGCGCGATATTACATTTCACACCATGACGCTGGAGATGTGGAAGGATGGTAACCTGATTTCGTTCGAGGCGAGCGTGAAGGAGCGCGGCGTCAAAGTTGTCAAGAACGCATGACAATGCTTGGCTGACAAGCCTCGTAGCGGCGCGGGATGATTTCGCGACATTTGGCGCTTATTCTGCAGAATTTCTTCGATCCCGGCCGATTTATGCGCTCCTTGTGCCGGTTAGGCGGCTACGCTCATGCGTAACTATACGCCGAACAACTAGTTCTGCATAACGAGGGGGGGGAGCGTCATGATCAAAGGGGAGTCCGGGAATCATTCCGTTAGCGGCCCAAGCCGGCGCCTCGTACTCCAGTCGACGGCGACCTTGCTCAGCCTACCGATTATTGCCAACAGCACTGCAGCCTGGGCGCAGGAAAAGCTTGCCGGCAGCGGCGAAGTCGTCGTCTTTAGCTATGGCGGGTCCTTTACCGAAGGTGTTCGGCGATCCGTCTATGAGCCGTTCACGAAGGCGACCGGAATAAAAGTCGTAGATGTGGTGGCCGATTTAGCGGAGCCCCAGGTTAAGGCGATGCACCAGGCTGGCCGCGTCGATTGGGGCATTGCCTATGTCGAGGCGGAGGCCTATCCGGCAATGCACAAAGCCGGGATGTTCGAGCCGATGGATTATAGTCTGTGGGATCAAGAAGCGCTTGAGGGCGCGCCGCCGCATACACGTCTCAAAGACGCGGTCATGGGGCTTGCGTCCGCCACCGTGCTTGCTTACGACCAGCGCCTGTTTTCGGGAACTGGCCCCCAAGACTGAGCAGATTTTTGGGACGTCCAGAAGTTTCCGGGACCAAGGGGCCTCGACACACTCTTCGGTAAGCACGCCATCCAATTTGCGCTCCTGGCCGCCGGTGTCGCCCACAAGGATATCTGGCCACTGACAGACGACAAGCTCGATGGCGCGTTTGCAAAGCTGAACGAGATCAAGCCGTACAATACCAAGTGGTGGAGCGCGGGCGGTGAGGCGCCCCAGCTTCTGATCAACCGAGAATATGCTATGGCGGGCGCATTCGATGGCCGATTGTTTGCTGCGATCCGTCAGGGCGCGCCGATCAAATTTGTCTGGGAGGGCGTCTACGTCACCTACACATACATGACGGTTCTGAAGGGTGGCCCTAACACGGGGAACGCGCAAAGGCTGATCGCCTTTCTGAACCGCGCGCAGATCGCGGCCGGGTGGACGCAGGGCACGGGCTACCCTGGGCCAAATACGATCAGCTCAAGTACCTGCCGGCCGAGTCGATCCCGCAGGTCAAGGTGAATCCGCAGAACGCTTCGAAGTGCATCATTGATGACGCTTGGCTCATGGAGATGCGAGGCTACTAGGCCGCCAGATTCGCGCCGCACCTCGCCAAGATCGCGCCGGTCGTAACCCGCCCTTTGGATAGGCAGTCGCCCTTGAGCGGACACCGGGTGCAATCCTTCGCCTTCGAGTAAAAGAAACGGCCGTGCTTGATGGGCCGCGCGGGGCGCAAGATACGCCCTCGCGGGCACTTCAAGATGTCGCTCTTGGCATCGTCCGGAAGCGTCTGAGCGGTACGCGACTGTTGATTGGTTCGGCTTTAGCTGGAATGAGGGCATCAATGCCGCGCCGCTCGAGCGCGCCGTAGACTTTAGCGTAGGCATAGCCCGCATCGGCGGTGACCACCTGTATGTCGATGCCCGTAATCGCTTCAACCTCATCGACTTGCGGCTCGATCATCTCTCCTTCGTTCGTTTGTCCAGTCCTGACCGCGACATCCAGAATGACACCGACCTTGTCATCGACGGCCGTGTGCTGCAGGGGATGTAGTTACAGCGAAGATCGACGTCATCTCGATGACCGGCTCAGTCCTCGACGATCGGCTGATCGAGAACAATCTCAAGTCCTGGGATCCAAGGAGAGTGGTCTTCTCGTTTGACCATTTTCCCCTCGAGCGACGGAAGCAAACGTCCGGTGGTGGGGCGATGTGGAGCGATCGAGGGAGTTTGCGCAGAAGTTGGGAGTGCCTAGAGAGAATGTCTACGACGTTGGTTGCGCATTCCGACGAAGTCGGCCGTGGATTCCGAGCGAAGCCGGCCGCCTATACCGATTGAAGCCGGCCAGGGATTCCGATGATCCCGGCCGCCTGCCGAGGCGGGCTCTCGCGACGACGTCGTCAT
>NZ_JARFML010000092.1 GCF_029167105.1 Bradyrhizobium yuanmingense | reverse complement strand
GCCGTCGGCCACAATTTCCGCCGCATCCTCGCCTGGCTCAGAGATCTTTTGTGCCTGTTCCTGGTCCCGCTCTGGCGCACGTTCAATTGTCCAGAAAAGTCAATCCGGGCTTCTTAACGGTCGACTATCTTCCGAATTGCTTCAGAAGGCCTCGCAGGTGCCGCCATTCGACGCGGTATCGATTGGGCGTGAAGCCGGAGCAGATAGTTGCCCTGCGCCGCGATGCTAAAGGAACTCGGGCTCGAACGGCATGATTGCCTCTCTGTGGGTCACGTGATGGCGATCGCTACCGTCTGAACGAGAAGCCGGCCTACGAAGCACTCTCACCCGTTAACTCGCGCCATTGGACAGCTAGTCAGGGAAGAACCGTCTGACGCGCCGTGTCGCAGAAAGGATCAATGGGCCAAACAGGCGCTTACGCGCGCATTCGCACAGCGGTTTGGGCGAGCACATAGATTAGACGGCGCGCCACCCGCCACATGTGAACCAGCGAATCGAAAACGGCGGCGCGTTGGTACGCCCAATGATGACAGCGCCAGCTGTCTTCAGATTCGCGACGACCGGACTGTCTTCGGAAGCGATGTTGTTGCGAAATGCCACCACGCCGTCGCTCGTCGCCTCTCCAACCTGATCGGTATTGATCTTGATCGTGACGGGAACACCATGCAAAGCGCCGAGGGTGTCGCGTCGGGCAACGGCAGCATCGGCGACTTCCGCCGCCTTGACACGGCTCCCAAGGTGGTCGTGCCGAATTACAAATTACAACGCCTCCCGTTATGGCAGTTATGACGTACAGATCCGCAATTCGCGTCGTCCCATCGTTGACGAGCTCTCTCCTCATCGGGATAGCTTCACTCTCATTCAGCGCAGGCAATTCGGGTGAAAGAGGCGGAAGCAATGCGGGACCAGTATCTGGAAGTCTAGAGATAGTTCGAAAGCTCGCGCCATCGATCGGTCCCTCAATGAACCATCGCGCATCGATCCGGTCGATTGCAAATAGGTTCCCATGCCAATACTGGATGATCCGCTAATCCTCCCGCGCGTGGTGTTACTTGAGGCGATTCACAAGCGCGTACTGAAGCGAAGGCGCAGGACGATACCGGGACGCAATCCCTTTCTAGGGGGCGAACTCCATCAGTTCGTTCTTGGCGTTGGCGAAGCGCGTTAGGGCATCCGACCGGATGACGATATTAGCAGTCCATTCCTCCGCCTCTGAGCTCCGCCATGTTCGACTTCGCATTGTTGTCCAGGAAAATCGCTTTGCGGCTGTGCAGGAGACGTGGGCACCCGGCCGCTCTGGCCAAGCCGGTTCAGTGCCGAATCGCGGATTCGACACCGCTGCGGTGCGTGGTAGGGTGCTATGATGGTGCGCCGGGCCTGCTCAAGGGACTGGAGTGCGCACGGGCCTCGAAGAGATTGTGAAGATCTCAATCAATCTTTCATTCCGCTTAATCACCACGCCGGATTTAAACGCGTGCTGACGACTCTTTGCAGGAAACAAGCCCCCAAGTGAAGTTACAAGGTCGCTCTGGACGCGTCAAGTGACCGTGAGCTCAACGATGGGGATGCGAGTGAAGAGAATGTCCACGAAACCAACGACGCACATTGCAGATCTTACCGCATTTGACTGTCTTGCCCTCTTTAAGAGCCGGGACTTGTCTCCTGTTGAGGTGATCGATGACTGCATGCAGCGCATAGATGAAGTAAATTGCGAGCTCAACGCATTCTGCTTCGTCAATTTTGAGCAGGCAAAAGCCCAAGCACGACTCTCAGAAGCCAGATGGATGAGAGGCGAGCCGATCGGTTTACTTGACGGAGTGCCAGTAACCTTAAAGGACGTCACACTTACTCGCGGAATGCCTACGCGCTGGGGATCTATGTCAACCAGCAGCGACGGACCTTGGAATGTCGATGCTCCGGCCGCTGCGCGTCTGCGAGAGGCAGGGGCGGTCATTCTGGGGAAGACGACTACTCCTGAGTATGGCTTCCAAGGAGCTACACACAGTTCGCTTTACGGAATCACTCGCAACCCTTGGAATCCAAGCCTCACACCAGGCGGGTCGTCCGGTGGAGCGGCAGTTGCTGCGGCGCTAAATCTCGGTCTTCTGCATCTAGGAAGTGACGGCGGTGGATCGATACGGACACCCGCAAGCTTCACAGGCATCTTCGGCTTCAAACCGACTTTCGGGTATGTCCCCCAGTGGCCGGCAAGCATATTGACTACGCTCTCGCATCTCGGGCCGATGACTCGCACAGTGGCTGACGCGGCTCTTATGATGAGGGTTCTTGCCCAAAAGGATGTGAGGGACGGATACGCTGGTCCGGAATATCCTTTCGGTGACGTCCCGCTTGCATCGACATTAAAAGGACTAAGAGTAGCGTATAGCCGAGATTTCGGGTACGTGAATGTCTCGAAAGACATTCTGAACGTTACTGATGCTGCGGCCCAGAAAATCGAATCCTTCGGCGCAGAGGTAATCGAGATTAATCCGGGTCTTGATGATGCTGGAAAAACGTGGAACACGTTTTGGTATGCAGGTGCCGCTCGGCTCCTCGGCAGACTGAACAAAGAGCAACGTAGCCTACTCGAGCCGAAAACTCTGGAACTGGCCGAACAAGGTTTGTCGCTCACCCTTTCCGAATATCTTGATGCTCAAGAAGCTCGAGTCGGATTTACTGCCAAGATGGCGGCGTTTCATGAGAAATTTGACCTGCTGATCACGCCGACCATGCCTGTTGCACCCTTCCCAGTCGGCCTGACTAGACCAGATCCTTACGATGGAGATTGGTCACCATTCACCAGCCCTTTCAACCTCACGCAGCAACCAGCAGCTTCTTTGCCTTCTGGACTAGATAGCAACGGTCTTCCCGTCGGTCTCCAATTGGTCGGTGCTCGCTATAAGGACATGACCGTGCTGTCCGCAGCCCGCGTTCTGGAAAGTGCATTCGGGCACCTCACTCCCCCGAAGCGTTCGGCGCGATAAGGATTGAGGGTTAGCACTGCGATAAGCAGGGGGCGATTGGGCCGGATCTCGGTCTTGAGTACGATGACTCGCAACCTCTCCAGCGGCCAAGTGAGGGGACCTCGGACTCAGCCGAGCAATAGGCGCACAAAAAGAAGGCCGGTATCGAGGTAGACGGTGTGAGTGAGGCAATGATAGCTGAATCGTCCCTGGACCCCAATCGACTCAGTTCTTTGCATCTCCGCAGTTGGGCGGCGAATGCAGTCAACACGGGAGAACAGGTTACACATCCGCTTCGCCATAAAGCGAGATAGCCAGGATCACGACAAACCAACTTACAAGAAATTCCTAAGCTGCTTTGCCAGAGCTGGCTACGGTCGCTCGCTGCCGTCCCTACCTGAAATGAAACAGTTGTGGATTGAAGTGGACCCCGGGAGCAGGACCACTGACGCCGCCTTCTTAGTTGGAAGTCTCGCCGCTCCGATTTTCTGATATCAGGCCGCGAGAGCCTCTGTCTGCGTCTGTTGTTGAGGTTGTGGGCATGTGGGCAACGCTTCTTCGGCGTTGTCCACCATGTCCACAGCCTTTGCTGTAGCGCCGGCGCGCCAGACCGCCATCGGGGTGCGATAGCCGTGTGCCTGGTGCGGGCGCTCCTCGTTATAAAAGGCGATCCAGTCGGCGA
>NZ_JARFML010000091.1 GCF_029167105.1 Bradyrhizobium yuanmingense | reverse complement strand
GGCTCAACCTGATCGAGGGCTTCTTCTCCAAATTTGCTCGCTCGGTGTTGCGCCACATCCGGGTGACATCAAAACACGAGCTGAAGCAACGCATCATGGCCGGCATCGACGACGTGAACCGCCATCCGGTCATCCACACCTGGTCCTATAAACTCGCCGAGGCCGCCTGATATGATTCGAACCAAGGAAACGCTCGACTAGTGATCGTCTCAATGGATCGGAATGGTTAGCTATATTGCGCGAAACTATAGAAAATCCTTATCGGCTATTGGTCTGAAGGAATGTCAGTGGCCGAGGCGTCATTCATCCAAAACGAACCCCAGCCAGTTCGTCGCCGGCTCGGGGCGACCGAATGGCTTAGCGTCATGGAGTCTCGCATCGGGGGTGGAACGTGCCCTTGAGCCATGCAGAGGAAGCGATATCGATGTCCAATAAAGTTGCCGTCGTCACCGGATCGGCTTCCGGTATTGGCTTGGCCATTGCCCAAAGACTGGCATTGGATGGCTACGCCATCGGCCTGATCGACTTAGATCGAGCGGCATTAGATCGCGCATCAGCTTGCGTCGCTACCCACTCGTCCATTTGCTGTGGATCGGTCACGGAGGAGCGCGACGTCCAGGAAGCCATAAAGAGCATCGCTCAGGAACTTGGGCGCATCGACGTGCTCGTCAACAGCGCGGGCATTTCGTGCAATGCGCCGGCACTGGACCTCACTCTTGCTACTTGGAAGCAGGCGATTGCAGTGAACCTCACCGGCACCTTTCTGTGCTCACGGGAGGCTGCAAAGCACATGATCCCGCAGGGCGGTGGCAACATCATCAACATAGGCTCGATGTTTGGCAGCGTCGCGGGGCTACGGCGGGCGGGATATTGCGTGACCAAGAGCGGAGTCGACATGCTTTCTCGAGTGTTGGCCCTGGAGTGGGCGGATCACAACATAAGGGTCAACACGATTGCGCCGGGCTACGTGAAGACCGAACTTGTGAAAAGCCTCGTTGCCGAGGGCAAGCTCGACGAAAGTGCACTGCTCAGGCGAACGCCGCTACGACGACTAGCAAACGCAACCGAAATCGCGGAGTTAGTCGCATTCGTCGCTTCGGAACGCTCGTCCTTCATTACCGGGCAGACCATAACAATAGACGGTGGCTGGACGGCCAACGGCTACCTGTAGGTCACAAGATCTTCAACGGTTGGATTCCAGGCAAGGATGTAAATGACGGTCTCTCTGGAAAGGCCATGTAACGAACTGTCCCCGACAGCCCGTCGAATCTTTGGCATCGACGGCGACTGGAACTTCGGCATGGTGCGGGAGACGGGCTGGTCGGATGTCGACAGCAACTCCCACGTCAACAATCTGACCTTTTTGAAGTGGTGCGAGGACGTTCGGATACGATACTTCTATGATATTACCGGACATTGGCCAGATATCTCTAAGCATACTCTTGTCGTGCGGTCACTCTCGTTCAACTTCGAACGTGGCCTGCAGCTTGGCGATCGTGTATTCGTCACCGCGAGAACATCGAAGATCGGGACAACAAGCTGGGTGCAGGAGTACGCGGTGTGGCACGGCAATCTTATCGGGAGGGGGGACGCCGTGTGTGTCTTCATAGATGCGACCGGGTCTAAGTCGCCGATCACCTCTCATCTCAAGGGCTGCATCCGGCGAATCGATCGCAATGTGGGGTGAAGCCACATTGCGATGAGCAAATACGGAGCTCTTAAGAAGACTACGGGCAAGTGGTTGATCTTGTAGCGTCGAGCGTACGCTCGATCGGATCTGTGGCAATGCGCGATTCCGTGCTGCGGCCCAGCGAGTGCCCGCTGGGCCCGCGGCAGAGATCGCGCGTTGCAGCGATTGAGGCGCGGCATCGGCAATCGAGGGAATCAGGGCCTTGGCGGAGCTTCCTCTTGCTCTCAACTTATTGCCGATTCTCCTTGCTTAAAGCCGATCTGTTGCTGAGGGGAAGATGCTGAATTTCATCGTCGCGGCGCCGACAATCGATGGAATCCGCTCGGTCGAGAAGCTACCATTCCAGTGAGTTCGAGGAAGATGCGCCCGGCTGGAGCGGTTCACGACAAAGCGTGAGCTTCCAAATAAGGAGGAAATCGTTGTCAGAGCAGGTGCCTCATAAGCTTTCCTACCGTCGCATGAGCCGACGCATAATTCTTCAAGCGTCGGCAGCGCTGTTGAGTGCACCGTTTGTTGCCAAAGCCACCGCAGCCTTCGGGAAGGAAAAACTCGCCGGCGCTGGCGAAGTGGTCGTTTACAGTTATGGCGGCTCGTTTACGGAAAACTTGCGTAAGTCTGTCTCTGACCCCTTTACCAGGGCGACGGGCATCAGGGTTGTCGATGTGACAGCGGATAATGCGGAGCCTCAGATCAAGGCTATGATCGAAGCTGGACGGGTCGACTGGGATATTGCTATTGTCAACGCTTTTTGGCCAGCCTACCTGGATCTGCAGCAGGCCGGCGCGTTTACGCCAATCGACTACAGTCTATGGGAGGACGAGGCGCTTAAAGGAGTGCCGGAATCTGCTCGTCTTAAGGACGCTGTCGTTGCATTCCAAAACGCAAATCTCCTGCTTTATGGTGACCGTGCTTTCCCGAAGGGCGGCCCAAAGAACTGGGCAGACTTCTGGAATGTCAAGGAATTCCCAGGACCGAGGGGGCTCTCAGCCAACTCTACCAATTCTGATTTAGCGTTTGCGCTGATCGCCGATGGCTTTACACAGAAGGGGCCCTGGCGACTGACTGATGATAAGGTCGATCGGGCGCTGAAGAAGCTCGATCAGATTAAGCCGCATATCACCAAGTGGTGGACGGCTGGGGGAGAGCCGATACAGTTGCTCATCAACGGTGAATACGCACTGACGAGTTCGTATGATGGCCGGGCCCTGGCGGCTATCAGGAAAGGGGCGCCGATTCGTCTTGTGTGGGACGGCGCTTATGTAAACGATAACTACTGGATCGTTGTAAAGGGCGGGCCGAACAGCGCAAATGCACAGAAATTCATCGCATTTGTCAATCGGGCCGAAGTGGCGGCGGCCTTTACGCAAGGGACCGCCTTTCCCGGCCCGAACCTAAATCAGCTAAAGTACCTGCCACCCGATCTGGTGCCACTGATCAGTATAAGTCCCGACAACGCGGCGAAGGTAGTCCGGTTCGACGTTCCTTGGTTTTTGGAGAAACGCCCGGACGGCAAGACCAACACGGAATACTTACAGGAGCGTTGGCTGTCATGGCGGGCACAATAATATCCACGCTACCGACGGTCGTCTGAGGCGGCGATCTGTTTGATCAGCTTCCGTTGCGTGAAGATGCTTTCGTTGCTGCCATTGCCGTGAAACAAGGCTCCGTCGACGCAACAACGATGCCTCCGATCAGCTCGATTTCGCGAAATGACAGCACGAAACTGCGGTTCGCAGTTTTCAGCGCTGCCCAGTTCTTCTTGCGCAAATTGGCCATCGTCCCATACCCGGCTTCAAGTTCTTCAACAGCCAGATCAGCTCCAGATAGCACCCAGCTGGCGCGATGACCTAGTCTGGTTGACACAATCGTATAAATACAGCCTCAAACGGTAGGACGGATCGCAGGGCGGCCGCTCCGGGCGCGCTCCAATGTCGAGATCCAGCTTCACAAGATCAAGGATTGGCGCGGTGACGGAGCTGTCGACCGCACGCACTAGTACCCGGAATCAGAGCTGAGTGATACGGCGACCTTTGAAGCGGCGTTGACGGACTTTTTCTTGGTCCAGACAAAGGGTTCGGCTCTGTCGTTGTATGGGTTGACGTAGGCATCGATGTGTTCCTGAAGCTGCTTGAGGCTTGTGAACGAAGTGCCGCTGAGCGACTGCCCCTGTAAGATCGAACCATACTTGACCTGATTGAGCCATGACGCACTTGTCGGCGTGAAATGAAATTGCACGTTGGGATGGGCCTTGAGCCAGCCCTCGTTCTTTTTATGAGTGTTGAGATTGTCGAGGATGACGTGAAG
>NZ_JARFML010000090.1 GCF_029167105.1 Bradyrhizobium yuanmingense | reverse complement strand
ACGACGCCAAGCCCAATCGTCGATTCCGACGACGGTCGGAGCAACGAAATCCGGCAACGGGGCCGAGTGAATCATTCGGAGCAAGGTGTCGCCGCTGACCGGCATGGCCAGTTTGCGCGCCAGGCGCGAGCCGGGCTCTCCGCCGACCGCAAAGCCGATCGCCAGTTGGCTCTCGCCGAGGCGGGTTGTGCGTCTTGCTTTCGGCCGCACCGTTGCCGGTAGCCGCTCGGTGAATATCCGACGCGGGCATAGCAGATTCGCGCATCGAAACCGTCGCGCGCGAAGCCGGATCTCGACAACCCGACCCTGCCAGGGCAGATCGGCTAAGCGTCGCACGTAATGGCTGTGGACGCGACCCGTCTGGCAGCCGCAATAGGGACAGAGCGAGACTGCTGACTTCGGCCGAGCCACGAGCACCACCCTGTCGGTCTGGGGAAGGATCTCGACAATCGAAAGCTCGGAGGAAACCAGTGAGCGGAAGGCTTGGAGCAAGGCGAATCACGGGCGTCGACTGCGATTCCGACCTTATGCCCTTATTCGCACTGTCCGTGAATCCTGCACCCTGCACCAAATGTGCGGAAGAACCCAATCTGGATGAGAAATCGCATTGCGTCGTTCACAATGTTCCTGAAAACTGAGTCGTTGCCTCACGTAGTTTGCGCCCCACCGAAAGCGACGAGCAGGGGCAACGATGAGGCGACTTTGCATGGCGACGCGGAAGGAGCTGACTAGAGCTATTGGCGAGCGTTACATATCGTCAGACCGGGCGGAGAAGGCGCGCATACTGGATGAATTCGTCATCATCACGGGTTTCCACCGCCATGAGTTCCTTCGCTCCCCAGGAGGCAGAAAACGGCCCTGCGCCGCAGCGGATTTATGACGGAGCGGAGCGACTGCCCTCGTGCTGCTTTGGCAGGCTCTTGGCGTACCGGCAGCGAGCTTCTTGGCAAGCTGCAGGCCGAACATCCCGGCGGCTATCCTGACAAACTTCTGAGAACGCTTCAGCGCCGTCTTAATCGTGGCGCAGCGAGCAGGCCAGCGCGCTCCTGTTTAGCACCACGAATACGGCACCGTGAACTATTGATGAAGCGGCGACACAACGAGACAAATGATGCCGGAGGAGGCCGGTCGTTACGCAATCTGACAGCTCCGCTACCGGCCTCCTCCTCCATTCCGTCCGGGAGCAAAATAGGCGAGGTAACGACTGGATCTTCGGGAACATCGCTACATCAGACAATACTCTACCAATCCAGATTGTCGCGCTTGCTAGCGCCAGGCCAGTTGTCGGCTCAGCGCAGTCGGATATTTACGCTGGCGCCTTCCGGTAGCGGCAGGTCCGCGTGCATCCGCGCCAGCTTGAGGGCGCGCTCTTGCACATTCGCCTGCATGGGTTCGCCACGTCCGCTGCGGGCGCCGAAGTGAAGCAACAGCTGCTCACGGGTGGCGGCTGGCGTCTTGTCACTTTCGCGTGTAAGCACGTGGAAAAGGTGAAAGTGCTTCTCGTCGGCGCCGAGAACCTGCGTAAGTATCTGAACGCGGTCCCCAGCGTACAGTTGGAGGAGATACGACAAATGGGTCTCCAGCGTGCGGTAACCACCGTGCCTTGAGCGGTACGCGCCGTCGACTCCGATCGAACGGAGCAGGCTGTCGGTGGCGCTGCCGAAGAGTTCGATGTAGCGGCTCTCATTGACGTGGCCGTCGTAGTCGAGCCAGCGAGACGGCACCTCCAGGATGGGCATCCGGAGCGGCCCGACATCATTGATAAGATATGGGGCACGGTCGCGAAGTTGCTGTTCCCAGCACGCGAGCGTCTCGCCCGGTCCGTAGCCCTGTGAGCGCAAACCATGCAGCACAGCGGCGAGCAAGTCGTCCCGCTTGTGTTCGAGGGGCACAGGCAACGGATCGGCGTTCGCCAGCGCGTCTGCCTGGGCGGCCACTTTGTCAAGGAAAGCTGAGTCCATTTCGGGCTTGTCGGTGAGCCTCGACCACGGCCACTTGAACGCCCATTGCTCGATGCCCTGGCGCATGCCGGCTCCGCCATCGGCCATGCGATAGGAGCCGATGGCCGCTCGGCGCAGCGCCCAGGAGTAGCGCACCGCGTCATCGATCTCCTGCAGCGTTGCCAAATCGTCATGCACCAGCCACAGCGCCTCGCGCGAGATCGCGTCCTGCAGCCGGTTCGCGATAAACCCGTCCACCTCTTTGCGCACGACGAGCGGGTGCATCCCAATCGCCCGATAGATCGCCGCTGCCCGCTCCAGGGCCTCGGGTACCGTGCGCTCACCGGCACACAGTTCAACCAGCGGCAACATATACACAGGCTGGAACGGGTGCGCGACGAGGAAGCACGCGGGACCCTCCATCTCCGACTGCAACAACGACGGCCGAAACCCCGAGGTCGAGGAGCAGATCAGCGTTCCAGGCGCTGCCGCGCGGCTCGCGGCCGCGAGCAGCTGCTGCTTGAGCTCGAGGCGCTCCGGCGCGGATTCCTGCACGAGGTCCACGCCGCGCACCGCATCCGCTACCGATTCGACAACCGTCAGCGCCCCTTCTGGTGGCAGCGGGACCATCGTCAGCTTTCGAAACGCCCGCCGCGCGTCAGCCAGCACCTTCTGCACAGAATCGACTGCATTAGCCGCCGGATCGTACAGCCGCACATCGGCCCCATTGAGAATGAAGCGTGCCGCCCACCCGCCGCCGATAACACCGCCCCCGAGGAGTCCAATTGCGCTCGGCCGCTTCTCCGCAAGCTTCGATTTCTCGAGCATGACCTTTGACCTCTCAGGCATGAACTTCGAGCTTGAGCTTCTCTCGCATCTCGTCCGGACTCAGCACCCGCACCCCGATCCGCTCGAGAATCTCGATCGCCCGCTGCACAAGCTCGGCATTGGTTGCCAGCCGCCCGCGGGAAAGATACAGGTTATCTTCCAATCCCACCCGCACGTTCGCACCGATCAACGGTGCCAACGCCGAATACGGAAGCTGCATCGGCCCGACCGAGAAGGTGGAATAGATGGCGCCCGGCGGGAGTTGGTGGACCATTGCCATCAACGTGGTCAAGTCGTCCGGCGCGCCGTAGCCGATTCCCATGCACAGCTGGAGCAGCGGCGGACCACTAATCAGCCCTTCTTTCACAAAGTCGTTAACCAACTTCAGATGGCCGGTATCGAACACCTCTAGCTCAGGACGCACTCCGAGCTCTCTTATGCGTGTCGCCATAGCGCGGAGCGTTCCGGTACTGTTGACCATGATGTACTGGCCGTTAGACTTGCTGTTCATCGACCCACAATCAAGTGTGCAGATTTCGGTGCGTAGCTGTTCCACGTGTGCCAGTCGCTCAAGCGCGCCCGCCATGTCCGTTCCCGCCGGGTCCACCGGCAGGGGAGAGCCAGGCCCACCCAGCACGAGATCGCCCCCATTCGCCGTGGTCAGGTTGATCACTGGATTTACGTTCGACCTCCGAATGCGCTGCACCACTTCCCGATATAGTGCGGGATTAAGCACGCCTCGGCGGGTCTTAGGATCGCGCACGTGGATATGCACCGCCGAGGCCCCGGCCCGCGCCGCCGCGATAGCCGAGTCCGCGATCTCCTCCGGGCTCACCGGCACATAAGGGCTACGGTCCGCATTCGACCCACCTCCTGTCACCGCACAGGTGATAAACACCTCTGAGATCATCTGCACCTCCTTTCACTGAAGCTTAACTTGCGCCAACTTTGGCCAGCGACAGGTCTTATCTCATGATGTCACCGCTGTTGGATGTTTGATTAAGCAGCATCAACGCCTGGAATAGGGTCACCCGAGCGGCTCTCATCGGAAACTCCTCGTGACAGGCCGCTGCGATTGCTTTTGATGCAGCACTCGTCAACCCAGCAATCGGCGTGCCACTAGCGACTCCCTTCACAGCATCGGTAATATAGAGAACACGTTTAGCTAGCAGCTTGTTGGTGGAATGACGCTGCGAGAGTTTCCGACATGGCCGCAATCAACCGACCACACTTTGGCGTGGCAAACAGCGCTACATGCGACGTGGGGCGCCCCTCGTGCGGAGCTTCACCCCGGGGTGGCGATGCCGCCGCCTATGGCGATCTCATGGCCGACCGATGGAGAGAACTTGATTGTCCGGCCTTATGGTAGTTTGTGGTTGAATGGCGGACGCACCCGCGCTGCACTATCTTACAACATCGCATGAAGAGAACTTTTCACCGAAACGACATCGGTAAGCTATTCTGTAGACGCGCGAGGCCACTCGGTTGCATAGTCCAAGACAAGACAAATACTTGTTATGAACGCCTCTTGCATCGCCCGTTTCGGCCATGGAGTTCCCCGCCCTGCGGTAATCAGACAATGATGACCGCACGCAATTCGATTCGGCGGATGAGGAGGCTCCTAAAACGGAAACGATTTTAGACGGAAAGTCGAGGCCGCCCACTACGCGGTGTGCTTCGCCGCGAAACGCGCCGGAACGTCACCGGGTGATCCCTCAACGGGCCACTTCCAGCTCGAACCCAGCAGGCGGAATGGAATAGAGATCCTGACAAAGCGCCCCCGCGGCTACCAGCGCCTCCGACTGCCGTGCGCCGCACGGAATAAGCTAATCCACTCGGATACCGCCTCCTTCACGTTGAGCTTGATTGCGGCGGTGGACATACGTTCACTTAGCTGTGTGCTTTCATAATCCCTGGAGAGAACAACGATCTTGTGCGCTGGATGGCTTCGAGGAACGGCTCCAATCACGCAGCCACATCGAGGTATGAATGGCGACGAGATTTTTCCGGCCATTCCCGTCGCACCTGGGGACCGAAAATTAGGGCCCGCGTGCCAGGGCTAGAATTCGTCGGCCGTGAAGAACCTCCCAAGCCATTGAGCTGGAGTCGATTTTTGAAGCGGAGCGAGGTTTGAGATTGCAAGCCTTTCGGGTTTGAAGGCCCGAAAGCTTGCAATTTCATTTTTGCGATTCCCTCGAATCGCCGGTCGTGATTCCTTCGGTTGCATCGGAGGGGAC
>NZ_JARFML010000008.1 GCF_029167105.1 Bradyrhizobium yuanmingense | reverse complement strand
GCACGCCGTTGGCGATGCCGTCGAGCAGATTGTTGATGTCGCTGGCGCGGTTGTCGAGCGACTGTGCCGTGAAGAAGTTGGTGGGATTGTCCAGGGCCGAGTTGACGCTCTTGCCGGTCGACAGACGGTTCTGTGTGGTGGCGAGAAGATCAGCGGTGGACTGGAGGGAGAGCAGGTTCTGACGAACCGATGCGGAGAGGACGATACCGGACATGACTCTGTTACCTTTCTGGTAAACGACGCTACTGTTACACGTCTGCTTGGATCGCGATGGACCCAGCGACGGCGGACCGTGGCGCCGAGACCTCTAACGAAACATGAAATGAAAGCGGCGCTTTTGCCCGGCCGCGCGTGATTCGGCCCCGTAAGCGGCGCGCCCAATCGTACCACCGCCAAATCCCGCCCTTGAAAGCATTGAGCTTTTTGGCCGGAAGGACCTGAGTTTACAGCTCGTTAACTAGTTGCAAGCGAGAATCAGGGTCTGACAGGCCGCAACGAACGCTCGGTTACGAAAGCGTTGATGGAGAACCGGAATGGCCCTCAAGGTCGAGCTCAAACCGCACGAACGCATCATCGTCGGCAATTCCGTGATCACCAACACGGACCAGCGGGCCCGCCTCCTGATCGATGGCGAGAACGTGCCGATCCTGCGCGAGCGCGACATCCTCACGCCGGAGACCGCCGACACGCCCGCCAAGCTCGTCTATCTGGCGGTCCAGCTCATGTACATCTCCCCGGATCCGCAGACCCAGCACGGCACCTATTTCAACCTGGTGCGGGACATCGTCACCGCGGTGCCGAGCGCCTGGCCGATCATCGAAGGCATCAACAACAACATCCTGAACGGCGACCTCTACCGAGCGCTGAAGGACGCCCGCAAGCTGATCGCCTATGAGGAGAAGCTGCGCAACCAGTTCGAGGCCACTCATCCCAAGGCGGCAGCCGACAAGGACGACGTCAGCACCGCCGCCTGATACAGCGTTCGCGTCAACGACAACGGCCCCGGATCGCCTCCGGGGCCGTTGTCGCTTCAGACGTTCGTCAAGTTATTGCGCTACGAGCGGTGGCGCGTCGACCTCGATCACTCCGCCGCTCCGCTGTCCACCGAACTGCAGCACGGCCGCGACCAGCGCATCGATGTCCGCCGCCTCGGTGCGGTGATTGACGATCGCGGCGCGGATCGCGAACTTTCCGTCCAGCGTCGTGCTCGAAGGCGCGGCGATGCCGGACTCCTGGACGTCGGCGACGATCTCGCGATTGACCGCATCGCCGCTGCGATAGCGGAAGCAGACGATGTTGAGATTGACCGGTGCCAGCAATTCCAGCCGTGGTTCGGCCAGCACACGCGTCTCCAGATATTTGGCGAGCGCGCAGCTTCGTGCGATTGCCCGGCCCAGCCGGTCGGTGCCGAACGTCTTCAGCGTGAACCACGTCTTCAGCGCACGAAAGCCGCGCGACAGATCGGGACCGAGATCGCAGGGCCAGACCGCGCCCGCCGCAAGCCCCCTCGCCTCGCGGCTCAGATAGGCCGCCGGCTGCGCGAAGGCCTGCCGATGCTGCTCGCCGTCGCGCACCAGCAGGATGCCAGCGTCATACGGCACCTGCCCCCATTTGTGGAAGTCGAGTGCGATTGAATCCGCAAGCTCGATACCGCCGAGCAGCGGCGCAAGCTCCGGCGACAGAATTGCGAGCGCACCGAAAGCGCCGTCGACGTGAAACCACATTCCTTCCTCGCGGCACAACGCAGCGATCGCCCTGAGGTCGTCGATCGCCCCGATATCGACCGTGCCGGCGGATGCGACCACCAGGAAAGGCTTGAAGCCGACCCCGCGATCGACCGCGATCTGCGCGCGCAATGCGGCAACGTCGATACGATGATCGGCACCGACTGCGATCTTGCGCAGTGCATCGGCGCCGAGCCCGGCAATGTCCATCGCCCTCGAGATGCAGCCATGCGCTGCCTGCGACGTATAGGCCGTGAGCAGCGCACCGTCATTGCCGATGCCGTGCTGCCGCGCCAGCGTGCCGAGCGCGGTGGTGCGCGCCACCAGCACGGCCATCAGATTGGCCATCGACGTGCCGGTGACGAAGATGCCGCTTGCGCTCTCGGGAAAGAGGAACAGGCGGCGCATCCAGTCAACGATCTGGCGCTCCACCTCGATCGGCATGTGGTCGCGTCCGCCGAGATTGGCGT
Source organism: Bradyrhizobium yuanmingense (assembly GCF_029167105.1). Taxonomy (GTDB): domain Bacteria; phylum Pseudomonadota; class Alphaproteobacteria; order Rhizobiales; family Xanthobacteraceae; genus Bradyrhizobium; species Bradyrhizobium yuanmingense_A. The sequence goes on along the minus strand of NZ_JARFML010000008.1, from coordinate 258,108 downwards.
TGAGGCCGGCGGCGAGCATCTCCGCGAGCATGCCGACGGCGGTGCCGCCGCCATGCACCCAGCCCATAAAGCCGGGATGGACGTTGCCAGTCGCATAGGGCGCAACATACTCGGAGAATTCGCGATAGACCTCGGCGAGGTCGCTCGCCTCGCGCGGCACGTCCGTCCTGAATGCCGCGCGCACGTCATCGGGAATCGGCCGCCAGACGGGGCGCGCCCGAACGTTGGCGATGCCGTCGATCGTCTCGTCCAGCATGCGGTGGGCCAGCGCGCGAAACTCGCTCCAGTCCTGCGGATCGAGCGGGGTATCCGCGACGGCGCTTTGCGTATTGCGGATGATCTCGTTCATGCGCTCTCCCTGCCCGTCTTTGCGTGCCGCGACAGCATCGCCGTGAACGCGGCAAAGATCTTGCGCATTTGCGGCGGCTTGTAAGGAAACACGACCGGCGAATCCATGTTGTGCACGACGGCGGTGTTGTCGGCCTCGAACACCAGAAGCTCGCCGTCCGCGTTCTCGGCGCAATCGACGATGAAGTAATCGAGGCCGACGCGCCGGCTCATCTCCTCGATCGCGTTTCCGTGGCGCTCGCCAAAGGCATGGTCGAAGTCGCGCATGAAGACGGCTTCCTCGGCCCGCTTCTCTTCGCTGAAGGCCATGTAGGCGTTGAGATACCAGATGTCCCAACGGTCGGCGATCGCCATGTGGCACGCGTACGCCTTGCCGTCGACCATGGCGAGGCGATACTTACGGTAGAGCCCGTCGGGGCTCACATAGTCGACGAAGCGTGCGACGAAGAAGTCCTGCTCTTTCCGTTCGGCGAGATAGGCCGCCAGAGCCGCCGCATCGTCGAGCTTCGCGAGCCCGACGCCGGCATGCGAGCCGCGCGGCCGTGCGATCATCGGAAAGTGCAATTCGCCTGCGATGTCCTCGCATGCGATCCGCGCCTGCGCGAGGTCCGACAATTGCGCGCGCGTTGCGTGGATGGTCGCGGGAATGTCGAGGCCGGGCACGTCCATCAGCAGCCGATACAGCTTGTCGCGATCGAGATTGCCGATGCGATCGGGGCGATTGAGCAGCGGCCGCGGCCAGTGCGGCGCGGCCTCATCGATCAGCGCAAGCGCCTCACGGCATTCCTCGGAATCGGACGCGACCACGATGGCCACGTCGTGCTCCGGCAAGGTCTCGGGCAACCCGACGCCCTTGACCACATAGAGGGTCAACAGCTCGACATCGGAGCCTTCGAGCAGGAAATCGATCGGCGTGTTGCCGCCCATGTCGATGTCGGCTGCAAGCGCGAGCAGACGCAGGCCCGGCTTCGGAGCTGCGCTGGGCGTTCGGAACAATTGATGGAAGGCCAGCACCTCGGACTGGATCGCAAGCCCCCGATCCTTGTCACCCAGCAGTTGGGTGATCAACGACAGGTCCAGCCCCTCGCCCGCCAGCGCGGTCCCCGCCGCGATGCGCGCGACGAGCTGATCGCGCAACGGATGCAGATCGACGCCTTCGAAGGCCCGGCGCGTCAGCTGCGCAAAGCCGATGCGGTCGGCATAGTTCGCCGCGGTCAGGCCGATCGGCGCGGAAACCGGATGCTGCATCTCACACCTCGAACGCGGACTTTACCGGCACGGCCGCCGCTGCGCCACCGGCGAGCAGCAGCTCGATCTTCACCAGGACGTGGGCGATCTGGTCGAGAAGGTGCTGCACGTTGCGCTGCGCCTCCGCCCTGTCCGGCGACCAGGCCTCAGTCACGAGCCGCGCGCCGACGCAGAGGCGCAGCACGGCCTGCGGCGTCTCGTCCTGCCGCTCCAGCCGTACCGGCTGGCCGATCAGGCAGCGCTGCGCGGCGACCTGACGGTCCTCCGTGCTGCCGTTGATCTCTTCGCTGACGTCACGCGCCAACGCGCGATGAACAGACGCGGTCTCGGCAACAGAAACCGGCTTGCCGTCGCGCAGCAGCGTGAACGGAAAGATGGTGGGCTGCGCGAACTCCTCGTCGTCGATGCCGGCCACGTGGGTCGCGGCCGAAGCAGCGCGCAACGACGGCGACAATGCGATCATGCTGTCGATGCCGGCAGCGAGCTCGGCGAGCATCCCGGCGCGGAAGGCCCCGGGCACGCCGTAGTAGCTGCCGATCTCGGTCAGCGCCGCCTCCCAGCGCAGCCATTGACCGAAATTCGGACGGCGCTCGAAGCGCGAACGCAGCGCCGTCCAGGCCATCGGCCAATCGCAGCGGCCGGCGTAGTCAAGGATTCCAGATGCGATCCTCTCGACGCGGTCGAGCGACCGCGACAGGCCCTTCGGCACCAGCAGTGCACCGCTGAAGGCAGGTCCGCCGAAGAATTTGGAGCCGGTGATCAGCACCATATAGCCGCGGTCGAGATAGGAGCGCAGCCGCCGGCGACCGAGCCGGGCCTGGCAGGCGTCGACGACGATCTGGACCTTGCGCGGCCAGCGCCGCGCGATCTCGTCGAGGCAGGCCGCGCTCGGCGCACGCCATCCGAGCTTCGAGGAATCCATGATCTGGAGCAGCACGGGCGCGCCTTGCGCGATCGTGGCCTCGACCGCATGCAGCACCGCTTCATCGGCATCCGTGCGCATCGCGATCCCGGCCCCCGGCGCGCGCAACGGCAGCGAGATGCTGGCGCCGGCAAGCCCCGCGACCGCGCCGTCCTTGCGAACCGCAAAGCCGCTCGCCGTCAGGGTGCTGAAATGATGTCCACGCGCGGTATGGGCCGTGCCGCTGCCGGTCTGGTCGGCGCCGACCACGATCGTCACCGGCCGCGCGCCGAGCATCGTGCGCGCCAGGAACAGGGCATGGAGCTGGGAGTCCGTGCCGGACGGCGAGAACACCACGTCGACGCGCGGCGAGAGCTGGAGATGACCGCGCAGCTCGTGGCGCATATCCTCGCAGCGTGCATCGAAAGCGAGCTCGACCTCGTCGAGCAGGCACTTGTGCATCAGCTCTTCACGCGCCAGCGCGGCGCGGTCGTAGGCCGCCTGCGAGATCGTCGACGCGGTCGAGGAGGCGAAATTCCACAGCTCCGGCTCCGGCGAAGCCGGGCAGCCATAGGCGTTGGCGCGGCCGGTGGGATCGAGCGCCAGGCGCGGATCTCCGCCGGAAACGAGCAGCGTGTCGAGCGGCGTGAAGAGGTCGCGCAGGCGATAACGCGAGCCGCCGTCGGCGGCGCGTTGCATCTCGGGCCGAGGGGATGGGCCGCCGCTCATCCCGAAAGGCTCACGCCGCGGCATCGGCCGCCGCCGCAGGCACGGCTGCGAATTGCGAGGCGATGTCGCCGTGGAACACCGACGGCCCGACGTGGTCGAGCGGGCTCTGAATGTCGGCCCAGATCTCGCCGCCGATGTCGGTCCAGCGCTTGCAGAAGGCGAAGTCCTCGGACAGATACGTGCCGGTCGCCGGATCGATCATGCATTCGAACAGCGCGAACCGGTTCCGGCTCGCCGCCAGCGCATCATGGGAATGCTCGCGGAAGAACTGGAGGTTCGCGTAGTCGGGGTGGCGGCACATCGCCTCCAGCACGTGACGCCGGATCATCAGGAAGCCGGTGCCGGCATAGCGCACGCGGGTGAATCCGTTGACCACCACGATGCGGTCGGGATCCTCGATCTCGAGCACGTAGTCGAGCGAGGCGGCCGGCACGTCGGCCCGACCCGACTGGATCGCCCGCGCGGCCTTGTCCCAGTTGACCCGCTTGATCGGATAGCAGCCGGCGACGACGTCCGCGCCGCATTCGATCAGGCGGAACACCTGCTCCGGCTTGAAGCCGATATCGGCATCGATGAACAGGAAATGCGTCGCCTTTGGATCGTCCAGAAACATCGCGGCCAGATTGGCCCGCGCACGCGTGATCAGCGCGTCGCCGTCGCGCAAGAGAACCTTGAGCTCGAGATTGGACATGCCGTGCACGGCCCGCTGCAGCGCGAAGATCGAGCTCGCATAGATGCTCGACACCTGCCCGCCGAAGCAAGGGGTCGCGACCACCAGCTGCATCTTGTCCGACATCGACCGCTCCGCCCCGCTGCAATCCTCACCAAGAGGTAAACAGGCATGGTTAACGGCGTGTTAACGCCTCCTTACAGGAACTTGACGAGCGAGAGCTGCGCCAGGTTCGAGGTCACCTGGTAGGACGCCTGCAGGGCGTTTTGCAGCGCCAGGATCTCGCTCGCGACCTGGTCGGGCGAAGCCGATTCGGCCTGGTCGATGATGGTCTGGAGCTGCGCCTTGGCCTGGGTCTGGCGCGTGCTCGCATCCTTCATCGTGTTCTGGGCCATCGCGATGTCGGTCTGGATGTCCTCGATGCGCTGCTGTCCGGGCTGCTGGGTCAGCGCCTGGGTCACCCGCAGGCTGAGCGCCGAGACCTGCCCGCCCGAATATTGCCCGGTCGGCGAGGTCGAGAAGGTGCCGAACACCGCGATCGCCTGCAATTGCCGGCGGATCGCATCCTCATTCGCCTGGGCGCCGTACTGCACCGTCACGGCATCGTCGACCCGCGCCATCGCGGTCGAGCGCGCCGAGCCGGGCCCGTCATTGCCCAAATACCATTTCACCGTATTGGCCGAGCCGTTCACCAGCGTGGTCGCCGAGCTCGCAGGCGAGGAGCCGACGCGCAGCGGCGGCTGCGTGGCGATCACCGGCGTCGAGCTGAACCCGAGCGCGCTCAGCGCGCCGGTGTTCGACGTCGTGATGTTGAGGCTCGCCGCATCGTCGGTGTTGATCGTGATCGAGCCGCCATGGACCGTCGAGGGCTTCGACGTGCCCGTGATCGTGTCGATCTTGCTCAGCAAACTCTGGATGCTGTCGGTAACGTTGAGCTGGTTGCCGGTCGCGCCCGAGGCCACGAAGGTCAGCGTGGTGCCGTTGACGGTGATGGTATCGCCTGCGACGAAGCCCGGTGAGATCGAGTCCGAGGGGCTCGCGCCCGACAGCGCCGTCGCGCCGGTGACCGGGGTCGGTGGCGCCGCCTGGTTGTTGACGGGGGTGCCGATCGCAGAGCTCGCGGTGTTGAAGAAGTTGTCGCCCGCAACGATCGCCGATGCCGCCACCAGCGAGGTGTTGGCGAGCTTCTGAATCGCGGTGTTCAGCGCCGTGTTGAGGTTCGTGGCGGTATTGTTCGGGTTGACGGGCGTGCTCGCATCGATCGCGAAGCTGCCGAGCGGCGTCGGCGTCGCCGAGGACGCCGTCAGGTCGATCTGCTCGGTCGTGCCGTCCGGCAGGGTGAACTGAATGCTGAGTTTGTCGCCGTTGTTCGGATTGACGCCGTTGAGATCGACCGAGAACGACACCGGCGAGCCGCTCGGGCCGGTGACGGTCGCGCCTGTCAGCGTCGAGGACACCGCCTTGATCTTGAGGCCGAACGGCGATCCGGCGACGTCCTCCGACACCTGCACGGAGCTTGCCGTCGGCTGCGTCTGCACCAGGCGGCCCATGCCGCTGGCCCCTAAGTCCGCGGCCTGGCGCTCGGCCATGACGGTCTTGAAGCCGGCCTGCGTCGTGGTGCCGTTGATGATGTCGCCGGCATTGGCCACCGACTGGGTGTTGACGGCCGTTCCGGAGAACAGATAGCGGTTGCCGGTCTGCGTGTTGAGAACGCCGACCATCGAGCCGAACTGGGCCGCCGCGGTGTTCTGCGCGATCGTCTGGCCATTGACGTTGAGATCCTGCGCGGTGTTGGCGGAGCCCGTTTGCACCGTGCTGCGGATCTTGGTCAGCGATTGCAGCGCGGTGTTGGCGAGGTTGATGCTGACGTTGACGTTGGTGATCGTGTCGGTATAGCCGGCGATGTTGGAGAGCTGCGCGCGCCCGGCAATCGCAAAGCCCTCGTTCGTCCCCATGCCGGCATAGTTCTGCGACAGCTTGCCGGTCGAGAGCTGCGTCGAGAGGTCGGTGAGCTGCTGATTGATGTTGCGGATCTGCGCGCCGAGGATCGACGAAGAATAGTTGATGCTGCTGATCGCCATCTTTCGGAGCCCTGTTACTGTTTACAGTTGAGCCTGGATCAACGTGTTCATCATGGTCTGCACCACCGACATGACATGGGCGTTGGCGGCATAGGCATTCTGAAGCTGGATCAGGTTCGACATCTCCGAGTCCAGGTTGACCTTGGAGGTCGAGTCGAACTTGGCCTGGAGCGTCGAGACCACGACGCTCTGGCCTTGCTGAAGCTGGGTCGCCTGGGTCGCGGCGTTGGCCTGCACGCTCAGGAACTGCTGGAGGAAGTTCGAGACGCTGCCGCTGAAGGGCTGGCTCGCCGAGCCGAGGCCGCTCTGCGGCGAATAGGAGAACACTGCACTGGTGAGCTGCGAGTAGAGATAGTCCGAACGCGTGGTGTCGCCGGCGGGCGTCACCGGCGAGGTATTGTAGACCGACATCCGGGTGGGATCGGTCACCAGCTGCGTGTTCACCGCGATGCGCCCGGCAAGACCGGTCATCTGCGAGCCCGACGCCGTGATTGCGCCGGTGTAGAGCGCCTGCCCGCCGTCGGTGAACAGCGGCAGCTGCGGATTGCCCGAGGTCAGCGACGAGATCGTCTTGGTGGTCGAGGCCGAACCGACCTTGGCAAGCCCGGTGTTGTCGTCGGTCACCCGCAGCGTCGTGGCGGTCGCCGGCGGGGGGGCGGCGGAGAACGACAGATGGGTGCCCGACAGCGCGGTGTTCAGCGCAGAGGCGATCGCGCCCAGGCCGCCGGCGAAGTCGACGCCGACCCGCATCGGGTTGGCGTTGGTCGCGTTCTGGAGCGGCAGCGCGGCGGGGTCGGTCACGTTGACGAGCGTGATCTGGCGCTGCGTGTTGGTCGCCGTGTCCGTATAGGTGATGTTGACCGTGTTGCCCGGCAGCGCGCCGGCGAGCTCGAGATCGAAGCCGGCCGGCGGGCCGGTGACCGTGCTGCCCGCGGTGGTCTTGTCGGACAGCGCGCTCGCCATCGTGGCGGCGAGCTGGTCGATCTGGTTCTGCGCCTGCACCAAAATGTCGTCGCGCAGCTTCAGGTCGGCCGCGATCTGGCCGGACGACACCACGTTGTTGGCGACGACGTCGACTTGCGAGCCGTTCGGCAGCTTGATGTTGAACGCGCCGACGCCGGACTTGGCAGGGTCGATGTTGTAGAGCGACGTTGCCGACAGCGCGCCGGCGGAGGCAAAGGAGAATTCCGAGGCGAGTCCGGCGCCGACCAGCTGAATGCCGGTCGTGGTGTAGATGTTGGCCTGGTTCGAATTGTCGGTGGTGACGCGGACGTCGACATATTTCGACAGCGTGTTGATGGCTTGGTCGCGCTGGTCCATCAGCGTTGCGGCCGAGGGATCGTTGGCCGACAGGCCCTGGAGCCTGGTATTGATGTCGGCGATCTGCTTCATGGCCGCATTGGCGGCCTGCGCCGAATTGCCGAGATCCTGTTCGACGTTGGAGCGCAGCGACTGGATGCCCTTGGTGGTGACGTTGAGCTGCGTTGCGAGCGCCTGGGCCGCCCCGAGCGCGACGGTCTGCGCCGACGACGCACCCGAGCTGGTCGACAGCGCCTGCAGCGCCGTGGTGAACTTGTTCAGCGCGCTTTCGAGCGTGCCGGAATTGCCGGGCGTGCCGTAGACATTCTGAAGCTGCTTCAGGATGTTGGCCATCTGGTCGGCGTAGCCGCCGCCGCCGGTCTCGGTCCGTAGCTGGTTCTGCACGTAGGTGTCGAGCAGGCGGCTGACGCCGGTCGTCATCGCCGTCGCGCCGAACTCGCCGGTGGTGACTTCGATCTGGTTCGGCGTCTGGACGACGTAACCCGGCGTCTGCGCATTGGCGACGTTCGAGGAGACGATCGAGAGCGCGGCCTGGTTGGCACGCAGACCGCTCATCGCACTGGCGAGGGCTGAACTCAAACCCATATCACTGGCCCGCCTTTGTTACGTCACGCGCCGATCAGCGCAATACGTTGAGGAGATCCTGCACCATCGAGTTTGCCGTCGTGATCACCTTGGTGTTGGCCGAATAGGCCTGCTGGGTCACGATCAGCTTGGTGAATTCGTCGGCGATGTCGGTGTTGGATCCCTCCAGGGACGAGCCGCTGATGGTGCCCGAAGCGCCGTCGATGGCGTCACCCGATTGTTCGGTCGCCGCATAGGCGCCGCCGTCCATCGCCTTCAGATAATTGGTGCCGTTGAAATGCGACAGCTGCACCTGGGCGAGGTTGAGGTTCTGGCCGTTGGAGAAGGTGCCGACCACCACGCCGTTGTTGTTGACGGCGACCGAGCGGAGCTGACCGGCGGCGTAGCCGTTCTGGGTGATGGTGTTGATGGTCACCGCGCCGCTGGTGCTGGCATATTGCGTCAGGCCTCCGGAGGAGATGTTGAAGGCGACGGAGCCGAGCGACTGGCCGCTGACGGTGACGTTGTTGATGGTGATGCCCGAGCCGCTCGGCGAGGTCAGCGAGCCGTCGGCGGCAAAGGTGAAGGTCTGGCCGGTATTGACCCATCCGACCGTCGTGCCGGTCGCGTTCGGGTCGGTCTGGTAGAACAGGTTCCAGCTGTCGGAATGACCCGCGCCCAGCGAGGCGCTGTCGGTCTTGGCCCAGCGCAATTGCAGGTTCACCGGCGTACCGGCGGCGTTGTAGGCGGTCACCGCGCCGCCGCTGATCGATTCCTTGGTGAAGGTGGCGATGTCGTTGCCGATCACGCCGCCGGTGCCGGCCGTGCCGCCGCCCTCGCGATTCCTGGTGATGGTCGAGGTGAAGCCGAGCGCGGAGAAGGCCGCGCTGTTGGAGCTGGAGACCGTCAGGTTGGAGACCGTGCCGGTGTTGAGCGTGATCACGCCGCCGCTGCTGACCGACGATCCCGAGGCGCCGGAGAGCGCGTCGATCTTGCCGAGCAGGGTCGTGACGTTGTCGGTGACGTTGATCTGGTTCGCACCCGATGCGCCCGAGGCCATGAAGGTCAGTGTTTGACCGTTGACGGTGATGGTGTCGCCGGCGGAGAAGCCCGACGTGAGCACCTGGGCACCGCCGGCGGTGGCCGAGCCGCTCAGCACCGTCGCGCCCGAGATTGCAGGCGAGGACAGCACGTTGCCGCCGCGCGTCACGCTGCTGATGCCGAGCGCCGTGGCGGCCGTGCCGCTGCCGATCGCGACGTCGGTACCGGTGCCGGTCGCGATCTGGATATTGCCGCTGACCGAGAGCGAAGCGGTGACGCCGGCGCCGCCGGCCGTCTGGATCGCGTTCAGGATGTCGGCCACCGTCGCCGTCGTACCCGCACCGAGACCGATCGTGGTGTTGCTGCCGACGGTCGAGACCGTGGTGCCGCCGTTGAAGGTGATGGTGTTGCCGTTGATGGTCAGCGTCTGGCCGCTCAACGCGGTCAGAATGCTGGAGGCGAGATGCGTGCCGGCGGTATTGTCGAGGGACGTGGTCGTCGAAGCCACCGCCGAGGAATTGTTCTGGAGCGCAACCGTGCCCGTGGCCGTCGTCGACGAATAGGCCGAGCGGATGTTGCCGGTTGCGGCTGCGCCTGACACGGTCGCATTGGCATAGGGTGCCGGCGGCGTGCCGACCGGCAGCGGGTTGGCGGCGAAATCGGACGGGTTGAGCCCGCCGGCTGCGAGCAGGGTTCCGGTCGACGCGGTGGTTTTCGCCACCGTGTTCGGCTGCGTCGGCAGGTTCGCCGCATACTGGATCGAGGTGGTCGCTTGCGCCGGAATGAAGTTGTTCTGGAATTGCAGGACGTTTGCCACGCTGCCGGTCGGGTTGCCGGTCTTCGGGTCGACGGTGACGCCCATCAAATAATAGCCGGCGCCGTTGACCAGGTTGCCGTTGGCATTGAGCTGGAAGTCGCCGCGCCGCGTGTAGTAGGTCACCCCGGTGAAGACAGGCACGTTGTCGACGACGCCACTCGCCTTCTGGATCGAGAAGAAGCCGTCGCCGGTGATCGCCATGTTGGTGGCGACGCTGGAGGACGAGATCGTGCCCTGCGTCGTGATGGTGGCCTTGGCGTTGGCCTGCACGCCGCCTGCCACCTGCTTGCTCGGGACTGAGGAGTCCGGAATGAGGTCGACGAAGCTGGTGCCGATGCCCTTGTAACCGGTGGTGGATGAGTTCGCGATGTTGCCGGAAATGTTCTGCAGCGCGAAGGACTGCGCCTGCAGGCCACCCACCGAGGTGTTCATTGCATCGAAGATACCCATAACTTTGTCTCCAAATCCGATCTCGGCGGCCGGTCGACCATGGCCGCAATCGGAAAGAGACGTCGCAAGGCCTATGCCAATGCGGGTATCTTCAGAAAATCAATGACTTAATGAAAAAGCCCCGGTCTGACGACCGGGGCACATTTGCCGGGACCGGCAACAATTGCCGGGGCATCCTGTCGTTCGAAGGCGGTGCGAACCATCGAATCCTAGTGCGCAATTGCGCACCTGAGAACCTCGAGATTCCGGGTTCGGCCCTGCGGACCGCCCCGGAATGACAGGGAGAACCTACGTTGCCGACGCCGCCGCGGGGTGGAAGACCAAGCCGAAACCGTCGATGCAATAGCGCAATCCGGTTGGCTTCGGGCCGTCGTCGAAGACATGGCCGAGATGGCCGCCGCAGCGCCGGCAATGCACCTCGGTGCGGACCATGCCGTAGCTGCGGTCCTCGGTCTTGCCGACATTGCCTTCGATCGGCGCATAGAAGCTCGGCCAGCCCGTGCCGCTCTCGAACTTGGTCTCCGACGTAAACAGCGGCAGGTCGCAGCCGGCGCAGGCGAAAATGCCCTTGCGCTTCTCCTTGAGCAGCGGGCTGGAGCCGGGCCGCTCGGTGCCGTGGTTGCGCAGGATCTCATATTGCTGCGGCGTGAGCTGGGCGCGCCATTCGGCCTCCGTCTTGGTGATCTCGAACTTTTGCGCGGCCTTCTCGCCGGCCTCGGCAGGTGTTCCTCTCAGCCAGCGCAAGGCCGAAAGGCCGAACAGGCCGGCAACAGTCGTGAGCAGGATGCGGCGGTCAAGCATGTCAGTCTCCGTGCGCGGGAAGTCCACGCCCTGAGATACGGGCTTCTGCCGGCCGAAGTTACACGTCGGAGCGGAATTTCGCTCAACTTATTGCGAGACGCGGTCCTCGTGCACGACCGGTTCCGCAGCGCCGACTGCGCCTTTCGCCGGTGGCGCCGGCCGGGGTCGCACGCCGGGCGGCGCACGGCGCGGACCGGTGCCGGCGGCGCGGTTGGCTTCGGCGAGGCGGGCCTCGCGTTGCCTGTCCTTGACCCTGGCGCGCTCGCGATAGCGGGCGAGCGCACCAGCGGCGGCGGAGCTCGCCCTGCCCCAGATCCCGACCAGCTGGCCGGCGACGCGCCCCGTGGCGCCGCCCGCCCAGACCAGTTCGAACGGCGAGAACAGCTTCCAGCGCTCATCGCCCGACAAAATGCTGCGCGCGATCATCTGTCCGGCCATGGCGGAGGTGTTCATGCCCTGGCGGCCGAACCCGCTCGCCACCCACAAGCCTTTGCGCAGCTGGCCGATCTGCGGCATGCCGTGCACGGTCTGGCCGGTGGCGCCGCCGAACGTCTCAGTGATCTCGACATTGCCGAGCTCGGGAAAGATCCTGCGGATCCGCCGCCCGACGGCGCCGGCGAAGCGCTGCGGACGCGCGGCCCAGGTGGTCTCCGGGCTCTCCCACATCAGCCGGTCACCGTCGACGACCCGGAAATGGTCGACACCGTCTGAATCCATCACCGATCCCTTGAAGGCGACGATCTCGTGCAGGCGCTCGCCGAGCGGCGCGGTCACACCGGCATAGCGCCAGACCGGCAGCAACGTCTCCGACAGGCGCTTGGAGGGGGCGCCAAGATGAATGTTGCCGGCGAGCACGATGTGGCTCGCACGCAGCCGCGCCGAGGGCGTGACGATGCGCTTGCGGATGCCGGAATGATCGATGCTGACGACCGGCGTGTCCTCGAAGATGCGGGCGCCTGCCCGCCGTGCCAGCGCCGCAAGGCCGTGCACGTATTTCCGGCCGTCGACCTGGAACGCTTTCGGATAATACACGCCGTGGAAGTAATGGTCGGTCTTGAGCGCCTCCCGCACGCGATCGACCTGCCAGCCTTCGACCTCGGTATCGAAATCCTCGTTCAGCATCTGCAGCCGGCTGATCAGCCGGTCGCCTGCATCGACGTTGGAGACCTCCAGCACGCCGTCGCTGAGGCCGATCCCCGGCATGCTCTCGTCGCTGGCGTTGGCCCGGACGAACTCGGCGCCCTGCTTCGACAGGGTCCACAATTCGCGGGCATCCTCGAAGCCGATGCGCTCGATCAGGTCCGTGAGCGGCAGCGCAAAGCCCGGCATCACGGTGCCGAGCTGGTTACCGGAGGCGTTCCAGCCGATATGCCGGCCCTCGAGCACCGCGACGCTGGCCCCGAGCCGGGCCGCCTCCAGCGCCACGGTAAGCCCGGCAAGGCCCGCCCCGATCACACAAATGTCGGCATCGAGATCGAACGACAGCCGCACGCGGTCGCGAAAGCCGGCTTCTTCCTGGGACGCGCTTGTGAAAGTCTCGCTCATAGCGTTTTCTTAAGATACCAACCGGGCGCCTGTCACCTTGTCCTCAACCGGCGCCTGTAGCTTATCCTGGACGTGAACGATTCGAGAATGCCATGCGCCGTTTGATGCTGCTGCGTCACGCCAAGACCGAGACCGACGCACCGAGCGGACGTGACCAGGACCGCCGGCTCGACGATCGCGGCTGCAAGGATGCCGCGCGGATGGGCGACTGGATCGCCGCCCATCCGCCCTTCCCCGACACCGTGTTGGTGTCCCACGCCGTGCGGGCCCGGCAGACCTGGGACATCGCCTGGGAGGCGATGAAAGACCGCGTCCCGGCGCCGCAGGTCGAGGTCCTGCCGGAACTCTATGGCGCCGATCCCGCACAGATCCTGGACACCATTCGCACGGCAACCGCCCCGGCCGATCCGAAGCGGCTGCTGCTGATCGGCCACAATCCCGGCATGCACGAGGTCGCCCTGATGCTGATCGGCGGCGGCGATCCCGATGGCGCCAAGGCACTCGGCGACAACCTGCCCACAGCGGGGCTTGCGATCTTCGACTTTGACGTCAAGGATTGGGATGACGTGGCCTACCGCCGCGGCAAGCTGGTGCTGTTCGTCAGCCCCAAGCTGCTTCGATCGGGCTAGAGACGCGCGGGCGCCGTCTCGACCGGTTTTTCAGCTTGGTCTTCAGGGAGGCGCAGATGTTCAAGTCCATCCTCGTGCCCATCGATCTCGCCGACACCGATCTCGCCAAGCCGGCGATCGCGACCGCCGCGACGTTGTCGCACACCTGGAGCGGTGCCGTGCGCCTGATCAACGTGTTGCCGATGACGCCGGTGATGCTGGCCGAATACGTCCCGGCCGATTTCGACGAGCAGCAGCGCCAGACCTCGGAAGAGGCCCTCGCCATCGTCGCCCGCGAATCCGGCATCGAGCCTTCCCGCATCTCCAGCGTGGTGCGCCAGGGCGGCATCTATCACGAGATCCTGGAGGAAGCCGTGCACATGAAGGCCGACTTGATCGTGATGACCTCGCACCGGCCGGCGATGCGCACCTATTTCCTCGGCTCCAATGCCGGCCACGTCGTGCGCTACGCCAAGTGCTCGGTGCTGGTGGTGAGGCACTGAAGGGCAGCAGACCGTCATTGCGAGCCACACTCGCGCTCCCGTGCCCCCGGACGCTGCGCAGCGTCTCCCCGGCGATGCGAAGCATCGTCCGGTTCGACGATGCGCTGCAGAGCCGGGGCCCATGCGTCAGCGAGTGCGATCCGCTGGGTCCCGGCTCTGCGCAGCAGCGCCTCACGCTGCAGCGCGTCCGGGACACGCGAGGATCACAGATACCGCGACAGCTCGGTCTTGAACTGCCCGTACACGGCATCCTCGATCTGGCTGCGCGTGATGCCGATGTCGCGCAGGGCGCGGTCGTCGAGCTCGTTCAGGGTCTTGACGGCGGAGCGGCGCTCCAGGCGGTCGAACAGCGCCGTGAGGCGCAGGGCGAGGGCATTGAAAAATCCGCCCGATGAGGATGGGCGTAAAGTCCGCCCGGCAGTTTGCGAGATCGTGGTCATTCTTCTTCTCCGGCCTATCGTCCCGCGCGGCGAAGCAGGTGCCGTTGGCGCGGACGCTGTGGGCGCCTGCACCTCATTTGCCGTCGGATTGCTCTCGCTCTCCTCGGCTCAATCGCGGAACTTGATGGAACTTAAATGCTCCAGTACACTCCTCGGAGCAAGCAAAACATTGCTCTCGGTGCAATATGTCCAAGTTCGAGTACGTGAAGCTCGCCGATGCCATTGCGGCCGATATCACTAACGGCACGTTAAGGCCCGGCGACCGGCTGCCGCCGCAGCGCAATTTTGCCTATGACCGCGGCATCGCGGTCTCGACCGCGAGCCGGGTTTATACGGAATTGCTCCGCCGCGGCCTCGTGGTCGGCGAGGTCGGGCGCGGCACGTTCATCTCCGGCGACGTCAGGCGTGAAGTCGAGACCATGCGCGAGCCGGCCGACGCGCGCATCAATCTCGAGGTCAATTACCCGCTATTGCCGCAGCAATGGGCGATGATCGCCAAGAGCCTTGCGGGGCTCGAGCGCATCGACGCGCTGGAATCTGCGCTGCGCGTTTCGACCAGCACCGGCACCAAGAGCGCCCGCGTTGCCGCCGCTGCCTATCTCGCACGCAAGGATTTTGCGCCGCAGCCCGAGCAGATCTTCTTCACCGCCAACGGCAAGCAATCGCTGGCGGCCGCGCTTGCCGCGCTCGTGCCCACCGGCGGCCGCTGCGGCGTCGAGGCGCTGACCTATCCCTACGTCAAGAGCATCGCCGCGCGGCTCGGTGTGACGCTGGTCCCGATCCCCATGGACGAGTTCGGCGCGCGGCCCGACGCCATCCAGAAGGCCCATCGCGAGGCGCATCTGTCGGCGCTGTATCTGCAGCCCATCATCCAGAACCCGCTCGGCGTCACCATGAATGCGACGCGTCGCGCCGACATCATGCGCGTCGCCGAGAAGCTCGATCTCACCATCATCGAGGACATCGTCTACGGCTTCCTCGCCGACGACACGCCGCTGGCCGCGCTCGGGCCCGACCGCTGCATCGTGCTCGACAGCCTGTCCAAGAAGGTCGCGCCGGGGCTCGCGCTCGGCATCCTCGTCGCGCCGCCCCATCTGCGCGAGAGTGTGATGAGCGCGGTGCGCACCGGCGGCTGGATCGCCTCCGGCCATGCGCTCGCGGCCGGGCAGCGGCTGATGGCCGACGGCACCGTCGCCGAGCTGACCCGGCTGAAACGCATCGATGCCGCGCGCCGCCAGCAGACCGCCGCGAGGCTGCTCTCCGGCTACCAGCTCGCCGCCGATCCGCGCTCCTATCATCTCTGGCTGACGCTGCCGCCGCACTGGCGCTCGCAGACCTTCGTCGCCGCAGCAGCAAGGCGCGGCATCGCGCTGACGCCGTCCTCGACCTTTGCGATCGCGCACGGTCATGCGCCGAACGCGGTACGGCTCGCGCTGGCCCCGCCCTCGCCCGAGCAGCTCGATTCCGGCCTGCGCACCATCGTCTCGCTGCTCGGCACCAAGGAGGACGATTTCGATTCGACGGAGTAGGGCTCAGACCTCCGGCCAGTCCGCGATAAAGCCCCTCGCCTTATAAGGTTCGATCTTGTCCCATTCGTGCAGCAAGCGGCGGCGAAATTCCGCGTCGGTATGCCAGAGCGCACGCGGTGTCGTGAAACTGTCGACGGTGAGCAGCATCTTCTCGATCCCCGGCCAATGCCGATGCAGCGTCATCGGGTAGCGCCGCGCGGTCCAGGTGTTGCCGAGACAGATCACGCTGCGGATATTCTGCAGCCCGATTGCCGCATCGATGATCGGAAGCGAGAAGATGACGTTCTCGCCGGTGTTCATCGCGCGATGCTCCTCGAGGATAAGGTCCGCCGGAATGCCCGCCGCAACCATCGCGGCCTTGATGATGCTGCACTCGGATTGCTCCGAGCCCGGCGTCACACCGCCGCTGACAATCGACCGGCGAAACAGGCCCTCGCGCCACAGCCTTGCGGCGGTGTCGGCACGCAAGCTATCGTCCTCGCGGGTGCCGAACACGAACAGCAAGTCGGCTGGCCGGAGCGGCTTATCGATCAGATGCGTGCGGTTGATTCTGGCGATCTCATCTGCCGTCGGCAGACGGGTGCTGCGATCCATGGCTGACATGACCACAAGATGCGACGCCTATGGCGGGACGCGAAGTCACGTTTGATTTCGGCCGATTGCACCTAGGGCAGCAGGGCCTTCGGCACGCGATCGAAACTGTAGCTCTGCGGCCGGTTGCGCCGCACGAAGCCGCCGACCTGCCAGGCGAACAGCGCGGCGAAGCCGAGGATGAACAGCACGCCGGCGAGCTCGCCGGTCACAAGCGCGCGGATCAACAGCCCCGCCATGGCCACGGCGAGCACGGCCAGGAACGCCAGCACCGCCGCATAGGTCTTGCGGCCGAGGCCCGCGGTCAATTCGGCGCGGCTGCCGGCTTTGGCCATGCGCGCATGCAGCTCGATCAGGAAATCGCGAAAGCCGTTGTCCTGCGGCGCCATCAGCGCCGCGGTCTGCCAGCTCGTCGACAGGATCGCGATGCGGCCGCCGCCGGTGCGGCTGATATCGGCGCGGAAGCGGTGCTGCTGCATCGACACCGGGCGGAACGACAGCCGGATCGCCGAAATCTCGTCGTAGCGCCAGAGGCCGGAGCGGCCGGCCATATGCCAGGACAGCCCCTGCTCCGTCAGCTCGAAGCGATGCGCCGAGCCGATCAGCGAGGCCTTGTAGGCATAGCGCGTGGTCGAACCCGCTTCCGCTCCCGGCATTGTCGTCAACGAACCCATCGGCGATCGGCTTGCGCGATCGCACCCGGCCATCCTACAAGCGAGGCATGGCTGAGACGACCTTTTTTCCGCGCCGCCTGATTCTCGGCGCCGCGATGATCTCCGGCGTGTTGCTGGCGCTCGCGGTGCACATGCTGGGCGCGCGCTACGGTCTCGATCTCGGCCGCCTCTGGCGCTCCGACACGCATGAGTTCATTCCGGCGGGCGCCGCCATCGCCTGGTGGCTGATCGCCACCGTCGGCTTCTCCGGCGGCTATTTCACCGCGAGCCTGATGCAGAGCGCCGTTTCCGGACAGATCCCGCAGCGGATGCGGCAATTCCTGATCGCGGTCGGTGTGCTGCTGCTTGCGGGAGCGGGTCAGGCGGCGTCGGCACCGAGCCCGATCCCGACCGTCTCGGGCGTGCTCGCCGGGCTTGCCGCCCTGTGTCTCGGCGCCGTGATGGCGTTCTGCGGCGCGCATTTCGCGCTGCGCCGAAGCTGACCTCTCAAGCCGACGCGCGCAGCCGCGGCCGTTCCAGCATGATCGCGACATCCGAGGCGGGCCGCGGCTTGCTGAACAGATAACCCTGCGCCTGGGTGCAGCCCTCGCGCCGGAGCAGCTCGAGCTGCGCGTCGTTCTCGACGCCTTCCGCCGTGGTGACGATGCCGAGGCTGCGGCCGAGGCTTGTCACGGCGCGAATGATCGCCATGGAATCCTCGCGCGTCGCCAGCTCCGACACGAAGGAACGGTCGATCTTGATCTTGTCGAACGGGAAGCTGCGCAGATAGCTCAGCGACGAATAGCCGGTGCCGAAATCGTCGAGCGAGATCCGCACGCCCATGGCACGCAGCTCGTGCAAGGTCGTCAGCGTCGCCTCGCTGTTCTGGAGCAGGACGGATTCGGTGATCTCGAGCTCGAGGCGGCGCGCACCGAGTCCCGATAAGGCCAACGCCTCTGTCACCGCCGCGATCAGGTTCGGGCTCTTGAACTGCACCGGCGACAAATTGACGGCGACGTCGACATCGTCGGGCCAGGTGGCTGCATCAGTGCAGGCGGAGCGCAGCACGAACTCACCGAGCTGAACGATGAGCCCGGTCTCCTCGGCCAGCGGGATGAAGCTGATCGGCGCAATCAGTCCGCGCTGCGGATGGTTCCAGCGCAGCAGCGCCTCGAAGGCGACGACGCGACCGCTGGCGACTTCGCGGATCGGCTGGTAGTAGACCTCAAACTCGTCGCGGTGCAGCGCCGCGCGCAGATCCATTTCCAGAAGACGCCGCGCCTGCGCACGCGCATCCATGCCGGTCTCGAAGAAGCGGTAGGTGCCGCGGCCATCCGCCTTGGCACGGTAGAGCGCAAGGTCCGCGTTCTTAAGCAGCTCGTCCGGATTGCTGCCGTCCTGCGGCGACAGCGAGATGCCGATCGAGACGCCGATCACGATCTGATGGTCGTCGATCTGGTAAGGCGCCGAGATCACCTCGACGAGGCGTCCGGCAAGCGATCGCGCGGCGATCTCCTCGGAGCGTCCGATCTGGACCACCGCGAACTCGTCGCCGCCGAGCCGCGCCACGGTGTCCTGTTCGCCGACGGTGGCCTCGAGCCTGCGGCCGACCTCCTTGAGCAGCGCATCGCCGATGGGATGGCCGAGCGAGTCGTTGATGTCCTTGAAGTGATCGAGATCGAGACAAAGCACCGCGAGCTGGTCGCCCGACTTGGTCTGGCGCAGCCCCTGCTCGAGCTGTTCGTGGAACAGCACCCGGTTCGGCAGGCTGGTCAGCGCGTCATGGCGCGCCATGTGCGAGATCTTGGCCTGCGCCTCCAGCCATTCGGTGATGTCCTCGAAGGTCGCGACCCAGCCGCCGCCCTGCATCGGCTGGTTGACGACCCGGATGGAGCGGCCGAACCGGTTGACGACGTCGGTCGTGGTGCGGCCCTCGCGCGCGTCGGCGACGAGGCGGGCGAAGAATTCATCCGCATCGCCCTGCCACTGGCCCTTGGCCTGCTCTTCCCTGAGCACGTCGACCAGCAAGCGGCCGGTGAGCGGCACGTCGGTACGACGGAGCATCCCGGCATAGCGCTCGTTGAACAGGATGATCTTGCCGTCGGCGTCGAACATGCACAGCCCCTGCGACATGTTCTGCAGCGCGCTGTCCAGCACGATCTGCTGGCGTCCCAGCTCGCCCTTGGCGCGGCGGTCGAGCAGCGCGGCCACGAGCGCAATCGCGATGATCGCGACGGCGGCGCTGGCAGTCAGGAACGACAGCGAGGCCGGCGGGACCGAGAGCCCGCTGATTGCGATCGTCGGGTCCGGCGTCAGCAGCACCGCGCCCATCGCGGTGAAATGATGGGCAACGATCGCGAGCGTCAACAGAGCGGTCGCGCTCAGCGCATGCCGAACGCCGTCGCCTCGGGCAGCGACGAACAGCGCGAGCGCTGCGAAGACGATTCCGAACAGCACCGAGGCGGCAACCGTGCTCCCGATCCAATCCAGCCGTGCCGGCATCTCCAGCGCCGCCATGCCGGTGTAATGCATCGCCGCGACACCAAGGCCGACGATGGCGCCGCCAACGACGATCCACACCGGGCGCGAGGACGCCACGGCGATGCTCAGGCCCACGAAGGTCAAGGAGATCGCAAGCATCAGCGACAGAATCGTCACCGGGATGTTGTAGGTGCCGGCGCTCCCGGGGCCATAGGCGAGCATCGCGATGAAATGCGTCGCCCAGATGCCGCATCCGCTGACGGCCGCATCCAGGGCGATCCAGGCCAGACGCCCGGCTCCGTGCGTCGCGCGTGCGCGCTGAAACAGGCTGATCGCCGCGGCGCTGGCGAGCAGGCACACTGCGCCCGCAAGGGCGACCAGTCGCCAGTCATGCTCGTCGGTGAGACAGTAGAGAACTTGATACATTGCCGGCCCCTATCGACCCGCACTTGAGCCGACAGTGGTGGACGATCGGTAACCGGCTACAAACCTGTTCCGGAAGTGGTGAATGGAAGATGAGCGAGTTCGCTCACATTGCTGATCCTCGCGACGGCGCACCGAAGCAGCACCACGGCAGCGGGAAGCGAACAAGCAAAAGCGCCGCGCGGACCGTCGCGCGGCGCTCGTAATTTCCTCTTCTCAGCTCGCCGCGCGCAGATTCACCTTGCTCTCGGCGAGCGTCGTCAGCTTCTGGTCGGTCGCCTTCTCCTCCTCGAGCGTCTTGGCAAGCACCGCCGCACAATCGTTGCGGCCGAGCTGCTTGGCCCAGGCGATCAGGCTGCCGTAGCGGACGATCTCGTAATGCTCCGCGGCCTGCGCCGCATTGATCAGGGCCGCGTCGAGCACCGCCTTGTCGGCGACTTCGCCGGCGGTCTCGTCGGCTTCCTCGATGATGCCGTCGATCGCCGGGCAGTCGACCGCCTTCACGGGGACGCCGTGCATCTTGAAGACCTCCTCGAGCCGCGCAACGTGCTGCTTGGTTTCCTCGAGGTGCGTCAAAAAGCCCTGTTTCAGCTGCGGATCAGTGGCCTTGGTCGCCATCTTCGGCAGCGCCTTTGTGAGCTGTTGCTCGGCGTAATAGATGTCCTGGAGCTGATGCACGAACAGGTCGTTCATGGTCTTGATGTCTTTTGTGAACAGTCCCATCGTTCCGATCCTCTCGGGTCTTGGGAACACGGAGGCGCCGGCTTGCACGAAAAAGCCGCGTATTCCGCCGTGTTCGATTGCTGATGGAGCCTAACGACCACGCGGCACCGACGTTCCAAAAACGCCGATACGGCTCTGCGCTGGAACAATGCGGACGGCGCCGGGATTTGAGGTCGTATCGGCACGGTGAGCGCGCGGATGGAGCCGGGTTTCGCGACTCATATGCTTAACGCGCCGCCGATATGAACCGCGTATGACAAAGCTGCCCGCCGAACGCAGAACCTATTGTTGTCAAGGGCTGCACAAGCCGCTGATTTTGCCTTAAATGAGCTGGATCATGCCTAGCGATCGATGCCTGCCTTTTGGCCGTGATCGCACCCGACCGGCCAATGTCTGGCCGGGTCGGTCTTGCCCCCCGCCGGGAGGATGAATGCACGGACTGCTGCCCGCGTTGAAGCGCGGCTTCAACAGATGGATCGGCTGGCGACGGCTCGGCGTCGCCGCGAGCATCTTCATCATCGCGTTTGCGATCACCACGCTGGTGCGGACGCTCAAGGGCATCGATACCGGGGTCATCCTGACCGCGTTGACGGAGATTCCCCGCGGCAACATCGGGCTGGCGGCGATCTGCGTCTTCTTCGCGTTCTGTACGCTGACCTTCTACGACTATTTTGCGCTGCGAACGATCGGCAAGAAGCACGTGCCCTATCGCATCGCGGCGCTGTCGAGCTTCACGTCCTATTCGATCGGGCACAACATCGGCGCCACGGTCTTCACCGGCGGCGCGATCCGTTTCCGGATCTATTCGGACTACGGACTGAACGCGATCGACGTCGCGAAGATCTGCTTCCTGTCGGGCCTGACCTTCTGGCTCGGTAACATCTTCGTGCTCTCGATCGGCATGGCCATCCATCCGGATGCGGCCTCCTCGATGGATCAGCTGCCCTCCTCGCTCAACCGGTTGATCGCCCTCGGCGGCCTCGCATCGATCGGCGCGTATCTGGTCTGGCTCTGCATGGGCGAGAAGCGCCGCGAGCTCGGCCAGAAGGGCTGGAAGGTGGTGCTGCCCTCGGCGCCGCTGACCTTGGTGCAGATCCTGATTGGCGTCGTCGATCTCGGCTTCTGCGCCACGGCAATGTACCTCTTGATGCCGGCCAACCCGCCGATCGACTTCATGTCGCTCGCGGTCGTGTTCATCCTGGCGACCCTGATCGGCTTTGCCAGCCACGCGCCGGGCTCGATCGGCGTGTTCGATGCCGCCATGCTGGTGGCGCTGCCTCAGTTCGGCCGCGAGGAGCTTCTGGCCACGCTCCTGGTGTTCCGCATTCTCTATTTCGTGATCCCGTTCGGCCTTGCCATTTCCATCATGGGCATGCGCGAGCTCTGGATGAATGTGGTCGCGCCGTGGCAGGAGCGGCGGCGGCTGGCGGAAGCCTGCGCGCAGGCCAACCTGCCCAGGGAGGTGACGCCGATGGAGCGCGAACGGCTGCTGCGGCAGGCCGGCAAGCGCTGAGCCGCCGAAAGCCCCTCGGAATCATCAGGCAAAGGTTGCGGGCCGGCGCGCAATCCTCTCTTATTTCCGCCTCAACTTTGCCGTTGAAGACGCGGGCCATGATTTCCGTATTCCTTCGCACCCTCTCGGCAGGCGCCGTGCTGCTTGCCGGCCTCCTCGCTTTGCCCGAGCGCGCCGCCGCGCAGGACGCCGGCACCATGCAGATCAGCTGGGAGGTGCGTAGCCGCTTCCGGCTATTCCGCGAGGAGCGCGACTTCCTGCTGCATGTCGAGAACGCGCGCAACCGCAGCATTCTGGCCGCCGAACAGTCCCTGGAGCTCCAGAGCGAGGGCCGCGGCTGGGCTCGCAACATGGTCAACCGGCTCTGCATCGACCTGCAGGGCCGGGTCAACCAGCCCTGCACCCGCGACAATGTCAAAGAGAACTACATCACGCCGATCGACCATCCCGTGACGGTGCGCCTGACCGGCGCGGTGCCGGTCGGCGCCACCTGCGCCTGGTCGTTCGATGACGGCGACGGGCCGCAGAGCTCGACCTTCGACTGCGCCGAGCCGATCAATTTGCGCGTCCGCTACGGCAAGCCGACGGTTGCGACCGTCGATGTCTCGGCCGGCTCCGATCCGACCCAGCGGATCCAGACTGAGATCCAGGTCCGCGACATCTTCATCGCAGGTCTCGGCGACAGCATCGCCTCCGGCGAAGGCAACCCGGACCGGCCGCTGGCGCTGTCGGACGAAGGCTTTTGCTTCCGCTCCTATCTCGGCACCGCCGGCGCACAGTACTACCGGCCGAGCCGCCACGGCTTCAAGGGCGGCCGCGCCTGCGAGGCGCCGGATACGCTCGCCAACTGGCAACGCTACAGCGCGCTCTGGTTCAATGCGCCGTGCCACCGATCGCTCTACAGCTATCAGGCGCGCACCGCGCTGGCGCTCGCGGTGCGCTACACCCACATCGCCGTGACCTTCCTGCCGCTCGCCTGCACCGGCGCGAGCATCGGCGACGGGCTGCTCGGCTCGCAGCGCGCCCGCGAATGCCCGCCCGGCAAGACCGGCGTCTGCAACACCAGCGTGAATGCGCAAGTCGCCGAGCTGCGGGAAGCCGTCACCGCGGCGAAGAAGCGCCAGCCCGATCGCACGCTCGATCTCGTGCTGCTCTCGGTCGGCGCCAACGACGTCTATTTCTCCGGTCTCGTCGCCGACGTCATCGTCGAAACCGCGACCGAGCGCGCGCTGTTCCGCCGCTCCGGCGTATTGGCGAGCGTCGACGATTCCCGCGATGCGCTCCAGCGCGAGCTGCCGCGGAATTTCGTCAAGCTGCGCGAGGCGCTGAAGCCGCTGGTCGGCGGCGACCTCTCGCACGTGGTCTATGTCTCCTATGCCAATCCTGCGCTCGCCGACGGCGGCGCGCCCTGCCGCGGTGGCCGGGCCGGCTTCGACATCCACCCGTCCTTCAATGCCGATCCGCAGCGCCTTTCCCGCGTCTCCGCCTTCGTCGACAGCGAATTCCTGCCGCAGCTGAAGGGGCTCGCCACCTGCACCCGCGGTGCGCTGTGCCGCGATCCCGAAGCCGACCGCATGACCTTCGTCGATGCGCACCAGGCCGCGTTCGCCGAGCACGGCTTCTGCGCCCGTTCCGGCAACGATCCCGAATTCGACCGCAGCTGCTTTGCCGCGAACGGCCAGAGCTTCGATCCCGACATCGTCAGCGCGGCGAGCCAGCCGATGCTGTGCGGCCGCGGCGCCTCGGAGTACCGCGCCTACCTGCCCCGCGCGCGCTGGATCCGCGACGCCAATGACAGCTATTTCGCCGCGATGACCTATCCGCAAGGCCTGCCGGCGGCGAGCCAGCCGACCGACATCCACGATGCGGCCTGGGGCGTGCTTTCCGCCGTCTATGGCGGCGCGGTGCATCCGAGCGCCGAGGGCCATGCCGCGATGGCCGATGCGGCGCTGCCGGCGGCGAGCGCCGTGCTCGGGCTCGACGCCGTGCCGCCGAACGTGACGCGCGGACTGCTGCCGCAGCTGCTGCCCAGCGCGCAGCAATAGCGCGCGGACGTTTAGCTCTCCGGTATCTCGCTTCGCTCGTGCGGAAGATGCGCGGGCCGGCATCGTCACGGGCATGGGGTGAGTATCTCGTCCGCCCCTCGCGATCGTTCCCTCACTGCCGATCCATCGATCCAAAAACAGCATCGATCGATACTGCCTTGAACTTGGACACTTCGCCGCGCGCACCTCTAGGACTCGTGTCGGGCAAACGGCCGAGGCCTAAGAGAGGCGCGTGATGAGCGCAGTGGCGTCCGCAGCGGACGTGAGGCGGTCTCGCATCAGCCTGTTCCTCCTGAGGGCTCCCATGGGAGCTTGACCAGGCAACTCAACGGCGGCCCACAAGGCCGCCGTCTTTGTTTTGGGGGTGATCGATGCTAGAAGTGCCGGGGAAACGCCTTATTCATCTAAGGCATGTATCGATGTTCGACCTCAACCAGCTCCGCTGTTTCGTCACGGTGGCGGAGGAATTGCATTTCGGCCGCGCCGCCGTGCGGCTCAACATGACGCAGCCGCCGCTGTCCCGGCAGATCCAGGTGCTCGAGCACATCATCGACGCGCCGCTCTTGGAGCGCACCAGCCGCTCGGTACGCCTCACCCCGGCCGGGCGCAGCTTCCTGCCGGAGGCGCGGCGCATCCTCAAGCTTGCGGAGAGCGCTTCGCAAGTGGCCCGCCGCATCGCGCTCGGCAAGACCGGCTCGCTGAAGGTCGGCTTCACCGCGGCCGCGGCCTATGGCTTTCTGCCCGAGCTCATCGCCGCCTGCCGCGCCAAATTGCCGGAGGTCGATTTCTCTCTGAAGGAGATGGTATCGGGCGATCAGTTCGAGGCGCTGACCTCGGGCCAGATCGATGCCGGCCTGCTGCGGCCGCCGATCGCGCGGCCCGAGCTTGCCAGCCGCCGCGTCGTCGCCGAGCCGCTGCTCGCGGCGATCCCGAAGAAGCATCCGCTGGCGAATGCCGACGGCATCACCATCAAGGATTTCGACGACCAGCCCTTCGTGATGTATTCGCCCTATGAGAGCCGCTACTTCCACGACCTCCTGGTGGCGCTGTTCACCCGTGCCGACGTGCTGCCGCGCTACGTCCAGCATCTCAGCCAGATCCACTCGATCCTCGCGATGGTGCGCGCCGGCCTCGGTCTTGCCATCGTGCCGGCGGCGGCGGCCAGCCTGAAGATCTCTGACGTCCGCCTGCGTCCGCTGAAGCTGCGCACGCGCGTTCCGGTCGAGCTGTTCATGGTGTGGCGGCGCGAGGACGAGAACCCGCTGCTGTCGGCGCTGGTCAAGATCGCCGGCGAATTGTCCTCCGCGGAGCCGGCGGAGGATTGATGCTCAATCCGCATCGGTCGATATAGGCTTTGGCTTGGACGCGCATCGAACGGTCTCCTAAACCACGGCGCATGGACGTGCGGCTTCTGCTTGCGTCCTCCGCAACACGACAAGGAAGCGCCCATGAGCAAGATGACCCCGCAGGAAATGGCCCAGAAGATCGGATCGGGCCTGCTGTCCTTCCCCGTCACGCCGTTCAGGGCTGACTACTCCTTCGACGAGGCGACCTATCGCGCCAACATGGATTGGCTGTGCGGTTATGACGTCGCAGGCCTGTTCGCCGCGGGCGGCACCGGCGAGTTCTTCTCGCTGACGCCATCAGAGGTTCCGCAGGTCGTCAAGGTCGCCGTCGACGAGACCAAGGGCCGCGTGCCCGTGCTCGCCGGCACCGGTTACGGCACCGCGATCGCGCGCGAGATCGCCATCGGTGCGGAAGAGGCCGGCGCCGACGGCCTCCTGCTGCTGCCGCCCTACCTCACCCATTCCGAGCAGGAAGGCCTTGCCGCCCATGTCGAGGCGGTCTGCGCCGCCGTGAAGATCGGCGTCATCGTCTATAACCGCGACAACGCCATCCTGCAGCCCGACACGCTGGCGCGCCTCGCCGAGCGCTGCCCGAACCTCGTCGGCTACAAGGACGGCATCGGCGACATCGAGTTGATGACCCGCGTCTACACCAAGCTCGGCGACCGCCTCACCTATGTCGGCGGCCTGCCGACCGCCGAGACCTTCGCGCTGCCCTATCTCGACATGGGCGTGACAACCTATTCCTCGGCCGTGTTCAACTTCGTGCCGGAATTCGCCACCAACTTCTACGCCGCGGTACGCAAGCGCGACCACGCCACGATCCAGGCCGGCCTGAAGGATTTCATCCTGCCGCTAATCGCGATCCGCAACCGCAAGAAGGGTTACGCGGTCTCGATCATCAAGGCCGGCATGAAGGTGATCGGCCGCGATTCCGGCCCGGTCCGTCCGCCGCTGACTGATCTCACCGAGCAGGAGATGGCGGAGCTGACCGCACTGGTGCAGAAGCTGCCCGCCGCACGATCGTCACAACAGGCTGCAGAATAGTAAGACGACAGGGAGGAGCTTGCGATGGCCCAGACTGAGATTTCCGGCGCACCTGTTATCACGGCGATGCAGGTGATCCCGGTCGCGGGCCGCGACAGCATGCTCCTCAACCTGAGCGGCGCGCATGCGCCGTTCTTCACCCGCAACATCGTCATCCTCACCGACAATGCCGGCCACACCGGCGTCGGCGAGGTGCCGGGCGGGCAGAAGATCTGGCAGACGCTCCAGGACGCGCGCGACCTCGTGATCGGAAAGACGGTCGGCGCGATGAACAGCATCCTCGCCGATATCCGTACCGCCTTCGCCGACCGCGACGTCGGCGGACGCGGCAAGCAGACCTTTGATCTTCGCGTGATGATCCATGCGGTCACCGCGATCGAATCCGCGCTGCTCGACCTGCTCGGCCAGCATCTCGGACTGCCCGTCGCAGCACTGCTTGGCGAAGGCCAGCAGCGCGCCAGCGTCGAGACGCTCGGCTATCTCTTCTTCGTTGGCGACCGCCGTAAGTCGAAGCTCGACTACGTCACTGGCGAGACCGGCAGGCCCGACTGGTTCAACCTCCGCCACCAGGAGGCGATGACGCCAGAGGCCGTGGTGCGGCTTGCGGAGGCGACCCACGACCATTACGGCTTCGCCGACTTCAAGCTCAAGGGCGGCGTGCTCCGCGGCGAGCAGGAGATCGAGGCGGTTACCGCAATCGCAAAACGCTTCCCCAGCGCCCGCGTCACGCTGGATCCCAACGGCGCCTGGTCGCTGGATGAGGCGATCAGCCTCTGCAAGGGCATGCACGGCATCCTCGCCTATGCCGAGGACCCCTGCGGCGCCGAGGCCGGCTTCTCCGGCCGCGAGATCATGGCCGAGTTCCGCCGCGCCACCGGACTGCCGACCGCCACCAACATGATCGCCACGGACTGGCGGCAGCTCTCCCATGCGCTGCGGCTCGGAGCCGTGGACATCCCTCTGGCCGATCCCCATTTCTGGACCATGCAAGGCTCGGTGCGCGTGGCCCAGACCTGCCGTGACAACGGCCTGACCTGGGGCTCGCACTCCAACAACCATTTTGATATTTCACTCGCCATGTTCACCCATGTCGGCGCCGCCGCCCCCGGCAAGGTCACCGCGATCGACACCCACTGGATCTGGCAGGACGGTCAGGCGCTGACAAAGGAGCCGCTCCGGATCAGGGGTGGCAAGATCGCCGTCCCGGACCGCCCGGGCCTCGGCATCGAGATCGATCGCCCCGCCATCGAGGCCGCGCACGAGCTTTACAAGAAGCATGGACTCGGCGGGCGGGATGACGCTATGGCCATGCAGGACTTGATCCCCGGCTGGACGTTTGACGACAAGCGTCCCTGCCTCGTGCGTTAGAAACGTTCCCCTGGAGGAAAAGATGACAGCGATCCTGAAGAACTTCATCGGCGGCGAATGGGTCGACGGCTCCGGCGTCACCAGGAACATCAATCCCTCCAACACCAATGATCTCGTCGGCGAATATGCCAAGGCCGACAAGGCGCAGACCGAGAAGGCGATCGCCGCCGCGAAGGCCGCCTTCCCCGCCTGGGCACAGTCGACCCCGCAGGCGCGCTACGACGCGCTCAACAAGATCTCGACCGAAATCCTCGCCCGTAAGGAAGAGCTCGGCCGCCTGCTCGCGCGCGAGGAAGGCAAGACCCTCCCCGAAGGCATCGGCGAGGTCGCCCGCGCCGGCCAGATCTTCGCGTTCTTCGCCGGCGAAGCGCTGCGCCTGATCGGCGAGAAGGGCGCCTCGGTGCGTCCCGGCCTCGACGTCGAGCTCACCCGTGAGCCGGTCGGCGTCGTCGGCATGATCACGCCCTGGAATTTCCCGATCGCGATCCCGGCCTGGAAGATCGCGCCGGCGCTCTGCTACGGCAACACCGTGGTGTTCAAGCCCGCCGAGCTGGTGCCCGGCTCGGCGCATGCGCTGTCTGAGATCATCACCCGCTCCGGCATTCCCGCGGGCGTGTTCAACCTCGTCGTCGGCTCCGGCTCGGTCGTCGGCCAGACCCTGCTCGAGCATCCGGACGTCGCCGCGATCTCCTTCACCGGCTCGGTGCAGACGGGACGCAAGATCGCGCAGGCCTGCGTGCTCTCGAATCCCATGAAGAAGTTCCAGCTCGAGATGGGCGGCAAGAACCCGCTGGTCGTGCTCGACGACGCCGACCTCAAGACCGCCGTCGAGGTCGCCGTCAACGGCGCTTATTTCTCGACCGGCCAGCGCTGCACCGCCTCGTCCCGCCTGATCGTCACCGAGGGCATCCACGACCGCTTCGTCGCCGCCATGGCCGAGCGTCTGAACAGCCTGTCGGTGGACGATGCGCTCAAGGCCGGCGTGCATATCGGCCCGGTGGTCGATCAGAACCAGCTCGACCAGGACCTGCGCTACATCAAGATCGGCCAGGACGAAGGCGCCAAGCTCGCCTTCGGCGGCGAGCTGCTGAAGCGCGAGAATCCCGGCCACTATTTGCAGCCGGCGCTGTTCACCGAGGCCAACAACAACATGCGCATCGCGCGTGAGGAGATTTTTGGCCCGGTCGCCGCCGTCATTCGTGCGAAAAATTACGAAGAGGCGCTCGCCATCTCCAACGATACCGAGTTCGGGCTCGCCTCCGGCATCTGCACCACCAGCCTGAAATACGCCTCGCACTACAAGCGCAACAGCGAGTCCGGCATGGTGATGGTCAATCTGCCGACCGCCGGCGTCGACTATCACGTGCCGTTCGGCGGCCGCAAGGGCTCGAGCTACGGCGCCCGCGAGCAGGGCTCCTACGCGCGCGAGTTCTACACCACGGTGAAGACGGCTTATACCAATCCGGGCTGATGCCGTAGGCATCGTAGGGTGGGTTAGCGCAGCGTAACCCACCTCTTCTGCTTCCGCGGATGCAGACATTGGTGGGTTACGCTGCGCTAACCCACCCTACAAATCCCCGGAGTCCTCGATGGACCAGGACGTCGCCGCGAAAGAGCAGCCCCGCTACATCAAGCTCAACGAGCGCGACAATGTCGCGATCGTGGTCAATGATTTCGGTCTCCCCGCCGGCGCGCGCTTTGCCAGCGGCCTGACGCTGCGCGCCTTCGTGCCGCAGGGACACAAGACCGCGCTGGTCGACATCGCGGAAGGCGAACCGATCGTCCGCTATGGCGAGATCATCGGCTACGCGCTTTCGCCGATCCTGGCCGGCGAATGGGTGGACGAGGCGCGCATCCGCATGCCGGAGGCCCCTGCCCTCGACAAGCTCGAAATCTCGACCGCCGTCCCCGCCCCGCTACCGCCGCTCGAAGGCTTCACCTTCGAGGGCTACCGCAATCCGGATGGTTCGGTCGGCACCAAGAACATCCTCGGCATCTCTTCCTCCGTGCAATGCGTCAAGGGCACGATGGAATATGCGGTGAAGCGCATCCGCGCCGAGCTGCTGCCGAAATATCCGAACGTCGATGACGTCGTGCCGCTGACGCACGCCTATGGCTGCGGCGTCGCCATCACCGCGCCCGACGCGGTGGTGCCGATCCGCACCCTGCAGAACCTCGCGCTCAACCCGAATTTCGGCGGCGAGATCCTCGTTGTCGGCCTCGGCTGCGAGAAGCTCGCACCCGAACGCCTGGTGCCGGAAGGCGTGGGTGACGCCATCGTGCGCATGCAGGACGAGGCTTTCGACGGCTTTGGCGCCATCGTCGAGGCGATCATGACCCAGGCCGAGGCGCGGCTGAAGGTGCTCAACACCCGCAGGCGCGAGACCTGTCCGGCGTCCGATCTCGTGATCGGGCTGCAATGCGGCGGCAGCGATGCCTTCTCCGGCGTCACCGCCAATCCCGCCGTCGGCTTCGCCGCGGACCTCCTGGTGCGCGCCGGCGCGACCGTGATGTTCTCGGAGGTCACCGAGGTGCGCGACGCGATCCAGTTGCTCACGCGCCGCGCTATCAGCGAGGACGTCGGCCGCGCGCTGGTGCGCGAGATGGCCTGGTACGATTCCTATCTCGCCCGCGGCGGCGCCGACCGCAGCGCCAACACCACGCCCGGCAACAAGAAGGGCGGCCTTGCCAACATCGTGGAGAAATCGCTGGGCTCGATCGTCAAGTCGGGCTCGAGCGCGATTCAAGGCGTGCTCTCGCCCGGCGAGAAGGCGACGCAGAAGGGCATGCTGTTCGCCGCGACACCCGCTTCCGATTTCATCTGCGGCACGCTGCAGCTCGCCTCGGGCATGACGTTGCAAGTGTTCACCACCGGCCGCGGCACGCCCTATGGCCTTGCGGCAGCACCCGTGATCAAGGTCGCGACGCGCAGCGAGCTCGCGCGGCGCTGGAAGGACCTGATCGACTTCGATGCCGGCAAGATCGCAACCGGCGAAAAGACCATCGAGGAGACCGGCTGGGACCTGTTCCGCCTGATCCTCGACGTCGCCAGCGGCCGAACCAAACCCTGGTCGGACCGCTGGGGCATCCACAACGACCTCACGCTGTTCAATCCCGCGCCGGTGACCTAAAGCGTTTCCGAGCGAAGTGGGTCCCGGTTCGCGTCAAGAAAACGCGTCAAAACAGAACCGTCACTGTCCCTCGATCAAGTGCATGTCGCCCAGCGTGAGCGGCAGGCTTCGGACGATGAGGTTCGCGATCGCCGCACGCAGCCGTTCGCTCGAACCCGCGTCCTCGAACGTCGCTTCGATCGGTCCGCTCGGGCCGGCGATCCGCACCGTTCCAGTGTTGTCGAGCGGAGCGGCCGCCCTCTTCTCGATCACGTCGAACGACTTGCCCTCGATGATGCGAACCTCGTACAACGCGTGGATCAGTCCGTAATCCGCAAGCAGCGTCCGATATTCGGCGAACCCGACGCCCTCGACGTTGCGGCCGTTTCCAAGCTTCGATCTCGCCCGGGTGATGACGATATACGCGTCCAGTCCCTGCGGCGTGACATCGCTGCGAACCAGCTCCTTGAACGGGTCGCTCCGCAGCAGATTGACCGGGGCGACCGCCGAATCCCTGATCGCGGCGAAGGCCGCGCGCCGGTAGCTCACCGGCTGCACGTGAAACCGTCCGCCCAGCAGCTTCGTCGCCTGCTGGACGATCAGCTCGTCCAGCCCCCATGCGCTGATCGAGGCGGTCTGCGCGGCGTTGTCGAGCCCGGTCAGGCCGGCTCGCGTCAGGCTGATCTCCTCGCCGATCGCCGAGATGATGCCGACGGTCTTGATCGCCTGGAGCCGGCTCGCACGCGTCTCGAACGCCGCGGCGGCGCCGAGCCCGACGCAAGCGATCGCGCAGGCGAGAATTACGATGACCTTGACGCGCATGCTCTATCGAATCCTGAAATCGAACGAATAGGACGCACCGAGACCGACGGTGGTCTGGTTCGAGGATCCTCGCAGCTTCACCAGCGGGCTGTCCGCGGCATCGCCGAGCAGCTTCTCGTATTCGACATAGGCGTGAACCTCCCATTGCGGATTGATGCGATAGGAGATCTGGCTGCCGAAACCGACCGAATGCGCACCGCCCCTGGCATTGTAGGTCGGCAACCCCGATGCCAGTGCCTGCACGGCATCGACGCCGAAATACGGCGCAGTGGCATTGGTGCTCTTCCAGGTGAAGCGCGGGCCGGCCGAGATCGTCAGCCTTTGGATCAGCGGCACGATGACGTCGGCAGACACATCCGCGACGGTGCCGGTGTGACCGCCCATGCCCTGGCGCAACTCGCTGCGCAGGCGCAGCCAGTCGACCGGATAATACTCCACGAAGCCACCGAGCTCATAGGCGGCGTCGACATTGCCAAGGCCGGTCAGCTCGGCATATTTGTCGGCCTTCCTTGAGGCGACGTATTTGAACGCGGGGCCGGCGCGAAAATGGCCGATGTCGAGCAGCGCGATGCTGGTGCTGTCGCGCGGTCCGCGAAACTGGTCGACTGATCCGGCGCGGCGGACAGAGAAGATCGGGACCGGAGCAAACCTTCCGTTGTTCGATCCGGCGAACTCGGGCTTGTATTCGCCGCCGATGCCGACCATGACAGTCCAGTTTCCCGACGGCGAGGGCAGCATCGGCAGCTCCAATGGCGGCGCTGGCAGCGTGAACGCGGTCTGCGCCAACACCGATGGCGCCGTTGCCATGATTGCACCGAGTGCGGCGAGACAGGCGGACGTCCGCCGCACAATCGCCGTGAGGCGGAGAGCGGCTTCTTCGAAATCATTCATTGCGGGGCCCCGGACCGGCCTTGCAGGCCGAGTCGACTGTTGTGGTTAGGAGCCACAGCATCTGGTCCGGCAAAATTGCCCCAAGATTGCAAGGTGCGATCGGATGCTCCCCAGGGCCATGTCCGGCGCTGGCAGGCACGCCCGCCAGATCAACATTGCCCCAACATTGCACCGCCGCGATCACGCCCTCAAAAACGTGACGGGCCGTGCCCGCGAGCTCGCCCGGTCCTGCCTTTTATTCGCCAAGCTCGCCGCCTTTATGGGAACCCTCGCGCACGAGCCGAAGCGCCAGAGTTCGGCCAGGGAGCGTCACGGTCAGGGTTTTGTTGCCCCAGCAGAGTCAAGGACGACCCGCGTGCGCTCCCTCGTGATCGAAGACGAACCACAGATCGGCGCCTATGTCCGCCGGCTGCTCGGGCAATTGCACGGTATCGTCGACCTGGTCGGCTCGATCGCCGATGCGCGCCAGGCACTGAACAATTTCAAGTATGATCTGGCGATCGTCGACCGGATGCTGCCCGACGGAGATGCGCTCCAGGTGGTCACGGCGCTGAGCCAATCGGCGGAGCGGCCCGCGATCATCATGCTGACGTCCAAGGACGCCAAGGAGGACGTCGTCGAAGGGCTCAATGGCGGGGCCGACGACTATCTCGGCAAGCCATTCGAGCCGCAGGAGCTGCTTGCGCGCGTGCGCGCGGTGCTGCGCCGGCCGCGGCTGCTCGCCCCATCGGTGCTGTCGCTCGGCAACGTCGAGCTGCATCTCGGCAGCAACGAGGCGGTGGTCGCCGACACCAGGATCCTGCTGCGCCGGCGCGAGGCACTGATCCTGGGGGCGCTGCTGATGCGGCGCGACCGCGTCATCACCCGCGCCGCCCTGATCGAGGAGATCTACGGCTTCGACGACGAGATCGAGTCCAACACGCTCGAAGCCCAGGTCTCGCGCCTGCGCAAGAAACTGGCCGAGCTCGGCGGCGACGTCGAGATCCGCAGCATGCGGGGCATCGGCTACATCCTGCGGCTGGCAACGCCGCGATGAGGTCGATCGCCCGAACCTTTGCGCTGTCGCTCGGCATCGCCGCGACGACGATCTTCCTGGGCATGCTCGGCCTCTTCATCTGGCGCTACCCGACCGAGGAACGCGAGTTCAGGACGTGTCAGGTCGTGGCCGCCGTTCTCGATCGCGCGACGGTGATCGAAGGGCAAAAACTGACAATACGTTCGACTCCTGCCCTCGAGGAATTGAAGGGGGACAGCCCGAACCTCTGGTACGTCGTGTCCACGGGCGACCTGCTCAGCGAGTACGGCAGCGAACACCGGCCCCCCCTGCCCTTCGTGTTTCCCTACCACGGGCCCGTCGGTTCGTCCGTCTTCTACACGCTCGACCAGAAGAGCACCTTCTGTCTCTCCGCCGTGCAACGGGGCGCGTTGCGGATCGCGATGATGGTTGGCGAGCCTCAGGTCCGCTTTGGCCGGATTGCAAGGACTTTTCTCCTCCGCAGGGTCTTTTCGATCATCCTGGTGGCGCTGGCCTTTGCGGCAACCGTCGCCATCGGCTCGATGCTGACCGCACGTTTCGTCTCGCGCGGCATCGAGCGGGTCGCACGTCGCGCCCTCGCGATCGATCCCTCGGCGCCACAAGGTTTGATCTCGCTGTCCGAGGTCCCTCGCGAGTTGAAGCCGCTGGTCGAGGCGCTGAATCGCGCTTTCGGCGAGATCGACGCCTATATCAGGATGCAGCGCCGCTTCCTCGGCAATGCCGCCCATCAGCTCCGCACGCCCCTGACTCTGCTGCGCGCCAAGATCGAGGACGTGCCTGAGCCGGCCCTGAAGGCCGAGCTGGTGCGCGACGTCCGTCGGCTGACCTCGCTGGTCTCGGCTATGCTGGACCTGGCGCGATTGCAAAATCATGCGATCGAGAAGCGGCCGATCGATCTTGCCCAGATCACGCTGGATGTGCTGGCCGATTTCAGCCCCTCGGCGCTGGACGCCGGCATCGAGCTTGCGCTGGAGCACGACGGAAAAGGTCCATTCGTGGTGCAGGGCGTGGACGCTGCGATCCGCAGTGCACTCGCCAATCTCGTCGGCAACGCGCTCATCCACGCCCATGGCGCGCGGCGCGTCGTCGCCACGCTCGGCTGCGATGGCGTATCGATTCACGATGATGGCGCGGGCCTGCCCGATGGCGCCGAACACAGGCTGACCGAGCCGTTTCAGACCGGCAACGCCGCAGGTGAAGGCGCCGGCCTCGGCCTATCGATCGTCCGCGAGATCATGGCGGCCCATGGCGGAGAGTTGATCGTCGCTTCCGCGCCCGGCTGCGGCACGACGATGCGCCTGCGCTTTGCCGCGGTCGCCGCGCCGGCGAGATCTGCGCAGCTCGATCTGCAAGAGCATTGAGCGGTGCGCATCGGCCCCTTCCGCGAAACCGTCCGGAAACATTGGCGCGGGAAACGTCTTCCGCGTTTCGTCCTTTCGCATCAGGCAATCGATATCTGCGCGGAAGACAACGGGAATGTTCGCACACGAGCGAACCTGTTTCGCCATCGCGGCGACCAAACCTCCGATTGACATCTTCCACGGAGATTTTCCAATGCGTGTTCTCTCGATGATTGCCGTTGCCGGCGCCATGATCGCGAGCTCGACCGCCGCGTTCGCCAGCGAGCTTCCCTCCTACGAAGTGACGTCGTTTCCGATCACGACAACGCAAGTGCAGGTGCTCGGCGGCGCCGGCGTCCAGGAGCAGTCAGCGAACCCCGCGATGATCGTCGCCGGCATGCCGGCCTCGCCGGTGCAGGTCGCCGTGCTGTCGCCGCGGATCAAGCAGCTCGCAAGCGCGGGCTCGGAAAACCGGGCGCACTAAAGCTTCGCTTTGTCATCCCGGATTCGGCGCTTCGCGCCGACCGGGATGGCCTGCGCGTCTACGTCATGCTGCCCGGCATGAAGCAGCGCACGCGCGGATGGCCGTCGATATAGTGCTTCCACACCATGGTGCGGCCGATCTTGTTCGGGACGGTGATCACGGCGCCGTCAGGGACCACGACCCACTCGTCGTCGATGCGCACACGGTAGCGACCGCGATCGGACTCCCAATCGACGTCGGCGATGACGTAGCCGTCCGCATCCGAGCAGCATAGCCCGAACTCGCTACGCAGACTCTCGAACCAGGGTTTCAGGGGCGAGTTGGCGAAGCGGCCGTCGTCGCGCGCCAGCGCCGCATGCGTCAGAACCGTCAGCCCCAGCAGCAAGGCGGCACACTGTCTTGCAGGTTTCATGTGGTCTCCGCGGTCGAAGTGATCACCGCGGGGCAAACGCTGCCGTCCACCGTCCGCATGGTGCGCGGCAGGCGTGGAGACGGCGACTCGCTCCCCCAGCAGCTTTGCCGACAGCTATGCAAATCCAGCGCCAGCGCGCATTCCGGGGAACTACTGGAGCGAGTCCGAGGCGCATTCGCCATCGGCGAAGGTGGCCGCACAGGCTGGAGATCCTGCGCCAAAGCGAGAGCTATTGAGACCGCGCAGCGCGCGGCTTGCGCCCTTTACTGCTTTGCCGGCGCCATCATCGCGCCGCCCTTCTTCGCCGCGGGCGCCGGTTGCTTGGCGGCAGCAGCCTGCGCGGGCAAGTATTTTGCGACGATCGCCGGATCGACCTGCGCGATGTTGGCATCGGGCAGGCGCGTCCAGGTCTCGTCCTTGCCGAGCAGCGAGATGCCGAGATAGCCGCGCAGCGTCAGGGTCTGGCCGTCGGGGCTGACCCGCATGTTGGCCTTCCAGATCTGGCCGTCGCGCGGATTGAGCACGTTGCCGCCCTCGTACTTCAATCCTTCGCGCTTCATGTCGCGGACGAAGGAGATGCCGAGCACCCGAGCGTTCTTGCGATCGTCGGTGCACTTGGAGCAGACCTCGTTCGGGTCGTCGGTTGGCCGCGGGAAGGTCTTGGCGATCACGCCTTCGAAGATGCCGTTGCGATCGACGAAGAGGAACCATCCGACCGTCCTGCCGTCTTCGACCTTCTGCCAAAGGCCCGCCGCCGTGGGCTCGGCGGTCTGCGCCGCGCACGGCGTCACGACCGCGAGCGACAATGCGAGTGCGACGAAGGAGAGCAGCCGAAAGCTGGAAACGAAAGTCCGCATTGTCATCACCTTGCTGAGCCAATCACCTTTGCTGAGCCAAGACTTCGCAGAGCCAAACTGTGCTAAGCCAAAAACCTGGCCAAGCCTATGACCGGAATGGCCGCAGACTACGGCGATTTCGCGAACGGTTCCAGCACCAGAAACATGGGGCATCGCTGCCCCGAACGCTTCCGTCAGTTGACACCGAGCTTCTTTTGCAGGCTGGAGGACGAGGTCGTGTACTGGAACACGAGCCGCTTGTCCGGATAGACATAACGATGGGCTTTTTGCGACATCAGCGCGCCCTCGTGGAAGCCGCACAGGATCAACTTGATCTTGCCGGGATAGGTGTTGATGTCGCCGATGGCGAAGATGCCCGGAACATTGGTCTCGAACGCGGACGTCTCGACCGGCACCAGATTGTTCTCCAGCGCGATGCCCCAATTCGCGACCGGGCCGAGCTTCATGGTCAGCCCGAAGAACGGCAGCATGGTGTCGCAGGCGATTTCGGTGACGCTGTTGTCGTTGCCCTTGACGGTCGCGCCGGTGAGCTTTCCGTCAGCGCCGGAGAGCGCGGTGACCTGGCCGAGCCGCAGATCCATCTTGCCGCCGGCAACCAGCGCGCGCATCTGCTCGACACTATGGGGCGCGGCGCGAAACTCGTCGCGCCGATGCAGCAGCGTGATGCGCTTCGCAATCGGATGCAGATTGAGCGTCCAGTCGAGCGCGGAATCGCCGCCGCCGACGATCAGCACGCTCTTGTCGCGGAACGTCTCCATCTTGCGCACGGCGTAATGCACCGAGGTGCCTTCATAGGCCTCGATGCCCGGTACCGGCGGGCGCTTGGGCTGGAACGAGCCGCCGCCGGCCGCGATCACCACCACCTTGCATTCGAACACCTTGCCGGCATCCGTGGTGCAGCGAAACAAGGGATCGCCGATCTTGTCCACGGTCTCGACCATCTCGCCGAGATGGAAGGTCGGATGAAACGGCTTGATTTGCTCCATCAGCGCGTCGGTCAGCCCCTGCCCCGAAACCTGGGGAATGCCGGGAATGTCGTAAATCGGCTTTTCCGGATAGAGCTCGGCACACTGGCCGCCGACCTTGTCGAGGATGTCGACGAAATGCGCCTTCATATCGAGAAGGCCGAGCTCGAAGGCGGCGAACAGACCACACGGCCCGGCCCCAATAATCAGCACATCGGTTTTGATCACGTCGCTCATGTCGTCTCTTTATCGATCGTTATCGGTTGGACGGCGCCCGTCGGGCAGAGGTGACCCTGCCTGTCTAGCCAACGGGGATGGAACAGGAAAGGCATAAAAGCGGGATCGCCCCGCAGCCGCGCCCACTTGCCGGGCCAAAATAACTGGGCTGTAACGAGGATGGATATGACGGAGATCAATCGGTGAACGCACCAGCCCGCCTCGACACGACCCCGCGCCTTGAGGACTTTCCGTTTCGCCTCAGCGACAACGTCCGGTTCGGCGACCTAGACCCGAACCAGCACGTCAACAACGCGGTCTATGCCACATATTTCGAGACCGGCCGTGTCACGCTGATGAAGCTTCCCGAATACGGGCTGACCCCGCCGGGGCTCGCCTGGATCATGGTGCGGCTCGACATGCATTTTCGCGCCGAGCTGCACTGGCCCGGCTCGATCGAGCTCGGCCTCGGCGTGGTCAAGCTCGGGCGAACGTCGGTGACATTCGAGCAGGTCGTGTTCTCGAACGGCACGTGCATTGCGTCGGCGACGTCGGTCGGCGTCCTGCTCGACGAGGCGACGCGGCGACCGGCGCCGCTGACCGCAGAGGTGATCGAGAAGCTCAGACCCTGGCACAAGCGCGGCATCGAGGTCGCGCCGCCGAGCATTTAGAGCATGATCCGGAAAAGTGTGTAGCGGTTTTCCGAAAAGATCATGCTCAAACAATAACCTAAAGCGCGATGACGATTCATCCTAATCGCATCGCGCTTTAGTCGACTTGGACAGTCTGCTTGGAGACGGATCAGGCCTGGCGCTCGGGCGTCGCCACGACGAGGCCGTCGAGCTCGTCGGAGACCTTGATCTGGCAAGACAGGCGCGAATTCGGGCGCACGTCGAAGCCGAAGTCGAGCATGTCCTCTTCCATCGGCGTCGGGCTGCCGACCTTCTCGCGCCAGGCTTCGTCGACATAGACATGGCAGGTTGCGCAGGCGCAGGCGCCGCCGCATTCGGCCTCGATGCCGGGAATGCTGTTGCGGATTGCAGCTTCCATCACGGTTGCGCCGTTCTCGATTTCCACCGTGCGGGTTTCGCCCTTGTGGTCGACAAAGTGAATCTTGGCCATGTGTGCTCGTGCTGCCGCGGTGCTTTGAATGAAGGAGGGTCCCGGCTGTCCTATAACGGGTCGGTCAGCCCGGCGCCATAGCGTTTTGAAGCCAAGTGATTCCCGCTTTGCGGGAAGAAAACGCGTCAAAACAAGCGACTAGAGCCCGGCTCCGGCCGTATCGGCTCAACGCTTCAGCATCGCCGCGATGGCAGCGCGGGCCTCGGCCACCGCCTCTTTCAGCGCGGCGAAGGCGTGGGGCCGGCCATGGCCGGTCCGGATCGCAGTCTCTAGGCTGGCAGCGGCATCAGCGACCGCAAAGGCGCCGATCCCGCGCGCCGAGCCCTTGAGCTTGTGCGCGAGCGGGCCGGTCTCGGCCGGCAATGCGGTCATCGCCGCGAGCAGACGGGCCGCCTGCTCCGCGAACATGGCCAGCACTTCCTGCTCCAGCTCAGCGTCGCCGAGCGTCATTCGGGAGAGGTGATCGAGGTCGAGCGGGCTATCGATGGGCGCAAGCGGGGGCGAAGGCATCCAGTCCATCCCTTGCAGTTCAGGCGTCATGGCGCAGGCCCCGGCTTCGCGCGACGGCCGCCGGTCCGGCGGTCAGGTTCCCCTCACCCAAGCATGGAAATGGTTAACGAAATGTTTGGGGGATTTGACGCAGATCCGCCGGTTTATTGACGAAAAGTCGCCGCAATTGGCCGAGTCCGGTTGAGAATTGCGTTGATTGCTAAGGCGTTACGGCGCGAACCTGTTAACGATGATTAAGAATGTCTTAATCGCGGGCATTTCATTCGCGACGCTCTGCCAATAGGATGTTGCAGAAATTGGCGGACAAGCCGTCCGGGTGGGGACGGCTCGGAGATCCGCGCAAGCGGCATGATCCGGTCTGTGGGCTTGCGCCGCGCGCAGGGCTCGCGGGGGGACGCGTACAAGTAACGAGGGCTCGGACTGAACATGGCGAACACTCCGAAAAAGGTCAAAGACCCTACAGAAGTTGCGCTTTCTGCGATCCAGGAAGCCCTGAACATCAGCGACACGGCGGCCGATACCAGCCGCAACGCCGCAATGCGCAACGAAGCGGCGCCCCCGGTGCCGCCGGCTGCGCCCCCGATTTTCGACGAGCCGAGCTTCGAGCCACGCCCCGCCGCTAATGAGCGGTCGACCGTGTTCGACCCGGTCGAGGAGCCGCGCACCGCGCGCCGCGCCGCCAACGACGATCGCGAGACCATCGGCCAGCTGCTCCAGGCGCTGCAGAAGGGCCGCCCTGCCCGCAGCGTCTACACCTTCGCCACCATCTTCGCCGGCATCTGGCTCGCCGCCTGCGCCGCGCTGACCGTCGGCTTCCTGCCCTCGATCCAGGCCGCCATGGGCCAGAGCGGCGGCGTGCTCGTGATCGCCGGCCTCGTCGCGATGTTCTTCGCGCCGGTCATGCTGTTCTACTTCCTCGCGAGCCTGGTCTGGCGCGGCCAGGAAATGCGCATGATCGCGCAGGCGATGGCGCAGGTCGCGATCCGCTTCTCCGAGCCGGAAGGCTCGGCCTCCGATTCCATGGTCACCGTCGGCCAGGCCATCCGCCGCGAGGTCGCGGCGATGGGCGACGGCATCGAGCGCGCGATCGCGCGCGCCGGTGAGCTCGAGACGCTGGTCGCCAATGAGGTCGCCGCGCTCGAACGCGCCTATTCCGACAACGAGGTGCGCATCCGCGCTTTGCTGCAGGACATCGCGCATCAGCGCGACAATCTGGTCGGCCAGGCCGAGCAGGTCCGCAGCGCCATTTCCGGCGTGCAGATCGACCTGCGCCACGACATCGCGCTGATCTCGGACGCGATCGCCTCCCGCGTCGACGAGGTGGCCAAGTCGATCACCGGCGCTCTGGAAGAGCGCGGCGCCCACATCACCCAGGCGCTGAGCAATGCCGGCGACAACATGATCCTGGCGCTCGGCGAGCGCGGCGGCGACCTGCTCGACCGTCTCGAGGAGGCCAGCAACGAGACCACGCGCGCCGTGCTCGACGCCAGCGAGCGGCTGACCACCAGCCTCAACTTCAAGACCGGCCACGTCCACGACGAGTTCGTCGACCTCGCCGACCGCGTCCACGAGATGCTGAACGAGCGCATCGACCGCATCACCGGCGAGTTCGAGCAGCGTTCCGCCGCGATCGTCGACGGCATCTCCGAGCGCACCGAGCAGGTGCACGATTCCTTGAAGAACTCGTCGGACTCGCTGCTGCTCGAGCTCGAGCTGCGGTCCAACGACATCTCCGCCAAGATCGACGACGCCGGCAACCGTCTCGCCGGCCAGATCATGACGAGCGGTGACAAGGCCAGCGAGGCGCTCGACGCCACCGTCAACGCCCTGGTCGCCAAGGTCGTCAGCCAGACCGAGACCGCGCACGATTCGCTGTCGCTGCAGATGAGCGCGTTCGACGAGCTGGTGAGGAACCAGGGCACCGAGCTGGTCGAGAAGTTCGCCCGCGACTCCGGCACGCTGGGCGCGCTGATCACCCGCCACATCTCCGAATTCGACCGCACCGTGAAGACCTTCGGCGGCGAGATCGTCGAACGCATGGGCCAGCGCACGCAGGACATCGCCGAGACGCTGAAGACCTATGTCGACGATTTCGACACCCGCTTCACCTCGAACGGCGGCCAGATCACGGCGGTGCTCGACCAGCGCCTCGCGCAGTTCGAGACCACGATCGGCGAACGCGTCGGCAATATCGACGCCTCGCTGAACGGCAAGATCGCCAGCCTCGACGGCACCATCCAAGGCCACATCAGGACCTTCGACGAGCAGCTCGTCGGCCGCGTCGCCGCGCTCGAGCTGTCGTTCGACGGCCGCGCGAAGTCGATGACCGAAACCATCGACGGACGCATCAACACGCTGGCGACGTCGCTGACCGACGGTGCCGCGCAGGCGATCCAGTCGATCGACTCCCGCCTCACCTACCTCACGACGACGCTCACTAGCGGCGCAACGCAGGCCATCGAAACCATCGATGCGCGCCTCAACCACCTCACGAGTTCGCTGACCGACGGTGCATCGCAGACCATCCATTCGATCGATACCCGCCTGACGCATCTCACGACGACGCTCAGCGGCGGCGCGACGCAGGCGCTCGAATCCATCGATTCCCGCCTCACCTACCTGACCACCGCGGTGACGAACGGCGCCTCGCAGGCGGTGCAGTCGATCGATACGCGCCTGACGCTGCTCACCTCGACGCTCACCGACGGCACCGCGCAGGCGATCGAGGCGGTCGACCGCCGCATCACCGGCGTCACCGAGATCATCGACGGCCGCAGCATCCATCTGACCGACACGGTCACGGCACGCTTCCAGGAGATCCAGCAGGCCATCGAGACCAAGGTCGGCTCGGTCGCCAGCGACATCGACGTGCGCGTGGCGCAGTTCGAGGATCTGCTCGGCTCCCGCGTCGAGGCCGTGGCCGGCCGCATCGAAAGCAGCGGACGCCAAGCCAGCGAGGACATGATGTCCCGCGCCGAGATGATCTCGACCGCGATCCGCTCGCATGTCGAGGACGCCGAGCGCTCGCTCACCAACCTCGTCGTCAACACCAGCGAGACGATCCAGACCGGCGCGCGCACCGCCCAGCAGTCGCTGCTGACGGTCTCCTCCGACGTCAACGCCCAGCTCAAGATGACCTCCGCCGAGGTCGAGCAGGCGCTGACCGCGGTCGGCACCGGTGCGGCGAACTCGATCCTGACCAGCGCGCGCGAAGCGCAGTCGACGCTGGTTGCGGCCTCGGGCGAAGCCTCCAACCAGATCAAGGGGCTGGCGGCCGACGTCGAGCGCACGCTGTCGGCGGCGGGCTCCGCCACCGCGGCCTCGATCCTGGCCGGTGCCCGCGAGGTGCAGACCACCCTCGTCACCGCGTCCTCGGATGCGGCGAGCCAGGTCAAGACGCTCACCGCCGACGTGCAGCGCTCGCTGTCGATGGCCGGCACCGCCACGGCGGAGTCGATCACCGCCGGCGCCCGCGATGCGCAGAGCACGCTGATCGCGGCCTCGACCGAGACCGCAAACCAGATCAAGGCGCTGTCCTCGGACGTGCAGCGCTCGCTGACGATGGCGGGCACCTCGACGGCCGAGACCATCATGAGCGGCGCCCGCGAGGCCCAGAGCACGCTGGTGACGGCGTCCTCGGACGCGGCGAGCCAGGTCAAGTCGCTCGCAGCCGAAGTGCATCGCTCGCTTTCGCAGGTCGGCCAGACCACCGCCGAGACGATCACCACCAGCGCCCGCGACGCCCAGAGCACCCTTCTTGCTGTCTCCGCAGAACAAACCAGCCAGGTCCGTTCGCTCGCGGCCGAGATGCAGCGCGCGCTGGCGACGGCCGGCGGCGCCACCATCGAGGCCCTGACCAGCGGCGTGCGCGAGGCCCAGGGCACGCTGATCTCCGCCTCGACCGATGCGGCGGGCCAGATCAAGTCACTGACGACGGACATCGAGCGCACGCTGACCGCGGTCGGCGCCGACACCGCCTCGACCATCCTCAACAGCGCGCGTGAGGCCCAGATCTCGCTGACCTCGACCTCGGCCGACGCCGCGAGCCAGATCCGCACGATCTCGACCGAGATCGAGCGCACGCTGAGCGCGGCCGCGGCCAACGCGACCAACGACATCCAGACCAGCGCGCTCAACGCCCAGAACGCGCTGATCTCCGCCTCCAACGAGGCGAGCTCGCGCGTCAAGTCGAGCTCGGCCGACGTCGAGCGCTCGGTGCTCGCCGCCAGCTCCAGCTTCGGCCAGGCCATGACCGGCAAGACCGACGAGATCGTCACCTACGTGCAGCAGCAGGCCGACCGCCTGTCGAACATGATCGACGCCAAGCGCGGCGCACTGGTCGACGCGATCGGCTCGAAGACCAGCCAGCTTACGCTCGACATCGACCGCGTCACCTCCGACGCGCTGAAGTCGATCGAGACGCGCGGCCAGGCCTTCTCGCAGACCATGATGGGCAACGGCTCGGAAGTCGCCCGCACCATCAACGCAGCGAGCGAGGTCGCGACCAGCGCCGTCGGCAAGTCGCTCAAGGACCTCGAGCAGGCCTCGCGTTCCGCGATCGACCAGTCGCGCCAGGTCTCGATCGCGGCCGTCACGGAGATGCAGGAGACCAGCAAGATCCTGCGCACCGACACGGTTGCCCTGTTCGAGCGCCTGCGCGAAGGCAACATCCTGCTCCAGGAGGTGCTGACCGGTGCGCACGACAACCTCAACTCGCTCGAGCGGGCGCTGGTGACGCGCGTCGCCGACTTCGTCTCGGCGATGAACGACGTCACCTCGCGCAACGGCGCGGCGACGCAGAACCTGGAAGAGCAGCTCAACGTCTTCAACAGCAAGACCACGAAGGCGCTGCAGGATCTCGGCGAGCTGTCGGTCCAGTTCGACAAGCATGGCCAGGCGCTGGTCGAGGCCGCGCAGGTCGTCGAGCAGAGCAACAAGAACACCACCGCCTCGCTCGCCGAACGCAAGCAGGCGCTGGAATCGCTCGTCACCACGATCGACTTGCGCACGGCCGATCTCGACCAGCGGCTGTCGCGCTTCACCGGCCTGCTCGATGAATCGCTTGCCGCGGCCGAA
The DNA here is from genome assembly GCF_029167105.1 of Bradyrhizobium yuanmingense. GTDB lineage: Bacteria > Pseudomonadota > Alphaproteobacteria > Rhizobiales > Xanthobacteraceae > Bradyrhizobium > Bradyrhizobium yuanmingense_A. The sequence continues at coordinate 213,482 of NZ_JARFML010000008.1, read as the reverse complement.
GAGCGCGCCCGCGACATTGCCCGCGTCGTCGCCGAGACCGCCGGCGCCGGCTCGGCCGCGATCACCCGCCAGTTCGAGGCGGTGCGCGCTGCGTCCGAAGAGGAGCACCGGCAGACCATCGAGGCGATGCACGACATCTACCGCCAGACCACGGACGAGGCGGATACGATGTTCAAGCAGTCGACCGAGAAGTTCACCAACCTCGTCGCCAGCATGAAGCAGATGGCTTTCGAGATGCACAACGAGCTCGAAGCCACCCGCAACGAGCTGCGCCGCGGCGTACTCGAGATGCCGCAGGAGGCCGCCGAGAGCACGGCGCAGATGCGCAAGGTGATCGTCGACCAGATCGAGGCGCTCGCCGAGCTCAACCGCATCGTGGCCCAGCACGGCCGCGGGCTCGACGTCACCACGGCGGGCCGCGCCAGCGTGCAGCGCCAGGAAGAGCCGGTGCTGGCGGCCGTCGGCGGCCGGGCTCCCGAGACCCGCATGCGCGACATCGGCAGCGCCTCGACGCTGCCGCCGCCGGACCTCGGCATGCCGGCCGCGCGCCGCACCGAAGCGCCGCCGGTGGCGCCCGGTGGCAACGACCAGGGCCGTGACGGCTGGCTGTCGGACCTGCTCAACCGCACCGACGCCAATCAGGGCGCGCCGGCCGGTCAGGCTCCGCGCGGCCGCGCGGCACCCGCGCCGCAGCCGCAGGCGCCGCAGGCAAGCAGCAATCCGCTGGAATCGCTGTCGCTCGACATCGGCCGGCTGATGGACCGCAACCTCGCCGCCGAGATGTGGGACCGCTACCAGCGCGGCGAGAACAAGGCCTTCACCAAGCGCCTGTACACGCCCGCCGGCCAGAAGGCCTTCGACGAGGTCGCCCGCAAGTACCGCGCCGACCGCAACTTCAAGGGCACGGTCGACCGCTACGTCGCCGAGTTCGAGCGCCTGCTCGACGAAGTCGCCCGCGACGGCCGCGGTCCGCAGGAGCTGCGCAGCCACCTGATCTCGGAGACGGGCTTGGTCTACACCCTGCTCGCGCACGCGGCGGGCCGGCTGGGGTAGAGCGAAGCTCGCCAATGGCGAATAGCGAATAGCGAATGAAAACGGAGCCCTCGCGGGCTCCGTTTTTTGTTTGGGATCGATCCGTGAGGAAGGCTGTATACGCTACTCGCTATTCGCCACTCCCCATTCGCGCTTTCCTACCCCCTACCGCCTCGGCGCTGCCGCCGGCTTCGGCGGCTCCGGCGGCGGGGCGGGTTGCGATGAGTTGCTGGCGCCGAACAGCACGCGGGTCGGATTGCGGTCGAAATTGTTCACGGCGCGGCTGATGTCGCCGAGGGTGCGGCGGCCGTCGGCCATCAAGGCGCCGGAGCGCTTGTCGAAATCCTCGGCGAGCTCGCGGATCGACTTCACCGCCTGGAACAGCTCGCCGCCGTCTTTGCCGCCGGCCAGCGTGTTGAGGCCGAGCATGAGATTGTCGGCCTTGAGCATGACGCCGTCGACCTTGGCCATCACGGCGTCGATCTTCTCGGAATTGCGCGCCAGCGAATTGGTGAAGGTCTCGAGGTTCTTCAGCGAGTTCTTCACCGATTCCTGATTGTCGGCGACGATCTTGTTGACGTTCTGCAGCGTGGCGCGGATCGCCTCGGTGACGTCCTGGAGCTTGTTTGGGTCGGCCGTGAGCGTCGGGATGCCGTCCTGGTCGAGCGGCGGCGGGGCCGCGGCCTCCTCGCCGCCCTTGAGCGAGATCGCGGCAACGCCGGTGAGGCCCTGGAATTCGAGGCCGACCAGCGTGTCCTTGCGGATCGGGGCGTTGTTCTCGATCATCGCGAGTGCGACAACCCGCCGCGGGTTGTCCAGCTTCACCGAGACCACCTCGCCCACCCTGATACCGTTGAAATTGACGCTGCCGCCGTTGCGCAGGCCCGCCGCCGGCCCCTCGAACACGACGCGCAGGGGGCTGCGCTGCTTGGTGGTGTGCAGCGACTGAAACCACAGCACGAAGCCGATCGCGGCGGCGATCACCGCCAGCGTGAACGAGCCGATCAATATGTAATTCGCCCGCGTTTCCATCAGGTGCTCCGGCTACTCAACCCAGCTCTCAACCCATGACCGCGCGGGCGCGCTTGCCATGAAAATACTGCCTCAGCCAGGGATGCTGCGAGGCCTGCATGTCGGCGATCGACCCTGCCGCAATGATCTTACCGTTCCCTAAAACGGCGATGCGGTCACATGCTGTGTATAGGCTGTCGAGGTCGTGGGTTACCATGAAAACCGTCAGCCCCAAAGTGCGCTGGAGCGTCCTGACCAGTTCGTCGAAGTCGCCGGCGCCGATCGGGTCGAGGCCGGAGGTCGGCTCGTCCAGGAAGACGAGGTCGGGATCGAGCGACAGCGCACGCGCCAGCGCCACGCGCTTGATCATGCCGCCGGAGAGCTCGGACGGGAAACGCTCGGCGACCTCGGGCTTGAGGCCGACCATGGTGAGCTTGGCCATGGTGATCTCGTCCATCAGCCGCTGCGAGACGCGCAGATATTCGCGCATCGGAAACTGGATGTTCTGCCGCACGGTCAGCGAGGAGAACAGCGCGCCCTGCTGGAACAGGACGCCCCAGCGCCGCTCGACGTTGCGACGCTGCGACGCGCTCGATGAATCGAGATCAACGCCGAACACTTCGATGGAGCCCGCGACCTTCGGCACGAGGCCGATGATGGTGCGCGTCAGCACCGACTTGCCCGCGCCGGAGGGGCCGACGAAGCCCAGGATCTCGCCGCGCTTGACGTCGAGGTTGAGCCCGTCCAGCACGCGCGTGGCGCCGAACTGCACGGTGATGCCGCGGACGCGGATGATCGGATCCTGAATCTCGCTTTGAGTTTCTCTTGCCATCGTCACATCCCGATCGAGGCGAAGAAGATGGCGAAGATGCCGTCCATGACGATGACGAAGAAGATGCCTTTCACCACCGACGCGGTGGTGTGCTGACCCAGCGATTCCGCGCTGCCCTGCACGGCGAGCCCTTCGACGCAGGCGACGATGCCGATCACGGCGGCCATCACCGGCGCCTTGACGATGCCGACGATGAAATGGTCGATCGAGATGGCATCGCGCAGGCGCAGCAGGAAGGCCTCGGGCTGAACGCCGCCATAGAGCCAGGCCACCAGACCGCCGCCATAGAGCGCAGCCATGGCGCCGAGGAATGCGAGGATCGGCAGCGCCAGCACCAGCGCCATCATCCGCGGCAGCACCAGGACCTCGATCGGATCGAACCCCATGGTGCGCAGCGCGTCGATCTCCTCGCGCATCTTCATCGAGCCGAGCTCGGCGGTATAGGCGCTGCCGGAGCGGCCGGCGACCATGATCGCGACCAGCAGCACGCCGATCTCGCGCAGCACCAGCACGCCGAGCATGTCGACGACGAAGATGTCGGCGCCGAAGCGGCGGAAATGGAAGATGCCCTGTTGCGCGATGATGCAACCGATCAGGAAGGTGATCAGCACGATGATCGGCACCGCGCGCCAGCAGACCTGCTCCATGTGATGCACGGTCGAGGTCAGGCGGAACGAGCGCGGATGGATCAGAACACGAAACCACGCCGCGAGCACGGCGCCCAGCATGTCGACGAGGCCCGCCACCGTGCCGGCGACGCCGGCCACGGCCCGTCCGATCTGCTCCAGCATGCCGGAGATGGTGATCGGGTTGCTGTCGACCATGGCCGTCGCCCTGACCCGCCGCACCTCGTCCACGAGGCTGGAATAATTGGCGGAGAGGCCCGCGATCTGCGCTTCGACGGCACCTTGGGTCAGGCTGCGGCGCAGCCGCTCGATCAGCCAGGCGCCGAACGTGTCGAGCTTGGCGACCTCGGAGACGTCGATGAAGATCCTTTGCGGGGTGCCTGCGAGCTTCTCGGCCTCAGTCACCATCTGCTCCAGGACCGGCGCAAAGCTCGCGGTCCAGGTGCCGGTGGCGCACAGTGCCAGCGCGTTGCCCTTGGCAATCCGTTCCAGCTTCGGATCGCCACTCATGTCCGCTCCCGCGCCGGGGCGGAGAAAATCAGATGGTTGCGCACGCGCCCTTACCCAGAGAAGGTATCCCCAAGGGGTTAATGTTAGTTGCTAGAGGTAACTAGCAGGTTCAGATTTCGCCAGAGTTCAAAATGACTTCCAGCAAACTTGTGTCTCTGGCGGCGCGAATCGAGCGCTTCCCGATCGCCGGCAGCTTTACCATCAGCCGGGGCGCCAAGACCGAGGCCGTCACCGTCGTGGCGGAGGTCAGCCGGGACGGCCTGACCGGCCGCGGCGAATGCGTGCCCTATCCCCGCTACGGCGAGACGCCGGAGGCGACGCTGGCCGCGATCCAGGCCATGCAGGAGGCCGTCGCGGGCGGGCTGACGCGAGAGACCCTCCAGGCCGCAATGCCATCAGGCGCGGCCCGCAACGCCCTGGATTGCGCCCTGATCGACCTCGAGGCCAAGGCGGCCGGCGTGCGCGCCTGGAACCTGCTGGGCCGCCCGGCCCCGGTGGAGCGCACCACGGCCTACACGATTTCGTTAGGGACACCCGAGGCCATGGCCGTGGCGACCGCCAAAGCGGCGCACCGTCCGCTGCTCAAGATCAAGCTCGGCGGCGACGGCGATCCCGAGCGCATCGCGGCCGTGCGCAAGGCCGCCCCTGAGGCCGAGCTGATCGTCGATGCCAATGAGGCCTGGACCGAGGCCGATCTGGAAGCCAATCTCGCCGCCTGCGCCGCCGCCGGCGTCACCCTGGTGGAGCAGCCGCTGCCGGCAGGCCGCGACCAAGCCTTGGCGCGGATCAGGCGCCCCCTCGCGGTCTGCGCCGACGAGAGCGTGCACGACCGCGCTTCGCTCGCGCCCTTGCGCGAACGCTACGACGCCGTGAACATCAAGCTCGACAAGACCGGCGGCCTCACCGAGGCGCTGGCCATGGCCGATGCTGCCCGGGCGCTCGGCTTCGAGATCATGATCGGCTGCATGGTCGCGAGCTCGCTGTCGATGGCGCCGGCGATGCTGGTGACGCCGCAGTCGCGCTTCGTCGATCTCGACGGCCCCTTGCTGCTGGTGCGCGACCGCGACCACGGCCTGCGTTATGACGGCAGCCTGGTCTACCCGCCGGACGCTTCGCTCTGGGGCTGAGCCGTGAGGCGATGCCGCGCCGACCAGATCAGGATGGCACCGGCAGCGGCCATCGCCGCCATGACGTAATAGACATTGTCGCCGATGCGGGCGTAGAGCGCGCCTGATGCGATCGAGGTCGCCGCCCCCAGGAGCCCGTTGCAGGCGGCGTAATAGCCCTGCCCGCGCGCGATATGATGCGACGGCACGCGCTGCACCAGAAGGTTCATGGTGCCGACGATGGTCAGGCCGAAGCTGAAGCCGTGGCCGAGCTGGGCGATCGCGAGCAGCACGAGCGGCGGCTCGCTCGCGGTGACGATCCAGCGCAGCACGGCGATCACGCCGCCGATGGCTATCAGCGTGGACGGCTGCAGCGAGAAGCGCGGCGACAGCGCGAACACGACGATCTCTGCCATGATGCCCAGCGTCCACAGCACCGCGATGGTCAGCCCGCTGATGCCTTGGAGCTGCCAGTTGATGGCCGAGAAGGTGTAGAAGGCGATGTGACTGCTCTGGATCAGCGCCGCCGATGCGATCACGGCCCAGAAGGCTGCATCGCGCAGCAGCGGCTTGCCGGCATGCCGCTCCGTCGTCCTCCGCCCGAGATCGTCGAGCGGCTGCAGCAGCAGGCTGGCGAGAACCGCGACGACGGCCCAAGCCACGATGACCCAGATCAGGTCGCGCGGAGCAATGACGTCGACGAGATAGCCGCAGGCGAGCGAGCCGGCGGCAAACGCCGCCGACCCCCACAGCCGCAGGGGTCCGTAATCGAGCCCGTAGCGGGCGACACCGCGCAACGCATAGGCATCGGTCAGCGGCATCGTCGGCGTCCACACCATGCAGGTCAGCGCATAGATCAGGAACAGCGCCAGCGGCTGCTGCTGCAGGCCGACCATCGTAAATCCGATCGCAGTGGCCAGCGCCGACACCATGATGGCGGCGCGAATGGCCTGTCGCTTTTCGGCGAAGGCGGTCACTTGCGGCAGCGTGGTGAAGCGCGTGATCGCCGGCAGCGCGGCGATGATGCCGATCCAGACAGCGTCGATGCCGATCGCCTTCAGCCAGACCGGGAAGAACGGCACATGCGTGCCCAGGACCGCAAAGAAGGCCGAATAGAATACGGCGAGGCTCACGGCGAATCGCCGCTTCGTCGCTGCCGCGATGGGGATTTGTGATTCGGACTGCATCAAACCAATTGCGATTCGGTCGATATCGTGGTGATCGTTACAGTAACGCGCACTGATTTGCGCGACGAGATTGTCATGGCCAACGAAGCATTCGCCCTCTCGCCCATGTCTGCCCGCGCGGCCGCGCCGAACGAGCAGGATTACGACGCGATCCGCGAAGCCTTCATGGAGACCGCGCGCGGCCGCTGGTTCCTCGGCGAATATGCCAAGCGCAACCGCAATGCCGACACTCGCATGGTGCTGGATGCGGTCGCCAAAATCGAGGAAACCCTTGCGGCACAGCGGCAACCGGTGGTCGAGGACCGCCTGCCCGAGGCGCTGGTCGAGATCCGCCGCGCCATCCGCGAGGCCGAGACGATCGCACTCGCCGCGGTCGATCCCGGCGCGATCGAGGCGAGTCTCGCGCCGATCCCGCGCGGGGTGCGCATCATCAAGGAGATCTCCTGGCGCTGGCGCGAGATCGGCGCCGACGGGCGAATCTGCGATCTCATTGATTCGCAGCTCGCCTCGATCGAGGCCGCCTGCGGGCAGATCTCGACCCTCGATCCCCGCGTCGAGCTCAAGGCTGCGTTCGATCTGCTGAAGGACCGGGTCGAGCAGCTCGACGGCGACGCAACGCCGCAGGCCGCGCCTGCTCCGGCGCAGGAGGCGCCGTCATCAGTCGCAGAAGCCTCGCCCGTCGAGACGGCGGCGATGGCGGGCGATGCATCCGTGGGTTTTACGGAGATGCGCGAAGAGATCGCAGCAGCTCCGGAACTCGATGCGGCCGTCGAAGCAGCGGCCGTCGTTGAAACCTCCGCCATGGCCGAGCAGGCCATGGACGCGGCTGCCGCCGAGGGGGGCGCGGCCGAAAGCCAGATCCCTGCCGAAAGCGCGGCGCTCGAAAACCTCGCGCCTGATGAGGCCGAGTTCGAAGCCGTCGCGTTTGAAGAGCCGGCCGCTCAGCCGGAGGCCTTGACGGAAGTCAGCGAGGAGTTCGCGCTCGACGCCGCAGCCGAGGCTGAGGACGAAGCCATCCTCGAGGCCATTGCGATGGAGATGGCCGCGCCCGATCCCGAGTTCGACGAGATCATCGAGCCGGTGGAGATGGCAGCCGCGACGCCGGAGCCGGCGCTCTCGGATCTCGTGGCGCCCATTGCCACCGAACAGCCGGAGCCGGTCGCAGCCGAGCCTGTCCTCGCAGCCATCGCCGAAGAGCCCGCCGCAGACGCGCCGATCGCGCTGGACTCGCTCGCGCGCCTCACCGACGCCATCGCGGAAGCCGCCGCCGAAGTGATGGAGCAGCAGGCGCCGGCCATGGCGGCCGCAGCATCATTGGCGGCAACGCCGACCGCGACGCTGCCGATGCCCTCGCCGCTGCCCGCGTCCATGTCCGACGCCTCGCTCGGCGCCACCATCCTCGCCAGCGGCATCCTGCAAAAACCCCGCGCACCGGCCAACGACCCGCTCGCCCCGATCCGCCGCATGACCCAGGCCGAGAAGATCGCGTTCTTTTCGTAAGAGAGCGCGCACTCGCCACATCGTCGTTGCGAGCGGAGCGAAGCAATCCAGGCTGTCTCCGCGGAAGGATTCTGGATTGCACGCTGCGCTCGCAATGACGCGTAGGCGACGTCAGCGCCTCACCCGCAATTCCAGATCGGACCGATCGGCGTGCGCGTCCAGCACGGGCCGAAGCTGCCGCCATTGTAGCGGCCGCCGTTGAACCCGGGGCGGCCGAAATAGTGCCACTCGCCGTCCCAGCGGTAATATTGCGGAACCGGGTCGATGTACCAATGGCGCCGGTCGGCGCGCGACAGGCGGCGCATGGCGTCTTTCTGCTTGTAGAGCGGAATGCTGTTGCTGAGCGGCTGCCGATAGCCCGGCAGGAAGCCGTAGCCCTTCCAGACCGGCTTGGGACGCTTTTGCACGGGCTCGGCGGGCGCGACGGCAGGCAGCAGCGACAGGACGACAGCAACGAAGAGACACAGAAGGCGAGACATGAATCGACGATAGACAGGCGGATGCGAGAAGGCCACTCAAATTCGAGTGCGAGGCGTTTCGTCCCACCAAACGCCAGCAAGACGACTAGCCGATCTTGTCGCGCACATGTGCTTCGACGCGGTCCAGGACATGGTCGAGCGAACTCTCGGCCGTATCGAGCACCAAGTGCTCCCGATCCCACGGCTCATAAGTCCGGCTCACGACGTCATCCCAGGTTGGAACCTTGTGACCGTCAATGTCGGGCAGCCGGTTTTCCACGCGCTGCCGGTGTAACGCCGGTTCGCTGCAAATCACTTCGATCTCGACGATGCATGCGCCGGTCCGCAAGGCAGTCTGCCGCCATGCGACGCGGCTTGCCAGCACGGGATTGACGCAGTCGGCGATAACGATGCGCCCGAGCTTGAGGTTTTCGGCAGCGAGCGTGTTGGCAACGGCATAGCCGGCTGCGCCGACGATGAGACCAGCGTCCCGCAACGGCTGCTCGATCGCATCGATACGAAGATATGTCGCCGCCAGCCTGGCGGTGAGTTCGCGAGCGATCGTCGTCTTACCGGTACCTGGAAGGCCGCCGAACACGATCAGTGAGGATGGATGCTTCATGATATTCCTAGCCGATCACGCCCTTGCGGATCAGGAAGCAGCCATAGCCCCTGCTGTCACCGACCTGCACGACGCCAAAGCCTGCCGCTGCCGCGCGATAAAAATCAGGTCGCGCGAGCTTGCCGGGCGTGACCGGCCGGCCAGCCGCACGCGCGATCTCCGCGAGCACCGCGCGCTGCACCTCGGGCACGCCGTCGGGATCGTCGACCGGCATCATCACACGCACCGGATCGGGACCGAAATCGTCGAGCGGATAGACCGACATGATGGCGCGGATGGCAGTTTCCATCGTCATGCCCGGCAATTGGATCAGGCGCTGCGAGGTGGTGCTCTGCGCGATCCGGGTGGCGGGGTGATTGGCATCGACGAAAACGAGGTCGTCGCCATGGCCCATCGCGGCGAGCAGCCAGAGCAAATCGGGGGTCAGGATCGGATCGATCGATTTCAGCATGTGACGGACGTCCTCCCAATCGATCGCTAACCATAGCAGGTTCCGAGCGTGATTCAGATCACGGAGGCGACGATGGTGATGGGGATCACGGACCGCAAGGCTCGAACGCAGCCAAGCTTGGCCGCAACCAATCTCGCATCGAGATGAGTGCCAAAGGAGCACGCCATGTTCCGCCTAAAGCCCTTTTTCATGACAGCGAGCCTGCTCGGAAGCCTGTTCGGCTTCGCCTGCGGGCCCGTTTCCGCGCAAGTCGCCCCGGTGCAGCCTGCCCCCACTGCGCTGCAAGGCCCGGAGCAGCGGGTGGCGCTGGTGATCGGCAATGCGAACTACCAGAACGCGCCGCAGCTTGCGAATCCCGACGATGACGCCCAGTCGATGGCGCAGTTCCTGAACTCCGCCGGGTTCGAAGTGGTCGCCGCGACCGACTTGACCCAGAACGACATGCTCCGCGTCGTCCAGGACTTCTCCGCCAAGGTCGCCTCGCGCGGTCCGAACACGGTCGCGATGGTCTATTACGCCGGCCACGGCGTGCAGCTCGCCGGCGAGAACTATCTCGTTCCGGTCGACGCCAAGGTCTCGAGCCCCACCGAGCTCGTCAACAATTCGCTGCGCCTCGTCGACGTGATGTCGACGCTGGAGACCATCCCGAGCCGCATGCGCATCGTCATCCTCGATGCCTGCCGCAACAACCCGTTCCCTGAAATCAACGACGCCGGCCGCGGCCTCGCCATCGTCGATGCGCCGAACGGCTCGATCGTCGGCTACTCGACCGCGCCAGGTGCCGAGGCGCTCGACGGTACCAATGGCCACAGCCCCTACACACAGGCCTTCCTGAACGTCGCGCGCGAGCCCAACGTGCCGATCGAGCAGCTGTTCAAGCGCGTGCGCCTGCAGGTCAACCAGACCACCAGCGGCGCGCAGATTCCGTGGGAGAGCTCGTCATTGACGAGCGACTTCACCTTCTTCGGTGACACCGCCGTTGCCGCCAACCGCGCGCCGGTGAAAGCGCCGGTCGTGCAGATGGCCTCCAACCTGCCGAGCCGCTCCACCCGCCAGGCCTATGACTACGTGGTGTCCGAGGGCCGGCCGGAGTACTATCAGGAGTTCATCCGGATGTACCCGCACGACCCGCTGTGCGACCACATCCGCTGGCTGCTCAACAACATCCTGATCTCGCAGGCCTGGCACAAGGCGGTGCTCGCCAACTCGCCGCTCGCCTACAAGAGCTTCTATGACAGCTACGGCAACAGCCCCTATGCGCAGGTCGCGCTGAAGCTGCAGGTGCAGCCCAAGCAGATCCCCCTGATGCAAGCGACCAAGTTCCTGGCGCCGCAGACCATTGCTCCGACGATCAAGATCGGCAATCTCGGCCAGCCCAAATCCATGCCGCTGATGCAGCAGGGCAATGGCGCGCAGGTGAACGGGAATCTGCCGGTCGTGCAGAAGCCGCTCGACGGCAATGTCGTCGGCAAGCTCGGCAATGGCGGACAGATCGTCACCCTGCCTGCGGGCAACAACCAGCCGAACCCGCAGAACGGCACGCCGCCGCAGACCCCGAGCAAGATCGTCACGCTGCCTGCGCCGACCAACACGATCAACGGCAAGGTCGGCATCGGCAAGATCGTGACCCTGCCTGGGACCAACAAGCCGCAGAACGGCGGCAACAATGCCGGCAACGGCTCTCCGCCCAAGATCGTGAGCATGCCGGTGAATGTCGGCAAAGGCGGCACCAAGATCGACGTGAGGCCGGTCAACGTTCAGACGCAGAACCAGCCGATCCGCGTCAACAACGGCAACACCGGCATCGTGAAGCCCAACATTACCCCGGTCAACAAGGTGCAGGTGCAGACCAACGTGCAGACCAACCGCCCGCAGCTCAACACGATGCCGAACCGCATGGTCAGCAGCAACAACAACTTCCGGCAGTCGATGAACCAGGCGCCGAGCATGAACAATGGCGGCAACCGTCGCGGCTTCATGCACTGATTGCGCAGGAAGGAAGGTGCGCTCCCTCCCCGCTTGCGGGGGAGGGTTGGGGAGAGGGTCTCTCCGCAACGGGACAATCCCAAGAGGAAAAAACCCTCTCCCGGCACTGCGTGCCGACCTCTCCCGCAAGCGGGAGAGGTTGCACCGAGCAAGCCGATCACTTGAACTACAAGATCGACATCACGAAGAAGGGGCAGAGCGGAAACGCTCTGCCCCTTTCTTCGTGTCGGCTACTAGAGGCCGTCATTCCGGGATGCGCCGTAAGGCGCAGGCCCGGAATCCATAATCCAGGCTGTGGTCTTGGATTCTCAGATGCGCAATTGCGCATCATAGCTCACGCTCCGCGTCCCGGAATGCGACTAGGCCACCAGCTCCGCGAACAGGTCGGCATCGACATTGCCGCCTGACAGCACGATGACGACGTTCTTGCCGGCGACATCGAGACGACCGGCCAGCAGCGCGGCGAGACCGACGGCGCCGCCGGGCTCCACCACCAGCTTCAGCTCGCGATAGGCGAACGCCACGGCCGCGCCGACTTCCTTGTCCGACGCAGTGACGCCGCGCGCGAGCAGCTTGCTGTTGATCGCAAAGGTCATCTCGCCGGGCATCAGGGCCATCAGCGCATCGCAGATGGTGCGGCCGGCCGGCGGATGCGGCTCGCGATGGCCTGCGCTGAGTGAAATGCCGTGATCGTCGAAGGCCTCGGGCTCGGCGACCACGATCTCGGCTTGCGGATAGCGCGCCTTGACCGCCGTGGCGACGCCCGCGATCAGGCCGCCGCCGGAGGCCGGCGCCACCACGATGTCGGGGCCGAGGCCAAGCGTTGCCATGTCCTCGGCGATCTCGCGGCCGGCGGTGCCCTGCCCAGCGATCACGAAGGGATCGTCGTAGGGCTTGACCAGCGTCGCGCCGCGTTTCTCGGCGATGCCGCGCGAGATCGCTTCGCGGTCGTCCTTGTCGCGATCGTACAGCACGACCTCGGCGCCGTAGGATTTGGTGCGCTCGCGCTTCGACAGCGGGGCGTCCGCCGGCATCACGATGGTGGCCTGCATGTCGAGGATCTTTGCCGCCGCCGCCACGCCTTGCGCATGGTTGCCGGAGGAGAACGCAACGACGCCGCCGGCGCGCTTGTCCTGCGGGATCGAGAACACCTTGTTGAACGCACCGCGGAACTTGAACGAGCCGGTGCGCTGAAGCATCTCCGGCTTCAGGAACACTTTCGCACCGACGCGCTCGTTGAGCACGGGGAAGGACAACAGCGGGGTGCGGATGGCGTAAGGCGCGATCACGCGCGCTGCGGCATCGATGTCGGCAGGGCCGACCGGAAGGGCCTGTTCGGTCATGGCGGAATGTTATCGCGGCCGATCAGGCCCGGGCAAGACACCTCCGCGCGATGATTTTCCCCCGCTCAGGCGACTTGGCGCGGCTGTTCCGCGGCGGCCCGGCCGGGCAGCACCGCCCCAACCGCCAAAATGCTGTCGATAAAGACCCGCGCCGAGGCCTCCCAGGTGTAATTGGCGGCAAAGGCGACGCAGTCCTGCCGGGAGATATCGAGCGCGGCGAAGCAGGCATCGCGCAGATCGTGATCGAGCGCGCCGACCGGCGCATCGCCGATGACGTCGCGGGGACCCTTCACGGGGAAGGCCGCGACCGGCAGGCCGCTCGCGAGCGCCTCCAGCAGCACTAGGCCGAAGGTGTCGGTCTTGCTCGGGAACACGAACACGTCGGCGGCCGCGTAGATATCCGCCAGTTCGTCGCCGTGCTTCTCGCCGAGGAAGATCGCATAGGGATAGGCCTCTTCCAGCGAGGCGCGCGCCGGGCCGTCTCCGACGACCACCTTGGTGCCGGGTAGGTCGAGGTCGAGGAACGCCTCGAGATTCTTCTCAACCGCGACGCGGCCGACCGACAGGAACACGGGTGCCGGCAGGCAGAGATCGACGACGCGGGGGTGGAACAACGTGGTGTCCACGCCGCGCGGCCACAGCACGACATTGTCGAAGCCGCGCTCGGTCAGTTCGCGCGCGAGCGCCGGCGTCGCCGCCATCACGGCGCGGCTGGCGCTGTGGAAGCGCCGCAGCGCCCGCCAGATCAGCGAGCCCGGCACTGGAACGCGGGCGCGGACATATTCGGGAAAGCGGGTATGGAAGCTGGTCGTGAACGGCAGCTTGCGCTGGCGGCAATAGCGGCGGACCATCAGGCCGATCGGCCCTTCGGTCGCGACGTGGATGCTGTCGGGGCGCGCCTCCTCGATCAGCCTCGCGATCCGGGCCGGGCGCGGCATGGCGAGGCGCACGTCGCGATAGCTCGGCATCGCGAAGGTGCGGAACGATTGCGGCGTCAGGAACGTGAACTCGACGCTGAGCGCTTTTGCAGCGTCCGCGAGCTTGGTCAGCGTCCGAACCACACCGTTGACTTGCGGGTGCCAGGCGTCGGTCGCGACCAGGATGCGCATCAAGTGGTCCTTATGCAGCTCTGGCTGCGACCTGTGGCACCTGCTCCGGCTTCCGCAACTGATCCGCCCAGGTGATGATCTCGAAGTGACCGTCGTCATGCTCGACCAGGGCGGTGCAGCTCTCCACCCAGTCGCCGCAATTCATGTAGCGGATGCCGCCCTCGTCGCGGATCACGGCGTAGTGGATATGGCCGCAGATCACGCCGTCGGCCTGGTGACGCCGTGCCTCGGCGGCGAGCGCCTGCTCGAACGCGCCGATATAGTTGACGGCGTTCTTGACCTTCTGCTTGGCCCATTGCGACAGCGACCAATAGGGCACGCCGAACAGGCGGCGGAAGAAGTTGACCAGGCGGTTCATCTGGATCGCGAAGTCGTAGGCCTTGTCGCCGAGATGGGCGAGCCAGCGCGCGTTCTGCACCACGAGATCGAAGATGTCGCCGTGAATGACGAGATAGCGCTTGCCGTCGGCGCCGGTGTGAACCGCGTTCTCGACCACGTCGATGCCGCCGAAATGCGTACCGTAATAGTTGCGCAGGAACTCGTCGTGATTGCCGGGAATGTAGACGACCTTGGCGCCCTTGCGCGCCTTGCGCAGCAGTTTCTGGACGAGGTCGTTATGCGATTGCGGCCAGTGCCAGCTCGATTTCAGCGCCCAGCCGTCGACGATGTCACCGACGAGATAGATCGTATCGGCATCATGGTAGCGCAGGAAGTCGAGCAGAAGATCGGCTTGTGAACCGCGGGCTCCGAGATGGACGTCGGAGATGAACAACGTGCGAAAGCGCCGCTCCGGGCTCTCGTCACTCACATCGTAACTTCCCATGCGCCAGCCTGTAACAATGTCCCGTGACAGGGGGATGACCGATTGAAACCTTGAGGCACCTTCAAATACGAATCACGCCTTGCCTCGCCCTCCCCGCGAATATCAGTCGCATGCGACAATCAGGCGACATGGCGCCGCAGGGGGCAAGAACCTTGCAAGACGTCGTCATGCCCGGGCTTGTCCGGGGCATCCACGTTCTTCGCGCTGCGTGGCAGCGCATGGATGGCCGGGACAAGTCCGGCCATGACGATGTGGAGACTATCGTGCCTCAAGTGCGACCGAGCCTCCCGCCGGCGGCACGCCTCAGTAGAACTTGTGGAAATGATGGACCGGCCCGTGGCCGTGGCCGACGCTGAAGCGGTCGGCGGCGGCGATCGCGGCGCTGATCCAGGCCTTGGCGTTGCGCACGGCGGCCTCGAGGTCCTCGCCCCTGGCCAGCCCTGCCGCGATGGCGGAGGACAGCGAACAGCCGGTGCCATGGGTGTTGCGGGTGGCCACACGCGGCGCGGCGAGCGCGATCGCGGTCTCGGCAGTGACGAGATAGTCGGTGCTCTCGGCGCCCTCGCCGTGCCCGCCTTTGATCAGGACGGCGCGGCAGCCCAGCGCCAGCAGCCGTCGTCCCTGGCTTTCGATTTCGGCCTCGCTCGCCGCCACCGGCGCATCGAGCAGGGCCGCAGCCTCGGGGAGGTTCGGCGTGATCACGGCAGCCAGCGGCATCAGCCTGGTGCGCAGGGCGTCGACGGCCTCCGTGGCGAGCAGGCGGTCGCCGGAGGTCGCCACCATGACGGGATCGAGCACGACATGCCGCGGCGCCCAGCGCGACAGCGCGGCCGCGATGGCATCGATGCTGGCGGCCTGGGCCACCATGCCGATCTTCACCGCACCGATGTCGAGGTCGGAGAACACCGCGTCGATCTGCTCGGTGACGAACCCGGCCGGCACCGCGTGAATGCCGGTCACGCCGCGCGTGTTCTGCGCCGTCAGCGCCGTGATCACGGAGGCGCCATAGACGCCGAGCGCGGCAAAGGTCTTCAGATCCGCCTGGATGCCGGCGCCGCCGCTCGAATCGGAACCGGCGATGGTGAGTGCGACCGGGGTCGTCATCGCGGGAGACATGTGCTTGAGGAGGCCGCCATGGCCTCTCGTAGCGCGACCGCGGAGCGTCAGCAAGCGCGCCGGGCCGCCGCCAAGCGTGATTCGCGAATCAGCCGGACACAGCACCGGCCAAGGGCCCGCAATGATGCGGACTTGAAAATGCAACGGCGCGGGACCCTTGGTATAGTCGCATACCTTACCGTGCTTCGCCGGTTGCGCGAGACGTCAGGTGGTGGAACCGTCCAGCGCCCCCATGTTGCGGGCCGCCCGGCCCCGCAAGCCACCTGAACAAGACTCCTTGGGGTGGAACGATGTGGGCCTTCTTCGAACGTCTCCTCGACTCGTCCATGCTGTCGCCGCACGGCATCTGCCTGCTGTGGGAGCCTGAGCTGATCTGGCTTCACGTCGTTTCCGACGCCTCTATTGCCGCCGCCTATTTCTCGATCCCGTTCGCCCTCGCCATCCTCGTCACCAGGCGGCGCGACCTCAAATTCGGCTGGGTCTACTGGGCGTTCGCGATCTTCATCTTGGCCTGCGGCCTGACCCACGTGCTGTCGATCTACACGCTCTGGGTTCCGATCTATGGCATCGAGGGGATGGTCAAGGCCGCCACGGCGGTCGCGTCGGTCTTCACCGCCGCCGCGCTCTGGCCGCTGCTGCCGAAGATCCTGACGATCCCCTCGCCGTTCGAGCTGCGACAGGTCCAGGCCGCGCTCGAGGAGGAGGAAATCAAGAGCCGCGACGCCACGCTGCTGCTGCAGCAGGTCCGCGACGCCCAGCGCGCGATGCGTGAGAGCGTGGCGCGCCTCACCGCGATCGTCGAGACCGCGGTCGACGGCGTCATCCTGTTCGATGCGCAGGACCGCATCCTGCTGTTCAATCCGGCCTGCGAGCGCCTGTTCGGCTACCGTGCCGACGAGGTGATGAACCGCAACGTCGGCATGCTGATGCCCGAGGCGGATGCGGCGCCCGACCGCCAGGCGCGGCATTTCGCGACCGGCGGCGAGGCCGTCGGCCTGCGCAAGGACGGCACGACGTTTCCGATGGACCTGTCGGTCGGCGAGGCGCGGCAGGATGGCGAATTGATCTTCGTCGGCATCGTCCACGACCTCACCGCGCGCAAGCTGACCGAGCAGCAGCTTCAGCAGGCGCAGAAGATGGAGACGGTCGGTCAGCTCTCCGGCGGCATCGCGCACGACTTCAACAATCTGCTGACCGTCATCATCGGCAATGCCGAGCACCTGAGCGAGCAGCTCAAGGCGAGGCCCGACCTCGGGCGCTTTGCCGACGACATCTGCCAATCGGGCGAACGGGGCGCCGAGCTGACGCAGCGCCTGCTCGCCTTCAGCCGCCGCCAATTGCTGCGGCCTCAGACGATCGATTGCCGGAGCCTGCTCGATTCCATGTTCAAGCTGCTCAAGCGCACCTTGCGCGAAGACATCGAGATCAGGACGACCTCCGGGCCCGGCACGATCCTGGCCTTTGCCGACCGCGCCCAGCTCGAATCCGCCGTGCTCAATCTCGCGCTCAACGCGCAGGATGCCATGCCATCGGGAGGCCACCTGACGCTGGCCACGGAGCTGGTCACGATCGAGGATGATGACGGTGCCGTTCACCGGGAGGTCGCACCCGGCAGCTACGCCCTGATCGCGGTTACCGATGACGGCGAAGGCATGACGCCCGAGGTCGCCGCACGCGCGTTCGAGCCGTTCTTCACCACCAAGGAGGTCGGCAAGGGCTCGGGCCTCGGCCTCAGCATGGTCTATGGCTTTGCCAAGCAGTCAGGCGGCCATGTCTCGATCTACAGCGAGGCTGGCCTTGGCACCACGGCCAGGATCTACCTGCCGCGCGCGAGCACCGGTAGGTCGCAAGCCGATCTTCCCGACGGCGAGGACACGGCGCCGCGAGGCTACGAGACGGTCCTGATCGTCGAGGACGATCCGTTCGTCCGCTCCTCCGTCATTCGCAGGGTGGAAGCGCTCGGATATCGCGTCGTCGCCGCGGTCAACGGCAAGGATGCCTTGCAGCAGCTGCAGAGCGATCCCGGCATCGACTTGCTGTTCACCGATATCGTGATGCCCGGCGGCATGAGCGGCTGGGAGCTCGCCGATCAGGCGCGGCGGGTGCGTCCCGGCCTGCCGGTCCTGTTCACCTCGGGCTACGCGCTGGAGACCCTGGTCGAGCAGGGCCGCGCGCAGGCGCAGGCGATCGTGCTGACCAAGCCCTACCGCAAGGTCGAGCTCGCCCAGCGGCTGAGGGATGCATTGGCCGCCGCAGCGGTCCCATCCTAGCATCGCGCCCGAATGCGCCTCGGATGATCCAGCAAGTTCGCTTGCTAAATCCAGCCGGTTTTGGCCTATTAGCCGGAAGAATACGCTTTCGGAGTGCCCGCGATGGTTCCTTTTTTCGTTCAGATCAAGTGCAAGCTCGGCCAGTCCTATACGGTGGCCAATGCGCTTGCCGAAGCCGAGATCGCCTCCGAGATCTACTCCACGGCCGGCCAATACGACCTCCTGGTGAAGTTCTACGTCGACAAGGACACCGACATCGGCCACTTCGTGAATGAGAAGGTGCAGGTGCTGCCGGGCATTCAGGACACCCTCACCATCATCACCTTCAAGGCGTTCGGCACCGGCTAGATCACGCCGAAGCGCCGGCAGCGCTAGCCGCCCTCCTTGCGCTTGGGCGGTGTCGGTCCCTGCACCGGCGGCAGCGATTTCAGATAGGCGGCCATCGCGGCGCGGTCTTCCGCGGTCAGTTGCGCAAGGTTCTTGATCACCGGCCGCATCGCCCCCGAAGCGCTGTCGCCCTCGGGCATGTCGCCGGTCTCGAGAAAATCCGCGATATCCTTCTCGCTCCAGCTGCCGATGCCCTGCTGCGTGATGTTGGGCACCCAGCCCTCCCCTTCCGGATTGGGCCCGCCGGCAAAGCGCTGGCCGGCGATGATGCCGCCGAGCGCATTACGCGGGCTGTGGCATTCGGCGCAATGGCCGAAAGCGTTCACGAGATAGGCTCCGCGATTCCATTGCGGCGAGCGCGTAGCGTCCGCGACGAACGGCGCGGTGTCCATGAACAGCAATTTCCAGATGCCGACATTGCGGCGGATGTTGAACGGAAACGGCAGCGCGTGGTCGCCCACTGTGCCGGATACCGGCGGAAGCGTCTTCAGATAGGCAAAGAGATCGCGGACGTCGTCGACGCTTGCCAGACGATAGGACGTGTAGGGAAACGCAGGGAAATAGTGCGTGCCCGCGGGCGAGATGCCGCGCATCACGGCGTTGACGAAATCGGCCTCGCTCCAGCGGCCGATCCCGTCGGCGGGATCGGGGGAAATATTGGGGACGTAGAACGTCCCGAACGGCGAGCCCAGCGCCAGCCCGCCGCCGAGCCGCAGGCGATCGGGCTGATTGGGGGTGGCATGACAGGACGAGCAGCCGCCGGCGTTGAACAGCTCCTGCCCGTTGGCGAGATCGGGGTTGCGAGTCGGCGCCGGCAAGGCCAGCACGGCCGGGGCGGTCAACCACCAATAGAGGGCGAACGCCGCGGCGGCGGCGATCAGGGCGGCAAGAAGCGTTCGTCGCAACATTCGATCATTCCATCGTGAACGCGCGAACTTAAGGGTCATGCCGCGCCCGATCCAACCACGAATATTTTAGACGGCAGGGCTGTAATGCCGGAATAAACCGCATGACGCACTGTTTGAAGAGCCATCAGGCCTCAACAGGAGAAACCCATGACCAAAGCCGTTTTTGCCACACTGGTACTCGGAGCTGCCGTTGCGTTCGCCGCCCCGGCCAGCGCGGAGAAACTGAAGGCGACGCTGGACGGCAAATCCGAAGTCCCCGCCAACACCAGTAGCGCCACCGGAACGGCCGATCTGGACTACGACGCTGCCAGCAAGAAGCTGTCCTGGACCGTCACTTATTCCGGTCTGTCGGGCCCCGCCACCGCCGCGCATTTCCACGGGCCTGCCGAAGCCGGCAAGAACGCCGGCGTCGCCGTCCCGATCCCGAATGCAGCCTCGAGCCCGGTCAAGGGCGAAGCCACGCTCACCGACGCGCAGGCCGCCGATCTGCTCGGCGGCAAGTACTACATCAACATCCACACCGCAGCGAACCCGGGCGGCGAGATTCGCGGTCAGGTGACGAAGTAAAGCGAAAACGCGGACTTCGTCGCGGAAAGGCCGGACGCAAGGAGGGAGCGTCCGGCCTTTTCGATTCGGGGCGAGGACCTGCCTCGCTCAAGCCGCGTTCAGCGCCTGCGCGAGATCGGCGATCAGGTCCGACGGATTCTCGATGCCGATCGACAGCCGAATCGTGGAATCGAGCACGCCGATCTTTTGGCGGATGTCGGCGGGAACGCCGGAATGGGTCATCGTCGCCGGCAGGCTTGCGAGCGATTCCGTGCCGCCGAGGCTCACCGCCAGCTTGAGGATCTGCAGCGCGTTGAGGAATTTCACCGCTGCCTCCTTGCCGCCGACGATGTCGAACGAGAACGTCGAGCCCGCACCCAGGCATTGCCGCGCAAACACACGGCCGGACAGCGAGCCCTGCTCGTGATGACCGAGATAGTGCACCCTGGCGACCTTCGGGTGGTCGCGCAGGAAGTCTGCCACGAGCCGCGCATTCGCATCGGCTTTCTCCATCCGCAGGCTGAGCGTCTCGAGCGAGCGGTTGATCATCCAGCACGAATGCGGATCGAGCTGGGTGCCGATGGCGCCGCGCAGCGCCTTGATGCCTTTCATGATCGCCTTCGATCCGAGCGCGGCGCCCGCGATCAGGTCGGAATGGCCGCCGACATACTTTGTCAGCGAATACAGCGACAGGTCCGCGCCGTGCTCGATCGGCCGCTGAAACACCGGCCCGAGCAGCGTGTTGTCGCAGGCGATGACCGGCGTGTGTCCCTGGGCCTTGCCGATGGCCTCGGCGGTGCGGCGGATCATTGCGATGTCGACGAGGCCGTTGGTCGGATTGGCCGGCGTCTCGATCAGGATCATCGAAACGCGCCCCTTGCCCATGGCCTCCTCCGAGGCCTGCTTGACCGCCGTCTCGTCGATGCCGTCGGCAAAGCCGACGGCGCCGATCGACAGGCGCGCGAGCGTGTTCGTCAGCAGCGTCTCCGTCCCGCCATAGAGCGGCTGCGAATGCAGGATGACATCGCCGGGGCGAACGAAGGCCAGGATCGTGGTTGCGATCGCCGCCATGCCGGACGAGAACAGCGCGCAACTCTCCGTGCGCTCGTAGATCGCGAGCCGGTCCTCGACGATCTCGCTGTTGGGATGATTGAAGCGCGAATAGACCAGGCCCGCGCCCATGCCTTCCGGCGGCTCGCGCCGGCCGGCGACGTAGTCGAAGAAGTCCTGCCCGTCCTCGGCAGTCTTGAACACGAAGGTGGAGGTCAGGAACACCGGCGGCTTGATGGCGCCCTCCGACAATTGCGGATCATAGCCATAGGTCAGCATCAGGGTTTCCGGATGCAGCAGGTGATTGCCGATATGGGTCTTGGACGGGAACGGTTTTGCCATGGCCTGTCTCACTGTTGATTTGAGCTGCTCGCCGCGCATTGGAACTCCGACGTGGGGGTGCCGGGAGGAGGCTCGTCTGAGCGCACGGCCGTTGGCGGCAAGATAGCCGCTCTCGCGGCAATCCGTCAGGCCTTGCTGACGGAATTACCGCCTCGCTGCGGCGCGCGGCACGCAAAAAAAGGCGGCTGCCTTCGCAACCGCCCCTTCACTACTTCTTCGTCGCCCCGCTATTTCAACTTCACGCGATAGGTTTCGTGACAATCATTGCAGCGGTCGTTGATCGTCGTGTAAGCCGCCTTCAGACCCGCGACATCGGTGATCTTGCCTTTGACGTCGGTGATCGCCTTCTGCACCGGCGGGATCTTGGCATCGAAATCGGCCTTGTTCTGCCAGACCTTCGGCGAGGAGCCATACGTCGCATTGACGACATCCTGCTTGGGATTGATCTCGAAGGTCTTGGCGATCTTGGCCACATCGGCCTCGATGGCGGCGATGGCCTGATCGACCGCTTTCTTGTCGAAGGGAATATCGCCCTTGCTCATCTTCTGAAGGACGCCGTACTGGTTCTTGGCGATCGATTTCATCAGATTGTCCTGCTGGACGGCAATCTCCTGTTGCGCCATGACGGCGCCCGCGCCCAGCACGAGGACGCCCGCGACAATCATCGTCCGTTTCATTGGTTGGTTTCTCCGGCTCTCGAGACGTTCAGGGAATGAGACGCCACCGGCTTCGCGCGAAGCCGGGACCCATCATGGGTAGAACCCCGCGCGGCGGGTTTATTCCCGTGCGCGCGGGAAGCGCGGCTTCACAAGCTGTGACGGCGGTGATGCTCGCTGATCGCAACCCACACCCGCTCGGGCGTTGCCGGCATGTCGATGTGGTCGATCTTGTATTCGCGCCAGAGCGCATCGACGATGGCGTTGACGACGGCCGGACAGGAGCCAATCGCGCCGGCCTCGCCGGCCCCCTTCACGCCCATCGGATTGGTCTTGCAGGGGACGTTGTGGGTCTCGAACACGAAGGCCGGCCCGTCCGCCGCGCGCGGCAGCGCATAGTCCATGAAGGTCGCGGTGATGAGCTGGCCGTCGCTCGGTCCATATACCACCTGTTCCATCAAGGCCTGGCCGATGCCCTGCATGGCGCCGCCATGCACCTGGCCCGCCAAAAGCAGCGGATTGAGCGTCTTGCCGAAATCGTCGACGATCACGTAATTGACGATCTTGATGATGCCGGTCGCCGGATCGATCTCGACCTCCGCAACATGGGTGCCGTTGGGATAGGTGCCGTCGGCGCTGGCAAAGGTCGCGCTGCCGTTGAGCTTCGACGGATCGGCCCCGGGCCGCTTGGCCAGATCGGCGAACGAGATCGAACGGTCGGTGCCGGCGATCCGCACCACGCCTTCCGAAATCTCGAGGTCGCCGGCGCTGGCTTCCAGCGCCTGCGCCGCGATCTCCTTCAGCTTCTGGCCGAGCTCGCGCGTGGCGCGCTCGACGCTGACGCCGCCCGAGGGGATCGAGGCCGAGCCGCCGGTGCCGAGGCCGGTCGCGATCTCGTCGGTGTCGCCCTGGCGGACATGCACGCGCTCGGGCGCGACGCCGAACTGCTCGGCGACGATCTGCGCATAGGCGGTCTGATGGCCCTGCCCGCTCGATTGCGTGCCGATCAGCACGGTGACATCGCCATTGGCATCGAGGCGAACGTTGGCCGTCTCCTCACCCATCACGCCGCAAATCTCGACATAGCTCGCAAGCCCGATGCCGCGGATCAGGCCGCCCTTCTTGGCCGCCTTGGCGCGCTTGGGAAATTCCTTCCATTCCGCGATCTCCATCGCGCGCTTCAGGTGAGCGGCGAAGTCGCCGGAATCGTAGACCTTGCCGGTCGCGGTCTTGTAGGGCAGCGCCTTCGGCGGGATGAAATTCTTGCGGCGGATGGCGTCCGGCGTCATGTCGAGCTTTCGCGCGCAGGCATCGACGAGGCGCTCGATGACATAGGCCGCTTCGGGCCGGCCCGCGCCGCGATAGGCGTCGACCGGCACGCTGTGGGTGAAGATCGTGCGGACCCGGCAATGGAAGGCCTGGATGTCGTAGAGGCCGGGCAGCATGCCCGCGCCGCCATGCGGGATGTAGGGCCCGAAGGTCGACAGATACGCGCCCATGTCGCCCATGAGGTCGCAATCCATCGCGAGGAACTTGCCGTCTTCAGCCAGCGCCATCTTGGCGGTGGTGACGTTGTCGCGGCCCTGCGCATCGCCCATGAAATGCTCGGAGCGGTCGGCCGCCCACTTCACCGCCTTCTTCAGTTTGCGCGCAGCGACCGCCATCAGGGCATATTCCCGATACGGAAACAGCTTCGTGCCGAACCCGCCGCCGACGTCGGGGCAGATCACCCGCATCTTGTCGGTGGGAATGTTGAGCACGTTCTGACAGAGGATGTCGCGCAGGCGATGGCTGCCCTGGCTGCCGACCGTCAGCGTCAGGTGGTCGCGCTTGGAATCGTATTCGCAGACCGCCGCGCGGGTCTCCAGGAAGCTTGCAACAACGCGCGGATTGACGATGGAGATCTCGGCGACCGCATGCGCTTTCGCGAAGGCGGCTTCCGTCGCCGCTTTGTCGCCGATCGAGACGTCGAACAGCACGTTGCCCGGCTTGTCCGGCCAGACCTGCGGTGCGCCTTTCTTCACGGCGTTGACAACGCCGGTCACCGCGGGCAGCGGCGACCATTTGACCTCGATCGCCTCGATCGCGTCGCGAGCCTGGTCGATGGTCTCGGCAACCACGAAGGCGACGGCATCGCCGACGTGGCGCACCTCGTCCTTGGCCAGGATCGGGTAAGGCGGGCCGGTGAACGGATCGGTCTCGAGGTTGAACAGGCAGGGCAGATTGCCGAGATCCCCAACGTCGTCCGCCGTCAGGATCAGAGCGACGCCCGGCAGGCCGCGCGCGCGGCTCGCATCGATGGTGTATTTGGCGTGCGCATGCGGCGAGCGCAGCACCAGGCAGCGGAGCGCGGCCTGCGGCGCGTAATCGTCGGTATAGCGGCCCTTGCCGCGGATGAGCGCGTCATCCTCCTTGCGCAGCACGCTTTGGCCAACGCCGAACTTGATGGGAGCCGCCATTTTATCTTCCCGTTCTCATGGTTGTTTTGTGGGCATATTGCCGTGGAAAAACTGGCAAGGCAAACGGGTTTAGGCGGGCGCAGGGGTCGCAGGTTCAAAAGCGCCACGCGTGCGTCACTGGAATGCTCGGCAGGTCCCAGCGTGATCGTGTGACGTTGACGGCGAGAGCCAAGCGCTCACACTTAGCTGTTCTCGTGCTCACCCCGAGCTTCAGATAGCTGATGAGCATCGGAGGCCGTGAGCGTCAGCCCGTACAAATCTTTCAGCGTCGAAATGCGTTGCAACGTCGCAGGCTCGAACGGAGTCTTGCCTTCGAACGAATGCAGCAGAACGCCCTCCAGCAAATCACCGAGGCTCATATCCAGGTATTCGGCGAGGCCCTTCGCGACCTTGAGAATGCGCTTCTCGATCCGAACTCCCGTCTGTACGCGTTGGACTGAATGCTTGTGGGTTTCTGAATTCATAATGTGTGACCTCGATCGGAAGGCGAACTGAGCGGGGGTTTGATCGCATCTTGCCATTGCCGGGCTTGCTCGGCATCGGTCTCCGACCTGCAACTCACCTCCCTCCGAGATCAGGTGAAGCTTGCATTCGCCGTTCCCCTGCGGGGCTCGATGGTGCGTCATCGCTCTGAAGGATTGCGGTCACACCGACAAAGCCTGGGCTGGCCGATTTGGATCGATTCCCGAGTTGCATTTCTTATCCTAGAATGTTACCTTGGTACCAAGATAACATAGGAACTAGTCATGGGCAACAGACATAGCTGCACGGATGCTGCAGAAGTCGCCGAACTGGGCGAGGGCTTCCTCGCGCGTACACTTCCGGGGGCACGTTTCAGCCATCGTGAGCATCTGATCGTGGCAAGCTATTTGCTCGCCAGTGATCCGGCACGGGACTGGCGGGTCGAACTCCCCGAGATGATCCGCGCCTACAATGTTGCCGCTGGCGGCGTGAACGACGATGTGCGTGGCTACCACCACACGATTACGAAGGCCTTCTTGATGATCATCGAAGGAATTCTTGCGGAGGTCGGCCGCCACGACATTGTCGCCGCCTGCAACGCGGTGCTTGCGTCCCCGGCAACCGAAAAGGACGCACTCTTGCGTTTCTGGAGCCGCGAAGCGCTGTTCTCGCGGGAGGCCCGGCACGGCTGGATTGAGCCAGACCTTGCCGAGTTGAAGCTCGAACCCGAGAAAGCCGCGCCCCTCCCAGATAGCATCGGCAGGGATTGTCGATCACTCACATCCCGCCGCGGCTCAACAGATAGCTCGTACGATCTCTGAGCGTATCGATCGCCCGCCCAGGCGCGAGACGGTCGATCTCGGCGCGCGTCAGGCCGATGTCTATCAGCGCCCTGTCACTCAGGTCCAGCAAGCTGACCCGCGGGTGCAGAAGCCACTCCCGAAACGCACGCCAATATCGCTCGGGACTTTGCGCTGGCGCGGCTGCGGCAACTTCCCTCCCGGAGGCATGGCCCGGTGTTGCAATCGACACATTGAGGCGAGCCGCTGCCGCCAGGACCTCGTCCATGGCCTGCTTCGCCAGCGCAATGGATCGATCGAGGCGAAGCACCGCGGCATCGTGCTCGGCCTCGGATGAAATGTTCGTCAGTTGTGGTGGCATCGGACGCTCCTGCTGTTGAGCCGGCAGGGAGCGTGGCCAAAAGAAAAGGCCCCGTCCGATGCCGGCGGGGCCTGGTGGAAAAGTTGTCGTCGAAATCCTAGCGCACGACTCCTCCCACCGCCCAGCCGAAGCGGGTGATGTGGTTGCGGGAGACTTTGCGCGAGCACTTGATCATGAGCGACTCCTACCACCGCAATCGCGCAAAATCAAGAGATGTACCGATGTTGGCTGCAGCTTGGAGGCGAATGACGTGCTCTCTAGCCACGCACCAGCGAGACCAGCCACTTGCGTCCGAACAGCACGAGGATCGCGAGCGCGTAGACGATCGTGCCGCTGACGGCGAGCAGGACCAGCGTCAATTCATCCCGGAAGGGTATCGCGCCCAGCCAGGAGCCGCTGAAGCGCGCGATCAGCCAGAAAGCGGCGGCGAGGATGAGGCCGGTCAGCAAGAACTTGGCGAGCGACAGCAGCCAGGCGCGGTCGAGCACGAGAAAGCCGCGCCGCACGGCGAAGAACAGCACCAGCAAGAGATTGGTCCAGACGCCGACGGCGGTTGCCAGCGCGAGGCCGATCTGGGCGAGCGATCCCATCAACGCAACCTTCAGCGCGACGTTGACGGCGATGCCGGTCAGCGACGCGCGGACCGGCGTTGCCGTGTCCTTGCGCGCATAAAAAGTCGCGACCGCACTGCGGATCAGCACGAACGGGATGAGGCCGATGGCATAGGCCGCGAGCGTCGCACCGGCGGCGGCGGCATCGGCCTTGGAGAACGCACCGCGGGCGAACAGCGCGCGCATGATCGCATCGGGCACGGTGATGAAGGCGGCCACGAACGGCACCGAGAACAGCAGCGTGAAGTCGAAGGCGCGGCGCTGCGCTCGCATCGCGCCGTCTTGGTCGTTGGCGGTAATGCGCCGCGACATCTCCGGCAGCAGCACCGTGCCGATGGCGATCCCGATCACGCCGATCGGGAGTTGGTTGAGCCGGTCGGCGTAATAGAGCGCCGACAGCGCACCGGCGGGCAGGAACGTCGCAATGATGGTGTCGGCGAACAGCGCGAGCTGCGTGCCCATCGAGCCCAGCGTCGCAGGCCCCAGCGCCTTGAAGAAACCACGGACGTCCTCATCAAGCTTCAATGGCGCAAAGCGCGGCAGGCCGCCATGGCGGGCGAGATCGCCGGCGAGCAGGAAATATTGCAGGAAGCCGGAGATCAGCACGCCCCAGGCCGCGGCATGGCCCGCGGTCGGAAACCACACGGCAACCGCCAGCGTCATCATCATGGCGACGTTGAGGAAGATCGAGGCGGCCGCGGCGCTGGCAAAGCGCTGCATCACGTTGAGCATGCCGCCATAGAGCGTCACTAGCGTGATCAAGAGCAGATAGGGAAAGGTGATGCGGGTCAGCTCGATTGCGAGCTTGCGCTGCTCGGCGTCGTCACTGAAGCCCGGCGCCAAAATGCTCATGGCCTGCGGCATGAACAGCCAGGCGGCGATCAGCAGCACAACCTGCGAGGCCAGGAGCAGCGTGAAGATGCGATCGGCGAATAGCTTTGCCGCCGCCTCGCCCTTCTCGCCATGGACATGGGCATAGGCCGGCACCCAGGCGGCATTGAAGGCGCCCTCGGCGAAGATCGCGCGGAAATGGTTGGGCAGGCGCAGCGCCACGAAAAAGGCGTCGGCCACAGGGCCCGCGCCGAGGATCGCCGCGAGCATGATGTCGCGGGCAAACCCCGTCAGCCGCGAGAGCAGCGTGTAACCACCGACCGTGAAGATGCGTCCGAGCATGCGTCCTTTGTAGAGCGTTATCGAGCGAGCGATAAGCCTTGCAGTTCCGATGAGGCGGAAAATCGGCCGTTCGGCTGTCGCCTCCTCGAAGCGGCCCCGATGATGGATCAGGTTCGGCTGAAGGGATCGAGGACCGTCACGCCGGCAGGCCTGAAGTCGGAGACGTTTCGGGTGACCACCGTAAAGCCATTTTCCAGCGCAGTGGCCGCGATCATGAGATCGGCGCTGTCGTTGCCAAGAGCAGCGCTGAGTGCTCCCCAACGACGTGCTGCGCGCAGGTCGAATGGTACAATCCGCTCGCCATAGAGGTTCACCACCTGATCCAGCCAGGCAGCAAGCGCCGTCGCAAAGCCCGGATCAGCCGCGCGTTGTCGGGCGATGCCGCGCTCGATCTCGCCAACGCTGACGATGCTCAGGTAAAGATCGGCGGTCCGTTGGCGCTCGAACCACCTGACGACCCCCGGATCACGTTCGCGTCTGCGCAACTCGGACAAGATGACCGTGTCGATCAGAAACATCAGATTCCGGGCTCGCGCATCCGGACTTTCGCCCGCGGAAATTCGCGGTCATCCTGAGGGATCGCGAGGAGCAGGTCCGCAAAGGAGGGAGCCTGCGCGCGCTCGAGGCGCCGCAAGCGTTCATACTCGTTGACGTCGACCACCATGACCGCGGGCGTGCCATGCTTGGTGATCATCTGCGGCGCGCGCCGCGCCGCCTCGACGACCTCGCTGAACCTATTTTTGGCGTCCTGTATGGACCACTGGCGCCGCGACATGGCCAAACCATTCTAGCTAGAAATTCTAGCTAGAATATAGAATCCCCCGGGTCGCCGTCAACGCGTGAAATCCGGCCTGCAAGTCACCCCGCCAGCGCGCCGCGGACGGCGGCGATGATTCGCTCCTGGTCGGCCTCGGTCAAATAAGCATGCATCGGCAGGCTGATGACGTCCTGCGACAGGCTCTCGCAACCCGGCAATCCGCCCTCGGCAACCGGATACTGCTTGTAGGCGGTCTGCTGGTGCATCGACTTGCCGTAATAGATCGCAGTCGGCACGCCCTGGGCCTTCAGCGCGGCGGCAAAGCCGTCGCGGTCGGTGCCTTTGGGCAGGCGAATGGTGTACTGCGCCCAGACCGAGGTGTTGCCGGGCGCAAGGCGCGGCACGGTGACGACATTGGACAGGCCGCGCGCATAGCGCTCCGCGACCCTGTTGCGGGCGGCGATCTCGTCATCGAAGATCTTCAGCTTCTCGATCAGGACCGCGGCCTGCATGGTGTCGAGCCGGCCGGTGAGGCCGAGGCGGACGTTGTCGTATTTGTCGACGCCCTGCCCGTGCACACGGATGCTGCGCAAGGTGGCGGCGAGCTCGTCGTCATCGGTGAAGATCGCGCCGCCGTCGCCGAAGCAGCCGAGCGGCTTTGCCGGGAAGAAGCTGGTCGCAGTGGCGTGCCCGAGCGTACCGAGCTTGCGGCCCTTGTAGCTCGCGCCAAAGCCTTGCGCGGCGTCGTCGAGCACGAACAGGCCTTCGGCCCTGGCGATCTCGGCGATGGCATCGTGATCGGCGGGCTGGCCGAACAAATCGACCGGAATCACCGCGACCGGCTTGAGGCCGGCCTTGCGGGCGGAGGCGATGCCGCGCTTGAGCGATTCCGGGCTCATGTTGAAGGTGGTCTCGTCGACGTCGACATAGACAGGCGTCGCGCCGGTCCGCGCCACCGGCGAGGCCGTGGCGATGAAGGTAAAGGACGGACACAGCACGGCATCGCCGGGCCCGACATTCCTGGCCATCATCACCATCAGGATGGCGTCGGTGCCGCTGGCGCAGCCGATCACGTGCCTGGCGCCTGAGTAGGCCGCGAGCTGCTTCTCGAGCTCGAAGACTTCCGGCCCGTTGACGAACTGGCAATGGTCCATCACGCGCTTGACGGCCGCATCGAGCGAGGCGCCGAGCCGGCGGCGCTGCGAGGCGACGTCGATGAAGGGAATGGGTTCGGAACGTAAGTGCTGGTTCATGACGCCTTGTGACGTTTGAGCGGTCGACATGGAAGGGATCAGCCGGCGACGCGGCGCGGCCCCTTGCGCGCGGGTGACGTCGCCGCAGGACGCGAGGGCGTCTCCAGGCATTGCGTGGCGATCTCGAGGCTGGCGACGCCCTCGTCGCCCGTCACCGCCGGCGTCTCGCCGTTGCGCACCGCCTTGAGGAATGCGATCAGCTCGGCGCGGAGGGGCTCGTCATGGCCGACCGGCAGATGCCGCATCGAGTAGCTGCCGTCCGGCTTGAAGCCGAAGCATTCGGTGACCTGGCGCGTCAAGAGATCGCCCATCACGTATTTGCCACGCGTTGCGACCGTGACGCTGCGCGCCTTGAACGGCGTCAGCCAGTTAGTGTTGATATGGGCGAGCACGCCGTTCTCAGTGCGGAACTGCAATAGCGCGATGTCCTCGCGCTCGGCGACCGCGCTCGACAATTGCGGCTGCACCTCGACGATGTCGGATTCGGTGAACCAGCGGATCAAATCGATGTCGTGCACGGCAAGGTCGATGACGACGCCGACATTGGACATGCGCGGCGGGAACGGGCCGACGCGGGTGATCGCGATGGAGAGAATGTCCTCGCCCGCGATCGCCTGCTTGACCGCGGCGACCGCCGGATTGAAGCGCTCGACATGGCCGATCATCAGCGTGACGCCGGCCTTATGCGCGGCGGCGACGATCTCGCGGCCCTCTTCCACCGTGGATGCGATCGGCTTCTCGACCAGCACATGGATTTTCTTGGCGATGCAGGCGAGCGCGACCTCGTGATGCAGATGGGTCGGTGCCGCGATGGTGACGGCATCGACGCCTTCGGCGAACAGCTGGTCGAGCGTCTCGAAGCTTTCGCAATTGGCGAGTTCCGTGGCCCGCGCACGATGTGCCGGCGAGGGATCGACGACGCCGACGAGGCTGACGCCGGGCAGGCCGCTGAGCACGCGCGCATGGTTGCTGCCCATCACGCCGGCGCCAATGACACCGACGCGCAAGCCGGCCTTTGCCGGTGCAGATCCCCTGGAACTCATCTGAGCAAACCCCGATTCAACGCAAATCCCCGGGCCGCTTCTAGCACGGACGCCACATTTGTGGCGAATGCCGCCCTTGCGGGCCGGACACGATTTGATTCAAAAAGTTACACGTTCCCCGGGCCTTAGGCCGAAAAAGATACCGCTTCTCGGCCCGGGTCGCGTGATTCGGAGCTTGCTGGTTACGACCTTTGATAGTCGTCTTCAATCCGGATGATGTCGTCTTCCCCGAGATAGGAGCCGGTCTGGACCTCGATCAGCTCCAGCTGGATCTTGCCGGGATTCTCCATCCGGTGGACGGCGCCCATCGGGATGTAGATCGACTCGTTCTCGTGCACCGTCTTCACGGTCTCGTTGACGGTGACCTGCGCCGTGCCGCGGACCACGATCCAGTGCTCGGCACGATGATGGTGCTTCTGCAGCGACAGCCGCCCGCCCGGCTTCACCACGATGCGCTTGACCTGGTGGCGCTCGCCATTGTCGACGGATTGATAGCTGCCCCAGGGCCGGTGCACCTTGAGATGCTCCTCGGTGACCTTCGGCGCGACCGATTTTAGTTTCGTCACCAGCCGCTTCAGCCCGTTGGCATCCTTCTGCCGCGAGACCAGCACCGCGTCCGCGGTCGCGACCACGACGAGATCGTCGACGCCTTCGAGCGCGACCAGCGCGGAATCCGTGGTGACGTTGCAGTTGCGGGAATCCTCGAACACGGCGGTGCCGTGCGCGGCATTGCCCTGCGCGTCCTTCTCCGACAGCTCCCACACCGCATGCCAGGAGCCGACGTCGGACCAGCCGCACGACACCGGCACGACGGCGGCGCGCGCGGTCTTCTCCATCACCGCATAGTCGATCGAGATCGCCTTGGCCGCGCCGAACGCCTCGGGCTCCAGCGTGACGAAGCCGAGATCGCGGCCGGCATTGTTGACCGCATTGGTGACGGCCTCGACGCTTGCCGCATCGACCCTGCGATATTCGTCGAGCAGCACGCTCGCCGGGAACATGAAGTTGCCGCTGTTCCAGAGATAGCCCGAATTGACGTAGTCTGAGGCCTTCACGGCGTCCGGCTTCTCGACGAAACGCGCCACCGCTTGCACCTCGCCCGCGATCACGTCGCCCGGATTGATGTAGCCGTATTCGGTGGCCGGCCGTTCCGGCTTGACGCCGAAGGTGACGATGCGCCCGGCATTCGCGGCGGTGAGGCCCTCGCGACAGGCGGCGACGAAGGCGGCATTATTCTGCACGACGTGATCGGCGGCGAGCGCGAGAACGATCGCCTCGCTGGCGCGGTTCTGCGCGAACACCGCCCCGGCCGCGATGGCAGGGCCGGAATCGCGCCGCATCGGCTCGAGGATCACGTCGGCCTCGATGCCGATCTCGGCGAGCTGCTCCAGCACCATGAAGCGATAGGAGGCGTTGGTGATGACGATCGGCCGGTCGAACAGGGAGGGATCGGACACGCGCAGCAGCGTGTCCTGGAACGTCGAGCGCGTGCCGAACAGCGGCAGGAACTGCTTGGGCCGAACCTCGCGCGAAGCGGGCCACAGCCGCGTGCCGGCACCGCCGCACATGATCAGGGGGATTATGCGTTTGTCCATCGTGATCTCAAACCTTGAAATGGTCCCGATACCAGGTGACGAAGTTATGAACCCCATGCTCGATCGGCGTTGACGGTGCAAAGCCGGTGTCGCGCGAGAGATCCTCGACATCCGCGAACGTTTCCAGCACATCTCCCGGCTGCATCGGCAGCAATTCTTTGATCGCCGTCCGGCCCAGCTCCCGCTCCAGAAGACCGACGACGTGCATCAGTTCCTCCGGATGATGATTGCCGACATTGTAGAGCTTTGACGGCGCATTTGCGGCAGCCGGATCGTCCGCAGGCACGAGATCGATCAGCTTGGACACGACGCGCGTCACATCGTCGATATAGGTGAAATCGCGGCGCATTTTGCCATGGTTGAAGAGCCGGATCGGCTTGCCGGCCATGATGGCGCTCGCGAACAGAAACATGGCCATGTCGGGGCGGCCCCATGGCCCGTAGATGGTGAAGAACCGCAGCCCCGTGACCGGCAGGCGATAAAGATGGCTGTAGGACTGCGCCATCACCTCGTTCGCCTTCTTGGTCGCGGCGTAGAAGCTGACCGGATGGTCGGTGCGGTCCGCAACCGCAAATGGCAGTTTTGTGTTGGCGCCGTAAACGGAGGATGACGAGGCGTAGACCAGATGACCGCAGCCAACGTTGCGGCAGCCCTCCAGCACGTTGAGAAAGCCGACGAGATTGGAATCGGCGTAGGTCTGCGGCTGCTCGATCGAGTAGCGCACGCCGGCCTGCGCGGCCAGATGCACGACTTTGGCAAAACGATGCTGCGCGAACAGCGCCGCCATGGTCTCGCGGTCGGCGAGATCGGCCTCGACGAACGAGAAGCGCGGCTGGTCCCGGAGCAGAGCAAGGCGCGCTTTCTTCAGCGCCGGATCGTAATAGCTGTTGAGATTGTCGAGCCCGACGACGGCGCGACCTTCGCCCAGGAGCTGCCGGGCGACGTGGAAGCCGATGAAGCCGGCCGCACCCGTGACCAAAATCGCCTGATCCGTCATCCTGTTCCCTGGGTGATCCTTCGCCCGATCGTGTCTAGCCGCCAGTTCGACGGGGTCGCAATAGGCGCCCCGCTCCTCCAACGCGGTTTCCTCATGGCGTCCTTAACGACGGCTATTGCAAGATCGGCGCCAAAACCATACCAAAGCGGCCGAATTCGGCGCCCCGCGTCGGGTTGCCTCAAATCTTCGCAAACCCTGTTCATGCGGGCGAGATGCGCCGAATCCTGTTGTCGACGGCCAAGATCCTGATTTCCGCGGCGCTGCTCTATCTGGCGCTGCGCAAGGTCGACCTGTCCGAGCTGTTTTCCCGATTCACCCTGACCAGCCTGTTCTGGCTCGGTGTGGCGATCGCGGTCACGTTCCTGCAGATCTTCGTCGGCGTGCTGCGCTGGCGCGAGATCAGCGCGGCCTGCGGCGCGCCGCTCGAGCTCGGCCGCGCCATGCGATACAACGTGATCGGCTCGTTCTTCAACCAGACGCTGCCGTCGGCGATCGGCGGCGATGCGGTGCGCCTGTGGCTGGTCGCCCGCGCCGGCGCCGGCTGGCGCACGGCGACCTACTCGATCTTCGTCGACCGCGCCATCGGCCTGATCGCGCTCGCGATTCTGATCGTCGCCAGCCTGCCCTGGAGCTACACCCTCATCACCGATCCGCACGGTCGCTCGGCGCTGCTGCTCGTCGACCTCCTGGCGCTCGCCGGCGGCCTCGGCTTCCTGATCTTCGGCGCGCTGAAATGGCGCTGGCTGAAGACCTGGTGGGCAACGCATCACATCCACGCCTGCGCCGTCATCGCCAACCGCGTGATCTTCAGCGGCACCCGCGGCGCCATCGTCGCGATCCTGTCGATCCTCGTTCATGTGCTCGCCGTCGTCATCGCCTGGTGCGTCGTGCAGTCGATTGGGGCCCCGGTTCGCTTCAGCGATGTCTTTCTGCTCGTGCCGCCGGTGATGCTGATCACGATGATGCCGATCTCGATCGCCGGCTGGGGCGTGCGTGAGGCCACGATGAGCCTTGCGTTCGGCTTCGCGGGACTTTCCACCAACGAGGGCGTCAACGTCTCGCTGCTGTTCGGCGCCGTGTTCTTCCTGGTCGGGGCAGTCGGCGGCCTGGTCTGGATCCTCAGCGCCGAGAAAGCCGCGCAAGGGTCGGCTGCGATCGGAGTGCCGGAGTGAATTCGGCTGCCGATGCGCTCGCCGGCGCGGCCCTGCTGCTTGCCGTTGCGGCCGCCGCGCTGATCTCGGCGCTCGTCACCTGGACCAGCCGCCCCCTGCTGCAGCGCTACGCGCTGGCGCGGCCGAATGCGCGGTCCTCCCATCGTGTCCCGACCCCGCAGGGCGCCGGCATCGCGGTGATCGCCGCGACGCTGATCGTTGCCTCGCTGTGGGGGGTCTCCGCCAATGTCGCGATCCCGCCGGCGCTGGTCGCTGCGACGATCGTGATCGCGCTGGTCGGCTTCGCCGACGACATCGTGTCGCTGCCCGTCCTGGTGCGCCTGGTGCTGCAGGCCGCCTGCGTCGGCGCCGTGGTGTTCACCGCCCCCGACACCGCGCGCATCGTGCCGGCGCTGCCGCTCGCGCTGGAGCGCGGCCTCATCGTCCTTGCCGGCGTCTGGTTCGTGAACCTCGTCAACTTCATGGACGGGCTCGACCTGATGACGGTGGCGGAAGTCGTTCCGATCACCGCTGCGCTGCTGCTGCTGGGAATGCTCGGGGGTCTCCCATGGCCGGCCGTGCTGATCGCCACCGCGCTGTGCGGCGCCACGCTCGGCTTCGCGCCGTTCAACCGTCCGGTCGCAAAAGTCTTTCTGGGCGATGTCGGCAGCCTGCCGATCGGCCTCCTGCTCGGCTGGTGCCTGCTCGAGCTCGCCTGGCACGGACAAGCGGCTGCGGCGCTGCTGCTGCCGGCCTACTACCTCGCCGATGCCACCATCACACTGTTTCGGCGCATCGCGCGCCGCGAGCCGTTCTGGTCGGCGCACCGTTCGCATTTCTATCAGCGCGCGACCGACAACGGTTTCTCGGTGTCCCGGGTGAGCGGCGAAGTCTTCCTGCTTAACCTCGTGCTCGCAGGGCTGGCGATCCTCGCCGTTCGCGCCGCGACGATGGCCGTCACGCTGCCCGCGCTGATCGCCGGCGCGATCGCGGTCGCCCTCCTGCTGCGCCGCTTCTCCCGCCCTCAGGCGTCCTGAGCCGACACGGCAAGCCGCAGCCCCTCGTCGAGCGAAACCTCCGGCCGCCAGCCGGTCGCGAGCGCCTTGGAGACGTCGAGCTCGAGCGAGCCGATCAGGCTATCATGCATGTCCTGCCGGCCGATCATTCGGAAAAGCGCGCTGAGCAGGCCCGGCGGCACGCCGAACAGTCGCGGGCGCTTGCCGGACGCCTTCGCCAGACGCGCGATGAATTCGGGCGTCGAGAACTGCTCGCTATCGGCGAGCAGGAATATCTCGAAATGGCCGGCCGCATCTGGATGAGCGAGCCGATGCAGGATGAAGGAGGACAGGTTCTGCACGGCAAGGAAGGCGCGGCGATTGCGGATCGCGGCGAACGGCAACGGCACCCCAAGGTTCATCGCGCGCGTCAACAGGGCGAAATTTCCCTTCGCGCTCGCGCCATAGACCATGGGCGGCCTGACCACAGAGATCTTCATGTCGCTCTCGCGCGCGAGCGTCCTCAGGCCCGCCTCGGCCGCGGCCTTGGACGTCCCGTAGAGGCCGCGCGGCGTCGGGACGTCGTTCTCGCTGAACGGGGCCCTGCCCTCGTTGCTGCGGCCATGCACCAGCACGGTGCTGATGAAGATGAAATGGCGCACGCCCGCCCTCGCCGCAGCGCGCGCCAGGTGCACCGTGCCGGCAGTGTTGACGTCCTGGTAGAGCTGGGCTGCATGCTCCTCGCGCCCGTGATGCACGCGCGCGGCAAGGTGGACGACCGCCTCCACCCCCTCGAGCGCGGCCCGCCAGTCGGTGTCGGGGCCGATCGATTCGATCACGACCTCGCCGTCGATGCCCTGCCGCTTGCGGACCACGGGGCGGACCGACCATCCTTCGTGCGCCAGCGCCTGCGCGAGATGACGGCCGATGAAGCCGCTCGCTCCCGTCACCAGCACGACTGGCTTACGTTCGCTCATCGTTGATCCCAAAGCGCCAGATCGCACAACAATGGTCAGGCCGCGGTCGACCCGAATTCGGGGACCGCGTCCTTCAGGACGGTCCTGATGGTGGCGCGATCGTCGCGTACGATCGCCTGCTCCAGCGCCGCGATCCATTTGCGCAGCGTCTGCATCGGCGGTTCGTTCGGCTGCGCAGCCATGATTCCGGGGACGCCGATTTCGCGGGTCGGCTCCTCCGAGGCGAACAGGATCTCGTGCAGGCGCTCGCCTGGGCGCATGCCGGTGAACACGATCTCGATGTCGTGGCCGGGCTGCAGACCGGAGAGGCGGATCATGCGTTCGGCGAGATCGACGATCTTCACCGGCTGGCCCATGTTGAGCACATAGACGGAGACGCCGGGACGCTGGGTTCCGAGCGCATGCGTGGCCGCAGTGATCACGAGATCGCAGGCCTCGCGGATGGTCATGAAGTAGCGGACCATGTCGGGATGCGTCACGGTCACCGGGCCACCGGCCTCGATCTGGGCCTTGAACTTCGGCACCACCGAGCCGTTCGAGGCCAGCACGTTGCCGAACCGCACCGAGATCAGCCGCATCGGCGGCTTGGCCCCGCGTGCGCCGGCGGCGAGGTCGTGGTCCAGCGCCTGGCAGTACATCTCCGCGAAGCGCTTGGTCAGGCCGAGCATCGACACCGGCTCGATCGCCTTGTCGGTCGAGATCATCACCATCGCCTCGGCGCCGGCTGCCACCGCGGCGTCGGCAACGTTGATCGAGCCGAAGATGTTGGTCTTGACGCCTTCGCTCCAGTCGCGTTCGAGGATCGGAACGTGCTTGAGCGCCGCGGCGTGGAATACGATGTCCGGCTTGAACTCCGCCGTCACGCGCATGATGCGCTCCCGGTCGCGGATGTCGGCGATCCGCGCTTCGATCGCAGCTGCCCCCCGGCGGGCGACGAGCGCTTCGGAGATCGCATAGAGCGCCGGCTCCGAGTTCTCCACGATCAGAAGCCGCGCGGCGCCGAAGGCCACGACGCGCTCGCAGATCTCCGAGCCGATTGAGCCGCCGCCACCGGTGACGAGCACGGCCTTGCCCCTGATCAGCGCCTCGAGGCGCGCATAGTCGATCTTCTCGCTCGGCCGCAGCAGGAGGTCCTCGACCGCAACCGCCGTGAGCCGCGGCGTGTCGCCGCTCTCCAGCGAGGGCATCCGGTTGACGATCACGCCGAGCTTGCGCGCCCGCATCAGGATCGATTCCGGACGGGCCTCCGGCTCGAACGCCGACGGCGTCATGATGAGGCGCGCGATCGGCTTGTTGCGCTTGGCGAAGTCGGCGATGACGTCCTCGACGTCGTCGATGCTCCCCAGCACCGGCACGGTGCGGATGAACTGGCCGCGGTCGGCGCTCGACGGCGACAGCACGCCGACCGGCCAGATCCGCTTGATCGCCCCGCTCTCGATTCCGCGCAGCAGCACCTCGGCATCTGCAGCGCGGCCGATCAGCAAGGTCGGCGCGGCATCGCCGGTCCTCGCATCACGGCGCACCCGCGTATAGCGGAAGTAGCGGTAGGCCATGCGCAGCGCGCTGAGGAAGGAGATCTCGAGGAACCAGTAGAGGACGATCGTCACCTTGCCGAGGAAAAAGGAGCCGCGGACGTTGGGGGCAACGAAGATGTAGTCGAGCACGAGCAGCGCAACGGTCAGCACGGTCGCCGCGCGAATGATGTTCAGCGCGTCCGGCAGCGAGATGAAGCGCCATTTCGTCGTGGTCAGGTTGAGGACGAAGAAGACGACCACGCTGAAGGCGAGGAAGTAGGGCAGGATCTGGAACAGCAGCGGCAGGCGCTCGAAGAAGTCGTCGCCACCGTCGAATCGCAGATAGAACGCGGCAAAAAGCGCCGCCGTGGTCGCGAGCAGGTCGTGGAGCGCGATCAGGAAATTGCGCGAGGTGAGATGCGAAAGTCGCGTCATCCGCCGACCGATGAAAACCCGTTTGGATACAACCTGATCGCGCTGATAGCCCATCTCGACAAGACTTGCCAGCCGCGTGGCCCCTCAGGAACCGGCTTCCCCCATCTTCGCCCCGAGCTGTTGTTCCCGGATCACCATTCCGCCGGCGACGCCGACGCCAATGACGTACATCCAGCCCTCGTGGAAGTCGAACAAATGCGAGTTGAACAGCGAGGTGAAGACGTTTTGCACCACCACCAGCAGCCCGATCCAGTTGGCAAGCCCGTCGCCCCGAAACAGCTGCAGATGCAGGATCCAGATCGCATAGAGAATCGCGACGCCGATCAGTCCCCATTGCACGGCGACATTCAACGTCTGATTGTGGGGGTTGCCGATCACTTCCGCGGACGCCTTGTTCTGGCCGGCGGGCGTCGCGACGCGCTCGAACAATCCGCGCGTGGAGCCGGTGCCGTGCCCCGCGATCGGCGCCTCCGCGAAGAAGCCGAGCGACTTTCGCCAGAATTCGAGCCGCAGGCCTGCCGAGCTCGGCTCGCCCCTTTCGACGTAACGCGTGTAATCGGTGGTAAACCTCTCGGCGGTCTGGCGCAATTGCGGCGAGGCCTGCCAGGCGAGAACGGCGCCGACGAGCAGCGCGCCGGAGATGAGTGCGATGCTGCGCCATTTGAGATGGAGCAGCGCAAACACGCCGAACATGATCGGAATGGTGACGAGCGCGGTGCGCGACACCACCACAAAGGTCATGTTGATGAAGAAGCTCAGCGCCAGTGCCGTCAGCAGCGCGGCGAACCAGTACCGCTTCTCGCGCAACAGCATCACGATCGGATAGGCCAGCGCAACCGCGCAAAGCGCGAATTCCTGGCTCTGGTCGATGTAGTTCTTGACGAAGATGCCGCGTTCTGGCGGGTCGGTCTTGAGCGCGAGGTTCGGGTAAAAGGCGACCAACCAGGACATCACCGACAACAAGGCGCAAGACACCAGGAAGGCGACGAAGACCCACCGGCCGCGCGGTGAGCGTTCGAAATGATAGAGCAGGACCGGCAGCACGAGCAGCTTGACGGTCGGATTGACCGCGTAGAGGCGCGCACCCCAGGCCGCGTCCGACCATAGCGTCCCCAGCAGCGCGAGAAAGACGAGCGCGATCGGCGCAATGCAGATCGGACGCTTCAGGGACTGCAGGAAGTCGCGCAAATCGAGGAACGGCACCATGCAGAGCAGCATCAGCGCGTTGAAGATC
Organism: Bradyrhizobium yuanmingense; assembly: GCF_029167105.1. GTDB lineage: Bacteria > Pseudomonadota > Alphaproteobacteria > Rhizobiales > Xanthobacteraceae > Bradyrhizobium > Bradyrhizobium yuanmingense_A. Next base: position 173,794 of record NZ_JARFML010000008.1, on the reverse strand, counting down.
CCCGCAAGCGAGGTCGACCAGGGCAGCGAGGCCGCGGTCAGGATCGCGAACAGATCGACCGTTTCACGCCAGGCCGCCGGACTGCGCAGGCGCCGCCGCAACATCTGGCCGGGGGTCTCGCGTGCGAGCGCCGTCACTTGCCCCCTCCCCGGGCGCGATGAACCAGCGCCGTCGTGCTGAAGCCCTGGAGAATGTCGACTAGCACGACCGCCCCGCCCGCGGCCTCGACCACCTCGTGGCCGACGACCTGTTCGCGTGTGTAGTCGCCGCCCTTCACCAGCACGCCGGGCTTGATCCTGGTGATCAGGTCGATCGGCGTGTCCTCCGTGAAGATGACGACGAGATCGACGGCCTCCAGTGCGGCGAGCACCTCGGCACGCGCGCGCTCGTCCTGGACCGGACGATCGGCACCCTTCAACCGCCGCACCGAGGCGTCGCTGTTGAGCCCCACGATCAGGCGATCGCAGGCGGCGCGCGCCGCGGTCAGCACCTTGACGTGGCCGGGATGGAGGATGTCGAAACAGCCGTTGGTGAAGCCGACGCGCAGGCCCTGCCTGTTCCATTCGGCAACCTGCGCGTCGAGTGCGGCCGGATCGAGCACGATCTTCTCCTCGGCCGCGAGCGTGGCATGCGGCAGGATCTTGCGTCGCAGCTCGGCCGCGCTGACGCTGGCGGTGCCCTGCTTGCCGACCGCGACGGCGGCGGCGGCGTTGGCCATGCGCAGTGCCGTGTCCCAGTCCGCGCCGGCCGCGAGCGACACCGCAACCGCAGCGGCGACGGTGTCACCGGCGCCGGAGACGTCGCGCACCTTGACCGGGACGGCCGGCACGTGAACGGCCCCGCCATTCCGCGGCACCAAGGTCATGCCGTGCTCGCCCTGGGTGACCAGGATCGCCTCGCAATCGGCGAGCCGCATCACGTCCTCGCTGGCCTCGACGATGCTCTGCACCGTGTCGGCGCGGCTGCGGGTCGCTTCCGAGAATTCCTTGCGGTTGGGCGTGAGCAGCGTCGCGCCGCGATAGATCGCCCAGTTCAGGCTCTTGGGATCGACGATGACGGGCTTGTCGAGCTTGCGCGCGGCATCGATGGTGTGGCGGATCACGCGCGCCGTCAGCACGCCCTTGGCGTAGTCGGACAGCAGAACGATGTCGGCGCGCGCGATTTGCGGCAGGATCGCGTCGATCAACTTCGTTTCGACCTCGTCGGACGCAGCCAGTGCCTGCTCCCAATCCGCGCGCAGCATATGCGTGGAAAAATGTTCGGAGACGAAGCGGACCTTTCGCGTGGTCGGCCGCGAGGCGTCGCGCACCAGCACGCTCTCGATGCCGGCTTGATCATTGAGCGCGGCCTCGAGCCGCGTACCGGCCTCGTCCTCGCCGATCAGCCCGACGAAGATGCAGCGCGCGCCGAGCGACGCGACGTTGCGCGCCACGTTGCCGGCGCCGCCGACGTGGATCTCGCTGCGCTGGGCGGCGATGACGGGCGCCGGCGCTTCCGGCGAGATTCGCGACACCTCGCCATAGACGAACTCGTCCAGCATGATGTCGCCGATGCACAGCACCGTACGGCCTGAGATGGCTTGCGCGAGGGCATCGAAATCGAGAATGGGCGTCGGCATGTCGAAAGGGCCTCAGCGAAAGCGGTCGGGCCGGTCGAGATAATCCCCGACATAGGCCTTCACCGCGTCCTCGAGCGTCGTGAAGCCGCCGTTATAGCCGGCGCGGTGGAGACGATCGACCTCGCTCTGGGTGAAATACTGGTAGCTGCCCCGGATCTGCTCGGGCATGTCGACGTATTCGATGTTGGGCCTAGTGCCGAGCGCCGAATAGGCAGCCAGCATCAGGTCCTTGAAACTGCGCGCCTTGCCGGTGCCGACGTTGAACAGGCCGGACACGGACGGCGTCGCGAGCAGCCAAAGGACCACGCGCACGACATCGTCGACATAGATGAAATCGCGACGCTGATCGCCGTCCTCGATGCCCTCGCGATGCGACTTGAACAGCTGCACGACGCGGCCTGCCCTCACGTCGTCGAAGCGCCGCGCCAGCACGCTCATCATCGAGCCTTTGTGATATTCGTTCGGCCCGAACACATTGAAGAATTTCAGGGCGGCCCATTGCGGCGGGAGCCGATCGCCGCGCGCCACACGTTCGGCGACAGCGAGATCAAACAGGTGCTTGCTCCAGCCGTAGAGATTCATCGGCCGCAATTTCTTCAGCGCCGAAAGCGAAGAATCGTCGTCAAAGCCTTCCGTGCCGTCGCCATAGGTCGCCGCCGAGGACGCGTAGATGAAAGGCACCGCATTCATCGTGCACCAGTCCAGCAGGCGCATCGACAGGCGGAAATTGGTCTCGACGACGAGATCACCGTCGGTCGCCGTGGTCGCGGAAATCGCCCCGAGATGGATCATAGCCTCCAGCTTGCGGCCCTTCAGCCAGTCCATCAGCTCGGTCGGGGGAACGATATCCACAAGCTGCCGCTTGGCGAGATTGCGCCACTTGCCTTCGGTTCCGAGGAGATCGCAGATCACGACGTCGCTGCGACCGGCCTCGTTCAGCGCGGCCACGACGTTCGATCCGATAAAACCGGCCCCGCCGGTCACCAGCAACATTCCACCTACCTGCCTGATTTTAGGTGCCCGATCCTGCCCTAGCGCATGATCCGCCAAAGTGTAAGCGGTTTTGGGATTGCTGTTCTGCCGGCTTTACCTGTCGACCCGGAGCGGCTAACCGAACTGCGATATCGGCACGCTCGGCCCTCATAACGAATGAATATTGATTCGCAACTTGGTAGTGATGCAGATCGGAGCGACACACGCCCGATCCTGATCGTTCCCTACATGTGGATCGGCGATTTCGTGCGAAATCACACCGTCGTGCGGGTCCTGAAGGAGCGCTGGCCGAACCGACCGGTCGATCTCCTCACCACGTCCCTGTGCGCCCCGCTGGTCGATTACATGCCCGGAGTGCGCGCGGGCATCGTCTGGGACATGCCGCGCAGCCGGCTGGCCGTCCCGCGCCAGTTCGGCCTGGCGGAGCTGCTGCGGAAACAGGACTACGGCACCGCACTGGTGCTGCCCCGGACCTGGAAGGCGGCCATCGCGCCGGCGCTCGCCGGTATTCCCGAACGGATCGGCTTCGTCGGCGAGTTCCGGTTCGGCCTGCTCAACCGCTGGCGCTGGGGTGAGAAGAAGCTGCCCCGGTTCATCGACAAGAACGCCGCCCTCGCCCAGCCTGACGGCGCGCCCCTGCCGGCGGAATGGCCGGTACCGCAACTGCGCGTCCCCGTCGAGGAGATCGCCCGCTGGCGCGAGGCCAATGGCCTCGGTGCCGGCGCTGCGGTGGCGCTCGCCCCCGGCTCGGTCGGCGTCTCAAAGCGCTGGACCTCTTATCCCGAAGCTGCCCGCCTGCTGGTCGAGCGCGGCCTCGAGGTCTGGGTGGTCGGCGGTCCCGCCGAAAAGGGGCTCGCCCAGGAGATCGTCGCCGCCGTCGGGCCGGGGACCGCGGGCGGCCCAGGGATCGCTGGCCCAGGGGTGCGCGACCTCACCGGCACGGACTTGCGCAACGGCGTCCTCGCCATGGCCGCGGCCGGCGTTGCCATCTCCAACGATTCCGGCCTGATGCACATCGCAGCCGCCTTGGGCACGCCGACCATGGGCATCTTCGGTCCCACCAGCCCCTACCTCTGGGCCCCGCTCAACGGTCTCGCCGCAACCGTTGTGCAGGACAAGGAAAAGCTGTCCTGCCAGCCCTGCCAGAGCACGGTCTGCAAGGTGAACGATCACCGTTGCATGCGGAATATCGCGGCGAGCGAGGTGGTGGGGATTGCGGAGCGGGTGCTGGGGGAGGCAGGAGCACGGGTCACCAGCTGAGCCGATCGGGGCTCGCGCCGATGATCACATCCTGCCACTGTTTTGCCCGACGAGTCAAAATTCGTTCGAAAAATCCGCAATCTCTCGAACTCTCCGCCAACTCCTTGATTTTGCTGACCCCGGCTACTGTGCATGGGGTTGTTTTCGCGTTTTTTGTTTGCGGCAGGCGAAAACCGCCTCAGAGCAGCGGCCGATACACGGCGCCGATGCGCGCCGCTTCAGCATCGAGGCTGAACTTCTCGAGCACCCGCGCCCGCCCGCGCTCGCCCATCGCGGTTGCCGCAGCTACATCGCGCATCAGCGGCTCGAGCGCTGCCGCTAAAGCGTCGGCATCGCCCGCCGGGATCAGCACGCCGGTGACACCATCCTCGACGACGAGTTCGGCCGCGCCGGCGCGTGCGGCAACCAGCGCGCTACCCGCCGCCATTGCCTCGATCAGCGTCAGGCCAAAGCCTTCGTTGCGGGAGGTGAAGGCGTAGATCGTCAGCCGCTGATACCAGCGCTGCACCGCTTCGATCGGCAGCTCGCCGGTGATGACGATGCGCGATTGCAGGCCGGCGGCTTCGATGCGCTTCTTCAGGTCGTTGGCAAAGGGCGTCTGCTCGGCCGTGACCTGCCCGACGATGACGGCGGTGAAATCCGGATAGCGCGGCAGCAGGCGGCACATCGCATCGACGAACAGATCGGTGCCCTTCTGCGCCCGCACGCGGCCGAAACAGCCGATGGCGTAGCGGCCCGGCAGCGCGGCTTCGGCGAAGGCAGCAGTGCGATCGGTCGGCGGCGCGTAGACGTCGGTGTCGACGCCGTGCGGGATCACGGTCGCCTTCACCTTCAGGAACGAGGCCGAGAGATCTGACGTTGCGATGATCGCGTCCATGCGCCGGATCAGCCAGCGCGTGATCCAGCTGTGATGCCGCTGCGCCGCCGAGGTGAACACGAGCTTGAGCGGCCAGCCGAGCGCGCGCAAGCCAACGCCTGCGATCATCTCGTTGTTGCGGCGCGCATGCCAGATCACAGGCCGCTTGCGGCGCCAGAGCTTGAGGAAATCTCCGATGCTCAGGCGTGCGATCCCCGCCGGCGCGTCGGATCCGAGCCAGGCGGCGCGGTACAGCTTTGCCAGCCGCGGCGCCACCATCCGGTTGGTCGCGGTGACCCCGGAATAGCGCCTGTGCAGATTTGGCACGATCACTTCGAGATCGCCGGGGGAATTCGCCACGTCACACTCCGTTTCGCAAAGTCCCTATACGCAACATTAAGCATAGTGACCAGTTCAGCGCCGCCGATACCCCCTCTTCACCACGCAAGCGCTAGCCTTGCGCGTTGATCGAAGACGGGTGAGATCATGACTGTGCTAGTCACCGGCGGCGCCGGCTATATCGGAAGTCACACGGTCCTGGCGCTGGCGGAAGCCGGCGAGGACGTCGTCGTGATCGACGATCTCTCCACCGGCTTCTCGGCCTACCTGCCCGAAGGCGTGCCGCTGTTCATCGGCGATGCCGGCGACGAGAACCTGCTCGAAGGCGTGATCGCCCAGCACGACATCGAGAGCATCATCCATTTCGCAGGCTCGGTCGTCGTGCCGGATTCGATGCGCGATCCGCTCGGCTATTACCGCAACAACTTCACCACCGCGCGCAACCTGCTCAACGTCGCGGTCAAGCGCGGCATTGGCCGCTTCATCTTTTCCTCGACCGCCGCGGTCTACGGCAATCCGGACCAGGTGCCGGTGCCCGAGCACGCGCCGACGCGGCCGCTGTCGCCTTACGGCTCCTCGAAGCTGATGACCGAGATCATGCTGCACGACGTCGCTGCCGCCTACGGCATGCAATACGTGACCCTGCGCTATTTCAACGTCGCCGGCGCCGATCCGCAGGCGCGCATTGGTCTTGCCACCGTCGGCGCCACGCACCTGCTCAAGATCGCGGTTGAGGCCGCCACCGGCCAGCGCGCCAAGATCGACGTGTTCGGCACCGACTATCCGACCCCGGACGGCAGCTGCATCCGCGACTTCATCCACGTCACCGACCTGTCGCAGGCGCATCGCTCGGCACTTGCTTATCTGCGCAATGGCGGCGCCTCGACCACGCTGAATTGCGGCTATGGCCGCGGCTATTCGGTGCTGGAGACCATCGACGCGGTGCGCCGGGTTTCGGGCCGCAGCTTCGCCGTGCAATACGCTCCGCGCCGGCCCGGCGACATCATGACCATGGTCGCCGACACCAGCCGTATCCGCAGCCTGCTCGACTGGCGGCCGCAATACGACGACCTCGAGACCATCGCGGCTCATGCGCTGGCCTGGGAGGACAAGCTGTTCCGCGAGCGCCACGGCGAGCTTCGCCACGCCGTCTCGGCCTAGAATCATCCCAAGCGCAAGCCCTTAATTGGGCTTGAAAAACCCGGCTTGAGCGGGCACAGAGGCCCATCGATCCCTGACGCGCGGGCAGGCTTTTGTCCTGCGCCGTCAATGGACACCGGATGGCCCAGTTTCCAAAGAAAATCACCGACGATCCCTACGCGGCAGCGGTCCTGATTCGCCGCCTGATCACGGAACAGGGAATCGTCTACTGGCGGCGCTACCTCGTGGCCTTCGCGCTGATGGCGCTCGCGGCCGGTGCGACCGCTGCTGCGACCTACGTCCTCGGCCAGGTCATCAACCAGGCCTATGTCGACAAGAACATCCCGGGCATCGCGATGTTCTCGGCCATCACGGTCGCTCTGCTGTTCGTCAAGGGCGTGGCGACCTACGGCCACATGGTGATCCTGACCAAGATCAGCAACGCGATCCTCGCCACCAACCAGCGCCAACTGTTCGCAAAATTGATGCGCGAAAGCGTCGGCTTCTTCTCCGAGCGGCACTCCTCTGAATTTCTCGCGCGGCTGACCGCCGGCGCCAAGTCGATCACGGACGTGCTCAACATGCTGGTCAACGCCATCGGGCGCGATCTCCTGATGCTGCTCGCCATGATCGGCGTGATGGTCTGGCAGGACCCGCTGATGTCGTTCATCGGCCTCGTCGCGGTGCCGCCGGCGATGCTGGTGCTGCGCAAGCTGGTCAAGCGCATCAAGGGCCTGGCCTTCAACCAGTTCACCGGCACCGCCGACATCATGGAGACGATGCAGGAATCGCTGCAGGGCATCCGCACCGTCAAGGCGTTCACGCTCGAAGAGACCATGCAGAAGCGCATCGACGAGAACATCGCGGTCGTCGAGCGCAACGCCAACAAGATGGCCCGCGTCGCCAACCGCTCCAACCCGCTGATGGAGATGCTGGGCGGCTTCGCCGTCGCGGGCTGCCTGATGTACGGCGGCTATGCCGTGGTCGCGCTCAACGCCACGCCCGGCGCATTCTTTTCGTTCATGACCGCGTTCCTGATGGCGACTGAGCCGGCCAAGCGGCTGGCCCGGCTCAACATCGATCTCAACAGCCAGCTGGTCGGCGCCCGCATGCTGCTCGAGGTCGTCGACAGCCCCGCGAGCGAGCAGTCCGACGATGACAAGCCGGCGCTGAAGCTGACGGATGCCCGCATCGAGCTGCGCGACGTCAGCTTCTCCTACCGCTCGGGCGAGACCGTGCTCAACCGCATGAGCTTCGTCGCCGAGTCCGGCAAGGTGACTGCGCTGGTCGGCCCCTCCGGCGGCGGCAAGTCGACGGTGCTGGGGCTGCTCCTGCGCTTCTACGAGGTGACGCAGGGCGACATCGTGATCGACGGCCAGTCGATCTCGTCGGTCTCGCGCAAATCGCTTCGCGCCCAGACCGCCTATGTCGGCCAGGACGTCTATCTGTTCCGCGACACCATCCGCAACAACATCGCCTTCGGCAAGCCGGGCGCCAGCGAGGACGAGATCGTCGCGGCGGCGAAGGCGGCCTGCGCGCACGACTTCATCATGGGCTTTCCGCTCGGCTACGACACGCCGGTCGGCGAGCACGGCACCCAGCTCTCGGGCGGACAGCGCCAGCGCATAGCGGTCGCGCGCGCGCTGCTCAAGAATGCGCCGATCATCCTCCTGGACGAAGCAACCGCAGCCCTCGATTCCGAATCCGAGCGGCAGGTGCAGGAGGCGATCGAGCATCTCTGCCAGAACCGCACCACCATCGTGATCGCGCACCGCCTGCACACCATCATGCACGCAGACAGCATCCTGGTGGTCGAAGGCGGCGAGATCGTCGAGCAGGGCCGCCATGACGAGCTGCTCCGTCGCGGCGGCCGCTATGCCTCGTTCTTCCGCCTGCAACATCACGACGCCGGCGCTCTGGCGCCGATCAGCGCAACCGCATAGAGTTCGTTTCACCTCAAGAGCAGCGAGACCCGCATGAACGCCGCCTCCTACGTCATCCCGCTTCCGCCCCAGGCTTCGCTTCCCGTTGTCGGCGAGAGCGGCCGTTATCCGGTGCGCCGCATCTGGTGCGTCGGCCGCAACTATCTCGAGCACATTCGCGAGATGGGCAATGACGAGCGCGCCCCGCCGTTTTTCTTCGGCAAGCATGCCGACATGCTGGTGCCCGACGGCGCCACCATTCCCTATCCGCCTCTGACCAAGGATCTGCATCACGAGGTCGAGCTGGTCGTCGCGATGAAGAGCGGTGGACTGAACATTCCCGCCGACAAGGCTCTGGACCACGTCTACGGCTACGCCGTCGGCATCGACCTCACCCGGCGCGACCTCCAGATCGCCTCGCGCAAGAAGGAGCGCCCGTGGGAGATCGGCAAGTCGTTCGACTATTCGGCGCCCTGCTCCGCGCTGCAGCCGGCCTCGAAGATCGGCCATCCCGCCAAGGGCAAGATCTGGCTGACGGTCAACGGCAAGGAAGCGCAGAAGGGCGACCTCACCGAATTGATCTGGAACGTGCCCGAGATCATCTGGCAACTCTCCCAGCAGGTGAAGCTCGCCGCCGGCGACATCATCATGACCGGCACGCCCGCCGGCGTGTCGCAGCTCCAGCCTGGCGACAAGCTCGAATGCGGCGTCGACGGCATCGGCACGCTGAAGGTCAGCATCGGCCAGCCGGAATAAGGCTCGCTGCAGCTCGGACTCAAAAGGCCCCGGAATGGGGCCTTTTGCATGTCGATCGTGCACGCGGTCGAGCTACCAGGCCTTGACCGGCCGATTGGCGTGGCTCGCCTGCGGCACACCGCGATTGAGCGACATGTGCGAATGCACGCACAGCCAGCGATCGCCGCTTCTCGAAAACACCATGGTCGCCCGGCCGGGACGCGCAAATGTGCTGCCATCGGGATGATAGCCCGTGCTGGTCCACGGCGCGATCACGGTTGCCATCGTGCCATCAGGCGATGCTAGAACGGACGTCTGATCCAGGACGAAACGGAAGTCGGCGGTCCTTGGCCAGACGTTGTCCCATTGCGTCTTGACCCATTGATCGAGGCCGGGGATGACGTCGTTATGGGTGCCGAAAGCGAGCACGTCGGGATGGAAGAGCGGCCGCGCCGAGGCGTAATCGACCTCGCGGACATAACCCGCGAAGGTGTCCAGCCACTCGCGGAAGAACTGCATGGTCTCAGCATTCGCGGTCGGCAAAGAGGCCATCGCCTGCTCCACATTCGGCAACTCAATCGCGGCGATCTTTGTTGCCATGGGACGGACTATCCAGCAAGATTTGCGCTCCGGGATCACGCGATCGCGACAGGGTCACATCAGAGCCGGGTTCGATGCTTCGACATCGGCCGGCTCCGTTGTATGGAGCCAGATTCATGAACCGCCTGCTTCTGCTTGCAGCCTCCCTCCTCCTCACCAGTAGCGCAGCCGGCGCGCAGTCCAGTCAACCCTATGCCGGCCTCGAGAAGCGCCCCATCAAGGCGCTGTCACAGCAACAGATCGACGATCTCCGCGCCGGACGCGGGATGGGCCTGGCTCTTGCTGCGGAGCTCAATGGATATCCCGGTCCCAGCCACGTTCTCGAGCTCAGTGATCGTCTCGGCCTCACCGCCGATCAGCGCGCCGCGGTTCAACGGCTGTTCGATGCCATGAAACAGGAAGCTGTTCCGCTGGGTAACAAGCTCGTCGAGCAAGAGAGAGCGCTGGAAGACCTCTTCTCTTCCCGTGCGGTCACATCGGAAGCGCTCAAGACCAGCATTGGCGCCATTGCCGAAACTCAGGGGCAGCTCCGCGAGAGCCACCTCAAATACCACCTATCAACCGCTGCCTTGCTCGATCAGAGCCAGATGCAGCGGTATGCAGAGTTACGAGGCTATCAGCGTCCAGACGGCTCCGCAGGGCACAAGCACAAGCACCATCACTAGACAATGCCGACCGAGATCAGACGATCGCGCCAGGGCGGATCGAGATGAGGCCACGGCGGACCAAGCTTCGCTGATCCGCCCCGCGCATTTGCCTCAATTCAGTGCCGAGTACACGATCAGGCCGAGGATCAGCGCCGTCAGCGAGTATTTCAGCGTGTAGTAGACGTTGCGGTTCCACTCCTTCACCTTGCGGCTGGCGAGGTGGATCTCGTAGAGCTTGCCGAACACCTTGTTGAGCACGCCGACGTGCTCACCGTCGACATTCTGGGTCGCCGACGCCTTGACGATGTGATGGCTGACCCAGCGGTTGATCGCGGTCATGAAGCCGTACTTCATCGGGCGCTCGACGTCGCAGAACAGGATGATGCGGTTGACGTCGGTCGCATTCTCGGCGCTGTGGATGAAGGTTTCGTCGAACATGAAGGCCTCGCCATCACGCCAGACGCATTCGACGCCATCGACGAGGATCCGGCACTTGTTCGAGTTCGGCGTGACCAGGCCGAGATGATAGCGAAGAGAGCCGGCGAAGGGATCACGGTGAGCGCCGAGCTTGCCGCCGGGCGGCAGCATCGCGAACATCGCGCCATGCACGCTCGGGATCGATTTGAGCAGCTCCACCGTCTTCGGGCACAGCGTGTTCGCCGAGGGCAGGAAGTCGTCGTACCATTTCAGGTAAAACCGCTTCCAGCCGCTCTTGAAGAACGAGTAGAAGCCCCAGTCGTTGTTCTTCGCCGCAGCGCGGATAAAACCTTCATCGAACAGGCGCACGGCCTCGTCGCGGATGGTCTGCCAGTTCTCGCTGAGGGGCTTCAGCTCCGGAAACTGATCGACCGAGATCACCGGCTTGTTCGGCACCGCCGAGCCCGCATACATCAGCACATTGTAAGGTGCGAGATAGGTCGAGTGATCGCCGAGTTGGCGCGCGAAGCGCAGCCGCTGCTTGCCGCGGAAGTGAACGTAAATCGTCGAGGCCGCAAGCACATACAAAATGACGAGCTGCGGCGCAAAAAGCTGTTTCAACATTTCCCCAATCCCAAGTGACCCAGCTGGGGTGTCGTGTAGCTCGACCCGGCCCGAGCGGCAAGATATTCACCGGTGGATTGCAATCACGCCGGGGAGAGCAAGGGATGGAATTGGGTCCAAACCGGCCGAAACGAGCCGAGTCAGGCCCGTGACAGCGCCTGCAGGCCCTTGAAAGTTAGGCGCTTGGGGTCGGTGACGCCGGCGAGGTAGAGGCGGCGGATGAAGGCGATGACAGCGTCGCGATCGCAATCGGTCAACGCGACGACGGCGTCGACCGCTATTCTCTGGGCTTCCATTGGGCTCACCTCGGCCTTGCGAGTAACCCCGGCCGAGACAGGGTAGGACTCATCCGTTAAATCGGCGTTAACCGTTCCGGAACCATCGCCGATTCAGCCGCCCCGCCGTATACGCGAAAACGCGCATTGCTCAGGGCGCGAAGTGGGGCTCCCGGTCGCACGCGGCGCAGCGATGCGATCAGGAATACTGCATCACGCCGTCGTCGATCCGGCCGAAGCGCAACGAGACGATGTCGAGCGCGTAGTTCTGGTGAAGCCGCCAGGGCCGCTTCGAGCCCTGCTTTGGCATCTTGGCGATCGAGCGCTGCACGTAGCCCGAGGTGAAATCGAGCGAAGGCTGCGCGGTGATGGTGGGATCATCGTTGTGCGGCATGCACTGGCGGAAATTGTGCCGGTCCATGTAATTGATGAGGCGACAGACATATTCGCAGGTGAGGTCGCATTTCAGCGTCCAGGACGCGTTGGTGTAGCCGAAGGCCGAGGCCATGTTCGGCACGTCGGCATACATCATGCCCTTGTAGGTCAGCGTGTTGGCGAAATCGACGGAGCGGCCGTCGACGCTGACCTCGAGACCGCCGACGACCTGGAGCACCAGCCCGGTCGCCGTCACGATGATGTCGGCCGCCAGCTCGCTGCCGTCCTTCAGGCGTATGCCGTCATGCGTGAAGGTGTCGATCTCGCTGGTGACGACGCTGGCGCGCTGCTCGCGGATCGCCTTGAAGAGGTCGCCATCGGGCACGAGGCACAACCGCTGGTCCCAGGGATTGTAGCGCGGCGTGAAGTGGGTCGCGACGTCGTAGTCCGGGCCGAGCGCCATCTGCACGCCTTTGAGAATGAGGTCCTTCACCTTCGCCGGCCTGCGCCGGCTGAGCTGGAAGAAGAACATCCCCCACATCACGTTGCGCCAGCGGATCAGGTGATAGGCGAACTTCGCCGGCAGGTTGCGGCGCAGCTTGTTGGCGACGGGATCCTGCGCCGGCCGCGACACCACATAGGTCGGCGAGCGCTGCAGCATGGTGACCTGCGCCGCCTTCTTGGCGAGCTCCGGCACCAGCGTTACCGCTGTCGCGCCCGAGCCGATCACGACGACACGCTTGCCCGCGTAGTCGATGTCCTCGGTCCATTTCTGCGGATGCACGATGCGGCCGGCGAAATCAGCAGCGCCCTTGAACTCCGGCGTGTAGCCCGCCTCGTATTTGTAATAGCCCGAGCAAAGAAATAAGAAATTGCAGGTGAAGCGCACCAGCTCGGTCGCGCCCTCGCCCGTGATGCGCTCGGCTTCCACCGTCCAGCGCGCATCCGGCGTCGACCACGCCGCGCGCTTGACGCGATGGTGGAAGCGGATGTGCTTGTCAATGCCGTTCTCGCTAGCGGTCTCGCGCACGTAGTTGAGGATCTGCGGCCCGTCGGCGATCGCCTTCGGATCGGTCCACGGCTTGAACGAATAGCCGAGGGTGAACATGTCGCTGTCGGAGCGGATGCCGGGATAGCGGAAGAGGTCCCAGGTGCCGCCGATGCAATCGCGTCCCTCGATGATGACATAGCTCTTGCCCGGACACTTGGTCTGCAGATGATAGCCGGCGCCGATGCCTGATAGCCCGGCACCGACGATGAGGACGTCGAAATGTTCTTGTTGCATGGTTTCCTCCGCCGGGCGGATTGTCCGCCTGCCGCCGCTGGCCGTCAATCGGCAATCAACGTGCCGCAACCGCAAGGCGAGTTGAATTCCATGCCCCAAAACAACAAAGCCCCGGATCGCTCCGGGGCTTTGCGTCGATGGTTGGTCGACCGGCGGATCAATACCGGTAATGATCGCTCTTGTACGGGCCTTCCGGTTTCACGCCGATATAGTCCGCCTGGTCCTTGCGGAGCTCGGTGAGTTTGACGCCGATCTTGGAGAGGTGCAGGCGGGCGACCTTCTCGTCGAGCGTCTTGGGCAGCACGTAGACCTTCTTCTCGTACTTGCCGTCCTTGTTGTTGGCGAACAGCTCGATCTGCGCCAGCGTCTGGTTGGTGAAGGATGCCGACATCACGAAGGACGGATGGCCCATCGCGTTGCCGAGGTTCACGAGGCGGCCCTCCGACAGCAGGATGATGCGGTGCTTGTCGGGGAACTCGATCTCGTCGACCTGCGGCTTGATGTTGGTCCACTTCAGATTGCGCAGAGACGCGATCTGGATCTCGTTGTCGAAGTGGCCGATGTTGCAGACGATGGCGCGATCCTTCATCGCGCGCATGTGCTCGATGGTGATGATGTCCTTGTTGCCGGTGGCGGTGACGAAGATGTCGGCCCGCGGCGCGGCGTCTTCCATGGTCACGACCTCGTAGCCTTCCATCGCCGCCTGCAGCGCGCAGATCGGATCGACCTCGGAGACCATGACGCGGCAGCCGGCCTGGCGCAGCGAGGCGGCCGAGCCCTTGCCGACGTCGCCGAAGCCGGCGACCATCGCGACCTTGCCCGACAGCATCACGTCGGTGCCGCGGCGGATGCCGTCGACCAGCGATTCACGGCAACCATAGAGGTTGTCGAACTTCGACTTGGTGACGCTGTCGTTGACGTTGATGGCCGGCCACAGCAGCGTGCCTGCCTTCTGCATGTCATAGAGACGATGCACGCCCGTCGTGGTCTCCTCGGAAACGCCCTTGATGCTGTTGGCGATCCCGGCGAAGTAGCCCTTCGGCTTTTCCTTGAGCTGCTTCTTCAGAAGCGCGAAGAACACTTCCTCTTCCTCGGAGCCGGGCTTGTCGAGGAAGGCGGTGTCGCCGTTCTCGGCGCGCAGACCGAGATGGACATACATGGTGGCGTCACCGCCGTCATCGAGGATCATGTTCGGGTGACCGCCGCCGTGCCAGTCGAACAGCTTGGCGGTGTAGTCCCAGTACTCGGTCAGCGTCTCGCCCTTGACGGCGAAGACGGGAATGCCGGCGGCGGCGATCGCAGCGGCAGCGTGATCCTGCGTCGAATAGATGTTGCAGGAGACCCAGCGGATGTCGGCGCCGAGCGCGGCGAGCGTCTCGATCAACACGCCGGTCTGGATCGTCATGTGCAGCGAGCCGGCGATGCGCGCGCCCTTCAGCGGCTGCTTCGGGCCGTACTCCTCGCGGGTAGCCATCAGGCCGGGCATCTCGGTCTCGGCCAGCGAGAGCTCCTTGCGGCCGAAATCGGCGAGCGAAATGTCCTTGACGATGTAATCGGTGAAGCCGGGCTTCGCGTTCATTTGGGGGTTCCTGTTGTTTGGCTCGCCATTCCGGGGCGCTCGTCGAGCAAACCCGGAATCCGGAAAGTTCGAGATTCCGGGTTCGCCGCCGTCGCGGCGCCCCGGAATGACGCAAGAGAGCTAGAGCGCGCGCTTGAGCTGCTCGACGAGGTCGGTCTTCTCCCATGAGAAGCCGCCCTCGTTGTCGGGCGTACGGCCGAAATGGCCGTAGGCCGAGGTGCGCGCGTAGATCGGCCGGTTGAGGTCGAGATGGCTGCGGATGCCGCGCGGGGTGAGGTCCATCGCCTTCGCCGCGGCCTTCTCAAGCTGGTCTTCCGAAACCTTACCGGTGCCGTGGGTGTCGATGTAGATCGACAGCGGGCGCGCCACGCCGATGGCGTAGGCGAGCTGCAGCGTGCAGCGGTCGGCAAGACCGGCGGCGACGATGTTCTTGGCGACGTAGCGCGCAGCATAGGCCGCGGAGCGGTCGACCTTGGTCGGATCTTTGCCGGAGAACGCGCCGCCGCCATGCGGGGCCGCACCGCCATAGGTGTCGACGATGATCTTGCGGCCGGTCAGGCCAGAATCGCCGTCGGGACCACCGATGTAGAACTTGCCGGTGGGGTTGATGTGCCAGATCGTCTTCGCGGTGATCCAGTCCTTCGGCAGCGCCTCGCGCACATAGGGCTCGACGATCTCGCGAACCTGGTTCGAGGTGAGGTCGGGAACCAGATGCTGGTGCGAGACGACGATCTCGCGCACGCCGACCGGCTTGCCGTTCTCGTACTGCACGGTGACCTGGCTCTTGGAGTCCGGCCCCAGCACCTTCTCCTTGCCGGAGTGGCGGGCTTCCGAGATCAGGCGCAGGATCTTGTGGGCGTAGAAGATCGGCGCCGGCATCAGATCGGGCGTCTCGTTGGTGGCGTAGCCGAACATGATGCCCTGGTCGCCCGCGCCTTCTTCCTTGACTTCGCCCGGCTGCAGCGCGTCGACGCCCTGGGCGATGTCGGCCGATTGCGGGTGCAGGAGGATCTCGATGTCGCAGGTCTTCCAGTGGAAGCCTTCCTGCTCGTAGCCGATGTCCTTGATCGCACCGCGGACGACGCCCTCGATCTGCTCGTTGGTCACCGACTTCGGGCCGCGGGTCTCGCCGGCGATCACCACCTTGTTGGTGGTCGCGAGCGTCTCGCAGGCGGCGCGGATTTGCCAGGGGTCGATGCCCGCCTTCGGCCCTTCACGGTAGAACAGGTCGACGATCTCATCGGAGATCCGGTCACAGACCTTGTCCGGATGGCCCTCGGACACGGACTCGCTGGTGAAGAGATAGGACGCGCGCATCAGTAACCCCTTGTTCCGCCGCCAGCCGGCGGGCGTTTGCGATGTTTACTTTTGATGATGTCAATCACGCCGGCGCGAGATGACGTAGGATTCGTCGAGAAACCAGAGCCCGTTGTACTTCCGCAGCACATCCCTGGCGGCATCCAGAGTGCGGCCGTTTTGAGTCATTTCCGCCAATCGGTCGTCCTCAATCTGAGCGACATACACCGCCGCATTCCACGCTGCAAAGGCCGTCGAGGTTCCGATGGTGCCGGTGACCTCGTTGGGCAGCGCTTCCATATCATACCTGAAGATCGAACGATTGTCCGCATATGCATTAAAATTTAAGTCGCGGCCCACCGATCCAAGTTCATACTTAACGGCACGCAGTAGCTCATGACGGCTGACTGAGAAAGGATTTTCTCCCGGCCAGATCGCCTGGATCATTTCCATGCCCGGATCCTGCCCATGGGAGTGGATACCGATCAGCCTGCCGCCCGGCCGCAGCGCCCGCGCCAGAGGTGCAATGATCCGCTTGGCCCGGAAATTGACCGATGACAGGGCCCGGTAGGGCTGGGATGCGATGACGAGGTCAAAATTGGCCTCAGTCTGGCCCGGCCGCGGAATGGTCGAATCCAGCAGGAACCTGTGGTCGTCGCGATAGAGCACGAGAACGACAGGCCGCTCGTAGAGCGGCATGGCCGTGCGCGGGCTGATCGCAGCGCGCCAGTTCTGCTCCAGAAACGGCCTCAGCTCCGCGATCTGCTGCTCGAACTCGCCCGACGAAGCGCCGCGGAGCGGCACCTCGTGCCAGACGGTGGCAGCGGCTGCAGCAGGCGATGCTGGGGTCAGCCAGGGCGCCTCCGCGTAGAACATGTTGGTGAACACGAACACCGATGCCGGGTGCTCGAAAATGCGGTCCGGCACCTTCTCCAGCGTCAGGCGCAAATCCTCCAGGCTGAGCTCCTTGCCCGCGACGTAGAACGGCATGTGCGGAAAGCGCTGGTGCGTGGCGCGCAGCACCCGCGCCAGCACCGTGCCGTCGCCGACGCCGGCGTCGAACAGGCGCAGCGCCGGCGGGCGCGGATGGATCGAGGCAAGCTCCAGCGCGACGCGGTCGGCGATCACCCGCTTTTCGCTGCAGGTGTGGACGAACAGCAGGTATTTCTGGCGGTTCTCGAAGAAGCGGAAATTGCCGCGCGGATCGCGCTTCTCGGGCGGCACCTGAAGCCCCCGCGGCGGCGGCACGCCGCCGGCCATCGACGCCGCCATATAGGCCTGGATCCGCTCCAGCGTGTCGATGGTGATGCGCTTTCCCTCGCGCAGGCGGTGCACCAGCTTCCCATCGTTCACCGCACGCCGGCCGAACGTCGATTCCGCCATGTCCGCCTTGCGGCAGAAGTCGGTGATCTGGCTCAGGATTTCGTCGTTCTTCATGAGTGGGAAATCGGTGGGCAGACGGATTGGGACTTGCGTCTTAGCAAATTCTGCCCACTCAGGGAATAGCGGATGCGGGGCCTTTGTGCGCCCGGAGAGCTGCCCCCTGCGGCTGGCCGGGCAACAAACGAGCGCCCCTCCTCGCATGAGACCATGCGCCGCCTCCTCGACACGCTCTGCCTCTCTGCTCGCGGACTGGTCGCGCCGGCGGTGGCGCAGCCGCGCAACCAGCTCGGCCCGCTCTGCACCACCGAGACCACGCCGGCGGACAAGATGGCCGCCCCCTGCACCAAGATCATCGCGCGGAAGGTCTTCAAGGGCGAGCAACTCGCCACCGTCTATTTCTGACGCGCGGTTGGCTGGAACAAGAAAGGCGATTACACCAAGGTCATCACTGAAGCGACGGACGCGGTCCGGCTGCAGCCGAGCCAGGCGGTCTATAACCTCCGCGGCCCGGCCTATTACGACGAGCGCGACGACATCGCGATCGCCGACTACGACATGGCGATCAAGGCCGATCCGAAATCGGCGTTCTCGTTCCAGAACTCGTCGCTGCTGGGTGAGGTCTATCTGGCGGAGAAGTGAAGTTCTCTCGTGCCCCGGACGCAGCGTAGCGCTTCTTCAGCGGTGCGCTGCAGAGCCGGGGTCCACACCCACCCCGCGGCAGGCGTAGCAGGGTGGGTCCCGGATCTGCGCAGCAACGCTAAGAGCGTTGCTGCGCGTCCGGGACACGAGCTCTGCCAGTTGTGGGCCCTCAATTGCCCCACACTTCCTTCGCGATCTCGACCGCGAGGCTGAGCTTGGCCCATTGCTCCTCCTCGGAGAGGATGTTGCCCTCTTCCGTCGAGGCAAAGCCGCATTGCGGCGACAGTGCGAGCTGCTCCAAGGGCGCGAACTTGGCGGCTTCTTCCAGGCGGCGCTTGATGTCGTCCTTCTTCTCGAGCTCGCCGAACTTCGAGGTGATGACGCCGACCACGACGACCTTGTTGCCCTTGGGCAGGAAGCGCAGCGGCTCGAAGCCGCCGGCGCGGTCGCTGTCGTACTCCAGGAAGTAGCCGTCGTAATTGGTGCCGGCGAGCATGGTCTCGGCCACCGGCTCGTAGCCGCCCGAAGAAATCCAGGTCGAGCGGAAATTGCCGCGGCAGACGTGGGTCGTCACCACCATGTCGGCCGGCTTCTCCGCCAGCGCGTAGTTGATGACGCGGGCATAGATCTGCTGCAGGCCATCCGGGTTATCGCCGCGCTCGCGCGCCTTCTGCAATTCGTCCTGCGAGCAGAGATAGGCCCAGACAGTATCGTCGAACTGGAGATAGCGGCAGCCAGCGTCGTAGAACGCCTTCACGGCCTTGCGGTAGGTCTTGCCGAGATCTTCGTAGAAGGCATCGAGATCGGGATAGACGTCCTTGGAGATCGACTTGCGCCCGCCGCGGAAGTGGAGCACCGCAGGCGAAGGGATCGTCATCTTGGCGGTGACGTGGGCCTGGTCGGCGACCTTCTTCAGGAAGCGGAAGTGGTCCAGCATCGGGTGGCTGTCGGGAAAGTCGAGCTTGCCGATGACGCGGACCGCATCGTGACGGGTCTGCACGCCCGTGAACTGGATGCCGGTGTCGGGGTGAAACAGCTCGCAGCCCGTGAGCTTGGCCAGGAAATCGAAATGCCACCAGGAGCGGCGGAATTCGCCGTCGGTCGCGAGCTTCAGCCCGATCGAGGCCTGCTTGTGCACGACCTTCTCGATCTCCATGTCCTCGATCTTGCGCAGATCATCGGCCGAGATCTCGCCCTTCTCCAGCCGGCTGCGGGCTTCCTTGATCTTGGGCGGACGCAGGAGGCTGCCAACCTCGTCGGCGCGGAAGGGGGCTTTGGTTCGCTGCATGTGTCACTCCCTGGACATCTTAGTGGGCGCTCGCCCTGGCGACGCCGAGATGGCGTTCCAGGACAGAGGGATCGGTCTTCAGTGCGGCGCTCGGAGCGTCGTGGACGATCGTTCCGCGCTCCAATATCACAACGCGGTCGGCGAGCCCCAGAATCTTTTGGGCATTCTGTTCGACGATGATCGAGCAGATACCTCCGGACCGGGTGATGGTCCCGATCGCCTTCAAGAGTTCCTCGACGACGATGGGCGCAAGGCCCTCGGTCGGCTCGTCCAGAAGCAGGACCTTCGGGTTGAGGGTGAGCGCGCGACCGATCGCCAGCATCTGCTGCTCGCCGCCGGAGAGCTGGTTGCCGAAATTGCTCCGCCGCTCCTTCAGCCGCGGGAACATCTCGTAGACCTTCTCGACCGTCCAGGGACCGGGCTGCGCCACCGCGGTCATGTTCTCTTCCACCGTCAACGAGCGGAAGATGTTGCGCTCCTGCGGCACCCAGCCGATGCCGGCGCGCGCCCGCTGGTCGGGCCGCATCGCCGTGACATCAGTGCCGGCCAGCGCAATGGAGCCTGCGAAGCGACGCGTGACGCCGACGATGGAGTTGATCAGCGTGGTCTTGCCGGTGCCGTTGCGCCCGAGCAGCGCCAGCACCTGTCCTTCGGCGAGACGGAGCGTCATCTTCGGCAGCACCACCGCCTCGCCGTAGCCGGCGCGAAGCGAATCGATCGCGAGCAGGTCAGACATCGACCGCCTCCTCGCCGAGATAGACCGCCTTCACCTGCGGATCGCGCGCGACCTCTTCGGGCGGGCCTTCGGTCAGCAGCGCGCCCGAGACCAGCACCGAGATGCGATCAGCAAAGGAGAACACGAGGTCCATGTCGTGCTCGATCAGGAGCACGGTGACGTCCCGCGGCAGGCTGCCCACGACGGCGAGAATGTCGTGGCGCTCGCTCTCGGGCACGCCGGCGGCGGGCTCGTCGAGCAGCAGCACGCGCGGCTTAGCCGCAATGGCCACCGCGATCTCGAGCAGGCGCTGCTTGCCGTAGGGCAGCGTCACGGTCTCTTCGTTCATGACGTCGAGCAGATGGAAGCGGGAGAGCAGATCGGCGGTCTCGCCATTGACGTCACTGCGCGTGCCCATCCGTCGCCACCAGTCGCCGCCATGGCCGAGGCGCTCGGAGACCGCGAGCCCGATGGTCTCCAGGGGAGTCAGGTCCGGATAGAGCTGGTTGATCTGGAACGTGCGCGACAGTCCGCGCAGCACGCGCTTGTGCACCGGTAGATCGGTGATGTCCTGACCTTCGAGCAGGATGCGGCCTGCGTTCGGCTTCAGCACGCCGGTGAGCTGGTTGATGACCGTGGTCTTGCCGGCACCGTTCGGGCCGATCAGCGCGTGGCGGGCGCCCTGCTCGACCTTCAAAGACAGATCGCGGGTGACGCGCAGGCCGCCGAACTGCTTCTCGAGATTTTGGGTTTCGAGCGCGATGGTCATGAATCGCTCTCCGGCACGGCAACGATCGCCTTGCGCCCCGCAATCCGCCTGATGATCAGGTTCGGCACATACAGCACCCAGCGATGCAGGCGCTGGCGGCCGACCAGCACGATCACGACCAGCACGAGGCCGATCCAGAACTGCCAGTATTGCGGCGTGATGGTCGAGAACAATTCCTGGAGCATGCGGAAGATCACCGCGCCGATCAGCCCGCCGTAGAGATAGCCGGTGCCGCCCATGACCAGCACCAGCATCAGGTCGGCGGAGCGTTCCATGGAAAACACGTCCAGCGAGGCAATCGCGGTCGTCTGGGTGAACAGCGCGCCCGCAATGCCGGCATAGAACGCGGCCAGCGTATAGATCGCGATCAGGCGACGGTTGACCGGAATGCCAATGGCGGCGGCGCGGAGGGGATTGTTCTTGATGGCGCGCAACGACAGGCCGAACGGGGAATGCACGACGCGGCGGGCGAACAGGAACAGCAGGAACAACACGGCCAGCGAATAGAAGAAGCCGGCCTTGCCGAACATGTCGAACGGGATCTCGCCGAAGATCGGCTGCATCTCGATGCCCTGCAGGCCGTCGGTCCCACCGGTGATGTTGGAGAAGCGCTCGGCGAGCGCTTCCAGCAGCAACGCAATGCCGAGCGTCACCATCAGGCGCGTCAGGTCGACGCCGCGGATCACCAGAAAGCTGGTGGCAAAGCCGAGCACCATGGCGGCAAGGCCGGCGACGATCAGCGCCAGCACGGGCTCCTTGACGATGCCGTGCAGCGCCAGCAGCCCCGCAGCATAGGCGCCGACGCCGAAGAAGGCGGCATGGCCCAGCGAAACGATGCCGGCATAGCCGAGGATGAGATCGAGCGACATCGCGAACAGCGCAAGGCGCAGGATGTCGGTCATGATCAGATAGCGCGACGGAAATGCGAAACCGCAGGCCAGCACGATCAGCCAGAAGGCGATTTCGCCGTAGTGCCAGCGCGCCTGGCGCTGGGCATGGAAGCCGACGTCAGAAGCAGCGCTCATCGGCGAACTCAACGCGCGGCCGTGCGGCCGAACAGGCCGTTCGGGCGCCAGATCAGGATCACGATCATCATGGTGTAGATCACGAAGGGGCCCATCTTCGGCACGTAATACTTGCCGGCGACGTCGCCGATGCCGAGCAGCAGCGAGGCGAGGAACGGGCCAGTTATCGAGGACGAGCCGCCGACGGTGACCACGATCAGGAAGTAGATCATGAACTTCAGCGGGAAATACGGGTCGAGGCCGAGGATCTCGGCGCTGAGCGCGCCGCCGAGGCCGGCGAGCCCGCAACCGAAGGCAAAGGTGAAGGCGAATACCTGCGGCACGTTGATGCCGAGACCGCTCGCGGCGCGGGGGTCATCGACCGCCGCCCGCAGGCGGCTGCCGAAACGCGTCTTCGCCAGCACCATTTGAAGCGCGATGGTCAGCAGGCCGCAGATCACGATGATCATCAGCCGGTAGCGGCCGATACCGACTCCGAACAGATCGAACTGGCCTTGGAGCGCGGCGGGCAAATTGATGAAGACCCGCGAGGATCCCTGGATATAATCGACGACTGCCACCGACATGAAGGTCAGGCCTATCGTGAACAGCACCTGGTCGAGATGGCTGCGGGCGTAGAGATGACGGTACAGCGTCCGTTCGAGCGCGATGCCGATTACGGCCGAGGAGACGAAAGCGAGCGGCAGGGCGGCGAAGAACGGCCAACCCATCCGGTTGACCAGCACCATGCAGATATAGCCCCCCGCCATCGCGAAGGCGCCGTGGGCGAGATTGACGAAGTTCATCAGGCCGAGCGTGACCGCGAGCCCGCAGGCGAGCACGAACAGCAGCATGCCGTAAGCGACGCCATCGAACAGGTTGGTAAGGATTGCGGTCATGTCTCAGCCTGGGTTGTCCGTCATGGCCGGGCTTGTCCCGGCCATCCACGTTCTTGTCTAGGCTTCCGCTTGGATGCCCGGGTCAGGCCCGGGCATGACGCGGAGCAAAGGGTCCCCGATGCGCGCTAAGCGCGCTCGGGGATGACGCGCTTTTGCGCGTCACTTCTTGGTCTTGCCGAGATCCTTGACGGCCTCGAAGGTCGCGAACTCGACGTTGTAGAGTTCGCCATCCACTTTCTCGACCTTGCGGATGTAGATGTTCTGCACGATGTCGCGGGTCTCGGGGTCGATCGAGATCGGACCGCGCGGGCTCTCCCACTTCTGGCCCTTCATGGCCTCGATCAGCTTGTCGCCGTTGGTGTCGCCACCTGTCTTCTTCAGCGCCTCGTAGATCAGGTGAATGCCGTCATAGCCGCCCACGGCCATGAAGCCCGGACGGTTGCCGAAGGCCTTCTTGTAGGCCGCGACGAAATCCTTGTTCATCTGCGAGGGGTGCGCCGCGGAATAGAGATGCGCGGTGACCGTGCCGAGCACGGCGTCGCCCATGTTGTTGAGCAGATCGTCGTCGGTGACGTCGCCCGGCCCGATCACCTTGATGCCGGCCTTGTCGAGGCCACGCTCGGCATATTGCTTCATGAAGTTGCCGCCCTGGCCCGCCGGCACGAACACGAAGATCGCATCCGGCTTTGCGTCCTTCATGCGCTGCAGGAACGGGGCGAAGTCGGGGTTCTGTAGCGGCACCTTGACCTCTTCCACCACCTCACCGCCGCCGGCCGTGAAATGCTGCTTGAAGAAGTTGAGCGCGTCGTTGCCCGGCGCGTAGTCCGAAGTCAGCGTCGCGACCTTCTTGATGCCGTTCTTCACCGCCCAATCGCCGATGATGGTCGAGGACTGCGCCAGCGTGAAGCTGGTGCGCACGATATAGGGCGAGCGCTCGGTGATGATGGAGGTGCCGGCCGCCATCACGACTTCCGGAATCTTGGCCTGGGTGGCCAGCGGCGCGGCGGCGAGCGCGGCCGGCGTCACGCCGAAGCCGGCGATGAAATTGACCTTGTCGTTGACGATCAGCTCCTGAGCGGCGGTCTTGGTCTTGTCCGGGATCGCGGCGTCGTCCTTGACGATGATCTCGATCTTCTTGCCGGCGACAGTGTCGCCCTTCTGCTGCATGTAGAGCTTGATCGCGTTCTCGATCTGCTTGCCGGTCGAGGCCTGGCCGCCGGTCATCGGCAGGATCAGCCCGATCTTGACGCTGTCCTGGGCCTTCGCAGGCGCGAGGCCGGCAAGGCCTGCAATGGCCGCAACCGCGGCGGCCCAAGTCGCCTTATGCGACAGTTGTTTGCGTTCGAACATCTGATGTCCCTCCCCTTCATTCCTGACTCTTGTGCCCTGGACCGAGTGCCCGGCCCTTGCCTTCACCTTAGCTGCCGCAAGTGCCCTGGCAGCGCCACATGGGCGTCTTTCGCGCCTTGCTTGTCAATCGGACGTTCGGCGGCCCTTCGGCACAGCCCGAGTGTCCAGAAGACCGATCGACTGGACGCGGTGCCACCGCATCGGAGTAGCTCGAGCACCGCCTTCATTTGTACGAATGTACAAACAAAATGGACTTGTCAACGAAAACCCCTGCCCGCGGACCAAGCCATGTTGTCGCGAGCCTCGCATCAAGTCCAGAAATGCGAAGGATCGCGTGCATGGAGGATTTCGCCTTTCTTTTGCAGAATCTGTACATCCACGCGCCTCACTCGGGCGCAACTCGGTAACAAATTACCTACCTCGAATAAGTCTATTTTACCTTGTTGAAGGCTACGCTTCTTCCTGGCGAACTGGCGTCCAATCACCGAACGCGTACACCATGCCCAAGACTCTTCGTTCCGTCCTCGTCCTCGTTGCGCTCGCCGCGGGGCTGTCCGGCTGCGGGACGGTTAACGAAAAACTCTCCGCCGGCATGGGCGATTACGTCCCGCAATGGGCCGGCGGCCTGCCCGCCGATGCTCCGCCGCGACCGGGCACGCCGCAATACGACGCCTACATGAAGGAGCGCGAACGCAAGCGTCTGCTGCCGGCCGCGGATCGCGAGAAGGAAGAGCAGGCGCAGAAGGGTGCAGCGGGGACGACATCGGCTGGCGCGGGGCGCTGAGGAAGCGAATGGCGAATAGGCAGTGGCGAATATATCCCTCTTCCATTCGCTACTCCCCACTCGCTAATCCACGAACACCACCGTCTTGAGGCCGTTGAGGATGACGCGGTCGTCGAGATGGTAGCGGATGGCCCGTGCCAGCACGCGGCGCTCGATGTCCCGGCCTTTCCGGACCAGATCTTCCGGCGTGTCGCGATGGCTGATGCGCTCGACGTCCTGGTCGATGATCGGGCCCTCGTCGAGATCGCGCGTGACGTAATGCGCGGTGGCGCCGATCAGCTTGACGCCGCGCTCATGGGCTTGGTGATAGGGCTTGGCGCCCTTGAAACCCGGCAGGAACGAGTGGTGGATGTTGATGCAGCGCCCTGACAGCCTTGCCGAGAGATCGTCGGACAGGATCTGCATGTAGCGGGCGAGCACCACCAGATCGGTCTTCGTCTTGCCGACGAGATCCATGATCTGTGTCTCCTGCTCGCGCTTGGTCTCCTTGGTGACGGGCAAATGGTGGAAGGGGATGCCGCCGAAATCGAGCCCGGCATAGACCTCGCGTGGGTGGTTGGAGACGATCGCGGTCGGAATCATCGGCAATTCGCCGGTTCGCCAGCGATAGAGGATGTCGACCAGGCAGTGATCGGACTTCGACACCAGCAGCATCACCTTGCGATGCGCAGCGCGGTCGCGCATCTGCCATTCCATGCCGAAACGCTCGGCGATCGCGGCGAAGCCGGTCTGCAATGCCGCGAGTTCCACGGCAAGATCGGCCGCTGTGAACACCACCCGCATGAAGAACTTCTTGGTCTCGACGTCGTCGAACTGCTGGGCGTCGAGGATGTTCTGTCCGTTATGAGCGAGAAACGTCGAGACCGCCGAGACGATGCCTGGGCGATCCGGACAGGACAGGGTCAGGACGTATTGATGGTCGGGCAAGGCTCGGCTCTTGATGAAGGTTTGTGCAGCGGAACGATCCAGCGGATTGCGCCCTGCTCTAGCACCGACCCGCCCTTGCGCCAATCCCAGCTGCGGAGTCAGGATGAACGGACAATTGCGAATTCTCAACGGAGCACAGCCATGGCCGACCGCTTGAACGGCTACCGCATCCTGATCCTGGAAACGCGCGAGGAGGCGCAGTTTTCCAAGCTTCTGGCCGAGCAAGGCGCCGAGGTCGTGCAATGCCCGATGTTCACCATCCATGATGCGCCGGATCCGGCTCCAGTCGAGGCCTGGATCCGCCGTGCCATCGACAAGCCCTTCGACGATCTCGTGCTGATGACCGGCGAAGGCCTGCGCCGCATCATGAAGCTCGCCCGCGCCCGCGGGCTCGACGCTGCCCTTGTCGCGGCGCTCGCCCAGGCGCGCAAGTTCACCCGCGGCCCGAAGCCGGGCAAGGCGCTGCGCGAGATCGGCCTCGAGACGCAGCAGACCACGGAGAAGCCGACCACCGAAGGCGTGATCGAGATGCTGGCCAGGCTCGACCTGAAGGGGCGGCGCCTCGGTCTCCAGCTCTATCCCGACAAGGATCACAGCGCGCTGACCGGCGCGCTGGCCGCGCAAGGCGCCGCCGTCGATACGGTGCTGCCCTACGTCTACGATTCCAAGGCTGCCGATGCCAACATCGTCGCCGCCATTGACGACATGGCGGAGGGACGCGTCGACTCGATCGCGCTGACCAATCTCGGCCAGGTCCGCCGGCTGATCGAGGTTGCCAAGGCGCGTGGCAGCGAGACGAAGCTGCGCACAGGTCTCGAACGCACGCTGATCGCATCGGTCGGCCCGGCCGTTTCCGGCGAGCTCGCAGCCCATGGCTTGCGCACCGACGTCTCGCCCGCCGACGAAGCCTATTTCATGCGTCCTCTGATCTCGGCCATGGCAAGTGCGTTGGCCGACAGGAAAGCGGCCAGCGCAGCGAGGTAAGAGCCGAGCGCGGGGGCGGCCTGCGGCGGCTGCGATTGACACCGGCATCGCCAGCGTTAGGTTGCGCCACAGCAAGAAGAAACAACAAGGTTAAGGAAATCGCCGTGACACGCGTCATCGCGTTGTGAGCGCCACTGCACGACCTTCGGCGCTCGCGCCATTCCGCATCCGCAACTACCGCTTCCAGTGGCCGTCCGATCTGCTCACCTCCTGGGCCTTCGAGGTCGAGACGCTGGTGCTCGGCTGGTACGTCATCGTCGAGACCGGCTCGGTGCTCCTGCTCACGGTGCTGGCTTCACTCCAGTTCGTCGGAACATTGGTCGCGCCCGTGTTCGGCATGATCGGCGACCGGATCGGCCATCGCGATCTTCTGGTCGTCATGCGCCTTGCCTATACGGCGCTGTCGTCGACCATCATGGTCCTGGCGCTGAGCGGTCATCTGTCGCCGCTGAGCGTCATGATCATCGTCACGATCATGGGCTTGATCCGCCCCTCCGATCTCGGCGTTCGCGGCGCGCTGCTCGCCGATATCATGCCGGCCGAGCAGCTGGTGGGCGCCATCAGCGTTGCGCGCACGACCCAGGACAGCGCGCGCATTGCCGGAGCGTTGACGGGGGCCGGGCTGTTCGCCGTGCTCGGTATCGGCCTCGTTTATGTGGCGATCGCCTGCCTTTACTTCACGGCAGCGCTTCTCATGCTCTGCCTGACCCGGCCGAAAAGGACCGTCACCACGAGCGATCTTACCGCAAGCAGCCACACCGTTACGCGGCTGCTTGGCGACCTCAAAGAGGGGATCGTCTATGCCTGGAACGGTCCGGCAATGCGCGCGGCGCTGTGCGTCGCTTTTCTGGCGAATCTCACCGCATTTCCTTTCACGGGCGGATTGTTGCCCTACATCGCGCGGGAGATCTTTCACACCGACCAGACCGGCCTCGGATATCTCTCGGCGAGCTTCGCCGTCGGCTCGCTGATCGGCTCCATCACGCTCAGCCTGGTCAGCGGCGTACGCATTGCCCGGCTTCTGATCGGCGCAACGCTGGCCTGGTACGCCATGCTGCTGGTGTTCGTCGAGGTCAGGACGATGCCGGTGGCGATGGCCTGCCTCGTCCTCGCCGGCATCGCCCAGAGCATGTCGATGATCTCGGCTGCCGTCATCCTGATGCGCACTGCGAGCGCACATCTGCGCGGCCGTGTCATGGGCGTGCGCATGATGGTGATCTATGGCCTGCCGATCGGACTGCTCGCGGCCGGCAGCCTGATCGACGTCATCGGCTATTCCGCGACGGGCTCGCTCTATGCCGGCGCAGGATTCGTGGCGATGCTGGCAATCGCGATCCGCTGGCGCGCCGACCTGTGGCCGGTGCACGCGCCGGCCAATGCGCGATGACGGCGTCCCCGCAACGACGTCAGACCTCCACCGGCGGCGATCTTAGCGGAAGCAACGCCGCCACCCGCCAATCGCGCAAATAGAGACCGCCCCAGGCAAGACCAGCAAGATAGACGCCGAAAAGCATATGGCTGAAGAGCGGGTTGCCGACCCGCAAGTGAACCGCCACGGTGCCGCCCATATAGGCGGTCAGCAGGATCGCACCGAGCACGGCCGTTCGCGGGAGGGCGTAGAGCGCGGTGCAGGCCAGCGCCACCACGCCCAGCGCGCGCGCCAGATCGGCCGACGGGGGATAGCCGAGCTCGGCGGTCGCGTTGATCACGACGTCCAGCGGGACGAGCTTCATCCCGGCATCAAACAGCATAAAGGCAATCACGAGCCCGCTCATGACCCAGCCGGCCACATGTCTCGACTTGGACATCGTCATCACCTACGACGCCTTCCCCTTGAGAAGGGCGACGATGGCCATCGCATGGCCGTGGCCAAGGCCGAACTCGTCCTTGAGCGCGGCCACGATGGCACCCGCTTTCACGCCGGCCGCCAATCCCGCCCCGGTCGAAAAACCCCGGTCCTTGCCCCATTTGCGAAATTGGTCCGGGCTCTTGCCGGTCTTGGCCTGGATATTGTCGAGATAGGCCTTGAAACTCACCGCAGCGTTCCTCCGATGTTCGCTCCACCAGCGCGGCCGGAGCGATCCAGGCATATTGCGGTCAGGACGTGGTCGTCTTGTATGAAAACGACAATTGCGGCCGCTCGCGCGAGAGGCGCGCAGGCGTCATGCCGATCAGTTGCCTGACCGAGCGGGTAAGATGGGCCTGATCGAAATAGCCGGCGCCCGATGTCGCGTCGAGAACGGAGCTGCCGCTCACCAGCAAGGCCGCGGCGCGACGCGCCCGCTGGATCTGCTGATGGCTGCTGAACGTCATGCCCGTAACGCGGCGAAAGTGGCGCTGAACCGAACGCCGGCTCATCCAGTCGACGTCGCCGTCGATCGCCGCATCGGTCGCGTGGCTGCGTGCGATGACACCGGCGTGCGCCATGCGAGCGACGAGACTTTCCGCATCGTCGTAGCCTGGAATGTCCCAGCTCAGACCCGAAAACAGAAAACGGCCGTTGGGCAGCACCGGCAACTGCATGTTTTGATGGTCGATCAGTGCGCTCGTCGGTATCTGCGGCAGGTAGGTTCCCAGCCGAAACCGGATCGCGAGCCATTCGCCGTTCGCGGGACATTCGACGAATGTCCCGCGGGTGACCGGCCCTCGGAGCGTCACCGCCAAAAACTCCGGGAGCCTGGTGACCACCAGCTCGATATTTCCCTCGGCCATCGACAGGAACGAGCCGCCACGCCGGCTCCGGCTGCGCCATACCCGCTCGACATAAGGCGAATCCGACGCGCGATGGTCGAACTCTATGAGCACGGAAGCACCGGGAATGCGCAGATCATCGTTCCTCCCCGTAGCTCCCGAGCCGCGCGATATCGAGGATCGTGACCCCGCCATATTCCAGCCGCAGCAGCCCCTCCTTCTCCAGCCGGTTCAGCGCGCGGTTGGCATTCTGACGGGACATGCCGGAGAGCGCGCCGATCTCCTCCTGGGTGATCTCCAGATGCGCGGTCGATTCCGGATAGAGGATCGGGTTGAACAGCGAGGCGATGCTGCGGGCGAGGCGCGCGGTGGCGTCGAGCGTGCGGTTGACCTCGAGCATGCCGATGAACTGGCCCAGCCGCTCGTTGAGCTGGCGCACCAGGAAGCGGTTGAATCCGACGCTGTTCTCGAACAGCCACATGAAGGCGCTGCGTTCCATCAGCGCGATGCGGCTGTCGCGCAGCGCGACCACATCGTAGCGGCGCGGCTCGTTCTTGAGCACGCTGCCCTCGCCGAACCAGGCCCCTGCCGTCAGCCCGGCAAGGCTGGTCTCCTTGCCGTCGCGCGAGACCCCGCCCATGCGGGCAAGGCCGCCCACCATGCCGGCCCAATAGGCAAAGATATCACCGCGCATGAACACGCTCTCGCCGGTCCCGTAGGACCGTTCCGTGATTCCGGCGCGCGCAACCTCGATCTCGGCTGGTGTGAGCTCACGCGACCAGGCGGCAATGCGCTTCAGATGATCCTCTGAAATCATGATCTCGAAGCCAGCCGCACCGTTCTGTCACCCCATGCTCCTGTTGCACTGCAACAGAATCGCTTCGGCCATCCATCCGACGAAAGATGAAGACCCGCTCGGCCCGACAAACTTTGTCGCAGAATTGTCAGGCCGGAGACATTTCAAAATAGCGCTTTCCCCTATTGAGGACCACCTCGGGCGATGCGGCTTTTGATCCCTCACGGGAACGAAGGTGGCGCCGGTCCGGTCGAGACCAATAGCTGCATGGTCTGGCCGGCACGACCGTACTAGGATCGCCTGACAGGAACGGAAGAGCGCCAATCAAGCGCCATCACCGGGAGGGATTCGTTTGGTGGCTACCAGTCTCGAAGTGCGCGGCGTGTCCTTACGATTCGGCGGCGTCCGCGCGCTGACCGACGTCAGCTTCGCCATCAGGGAAGGCGAGCTGTTCTCGATCATCGGCCCCAACGGCGCCGGCAAGACCTCGATCGTGAACTGTATTTCCGGTCGCTACAAGCCGACCGAAGGCCAGCTGTTCTATCAGGACCGCGACATCACCGGCTTGACGCCGAATGCCCGCGCCTCACTCGGCATCGGCCGCACCTTCCAGAATCTCGCGCTATTCCACCACATGAGCGTGCTCGACAACATCATGGTCGGCCGCCATCACCTGCTGAGGAACAATTTCCTCACGGGCTCGCTGTACTGGCTCACCGGCGCGCGCAAGGAGGAGCTCGAGCACCGCCGCAAGGTGGAAGAGATCATCGACTTCCTCGATCTGCAGTCGGTGCGTAAGGCCACCGCCGGCACCCTCTCCTACGGCCTGCGCAAGCGCGTGGAGCTCGCCCGCGCCATGGCGCTGGAGCCGCGCCTGATCCTACTCGACGAGCCCATGGCCGGCATGAACTTCGAGGAGAAGGAGGACATGGCCCGCTACATCGTCGATCTCAACGAGGAGTTCGGGATGACGGTGGTGATGATCGAGCACGACATGGGCGTGGTGATGGACATCTCCCACCGCGTCATGGTGCTGGATTTCGGCAAGAAGATCGCCGAGGGCGATCCGGCGACAGTGCTCGCCGATCCGCACGTCAGGCGTGCCTATCTCGGCGAAGAGGACGAAGTGCTGGTCGATCCCGATGATGCCTCTCCGGCGCAGGAGAGCGCGGCATGATGGATTATGCGGGCCGCGTCGCGCAGGCCGACACCTATCCGAAGATGCTCCGGCTCAATGCCAGGGAGCACGGCAACGAGATCGCAATGCGCGAGAAGGATCTCGGGCTCTGGCGCATCTTCACCTGGAACGACTATCAGGCCCGCGTGCGCGATTTCGCGCTCGGCCTCATCGAGCTCGGCCTGGGCCGCGGTGATGTCATCGGCATCATCGGCGACAACCGGCCCGACTGGGTCGCGGCAGAAGTTGCGACGCATGCGATTGGCGGCCTCAGCCTCGGGCTCTATCGCGACGTCCTGGACGAGGAAGCTTCCTATCTCCTCAACTATGGCGAGGCGCAGCTCGTCTTCGCCGAGGACGAGGAGCAGGTCGACAAGCTGCTTATCCTTGCCGAGCGCGTGCCGAAGCTGAAGCACATCATCTATTCCGATCCGCGCGGGATGCGGAAATACGACGACCCGCGCCTGATGCCGGCGGAGAAGTTCGCCGAGCTCGGCCGCGCCCGCGCCGCACGCGAGCCGGAGCTCTACGACAGATTGGTCGATGCCACCGAGGGCGAGGATGTCGCGATTCTCTGCACGACGTCGGGCACCACCTCGCATCCGAAGCTCGCGATGCTCGCCGCCGGCCGCGTGCTCGGCCATTGCGCGACCTATCTCGCCTTCGACCCCAAGGGTCCCGATGACGAATATGTCTCGGTGCTGCCGCTACCCTGGATCATGGAGCAGGTCTACGTGCTCGGCAAAGGTCTGCTCTGCCGGATGAAGATCAACTTCGTCGAAGAGCCGGACACGATGATGAACGATCTGCGCGAGATCGCCCCGACCTTCGTGCTGTTCGCGCCCCGCGTCTGGGAATCCATTGCCGCCGACGTCCGTGCCAAGGTGATGGACGCGACGCCCTTCAAGCAGCGCCTGTTCGACATCGGCATGAAGTCGGGCCTTGCCGCGCTCGAACAGGGCAAGCGTTCGGGCTTTGCCGACGCGATCCTGTTCCGCGCGCTGCGCGATCGCCTCGGCTTCACCCGGTTGCGCTCGGCCGCGACCGGCGGCGCGGCGCTCGGCCCCGAAACCTTCAAATTCTTCCAGGCCATGGGCGTGCCGCTGCGCACCCTGTACGGCCAGACTGAGTTGCTAGGGGCCTATACGCTGCATCCCGAGGGCAAGGTCGACCCCGATACGACGGGTGTGCCGATGGCCGACAATGTCGAGATCCGGATCGACAATGCCGACGTCCACGGCGTCGGCGAGATCGTCGTGCGGCACCCTAACATGTTCCTCGGCTACTACAAGAACCCCGAGGCCAGCGTCGCCGACATCAAGGACGGCTGGATGTGCTCGGGCGACGCCGGCTATTTCAACGCCAACCACCAACTCGTCGTGATCGACCGCATCAAGGATCTCGCCGAGACCTCCCGCGGCGAGCGCTTCTCGCCGCAATTCATCGAGAACAAGCTGAAATTCTCGCCCTATATCGCCGAAGCCGTGGTGCTTGGGGCCGGCCGCGACGCGCTCGCGGCGATGATCTGCATCCGCTACTCCATCATCTCGAAATGGGCGGAAAAGAACCGCCTCTCCTTCACGACCTACAGCGACCTCGCCTCACGGCCGGAGGTCTACGCCCTGCTGCAGAAGGAGGTCGAGACCGTCAACGCCACGCTGCCGCCGGCACAGCGCATCTCGCGCTTCCTGCTGCTCTACAAGGAGCTCGACGCCGACGACGGCGAGCTCACCCGGACCAGGAAAGTCCGCCGCGGCGTCATCAACGAGAAATACGCCGGCATCATCGACGCCATCTACCGCGGCGATTCCGACATCCCCGTCGACACCGTGATCCGCTTCCAGGACGGCACCACGCAGCGGGTGCGAACGTCGCTGCGGGTGGTGGACCTCGGCGGGCACGGGCACATGGCGGAGGCTGCGGAGTGATACAGATTGTCGTCATGCGCGGGCTTGACCCGCGCATCCATCCTCTTCCGAACAGTCTTCCTTCCGCATCGATGGATTGCCGGGTCAAGCCCGGTAATGACGCGCTGAGTCACCCAACATGAACACTGCCTTCCTCATCCAGCTCCTGGTCAACGGCCTCGTGGTCGGCACGCTCTATGGCGTGGTCGCAATGTCGTTCGTGCTGATCTACAAGGCGACGCAGGTCGTCAACTTCGCGCAAGGCGAGCTGCTGCTGGTCGGCGCCTGGGTGTGCTGGGCCTTGCTTGCGAAATACCAGGTGCCGTTCTGGATCGGCATGCCGATCACGCTGGTGTTCATGTTCGTGTTCGGCATCGCGGTGCAGGTGCTGATCCTGCGGCCGATGATCGGCGAGCCCATCATCTCGGTGATCATGGTGACGATCGGCCTCTCCACCGTGCTGCAGGCGACGCTGAAATGGATGTTCGGCGTCAATCCGCAGCCGTTCCCGCGCGTGTTCGAGAGCCAGTCGGTCAGCCTGTTCGGTCTGCAGATCCAGACCGTCTACGTCATGAGCCTCGTGGTGTCGGTCGCGATGATGATCGGCATGGCCTGGTTCTTCCGCGCTTCGAAGTACGGCCTTGCGATGCGCGCCACCGCGTTCAACCAGCAGGTGGCGCAGTCGCTCGGCATTTCCGTCAAGAGCGTGTTCGCGATGGCCTGGGCGATCTCGGCGACGGTGTCGGCGGTCGCCGGCGTCGTCGTCGCCGTGGTCAATGGCGTGTCCTCGGGCCTTGCTGCCTACGGCATCAAGGTGTTTCCGGCGGCGATCCTCGGCGGGCTCGATTCCGTCGGCGGCGCGGTGCTCGGCGGCATCATCATCGGGCTTTTGGAGAACGTCGCCCAATATGTCGACAGCGAGTATCTGCACTGGGGCAATCTCTACGAGATCGCGCCGTTCTACGTTCTCATCATCGTGCTGATGATCAAGCCCTACGGCCTGTTCGGCACCCACGACATCGAGCGGATCTGATCCATGGCCGGCCCTGCCCTCATTCCCGCTGGTGATTTCCGCACCACTTACGCCGCGGACACCACGATCTTCCCGACCACCACCAGCCGCAACTTCGCGATTCTGGGCGTCGCGCTGCTCTGCCTCGCGCCGCAACTCTTCAGCGGCTACTGGCTCAGCATTTTGATCCAGATCGGCATCTTCTCGATCGCGGCGCTCGGCCTCAACATCCTGGTCGGCTTCACCGGCCAGATCTCGATCGGACACGCGGCCTTCTTCCTGCTCGGCGCCTTCACCTCGGCCTACATCTCCAACAATGCGCCGATCCCGGTGTTCTTCGCGATCCCGCTCGCGGGACTCGTGACGGCGCTGGTGGGACTGGTCTTCGGCATCCCCGCGGCGCGGCTGAAAGGACTCTACCTCGTCATCGCGACGCTGGCCGCGCAATACATCCTGCTCGACTTCTTCTCCCGCGCCGAATGGTTCTCCGGCGGCTCGGTGCCGGTAAGCGCCGAGCCGTTCTCGATCTTCGGTTACACGCTGCGGGGCGACCGGCAGTATTTCTACGTCGTGCTGGCCTATGTGCTCTTGAGCTACATCCTCGTCACCAACCTGATGCGCACGCGCGACGGCCGCGCGCTGGTGGCGATCCGCGACCACTATCTCTCCGCGGAGATCATGGGCATCAACCTCACCAAGTACCGCACATTGTCGTTCGGTCTAGCCGCATTCTTCGCCGGCATCGCGGGCGCGCTCTATGCGCACTATCAGCTCGTGGTCTCCCAGGAAGGTTTCGGCATCGAGCGCTCGATCCTGTTCCTTGCCATGATCATCATCGGCGGCACCGGTTCGATCATGGGCACGCTGATGGGCACCGCCTTCGTGGTGCTGCTGCCCGAGGCGATGGAGTTCGTCAGCCACTATCTCAAGGGCGGCGCTATCGACAAGGCGCTGTCGCTCAACAACAACATCACCTTCCTGCGCGAGATCGCGATCGGGCTGATCATCATCGCATTCCTGATGTTCGAGCCTGACGGGCTCGCGCATCGCTGGCGGCAGATCAAGGCGTACTGGAAACTTTACCCGTTCTCGCATTGAGCACAGGCAACTTCACTTTAACAATAAACAGGAGGAACCGACCCATGAAGATGAAGTCCCTTTTGAGCACCGCATCGCTCGCGATCACGATCGCAGCATACGCGGCAGGCGCGCAGGCGCAGATCGCGATCGGGCATCTCGCCGACTATTCCGGCGGCACCTCCGACGTCGGCACCCCGTTCGGGCAGGCCGTCGCCGACACCTTCGCCTGGATCAACAAGAACGGCGGCATCGGCGGCAAGCAGGTCAATCTCGACACCAACGATTACGGCTACCAAGTGCCCCGCGCGATCGCGCTCTACAAGAAATGGTCGGCACCGGACAACAAGGTCGCCGCGATCATGGGCTGGGGCACCGCCGACACCGAAGCGCTGACCGGCTTCCTCGCCCAGGACAAGATTCCCGACATGTCCGGCTCCTACGCCGCGGCGCTGACCGATCCCGAAGGCGTCAGCGGCAAGGCCAAGCCCGCTCCTTACAATTTCTTCTACGGCCCGAGCTATTCGGACGCGCTGCGCGCGATGCTGATGTGGGCGGCCGAGGACTGGAAGGCCAAGGGCAAGTCGGGCAAACCCAAATTCGTGCATATGGGTGCCAACCATCCCTATCCGAACGCGCCGAAGGCCGCCGGCGAGGCCATGGCGCAGGAGCTCGGCTTCGAGGTGCTGCCGCCGCTGATATTCGCTCTGACGCCCGGTGACTACAGCGCGCAGTGCCTGAGCCTGAAATCGTCCGGAGCGAACTACGCCTATCTCGGCAACACCGCCGCCTCCAACATCTCGGTGATGAAGGCCTGCAAGACGGCCGGGGTAGACATCCAGTTCCTCGGCAATGTCTGGGGCATGGACGAGAACGCCGCCAAGACCGCGGGCGATGCCGCAAACGGCGTGATCTTCCCGCTGCGGACAGCGGTGAGCTGGGGCGGCGACGCGCCCGGCATGAAGACGGTGATGGAGATCTCGAAGATGTCCGACGCCAGCGGCAAGGTCTATCGCCCCGTGCACTACGTCGCGGCCGTCTGCTCGGCGATGTACATGAAGGAAGCGATCGACTGGGCCGCAAAGAACGGCGGCGCCACCGGCGAGAACGTCGCCAAGGGCTTCCACCAGAAGAAGGACTGGGTGCCGTCGGGCATGGAAGGCGTCTGCAATCCCTCCACCTGGACCGAGAAGGACCACCGCGGCACGCTGAAAGTGGATCTCTATCGCACCAAGATCTCGGGCTCGACCGATGGCGACCTCAACGATCTCATGGCCAAGGGCGCGATCAAGCTCGAGAAGGTCAAGACGGTGGAGCTGCCGCGCAAGCCGGAACTGCTGGGGTGGTGAGCCCGGCTCTTACCACACGAACACTGTCATCCCCCGCGAAGGCGGGGGATCCAGTACGCCGCAGCTTCTCGAGGAATCTCCGGCGCCTCTGGAATACTGGGTCGCCCGCCTTCGCGGGTGACGACAGCGGAGAATGAAGACGCATGTCCCAAACCATTGAAGCAACCCGCTCAACTCCCGCCGCTGTCGCGACGCCGCCCCTCCTCGCCGTGCGCAACATCGAGGTCGTCTATGACGATGTGATCCTGGTGCTGCGCGGCCTCAGCCTCGACGTGCCCAAGGGCGCGATCGTGGCGCTGCTCGGGGCCAACGGTGCCGGCAAGTCGACGACGCTCAAGGCGATCTCGGGGCTGCTCAAGACCGAGGACGGCGAGGTGACGCGCGGCGAAATCCTGTTCGAGGGCGAGCGGATCAACGGCATCGATCCCGACAAGATCGTCCGCCGCGGTATCTTCCAGGTGATGGAAGGCCGGCGCATCGTCGCCGACATGACCTCGCTCGAGAATCTCAAGCTCGGCGCCTTCACGCGCCGGGACCGCGAGGTCGACGCCGACCTCGACATGGTCTTCAGCTATTTCCCGCGCCTCAAGGAGCGCACCGGCCTTGCCGGTTATCTCTCCGGCGGAGAGCAGCAGATGCTCGCAATCGGCCGCGCGCTGATGGCGCGCCCGAAGATGATCCTGATGGACGAGCCTTCGATGGGCCTGTCGCCGCTGCTGGTGAAAGAGGTGTTCTCGATCATCCAGAAGATCAACCGCGATCTCGGCGTCACCATCCTGCTGGTCGAGCAGAATGCACGCGCTGCGCTCTCCGTGGCGAGCCACGGCTACATCATGGAGCAGGGCAAGGTCGTGCTCGACGGCAGCGCCGACGCATTGCGCGACAACGAGGACGTCAAGGAATTCTACCTCGGCGGCGCCGGCGACCAGCGCAAGAGCTTCAAGAACCTCAAGAGCTTCAAGCGGCGCAAGCGCTGGCTGTGATCCACAAGGAGCCTAGCCGAGCACCTGCTCGGCTTCCGTGACCGCGCAGAGAACATGATAGAACGACGACGCAGGAATGGTGTCGATCAGCGATTTGCCGTCGCGATCGAACTGGTCGTACCAGCCGCCCTTGACGGGATGGCTGAGATAATGCCGTTCGAGCCGCACCAGCGCCGCGCGCGCCTCGTCCGCCGCACCCGCCTCGCCGGATTCGGCCTGCGCGATCCACGCCTTCGCGATCTCGGTTTGCGGCCACAGCCGGCGCGTGCCGCGGCGGATGTTGCCGCTTGCGTCGCCCTCGTCGACGAGGCAGCCCGTCGCCTCGTCGCGATAGCGCAGCGAGGTCTCCAGCAATTCCGCACGACGCTGACCGGTCGGGCAGCCTGTAATCCGTTCAAAACCTTTCAGCAGCCAGACCCACTCCGCCTGGTGGCCCGGCTCGACGCTGACCGGCTCGATCTTCGACCAGTCCTCCTCGAAATACTCGGACAATACGTGCTTCTGCTTGTCGTAGAGGTTGGCGAGGAACAATGCGAAGAATTCTCCGGCACGGTTCTGGAACGACAGATCATGCGTCGCCTCGAAGCACGCGATCATCGCCTCGAACAGATGCATATGCGGGTTCTGCCGGCGCGGCAGCGAGACCGGGAGGCCTTCGTGAACGCCGCCATGCGGCGAGCGCAGGTGGCCGTCGAGGAAGGCGAGGAGCGCATCGATCTCGGCGCGGACCTGCGCATCCTGGTCGAGCGCATAGACGCTGGCGAGCGCAAACAGGATGAAGGCGTGGTCATAGGCATCACGCCGGGCATCCAGCACCGATCCGTCCGGCGTCAGCCGGTGCACATAGCCGGGCCGGCCATCGGGCGCCCTCGCTTTGGCCAGCAGGTGCTCCAGCCCCTTCAACGCAGTCGTGCGCCCCTCGGGATACCAGCCCATCTGTGCCGCCTTGGCGTAGCACCAGATCTGGCGGGCCTGCACGAACACGCGCCGGGGCGCGGCCGCATCCGCCGCACCGTCGCGGTGCAGCCTGTCGATGAAGCCGCCCGCAGCGTGATCCCAGCCGACCGTCGACCACAACGGCAGCGCCTCGTCGATCATACGGCGCTTCAGGCGCGCAACGACGTTCGACGCCTCGTCCGCCGCGATGATTCCTTCGTCCGCCATCGGATCCCTTTCAAGCCTCGCCAATGGCGGTCTGATAGCCATGCCGGTGGCGGCGCGCAACGGATGCCAACACGGAAAGAACAGCCATGACCGCCCATTACGACGCCCGCGAGACGCGTGAGCAAGCCGCGCGCGAGGCCGACCTGTTCGCCCGCCTCCCGGAGGTGCTGCGAGCCGCGATGGCCGCCCCGGCCTATGCCGAGCGGCTCAAAGGCTTCGATCCCGCCGCCGTGACCTCCAGGGCGGCTCTGGCGGATTTGCCGGTGTTGCGCAAGTCGGAACTGCCCGCTCTGCACAAGGCCTCCGCGCCCTTCGGAGGCTTCGTGGCGGGGGCCCCGGGCTCGTTCGCCCGCCTGTTCACCTCCCCCGGTCCGATCTTCGAGCCGGAAGGGCGGCAGGCCGATCCCTGGCGCGGCGCGAGGGCGCTGTTCGCAGCCGGGTTCCGCCCCGACGACATCGTCCTCAATACCTTCAGCTATCATCTTACCCCCGGGGGTTTCATCTTCGATGCATCGGCGCGTGCGCTCGGGTGCGCGGTGATCCCCGCCGGCCCCGGCAACACAGAGCAGCAGTTCGAGCTGATCGAGGCCTACCGGCCGGTCGGCTACAGCGGCACGCCGGATTTCTTGAAGATCCTGCTCGATGCCGCGGCAAGCTCGGGGCGTGACGTTTCCTCGATCAAGCGCGCGCTGGTCTCGGGCGCTGCATTCCCGCCCTCGCTCCAGGCCGAGATCAAGGGGCGCGGCATCGACGCCTACCAGGCCTTCGGCACCGCCGATCTCGGCCTCATCGCCTTCGAGACCGAGGCGCGCGAAGGCATGGTCGTGAACGAGGACCTGATCCTGGAGATCGTCAAGCCCGGCACTGGCGATCCGGTCGCACCAGGCGACGTCGGCGAGATTGTCGTGACTTCGCTCGACCCGCACCATCCCTGGATCCGGCTCGCGCTCGGCGACCTCACCGCGGCCCTGCCCGGCACGAGCCCGTGCGGGCGCACCAACATGCGCATCAAAGGCTGGATGGGCCGTGCCGACCAGACCACCAAGATCAAGGGCATGTTCGTCCGTCCCGAGCAGATCGCCGAGATCGGCAAGCGCCACGCGGGGCTCGGAAGACTTCGCCTCATCGTCACGCGCCAAGGCGAGACCGACGCCATGACGTTGAGAGCGGAAGCTGCGACCCCTAGCGACTCGGTCCGTGACGAGATCGCGGCCAGCTTGCGCGCCGTGACGAAGCTCGGCGGAGCCGTCGAGCTGGTCGGTCCCGGCACGCTGCCGAATGACGGCAAGGTCATCGCGGACGAGCGCTAGCCTCAGCTCGATTTCGACAGCAGGTCATTGCCGAGGCCGAGCACATCCCTCCGCGAAGCCGGAGCGCGGAACGAACTCTCGGCATGACGGAGATGACGGCGTAGAGCCCGGTTTTCAGGCTATGGCTGCAATGCCGCCGGGCGCAGGAACCTTGCATCGTCCCGGCCGCTCCCGTATTACCAGACCCTGCTGCGATATGGCCGGAATCGGCCCTTTCTGGACCCCAAAACGTGCTTGACCGAACCCTCGTCACGATCGCCGAGACGGAGACCATTGAGGAAGCCTTCCGGCGCCTGAACGCGAACATGCTCGGCATCCTGTTCGCGCAGGACGCGAGTGGGCGAATCGTCGGCGCTGTGACGGACGGCGACATCCGCAGGTGCATGCTCACCGGTATCACGATCCAGGACCGGGTTGTGTCCTGCATCAACCGCAAATTCGTCTGGGCACCGACCGGCGGGCCACGCGAGCAGATCCTCAAGCTGCTCGACCAGCGCGTCCACGTCGTGCCGATCCTCGATGGCGAGGGACGGCTGGTCGACGTGTTCAGCCGCGAACTGTTCAACCTGTCGGAAGAGAGCGAGGTGTTCGCGCGCGCCCGCTCGCCGGTGCGGATCAGCTTCTCCGGCGGCGGCACCGACCTGACGCATTACTTCGTGGCGAATGACGGCGGCGCGGTCATCAGCGCCACGATCAAGATGTACGCTCACGCGACGCTGCGGCGCCGGAGCGATCCCAGCATCCGGATCTACTCGCACGACTTCCGCCGCACGGTCGAGGCCGACAATCTCACCGAGCTCGGAACGGGCGGAGATCTCGCACTGATCAAGTCGGTCGTGCGCCTGATCAAGCCGACTTACGGCTTCGAGCTCGAAGTGTCCGCCGACTTCCCGGTCGGTTCCGGCCTCGGCGGCTCCGCGGTGGTTTCGTCGGCGATCATCGGCTGCTTCAACGAATTTCGCAGCGACCAGTGGGACCGCCACGAGATCGCGGAGATGGCCTTCCAGGCCGAGCGGTTGATGCTCAACATCCCCGGCGGCTGGCAGGATCAGTACGCCACCGTGTTCGGCGGATTCAATCACATGGAATTCTTCTCCGACCAGAACACCATCGTGCCGCTCCGCCTCGATCCCAACATCATCGCCGAGCTCGAGGAGAGCCTGGTGCTCTGCTACGTCGGCGCGGGGCGCGATTCCGGCGCCATTCACCGCGACCAGAAGGCTCAGCACGAGACCAGCGACGCGGTGGCCGCAGCTGCCAAGCAGAAGGAAGTGACGCGCGACATCAGGCGGCATCTGCTTCGCGGCCAACTGCTGGAATGCGGCCGGCTGATCGACGAGGCCTGGCACGCCAAGCGGAAGCTGAGCTCCAAGATCTCGTCGGACGCGATCGACGCGATCTATGATTTTGCCAAGCAACATGGCGCGGTCGGCGGCAAGTTGCTTGGCGCCGGCGGCGGCGGTTACTTCATGTTCTTCGTCCGCCCGTTCGAACGCTACCAGCTGATCGCGGCGCTGGAACAGCAGGGGCACAGCTGTTCGCGCATCATGTTCGAGGAGAACGGGCTGCGGACGTGGAAATCGCGTGTTCCCGCCCAGCCAGCCTGACGCATATGAGACGAGAATGTTGATGACATCGCCCAAACAGCCAGCTCCGGTCCGCATCGGCAACCGTCTTCTGGGCGATGGCGAACCCTGCTACGTCATCGCCGAGATCGGCAACAACCATAATGGCGATTTCGACCGCGCCATTGCGCTGGTCGACGCCGCGGTCGCGGCCGGAGCCGATTGCGCCAAGTTCCAGATGCGCAAGCTCGACGAGGTCTATCGCGCCTCGAGCCTGTCCGGCAAAGACGACGACCTCGCCGTCGAATATACGCTCGATCTTCTGCGCCGCTTCGAGCTGCCGACCGCACAGCAGAAGAAGATCGCCGATTATTGCGCAGCCAAGGGCATCGAGTACCTCTGCACGCCATGGGACGCCAAGAGCGTCGCCGTGCTCGAAACCTTCGGCGTCGAGGCCTACAAGGTCGCCTCGGCCGACCTCACCAACCTGCCGCTGCTCGCCCGCCTCGCCGCCACCGGCAAGACGCTGATCGTCTCGACCGGCATGAGCACGACGGACGAGATCAAGGCCGCGGCGAAGTTCCTCGACGACCGCAATGCCAGCTACGTGCTGCTGCATTGCCAGAGCACCTATCCGGCCGCGCTCCACAACATCCATTTGCGTTTCATGGAAACGCTGCGCGAGATCCATCCGGTCGTCGGCTATTCGGGCCACGAGCGCGGCATTGCCGTTTCGACCGCGGCCGTCGCGCTCGGCGCCGTCGTCATCGAACGCCACATCACGCTCGACCGCGAGATGGAGGGGCCGGACCATGCCGCGAGCCTGGAGCCGGAGGAATTCAAGGCACTCGTCTCCGGCATTCGCGAGGTGGAAGCGGCCCGCGGCGAGAAGCTCGCCGAGCGCGCGCTGAGCCAGGGTGAGCTGATCAACCGCGAAAACCTCGCCAAGAGCCTGGTGGCCGCGCGCGACCTGTCGGCCGGCACCGTGATCTCCGAAAGCGACATCGCCGTGAAGAGCCCGGGACAGGGCCTGTCGCCGCTCAAGATGCCGGCGCTGCTCGGCCGCAAGCTGACGCGAACGATGGCAGCCGACGACTATTTCTTCCAGAGCGACCTCAATGAAGGCGCCGCGAAGGCGCGGCGCTACCGCTTCGACCGCCCCTGGGGCGTGCCGGTGCGCTATCACGATACCGAACGCTTCTTGGAAATCTGCGAGCCCGACATCATCGAATTCCATCTCAGCTACAGCGACATGGAGCGCGATCCGGCGGCCTATCTGTCGGGTACCTATGATCTCGGTTTCGTGGTGCATGCGCCGGAGCTGTTTGCCGGCTCCAAGCTGATGGACCTCGCAACGCCCGACGAGGCGCTGCGGCGCTACTCGCTGGAGCAGACCCAGGCGGTGATCGATATTACCCGCGGCCTGAAGAAGTTCTTCCCCAAGACCAAGCGCCCGCCCATCGTCGCCAATATCGGCGGCTTCACCATGGACGAGCCGCTGCCGCCGGAGGAGAAAGCCGAGCGCTACCGCATCTTTGCGCAGAGCTTGACCGAGCTCGACATGGAGGGTGTCGAGCTGACGCCGCAGACCATGGCGCCATTCCCCTGGCATTTCGGCGGCCAGCGCCACCAGAACATCTTCATCTTCCCGGAGGAATCGGCCGCGTTCTGCGCCAAGCATGGTTTGCGCATGTGCGTCGATATCTCCCACACCAAGCTTGCCGCCAATCATTTCGGCTTCGACTTCGCGCAAGGCCTCGCCCAGCTCGGGCCACACACCGCACACCTGCATTTCGGCGACGCCAAGGGCCTCGACGGCGAAGGTCTCCAGATCGGCGAAGGCGAGATCGATTTCGACGAGATCGGACAGGTGTTGCGCAAGCATGCACCGACGGCGTCGTTCATTCCCGAAATATGGCAAGGCCACAAGAACATGGGCGAAGGCTTCTGGACCGCGCTCGAGCGTCTGGAGGGACACATCTGATGGCGCGCAAGACGCTGGCCGTGATCGCCGCGCGCGGCGGCTCAAAGGGCATCCCGCACAAGAACCTGCTCGATCTCTGCGGCAAGCCCCTGATCGCCTGGACGGTCGAACAGGCCCGCGCGGCTCGCGGCGTCGACGTGGTGGCGGTCTCGTCGGACAGCGACGCGATCCTCGCCGCGGCCGAGGCCGCCGGCGCCGTCGGCGTGCGGCGTCCGGACGACATTTCGGGCGACCTCGCCTCCTCCGAATCGGCCTGGCTGCATGCCCTCGATGCGACCGAGGCGCAAATGGGCCGGTTCGAGCGCGTCGTCGCGCTTCAGGCCACATCGCCGATCCGCGAGCCCAGCGACATCGAGGACGCACTTGAGACCTTCGATCGCGACCATCTCGACAGCCTGCTGTCGGTCTGCGAAGTTGAGGACTACTTCAACTGGCGGATCGGCGCGAACGGCCCGGAGCCGATCAATTACGACTATCGCAACCGCCGCATGCGCCAGCAGATCGAGAAGCGCTACCTCGAGAACGGCTCGTTCTACGTCCTGATCCCATCCCTCCTGCGCGAGCAGAACAATCGT
Source organism: Bradyrhizobium yuanmingense (assembly GCF_029167105.1). Classification (GTDB taxonomy): domain Bacteria; phylum Pseudomonadota; class Alphaproteobacteria; order Rhizobiales; family Xanthobacteraceae; genus Bradyrhizobium; species Bradyrhizobium yuanmingense_A. Next base: position 129,501 of record NZ_JARFML010000008.1, on the reverse strand, counting down.
CTCGGCGGCAAGATCGGCTTCCACGTCATGGATCGTCACAAGATGTTCCAGATCGACCGCCCCGAGGACGTCAAGCTTTGCGCCGCCATCATGCGCAGTTACGGCTATGCCTGATCTCAGCGCCTTCTCGCTCGCAGGCAAGATCGCGGTGGTCACCGGCGCCTCGCGCGGCATTGGCGCGGCGATTGCGAGCGGCCTCAAGGATGCCAACGCCACCGTGTTCGGCCTCAGCCGGTCCGGAATCGCGCCGCAGGGCGTCACCGCCATTGCCTGCGATCTCTCCGACGACGGCGCGATCGAAGGCGCGTTCCGCGCCATCGCGGCAAGAAGCGATCGCATCGACGCACTCGTGAACGCCGCCGGCATCAGTCTTCCGGCCCAAGGCGGCGAAAGCGAGCTCGCACGCTTCCGCGCCACGGTCGCAACCGATCTCACCGGCGTCTACGCCACCATCCTCGCCGCCTATCCGCTCCTGAAGAACGCGGGCTCGGCGGCGATCGTCAACGTCACCAGCATCAATTCGGTGCGCGGCTTCCCCGGCAATCCCGGCTACGTCGCGGCAAAGGCGGGGCTTGCCGGGCTGACGCGCGCACTCGCCGCCGACTACGCGCCGGACGGCATCCGCGTCAACGCACTTGCGCCGGGCTACGTCGCGACCGAGATGACCGCGAAGAGCTATGCCGATCCCGTCATGCACGAGGATCGGCGCCGCCACACCATGCTCGGCCGCTGGGGACAGCCCGCCGACATGGTGGGTGCCGCGGTTTTTCTGGTCTCGGAAGCCTCCGCCTATGTGACCGGCCAGGAAATCTTCGTCGACGGCGGCTGGATCGCCAAGGGCCTCGCCATCAGTTCGGACAGCACATCGTGACCACAACGCTCGAACGCATCGGCTTCATGCAGGGACGCCTGTCGGCTTTGGTCGACGGCAAGATCCAGGCGTTCCCGTGGAACGAATGGCGGGAGGAATTTCCCCACGCCAAGGCGCTCGGCCTGAGGCGGATGGAATGGACCATCGATCAGGAACGGCTGCGCGAGAACCCGCTGATGACCGAGCCGGGGCAACAGGAGATTCTGACGCTGGCACGCGAAAACGGCGTGCGCATCCCGAGCCTGACCGGCGATTGCTTCATGCAAGCGCCGTTCTGGAAGGTCGATGCGGTCGTGCGCGATGCTCTCGTCAACGATCTCGATCTCTTGATTGCCGCCTGCAGCCGCATCGGCATCGAGTTCATCGTGGTCCCGCTGGTCGACAACGGCAAGATCGAGCGCGAGAGCGAGAGCGACACGCTCAAGCGGGTTCTGATCGCCCGCCGCGAGCAGCTCTTGAGACAGAACGTCAAGATCGTCTTCGAGTCCGATCTGCCGCCGCGCGATCTCGCCCGCTTCATCGAGGCGTTTCCGGCGGAGGTCTTCGGCATCAACTACGACAGCGGCAACAGCGCTTCGCTGGGCTACGACAGCGCCGAGGAGATCGAGGCCTACGCGCCCCGCATTCTCAACGTCCATGTCAAGGACCGCGTGCGCGGCGGCACCACCGTGCCGCTCGGCACCGGCAACGCTGATCTCGCCAAGACGATCCGGCTGATCGAGCGCTCCGGCTATAGGGGACAATACATCCTGCAAACCGCGCGGGCCGGCGACGGCGATCACGCCGGCGCGCTGGCGACATATCGCGACATGACGATTCGCTGGATCGAGGATGCCGCGCGATGAGGCTCGAGCTAGATGATCGCGTCGCGCTCGTCACCGGCGCCAGCCGCGGGATCGGGCTCGCGATCGCGACGACGCTCGCCGCCGAAGGCGCCAGGGTCGCGATCGCGGCGCGCGGCGCAGATGCGCTCGATGCCGCGCGGGATACGGTCGGCGGCAGCACGTCGGTCCACGTGGCCGATGTCACCGATCCGGCTGCCGCAGCGAGGCTGCTGAACGAGGTCGAACGGCAGTGGGGGCGCCTCGACATTCTCGTCTGCAACGTCGGCAGCGGCGCTTCCGTGCCGCCCGGGCAGGAGAATGCAGCGGAATGGTCGCGGGTGATGGACCTCAATCTCTTCGCCGCGACCAACATGATCGAGGCTGCACGTCCGCTGATGGCGCGCGGCAGCGGCGACCGGTCGATCGTCTGCATCTCCTCGATCGCCGGCATGGCGGCGCTGGGCGCGCCCGTCACCTACTATGCCGCGAAGGCGGCGCTGAACGCCACCGTGCGCGGGCTGGCACGCCCGCTGGCGCTCGAGGGCATCCGCATCAATGCGGTCGCGCCTGGCAACATCCTCGCCGCCGACGGCACCTGGGCGCGCAAGCTCGCCGAGAACAGGGCCGCGGTCGAGGACATGCTTGTTCGCGAGGTGGCACTGCGCCGGCTGGGGAAGCCGGAGGAGGTCGCCGACCTCGTCGCGTTCCTCGCCTCGCCGCGCGCGGCGTTCATTACCGGCAGCGTCATGGTCGCCGACGGCGGCCAATTGCGCGGCTGAACAGGAGCTCCCGATGGCAAGCCCGTCCTCACGCTATGACCTGACCGGCCGCACCGCTCTCGTGACCGGTGCAGGCGGCCTGCTCGGCCGGCAGCATGTCGCCGCGCTCTCCGAGGCCGGCGCGCGCGTCGTCGTCACCGACGTCGGACTTGCGCAGGCCGAAGCCGCCGTTGCCGCACTCAAGCAGAATGCGCCGTCCGCCGAACTGATCGCGCTTGCGATCGACGTCACCACACTCGATTCGGTGCGCGCTGCGCACGAGCAGCTTTCCGGCCGCGACGTCTCCGTCGACATCCTCGTCAACAACGCGGCCATCGATCCCAAGGTGACGTCCGCACCCGGCGTGATGCATTCCTCCCGCTTCGAGGCGTTTCCGGTACCGCAATGGCAGACCGAGATCGCCGTGGGCCTGACCGGCGCGATGCTGTGCGCTCAGGTGTTCGGCGGTGCAATGGCATCGCGTGGCCGCGGCGTGATCCTCAACATCGCCTCCGATCTCGGTGTAATCGCGCCGGACCAGCGGCTCTATCGCCAGCCGCAGGTGACGCGCGAGGAGGAACAGCCGGTGAAGCCGGTGACCTACTCCGTGATCAAGCACGGGTTGATCGGACTGACGAAATATCTGGCGACGTATTGGGCCGATCACGGCGTCCGCGTCAACGCGATCTCGCCGGGCGGGGTCTTCAACAACCAGGATCCGGCCTTCGTCGAGCGACTGACGCGCCTGATCCCGATGGGCCGCATGGCAGATGTCGACGAGTACCGCGCCGCGGTGCAGTTCCTGTGCTCGGATGCCTCGAGCTACATGACCGGGCAGAACCTGGTGATGGATGGCGGGCGGAGCGTGTGGTAGCGGCTCGCAGTTCAGGATGCAGCTGTTCGGCGGGATACCGCCTCAGCAGGCGGCCAGAACCGCCCGACGATGACAGCATTGACCCGCACGCCCGCGGGCCATTTCCAATCAGTGCTGTAAAATACCGGCAAGATTCATGTGAGCGGGACGGGAGTGCTCGATGCCCAGCAGCGTCCGCCGATTGTCATTTGTGCGCTGCAGGTGCAGGCTGGCGAGCGTAACCCCGGCGCAGGTGGTGACTGTGCTTCCGCGACCGCTGAACGGCTTGAGGAAATCGAACACACGAGGGCCGAACATATCCACGACCGACGTCTCGCGCGCCCCGAGCGGCGGGATCTCGCCGAAGTCCGCCTCGAGCTCCTCGCCGTCCTCGCGGATCAGCCTCGTCGTCGGCCGCGCCGAATGGGCATATTCGGGATCGGAAGAGTGATTGATCAGCAGCACACTGCTGACGATGTCGCTGGTCGCAATGATCTTCGGATTGATGCCGGTGAAGCCGACATGCGCCTTGAGCCGGCCCTCGTTCAAGGGCCGGGCAAACGCGCCGGTGCGGTAGATCGCGACGTTGTCCTGGTCGACATAGGTCATGGAATAGCTGGCAGGCGAGGATCGGAAGCCGTCCATTCGTCCGCGCGACATCACGGCGATGACCAGATAATCGTCCTGTGGCAGCTTGAGCGAGGCGAAAAGACGCGACAGTTCGATCTCGACGGACGCACCCGGCGCGTAATCCCGAGGGAACTCGTAAGTTGCCCGGTACTCGCCATTGCGCGAGAGAATGTGCAGCTTGAACCTCAGCTTCTTGCTGAAGCCCGATGCGACCAGGCTGGCGAGCTCGGGAACAAGATCCTTGAACGTTTCGCGAAAATTCTTGCGCAGGCTGCCGGCGACGAGGCTACGCAGATACCTGATGTCGATCGGACGATACCAGGCAGGTATCGAGAAACCCATGCGCGATTCGACGCCGGCAAACGTCGGGAACATGAATCTGGGCTCGTAGGGCTTCCAGGGACGGGATGGGAAACGAGTCACGGACGCGCCCTTCAAAAATGATGCAAGCTGAACTTGCCGTTGGCAAATTCGTAATAGCTGAACGGACTGGCGATGTTGGTGCCTTTGAACTCGAGGGCAAAACCTTCGGCCGCGCCGATCAGCTTTTCGGCCTCGGGGAAAAGATCCAGCGTGCCGATGCGGGCGGCTCCCATCGGCGCGATTTCCGGCAGCGCACGCTGGCCCAACTCGGTGCCGTCCAGGGCCATGAGCCGGGCCGTCCCGACGGAGATGCCCTCGGACGCCATGCAGGAGTTCACCAGCACGACGCCCGATTCCTTCAGGAAACGGGTGAGATAGGATTGCATCCAGGCGGAAGTCGGGAATGGTGCCGCGGCGACCGGCTCGCGCTCGTGCGACAATGTCACCGCGCCGTGCTGCGAGAAATATTGCGCGTAATAGCCGGTGGTCACCTTCCGACCGGGACGAAGCTTAGTCTCGTGCTTCGGAATCAGCGCCATCGCCACCGTACCCGAAACCCGGGGACACAGATCCGAAGTCTGCAACTGCAGTTGGCCGTTGATGCCGAGTTCCCTGTGGAAATGACCGGCCGGCGTGCCCGCACCGTCAAAGAACCAGACATGCGCATCCACCTCCGGATGGTCCTTCATGAAGACCGAGAAGTAGTTGAATGCGGAGACCTCCGTCGTGACGGTCTCGTCATTGCGCAGGTAGAGCACAGCGGGCGGATAACCTCGGGCGACGGCCTCGCCAATCAGCAAATCACCGGGCATTCGACGGGACTCGGCGGGAGAGCAAGGGATCAGCATAGACCGAACCGGCCGGCGGCTTAACCCAAATCATACGCGATGTTCTTGCCCGCATGCTAAAACGTCGGCGAGATTTCAGCGCCTGTTTACGCTGTGCCGACAAGGGAATCAACCGGGAAGGGCGCAGCGATGAGCGATTCGGAACAATGCACTTTAAGTCCGCACGCCATCGTCGGCTCGAGCTCCGGCTGCCCAAGCAGCCGCTGGATATGAGGGGGCCCTTGCTACCGGAACGAGTGCCGCCATCTTTGCGCTCGAATCCTTGCATTGCGGCTACGGCTCCCGTATGACCGAAACTGGCTACGTGACCTGGTATGCGCCTCAAACAGGCGGAACATCGGCCTTTCCTGGACCTACACCGTGCTTCGACCGCGCTTCAGCATCACTCCGACCGTGGCCATTCCAGCGAGGAAATGCTGACGTGCGCTGGCAAACAAAGGCGCGGGCGTTCTCCGTATTGTCGAACATACCTTGGGGCGAAGACCTGCATTACGCCCTGCAACGCTACGTCACACGACGGCTGCCGCGCCCCGAACGACAGGTCAGGTCCATCTATACGCTTGCGCAGCGGCTGCTGGGCGTCCACGAGAGGTACAGCATCCGACCGTTGCGAGATTCGACTTTTTACGAATTCGGCGCCGGGCGGGATCTGATCATTCCTCTCGCCTTCAGTGCACATGGGGCGCGGCGCTTCATCACGGTCGACATCGAGCGCTTGGCCAAGCTGGAACTGATCCGCTCCAACGCGGCCGTGATTTCTCGACTGAGCGGGACCGACCACCCCGACTTGAAATCCATAGAGGACCTCGAACGTTACTGGCACATCGACTACCGCGCACCGGCCGATGCCCGAAAGACAGGTCTGCCAGCCAGTTCGATCGACTGCGCTGTCTCCGTCGAAACGCTCGAGCACATTCCCAAGACCGACATCGCGGCGATCTTGAAGGAGTTGCGACGCATCATGCGCCCTGACGGGCTCATCCTCATGCAAATCGACTACGGCGACCACTTCAAAAGCTTCGATCCGTCCATCAGCTCGTTCAATTTCCTGACCTATTCCGACGAGGATTGGGCGCCCTTCCAGTCTCGCTTCCAATACGTCAATCGTTTGCGCCACAGCGAATATCTGCAGCTGTTCAGAGAGGCCGGGTTCGAACTGCTCAGCGACCAACCAGACCGCCGGCCACCGGAGCAGCCGATCCTGAAGCGCTTGGCACCGCGCTTTCGAAACTTCTCCCCAGAGGATCTGTTCACGCTCGGCTCCCTGATCGTTGGCCGCCCAGCCGACCTCCCGAAGGGAAATTGAGGATCGCCAATTCTCGGCTGCTACGACGGCCCCCATCCTAGAGATCTCGCGATGTGGACGACCACCTTTGTCCTGACCTTGCTGTACTTCCTGATCCAGCTCGGCACCGGGTTTTCGATCTTGGCCATTGCGCCTGCGAACCTGGTATCGGCATGCCGGCTCACGAAGGCTCAGTTCGTTGTCCTTGGATTTAGCGTCGGCGCCTCTGCCACGGGCATCCTGCTCGGCGCCCTATCGCTATTCGTGACCGACATCTGGCTTCAGTTCGCGACATTGGTCGTCGTATCCTGCTTCGGACTTGCCTGGTCATTGCCCAACTGGTGCCCGAGCCCCAATGAGGCGCGCGCGGCTGCCACCTGGTGCATTCTGTCGCTACCAATCGCGCTGCTGACATGGTGGTGGTCGTTCGGCGCATTTTCCAGCTTTCCATTTGCGGACATCGGCGCTGATGTTCACTGGATGAAGACTGCACAAGAGTACGCCGATCGCGGTATCATCAATCCGTATGCGGCCCAGTCCTATGTCGATCTTCGTTCGGGAGTAGCAGGCGCGCTCGCGGGAACGCTGGGCCTGGAACTCCTTAGATTTACCTGGACCTATCGCTTCTTCTCGATCCTGTTTTTCCTGTTGGCGTCCTACGCCTTCGTGCAGGGCGTCTATCCCACCTCGCCCCGGAAATGGATCGCTTTCTTCTTTGCCGCGACCACCAATGCTGTCGCCCTGATGACGAACGGCAGCTTGGCGGTCGTCGGCAGCGTCGTATTTCTCGGCGTGCTGATCAGCAATGCACCGCGCGAGGCAAACGCTGTCTCGGCCCGATCTGTTCTGCTGCTGACTATTGCCGCGGGCGCGACTCTGCTGTTCGCGTTCGTCTTGAACAACAACACGCTCGTGCTTGCTCTGCTCATAGCCGGGCTGTTCCTGCTCAGGATTTTGGGCGGCGCCGGAAGATATGGCGCGGTTTTCCTCCTTGGTTGCATCTGGCCAGCGACGATGGTGCTTGCACATCGCGGCTCCTACCTGTTCGTTCCGATCGTTGTGGCCAGCTGGCTCATGTATCTCGTGATCGCGAGAATGATTTCTGCCTGGCCATCGCCCAGCATCGCGGTGCTGCGGCTTATGTCCTTCGTGCTACCCCCCATCATTCTCGGAATTGTCGTCTGCGTTGCGGGAATGCGCTTCGGCTACATCCCTTCGATAAGCGCCAACGACACTTTTTCCTCGATTACGGAATTGATGCTGGGCCGAAGGATCGAAGGCGGTGAAGAGCTGTTCCTGGGCTCCGGACCGCTGGTCGCCACGATCGAGCTCGGCCGGACGATCGGTCCGGTCCTGTCCATCTGCACAACGCTGGGCATTGCGTGGTGGTGGATGACCCGACCCGCCCGTCGAAATTCTTCCGGTGCGATCGGGCCTCGTGACCACGGCTTCGTGACACTCCTGTGGTCCTGGATCGCCGGCTGCAGCCTGAGCCTTGCCGTACTCTCCGGCTTCCCGTACCTGTATCGCACCAGCACGATCATACTGTCGCTGTTCACGATCACGGCCACTGAGGTCTTTGGTCAGTTATTGTTCGATTTCAGTCCGCTCCCGCGCTATCGGCGGGCCCTGATGGCCGCGGCAGTCACACTGCTTGCAAGCGCTCTTGTGATTCTGATCTATGCCTTTCCCTGGCGAACCGACCTGCCTTTTGCCGGCTATCAGGCCGTCCTGCGACCGGTGGAATTGGCCAGCGTCGCGCTGCTCGTCGCGCTCGCGCTATTGACCCTGGTTCAGTCGCGACGGGTCTACATCTTCGCTCTGGCGGGGATCGTGGGCTTGGGAATGGCCATCGATAAGGTCGGTCTGTCCGGCATCAATAGGAGCTACAGTTACGGCCCCCTTCCCGACCGCACTACAATCGTCTCACACTACAACGCCGACGAGCTCGAATTGGCCCGTTGGCTCCGCCAGAATCTACGAAAAGGGATCATCCTCTCGGACCCGTACACGATGGGCATCGTTCGGGCGACCACCGGCGCGCCGGCCGCCTATCTGTTCTCGAATCTGGACACCGTGAACGAAATGGTCGCAACGCGGGCAAAATCGGTCGTGCGCACGATTCTGCAGCCGGCCGAGGGAGATCAGCGGCTTGCAAGTACTTGCAGCCTGATCGCCCCCCTGGTTGGATCCATCAACGCGGAGGCCTTGTTCCAAATGGGAAGGGCCGATGCTCTGAGCGGAATCATGCGATCGATCCGCACCGCGCCGGCACAGGGCCAGAAAGCGGCCCCGCCGCCTTCGGACGTCGCCGCGGCATTGATCCCTGAAATTCCGCCTGAGGAGGCCAAGGCCACGATCCAGAACATCCTGCAGACGGGCGAGAATGCCTGGAACCTCGTCGCGATCATCACACCCCGCACGATCGAGTGGACCCATCTCGCGGCCAGCCAGCGTCTCGGCTATTTTCCTCCCGCAGAGCCGATAGAGCCGACGATCATTGATGCCCTTCGCGCAGGCCCGTTTCCAGTCCTGTTCGCCAACAGGCAGACCGTCGTCGTTCGCATTCCTTGTTCGCACTGATATGAAGACAAGACGGGAGTTAGCCGGCGTATTGCCGCAGATTGGCGTTGTGCTGCATCATTCAGGGTGTCGAAGGGACAAATCATGCTGAGACAGGCCGTCGTCCTCGTCGGAGGGCTGGGCACGCGGCTTGGCGCGCGCACCAAGGCGGTGCCGAAACCGATGCTCGACATCGGCGGCAGGCCGTTTCTCGACACCCTGATCGATGAACTCGTCCGCTATCACGTCTTCGATGAAATCCTCCTGCTAGCCGGCCACAAGGCCGACCTCGTCGAGAGCCACTACGCCGGCGCTGCGCGGGGCCGGGCAAAGATCCTGGTGTCGCGCGAAACCGAGCCGCTCGGTACCGGCGGCGCGCTCGTGAACGCACGCGATCTGCTGCACGACCGCTTCCTGCTGCTCAACGGCGACTCGCTGTTCGACTTCAACCTGCTTGATCTGATCGCGCGTGCGCGGGACGGTCGGATTCACATGGCATTGCGCGACGGCGTCGTCGGGGACCGCTACGGGCGCGTCGCGCTCGAAGGCGACGTGGTGCGCGATTTCATCGCCCCGGGTGCGGGCGCCACCGGTCCGGTCAATGCCGGGATCTACGTCGTCGACAAGTCCGTTCTCGCCGATATCGCGAAGCTTCCCGCCTCTCTCGAACAGGACGTGTTTCCCGGCCTTGCCTCGCGCGGCGAGCTGCGCGGCACCGCCTATCGCGGCTATTTCATCGACATCGGCATCCCCGACGATTTCGCGCGCGCCGACCGCGAATTGCACGACAAGCTGCGGCGGCCCGCCGTGTTCTTCGACCGCGACGGCGTGCTCAACCATGATTCCGGCTACACATTCGAGACGCACAAGCTCGAATGGATCGACGGGGCACGCGAGGCCGTGAAGGCCGTTAACGACGCCGGCTACTTCGCCTTCGTCATCACCAATCAATCCGGCGTCGCGCGCGGCTATTACGAAGAGCATCACGTCGTCACCCTGCACCGCTGGATGGCGGAGCAGATGGCGCTGGTCGGCGCGCATATCGACGCCTTCGAATATTGCCCCGATCATCCCGAGGGAACCGTGGCCCGCTATTGCCGCGTCAGCGACCGTCGCAAGCCGGGCGCGGGCATGATTACCGACCTGGCGCAGCGTTTCCCCATCGACATGGCGCGCAGCATGGTGATCGGCGACAAGCCAAGCGACCTCGAGGCCGCGCAGGCGGCCGGCCTTCCCGGCCATTTGTTCCAGGGCGGCAATCTCGAGGCGTTCGTGAGAGAGCGTCTGAACGCGGCCGGCAAGACTTAAATGGCGCGTCAAAAACTGCTGCATCCCCGGGCATTTGGCAGCTTTCGCACCGCTGCTCTGTTGCGCGCGACCGCCAGTATGCTATAGCGCCATCTTGTTGCGAAGACTGGCTTAATCGCCATTTGGGGTCCGGCATGGCAGATCTGAGGGACGCCCGCGTCCTCGTTACCGGCAGCGACGGCTTCATCGGTTCGCATGTCGTCGAGGAGCTGGTGAAAGCCGGGGCCCGCGTCAAGGCGATCGTCTATTACAACTCCTTCAACTCCTGGGGCTGGCTGGACACCGTTCCCGCTGACATCATGAAGTCCGTGGAGGTGGTCGCCGGCGACATCCGTGATCCGCATTTCATGATCGCAACCGCCAGCGGCTGCACCGACGTGCTGCACCTGGCGGCGCTGATCGCGATTCCCTTCTCCTATGTCGCGCCCGATTCCTATGTCGAGACCAATGTGCGCGGCACCGTGAACGTGCTCCAGGCCGCGCGCATGGCCGGCGTGCGGCGCTTCGTGCAGACCTCGACCAGCGAGGTCTATGGCACGGCGCAGACCGTTCCGATCAAGGAGAGCCATCCGCTGGTCGGCCAGTCGCCCTACTCGGCCTCGAAGATTGCCTCCGATCAGATGGCGCTATCGTTCCACGCCTCGTTCGACATGCCGGTCGTCGTGATCAGGCCGTTCAACACCTATGGACCGCGGCAATCGGCACGTGCGGTGATCCCCACGATCATCAGCCAGATCGCGACCGGCAAGCGCAGGATTCGTCTCGGCGCTGTCAGCCCAACGCGCGATTTCTCCTTCGTCACCGACACCGCGCGCGGCCTGATCGCAGGACTCACCGCACCGGCCGAGCAGACCGTCGGCCAGACCATCAATCTCGGCAGCGGCTTCGAGATCTCGGTCGGCGCCACCGCGCAGATGATCGCCGACGTGATGGGGACCACGATCGAGATCGAGACCGACGAGGCGCGGCTGCGCCCGGCGAACAGCGAGGTCGAGCGGCTCTGGGCCGACAATTCCAGGGCGCGCCAGCAGCTCGGCTGGGCCCCCGAATTCGGCGGGATCGAAGGCATGCGCCAGGGCATCGAGAAGACGGTGAACTGGTTCACCAATCCCGTCAATCTCAGCCGCTACAAGGCGGACGTCTACAATGTCTGAGGCAATTGTGGGAACGGCCGCGACCAGATCCGACTTCTCTACGCGCACCTTCGATCCGAAGGTCGTGGTCGATGCCGTCCGGCGCGCCGCAGGCACGCCCAACGGCATCCTCGGCCTGCACGAGCCGGTGTTTGCCGGCAACGAGGTCGCCTATCTCGAAGAATGCATCAAGAGCACTTTCGTCTCCTCGGTCGGCCCGTTCGTCGACCGCTTCGAGCGGATGCTGGAGGACGTGACCGGCGCCAGGCGCGCGGTCGCCGTCGTCAACGGCACGGCGGCATTGCACGCCTGCTTCCGCCTCGCCGGCGTCGAGCCCGGCGACGAGGTCATCTCGCCGGCGCTGACCTTCATCGCGACCACGAACGCGATCGCCTATTGCGGGGCGGTGCCGCATTTCGTCGACAGCTCCTTCGTCACGCTCGGCATGGATCCGCGCGCCCTCGCCGCGCGACTCGAGACGATTGCCGAGCGAACGCCGAAGGGCACGGTCAATCGCGAGACCGGGCGCCGCATCGCCGCGATCTCGCCGATGCACACGTTCGGGCATCCCGTCGAGCTCGACGAGATCGCCGCGATCGCCCGCGACTGGGGCATCGCACTGGTGGAGGACGCCGCGGAATCCTTGGGCTCGACCTATAAGGGTCACGCCGTCGGATCGCAGGCGCAGCTCGCGGCGCTGAGTTTCAACGGCAACAAGATCGTCACCACAGGCGGCGGCGGCGCCATCCTCACCAACGACGAGGAGCTGGGACGCCGGGCCAAGCATCTCACCACCACCGCGAAGCTGCCGCACAAATGGGCCTTCGTGCACGACGAGATCGGCTTCAACTACCGCCTGCCCAACCTGAACGCCGCGCTCGGCTGCGCCCAGCTCGAGCAGCTCGACGGTTTCCTGGCGAGCAAGCGCCGGCTGGCGGCAGCCTATGAGCGCGTCTTTGCGGACGTTCCCGGCGTGAGCTTCTCGCGCGAGCCCGAGGGCACCACGAGCAATTACTGGCTGAACGCGATCCTGCTCGACGAGGCCCATGCCGGACGGCGGGACGACCTGCTGACGGCGCTGAACGAAGCCGGCTTCGGCGCGCGGCCGGCCTGGACCCTGATGCACCGCCTGCCGATGTTCTCGGACAGCCCGCGCGGCGATCTCGCCACCGCCGAGTCGATCGAGCGCCGCCTGATCAACCTGCCGAGCAGCGCCAGCATCAGGGCCCGCGATGAATAGCGGCGCGCGAAAGATCTGCTTCGTCACCGGCAGCCGGGCCGATTTCGGGCTGCTGGTCTGGCCGATGCGCGCGATCCGCGAGACGTCAGGCTTGAAGCTCCAGCTCATCGCCACCGGTATGCATCTCGCGCCCGAGTTCGGCTCCACCTTCAACGCCATCCGCGACGAGGGCTTCGAGGTCGACGAGCGCATCGAGACGCTGCTCGCCAGCGACACCGGCGCGGGCGTTGCAAAATCGGTCGGGCTCGGCGTGATCGGCTTTGCCGACGCGTTCACGCGGCTGCAACCGGATCTCGTCGTCGTGCTCGGCGACCGCTTCGAGATGTTCGCGGCCGCCCAGGCCGCGATGTTCATGCGGCTGCCGATGGCGCATCTGTTCGGCGGCGACGTCACCGAAGGCGCGGTCGACGAATCCGTCCGCCACGCCATCAGCAAGATGTCGCATCTGCATTTCACCAGCAATCAGGACTCGACGCGGCGCTTGATGCAGCTTGGCGAGCACCCAATCCGCATCCACACCATCGGCTCGGTCGGCATCGACGCCACCAAGCATCTCGATCTGATGAACCGCGACGACATCGGCAACGCGATCGGGATGCCGCTCGGCGAACGCAATGCGCTCGTGACGTTCCATCCGGTGACGGTCGAGGCTGGACGCTCGGTGGCCGAGCTGGACGAGCTGTTCGCGGCGCTGTCGAGGCTCGATCCCGGCTTTCGCCTCATCTTCACGCTCGCCAATGCCGATGCCGAAGGGCGCGCTCTGAACGACCGGACCAAGGCCTTCGCGGCCGGCCGGCCGAACACGATCGCGGTCGCCTCGCTCGGGCAGCTCCGCTATCTCAGCCTGTTGAGCCAGGTGGACGTCGTGATCGGCAATTCGTCGAGCGGCATCCTCGAAGCGCCGTCATTCGGTGTTCCGACGGTGGATATCGGCGACCGTCAGAAGGGGCGCGAGCGCGCCGATTCGGTATTTCACGCCACGCCCGAGCGCGGCGCGATCGCCGCGGCGATCTCGCAAGCGCTTCAGCGCGGCCGCAAGGACACCGTCAATCCCTATGGCGACGGCAATTCCAGCCGGCGCTTTGCCGACATCATCGCGGCCATCCCGGATTTCGGCCAGCTCCTGAAGAAGGGCTTCTACGAAGCTCCCGCAAACGGAGCGCGGCCATGACGAGACACACGCTGATCATCGCGGAAGCCGGCGTCAATCACGACGGCAGCCTGGACAAGGCACTAGCCCTGGTCGATGCGGCAGCCGATGCCGGTGCCGACATCGTCAAGTTCCAGACCTTCAATGCGAAGGCGCTGGCGGGCGGAGCGGCGAAGAAGGCCGACTACCAGCAGCGTACGACGGACGCCGCCGAGAGCCAGCTCGCCATGCTGGAACGTCTCGAGCTGCCCCAGGCTGCGCATCATACGCTGATCGCGCGCGCCGAGGAGCGCGGCATCGCGTTTCTGTCGACACCGTTCGACGACGCTTCGCTCGCCTTTCTGCTGTCGCTCGAACTGCCGCGCATCAAGATCGGGTCGGGCGATCTCACCAATGCCCCGCTGCTGCACGCCGCAGCGAGGGCCGGTGCGACGCTGATCCTCTCGACCGGCATGGCGACGCTCAGCGAGATCGAGGAAGCCCTCGGCGTGTTGGCGCACGGCTACGCGCAACGCAACGATGCTGCGGGGCTCGCATCTTTCCGCGCGGCGTGGCGCGATCCGGCAGCGCGCGCCGCGCTGGCGCCGCACGTCAGCCTGCTCCATTGCACGACCGAATATCCCTGCCCCATCGCCGATGTGAACCTCGCTGCGATGGCGACGATGCGGTCGGCGTTCCAGCTTCCGGTCGGCTATTCCGATCACACAGACGGTTACGAGATTTCGGTCGCCGCGGTCGCGCTCGGCGCGGCCGTCATCGAGAAGCACCTGACGCTGGATCGCAATGCGCCCGGTCCCGACCACGCGGCCTCGCTCGAACCTGATGATTTCAAGCGGATGGTCGCTGCCATCCGCAATGTCGAGGCCGCGCTCGGCGACGGCGTGAAGGCGCCGAGGGAGTCCGAGGTCGGGAATGTGCCGGTGGCGCGCAAGAGCATCGTGGCGGCACGCGCACTGAAGGCCGGCGAGATCATCGGCCCGGCCGACATCACCGCCAAGCGGCCCGGCACGGGGCGGTCGCCGATCGAGTATTGGTCCCTGATCGGAACCGCGGCACCGCGGGCGCTCGAGCCGGATGATCCGGTCTAGCGGCGAGGCTTGGCAGGAACCCCGCGCAGCACCGAGCCGGACGGCCATGAGCCCGTGACGACAGAGCCCATCGCGACCAGCGTATCGTTGCCGATGGAAATGTGATCGCGGACACGGCTGCCGAGCCCGACGAAGCAATTGTCGCCGATTTCCGCGCCGCCGCCGACCACCGTTCCCGGCGAGAGGTGGGTGTAGTGTCCAATGCGCACGTCGTGCTCGACGACCGCGCCCGAATTGATGATGCAGTGATGGCCGATCATGCTTCGCGCATTGACGATCGCGCCCGGCATGACGACGCTGCCCGGACCGATCGTGGCCGACGGCGAGACGAACGCGCGCGGATGAATCACCGACGCCCAGCGCGTCAGCTGCAGCCGGCCGATCATCTGCCGGCGCGCGGGTCCCGCCTGCATCGTTCCGACCCCGACCACGAAAGCGGCATCGGGATAGTTCGGCGCGACATCATCGGTTCCGAGATAGCGCGCATCGCCCAACGTTCCCGGCTGGCGATCGAGGAAACCGATGACGTTGAACTGGCCCGACAGAAGCGCTGCCTCGTAGACCATGAAGGCATGTTCGCCGCCGCCGATGATGATCAGATCGTCCATCGCGATTCCCCTGAGCTGCACCGATCTTAGCGGCCGGGCCCGGGCGCTTCAAACCGACCGATTGCGCCTGAAAACGCTTGAATTAACAAGGACAAGCCCGGGCCCCCTGACGGGGTTGACGCCGCCTCTCGCAGCCGCGATATAGCAGGCTCAGCCGTGGGCTGCCCACAAATCCGGCGTGTACGAGGCAGAATTGCCATGAAATCCTGGCGCAAGGCCATCGTCGGTACCCAGGCCAGTGTGGGCGAGGCCATTGCCGCGATCGAGAGCGGAAGCATCCAGATTGCGCTGGTGCTCGACGACCAGAACCGGCTGCTCGGCGTGGTCACCGACGGCGACGTCAGACGCGGACTGCTGCGCGGCATCGCCCTCACCGGGCTTGCGACCGATATCATGAACCGGACGCCGGTGTCGGCCCCTGCGACCTTGTCCCGTGAGGATCGCCTGCATTTGATGCGGCAGAGGTCGATCAAGCAGCTCCCGCTCGTCGACGAGGGCGGCCATCTCGTCGTGGTCGAGACGCTCGATGAGCTGCTCGAGCCGCGCCAGTATCCGAATCCGGTGCTGATCATGGCCGGCGGCCTCGGCGAGCGCCTGGGCGCGCTGACGCGCGACGTGCCGAAGCCGATGCTCAATGTCGGCGGCCGCCCACTGCTCGAGACGATCGTCCGCAACGTCGTCCAGCAGGGCTTTGGCAACATCTTCATTTCGGTGAACTACAAGGCCCAGACGATCAAGGATTACTTTGCAGATGGCGCCGCCTTTGGCGCCAACATCCAGTACGTGCACGAGACCGAGCGCCTGGGCACCGCCGGTGCGCTCGGACTGTTTGCAACACCGCCGGATCTGCCGATGATCGTCACCAACGGCGACATCCTCACCACGATCAACTACGGAGCGCTTCTCGACTTCCACAACGGAGCGCCGGCAGAAGCGACGATGGCTGTCCGCGAGCACAAGGTGCACGTCCCCTATGGGGTGGTGTCCACCACGGACGGATTTCTCCAGACCATTCGCGAGAAGCCGACCGAGAGCTGGTTCGTCAGTGCCGGCATCTATGTGATCGGCAGGTCGGTCTTCCGCCACGTCACGCCGGGCGTCAGCATCGACATGCCGACCGTGCTCGAGCGCGTGATTGCCGACAAGGGACGCGTCGCAGTCTATCCGATTCGCGAGTACTGGCTCGATATCGGCCGGTTGGAGGATTTCGAGCAGGCGCATGCGGAGTTTCACGAGGTCTTCCCGTGATCTCGACAACAGCCGTCGTGGTTGGCCTCGGCTCGATCGGCACAAGGCATGCGCGCGTCCTGCGCGAGCTCGGCCTTCGGGTCGCAACGGTCAGCCGGCGCGAAGGTGGCGACTACGGTTCGATCGCGCAGGCCGTTGCGGCGGCGCATCCGGACTACGTGGTGATTGCCACCGAGACGGCGCGCCATGCGGACAATCTGCAAGAGCTGGCGCAAACCGGCTTCCATGGCAAAGTCCTCGTCGAGAAGCCGCTTTTCGCAACGCCGGCACCGCCCCCGAAATATCCGTTTGCCCATGTCAGCGTCGGATACAATCTGCGCTTTCACCCAGTGATGACGGCGCTGGCGGACACGCTGCGCGGACGCGACGTGATCACGGTCGGCGCCTATGTCGGCCAGGACATCAGGGACTGGCGACCGGACCGCGATCACCGCACAACCGCCTCCGCCACGGCTGATGCCGGGGGCGGCGTGCTGCGGGATCTCAGCCACGAGCTGGACTATCTGCTCTGGCTGTTCGGGCCATGGCATCGCGTCGCGGCGCTTGGCGGCGCCTCCGGCGCGCGCGACATCGACGTCGAGGACCACCTCGACCTGCTGCTCGATATGCAGCGGGCGCCGTCCGTTCACGTTCACATGGACTATCTCGACCGTCAGGGCGTCCGTCGCATTCGCGTCAATGTCGACGACGACACCATCGAGGCCGATCTCGTCGGCGGGCGCCTCGCCGTCAACGGCAAGGCAAGGGAGATCCCCAGCGAGCGCGACCAGACCTACCGCGACATGCATGTGGCGGCGATGCGTGGCGCCCAGCCGGCCTGCTCCCTGCCGGAGGCCCTCGGCGTCATGCATCTGATCGACGCCAGCGAGCGCGCGTTGCGCAGCAAGACCTGGGTGTCGCCATGAGCCTTGTCTGTACCATCTGCGCGCGAGGCGGCTCGAAAGGTGTCGTCGGCAAGAACGCGCGCGATCTCCTGGGTAGGCCCGTGCTCGCGTGGAGCATCGAGCAGGCGCGCGAGACCGGCCTGTTCGACGCGATCGCCTTCAGCAGCGATTCGGACGCCTTGCTCGATGCGGCGGTGAAGGCCGGCGCCGATATCGCGGTCAAACGCCCTGACGAGATGGCGACCGACACCGCGCCGAAGCTGCCGGCGATCCGGCACTGCCTCGAGCAGGCCATAGCGCAAATGGGTCGGACGCCGGAAATTTTCGTCGATCTCGACGTCACTTCCCCGCTCAGGCTGGCCTCGGACATCACTGGTGCAGTGGCGTTGCTGCGCGAGAGCGGCGCGCGCAATGTCATCACCGGTGCGCCGGCGCGGCGCTCGCCGTATTTCAACCTCGTCGAGCAGCGCACCGACGGCAGCGTCGGCCTCTCGAAATCCGCCAATCCGCCCATCACCCGACGGCAGGACGCCCCGCGCTGCTTCGACATGAACGCGTCGATCTATGTCTGGCGGGTCGCACCGTTCCTGGAGCACCCCGCGGTGTTCTATCCGGATACGCGCCTGTTCGAGATGCCGGAAGAGCGTTCGATCGACATCGATTCGGATCTCGATTTTGCATTGGTGGAACTGTTGCTCCGCCAGCGGCTGCCGACCTGAGGAGGCGCAAGCGATGACCACGAGCTTCAAGGCTCTGTTCGATCTGACTGGGCGGACGGCCGTCGTCACCGGCGGCTGCGGCATTCTCGGACGTCGATTTGCCGAGGGGCTTGCCGAGTTCGGCGCCAATGTCGCGATCGTGGATCTCGATCAGGCTGCGACCGAAGCGGCGGCGGCCGACGTCGCCTCACGCCATGCCGTCCGGGCCAAGGGCTACGGTTGCGACATCACCAATCCCGATGCGGTGCGCAAGACGGCCGATGCAATCGAATCCGACCTCGGAGTGGTCTCGATCCTGCTCAACAACGCCGCCAGCAAAACCCGCGATGTGGACGCCTTCTTCGCCCCGGTCGAGACGTTCTCGCAGGATATCTGGCGCGAGATCATGTCCGTCAATCTCGACGGCATGTTCACCGTGGCGCAGGTGCTCGGCGGCCGGATGGCCGAGCGCGGCTACGGCGCCATCGTGCAGACCGCCTCGATCTACGGACTGCTGGCGCCCGATCAGCGCATCTACGAGGGCTCCGAATATCTCGGCCGCGCCATCAACACGCCGGCGGTCTATACCGCCTCGAAGGCCGGTGTCATCGGCCTCACGAAGCACCTGGCGACCTATTGGGCGAGCAAGGGCGTTCGCGTCAATACCCTCACCCCCGGCGGGGTGGAGAGCGGGCAAAACGAGACCTTCAAGGCGCGCTATGGTGCTCGCGTCCCGCTTGGCCGCATGGCGCGGGCCGATGAGATGGTCGGGACCATGCTGTTCCTGGTGTCCGACGCGGCCTCCTACGTGACCGGGCAGAACATCGCCGTCGACGGCGGATTGAGCGCCTGGTAACAAAACACCAATGATCAAGCGCCTGATCCAGAACACGGTGATTTCGGCGTTTGCCTTCGGCTTGGCCGCCCTGCTGGGCCTCGCAGTCATTCCGCTGATCATCGGAACCTGGGGGGTCACCGAGTTCGGTCTCATCGTCATTTCGCGGCTTCTGCTTCCCAGCGGCACGATGGCGGTGCTGGACCTCGGTCTCTCCGAGGTCGCAACCCAGGTCGTCGCGCGCGCGCGCGAGCACCGCAACTGGACCCAGGCCAGCCGCCAGATCGCATTCTTGGGAGCGACCTCCATCGCCCTCGCCTTGATTCTCAGCGCCGCGATCTGGCTCGCGACGCCGCTGTTCGTCGTCGCAATGAAGGTGGACGCCGTGCACCTTGAGACGTTCGCCAGGATCATGCACTACACGGCTCTGGCGAATCTGATCTTCATTCCGGCGCTGGTGTGGGAAGGCATCGTCAAAGGCTTCGAGCGCTACAACCTGCTCCGCGCCGCAGAGGTCACGTCGACGGCGGCCTATGTCGGCCTGACATTCGCAGCATCGTGGGCGGGGGCAGGCTTCGAGGTGGTCGCCTACATCTATCTCGCCACCCTGGTGGCCCGCGCCATCGTCATCGGAATTGCCGCCTTCGTCGCCCTGCGGCACAAGCGCATGCGATTGCTGCCATGGACCCCGGACATCCGGAAGGACGTTCTGCATCGTTGCCTACTGCTGCTGCAAGGCAAGCTGATGGGCGGCATTTCTGGACCGCTTCAACCGTTCCTGATCGGATTGCTGTTCGGGCCGAGGGCCGTCGGCACCTACGACGCGCTGGTACGATTGTCGCGGCTCTCCAAGACGGTCGTCAGTCTCCTGACATCCGCGCTGCTTCCGGTTGCCAGTCGGCTCGACGAGCGCGGCAGCGCCGCGTCGTTCCAGCGCCTCGGTGACCTCGGCCTCGTCATGATGCCGATGTTTGTCGTGCCGCCGCTTGCCAGCACCGCTATCCTCTCGCCTGAAATCATGGAGATCTGGATCGGCCCGCTTCTTGCGCCCTACGCGTTCTGGATGGGCCTCAGCTTCCTGGTTCCGATCTGCGCGCAATATGTGGCAATCGGCAGCCTGATCTTCCTGACGCGGCCCGAGGTGCAGGCCAAGCTCAACCGGCTGGTGGCCGTTCAGCTTCTGATCTGGGCGGCGGTCTCCGCCGCGACACTGCATTTGTTCGCGGAACGCGCCCTGATACTTGGCCAGGTCATCGGCAGTATCGCCGTGCTTCCCTTGCAGTTGAGAGAGTTGCGCAGTGCACTCGAGCTCGATCGCAATCAGTTCGCGAAGATGATCGGAACCCAGTTCGCAATCCTTCTTCTGGCAAGCGTTTTTCTAGCAGCAATTGCAGGTTACATTCGGTTCGACAGCGTGCTAAAGCTCGCGCTCGGTTCCATGGTTTTCTGTCTGGTGACCTGGGTGCTCCAATACTTTCTGGTCCTCGAGCATCGGCACCGGACCGTATTTCCCGCAGTCGGACAACTGATGGGACTGACATCCAAAGCAGCTAAATGAACATCCACGCGACAGATACGAAGGCGGTCACCACAGGGTTCGCTCCGGCGTCGTTGTCGGACAAGGCCACGACTTATGCCATCGATGCGGCTAGGAGCATTGGCCGTCTTGCCTTGCGCCGCGTGAAGCGCACGGCCGACGTCGTCGATTCCGAGTACAATCTGACGCATTGGCAGCGAATGCTGTCCGAGAAGCGCTGGACCAAAGCCGCCAGCATCGACGAGTTCCTGATACCCAAGAATCCTGCGCGGGCTCTTCGCAAGGTGGACAATCAGATCTGCAGGATCGCGGCCGACGACTATTATCGCTACCGTGCCCGAGCCCTCGGCGACCTGCTCGCGCGGCATGCAGGCGGCGCCACGGAGATCGTCGAGCTCGGCGCCGGCTGCGGCATCAACCTGCTTTCGCTCCACCTCAATCATCCGGACTGGAAGCTGCACGGGTTCGACATTGCACCGAACGGAATCGCCGCAGGCCGCGAGATCGCGGCACACTATGGCCTGTCGGACCGGATTTCGCTCGACAGGATCGACCTGACCGACGGCAACGACCCGAATTATTCCGCCGTCGATGGTCAGGTCGTCTTCACCTATTTCTGCATCGAGCAGATCCCTTATGACGTGCGCAAGGTGGTGGACAACATCATTGCTGCGAGGCCAAAGCGCGTCATCAACATCGAGCCGACGACGGAGCTGCTGAATCTCTTGAGTCCGCGAGATATCGTCAGCTTCCTCTATATCCGTTCGGTCGACTACCAGACGCAGCTGTTCTCAACGCTCGACGAGTACGAGCGGCAGGGCCGCGTCCGCGTCCTGGCGCGCGAACGGATGCCGTTCGCGCCGACGATCCACAATGATGGTTTTTTGTATTGCTGGGAGCCCACATGACAACCATCAACACGACAGCTGTTCAATCAGCCCCGAAGAAGGCGAAGATCAGCCAGTTCCGCCGCCTGTTGTGGCACGTCAACCGCACCGACCTCGGATGGGCGGTGAAGGCGGGTCTGACCGCCCTGCAACTGCCTGCGCGCAGCAAGCGCGTCGCGCTGCTAAAGCAGCTTCCCACGAAGCCCGAGTGGTCCGAGGCGAGCCGCAAGCTCGCCGAGGATGGTTATGTCGACGTGTCCACGCTTGTGGAACGCAGCCTCGCGGAAGCCGTCGCCTCGTTCGCGGACGCCAAGGTGAAGCGCCTCAACGAGCTCGTCGGCCAGCAGAAGGAACGGCACAAATCATTCTGGGTCAGCCTGCTGGACGAAGATCTCGTCAACGGCTCCTTTGCAACCGACCATCCCTTCGTGCGCTACGCCCTGCAGCCTGCTGCACTGCGTATCATCGGCGACTTCATGCACGATCTTCCGCAATTGTCGGACGTCGTATTGACGTTGTCGCAACCGACTCCGAACCAGGCGCTGAGCTTCTCGCAATTGTGGCACCTCGATCACGACGACAAGCGCGTCTGCAAGCTCTTCATCTATCTGACCGATGTTCAGGACAGCGCGGACGGTCCGTTTACCTTCATTCCGGCCGGGCCGTCGAAGGCGTTCCGCAACTCGCTGAAGAGCCATATGAGCGACGCTCAGGTGTTCGCCAAGACCGGCCCGGACGCGGTCAAGGAAATGATCGCGCCCCGGCTGTCGTCCTTTATCGTCAACACGGCGCGCTGCCTGCACATGGGAAGCCGGATCCAGTCGGATCGCAGCCGCCTGCTGTACACAGCAACCTACATCCAGCAGCCGCGCATCTTTCCCGAACCGCCGCCGCGCTTCCGCGCGGTCGGTGCCCTGACGGAGCTCGAGCGCACCGTGATGCGGCTCTGACGCGGATCTGCCGGGAGCTCACATCTTGCGCATAGGCCTGGTGGTCGATCACCCCAAGCGTGACCTGCCTGGGGCAGTCATGCTCGCTTATCAACTCGCGCGGCGCGGCGTCTCGGTCGCGCTTGTGCCGATGTACGAGCAGGCCGTCGACGTCCCGCGGCTCGGGCTGGACGCACTGGTCGTCAACTACGCACGTGCCGTCAATCTCGACCTGATGCGCAGCTTTGCCAAGGCCGGCCTTGCGCTTTACGTGCTCGATACCGAGGGCGGCGTGCTCGCGGAGAAGGGCGGCAATTCGCCACCGGCAATGGCGGCCCACATCAAGAGCAGCGGCTACGCGGACATCCTGACGGGTTATTTCTTCTGGGGCAGCCGGCTGCACGACGCCTTCCTCGAAACCGGGACCATGAAGCCGGAGCAGCTTCACCTCACCGGATGCCCGCGCTTCGATTTCGCGGCCCCACGCTGGCGCACGCTGCTCGATGGCGAGCCGCGCGGCTACCTGCTCGTCAACGCCAACTTTCCGCTGGTCAATTCACGCTTCACCGGCAAGCCGGGCGGCGAGCGCGAAGCGATGGTGCGCGCCGGCTGGGACGGCACCTATGTCGATCGCTTCATCGCAGACCTGAAGCAGGTCTTCGCGAGCTATCTCGCCGAGATCGACCGGCTCGCCGCAGCGCGCCCCGACCGCAACATTCTCGTGCGACCGCACCCCTTCGAGAGCGAAGACGTCTACCGCAGCGCGCTCTCGCGCCACGCCAACGTCCTGATCGACGGCACCGGCAGCGTGCTCGACCGCATCCGCAATGCGGCCGCCGTCATTCATCTCAATTGCGGGACGGCCGTGGAATCGGTCCTGCTCGGCAAGCTCCCGCTCCAGCTCGAATATCTGAACACGCCGACGACCGCCGGCCATGCCGCGCTGCCCGCACGCGTGAGCCGGCCGGTCGCCTCGTTCGACGAACTGCTCAGCGCCATCGACCATATCGAACGCGAGACCGAGGCCTTCGATTTCGCCCGCGTTCACGCCGCCGATATCGAGGCATTCTTTCACCTGAACGACGGGCAAGCCGCCGAACGCGTCGCCGACGTCCTGACGCGCGCGCCGACCTCGCGCCGGCCCTACGTATCGCTGCTTGCCACCATGAAGGGCACGCGCGACGAGCCGAGCATCGGCCAGATCATCAAGGGCGCCGCCAGCGCGGCGCTCGGCTCGGCCGTCACCGAGCGGCTGCGCAGCCAGCTCAATCGCGCTCGTCGCGACAAGCGGATCGCACCGTCCATCGTCCAGCCCCTGCTTCAGCGCATCGCCGCGCACGATCAGGCGAGCCCGTCGCAATATACGGCAAGGCGCGCGCATTGCGCGATGACGGGCTTGCCGCTCGCGAGCATTGCGATCGAACACGCCCACTAGAGCCATGACAGCATCTGCGAAGACCATTCTCATCACCACGCTTGCCGAATACCAGACCCGGTTCTGGATTCCGGTGGCGCAACGCTTGCGCGCGGCAGGCCATGACGTGGAGCTGCTTGCCTTCGACGATCGCAGCGCCGAGATGTCGGCGGCCGAGGGCGTGCCGGTCACGAACATGTATCGCGAAGGCCTCAAGGCCGCCCCCTCACCCGACGATCGCGGCGCGTTCGATACGCGCGTCGCCGCCTACGGCCTCGACGGAACCAATTTCCTGTTCAGCCATGAACGCTTCACCTTCGGGATCCGCGATAGCGCCGCCTTGCGCCGCCGCTTCATGATCTACGCCAACGCGATGGAGACACTGCTCGACCGGCTGGAGCGGCAAGGCAAGCGCGCCGAGCTGGTGCAGGAGCTCGGCGGCTTTCTTTCGGTGATCGCGAGCTTCTACGCCGCAAGGCGCCGCAACATCCGCAACTGGTTCATCGAGCCGTCGTTCTTTCGCGGCCGCATGTACTTCACGCCCGACACGCTCGGCGCGCCCGACGTGATGCCGACGCCGGCGGACACGGTTTCATCAGAGGTCCGCGCCTATCTCGACGACACGCTGACGCAGCGCGCGATCGTCATTCCCAAGAAGGACCAGCATCATTATTCGGCGGCCTTCAAGAAGGTCGTCAATTTGCGCAACGCCAATCGTCTCGTCGAAAAGCTCTGGGACCAGTTCGCGCTGGGCAAGCACCAGGAATTCGGGCACAATCTGCGTCACGCTCAGGTGCATGCCGCGATGGCGCTCAACGCGACGCGGCTGCGCAAGCTCTACCAGCCGCTTCCCCAAACGCCCTTCGTCTACTATCCGTTCCACGTTCCGGCAGACATGGCGCTGACGCTTCGCTCGCCGGACTATCTCGACCAGGTCGCGACAGTCGACTTCCTGCTGCGCACGATCCCGGATTCGCATGTGCTAGTGGTGAAGGAGCATCCTGCCCAGATCGGAGCAATCTCGGCCGCCCGCCTGTTCGAGCTCGCGCGCCGGTTCGACAATTTCGTGCTGTTGCCGCCGCAGACCAACAATTACACCGTGCTCGATCGCGCCGCTGCCGTCGTCTCCGTCAACAGCAAGTCGGGCGCCGAAGCGCTGCTGCTCGGCAAGCCGGTGGTGGTGATGGGCGACGCATTCTACCGCTCCTGTCCGCTGGTCTATGCGGTCGATCGTCTGGCCGATGTACCTGCACGGTTGCGCGAGGCGCTCGCCGCCGGGCCGTTCGATCCCGCCAAGGGCGCGCCCTATTTCGAGTCGGCCTGGCGACGGTCTTATCCGGGCGAGCTCTATGTCAGCGACACCAAGCTGCTCGACACCTTTGCGGCCTCCTTGCGTGCCGCAATCGCCGCGCCTGCCCGCGCGAACTGAACGGACCCGTCATGCCGCTCGTTTCGATCATCACTCCATCCTGGAACGTCGAAGGCCTGATCGAGGAGACGATCCGCTCGGTGCAGAGCCAGACATTCACAGATTGGGAGCTCTTGATCGCCGACGACTGCTCGACGGACAAGACCCCGCAGATCATCGCCGGCATCGGCGAGCGCGATCCGCGCGTCAAGCTGATCCGGCAGGCGAAGAACGGCGGGCCGGCGCTGGCGCGTCAGGCCGCGATCGACGCCGCGCAGGGCCGCTATCTTGCCTTCCTCGACAGCGACGATCTGTGGCTGCCCGAGAAACTCGAGCGGCAGCTCGCCTTCGCAAAGGCAAAGCAGGCCGCGCTCAGCTACACCGCCTTTCGCCGCATCAACGACACCAACACGGTGACTGGCCGGCTGATCGAGGTGCCGGCCTCGTTCACCTATGGGCAGCTCCTGAAGAACACCGCGATCGCGACGCTGACGGCGATGGTCGACCGCGAGATCGCTGGTCCCGTCGCGATGAAGAACGAGGGCTACGACGATTTCTGCCTGTGGCTCTCGATCCTCAAGCGCGGCCATACCGCATACGGCCTCAACGAGGATCTGGCCCGCTACCGGGTCAGAGGATCCTCGGTCTCCAGTCGCCCGCTGCGCTCGGCCAAATGGGTCTGGCAGATCTATCGCAACGTCGAGCAGCTCTCCTTGCCCCGATCCGCCTGGTGCTTTGCCCATTGGGGGGCGCGGGCCTGGCTGAAGCGGCGGGAGTTCTAGACGTATGGCGGGATCCCACTGAAAAAAGTGCCAAAACAACCCCATGCACAGTAGGGGTACTTTAACACCTCCATCCAAACCCATTTCGCTATTGGCGAGTCCGGCCGTTGCCGATACCACTCAGCCTGCTCCCCGCGGACAATCTGGAACCGATCATGCCGTTTGAAAACTACAGGAACAGCCGCATCCTCGTGACCGGGGGCGCCGGGTTCATCGGTTCGCACCTCTGCGAGCGGCTGCTGGATGCCGGCGCCGAGGTGGTGTCCGCGGACAATTATTTCACCGGCAGCCGACGCAACATCGCCCATCTGATCGCAAATCCGCTGTTCGAGGCGGTCCGGCACGACGTCACCTTCCCGCTCTACATCGAGGTCGATGCGATCTTCAACCTGGCCTGTCCGGCCTCACCGATCCACTACCAACGCGATCCCGTGCAGACCACCAAGACCTCGGTGCACGGCGCCATCAACATGCTGGGACTCGCCAAGCGGCTCAAGGCGCGCATCTTCCAGGCTTCGACCAGCGAGGTCTATGGCGATCCGCTGATCCACCCGCAGACCGAGGATTACTGGGGCAACGTCAACCCGATCGGCATCCGTTCCTGCTACGACGAGGGCAAGCGCTGCGCCGAAACGCTGTTCTTCGACTACTGGCGCCAGCACAGCCTGCCGATCAAGGTCGCGCGCATCTTCAACACCTACGGCCCGCGCATGCAGCCAAATGACGGTCGCGTGGTCTCGTCCTTCATCGTCCAGGCGCTGAAGGGCGAGCCGATCAGCGTGTTCGGCGACGGCGGCCAGACCCGCTCGTTCTGCTATGTCGACGATCTCGTCGAGGCCATCATGCGGTTGATGGTGACTGGGGAAGACGTCACCGGCCCGATCAATCTCGGCAACAATTCCGAGTTCACGATTCGCGAGCTCGCCGAAAAGGTCATCGAGCTCACCGGCTCGCGCTCCAAGCTCGAGTTCAAGCCGCTGCCGCAGGACGACCCGCGTCAGCGCCAGCCCGACCTCGCCAAGGCGAAAGCCGTGCTGAACTGGGAACCGAAGGTTGCGCTCGAAGACGGGCTGAAGGAGACGATCGCTTACTTCAAGCACTCGCTCGAAATCGCCTGATCCCGCTCGCGGCGTTCAGCCTCCGCAGCGAGCTTCGGCAAGGAGCGCGCACGCCGGGCATGCTCAGAGCCCGTCCGACTCGCCGTTCTTCGAACGCGGCGCACCACCAACCGCACGGTGGCGCTCGCCGGCGTCGACCAGCTGCAGGGCCGCTTCAAGGCGGACACCTTCTCGGCTCCCTTCGACGGGGGCTATCGCTTCGCAACGCCGCTGATGGGCATCGCGCCTTACGCGGCGGCGCAGGTGACGAATTTCAACCGGCAAAGGCGTCTTCAAGTATTCTTGGTGAGCCGGTACGGGAAGCTATTTCCCCGCCGCCTGCCACTGGCCCGAGACGCCCAGGATCACCCTGACGCGGCCGGCGCTGGCCTCGTTCAACGCCGTGGTCTGCGGCACCTGGACATCGAGCTGAACAGGAACGGCATGCCAGCCTCGAGATCGTAGAGCAGTCTTTGCAGCGCGGATTGTTCCAGCTCGCAGCCGACCACGAGACCGACGAAGCCGTCCTTAGCTTGCGCCCCCGCTAGGTCGACCTGCGAGGATTGGACCGAGCCGCCGGCATCGCCGACCGCCGCGGCAACCCGCTGCAACAGATTGGCGCCCGCGCGCCGTCACCGTCGGACCTTCCAGGAACGGCTTGCCGGGGCGCTCGGCCATCGCCGCCGTGGCATTCTTGGCGCCGCACCCACACCTGTTTGAGCGGATCGTTCTGCCCCAGTTGCCGGTCCCACTCCGGCGGCCCGCACACTCGCGCACCGAGACCATGGCTACGAACATCACGGAACCGGCCGAAAGGCGTCCCTCCGCAGCCACACCTTCACGCCAACATAGCGCGCCTTGGCGGCCGGAGCGATTAGCCGCTGTGCCACGACGTCGAACGTCGGAACCCGCCTAGGGTCGACATGCATCGCCCCTCCAGCGCGCTTCGCTCTGAGTTTTGAGGTTCGTGAGATTGGCAGCCATGGAAGGGCTCCGAAGACATCGTCTACATATGTGGCCGCCCAGCCACGCACTCTCAACTAGCGGTGGACTGCCCTTGACCAGCATTCCCAGTCGTTTTAGCAGTGTTCATCGGCTTGCGCGGGAGATGCGGCGTGAATGCATATGCGGTTTTCCACGCGCTATTCGGGCTGATCGAGCGATTTTGAGCCACCTCGCCGATCGCACAAAGAAGCTGATCCAGATCCACGCATCAATTTAGCGTTTCCCGAAATGAAATCTCTGAACTCGCTTATCAAGAAGTCATTCTCTGCGCTTGGATTCAGCATCAGGCGAAAGATCCCGGCACTCGCCGGACTAAAACTCCTGCCGAAGGTGAAGACTATCATCGACGTTGGCGTCGCATACGGTACGCCAGATCTCTATGCCCATTTCCCAGATGCGGAACTGATCCTGGTGGAAGGGAGCCCGGAATTTCACTCTTTTCTTCAAAGCCAAGTCTTGGGCAGCAGGAAGGGACGGCTGGTGAAATTTGCTGTCGGCTCCTCGAGCGGCAGCGGCTATCTCCGACTCAACGGTCCTGGATCTAGTCTTTTGACCGCATCTAGGATGACGGGCCTTTATAATAAGGAGCTTGAGACGGTAGAGGTCCAAATCCGTAGGCTAGACGAGCTCGTGAGTGCCGATGAGCTGAAACATCCGACGCTCCTAAAGATCGACACGGAAGGCTTCGAGCTGGAAGTTCTGAAAGGAAGCGAGGCGCTTCTGCCAAACATCGACTTTATCATCGCCGAAGTATCTTTGATCAAGAGATTCCAAAAGTCTTATCAGGCCAGCGAGATTATCAACTGGCTGCAAGAGAGAGAATTTCAGATCTTCCAGATTATTGATTGCATCCCCGACAGTAAGGGCATCTTCCGATATGCGGATTTCGTTTTTGCCCGCAGGGAGTTTATAGATCGCTTCAATGCGACCGTTTAGAACCGCTGCGACATTCGCGGCTTCGGCGTCGTGACCATCACCAAAGCGATCTCCGCATATTGCGAAGCCGCCGGAGTCGAGGCAGTTGATCTCGTCTCCCGCCTCGGTCTTCGAGATTGCACCTGCGAATGTCGTGCAAGGCGCAGTCCGGCTACACGGGGTGGCGTCGTCGCCCACACCTGAAACCAAGTTTCTGGTCGTTTGGACGTAAGCCGGCTGCGCAAGAACTGACGAAAACCAGGAGTGCTCTTCGACGCATTTGATCGCAGGGCGACTAGGCGGGTCTGCAACGCTTCACAGGACGCGTACACACAAAGGCTCGCGGGCTACCGCGAGAGGGCAACGAGAAAGACCAGGGAACGCGTTGATCACCGAACCCAATTGCGATTCGTCGCTGGGCGAGAGGCAAGTCCGGCCTCGAGGCCCAACAGGTGGCTTTTCAGGCAACTGAAGCGCCAGCGCGAACGGACGCACCGGACACCTTGTCAGCTCAGCAGGAAACCGGAGCCGTGAGGGTTGTGGAGCACATCCATCAGGATGTCAGCGACAACGTTGTCGTGACCTGCCTGTTGGCTCCATTGTTGGGACGCGGTCTGCGGATCGGCTGGCGCAGGTATTGTATCGGGGAGTTCGGACGGGATCTCGGTCGACAACGCCCCGTTTTCGGTGGAGCCGAACGCGAAGTTATCATCGAACGGTGCAGCGCCGATGGCGCCATCGCCATTGAGATCCTGCTGAAGCGTCGGCTCCAGTGCTTTTAGCGACGCATCGGACCCGAGCACTTCCGGGGCCGCGGCCAGCGTGGTCTGGAAGTTGCCGTTGGCGTCCGTGCTCCAGACGGAATAATGAGCGTTCGCCGAGTTCTTCCACACCACGTCGTAGCCGCCGCCGGACACCCTCTCGGCGCCGATCACCGACCACGTGCTGTAATTGGCCGCGTTCACCGCAGCACCACCATATTTCAGAACGGGTCCCGTGCCGGCTGCGTCGTACAGATAATAGTTGCCAGTGTATAGAACCGAGCGGGTCGATCCGAACGCCTCGATGGTCACGCCGCTCACGGGAACGAGAGTGACGCCGATCGTGCCGTCGCCGTTGATATCCTGTTGGAGCGTCGGCTCCAGCGCCTGCAGGGACGGATCGGAGCCCAGCACTTCAGGAGCAGCCGCGATCGTGGTCAGGAAGTTGCCATTGCTGTCCGTGCTCCAGACAGAATAGTGGGCGTTGGCCGAATTCTTCCACACCACGTCGTAGCCGCCGCCGGACACCTTCTCGGCGCCGATCACCGACCATGTGCTGTAGTTGGCCGCGTTCACGACAGAGCCGCCATATTTCAAGGTCGGTCCGGTGCCGGTCGAAATGTCGTCGAGGAAATAGTTACCGCCCGACAGGACCACCTTGGTCGATCCAAGTGTTTCGATGGTGACGCCGCTGACAACCGGGGCGACGGGAACGCCGGTCGTGCCGTCGCCGTTGATATCCTGTTGGAGCGTCGGCTCCAGCGCCTGCAAAGATGCATCGGTGCCCAGCACTTCGGGCGACGCGGCCAACGTGGTCAGGAAGTTGCCGTTGGCATCCGTGCTCCAGACGGAGTAGTGGGCGTTGGCCGAGTTCTTCCAGACCACATCGTAACCGCCGCCCGAGACTTTCTCGGCGCCAATCACCGACCATGTGCTGTAATTGGCCGCGTTCACGACGGAGCCGCCATATTTCAACGTGGGTCCGGTGCCGGCCGCGTCGTAAAGATAATAGTTGCCACTGTATAGAACCGTACGGGTCGATCCGAACGCCTCGATCGTGACGCCGCTGACGGAGGCGACGAACGTACCGATCGTGCCGTCGCCATTGAGATCCTGTTGGAGCGTCGGCTCCAGCGCCTGCAGCGATGGATCGGTCCCCAGCACCTCGGGGGCTGCGGCGAGCGTGGTCAGGAAATTGCCGTTGGCGTCAGTGCTCCAGACGGAATAGTGCGCGTTGGCCGAATTCTTCCAGACCACGTCGTAACCGCCGCCCGACACCTGCTCGGCGCCAATCACCGACCACGTGCTGTAATTGGCCGCGTTCACGACGGAGCCACCGTATTTCAGGGTCGGCCCGCTGCCGGTCGAAATGTTGTTCAGGTAGTAATTGCTGTTCGTCAGCACCACGCTGGTCGATCCGAACGCCTCGATCGCGCTCGGCACAAGGCTGGAGCTGGCGAGCGTGGTGCTACCAAACTGAAAATATTCGACACCGGTGACGGTATCGGTGCCGTCAGGCGATCCGCTGCGCAGGTCGACGAGGGTGAAGGTCTGTGTCGCCGCGTTGTAGGAAATGGTGTAGTTGGCCCGGCTGCCCGAATACACTGCGGTGTCCGTGCCTGAGCCGCCGTTGATGGTGTCGCTGCCCGCACCGCCGGTGATCGTGTCGTTGCCGCCGGCGCCGTTCAGCGTGTTGGCGATGGCGTTGCCGATGATCGTGTCGTTGCCGGACCCGCCAGTGGCGTTGTCGATGTAGGAGCGTGCGTCGCCGTTATAAAGATAGGCGTTGTAGACGTTGCCCGATGCGTAGTGGCCGTCGCCGAGATAGGCCAGTTGCACGGAGGAGAACACCGACGAGGCACCGGGATTGAGGTTGATGCTCAGGTTCGTCGTGTAGTTCGACAGGTCGTAGGTATCGATGCCGCCGCCGTCCCAGACGGTCTCGTAGATGCGATTGGCCGAGCCGCCGACGCCTCCGCCCGGTGCGAGCTGGCCGACGCCATTGATGAACTGCTGCCCCGTGGTCGGATTCCAGGTGTAGACGGTGTTGCTGCTCTGCGTCGTGTAGTCCGCGCCGTACATCGTCTGGAGCGCGAGGATATCGTTGGCCATGTAGGTCTGCGAATATCCGTAGGCTTCGTTGGTGTAGCCGCCCGTGGTCGAAGCGCCGACATAGCTGCGATAGCTCATGACGGTGTATTCGCTGCTGTCATGCGCACTCGGCACCGCGACGTTGCCGGGGCCGCCGGCCTCCTGGCTGTGCTTGAGGCCGATCGCGTGTCCGAGCTCGTGCAGCGCAGTGGTGAAGTAGTAATTGCCGAGCTTGGCCAGCGAGAAATTGTATTGAGTCCCGAACCAGATGTCGCCGCCGGGTGCATAATTGCCGGGATAGTAGGCGTAGGCGGTCGGATTGGCGGCCGACGACTGCGCGATCATGAGGTCGGCGCCGTTGGTGCCCGCATATTGGATGTTGGCGTTGGTGTAGCCGAGGATCAATCCGACGGCGTAGTTGATCGCCGCCTGGATCTGGGTGGGCACCGAGGCAAAGCCCGAGGTGGTCGGCTCGCCGCTGCCGCCGGAATAAGGATTCGAATAGTCGCTCGGCGCGTCAGGAAAGCTGTAGGTGATCGTGCCCGACCATTTGACGCCGGACAGCAGGCCGTCAATCTCGGCGTTGTTGGTGGCACTGACATAAACGGCGGTGGCCAATTCACTCTCCAAGCAACGCGTCGTGTGATTCGCCGCGGGGGCACATGATTCTAGCTAGAGAGTTAAACGTTTGGTTTAAATGGGGCAGCAGCGTTTGCGCTGCTCCCATAAGGCTGTGTTAGCCATTAAATACCGTAGTCATACGGAACGCGAGCATAGAGTTTCGTTCCCGGAACGCCCGTGATTTGCAGGGTTTCATGAAACGACGCACACTCCTGGCCGGCCTGTTTGGCGCCTTGATTGCGCTTGCTGGACTGTCCCATCAACGTCTCGGAGGACTGCCTGCGATGGTGGAGAAGGCCAAAGCAGAGGACAGCAGCAAGGCAAGGCGCGCGCCCTCCATGCCGATGGCGCGAGATCCTGCCGCTGCGGTGGCGGAGGAATATGAAGCGGCCCGCCGGAAAGGAACGCGAGAGGCCCTCGAGCTCTTCATTGCGCGCCACGGCGATGATCCTCTCGCCGCGCAGGCGCGCGCCGAATTGAAGCGCCTGTCGCGCTGATCTCGCAGACACCGCCCTCAGGCAAGGCATTTCGGCAGGCGGGACCGGCGTCGGGCCGGCTTGTCGCGTGATCTCTGGGCACTATGGTAGGCCCGCAATCTGTCCCGGAGCCTTTCACGATGCCCTTCCCGCATGCCTCGGAAGCCCTGTCGCGCTTCACCGTGCTCGATCTGACCCGTGTCCGCTCCGGGCCGACCTGCGTGCGCCAGCTCGCCGATTGGGGCGCCAACGTCGTCAAGATCGATGCACTGACCGAGGATGCCGGCGGCGAGCAGCCGGGGGGACCGCGGCGCGGTTCCGACTTCCAGAATTTGCACCGCAACAAGCGGGCGATGACGCTGAACCTGAAGGACGAGCGCGGGCTAGCGGTGTTCAAGCGCCTGGCCGCCAAGGCCGACGTCGTGGTCGAGAATTTCCGGCCCGACGTGAAGAAGAAGCTCGGCATCGACTACGACAGCCTCGCTGCGATAAACCCGCGCATCGTGTACGGCAGCATCTCCGGCTTCGGCCAGGACGGCCCCTACCACAAGCGGCCGGGCTTCGATCAGATCGCGCAAGGCATGGGCGGGCTGATGTCGATCACCGGCGCGCCGGGCGGAGGCCCGATGCGGGTCGGCATTCCCGTCGCCGACCTCACCGCCGGGCTGTTCTGCGCCATGGGCATCCTCACCGCGCTGCTCGAGCGCGAGGTCTCGGGCAAGGGACAATGGGTTCAGACCTCGCTGCTCCAGGCCCAGATCTTCATGCTCGACTTCCAGGCCGCGCGCTGGCTGATGGAGAAGGAGGTCGCCCAGCAGGCCGGCAACAACCACCCGACCAGCATCCCGACCGGCGTGTTCAAGACCTCGGACGGCTACATCAACATCGCCACGACTGGCGGACGGATCTGGGAGCGCTGCGCGCAGGCGATCGGCGCACCGGAGCTGTATGCCCATCCCGACTACGCGACGGCCCCTGCCCGCTCGAAGAACCGCGACGCGCTCAACGCAGAGATCGAAAAGCGCACCGTGATGAAGTCGACCGAGGCCTGGGTCCGCGAGTTCAACGAGGCCGGCGTGCCCTGCGGGCCGATCTACGCCATCGACCAGATGTTCGAGGACGCGCAGGTCAGGCATCTCGGCATTGCGCAGGACGTGCCGAACGACGAGGGCCGGCATATCCGCCTGGTCGGCCAGCCCGTAACACTGTCGCGCACGCCGAGCAGGATGGTGGCGCGCCCGCCGGAATTCGGCGAGCAGACCGAGGAGGTGCTGAAGGAGTTCGGCTTCCGCACTGACGAGATTGCCAAGCTCAGGGACGCCAAGGTGGTGTGACCTCGGTCGGAAACGACAATGCCCGGCAGGATCGCCGGGCATCGAAGGCAGTTTGCACTGGACAGCTCAGTATTTCGCGACGACGGGCGTCGGAGTGAACGCATAGTTGAAGCCGGCGCGCAGCACGTGATCGTGGAAACTCACGTCCGCCTGGTTGGCGGTCCCCGCGAAGTAAGTCTTGCTCCCGAAATCCATGTAGAGATATTCGAGCTTGGCCGACCAATTCCGGGTGAACTTGCGTTCGACGCCCGCGCCCACCGTCCAGCCGACTCGGGTGTCGGTGCTGGTTGTCCCCGGCCCGATCGGAAAGCTGAACCCGCCGACCGGAGTCGTGCCGCCGAGACCCGGCCCGAAGACCTGGATTCCAAGGGTGGTCGCGGACGAATATTTGAACTCGCCTACAGCGAGACCACCGGTGGCGTACCAGAGTGTCTGCGGATCCGACAGGACGCCGACGCGGCCGCGGAACGTCGCGAACCACTGCAGGTCGTAGGAAAGATTTGCGGTGAGCGTCGCAATGGAGTTGAAGTCGGTGCCGATCGGGAGACCGAAGATATTCGAACCGTAGCGCGCGCTGGTCGTGGTCACCGTCCGCGACGACCGCTCGCCGGTCCCCTGAATGTCGCCCTCGAGGCCAACGACCCATTTCGGATCCAACTGCCAGTTGTAGCCCAGCTGACCGCCGGCCACCCAACCATCGACATTCTGGCCGAACGAGCCGAATTGCGTGGCCGGGAACGGCAGTGCGATCGGCGCCACCGTCGTCTCCGCCCTCCCCCAGCTGTACCCTGCGTTCAAACCGGCATAGAAGCCCGTCCAACTCCAGACCGGATCGACGACGGCTGGGGCCTTCACGTAGGGCTTTGAAGCCAGATCAGCGGCCAGTGCGCTGCTCGCGACCAGCGATGCCGCCACAATTCCCATTACAACCTGCTTCATTGCAATGCCCCGTCAAAAAGAAAGAAATCTACCGGAAGGATAAGCGCCAAGCCCGGCCCAGTCTGTCGCGCAACAGCAACATCTGGAAACAATCACAAGGCGTGAGCGACCGGACAGTGACGACACATCAAAACCAAGGCCCTGATAGAATTCAACTTTTCGTTGCGCCGTCGTTTTGCCCCGCGGCCCTCCGGCCAGTACGGCCGAGCAGGCCGTCGATCACCGGCCAGAACAGCAGCAGAAGCGCCAGCGTCGTGATCGAGCCGACCAGGCCGTTCGACCAGAACACCTTCAGGGTGCCGCCCGAGCCGATCATCGACAGGCGGAAGGCATCCTCGGCACGGTTGCCGAGCACGAGCGCCAGGGTGAACGGCGCCAGCGGAATGCCGATCTTCTTGAAGACGTAACCGACCACGCCGAAGCCCAGCATCAGCCAGACGTCGAACATCGCGTTCTGGATGGCATAGGCGCCGATCGCGCAGGATACCACGATCATCGGCGCCACCGCCGCGAAGGGCACACGCAGGATCGAGGCGAAGATCGGCACCGTCGTCAGCACCAGCACGAGGCCGACGACGTTGCCGAGATACATCGAGGCGATCAGGCCCCAGACAAAATCCTTGTGCTCGACGAACAGTAGCGGCCCCGGATTGAGGCCCCACACCATCAGCCCGCCGAGCAGGATCGCGGCCGTGCCCGAGCCGGGAATGCCGAGCGCCAGCATCGGCAGCAGCGCCGAGGTGCCGGAGGCATGCGCCGCCGTCTCCGGCGCGAACACGCCCTCGATGCGGCCCTTGCCGAAGCTCGCGGGCTCCTTGGCGAAGCGTTTTGCCAGATTGTAGCCCATGAAGGAGGCCGCGATCGCACCGCCCGGGGTGATGCCGAGCCAGCAACCGATGAAGGAGGAGCGCAGCAGCGTCACCCAGTATTTCGGCAGATCCTTCCAGACGCCGAGCACGACGCGCAGCGAGATGCTAGCCGCATGCCCACGCAGCGCAAGGCGCTCCTCCATCGTCAGCAGGATCTCGCTGATGCCGAACAGGCCGATGACAGCGACCAGGAAGTTGATGCCGCGCAAGAGCTCCGGCGAGCCGAAGGTCATGCGCAGACTGCCGGACACCGTATCCATGCCGATGCCGGCCAGCAGCAGGCCCAGCGACATCGAGATGACGGTCTTGTGCTTGGCTTCGCGCCCGAGGCCGACGAAGGAGCAGAAGGTGAGAAGATACACCGCGAAGAACTCGGGCGGGCCGAATTTCAGCGCAAAGGACGAGATCATTGGCGCGAGGAAGGTGATCAGGAGCACCGCGACCAGCGAGCCGACGAAGGAGGAGGTGAACGCCGCGGTCAGCGCCTCCGCCGCCCTGCCCTGCTGCGCCATCGGATAGCCGTCGAAAGTGGTCGCGACCGACCAGGCTTCGCCCGGGATGTTGAACAGGATCGAGGTGATGGCACCGCCGAACAAGGCGCCCCAATAGATGCAGGACAGCATCACGATGGCCGAGGTCGGGTCCATCGTGAAAGTCAGCGGCAACAGGATCGCAACGCCGTTGGGGCCGCCGAGCCCGGGGAGCACGCCGACGAAGATGCCGAGCACCAGCCCGACCATCATGAGCACGAGCGTCTTCCACGTCAGCAGGACGGCAAAGCCGTGGAGCAGGAGACCGAGAGCTTCCATCGCGCGGGGGCTCCGCCTAGCGGCCGAGGGCCGCTTCGAGCGGCCCCTTCGGCATGATGACGTCGAAGGCGACGTCGAAGGTGACGAACATGACCGCCGTGAACGCGAAGGCTGTGAGCAGGGACTTCCACAGCGCGATCCGGCCGACCAGCCGCATGAAGCCCGCGATCAGGAGAAAGCTCGCGACATAGAGGCCGAGGAACTGCGTCGCCAGGCAGAACAGCAGCGTCGGCACGAACACCGCCAGCACGCGGCGGCCTTGCGCGCGCGTGACGAAGGTTCCGGGCGAGGCGCGCCGCGCAAGCAGCGCGGCGATCAGGCCGTAGAGGCTGCCGCCGGCGAGAATGACGGACAGATAGAACGGGAAATAGCCGGGCTCCGGCCCGGTCGCATCCCAGGACGCGCCGGTGCGCCAATTGTCGTAGCCAAGCGTGACCGCGAGCGCGAGCAGCAGCAGGCAGACGAATATCTCGATCGTGCCGGAAGAGACGACGGAAGGGGAATCGTCTTCGGGCGCGGTGGGATCCTCGACGACGATCTCGATATCTGTTTGGGACATGGACTGTTTGGACAGACTGCGTTCAAATCTCCCTCTCCCCGCAAGAACAGGCAGAGGGAGAAGAGAAGAGAGAGCTACTTCGCGACGAAACCGGCTTCCGTCATCAGCGACTTGTTCAGCGCATCGTCCTCCTCGAGGAATTGCACCATGTCCTTGCCGGTGAGGAAGATCGGCTTCAAGGCCTGCTTCTCCATGTAGTCCTTGTACTCCGCGGTCTGCGTCACCTTGTGGAACAGATCGACGTAGAACGCCTGCTGCTCCGGCGTGACCTTGCCGGGCAGGAACATCGCGCGCAGCATCAGATATTGCACGTCGACGCCCTCCTCCTTGCAGGTCGGTATGTCGGCCCAGGACTGGGTGTCG
Organism: Bradyrhizobium yuanmingense; assembly: GCF_029167105.1. Classification (GTDB taxonomy): domain Bacteria; phylum Pseudomonadota; class Alphaproteobacteria; order Rhizobiales; family Xanthobacteraceae; genus Bradyrhizobium; species Bradyrhizobium yuanmingense_A. Next base: position 91,519 of record NZ_JARFML010000008.1, on the reverse strand, counting down.
GTCACCTTGGTCGTATAGGCAATGCGCTCCCTGTCGAACACGCAGAGCGGACGCACCTGGCCGGCGCGCCAGACCTCGAGATTTTCGGAGGGGTTGTTGACGTTGGCTTCGGTATGGTTGCCGACCAGCTGGGTCGCGGCCTCGCCGCCGGATTTGTAGGGCAGATAGGAGAATTTCGCGCCGGTCTTCTGCTCCAGGAACACGGTGAGCACGTGGTCCTCGCGCTTGGAGCCGGTACCGCCCATCTTGAACGGCGCGCTCGCAGCCTTGGCGGCCGCGACGAACTCCTTCAACGTCTTGGGGCCCGCGCTGTTGTCCCACAGCACGAACTGGTCGAGCGCCACCACGGAGACCGGCGTCAGCTCGCGCCAGTTGAACGGGATCTTCGCCGACAGCGGCAGCATGTAGATCAGCGAATAGGCGATCAGCACCTTGTTGGGATCGCCCTCGCTGGACTTCATGTACATCAGCGCTTCCGCGCCCGAGGCGCCGCCCTTGAGCGAGACCACCATCGGCTGCTTCATCAGATTGTTCTTCTGGATCGCGGCCTGCATCATCCGCGCCATCTGGTCGGAGGCGCCACCCGCGCCCGCCGCCACCACGATCTCCACCGGTTTCGTCGGCTCCCAGGCCGCCACGGCCGGCGTGCTCAATAACAGCGCCGTCGCAGCGCCGAGGGCTTTCACTGGAATTCGCACGAGTTTCGTCCCCTTGTGTTTTTTTGAGTTGTAGGTGCGGAAAGTTCTATCCCTGCATAGTGCGGAGTAATCGTGCGAAGTTCAAGCAGACGCGCAATTGCACGCATATGACTTTCGACTGACGAATCCGAAGTCCGCGAGAATTACTTGCCCTTCCAGACCGGCGCGCGCTTGTTGAGAAAAGCGTCCATTCCCTCGCGGAAATCTTCGCTCATATAGGCTTTCAGGATCAGGTCCTCGCCTTCCTCGCGCGAGAGCGTGCGGCGGATGCGGCGCACGGCTTCCTTGGTCGCTTCCAGCGTCAGCGGCGCGTGGCTGGCGACGAGCTTTGCAGTCTCGTCGGCGCGGCGTTGCAGCGTCTCAACGTCAGGCACGACCTCGTTGAGCAGGCCGAGCGCCAGCGCCTCCTGTGCCTCGACCAGGCGCGCCTTGAAGATCATATCCTTGGTGCGGGCGGGACCGATCAGCGCGACGATGCGGCTGATGTTGGACATCGACAGGCAGTTGCCGAGCGTGCGCGCGATCGGAAAGCCCATCCGCGTCGTCTCGGTGCCGATGCGGAGGTCGCAGCAGGCCGCGATCCCTGCGCCGCCGCCGGTGCAGGCGCCGGCGATCGCCGCGATCACCGGCACGCGGCACTGCTCGAGCGTGCCGAGCACGCGATCGATGCGCGCCTCGTAGTCGAGCGCATCCTGCGCGGTCTTGAAGGCGCGGAATTGCGAGATGTCCGTGCCGGAGGCGAACGCCTTGTCGCCCGCGCCGGTCAGGATCAGCGCCTTGATCGAACGGTCGGCGTTGATCTCCTGGCAGATCTCCGCCATGCGGTCATACATGGCGAAGGTCATGGCGTTGCGCGCCTGTGGGCGGTTGAAGGTGATCCGCGCGATGCCGTCCGTGACGGAGTAGAGCAGGTCTTCGTTGGCAGTCGTCGGTGCGTTCATCGCAGCTCACTTTCTTCACTACAGTTCAGCCAGGCCGCCCTCAGGCAACCTGAGCCTTAGGCGACTTGAGCCGTGGTCATCGGCACCACGTCGCGTCCCTTGAGGACGTCCATGGCCGCCAATACGCCGCCGCTCCGGTGCGGGATCTTTGCGAGGTCGAGGCCCATCTCGACGCCGGCGAGCGTGCCCATCAGCATCAGATCGTTGAAATGGCCGATATGGCCGATGCGGAACACCTTGCCCTTGACCTTGTTCAGGCCGGTGCCGAGCGACATATCGAAGTTTTCCAGCACCACCTTGCGGAAGGCGTCGGCATCAAAGCCCTCGGGCACGCGCACGCCGGTCAGCGCCGGCGAATGCGCGGCGGGATCGGCACATTGCGTCTCCAAGCCCCAGACCTTGACCGCAGCACGCGTCGCGGCGCCGTGGCGCTTGTGGCGGGTCCAGACGTTCTCCAAGCCCTCCTCCTCCAGCATCTTCACCGCCTCGCGCAGGCCGTAGAGCAGGTTCGTCGCGGGCGTGTAGGGGAAGGTGCCGAGCTTGTTGAAGCTGATGACCTCTTGCCAATCCCAGTAGGAGCGCATGCCGGGGTTCGCCTTGGCGACCGCGAGCGCCTTCTCCGAGACGGCGTTGAAGCCGAGGCCCGGCGGCAGCATCAGGCCCTTCTGCGAGCCCGCGACCGAGACGTCGATGCCCCAGGCGTCGTGCTCATATTCCATCGAACCGAGGCCGGAGATGGTGTCGACCATCAGCAGCGCCGGATGCTTAATGCGGTCGAGGATCTTGCGCACCTCCAGCGGCGGCGTCACGCAGCCGGTCGAGGTCTCGTTGTGCACGACGCAGACCGCCTTGATGGCGTGCTGCTTGTCGGCGGCAAGACGCTTCTCGATCTCGGCAAGATCGGCGCCGTGGCGCCAGTCGCTCGGGATGAAGTCGACATCGAGCTTGAACTTGTCGGCGATGCCGCGCCACAGCACGGCGAACTGGCCGGTCTCGCACATCAAGACCCTGTCGCCGGGCGCGAACACGTTGACCATCGCCGCTTCCCAGGCGCCGGTACCGGACGAGGGGAAGATGATCACGGGCTGCTTGGTGCGGAATACGCGCTGCATTGCGGCAAGCACGGCAAAACCGAGCTCGGCGAACTCCGGACCGCGATGGTCCAGCGTCGGCATGTCCATCGCCCGCAGCACCCGGTCGGGCACGTTGGTCGGTCCTGGAATTTGTAGGAAATGCCTTCCAGTATGCACGGTCATCGGCGTCCTTCCCGGTCTTGCCTTGGTTTGGTGGGCGCCGAATAGCACCATTTGACCGGCTTGTCCTCTCCTCCAAAGGGCCGTTCTGCATAGCGTGGCGACCCGCCCTCGGCCGCTCCATCCGACCACCTTACGTGCCGACGATCTTCAGATGCGGCGCCGCATTGCCCTGCGGGCGCTGCTGCAGCAGCTTCATCGCGACATCGACGCCGCCGGAGCGGTGCGGCACGCCGGCTACCGACAGGCCCATCTCGACGCCGGTGAGCGCGCCGAGCAGCGTCAGCGCGTTGCATTCGCCGAGATGGCCGATGCGAAAGACCTTGCCGGCGACCTTCGACAGGCCCGAGCCGAGCGACATGTTGTAATTGTCGAGCACGACTTTCCGGAACTGATCGGCATCATGCCCCGGCGGCATCAGCACCGCTGTGAGCACCGGCGAGAACTCCGAAGGCTCCTGGCAGAGCACTTCGAGGCCCCAATGGTTGACCGCGGCCCGCGTCGCGGCCGCCAGGCGCTGATGCCGGGCAAAGACATTGTCGAGCCCCTCCTCCAGCAGCATCGCGATCGCCTCGCGCAGGCCGTAGAGCAGATTGGTCGCTGGCGTATAGGGGAAGAAGCCCTTGGCGTTGGGCTTGAGCATCTCCTCCCAGTCGAAATAGGACCGTGGCATCTTGTTGGTCCTGGACGCAGCCAGGGCCTTGTCCGAGATCGCGTTGAAGCCGAGGCCGGGTGGCAGCATGAAACCCTTTTGCGAGCAGCTGACGCTGACATCGACCTTCCACTCGTCATGACGATAGTCGACCGAGCCGAGCGAGGAGATGGTATCGACCATCAAGAGTGCCGGATGCGAGGCGCGGTCGATCGCGGCACGGATCTCGGCGATGCGGCTGGTCGCGCCGGTCGAGGTCTCGTTGTGCACGACCATCACCGCCTTGATGGTGCGCGCGGCGTCTTCGGAGAGCTTGGCCTCGATCACCGCGGGATCGGCGCCGCGGCGCCAGTCGCCCGGGACGAAATCGACCTCGACGCCGAAGCGCCCCGCCATCTGCCGCCACATGGTGGCGAAATGGCCGGTCTCGACCATCAGCACCTTGTCGCCCGGCGACAGCGTGTTGACGATCGCGGCTTCCCAGGCGCCGGTCCCCGACGAGGGGAAGATCACGACCGGCCCCCTGGTCTGGAAGATCTGCTGGCTGCCTTCGAGCACGGTGCGGCCGAGCTCGCCGAATTCGGTGCTGCGGTGGTCGATGACAGGCATGTCCATCGCGCGCAGGACGCGCTCGGGGACCGGGCTCGGGCCCGGAATCTGTAGGAAATGGCGTCCCTGAGGCATGCAAAGCTCCCTTTCGGCGGGTTATGGCCGGCTCTGCCGGCCATTTTGCATTCATTTTTTGTCCCTTCAATCGAAATCTGGTATTCGATTGCGAGCGTCGACGCGATCAACCGGGCAAACTACTGTGCTGCAAATGAAATCCACGATTCCCGACACCGGGGTTCCGATCACCCCGTCCGCCGGCAATGGCGATCGCCAGGAAAACCGTCACGAGCCCTCGCTGCATGGCGAGATCCTGCTGCGGCTGCGCGATTACGTGGTCGAAGGCAATATTCCTGAAGGCGCGCGCGTTCCCGAGCGGCAGCTCTGCGAGATGCTCGGCATCTCCCGCACACCGTTGCGCGAGGCGCTCAAGGTGCTCGCCGCCGAGGGCCTGATCGAGCTATTGCCCAACCGCGGCGCACGGGTGCGCCAGCTCAGCCAGCGCGATCTCGAGGAACTGTTCGACGTCATGGCAGGCCTGGAAAGCCTGGCAGGGCGCCTCGCCTGCGAAGCCATAACGGATGCGGAAATCACGGCGATCGAGCAGCTGCACTACGAGATGTACGGCCATTACCTGCATCGCGACATGCACGGCTATTTCCAGGCCAACCAGCGCATCCACGAGAGCATCGTCGATGCCGCACGCAACGATACGCTGAAGATTGCCTACGCCAATTTCGCCGGCCGCATTCGCCGCGTCCGCTACTCCGCCAATTTCGCCCGCAAGCGGCAGCGCTGGGCGGAAGCCATGCGCGAGCACGAGGCCATCCTCGATGCGCTGCGCCGCCGCGCCGGGAGCGAGCTCAGTGACATCCTGTTCCAGCATCTGCGCAACAAACGGACGGCAGCGATCGAGCACCTGACCGAGCCCCAAGAGGGCGCGCCGGCATCGCCTTGAGGGCGCCCGGCTTGCCCATTTTGCATTCACAATATAGTCGGTCAGGAACCACAATGAATATCCCAGCAAGGCTGAGCCTCGCCGGGTCAGTCTGGGATCAGGGATGACGAACGCCTCCTCGCTCGAACGGCGCCTGCGGTCGGAATTGACCGGCGACGTGCTGTTCGACGGCTTCAGCCGCGGCCGCTACGCCACTGACGCCTCGTTCTACCAGATCATGCCATCAGGCGTGGTGGTCCCCAAGACCATGGACGAGGCCTTGCGGGCGCTGGCGATCGCGCGCGACGAGGGGCTGAAGGTCACCCCGCGCGGCGGAGGCACCTCGCAATGCGGGCAGACCGTCAATGACGGCCTCGTGATCGATCTATCCAAGCACCTCAACCGGATCCTGTCGCTCGATGTCGAAGGCCGCACCTGCGTGGTGGAGCCCGGCATCGTGCTCGACGACCTCAACCGTCAGCTCAAAAAGCACGGCCTGTGGTTTCCCGTCGACGTCTCCACGGCCTCCCGCGCCACCATCGGCGGCATGGCCGGCAACAATTCCTGCGGCGGCCGCTCGCTTCGCTACGGCACCATGCGCGACAACACGCTGTCGATGGAGGCCAGCCTCGCCGACGGCACGCTGAGCCGTTTTGGCGAGGTCGCGCGCGATCTCTCCGACCTCGAGGCCGGCAACAGTACCCGCGCCCTGTTCCGCGACATGCTCGACCTCGGCAGCCGCGAGGCCGACGAGATCGCCGCGCGCTTCCCAAAGGTGCAGCGCCGCGTCGGCGGCTACAATCTCGATGCGCTGGTGCCGCGCAATGCGCCGAACAACATGGCGCATCTGTTGATCGGCTCGGAAGGCACCCTCGCCTTCACCACCAAGGTCGAGCTGAAGCTGTGGCCCGTGATCCGCAACAAGGCGCTTGGGGTCTGCCATTTCGGCAGCTTCTACGAGGCGATGGATGCGGCCCAGCACCTCGTCAAGCTCAAACCGATCGCCGTCGAGCTGGTCGACCGCACCATGATCGCGCTCGGCCGCGACATCGCGATGTTCCGTCCGATCATCTCGGCGGCGATCAAGGGCGATCCGGACGCCGTGCTGGTGGTCGAATTCGCTGAAGAAGACCAGTCGGACAATCTGGTGCGCCTCAAACAGCTCAGCGAGCTGATGGCTGATCTCGGCTTCGGCTGGAACAACGAGCCGCGCAAATGGGGCGGCGTGGTGGAGATCACCGAGCCGGCGCTGCAGAGCGGCATCGCCGATTTCCGCGCGGCCGGCCTCAACGTGATGATGTCGATGAAGCAGGAGGGCAAGCCGGTTTCCTTCGTCGAGGATTGCGCGGTGCCGCTGCCGCACCTCGCCGACTACACCGCGCGGCTGAACGACGTGTTCGCCAGGCACGGCACCAGCGGCACGATGTACGCGCACGCCTCCGAGGGCTGCCTGCATGTGCGCCCCGTTCTGAACCTGAAGCTGGAGAAGGACGTCAAGGCGATGCGCGCCATCGCCGAAGAGGCCTTTGCGCTGGTGCGCGAGTACAAGGGCTCGCATTCCGGCGAGCACGGCGACGGCCTGGTGCGCTCGGAATTCCACGAGAGCATGTTCGGCGAACGTCTCGTCGCCGACTTCAGGGAGGTGAAGCAGCGTTTCGATCCCGCCGGCGTGCTCAATCCCGGCAAGATCGTCGATGCGCCCAGAATGGACGACCGCTCGCTGTTCCGCTTCAAGCCCGACTATCGCGTCGGCGAGCTGAAGACGAAGCTCGACTGGTCGGCTTACCCCGGCGCCGGCGGCGGCTTCCAGGGCGCGGTCGAGATGTGCAACAACAACGGCGCCTGCCGCAAGCTGGAGGGCGGGGTGATGTGCCCGTCCTACCGCGCCACGCGCAACGAGAAGGACGTCACGCGCGGCCGCGCCAACACGCTGCGGCTCGCGATCTCCGGCCAGCTCGGCCCTGATGCGCTATCGTCCGACGAGATGATGGAGACGCTGAAGCTCTGCGTCTCCTGCAAGGCCTGTCGCCACGAATGCCCGACCGGCGTCGACATGGCGAAGATGAAGATTGAGGTGCTGGCCGCACGCGCCGCCTCTCACGGGCTGACGCTCCGCGACCGGCTGGTCGGATATCTGCCGCGCTATGCTGGCCTTGCTTCGCGCTTGGCGCCGCTGGCGAATTTGCGCAACGGCAGCCCGCTGCTGCGAAGGCTGTTCGAGCGCTTTGCCGGCATCAGCGCGCGCCGGGCCCTCCCCGCCTTCCGCAGTGATGTGTTCGTGCCGCCGGCCGAAAGCGTCGGGCCTACGGACGGTCGCGAGGTCGTGCTGTTCACTGATACCTTCAACCGCATCTATGAGCGCGAGAATCTCGACGCCGCGCTGCACGTGCTCACGGCCGGCGGTTATCGCGTGCATCTGCCGAAGCCGGTGAGTGGGAGCCGCCCGCTGTGCTGCGGCCGCACATTCCTGTCAGCCGGCCTCGTCGACGAAGCCAAGGTCGAGCTCGACCGGCTGGTTTCGACATTCGCGCCATACGCGGCGCGCGGCGTGCCGATCGTCGGCCTCGAGCCGAGCTGCCTCCTGACGCTGCGCGACGAGCTCGCTTCGCTGCGCAAGGACGACGAAGCCAGGGCGGTGGGCGCCCACGCGCTGACCTTCGAGGAGTTTCTGGCGCGCGAGGCCGAGGCCGGAAGGCTGCAACTGCCGCTCGGCATCGTCGCGGACAAGGCCGTGGTGCACGGCCATTGCCATCAGAAATCCTTCGGCGCCTTCAAGCCGGTCGAGCAGGTGCTGCGCCTCGTCCCGGGCCTTGAGGTCGAGACCATCGAGTCGAGTTGCTGCGGCATGGCCGGCGCGTTCGGCTATGGTGCCGATACCTACGATGCCTCGATCGAGATGGCCGAGCTGTCACTGCTGCCGGCCGTACGACGCGCCGATCAAACTGCGCTGGTCGTCGCCGACGGCACCTCCTGCCGGCACCAGATCCACGACGGCACGAAGCGCGAAGCGCTTCACGTCGCCCGCGTGCTGGCCATGAGCCTCGATCGCGCCAAAAGCCTCGATCGCGTCAAGTCCAACCCCATTTCTCCAGCTGCAAAGGAAACCAGCCATGGCTGACCTTACCCTCGACACCGCCCGAAAAATCCTCGACGCAGCCTTCGCGAAGGCCGGCGAGCTGAAGCTGAAGCCGCTGGTCGTCACCATCCTGGACGCGCGCGGCGTGCTCAAGCTCGCGGCCGCGCAGGACGGCACCAGCCTGATGCGCGCCGAGATCGCGCATGGCAAGGCCTATGGCGCGCTCGCCATGGGCATGGGCTCGCGCGCGCTGTTCCAGCGCGCGCAGGAGCAGGCCTATTTCATCGATGCTGTGAACACGATTGCCAAGGGCGCACTGGTGCCGGTCCCCGGTGGCGTGCTGATCATGGACGGCGCGACTCTGCTCGGCGCGGTCGGCGTCTCCGGCGACACCTCCGACAATGACGAGGCCTGCGCGGTGGCGGGGATCCAGGCGGCGGGGCTGAAGGCGAACGCGGGGTGAGATTGTCATTCCGGGGCGCGCGCAGCGCGAGCCCGGAATCCATGGTGCAGCAGATTATGTCGACAAATGGATTCCGGGCTCGCGCGAAGTGGCGCGCCCCGGAATGACAGCAGAGAGCAGTGCCCCTGCCTCCTCACCTCCCCGTCCAGACCGGCTTCCGCTTCTCGCTGAACGCTTTCAGGCCTTCCCTGGCGTCCTCGGTCATCGCGAGCAGCGCGATCTGGCTTTCGGTGTAGGCGATGCTCTCGTCGAACGACATCGAGGCGATCGCGCGCATGGCGTATTTGCCGCGGCGGATCGCGGTCGGGGATTTGTCGACGATGCGGCCGATCAGCCAGTCGACCTTGGCATCGAGCTCGGCGGCAGGCACGACATAGTTGAGCAGGCCGGCGGCCAGCGCGGCCTTGGCGTCGAACGGCTCGCCCGTGAGCGCCCATTCGTTGATGAGACGGGGCGGAGCGATGCGCTGGAGCAGGCTCAGCACCTGCATCGGGAACACGCCGACCTTCACCTCCGGCAGGCCGAAGACGACGTGATCGGCCGCAACCGCCATGTCGGTCATGCATAGCAGGCCCATGCCGCCGGCCATGCAGACGCCACCGAGGCGCGCAATTGCCGGCTTGGTGGCGTTCTGTGACAAACGTAACAGATCGGCATAGTCGACATTTGGTTTAGAATGATCCATCGCGAAAGCCGCGCCGGAATTCTGCAAGTCGGCGCCCGCGCAGAACGCCTTGTCGCCCGCGCCCGTCAGCACGATGACGCGGACGTCCTTGTCCTCATGCGCGTCGCGATAGGCTTTCGTGATCCCGGCGATGACCTCGCCGTTCAGCGCGTTGCGTTTCTCCGGCCGGTTGATGGTGATCCAGAACGCCTGCCCGCGCTTTTCCGTGATGATTGCTGTGGTGTCGGTCATGGCATGCTCACTTGCTTGGTCCCGTTTTGCAGCCATTTGCGGCAGGACCGGCGGCGCGCGCAAGGGCAATCTGCAGGATCGCCTCACCATAGCGTGTGGGCGCAACTTCGCTTCGCGATTGAACTGGGGCTTGCGCGCGTTATCCTGACCGGAGATTTGATCACCGATGAGCCATTTCATGCGCGCCGCATTGATGTTGTTGCTGGCAGGATTGGTTGTGCTGAGCGGCGGCGCCGCATGCCATGCGGCCGACGCCGCGAAGATCGCGCTGGTGATCGGCAACGCGAAATATCCCGACAATGAGTTCGTCCTGAGCGAGGTCGCCAACGATGCCCAGGACGTCGCCGAGGAATTGAAGCGCGGCGGCTTTGTCGTCGACAGGCAGAGCAATCTCACCGGCGATGCCATGCGGCAGGTGCTGGGCCGTTTTTACGACCGCATCGAGCGCGGCGCGGTGGCGCTGATCTTCTTCGACGGCTTTGCCATCCAGTCCAACCGTCAGACCTATCTGCTGCCGGTCGACGCCCAGATCTGGACTGAGCCGGACGTCTCGCGCGACGGCTTCGGCCTCGACGCCATCCTCGCCGAGATGAACACGCGCGGTGCCGCCATCAAGATCGCGCTGATCGACGCCTCCCGCCGCAACCCGTTCGAGCGGCGCTTCCGCCGCTATTCGGCTGGCCTGGCACCGGCGATCGCACCGAGCAATACGCTGGTGCTCTACTCCGCCGCGCTCGGCGCGGTCACGGCGACCGGCAAGACCGATCGCAGCCTGTTCGTCGCCGAACTGCTGCGCGAAATGCGCGCGCCGAACATCAGCGCCGAGCAGGCCCTGACCAACACCAAGAACGGCGTGGTTGCCGCCACCAACCGCGAGCAAGTACCCTGGCTGTCCTCCTCGCTGACGACGGAGTTCTCGTTCGCAAGCCCGGCGACGCGGCCACGGGACGACACGGCCAAGCCGGAGGTGCAGACACCCGAGCCGCTAAAGCCGGTCTGCGAGGTACCGCAGGCGGAGCCCGCCCCGAATGCGGACGAACTGGCACGAGATCCCGTCATCGCCGATCTCAGCCGCAGGATCACCGCCAACGCCAACGACGTCACCTCGCGCTACAAGCGCGGCCAAGTCTACGCGATCAAGCGCGCCTATGCGCTCGCGATACAGGATTTCGACGCGGTGCTCCGCCGCGCGCCCAAGGACGCGGAAGCCCTGAACAACCGCTGCTGGAGCCGGGCTGCGACGGGCGACCCGCAAGGCGCGCTCGCCGACTGCAATCTGGCGCTCCAGATCAACCCCGGCTTGAGCGATGCGCTCGACAGCCGCGGCCTCGTCAACCTCAAGCTCGGGCGCAATGCCGAGGCGACCAAGGACTATACCGACGCGATCCAGCGCAACCCGCGCTCCTCATCCTCGCTGTTCGGCCGCGGCATCGCTGCGCGCAGAAGCGGCGGCGACGGCGCCACCGATATCGCGCAGGCGAAGTCGATGAACCCGAACATTTTGAAGGAATTCGCAGGCTACGGCGTCACGGAGTGCACGCCTTGAGCTGAGGCCGCCTTCCTGATCCAGACCTTGTTGTCGTGGAACGCCGCGCCGCCGATCGGCGCGATGGTGTCCGCGCCCGTCAGCGTGTTGATGCCGCGGCCGCCGATGTGGTTGCTGTTGGGGTGAACGGATTCGGCGATCAGGACACCGCGCCGCACGCCCTCGAACAGCGTCGCGATCAGCGTGGTCTCGCCGCGGCCGTTGCCGAGCGTCACCGCATCGCCATCGGCGATGCCGAGCGCGGCGGCGTCGAGCGGGTGGATCATCACGCTGGCCCTGCCCTCGCGTGCCTGCGAGGACGGCGTCTCGTTGAAGGTGGTGTTGAGGAAGCTGCGCGAGGGGCTGGTCGCAAGCCGGAACGGATGGGACTGGTCGGCGTGCTCGATCACCGCCCAATGGTCCGGCAGATCGGGCATCGCATCGACGTCGCCCATGGTCACGCCGAACGGCGGATGCGCCCAATCGGCCTTGAAATGGAATTTTCCGTCGGCGTGAGCGAAGCCGTCGAGATAATGCGAGGTGCGGAAATCCGGCTGCAGGTCGCGCCAGATGTCGGCTTCGAGGTCGGCGATGTCGCCGTGATTGCTCAGCTTCAGCGTGGCGTCGATCAATTCGCGCGGGCTCATCTCGAAGCCCGGATGCCTGGCGCCCAGCCGCGGTGCCAGCGCCTGCAACACCTCGTGGTTGGAGCGGCATTCGCCCGGCGGGTCGATCAGCTTCGGCCCGACCGAGATGTGCTGATGGCCGCCGCCGTAATAGAGGTCGTCATGCTCCATGAACATGGTCGCCGGCAGCACGATATCGGCCATCTGCGCCGTCTCGGTCATGAACTGCTCGTGCACCGCCACGAACAGATCCTCGCGCGCAAAGCCCTGCCGAACCAGCGCCTGCTCCGGCGCCACCGTCATCGGATTGGTGTTCTGGATCAGCATCGCCTTGACCGGGCCCTTGCCCTGCAGAGCTTCGGCATCGCCGGTGAGGATACGTCCGATCTGCGACTGGTCGAGCGCGCGGGTGGTCTTGTCGATCGCGTCGTGGCCTTCGATGATGGATTCGTTGAAGTGCCACAGCGCATAATTGTTGAAGAAGGCGCCGCCGCCTTCATACTGCCAGGCGCCGGTCACCGCGGGAATGCACAGCGCCGCATGCATCTGCGTCGCGCCGTTGCGCGAGCGGGTGAAGCCATAGCCAAGACGGAAGAAGGTCCGCTTGGTCTCGCCGACGGCCTTGGCGAACGCCTCGATCTCGGACACCGGGACGCCGCAAATCGCCGAGGCCCATTCCGGCGTGCGTGATTTCAGATGCGCCTCGAGCTCGTCCGGGCAATCGGTGTACTTGTCCATGTAGGCGCGGTCGGCATAGCCATCGCGGAACAGGACATGCATGACGGCGCAGGCGAAGGCGCCGTCGGTGCCGGGCCGCAGGATGATCCTGATGTCGGCCTGCTTCATGGTCTCGTTGTCGTAGATGTCGATCGCCGCGATTTTCGCGCCGCGCTCCTTGCGGGCGCGCGAGGCGTGCGTCATCACGTTGACCTGGGTATTGACGGGATTGGTGCCCCAGATCACGACGAGATCGGACAGCGCCATCTCGCGCGGGTCGACGCCGGCGATCTTGCCGGTGCCGATCGCAAAGCCGATGCGCGCGACATTGGCGCAGATGGTCTGATAGAAGCGCGAATATTTCTTCACATGGGTGAGGCGGTTGAGCCCGTCGCGCATCACGAGGCCCATCGTGCCCGCGTAGTAATAGGGCCAGATCGATTCCGCACCGAACTCGCGCTCGGCCGCATTGAAGCGGTGGCCGATCTCGTCCAACGCCTCGTCCCAGGAGATCCGCGCGAACTGACCAGAACCCTTGGGGCCGGTGCGGCGCAGCGGATAGATCAGCCGCTCGGGATGATGGATGCGCTCGGCATAGCGGGCGACCTTGGCGCAGACGACGCCGGCGGTGTAGGTCTGCTTCTTCGAACCGCGAACGCGGCCGATGCTGCGGCCTTCGACCACCTCGACATCGAGGGCGCAGGCCGAGGGGCAATCATGCGGACAGGTCGAATGGCGAATCTCGATCTTCGGGCTGATCTTGGCGTGCTGGTTCATGTCCCAGTTCGTAACACCAAAATACCGGCCAGCCGAGCGCATTTATCCGGCAAGCCCCATGCGATTTGCTCAAACCGCCCGCGTCCGCGTTCCTGCCGCAACCGCGAAGGGCACCCGGCAGTTCGCCATGACGTGCAGATGGAACCCGAGCTGCGCCTTTTGCTATTTGTGCAACTGGGTAAGACCGGTCGGCGGACCATCGACGGCGGTCCAGCCGCCGTCGACGAACAGCGTGCTGCCGCTGACATAGCTTGCGGCATCCGAGGCGAGATAGGCGACGGCGGTTGCGACCTCGTCGGCGCTGCTCCAGCGGTTGAACACGGTGTGGCCGGCGTAGAGATTGTAGATGTCGGGGCGCTGCTTGAACGGGCCGGTCAGCGCGGTCTCGGCGATGCTCGGGGCGATCGCGTTGACGCGCACGCCGGCGTGGCCGACCTCGGAGGCAAAGCCCTTCACCAGGAGGCCGATCGCAGCCTTGGTCGAGCCGTAGACGCCGAGACCGGGCTCGATGGTCACCGCGCGGACCGAGGAGCAGGCGATGATGCTGCCGCCCTTCTGCGCGACCATGATGCGGCCGAAGGCCTGGAAGAACCAGATCGTGCCCTTGACGTTGAGGTTGAGGACGCGGTCGAGATCCTCCTCGGTGTAGTCGAGGATGGTCTTGCGGATGTTGAGCCCGGGCGTCGTCACCGCGATGTCGAGCCGCGGAAATTTCTGCATCACAGTTTGGGCCAGCGCGTTGACGTCCGCGGCGCTCGCGGCGTCGCAGCCAGCTGCGTCCGCCCAGCCGCCCTTGTCGCGAATGCCGGCAGCGGTCGCCTCCGCTGCATCGCGCGCGCGATCGGCGCAGACGACGCGGGCGCCGAGATCCGCAAGCGCTTCGGCCGACGACCTGCCGATGCCGGATGCGGCGCCGAGAACGAGCGCGGTCTTGCCGGTGAGATCGAAGAGTTTGCGATAGTCCGTCACTGACAGAATCTCCCTGGTGCTGCTAGCCCTTGTAGCCCATCAAGAGGCGCGGCAGCCACAGCGAGAATGCAGGGACGTAGGTCACGAACATCAGTGCTGCGATCAAGGCGACGTAGAACGGCAGGATGGTGCGCATCACCGCGCCGACCGAGATGCCGCCGATGGCGCAGCCGACGAACTGCGTCGTTCCGACCGGCGGCGTGTTGAGCCCGAGGGCGCAATTGATCAGCATCAGCATGCCGAATTGCACCGGGTCCATGCCCGCCTTCATCGCGATCGGCAGGAAGATCGGGGTGCAGATCAGGATCGTTGCCGCCATGTCCATGAACGTGCCGAGCACGAACAGGATGATGTTGATGAGCAGGAAGATCACCCAGGGCTGCGTCGACAACTTGTTCATCATCGCGCCGGCGAGATCCGCCACCTCGTAAAGTCCCATCAGGTACTGGAACATGGTGGAGACGCCGATCAGCAGCAGCACCACCCCGGTCGTCTTCACCGCCTTGGCGGCGGCGCGCAGGAAGTTGCCCCAGGTCATGGTGCGGTAGATGAAGAAGGTCAGCAGGATCGAATAGGTGACGGCGATGGCCGCCGATTCGGTTGCCGTGAAGACGCCGGACAGGATGCCGGCCAGGATGATGCCGACGATCAGAAGCCCCGGTAGCGCGGCCGCCAGCGAGCGGACCACCTCGGCCCAGCCCGGGAACTTGCCGGCGGGATAACCGCGTTTGACCGCGACCGCGTAGGCGGCAACCAGCATGCAGACCATCAGCACCAGCGCCGGCAGGAGGCCGGCCGCGATCAGCGCGCCGATCGAGACCTTGCCGCCGGCCGCCAGCGCATAAATGATCATGTTGTGGCTGGTCGGCATCAGGGCTCCGACCAGCGAGGCGTGGGTGGTGACGTTGACGGCGTAGTCGGTGTCGTATCCCTCCTTCTTCATCATCGGGATCATCACCGCGCCCATCGCCGACACGTCGGCCACCGGCGAGCCCGAGACGCCGCCGAACAGCGTGCAGGCGACCACGTTCGACATGCCGAGACCTCCGCGGATGTGCCCAACGAGGTTCTTGGCGAGCTGCACGATCTTGTCGGCGACACCGCCATGCAGCATCAGCTCGCCGCTGAAGACGAAGAACGGAATGGCGAGGAAGGAGAAGATGTTCATCCCCGACATCATCTGCTGGAAGATGACGGCGACCGGCAGGCCTTCGTAGAGGATGGTGCAGATGGCCGCCAGGCCGATCGCGAAGGCGACTGGTACGCCGAGGATCAGAAAGCCGAAGAAGGTGGCGCCGAGGATGATCAGTTCCATGAGGGGACGACCTCTTCGCCGCGCAGGAGAGCAATGATGTGCTCGATGGAAAACGAGACGATCAGGATGCCGGAGGCGAACAGCGGCACGTAGCGGATCACCTCGGGCAGGCCGAGATTGGGGATCTTCACGGTGCCGACCGACGCGCCGAGGATCCAGCCGTTATAGGCCATGGCAAGGCCGAACACGGCGACCAGAACGTGGATCACGATCTCGATCTTCTCGCGCGCGTGATCGGGGAGCATGACCAGCAGGCTGTCCATGCCGATATGCCCGGCATCGCGTACGCCGACGGCGGCGCCGATCAGCGTGACGTAGAGGATCAGGACCAGCGCCAGGTTCTCCGTCCAGGTCGGGCTGGAGTTGAGCACATAACGTCCGAACACCTGGTAGAAGACGATGGCGACGATGACGAGCAGGCCGGTGACCGAAAGGTACATGCCAAGGCGCGCGATGGGGGCATTGACCCGTGACAGCAAGCCGGTGGACGGGCGTGTTGCTACGGCCCCCTGCTCGTGACTTGCGACGTGTGGGTCTGTCATCCCGCGCCTCCTCACGGGATCCGGTGCCGCTTGGCGGCGACGCCGGACCCGGTTCCCGAATTGTCTTACTTCGTGTCCTGGATGCGCTTGACGAGGCTCTGCAGCTTCTCGTTCCCGGCGAACTTCTGGTAAACCGGCTTCATCGCATCGACGAACTCCGCCTTGTTGCCGATCGTGACCACCTGAACGCCAGCGGCCTCGACGGTCTTGCGGGCGGCCTGCTCACGCGCGTCCCAGAGCTTGCGCATGACGGGCACCGATTCCTTGGCGGCCTTGCGGACCATCGCCTGGTCCTCCTTGCTCAGCGTGTCCCAGACCTTTTTCGAGATCACGAGAACTTCGGGCGCGAGGGAGTGCTCGGTGATGTTGTAGAACTTGGCGGCTTCGAAGTGACGGGAGGATTCGTAGGACGGCCAGTTGTTCTCGGCAGCGTCGACGAGGCCGGTCTTGAGCGCGGTGTAGACCTCGCCATAGGGCATCGGCGTCGGGTTGGCCCCCAAGCTCTGGATCATGCCGACCCACAGGTCGGATTGCTGGACGCGGATCTTCAGGCCCTTCAGATCGGCCAGCGATTTGACCGGTCCCTTGACGGTATAGACCGAGCGCGCGCCGCTGTCGTAATAGGCAAGGCCGACCAGGCCCGCGGGCTCCATGGCTGCCAGGATCTCATCGCCGATCGGACCGTCGAGGACGGTGCGCATGTGCTGCGTGTCCCTGAAGACGAAGGGCAAGCACAAGGCGATGGTCTCGGGCACAAAATTGTTCAGCGGCGATGCATTAATCCGCATCATGTCGAGCGCGCCGATCTTGAGTTGCTCGATCGTGTCCTTCTCCGAGCCCAGGGCGCCGTTCGGAAACACCTTCACGCCAAGCTTGCCGCCGCTCGCCGCCGCGAGCTGCTGGCCCATGAACTTGACCGCCTCGACGGTCGGATAATCGGCGGGGTGAACGTCGGCGGAGCGGAAATCGCGTGCGGTGGCCAGGGGCGCTGAGACCGCCAGTGCAACGGCTGTGATGATACCGGTGAGCGTCTTCATGTGGGCTTTCCTCCTGGGTTGATTGGATTGATTATATCGTTGTCGGCCCGGCTGCAGGCCGCCTTGGGTCGCTCCGCTTCAAGTGTGAAGTCAAGCGCCAATGTCGTCCCTAGGGCGGGCGGCATTCTCTGTCCAAGCCAAATCCGGCATCGATCGATGCAAGACTTGCATCGATCGATTTCTGGCGCAATTCGCACTATGGTGGGTATGGCGGGCTGGCTCGACGTCGCTGGCCTGTGACTTGACGCCTCCAATCGAGGCCCCTCAAGATGTCCCGAACATTGGACTGCCTTGAGGAAATGCCCATGCCGCGGAAGCTGGTCGATATCTCGGTCCCGCTCAGAAACGACGTGACCGCCGATCCGCCGGGCAATCACCCGACGATCCAGTATATCGATCACCAGCAGGGCCTGCCGCGCATGCTGCAGTTCTTCGACGGCCTCAAGGCGGAAGATCTTCCGGACGGCCAAGGCTGGGCGGTCGAGCAGGTGTCGCTATCCACTCACAACGGCACCCATCTCGATGCGCCCTGGCACTTCCATCCGACCATGAACCGCGGCGAGCGGTCATGGACCATCGACGAGGTGCCGCTGGACTGGTGCTTCCAGCCCGGCGTGAAGCTCGACTTCCGGCACCTGCCCGACGGCTACGTGGCGAGTGCAGAGGATGTCGAGAAGGAGCTGCAGCGCATCGGGCGCAGGCTATCACCGCTGGAGATCGTCGTCGTCAACACCAGCGCGGGCGCTAAATTCGGCAAGGCGGACTACGTCAATTCCGGCTGCGGCATGGGCTATGAGGCCACCATGTACCTGCTCGAGCGCGGCGTGCGGCTGACCGGCACCGACGGCTGGAGCTGGGACGCGCCTTTCGTCTACACCGCGAAGAAAATACGCCGAAACGAGAGATGCCGGCTTGATCTGGGAGGGCCACAAGGCGGGACGGCATATCGGCTATTGCCATCTCGAGAAGCTGCACAATCTCGACCAGCTGCCTTCGACGGGATTCACGATCTCGTGCTTTCCGGTGAAGATCGAGCGCGCCTCCGCAGGCTGGACCCGCGCGGTCGCCATCATCGACAGCTAGGCCAAAAGCGTCACTCGCCGCCGAGGCCACTCTCGGCGAGTTCGCGCAGCGCGTCGGTATCGAGCACGACGATGGCGCCGTGCTCGAGGCGGACCCAGTTGCGGCCGGCCCAGGCGCGCAATTGCTTATTGATGCTCTCGCGCGTCATCCCGACCATCTCGCTGATCTCTTGCTGCGTGATGGCGAGCGTGCCGCTGCCGGAATCCAGCTTGCGCTCTTCGGTGAGACCGAGCAGTGCACTGGCAAGCCGACCCGGCAGATTCTGCAGGATCACCTGCTCGACCTGCTGACTGGTCCAGCGCAGACGCGCGCACAGCAGCTCGATGAACTTCATCGCCAGCGCCGGCTGGCTCTTTACGAACGGCAGGAAGTCCCGGCGATCGATGACGTAGAGCTCGCAATTGGTATTGGCGGTCGCATCCGCCGACCTGGGCGCGCCGTCGAGCACGGCGATCTCGCCAAAGATTTCTCCTGGGCCGATGAGATTGAGAATGGCGTTCCGCCCATCAGGCGATGAGGAGGAAATCTTGACTGTCCCTGCGATCACCGCGAACAGGCTATTGCCGGGATCGCCCTTGGCAGCGATCGTCGCGCCACGCTTGACGGTGGTGTGCTTGGCGTAGCGGCAGAGTTGGTCGAGCGCTTCCGGCTCCAGATCCGCGAAGATCGGATGCTTTCGCAGGACCGATAGTTTGTTGCCCGCTTGTTGTCGGGGATCGCCGGTCTTGTCCTGAGGCACGCCGCGGGGCTCCTAAGACTACGAGGCACTGAGTTCCTGCGTAGTCAACGTTACCAGGCATTTCAACCGGAAAGCACGCGCGCGATTTGAGGCAAATGCCACGAAAAGGCCGCAACGTCGGAAGTCAGCAGCCGAAAGCTGCGGCGATGCGTCTTCTTCGACGCAGAGTTGCGGATTACGCAAACCGCGATTGCGTCGAGACGCTGCCGAGGGCCCGCGCCCGCCTGGGCGAATATCGGCCCTGGCGCGCCGGACTCAGACCTGGACCTGGACTTGGACCTGGACCTGGACCTGCAGAAGGCTTCAGTGCCTGGAATCCGGATCGAGCCGGCCCGCCCTGGTTTGCCGGTCAGCCCAGGCCAGAACTGCGCCGAACACGACAAAGATCGCGACGACGACAACGGTCACCAGTAACGCGTCAGCAGGCATCATCCCCTCCCGGATTTGTCTCCGGCACTATTTTGCGGGGCATGGCCGCCGTCATTGATCGGGATCAAATTGCCGAGAGAGTCCCGGAGATGAGGTCAGGCTGCGGCCATGGCCTCGACACGGGCCGGATCGAGCAGGCTGATGCCGCCGTGAATGATCTCGATCACGCCGAGACGCTCAAGCTTGGTAAAAGTGCGGCTGACGGTCTCGATGGTCAGGCCGAGATAATCGGCGATGTCCTGACGGCTCATCGGAAGCGCGACCATGTCGGACGGACCGTTGAGCGCGACCAGCCGCTCACGCCAGCCGAGCAGAAAGGTCGCGACCTTCTCGTCGGCCGAGCGGCGTCCGAGCAGGACCATGTGGTCGCGCGCCTGGCTCAACTCGCGAATGGCCAGCTCGTTGATGCGCCTGAGCAGTTGCGGCCGGTCTTCGATGAAACGGCCGAAAGGCCCTTTTGGGAATTGACACACTTTCACCACGCCGATCGCATCGGCCGAAAAATTGTGCCGGCCGGACAGATTCATCCCGAGGAAGTCACCGGGCAAGGCAAAGCCGACGATCTGCCGCCGGCCGTCAGGCAGCAGCTTGTACAGCCGCATGACGCCTTCGAGGACGTTGTAGAACGAGGTTGTGATGTCCTCCTCGGAAAACACGGTCTCGCCCGAAACGAAATGGACGCGGCGGCCGAGATGCTCGAACTCCCGGAGTTCGGCTGCATCGAGCGACGAGCAGACCGCCGCTCCACGCACGGCACAATCGTCGCAATAATGTCCGTTCGGCTCACTCGTGACCACGGAAGGCTTCATCCATCGCTCCCCATGCCGGCCGCGCCCGACGTCAGGCCGAGTCCACCGCGCGGCTGCATTTTACTGCACCGTGCCGCAGCCGATTGACCCAGATCAAATTTGGCTGGCATCCCGCTCTTATTCTACGCCCACGGTTCGACGGGATGATTCCATGCTGCAAAGCGCACTGCTTCACGGCCTGATTGGGCTGCTTCTGATCGCGCCTGCGCTAGCGGCCCCGACCGCCGAACAACGCGGCAAGGCCTTCGCCCGAGCCAATTGCGCACGCTGTCACGCGATCGACCGCGCCTCCAAGAGCCCGCTGGAGATCGCGCCTCCGCTACGCACCCTGCATCGGCGCTATCCGATCAACAGCCTTGGCGAGGCGCTGGCCGAGGGGATCTCCACCGGACATGCCGACATGCCGGCCTTCGCGCTCAGCCCGGACCAGATCCACGACCTGCTGTCCTATCTGAAGACGCTGGAATAGTCGGCCTCACACCGCCTGCACGGTCCATCCGATCAGCTCCTTGGCGATGCGCGCGAAGGCGGCATCGAAGGCGGCGACTGATGCGGCCGGCTCGACCTTGTCGAGCTTTTCGCTGGCCTCGATGAGCCGCGATGCGATCACCTTGCCATTCTTGTCGACGATCCGCGCCGACAGTCCGATCTCGGCCCGAGCCTCCCCATCCGTCGCGATCCGAAAGCGCCGGATGTCGAGCAGGAGCTGGTAGTCCGCCGGCCCGAGATCCGTCGTGCGCAGCGGGGCGTGGGCGATGTCGTAGTTCTCGAAACTGTCGATCAGGCGCGCCTGCACCAGTTTCGGAATGCTGTCAGCCCAGAGGAAGTCCGCAAAGCCCGGCCTGTCGCCACCAGGCGCGAACAGCATGCGCTGGGTCTGCAGCATCGCCACCGCCGTCGGCTCGGGAATGGCCAGTGAGGCCGATAGCGTCTTGCCGGCCGGCCCGAGATTCTGCGGCGTGCGCAGGTCGTAGGTGACCTTCTGCGCGGGCGTGCCGCCGCCGGTCATCTTGTCAAGGCCTGCCAGGATGCCGTCGATCTTGCCGGTGTTGCGCGCGAGCCCATCGGAGAAGGTCTTGAAATTGGCAATAGTGTCCTTCAGCGGGCCGGAATTGTCCTGGAGCACCGTGTCCACCCGCCGCAGCGCATCGCGCGCCGCCTGTGTCATGCTCTGGCCTGCGCCGGCCTCCGCGATCAAGGTCGGCAGCTCGCCGGACTTGGCGACGATCACGCCCCCCTCCAATGTCACCACGGGAACGCCGGTCAGTCCCTGAAATTCGAGGCCGACCTTGGTGTCGGCACGCACCGGCGTCGCCGTGGCAACCGAGATCGTGGCATTGACGAAGCGCGGGTTGTCAGGCGCGAGCCCGAGCTGGGTGACCTCTCCGACCCGAATGCCGTTGAACAGCACGCCGGCGCCGACCAGCAGGCCGGGCACCGGCCCCTGGAATTGCACGTGGTAGCTGGTGCGCGGCCCGATGCCGCCGGTGTTGTTCAGCCAATAGACGAAGCCGAACACCGCGACGATCGCGGCCAGCACGAAACTGCCGATCAGCACATAGGGAGCGCGGGTTTCCATCTCTCATCTCATCTCGTGTTGCAGCATCTGTGAGCGCTTACCGTGGAAATAGGCGCGCACCCAGGGATGCTCGGATTGCAGCAATTCGCGCATCGGGCCGATCGCCACGATCTTGCCGTCGGCGAGCGCGGCGACGCGATCGCAGACCGTGGTCAGGCTCGCAAGGTCATGGGTCACCATGAACACGGTGAGCTCAAGCGTCTTTTGCAGCGTCTTGATCAGCGCGTCGAACTCGCCGGCGGCGATGGGGTCGAGGCCCGAGGTCGGCTCGTCCAGGAATAGGATCGGCGGATCGAGTGCGAGCGCGCGCGCCAGCGCCACCCGCTTGGTCATGCCGCCGGACAGCTCCGCCGGATATTTGTCGGCGTCCTCGGCACGCAGACCGACCATTTCGAGCTTGGCGATCGCGATCTCATCCATCAGCTCCTGCGACAGGACGAGATTTTCGCGCAAGGGAAACTGGACGTTCTGGCGCACCGTCAGCGAGGAGAACAGCGCGCCGTGCTGGAACAGGATGCCCCAGGCCATCGCTGCGCCGCGGCCGTGGCCACCGGCGGATTGTCCCATGACCTCGATGGTCCCGCTCCGGCGCGGGATGAGGCCGATGATGGTCCGCATCAAGACCGACTTGCCGCCGCCGGATGCGCCCACCAGCCCGAGGATCTCGCCGCGGCGGACGTCGAGCGACAGATGGTCGAGCACGGTCTGACGACCGAAGCCGACCACGAGATCGCGGACGCGGATCGCGAACTGATCTTGCGATTCTTCCATCGTCACATTCCGATCGAAGCAAAGAAGATCGCGAACAGGCCGTCGAGCACGATCACCAGGAAGATCGATTTCACCACCGACGTCGTGGTCTGCCGCCCCAGCGACTCCGCGCTGCCCTTGACGCGCAATCCCTCGCTGCAGGCTACGATCCCGATCACCAGCGCCATGAACGGCGCCTTCAGGATGCCGACTTCGAAATGGGTGACGGAAATGGCCTCGTGCAGGCGCGCGATGTAGATCGCCGGCCCCATGTCGCCGTAGAACTGCGCGACCAGCCCGCCGCCATAGAGCGCGGCGATCGATCCGATGAAGGTGAGGATGGGCAGCGCAACGACCAGGGCCGCAACGCGCGGCAGGATCAGGACGTCGACCGGATCGAGCCCCATGGTCGAGAGCGCGTCGATCTCCTCGCGCATCTTCATCGAGCCAAGCTCGGCGGTGTAGGCGCTCCCCGACCGTCCTGCGACCATGATGGCGACGATCAGTACGCCGAGCTCGCGCAGCACCAGGATGCCGACCATGTCGACCGTATACGATTCCGCGCCGAACCTGCGGAAGTGGAAGAAGCCCTGCTGTGCGATGATGGCGCCGATCAGGAAGGTGATCAGCGTGACGATGGGGATCGCCTGCCAGCCGATGCGGTAGAGCTGATACACCAGAGAGGTCAGCCGCAACGAACGCGGCCGGCGCAGCACACCGATGACGGCCATGAACAAGGCGCCGAGCATCTGGAGGAAGATCGTGATGTCCTCGCGCGCCCCGACCGTGGACTTCCCGAGATCACCCAGCCGCGCCAGAACCGGATTGGGCGCGGCCGCCGGAGCCGGCGTGCGGCGGTTGACCTGGCGCACCTCGTCCATCAGCCCGCTGAAATGATCGGCGACGCCGACGAACTCGGCTGGCCTGCCTGACGAGGCGGCCTTGCGCGACAGCTTCTCCAGGACCCAGGCGCCGAGCGTATCGAGCGCGCTGATGCCCGACATGTCCAAGGTTACGGCGCGCGAACGATCGACGTCGGCCCCGACCGAGCGGGACAAGATCTCAAGCGTCACCACGTTCGCGGCGGTCCAGGGCCCTTCGGGGCGCAATTTCAGCACGTCGCCGGACGGTGTCACGTGCAGCAGCGGTTCGTGGTTCACGCTTTCCACCTCATCGGGACAATCGGTCCCCATTCAGCCGGCATTTCTAGGCCAGCATGTGGCGGCCGGATTGACCTGTCTCAAGCCTCCGGACGGGCTCCCGCCTCTTGACGCAAATCAAGCGCGATCGCGCGGGCCGGTCTTAGGCTGGGTCGGATGCAATGAGGACACCAAATCCATGTTCGACAGTGACAGGATGAGCGAGGAATTGCGCGGGCTAAAGGTCGACGTCACGCGCCTGTTGAGCACCGCCGGCGAACAGATGTTCGAGAGCTCGAAAGCTCGCACTGATGCGCTCGCCGATCAGATCAGGGCCGCACTCGCCGAGCTCGGCGAGACCGTTGAACAGGAGGGGGAGCAGCTCCGGGGCCTCGTTGCGGAGCGTCCGATTGCCTCGCTCGCCTCCGCCTTCGCGCTGGGTGTGGTTGTCGGCTTCATGCTGAGGAGACACTAGGTGAATACCGAGAATGTCGTCAAACATCTGCGCGTGCTATGGCGCACCGACAGGATCATCGCCGACATCAGGCTGCGCCATTTGCTGATCGGCCTCGGCCTGCGCGCCTTCGCGGCGCTGATCGCCGCGTTCGGGCTGCTGATGCTGGAGCTGTCGGCCTATTTCGCGCTGGTGCAGATCTGGAGCGCGATTGCCGCGGCTGCCATCCTCGGCGCCGTCAATTTCGTCATTGCGGCCGCTCTCTTCCTGATCGCCGGCCGCGCTCCGTCGGGGCGTGACATCGAGCTCGCCAACGAAATTCACGACACCTCCATCGAAGCCCTCCAGCTCGAGGCGCGTGCGCTCCAGGCCCAGGTGTCGGGCGCGGTGCATCATCCGCTCAGCACGATCGTGCCGGTGCTGCTGCCGCTGATCGCGGTCATCATCAAGACTCTGCGGGCGACGACCAGGACGTCCGATGATGCAAATTCGGCCGAGGCGCGCTCGTAGCTGACGCGATCAGAGCTTCAGCCTGACGTCGCAGATCTCAGGCTCGGCCGGGTCCGGCTTGACCTCGAAGCCGAGCTGCCGGCACATGTCCAGCATGACGGTGTTCTCCTGCAGCACGTCGCCCGATATGGTCTTCAATCCTTCCGACCGCGCGTAATCGATGATCAGCTGCATGAGGGCCCAGCCGAGTCCCCTGCCCTTGAGGTCAGACCGCAGCAGGATCGCGTATTCGCCGGTCTCGTAGATCGAGTCGGAATGGAGCCGAACCACGCCGACCATTTCGCCGCTGGCCTCCTCGAATGCGATGAAGGCCATCGCGCGCGCATAGTCGAGCTGGGTCAGGCGTGCGATGAATTCATGGGTGAACTCCTTCATCGGGGCGAAGAAGCGCAGGCGAAGGTCGTGCGCCGTGACGTGACGCAGGAATTCGTGGATGGTCGGCTCGTCCTCGGGACGCATGGGCCGAACGAAGATGCGCCAGTCCTCCTTGAGCTTGAGGCGGCGCTCCCATTGCGACGGATAAGCGCGAACGGCGAAATTGGCCGGGCCGGAGCCGGCGAACTTCCGCTGTGGCGGCCCGACCGCGACGCGGGCATCCACCGCGGTCACGCCGGTTTCGTCGGCCAGCAGCGGGTTGATGTCGAATTCGCGGATCTCGGGAATGTCGGCCGCCATCTGCGCCAGCTTGACCAGCACCATGGCGACGGCGTCGTGCTTCACCGCCGGCACGTCCCGATAGGCCTTAAGCAGCCGCGACACGCGCGTGCGGTCGATCAGATCGCGGGCCAGCTGCAGGTCGAGCGGCGGCAGCGCCAGCGCCTTGTCGTTGATGATCTCCACCGCCGTGCCGCCGCGGCCGAAAACCACCACCGTGCCGAAGGTCGGATCGTCGGCAAGGCCGAGGATCAGCTCGCGCGCCTTTGCCTTGACGACCATGGCCTGGACGATGACGCCGCCGATGCGCGCCTCGGGCCGCAGCTTTCGCGCTCGCGCAAGAATGTCCGTCGCCGCCGCACGCACGGCCTCCGGCGTCGTCAGGTTGAGCACGACGCCGCCGACGTCGGATTTGTGGGTGATGTCCCGCGACATGATCTTCAGCACGACGGTCCCGCCTTGCGCGAAGATGTCCTTTGCATAGGTTACCGCCTGCTCGACATCGGCTGCCGCATAGGTCGGCATCATCGCGATATCGTAGGCTTCGAGCAGGTGCTTGATCTCGACGGGTTCGAGCCACTGGCGGCCGTCCGCGATCGCGGCTGTGACGATCTCTCTCGCCCCCCTGGCATCCGGAACGAACGTATCGGGCATCGCGGGAGGCACCTGGGTCAGCTCCTCCACCACTTCGCGGTGCCGGACCAGATGCATGAAGCCGCGCACGGCGTCGTCCTCGGTCGGATAGTTCGGCACGCCGGCGCTGGAGAGTGCCTGGATGATGTGCTGATCGGCGCCGACCCAGGCCGCCAGCACGGGCTTTGCCCATCGCCGGTGCTGCTCGCGATACTTGGCCACGAGCTCCGTCACGGTCCTGGCGATCTCGGCGGCCGATGCGATCGCCGTCTGCACGTTGAGGACGAGGACTGCGTCGTTGTCGCGATCGGCCAGCAGCTCCTGCAGCGCCGCTGCGTAACGCGCAGCGTCGGCGTCACCCACGATGTCGACCGGGTTTGCACCGGACCAGGTCGGCGGCAGCGCCGCATCGAGCTTGCTGCGCGCATCAGTCGAGATGGTTGCCGGAATACCTCCGAGCTCGACCAATCGATCGACGGCGAGGACGCCGATGCCGCCACCATTGGTCAGGATGGCGAGACGCTTTCCCGTCGGCGATTCCACCCGGCCGAGTGTCTCGGCACAATCGAACAGCTCACGCAGATCGGATACCCGCAGCACGCCCGCGCGGCGGAACGCCGCGTCATAGACGGCGTCGGCACCGGCGAGCGCCCCGGTATGCGTGGCAGCGGCCTTCGCACCCTGCGCCATGCGGCCGGACTTCACCACCACGACGGGCTTCACGCGCGCGGCGGCGCGCGCCGCCGACATGAACTTGCGCGCGTCCTTGATCGCCTCGATGTAGAGCAGGATCGCGCGGGTCTTGTGATCCATCGCGAAATGGTCGAGCAGATCGGCAATGTCGACGTCGATCTGATCGCCGATCGAGACGATGCCGGAGAAGCCGACACCGCGCTGCGCGGCCCAATCCACCATGCCGGCGGCAATGGCGCCCGATTGCGAGATCAGCGCGAGGTTGCCGGCCCCCGGCATGTGCGCGGCGAAACTGGCATTCAGGCTGACGCCGGGCATCATGATGCCGAGGCAGTTCGGCCCGATCAGCCGCATGCCGTGTTTGCGGGCGGCAGCGCTGGTCGCCTCGTGCAGCGATCCCGGTCCCTGGCCGAGCCCCGCCGAGACGATCAGCGCACCCGCAGATCCGCGACGGCCGGCCTGCTCGACGATGCCTGGAATCTCGCCCGCGGGCGCGGTGACGACGACGAGCACGGGCACGAAGTCCAGCTTGTCCAGGCTCTTCACCGCCGCGAGGCCGCCGATCTCGGCATGGCGCGGATTGACGAGGCCAAACCGCCCCTTGAATCCCGCTTTCCGAATGTTTTCCAGGACCGCGCGTCCAACGGACGCCGGACGCGCGCTCGCGCCGACGAGCGCAACCGAGCGCGGCGACAGCAGGTTGTTCAGACGATAAGTCGACATGAAAACAAATGCGCCGCGCCGGCGGCGGTTCCGATGATTGAGGATCAGACTGGAAGAAGACGCCTAGTGCGACATCATAATCCAGCATGGTGGCTGGCCAATGACGGTCTTTGTCACACCGCCCCACACGATCTCGTTCAGGCGAGAATGATGATAGGCGCCCATCACGATCGCATCGATGCCATGGGAATTCGCCCAGCTTCCCAATGCTTTGCCGGTCGAGCTGCCGCCCCTCTTCGTGGTTTCGAACGAGGCAAAGACGCCGTGTTCCCGCAAATGGTCGACGAGTGCCGTTCCGGATCGGACGACCGCGTCCGTCTTGTCCTCCGCCACGGTCAGCACACGAACCGAACTGGCAGCCTGAAGGATAGGCAACGCATCGCCGACCGCACGCGCGGCCCGTGCAGAATGATCCCACGCAATCACGACGTCCTCGAACTCGGGCCGGAGCTCGTCGGCGCGATGTTCAGGACAGAGCAGAAGCGGTCGGCCGGATTCGAACAACAACGCCTCCACGATGGTCTCCGTTCGACTGTCATGCGGTTTCACGGGGACCAGCGTGAGGTCGCTGAAGCGGGCGTGCTCGGCCAGGATCGCTCCGATCTGATCCGCAGGCACCTTGCCCGACCGGCTCTGGGCGCGGACGTTGGCGCAGCAAGCCGCATCGGTGAAGGCATTCAGCAGCTGCTGCATGTCGCTTGCCTCGAGGCTGGCCTGCGCAAATTCGCGATCGTCAGGCAGCATCACCTTCGGTCGCTCGAAAACATCTTCCTCGAGCGCGAGCGCGGTGATCCTGGCGCCGAGATCGGCGGCGACAGAAACGCACTTCTCGATCGCAACCAGGGCTGGCCCACGCGGCTGGCCGACAAGCGGCAGAAATACGTCCTTGATGGGCATCGGAATTCTCCTCAGCCACCATGATAGGCCGGCTGTCGTCGAGACCCTTGATCCGCGTCAAGACCGGGGGAAACTCCGTCCGATCGACCCCGGGGACGGGCGTTGACTGACGTCAAGGACTGGCCACCTGGTCATTCTATGGATAGTCCAATCGGAGCGGTTCGCCCCGGAGACAGACATGCGTGCGATGGTGTTGCCGACCCCGCGAGCGCGGCTCCAGATGGAGGAGCGGCCTGATCCGATGCCAGGCGAGGGTCAGATCCGGGTGAAGATCAGCGCCTGCGGTGTCTGCCGGACCGATCTTCATCTCGTCGACGCCGAGCTGCCCGGCATCCGCTATCCGATCGTGCCTGGCCACGAGATCGTCGGCCGGGTCGACCTCATCGGTGCGAATGTGACGACACATGCGCCTGGTGACCGCGTCGGAATTCCCTGGCTCGGCTTCACCTGCGGAAGATGCCGGTTCTGCCGGGAGGGCATGGAAAACCTCTGCGACACACCGCTGTTCACCGGCTACACGCGCGACGGCGGCTACGCGACCCACATTATCGCCGACGCACGTTACGCTTTTCCGCTCGGCGAGGCCGGCAGTGATGTGGAGATTGCGCCTCTGCTGTGCGCGGGGCTGATCGGCTGGCGCTCGCTGGTCCTGGCCGGCCCCGCCGAGAGGCTCGGTCTCTATGGCTTCGGCGCGGCCGGCCACATCATCGCGCAAGTCGCGGCTTGGCAGGGGCGCTCCGTCCATGCATTCACGCGGTCTGGCGATACCGCTGCACAGGATCTTGCTCGTCGTCTCGGCGCCGTCTGGGCGGGGTCATCGGACCAGCTGCCGGATGAGCCGCTCGACGCCGCGATCATCTACGCACCAGCCGGCGAATTGGTGCCGGCGGCGTTGCGCGCCGTGCGCAAAGGCGGCCGCGTCGTCTGCGCCGGCATCCACATGAGCGACATTCCGAGCTTTCCGTACGATCTGCTGTGGCAGGAACGGCAGCTGGTCTCGGTTGCCAACCTGACCCGGCAGGACGGCCTCGATTTTCTCAAGGTCGCGCCGCGAGCCGGCGTTCGCACCGAGACCACGGCGTTTCCGCTCGAGCAGGCCAACGAGGTCCTGTCCATGCTGCGGAATGGCCGGATCCTCGGCGCGGCCGTGCTGACGCCCTGATGGTGCTTTGAATGTCCGCTTCGAGGAACGATGACACGGCGGCTCAGGAGCGCATCTTTGCGATGCTGACCGACCGTCATGGCGTGACGCGCATCGACACGCATGCTGCCTCGGTGTTCCTGGACGCAAAGCGCGCGCTGAAGATCAAGCGCGCCGTCCGGTTTCCCTTCCTCGACTATTCGACGCTGGAGAAGCGCAAGGCGGCCTGCGAGGAGGAGATCCGGATCAACCGGCCCCTGGCGCCGCAGATCTATCATGGCGTTGTGGCGATCACGGAAGAGCCGGATGGATCGGTGAAGGTCGAGGGCGCCGGCCGGCCGATCGAATATGCGGTCGACATGTCGCGCTTCGACGAAAGCAGGACGTTGGATCATCTGGCAGAGGCGGGCCCGCTCGACGCGAAGCTTGCCTCGGCCGCCGCTGACGCCATCGCGGCTTCGCACCTGGCGGCGACACGTGGCGACGGAGAAGCATGGGTCTCCTCCATCCCGGCCCTGATCGACGGCAACGCGAATGGTCTGCGGGCCGGCGGCCGTTTCAACGCCGACGAGATCGAGCAACTCGGCAAGGCTTCGCACGCGGCCTATCTGCGTATCCGTCCCCTGCTCGCAGAGCGCGGCCGCCGGGGCTTCGTGCGCCGCTGCCATGGCGATCTGCATCTGGCAAACATCGTCATGATTGGCGATCGGCCCGTGCTGTTCGACGCGATCGAGTTCGACGCACAGATGGCGACCGTCGACGTGCTCTACGATCTCGCATTCACGCTGATGGACCTGCTGCAGCATCATCAGCCGGGCGCGGCAAACATGGTCCTGAACCGCTATCTCGCCGCGACGCCGGCCGACAATCTCGACGGGCTCTCGACCCTGCCGCTATTCATGTCGATCCGGGCGGCGATCCGCGCCCAAGTGACCTTGGCGCGGCTCAAGCGGCCGCATTCCGACGGCCCCGGCATTCTCGACCTGGCACGACGTTACTTCGACCTCGCCGGCACGCTGATCCGTCCTCCCGCTCCGCGCCTGATTGCGGTCGGCGGGCTGTCGGGCACCGGAAAGACCGCCCTGGCGCACGCGCTCGCGCCGGTCGTGGCACCGGAGCCAGGCGCCGTCGTGCTGCGCAGCGATCTCGTGCGCAAGCAGATGCTCAGGGTCGAGGATACCCATCGCCTGCCGCCTTCGGCCTATACGCCGGAGGTCACGGCCCGGGTCTACGACACGCTGGTGCAGCAGGCCCGGCGGGTGCTGGCGCAGGGCCATTCGGCGATCGTCGACGGCGTATTCGCGCGCGAGGACGAACGCGATGCGATCGCGGCGCTGGCGCGCGAGCGCAACGTGACGTTGAATGGGCTTTTCCTGGTCGCAGACCTTACAACCCGGCGAGCGCGCATCGGCAGCCGCCGGGGAGACGCATCGGACGCCACGCCGGAGGTTGCCGCGCTGCAAGAGCACTATAATATCGGCCATGTCGGCTGGGCGATCATCGATGCCTCCGGGACACAAGAGCAGACGCTTCAGAGCTGCCGGAAAGCCATCGCTGAGGGGCAAACAAGGCAAACTGATTGATGCGAAGGAAGTCGCGACCCACCACGCGCTCGACAGCGACCAGCGACGCCAAGCCGGCGGCGCGGCGCAATGCCCTGCCCGCCCGTCTGAGCCCCGGCATGGCCTGCGACACGGCCTTCCGCATCATCGCCCGCCGACACCTCGATGCGGTGATCGCTCAGCACGACGGCACCTGCCGCGGCGATCCGGATGCGCTGCACCAGATCCGGATCGCACTGACCCATCTGCGGACTGCAATCCGCTTCTTCTCGCCCATGGTCGACGATGCCGTGCGACCGGAAGTCTGGGCCGAACTGAAATGGCTGAACGGCCAGCTCGGCATGGTGCGGGACCTCGACGTGGCCATCGAGCGGATCGTCGCAGAGAGTAGCGACGAGCTCGCCGTGGTCGCCGAGCTTCAGCGCTGGGACGAGAAGCGCGCGGAGAGCCATCGGCTGCTGGCGCGTGCGCTGCAGTCGGCGCGGTATCGCCGCCTGGTCGAGCAAACCTCAACGTGGATTGAAAGCGGCCCCTGGTCGACCCGCCGCAGCAAGGAAGCGATCCGGTTGCGCCGCCGCACCCTCGCCGACCATGCGACGGAGCGGCTGACCGAATGGGAGACGACGCTGCTCAAGAAGGCACGGAAGCTGAAGAAGCTCGATGTCGAGAAACGTCACAAGCTGCGGCTGCTCAACAAGCGGATGACGTACTCGGTCGAGTCGCTTGCGGATCTGTTCGCCGATGGCGTGGCGACGAAACAGAAGTCCATCCTCAAGCAATTGCGCAAGGCACAACGCTCGCTGGGTCAATTGAACGACGATGCCCGCGGACAAGCGCTGGCGGCGTCATTGAATGGAGCCGGGATCGATGCCAGCCGCCGCTTCCTCAACCGCAAGCGCGAGAAGAAGTTGTTGCGGAAGGCGTCGACGGCCTATCGCAAATTGGACAAGGCGAAGCCCTTCCGGTCCTCGGATCTCGCCCCGAGCTCGGAGCCGGAGGCTTAGGTATGCACGTAGTCCCCCGGCGCATCCGGCAGGCCGAGGGCGTCGCCAAGTCCGATCTGCGGGGGAGCGCAGGGCGCGCCGGAACGTGCCGCCAGCCAATTGGTCCATTCCGGCCACCACGAGCCTTCAAAGCGCGGAGCCAGCTTCAGCCATTCGTCGGCACCGACATAGGGCGCATCGGCAGCCTTGGTCAGCACCTGGTAGAAGTGGCCCTCCTCTTGCGGAGGCGCCACGACACCCGCATTGTGACCGCCGCTGGTCAACAGGAACGTCACATCGGCATCGACCTGATAATGGATCTTGTAGACGGATCGCCAGGGCGCCACGTGATCAGCGAGCGTGCCGACCACGAACATCGGGGTATGAATGTCGGACAGCGAGACGTTTCGGCATTCGACGCGGTAGCGACCTTCCGCCAGATCGTCGTTGAGGAACAGCTTGCGCAGATACTCCGAGTGCATGCGATAGGGTAGCCGCGTGGCGTCGGCATTCCAGGCCATCAGGTCGCTCGGTGGCGAGCCGTCGCCCATCAGATAGTCACGCGAGAGCCGCGACCAGATCAGCTCGTTGGAGCGCAGCAGCTGGAACGCGCCCGCCATCTGTGTGGTGTCGAGATAGCCGCGCTGCCACATCATGTCTTCGAGGAAGGCAACCTGGCTCTCGTTGATGAAGAGCGTCAATTCGCCGGCCTCGGTGAAATCGGTTTGTGCGGCGAGAAGCGTGACGGTGCCGAGACGGCTATCGCCGTCCCGCGCCATGGCCGCCGCGGCGATCGACAGCAACGTCCCGCCAAGACAATAGCCGAGCGCATGGATCTTCCGGCCCGGCACGATCTGGCCGATCATGTCCAGTGCCGCCATCACGCCCAGCTTGCGGTAGTCGTCGAAGGCAACATCCCGATCGTTCGCATCCGGATTGCGCCAGGAAATCGCGAAGACGGTGAAGCCCTGAGCGGTCAGGTAACTGACCAGGGAATTCTGCGGCGACAGATCGAGGATGTAGTACTTCATGATCCAGGCCGGCACGATCAGAATCGGCTCCGGGCGCACCTGCGCAGTCGTCGGATGGTACTGGATCAGCTCGATCAGGCTGTTGCGGTAGACGACCTTGCCAGGCGAAACCGCCACCGTCTTGCCGACCACGAACTGCGCATCGTCCGTCAACTTCGAGCCGGAGAGCAGGCGCATGAGGTCGCTGCACCAGTTCTGCCAGCCGAACACGAAATTCTCCCCGCCGCTCTGGAACGCTTTTTCCAGCACCTGCGGATTGGTGACCGCGAAGTTCGAGGGCGCCAGCATGTCGAGCATCTGGCGCATCGAGAACTCGACGATGGCTTCATTTGCGTGCGACACGCCGCGTATGCCGGTCGTGGCATCGTGCCACCAGCGCTCGGTGAGCAGAAACGCCTGCGCAAGCAGATTGAACGGCGCGGCTTCCCACTGCCGGTCCTTGAAGCGGCGATCCCGCCCCTGCGGCCGAATGACGGACCATGGTTCTTTGGATGTCGCGTGAGCGGCAGCTTCCAGGAAGCGGCCTGAGTCGCGGAAGATATTGCGGGAGAGCTCCATCTGGTGCTGAGGCGCCGCCGCAAGATGCGCGCCCCAATCGAGCCAGGCGAGCGACAAGGCCACGGGCGAGATTCCGCCCGTGAACCGCGCCAGCATGGCATGAAACGCACGATCTAACGGATACGAATCCGTTGTTTGCGGGCAAGTGCAGTCAGCCGGCGTGCCTGCGCCCCTTTCGGGAATTTCGGCAGCCGGCCTGGTAGCGGGAGCTTGCAGCGGCGCTTCGGCCCGTGGGAAGATCTTTACGACGCTCATCACTCATTGTTCCTGCGGGCTTCTGTTCTACGCCTGCGGCAGGATATGGCGACGCTTCCGCCGCGCGTTGAGCTGCATCAAATCGCGGGCACGGATCAAAATCGGTCAATCAAGGTAAGCTTTGTCCGCTTGAGCTTTGTCGCTTGACCTGGGTCAAACCATACCCCGACGGATTCACTAGGCTTTGTCCATTGAAGTTGACATGCCAGCGGAGTTGTCCATGCGCGCCCACCAGATCATGACCCGGTCGGTCATCTCGGTCACCCCCGACACCAGCATCGTCGAGGCGGCCAACATCATGCTGAAGCGACATGTGAGCGGCCTCACGGTGGTCGATGCTACCGGCAAGCTGGTCGGCGTGGTGTCGGAAGGAGATTTCATCCGCCGCAGCGAGATCGGCACCGGCCGCAAGCGCGGGCGCTGGCTGCGGTTCATCCTCGGTCCGGGCAAATCCGCCAGCGACTTCGTCCATGAGCACGGCCGCAAGGTCTCGGAAGTGATGACCGACCTGCCCGTAACCATCACCGAGGATACCGCCCTTGCGGAGATCGTGGACCTCATGGAGCGGAACAACGTCAAACGGCTGCCGGTGGTGCGCGGCGACAAGGTCGTCGGGATCGTGTCCCGCGCCAATCTGCTGCAGGCCGTGGCCGGGCTCGCCCGCGAAGTGCCGGATCCAACCGCGGATGACGACCACATTCGTAGCCGCATCATCGACACCATGGAGAGGAACGACTGGTGCCCGTTCGGGCTGAACGTCATCGTGCGCGACGGTATCGTTCATCTCAGCGGCGTCATCACCGAAGAGCGCGCACGGCAGGCCGCAATCGTCGCCGCGGAGAACGTCGACGGCGTGAGGAAGGTGCACGACCATCTCTGCTGGGTCGACACCATATCCGGCGTCTATCTCAACTCGCCCGAAGACGACGAGCTCGCCAAAGCGAGCTGATCGCGGCGGAGTTCAGCTCGGAATGACGGCGGTGGCCTCGATCTCGACGCGCGCCGCCTTCTCGACGAGGCGGACGACCTGAACCAGCGCCATCGCTGGATAGTGCGCTCCGAAGACATCGCGGTAGATCTTGCCGAGCTCCTTCAGATTCGCCAGGTACTCGTCCATGTCGACGACGTACCAGGTCAGGCGAACGAGGTGCTCAGGCCGGGCACCGGCCTCGGCCAGGATCGCGGCGATGTTATCCAGGGTCTGGCGCACCTGCGCGACGAAGCCCTCCGCGAGACGCTCCTCGGCGTCCCAGCCGATCACCCCGCCGGTGACGACGATGCGTCCTTCGGCAGCCATGCCGTTGGCATAGCCCTTCGGCAGCGGCCAGCCTGACGGCTGCAGGATCTGCGCCTTGATACGCGTTCCATCCTCGGCTGCGGTCGGCAGCACCGCGAGTTGCGGGCTTTTCGGCGTCGTCACAGACAATTCTCTATCCTTTTCTCATTCCGCGGCGACGCCTGAGGACGTCACTGCAGCCTGCGCCAGCTGCCGCAGGGCAAAGCGCTTCAGCTTGCCGGTCTCGGTCTTCGGCAATTGCGCCACGAACTCGATGGCGCGCGGATATTTGTACGGCGCGATTTCGCGTTTGACATGCTCCTGCAACTCGGAGACCAGCTGAGCGTCAGGCGTCACGCCGGGCGCGGCAATGACATAAGCCTTGACGATCATGCCGCGCGCCTCGTCGGGCGCACCGACCACACCGCACTCGGCGACCGCCGGATGCGTGAGCAGCGCCGCTTCGACGTCAGTTCCTGCGATGTTGTAGCCGGCCGACACGATCATGTCGTCGGAGCGCGACTGGTACCAGAAATAGCCGTCGCTATCCATCAAATAGGTGTCGCCGGTGATGTTCCAGCCGTTCTGGACGTATTTCCGCTGCCGCTCGTCGGCCAGATAGCGGCAGCCGGTCGGCCCGCGCACGGCGAGACGGCCCATCGTTCCGGGCGGAACGTCGCGACCCTCATCGTCGACGATCTTGGCTTCATAGCCCGGCACGGGCTTGCCGGTGGCGCCGGGGCGGATATCTTCCTCGGTCGCGCTGATGAAGATGTGCAGCATCTCGGTCGAGCCGATGCCGTCCATCAGCTTGATCCCGGTCGCCTTGAGCCAGGCATCAAATGTCGGCTTGGGAAGGGTCTCGCCCGCGGAGACGCATTTGCGGAGCGAAGAAATGTCGCGGCCTGCGAGCTTGCCGAGCATGACGCGGTATGCGGTCGGCGCCGTGAAACAGACCGTGGTCTTGTACTGCTCGATCGCATTCAGAATGTCGTCCGGCGTCGTCTTCTCTAGCACGACGAAGGAGGCGCCGATATGCATCGGAAACAGCACGCCGCCGAAGCCGAAGGTGAAGGCGAGCGGCGCCGAGCCGATGAAGCGATCGTTTTGCTCGGCGCGCAGAATGTTGCGCGCATAGCCGTCACAGACCGCGAGCATGTCGCGGTGGAAATGCATGGTGCCCTTGGGATCGCCGGTCGTGCCCGAGGTGAAGGCGATCAGGCAGATGTCGTCGGCGGCGGTATCGACCGCCTCGAACTCCGGACTGGCATCGGCGATCAGCGCTTCGAGCGAATCCGACGCGCCATTGCCCCAATAGACGGCCCGCTCGAGACCGGGCGCCGCAGCTTTCGCCTTCTCCATCTCCTCGGCGAGCTTTCCGTCGCACAGCGCCAGCGTGATCTCCGCCTTCTGGATCGGATAGGACAGCTCCTTGGCGCGCAGCAGCGGCATCGTCGCCACGCAGATTCCGCCGGCCTTGATCACCGCGAGATAGGTCGCAACCATCATCGGATTGTTGGCCGAGCGCAGCAGCACACGCCCGCCGGTAACGAGACCGAGCTTGCCAACCAGCACATTGGCGATGCGGTTCACCAGCGCCTGCAACTCGCGATAGGTGTAGCTGACGCCTGGGCTGACGACGCAAGGGGCATCGCCATGGCCCTGCTCGACCCAGCGATCGAGGAAATAGCTGACGCAGTTCAGTCGCTGCGGATAGTTCAGCTCCGGCCGCGTGAAGATGAATTCAGGCCAGAGCTCGCGCGGCGGCAGATGTTGCCGCGCGAACGTATCGACATGGGCCGTCGCGGCGCTGCCGTCAGACGAGCCCGTCACTTGAATCTTGGCGGCGTTGGCCATCGCACGCTCCTTTCAGCATGGATTGCACCCGGCAGCACGATCTGGAAAACATTTTAGGCTTAAAACAATTCGGCGCAATAGGGGATTTTGGGCATCCCGTGCTTTTTCATGCGGCAAAAGGGTTGGCGGGCTGTCGCGCCCGCACAGCTACGGCCGGCGGCGGGCGGCCGATTTCTGCGCGGACCCCTTGGTCTTGGCGAGGAGGCGCATCAATTCGCGGACGTCCTTCGGCGAGAGGTCGGCGAAGAGATCGGCGATCCAGGTCTCGTGCTCGGCGGCCATCCTGCGGAACTCGGCACGCCCGAGCTTGGTCAGCCGGATCACCTGGACGCGGCGGTCGGTCTCCGAGGTGCGCCGGTCGAGATGGCCTGATTCAACCAGGCGCTCCACGAGGCCGGTCACATTGCCGTTCGACACCATCATGCGCTTGGAAACATCGGACAGGGTCATGCCGTCAGGCGCCTTGTCGAGCTGTGCCATCAGGTCGAAACGCGGCAGCGTGACGTCGAACCGCTGCCGCAGCCGGCCGCGCACCTCGCCTTCGATCAGCGTCGTGCAGGTCAAGAGCCGCAACCACAGCCGAAGCTCCTCGGCGTGGTCCTCCGGTGTTTCGACAGCCTTGGTCTCGGAATCGAGCATGTCGATGCAGTCACTCACGGCCGGCATTGGCGCGGGCACGGATTCCCCAACGTTTTGAGCTTCAAATAAATCCGAGCCGGCCGCAAGTCCAAAGCTGCAACAATCGACCGCACGCCGATTTCTTTAGGCTTCAAATAATTGGCGCGCAGCTTGCATGCATCGCTGCCCGAAGGATGCGAGGCTGCGCGCTCGGCTTGCCGCCGCGGCCATCATCGGCATAAGCTTTGGATTGGAGTACGTGGCTTGCAGCGCAAGCCAATCGTCACGAGGGACAGATCATGAAGACGAAAATGACCGTGGCCGCAGCCGCAATGCTACTCGGCACCGTGGCGAGCCCTGCCCTCGCCCAGGAAAAAATCAAGCTGGGTGTGATCGTGACCCTGTCGGGGCCCGCCGCAGCGCTGGGCCAGCAGGTTCGCGACGGCTTCGCGCTCGCCGTGAAGGATCTCGGCAGCAAGATGGGTGGCCGCGATGTCGAGGTCGTCGTCGTCGACGATGAGCTGAAGCCGGATGCTGCGGTGACCAAGGTCAAGGGCCTTCTGGAACGTGAGAAGGTCGACTTCGTGGTCGGGCCGATCTTCTCCAACATCCTGCAGGCCATTCACCGGCCCATTACGGAGTCGAAAACCTTCCTGATCAGCCCCAATGCCGGTCCCTCGACCTTCGCCGGCAAGGATTGCAACCCGTTCTTCTATGTGACCTCGTATCAGAACGATCAGGTGCACGAGATCCTCGGCAAGGTCGCGCAGGACCGCGGCTACAAGCGGATGTACCTGATGGTGCCGAACTATCAGGCCGGTAAGGATTCGGTGGCGGGATTCAAGCTGGACTACAAGGGCGAGATCGTCGAAGAGTCCTACATGCCGCTGAACACGCTCGACTTCCAGCCGGAGCTCTCCAAGATTTCCTCACAGAAGCCCGATGCACTGTTCACGTTCATGCCGGGAGGCCTCGGCGTCAATCTCGTCAAGCAATACCGGCAAGCCGGGCTCGCCGACACTATTCCGGTGCTCTCGGCCTTCACGGTCGATGAATCGACCCTGCCGGCGCAGCAGGATGCGGCCGTCGGCATGTTCGGTGGCGCGAACTGGGCGCCCAATCTCGACAATCCCCAGAACAAGAAGTTCGTTGCCGCCTACGAGGCCGCCTACAACGGCGTTCCCGGCACCTACGCCTTCCAAGCCTATGATGCTGCGATGCTGATCGACAGCGCCGTCAAGGCCGTGAAGGGGAACCTCTCCAACAAGGATGCCGTTGGCGCCGCCTTGAAGAAGGCCGACTTCACCTCGCTGCGCGGGGCCTTCAAGTTCAACAACAACAATTATCCGATCCAGGATTTCTACCTGACCAAGGTCGCCAAGCGTCCGGACGGCAAGTTCCAGACCGAGATCGTGCAGAAGGTCTTCGAGAACTACGGCGACCGCTATGCCAAGGACTGCAAGGCGGCGAACTGAGCACGATCCGGACCCGAAGGGCCGCGGTAGCGCAAAGTGCGCAGCGGTTTTCCGAAAAAGATCATGCTCTGATGATAGCCGCGCAGCGCGTTACGGGAGGACTGCAATGAAGAGCGAAATCACCGGTATCACGCGGGCCAATGAAGGAATCCAGGGGATCTCCTGGAATATCCTTGGCCAGACCTACGTGCCGAAGAGCTACGCGGAGAACAGCTTTTCCTGGCACGCGACGCTGCCGCCGGGCACCTTCGTGCCGCCGCACATTCATCCCGACCAGGATGAATATCTCTACATGCTGGAGGGCAAGCTCGATTTCGTGCTGGGCAATTCGGAGGCGCAGGCAAGTGCGGGCGACCTGATCCGCCTCGGCATGGGCGTGCCGCACGGCATCTTCAACAAGTCGGAGCAGACCGCCAAGGTGCTGTTCTGGGTCTCGCCGAGCCGCAAGCTGTTCGACCTGTTCTGGGGCCTTCACAACATGAAGGAGCAGAAGCCGGAGGATGTCGTGGCGATGGCCGCCGAGTTCAACATCCACTTCCTGCCGCCGCCGCCCGGCGGCTAGCGGCGCGCCTCAGGCGCGCACCGCCGCGAGTCCCGGCACCGCGGCGAAGCCTGCCTTGGTGGCATAGCCGCGCACGATCGCTTCGCGCTGCGAATAGCTCAGGACGTTGTCGACATTGTCGAAGCCGTCGGGCGCGAGCTGCTCGACGGCGTCAATGACGCCCTCCGGCCCGCCGCGCCGGTTGGAGCGAACGATCTCGGCCGTCATCGGCAGACGCTTCTTCTCGTATTCGAGCAAAGCCTGACGCGGGTGTTCGGCGCGCATCAGCACATCAGCAAGACAGCGCGCGTCGAGAATAGCCTGCGAGGCGCCGTTCGACCCCACAGGATACATCGGATGCGCGGCATCGCCGAGCAGCGTGACCCTGCCCGATGACCAATACGGCAAGGGATCACGATCGCAGGTCGGATACTCGTAGAATTCAGGCGTTGCCGAGATCAGGCTCTTCACGTCGATATAGGGCACCGAGAAGCGCGCCACGTGCGGCATCAGCTCTTCGCGGCGGCCCGGCCGCGACCAGTCTTCCTTCCGCGGCGGCGGCGCGTTGCCCTCGCCCACCTTGACCAGCACCGCCCAATTGGTCAGGCGGCTCGCCGGGCTCGATCCTTCCGCGATCGGATAGATCACCACCTTGGCATTGAGACCGCCGGCCACGATCATCGATTTTCCGGTGAGAAACAGCGGCCAGTCGCGCGCACCGCGCCACAGCATGAGGCCGTTCCAGCACGGCGGCCCTTCGTTCGGAAACAGCGTCTCGCGGACGCGAGAGTGAATGCCGTCGGCGCCGATCAGGATATCGCCGCGCGCGGTGTGGACATGGGCGCCGGCGCGATCGAAGAAGTAAGCGGTGACGCCGCCCTCGTCCTGCGAGAAGGCGCCGAGCCGGCAGCCGGTGTGGATCGCCTCGCGGCCCAACCGCTCCTCGACTGCACGATGGATGACGCCCTGAAGCCGGCCGCGATGGATCGAGAATTGCGGCACGTCATGGCCGGCGTCGATGCCGCGAGCTTCGCGCCAGACCTCCTGGCCATGGCGGTTGAGATAGTAGAGCTGATCGGTGCGGATCGCGACCTCGTCGAGCTTCTGCAACAGGCCGAGCCCGGCCAACTCCCGCATCGCGTGCGGCAGCGTGTTGATGCCGACGCCGAGCTCGCGAATGGTGTCGGCCTGCTCGAAGATCTCGCAATCCAGGCCGCGCGAGCGGAACATCAAAGCCGTCGTGAGACCACCGATACCGCCACCGACGATAATCGCCTTCATCGCCCTAACTCCACTCGAACCGCAGGCAATGGGTTAACGTCGCACGGGCGGTCACTCCGCCGCAAGCGGCTTTGTCGCCTCCGCCTTGAGCTCGGCCCGGGTCTTGGGCTTAGCCTTAATTCTCAGCTCCTCGAGATCCTGCCGATCGCGCACGCTGTTGCGGAAAATCTGGTCCTTTCCGGGCAGATATTGCGGGGGACAGAAGGCGTCGTTTGCTCCGTACCAGGCGGCTGCCTTCATGGTGAAAAAGGGATCGACGAGATGGGGACGGCCGAGAGCGACGAGATCAGCCCGGCCCGCGGCCAGAATGGTGTTGGCCTGGTCTGCGGTGGTGATGTTGCCGACGCACATCGTGGCGACGCGCGCCTCATTGCGGACCTGGTCGGAGAAGGGCGTCTGGAACATGCGTCCGTAGACCGGCTGCGCATCGCGCACGGTCTGCCCGGTCGAGACGTCGACGAGATCGACACCCGCCTCGGCAAAGGCGCGCGCGATGGCGACGGCATCATCGCCTGTGATGCCGCCGTCAGCCCAATCGGTCGCGGAAATGCGCACCGACATCGGCTTGTGCGACGGCCAGACCGCGCGCAGCGCCTCGAAAATCTCGAGCGGGAACCGCAGACGGTTGGAGAGCGAGCCGCCGTACTCGTCGTTGCGGGTGTTGGTCAGAGGGGAGATGAAGCTCGCGAGCAGATAGCCGTGGGCGCAGTGCAATTCGAGCATGTCGAAGCCGCAGCGTTCGCCGCGCTCGGCGGCTGCGACGAAAGCGTCCCTCACCGCATTCATGCCGGCGCGGTCGAGCTCGCGCGGCACCTGGCTGTCGGGGAAGTAGGGCAGCGGTGATGCCGAAACGACCTCCCAGCCGCCCTGCTCCAAGGGACGGTCCATGCCGTCCCACATCAGCTTGGTCGCACCCTTGCGGCCGGCGTGCCCCAGTTGCAGGCAAATCTTCGCGGCCGAGTTGCCGTGGACGAAATCCACGATGCGACGCCAGGCGGCCTCCTGCTCGTCGCTCCACAGGCCGGCGCAGCCGGGCGTGATCCGGGCGTCGCGGCTGACGCAGGTCATCTCGGTGAAGATCAGCCCGGCGCCGCCGATCGCGCGCGAGCCGTAGTGCACGAGGTGAAAGTCGGTCGGCACGCCCTCTTTGGCCGAATACATGCACATCGGCGACATCACCGTGCGATTGGCAAGTTCCATCTCGCGCAAGCGGAACGGCTGGAACAGCGGCACC
Source organism: Bradyrhizobium yuanmingense (assembly GCF_029167105.1). Classification (GTDB taxonomy): domain Bacteria; phylum Pseudomonadota; class Alphaproteobacteria; order Rhizobiales; family Xanthobacteraceae; genus Bradyrhizobium; species Bradyrhizobium yuanmingense_A. Next base: position 49,565 of record NZ_JARFML010000008.1, on the reverse strand, counting down.
ATCGGCCGGTCGGTGTTGACATCGAAGCCGCTGCTTCGCACCTGCCTCGCGAACGACTTGTCGACCTCGGCCACGAAATCCGGCGCGCGGAGCTTCAGATTGTCATAGGTGATCGCCTTCGAGCGCGTCATCACGCCGAAGGCGAACTGGACGGGATCGAAATCCCAGAAGCGGTCGACATGCTCGAACCAGACCAGCGAGACGTCGGCGGCATGCTGCGTCTTCTCGACCTCCTCGCGACGGCCGTGCTCATAAATCTCCAGCGCGGCCTTGATGCTGGGCGCCTTCTCCATGGCTTCGGCCAGCGCGATGGCGTCTTCCATCGCGAGCTTGGTGCCTGAGCCGATGGAGAAATGTGCGCTCGCCTTGGCATCGCCGAGCAGCACCATGTTGTCCTTGACCCAGCGTTTGCTGCGGATCATCGGGAAGTTGCGCCACATCGAGCGGTTCGTCAGCAGCCTGTGCCCACCCAGGAACCAGCCGAAGATGTCGGCCATCCGCGCGGCGGACTGAGCCTCGTCCAGACACGTCAGCCCCGCGCGCTCGAACGTTTCAGGATCGGTCTCGAAGATCCAGGTCGAGTGCCCGGCCTCGTACTGATAGGCGTGGGCGATGAACGGCCCCCACTCCGTCTCCTGGAAGATGAAGGTGAAGGCATCGAGCGGCCTGGTCGAACCCATCCAGGCGAACTTGTTGGCGCGGAGGTCGACCTCCGGCTGGAAATGATCGACGTATTTCTCCCGGAACCGGCTATTGATGCCGTCGGCGAGTAGGACGAGATCGGCGTCGGCGAAGCGGGATTCGTCGTCGATATCGACCTCGAAATGCAAGGTGACACCCAGCTCGCGCGCACGCTCCTGAAGGATCAGAAGCAGCTTCTGCCGCGAGCAGCCGCAGAAGCCGTTGCCGCCGACGCGGTGCACGGTGCCGCGGAAGTGCACGGCGATGTCGTCCCAGTAGGCGAACTCCTGGGTGATGCGGCGATAGCTCGGAAGATCGTGCTTCTCGAAATTGTCGAGCGTCGCATCCGAGAACACTACGCCGAAGCCGAAGGTGTCGTCGGCCCGGTTGCGCTCGTAGACCGTGATGTCCGCGCCCGGACGCTGCTTCTTGAGCAGGATCGCAGCATAGAGACCCGCAGGTCCGCCACCGATGATCGCGACTTTCATGGGAGCCTCGCCACTTCACCCGGGCCACGAAACTATTTTAAGCCTAAAATAATCTCCCGCAAGTCCCCCTCGCTGGATTGGCTGCAGATAATTGCGACCGGCTCAGTCGCCCCTGAAGACCGGTTTGACCTTATTGGCGAAAGCCTCGAAGGCGCGCTCGAAATCCGCCGTTGTCATGCACAAGGCTTGAGCCACGGCCTCTGCCTCGATCGCCTCCTCGACGGACATCGCCCATTCCATAGCCAGCATCCGCTTGGTCATGGTGTTGGCGAAGGTCGGGCCTTCCGCGACCTGCTTGGCCAGAACCTGCGCCTGGGGCAGCACCTGCTTCGGCGTGACGATGCGGCTGAAGAATCCCCAACGCTCGCCTTCTTCCGCGGTCATGAACCGGCCGGTGTAGAGTAGCTCGGAGGCGCGGGACTGCCCGATGATCCGCGGCAGGATGGCGCAAGCGCCCATGTCGCAGCCGGCCAACCCCACCTTGTTGAACAGGAACGCCACCTTGGCTCCGCTCGCCGCAAGGCGCATGTCCGATGCCATGGCGATGATCGCTCCCGCCCCGGCGCAGATACCTTCGACCGCGGCCACGATCGGCTGCGGACAGGCTCGCATCGCCTTGACGAGGTCGCCGGTCATGCGCGTGAAGGCCGTCAGACCCTTGGTGTCCATCTTCACCAGCGGGCCGATGATCTCGAACACGTCGCCGCCGGACGAGAAATTGCCGCCGGCACCCGTGACGACAATGGACTTGACCGCGTCGTCGAAGGCGCAGGCGCGGAAGAAGTCGGTCAGTTCCCGATAGCTCTCGAACGTCAGCGGATTCTTTCGTTCGGGGCGGTTGAGCGTGACCGTCGCAACGCCGTCGACCACGGCCAGCAGGAAGTGCTGCGGCGAGTAATCCGCAAGCGGCAAGGTGACGGGATTGGCTGGTCTGCTCATGGGATCTCCTTGGCTTTCTTGTTCCGTGCCTGTGCCCGGCAGGCTAGACTTCGCCACCGGCCACCGCGATCGCCTGCCCGGTGATCGCGCTCGCGCCTTCCCCGCACAGCCAGAGAACCGCGTCTGCGACCTCCTGAGGCGTCACCAGGCGCCCTTGCGGATTGTGCTTCGCGAGCTCGGCGATTGCCTGCTCGCGGGTTCGGCCTGTCTTCTTCATGATATTGTCGATACTGCCGGCGACCAGATCGGTGTCGGTGAAGCCGGGACACACCGCATTCACGGTGACGTTGCTTCCGGCCATCTCGAGGGCGAGCGAACGTACCAGGCCGATGACGGCGTGCTTGGCCGCTGCATACGCGCTGACATAGGCGTAGCCCTTGAGGCCTGCGGTGGACGCTATCGCGACGATGCGGCCGTAGGGACGATCCTTCATGCCCGGCAGCACGGCCTGGACGGCATGCACGACGCCCATGAAATTGACATCCATCATCCGGCTGAAGAGCGCGCTGTCCGATTTCGCGAACGGCGCCGATTCAGCGCTGCCCGCGTTGGCAACCAGAATGTCGATCGGCTTGCGCGCACTTGCCGCGGCGATCGCGGCCTTCAGCGACGCTTCATTCGAAACGTCAGCGACAGCCGCAAAGTGCGCGGCGCCTGCATTGACCGCCTCGTCGAGAACCGCCGCGCTCCGGCCAAGCACGGTCACGGTCGCACCGGCGCCGACGAGAGCGGACGCGATCGCTCGGCCGATGCCGCGCCCACCACCGGTGACCAGCGCGTGCGGCGAATGCGGCAATCCGGACATGCGCTGGCTCCCTCGGATCTCGTGACCAGTGTTCGATATATTTTAACCTTCAAGTTATTGCAATGAAAGCGGCGCTTGGGCGGCGAATGATGCGGCATGAGTGGCGGCCCGAAAATTGCTTTAAGTATAAAATTATCGCTTTCCATCCTCGAAAGGCCTGTTAGCATCGAGGGGCCCAGCAGAAGGACGTCGCGTGTCGCAGCCTGTGCCAATGACAACAAAGGACGGACGCTTCGCCTACGAAGCCGCGGGCGAACCGGACGCGATACCGCTGATCTTCCTGCACGGCATCGGCGGCGCGGCGCGGGCCTGGCGGCGGCAGCTTGCGACATTCGGCGACCGCTTCCGCGCGATCGCCTGGGATATGCCCGGTTATGGAGGATCGGCGCCGCTTGCGAGCGTCAGTATCGCTGCCCTGGCGGAGGCGCTGCAGCAATTCATCGCGCAACTCGGCGTCAGCAGGCCTGTTCTGGTCGGCCATTCCATCGGTGGCATGATCGTTCAGAAGTGGCTGGTTCAGTCCCCCAAGCTGGCCCGCGCAGTCGTGCTGGCGCAGACCAGCCCTGCGTTCGGAAAGGCGGACGGCGATTGGCAGAAATCGTTCATCGCAGCGCGGTTGGGACCGCTCGATCGCGGGGAGACGATGAAGTCGCTGGCGCCTTCGCTAGTGAAGGAGCTCGTCGGCGACGATCCCGATCCGAATGGGATGGAGGTTGCCCGCGAATGCATGGGGAGCGTACCCGAGGCCAGCTATCGCGCCATGATGCTGGCTCTCATCGGCTTCGATCAGCGCAGCACGCTTGGAAGTATCTCCGTCCCCACGCTGCTGCTGTCGGGCTCCAAGGACAACAATGCGCCTGCGCCGATGATGGCAAAGACGGCGACCTATATCCCAGGGGCCGAATATGTCGAGCTGCCTGGCGTGGGCCATCTCGCCAATCTCGAACGCCCCGGGGCCTTCGACGAAGCTCTCGCCCGGTTTCTGAACTCTCTCGCGACCAAAGCCTAAGGTAACTGCGCGATGACCATGCAAGTCAGCAAGGCGATTGGCACGACCAACAAGGTCGTGCTGGATGCGCCGATATTCGATCCTGTCGCATTCCGCTTGAGCGACGAGCAGGTGGGCATCGTTGCGCGCGCCCGCGAAATCGGCCAGAGCGTATTCGCCGCGCGCGCCGCGGCCTATGATCGCGAGGCCACATTCCCGACTGAGAATTATCGTGACCTTCATCGCGTCGGCCTGCTCGGCATCGCCGTGCCCAAGAGGCACGGCGGCCTCGGCGCGAACTACCAGACCTATGCACTCGCGGCAGCCGAGATCGGCCGCTATTGCGGCGCGACCGCGCTGACCTGGAACATGCATGTCTGCTCGACGCTGTGGTCGGGTCCTCTCGCCGACGATCTGGATATGGATGCGGAGACGCGCGCCCAGCACGAGCGGCGGCGCGCGGTCCATTACAAGCGCATCCTCGAAGACGGAGCGATCTACTCGCAGCCCTTCTCCGAGGGCGGCGCGGCGGCTGCGGGCGGGGTCGCATTCGGCACGGAAGCAAAGCCGGTCGAAGGCGGCTGGGTCGTCAACGGCAAGAAGATCTTTGCATCGCTCTCGGGCCACGCCGACTATTACGGCGTGCTTTGCACCGAGATCGAGCAAGGCGAGAAGGCGTCGCGCCGCAACACGCTTTACCTGGCGATATCAGCCAAATCAGAAGGAGTCTCGGTCGTCGGCGACTGGGATCCGCTGGGCATGCGCGGCACGGTTTCGCGAACGCTGCTGTTCAAGGACGTGTTCGTTCCGGAAGATTCGGCGCTGATGCCGCGCGGCGTGTATTTCCAGGCAGCTCAGCGCTGGCCGCACATGTTCCTGACGCTGTCGCCGACCTATATGGGCCTGGCGCAAGCCGCCTACGACTTCACCGTGCGTTACTTGCGCGGCGAGGTCCCGGGCATGCCGTCGGTCAAGCGGCGGATGTACCCGACCAAGCAGATCGCGGTGGCGCAGATGCAAATCAAGCTGGAGCAGATCAAGGCAATCTGGTTCCAGGCCGTGACCGAGGCGCGCGCCAATCCGAGCAAGGAGCAGGTGCTGCGCGCCTACGCCGCGCAATATTCGGTGATGGAGGGCGCCAATGAGCTCGCCGCGCTCGCGATCCGTACCTGCGGCGGTCAGGCCATGCTTCGCTCGCTGCCGCTGGAGCGGATCTATCGGGACAGCCGCTGCGGCTCGCTGATGCTGCCCTGGACCGCCGAGCTCTGCCTCGACCGGATCGGGCGCGAAGCGCTGTACGAGGCCGGTGAAACGGACGACTGACCGTGGACCTCTGTAGCCTGATCGACCGCAACGCGGCGTTCGCGCCAGACAAGACGGCCATTGCCTTCGAAGGGACGCGGCTGAGTTATGCGGCATTCGCCGCACGCATCGAGCAAACGGCCACGGCCTTGAAGCAGGCGCTCGGCGTCGGCCCCGGCGACCGCGTCGCGATTCTAAGTCTGAACCGACCTGACTATTTGGTTCTGCTTTACGCCTGCGCACGGCTCGGCGCGATGCTGGTGCCTCTGAACTGGCGACTGGCCGTCGCCGAGCAGCTGTTCATTCTCAGTGATGCCGGTGCCAAGGTCCTAGTGCTGGAGCAGGCGTTTTCCGGAATGCTTGCCGAGCTGGGGAAGACCGCGGTGGGGGCATCCGTCGTCGGCCTCGACTTCACGCCGCCTCGCGGCACGTCGTTCGAAGATTTGCTGGCCCGCGGTGACGGCACGAGCCGAAATCCGCACACCGATCTCTCCTGCCCGCTGCTCATCGTCTACACGTCCGGCACGACGGGGCGACCAAAGGGCGCGGTGCTGCGCCAGGAGGCGCTGCTCTGGAACGGCGTCATGAGCCAGCATATGCACAACATGACGTCCGACGACCACGTGCTGACCGTGCTGCCGTTCTTTCACGTCGGTGGCCTCAACATCCAGACTACGCCGGCGTTGCAGCTGGGCGCGACCGTCACGGTCCATGCGCGCTTCACGCCGGACGCCGCGCTTGCGGCTATCGAAGGGGAACGGCCGACACTCACGGTGATGGTTCCTGCGATCCTTCAGGCGGTGAGCGAGCATGCTGCCTGGGCGACCGCTGATCTTTCCTCACTCAGGGCCATCGCCACCGGCTCGACCATCGTACCGCCACACCTGATCGAGCGCTTCGTCGCGCGCGATGTCCCGGTGCTTCAGGTCTATGGCTCGACCGAAACCTGCCCGATCGCCGTCTACACGCGGCTTGGCGGCGATCTTTCGCGCGCGGGATCGACCGGCCTTGCCGGCCTGTGCTGCGAGGCAAAGGTGGTCGACCAGGCCGGCGAAGAACTGCCCGCGGGCACGCCGGGCGAAATCGCGGTGCGCGGTCCCAACGTGTTCGTCGAATATTGGGGCAACGAGGCCGCGACGCGCGAGGCGCTGCACGACGGCTGGTATCGCACCGGCGATATCGGCTTGTGCGATTCCGACGGCTATTTCTGGGTCCGCGACCGAAAGAAGAACATGATCATTTCAGGCGGAGAAAACGTCTACCCGGCCGAGGTCGAGCGCGTCCTGCTCGAGCACCCCGACGTCAGCGAATGCGCCGTGATCGGCCGGCCGGACCCGCGCTGGGACGAGGTACCGATCGCCTATGTCATTGCGAGATCCGGCTGCCGGCTCGAGGCGGACGAATTGAGAGCGCATCTTCAGGCGCAACTCGCGCGCTACAAGATTCCGCGCGAGATCGTCTTCGTCAACGACCTGCCGCGGACGGCGCTGGGCAAGGTCCAGCATTTCCTGCTGAAGCAGCTTGATGCGCAGTCACGGGCGCTAGGAGAAGCATCTTGAAGATCGCAGTTCTGGGTGGGGGAAACGGCTCTTTCGCGGCCGCGGGCGATTTTGCACTGTCGGGACACGAGGTGCGGCTGTGGCGCCGCGATGCCGATCAGGTCGCGGCGCATCGCGCCGCCGGCTCGCGCATCCTGGTCAAGGATCACAACGGCCGTCATGACGTGAAGCTGCCGCTGGTCACGACCGACATGGCGGACGCCGTCGATGGCACGGAGTTGATCCTGTGCCCGGCTCCGGCCTTCGCGCAATCAGATATCGCTCGCCTGCTCGCGCCGCATCTGCGCGACGGTCAGGTCGTCTTTCTGCCGCCGGCGACGTTCGGCTCGATGATCTTCGCCCAGGCAGCGCGAGATGCCGGCAACCATGCCAAAGCCAGCTTTGCCGAAACGGGCACGCTTCCGTGGCTGACCCGCAAGCACGGCCCCTTCGAGGTCGCGATCACCATTCGCGCCAAGCGGCTCCCGGTCGGCGTGTTCCCGCTTGACCAGGCGCCCCACGCGCTCGCAGTGATCGGACGTGCTTTCCCAGACGCGATCGAGGCGTGCGGAGACGCGCTGTCGGGCGCACTGATGAACGCAGGCCCGATCATTCACCCGCCGTTGATCGTGATGAACACAGGGCCGATCGAGCATTTCGAGCGCTGGGACATTCACAAGGAAGGCACGCAGGCCGCGATCCGCCGGGTCACTGACGCGCTCGACGCAGAACGCATCGCGGTGCGCGAGGCACTCGGCTACGGCGCACCACATTTCCCGCTCGCTCACCATTACGCGAGGGAAGGCGAGATCTGGATGTATGGCCGCGGCTCGCACGACCGGCTGACCGATTCCGGTGACTGGCGAGAGCGGATCGTGCTGACAGAGCACCGCTACATGCGCGAGGATCTGCGGCTCGGGCTGTCGCTGCTGGTGTCCGTCGCGGACCTGGCTGGCGTGGACACACCGCTGGCCAAAGGGTTCCTGTCAATCGGGGGCGCGATCTGCGGAGAAGATTTTGCTCGCGGCGGCCGAACGCTCCAGACGCTGGGACTCGGCGATCTCAGCAAGACTGAATTGCAGACGCTGCTCCGCAATGGATTCTGATCGATGACCAATCGTGTCAAAATCGCCTGTCTCGGCGCTGGCCGCATGGGCCGCGGCATCGCCGTTGCCTTCGCTTATGCAGGGCACGGCGTCACGATGATTGATATCAAGCCGCGGTCCGCGGAGGACTTTGCCAAGCTCGAGGCGGACGCACTCGGCGAAGTCAGGAAGACCTTTGCCAGCCTGTCGAAGCTGGGGATGCTGACCGAGGCAGATGTTGATCCGCTGATCGCGCGGGTCTCGGTGGTACCGGCGAACGAGAGCGGCGTCGCGTTGGCCGAAGCCGGAATGGTCTTCGAAGGGATTCCTGAAGTCGTCGAGCTCAAGCGCGAGGTGCTGGGGGCGGCGTCAAAGCAAGTCGGCCCGGACGCCATCATCGCGTCGACCACATCAACGATCCTCGTCGATGATCTCTCCGGAGCGATCGTGAACCCGCGTCGCTTTCTCAACGTGCATTGGCTCAATCCAGCCTATCTGATCCCGCTCGTCGAAGTCTCGCCCGGCAAGTCAACCGATCCTGCCATTGTCGCCGAGGTCAAGACGCTGCTCGAAGGCATCGGCAAGGTACCGGTGGTCTGTGCCGCCACACCGGGTTTCATCGTTCCACGTATCCAGGCCCTGGCAATGAACGAGGCGGCGCGCATGGTGGAGGAAGGCGTCGCCAGCGCAGAAGAGATCGACAAGGCGATCCGCTACGGCTTCGGCTTCCGCTACGCCGTGCTCGGGCTGCTCGAATTCATCGATTGGGGCGGCGGCGACATCCTCTACTACGCAAGCAGGTATCTGGAAGGCGCGCTCGGCAGCGAGCGCTATCGGGCGCCGGAGGTCATTTCACGCAACATGCATGAGGGCCGGATCGGCCTGCGCACGGGCGCAGGCTTCCTCGACTATTCCGGCCTCGACGTCGATGCCTACCGCGCGAAGCGCCTCCAGGCCATGGTCGACCTGCTCCGGCACTTCGAACTAGCCCGTCCCCCGGTGCTCGACCGCAGCTAGCCAAAGACGTCCTGAAGCACACCTTCCCGGACCACCGCAACGCCGTCGAGCTCGATCGTCGTTCCCATCATCGGCAGGTCGAAATGTCCTGCCGTGTAGCGCCCTGCGAATTCATTCGCGCCGGTCGAGAACAGGAAATTGCCGGAGACGGCCCGAATCTCGGTGCCGTTGGTGTCGCGCTGGTCATACATAGAGAGCGCCTCGTAGCGCGCACCCGGATTCATGCCGAAGCCGACATGCGACACGGCATAGGCTTCGCGATCGCCCCAAGCGGCGAGATAGGCGCGCATCATCGCGGCATCCGTGCCTTCGCCTTCCAGCTCGACGACATAGTCGTCCTTCAGAGTCATCTTCACCGGCGAGGTCAGGTAGCGCTTGAAGGTCAGGTTGATGTCGCCCGGCGCCATCACCAGCGTGCCGTTGATCGTCCCGCTCTTGGGGAAACTGACGACGATACCCCCCGGCCAATGCGCCAGCGTGCCAGGCTTGTCGGTCCAACCCCACACACCGACTGTCGACGCGCCGACCATATCGACCTCGAGTGCCGTGCCGGCCTTCGAGGTCACACGCATGCGCTTCGTTCCGCGCAGCATCTTGGCCGCGGCACGAACGCGTTTCTCGAGCGCGGAATCCGGCACCATCCGCTCCAGCGCCTCGGGATGCTCGTTGGAGATCACCAGGATCCGCGCGCCGGCTTTGAGGATCTCCGGCGTCTCCACCGCATGCATCAGTCCTTCGATGGTGCAATCCACCACGAAGCCCGCCTGCTGAAGCGCGGTGATCACCGGGCCAAGCTTTTGGATCGCCTCGCTCGCTCCGGTGGAGCGAACCGGAACGATATGCCGGTTACGCGGCGTCGGCATCACCACATGAAACGGCCGCGCGCCCATCCGCAGCAGGGCCAGTTCCGCAAGATGCACGTTCAACGCACGCGACTGTGTCTCCGAGAGAATCGCGGCGGTATCGCCGGCCTTGACCGCGCATCGCTCGAAGATCTCGCAAAACGCGTCGATCCATTTTGCCTCGATACGATCAGCCAGCATGGTCCTCTCCCGGTCTTCAGGTTTCTTGTTAGCTACGCTTCGGGGAAGCCCCGGAGCAAGTACGAGCGCACGACTCCCAGGAGCCCGTTCAGGACCAAGCCCAGCAGCGAGATCGTGATCAGCGGCACGAACATGTCCACGGCCTGGAAGGTACGAGCCGCCGTCACCAGCGCGTGCCCCAATCCGTCCGTCGACGTGATCATTTCGGCCAGGAACACCACGATACAGGAAATGACAAGGCCAATCCGGCACCCGGTCAGAATCGACGGCATCGCTGCCGGCAGCACTACCTTGAAGAGGATTTCGTAGCGTGACGATCCCGCAGCCATAGCCGACCAGATCAGCTTCTGCTCGACGGTCGAGGCACCGTAATAGGTCGACAACAGGATCGGGAAAAGAGCATCGGCAGCTACTAATGTGATCTTCGATCCGTGGCCAAATCCGAGCAGCAGCAGCAAGGCCGGATAGAGCGCGACCTTGGGCAAAGGCGCCAATACGCGCACGATAGGCCGAACCACGGCGTTGATCGCTGGACTAGCGGCGGCGGCGATTCCGATGCTGACACCGAGCACGACAGCAATCGCGAAGCCGGCAAACAGCCTGATCAGGGTCGCCGCGATCTCGTGCTGGAACGTCGAGGTTACGAGTTGCTGGAGCAGCCTACCGAAGACGAAGCCCGGCGGCGGCAGCAGAACTGCCGGCGCGAAGCCGAAAGACACCAAGCCTTGCCACAGCGCGATCACCAGTAGGATCGGGGCGATCCCAAGAACGAGATTTGGAGAGAAAAACCGCGACATCATGAGAAGCTCAGCGGCATGTCAAACTGAGGTTCGGACCAGCGCACCAGTCTGGCGCGGACCCTTTCAAAAATCGCGTCGAGGCAGATTCCCATCGCTCCCACGATGATGATCATCGCAAAGACGGTTTCGTATTGGCCCATGTCGAGCGCGTTGAACAGGATGTTTCCGGCACCGGACTGACGGGCAATCATCTCGCTGGTGATCATTGTGATCAGTGCCAGCACCAACCCCGTACGGCACCCCGTCAGAATTTCAGGCAGCGCCGCCGGTAGCACGATCCGCACCAGACGCTGCACCGGCGAGAGCCCCATCGCAGCGCCCGACCACAGCATCTTCTCTTCGACCGCCTTGGCGCCTTCGAAGCTGTGATAAATCACGGGCAGGCTGACGCCGAGGAAGATCACGAGCGTCTTCGTGATGTCACCGACGCCGAGCCACAGCATGATGATCGGCATCAAGGCCGCCTTCGGCACGGGATAGATCACCATCAGGAGCGGATTGAAGAAGGCCGCAACTGCGGCGCTACGTCCCATCAAGAGGCCAAGCGGAATCGACACGAGCACGGCCGCGCCAAATCCCATCGCCATGCGCCGGAGCGAGGCCAGAATATTGATCAGGGACTCCTTGTCGCCAAGGATGTCCGGAATCGCTCTCATCGCTCCGATCGCGGTCGGAAAGCTGTCATTCTTCAGCGCCAGTGACGCGACCTGCCACACCACCAGCAATCCGATGCAGGCGAGCACCGGGGCAGCGCGCTTGGTCATGCCGGCCGCTGACATCACGCGGGCGCTCCGGCTTGGTCGCTCTCGTCGAACATGCGCTCGATATCGACGACGTACTTCTGGTAACGCGGATCGAGCAAAAGCTCGTTGCGGCGGCGCGGCCGCGGCAGGTCGATGTCGATGACCTGCCGGATTCGCCCGGGCGATTTCGACATCATGACGACTTTGTCCGAGAGGAAGACGGCTTCGTCGACCGAATGGGTGACGAACAGCACCGTCTTGCGGTCACGCTCCCAGATGTTCAGAAGATCGTTCTGCAGGCGCGTCCTCGTGTGCGCGTCAAGCGCCCCGAACGGCTCGTCCATCAGCAGCACTTCGGGATGGTAGGCAAGCGTCCGCGCCAGCGCCACGCGCTGCTTCATGCCGCCCGACAGCTCCTTGGGATAGAAGTTCTCGTAGCCCTTGAGGCCGACCATCTCGATCAGCGCCCGGCTCTGCGCTTCGGCCTCGGCGGCGCGAACCCCTTGCTGACGCGGCCCATACATCACGTTGCCGAGCACGGTTTTCCAGGGAAACAGCGCAAACTCCTGGAACACCGGTCCGCGATCCGGACCGGGCCCCGTGATCGCCTGCCCCTTCATTCTCGCCGCGCCGCTGGTCGGACTGACGAAGCCGCCAACGATGTAGAGCAAGGTCGACTTGCCGCACCCGGACGGGCCAAGGATGGAGACGAAAGCTCCCTCCTCGATCGTCAGCGAAATGTCCGAAAGCGCAACATGATCCTTGCGTGCCGAGGTCTGAAAGACCTGCGAGACGCGATCGATCTCGATGATTGCGGAAGCCGGGTCTTGTTGCGTCACCGGTCTCACCCATTCACTCGATCTCGCAGATACTACCGTCATCCCGCCTTCCGTCCCACTCGCACGAGGATTCAGCGGCATGAGCTTAGCAAGAAGCCTGCCAGACAGGCTGTCATTTGCGCAGCCGTGCGGTGCGTCATTCGAACCACGGCCATTCTGCCGGGCCTTCATGCGTCACGGCTCCGCCTGGCGCCTGCCCAACCAGCCGCGCATATTTTGCCAGCGCACCTGCACGGTGGCGTGGCTGGCGCGGCTTCCAATCGCGCCGCCGCGCGGCGAGCTCCTGTTCCTCGAGCAGGACGTCCATCCGCCGATTTGCGGCATCAATCCGGATTCTGTCACCATTCCGGACGAGCGCCAGCGGACCGCCAACAAATGCCTCGGGGGACACGTAGCCGATGCACATCCCGCGGGTCGCGCCGGAGAACCGGCCATCGGTGATCAGCGCCACTTTTTCACCCATGCCCTGCCCGTAGATCAGTGCGGTGACGCCGAGCATCTCCCGCATGCCGGGTCCGCCGACCGGCCCCTCATTGCGGATCACGAGAACCTCACCCGTTTTGTAGCTGCGGTCACGAACAGCTGCGACGCAGGCTTCTTCATCCTCGAAGACGCGCGCCACGCCTTCGAAGAACTGGCTCTTCAAGCCCGCGACCTTGATCACCGCCCCATCGGGACAGAGATTACCCTTCAGCACCGCGACGCCACCGTCAGGCATGATCGGCGCACGAGCGGCGTACACCACCTCTCCGTCGGGCGCGTTGGCCACACCGTACTCTTCGGCAAGTGTGCGGCCGGTAATCGACAAGCAGTCGCCATCGATATGACCGCTCTGGATCAGCTCGCGAATGATGACCGCAGCGCCGCCGATATCGTAGACGTCCTTCGCCGTATACTTGCCTCCGGGGCGCAGATTGCCGATCAACGGCGTCCTGGCAAAGACCTCCCCCACGTCATCGATGCTGAATGCAATTCCGGCCTCATTCGCGATCGCCGGCAGGTGCAGCGCGGCGTTGGTCGAGCCGCCCGTCGCTGCCACGATCGCCGCTCCGTTCTCCAGGGATTTCCGCGTCACGATGTCGCGCGGCAGCGGCCCGCCGCGGTCCAGCATCTCCATGATCAGTCGGCCGGCACGTCGCGAAATCTGCGCACGCTCGGAATAGACACCGGGCACCATCGAGACGTTGGGAATGGTCAGCCCCATCGCCTCCGATACCATGCCCATGGTGTTCGCGGTGAACTGGCCGGCGCACGCGCCGATCGTCGGCAGGCAGGCGCGCTCGATCCGCTCGAGCGTGGCGCCGTCGATCTCGCCAGTCATGAAGCTGCCGACAGCCTCATAGGAATCGAGCACCGTCAGCGTACGTCCCTCCACGCGCCCGGGCAGCGAGCTGCCGCCATAGATGAAGATGGAGGGCACGTTGCAGCGGACCATCCCCATCATCACGCCAGGAAGGGTCTTGTCGCACCCGCCGTATCCGATCAGCGCATCGTAAGCCAACCCATGGACCACGGCTTCGATCGAGTCGGCGATCAGCTCACGCGAGAACAGGGAGAACTTCATCCCCTCGTGATTCATGCTGATGCCATCGGACACCGAAACAGTCGAGAACTCACGCGGTGTACCGCCGGCCTCCTCGATCCCGGTCTTGGCTGCGGCTACCTGGAAGTCGTGGGTCATGTTGCAGGGCGTCTGCTCACCCTTCATGCTGACGATGCCCACCATCGGCTTGGCGATCGCAGCGTCGTCGAGCCCCATGGCGCGCATGAATGCACGATGCGGCGCTCGGTCGAGGCCGTCTGTGGTGACTCGGGATCGTAACTTCTTCATATATGCATCTTCTTCGTGCAGCGTCCCGGATGATCCGGAACGCCACGATGTTAATTCGGTAATTCGCCCCGCTTCTATTGCAGCGGCGCGACGATCGACGGATGCTTGAACTGTGCGACATCCAGCTTCGGCAGCATTCCTGTCTCTGCATAGATATCCAGCATCTTCTGGATCGCCGGGAAGTTCGGCGCAGCACCGGGATCGCGGCCGAAATCATTGTCCTTGAGCAGGTAGGTCTCAAGCACCGGGATGGGGGCTTTCAGCACTTCATTGACGACCTTGAGAGTCTCCTCGCGGTTCGCGAGTGCCTTCTTCATGCCAGAGGTGATATCGCGGACATAGGCCTTGACCAACTCGGGGTTCTTGTCGACGAAATCGGCACGGCAGGCTTCCAGGATGTGCACGATGTTCGGCATGGCCTGGGAGAGCGAGAACAGCTTCCTTGTGCCGCCCTTTGCCTCCGCGCGCGCAGCAAACGGCTGATTCATGTTCACCGCGTCGACGCGGCCTTGGCGCAGCGCGTCCTCGGAGACGGCAAAGCCGACCTCGACCAGCTTGATGTCCTTGGCCGGATCGACGCCATTCTGCTTCAAGAGCAGATTGAACGGTCCTTGCGTGCCGCCACCGATCACGGAAATGCCGACCGTCTTGCCCTTGAGATCCGCGATTGTCTTGATGGGCGAGTCATCCATGACGGCCCAATAGACAGAGAAACCGCCGGGCATCTCGAAAACGTGTTGCGCGACGATGTAAGCCTTGAGATTGCCGCCGACGACTCCGTTCGAGAGCGAGAGCGGCGCCTGCGTCGCACAGTCCAACGCACCGGCGGCCAAGGCCTGCGTCATCGGCGCGGTGCCCTGGAACTGGGTCCATTCGATGTTGTAGGCCTTGCCGAGATTGGGGAATTCGGCCGGCCTGCGCATCATCCAGTACTTGGACTCCTCCGCAGGGATGGTCCAGCCGACGCGGATCGTCTGCTGCCCCCATGACGGGCTTGCGCCCGCGCTCACGGCTGCTGCCGCCCCCAAAGCCAGGATCCACTTCGAAACGGTTCGCATCGTGCCACTCCGCTGCTCCGGCGCCGACTGGCGCCCCCAACCCGACCGCCTCAAATGTTTCATGGTTCAAACAATCAGGCAAGCCATGCGAGGTGGGCGGTCTTGCCGGCAGATAGGCAATGTATGGTAAAGCGGCGTCTGCGACAGAAGGAGGCAACCTATGGCTGATGACAGCAAGGCAAACCCGCAAGGCTTCGAGAAGCTCGGCTATCTCGGCCTGGGCCTCATGGGAACGCCGATGACCCGACGCCTGCTGAAGGCCGGCTATCAGGTCGCCGTCTGGAATCGCTCGGAGGGCAAGATGGCGCCGCTGGTCGAGGCTGGCGCCAAGCGCGTGATCACGCCCCGTGATCTCCTGGCGAGTTCGGACATCGTCTTCATGTGCGTGACGGACGCGGCAGCGGTCGAGGAGGTGATCTTCGGGCCCGAAGGTCTGGCAGCAGCCCTTGGCGCGGGCAAGCTTGTGGTCGACTTCTCGTCGATCCATCCAGACGCAGCGCGCGACCTTGCAACGCGATTGAAGGACGCGAACGGGGCGGGCTGGATCGATGCGCCGGTGTCGGGGGGCACGAAGGGCGCCGAAGAAGGCACGCTCGCCATCATGGCGGGTGGAGAAGCTGGCGACATCGAGAGGGTGCGGCCCTATGTGCTCGCCATGGCGCGCAGGTTCACGCACATGGGCCCGATCGGCGCCGGCCAGACCACAAAGCTGTGCAACCAGGTGATCGTCGGATGCGCGATGGCCGTGCTTGCGGAAGCAACGCGCCTTGCCGTGAACGCCGGAATTGACGCCGACCGACTGCCCGAAGCGCTCGCCGGCGGATTTGCGGATTCCATCCCGCTCCAGCTGTTCGTGCCGCGAATGGTCAAGGGCATTCACAGCCCGCCCCTCGGCCACATCGCCACGATGCTCAAGGACCTCGATACGGTCGCCGATGTTGCACAGGCAACCTCGACGCCGGTGCCGATGGCCGCGCTTGCCGGACAGCTTTTCAGGCTGGCGAAGGCCGCGCGAGGTGCGGACGCGGACGCGTTGGAAATCTACAAGCTTTCGGCGGCAGAGCGCAAAGCTCTCTAAGGGGCGCGTTACCGCCCGCTCTTGCGCCCATCGTCGGCCATGAAGCGACCGAACGCCCCTCGCGCAAAGAGCAGCGGCTCCTTCGCATTGTAGGTATATGCCTCGACGGCGCCGAGAAAGATCACGTGGTCACCGCCATAATAGCGATTCACGGAGCGGCATTGAAAGTTGGCGACGCTTTCGGCGAGCACTGGCGCGTTGCCGAGGCCAGGGGTCCAGTCGACGCCGGTGAACTTTTCGTCCGACGATTTTGCGAATTTGTTCGCAAGCGCCTGTTGCGAAGCGCCGAGAACATTGACGCTGAAATGGCTGGCGTTCTGGAAGACGGTCAAACTCGAGGAATAGACGACGAGGCTCCACAAAACCAGCGGGGGATTCAGCGAGACCGAGGCGAAGGAATTGCATGTCAGCCCGTACGGCCTGCCGTCGGGCGCCGCCGCCGTGATGATCGTCACGCCCGTTGCATAGGTTCCGAGCGCGTTGCGAAAGTCGCGAGGATCGATCTGCGAGCTGTCGCTCGCTAACTCGTTGGCGGGATCGGGAGCGCGAGGCTGCTTCGGCAGGTCATTCATCGGCCGACCTCACAGCGTGAGATTCTCGGAAGGCAGGCCGAGGGCCACCCGTCCGTAATTGGTCCCGGCCGCATCGAAGTTGAACGCGAGATGTGAGTTGATCGCGTGCGCATCGCGGAACTGCCGCTGCAGCACGCCGCTCGTGAACAGACCGCGCGCGCCGCTCGCGGCAAACAGCATCGAGACCGCGTCCGTGCACAAGTTCACGGAAAAGGATCCGTCGCGGCGATATCTGGTTTTGGTCGCCATGTCAGGAATACGGCCGCGCCGTGCGTCCTCCATGGCATCGAGACAGGCCGATCGCATGATCAGGCGCGCAGCGTCGATCTTGGCCGAGGCCTCGGCGATCTTGATCTGCGTGCTTTGGAAATCGCTCAGCTTGGCACGGTTGTAAGTCGAAATGCGATGACGTGCGACCTCCGTGTAATCGTCCAGGCACGCCTGCGCATTCCCCAACGCGACACCGGAGAGGACGTAAGGAAATAGTGAGAAGACAGGCAGCATGTACAGAGGATTCGGATTGACCGTGCTTCCCGGCGTCGGGCCACCCGAGAGGTCCCCTACGGCAACCGTCATGTGGTCAGCCACGAAGGCATCCCTGACCTCGACGTCGCAAGATCCTGTCCCCCGCAGCCCGGCGACGTTCCAGGTGTCCAGCACCTTGTAATCGGCGCTCGGCAGCAAAAAGATCCGATACTCAATGCCGTCGGCTTCGTCGTCGGAATAGACCACGCTCGCAAGCATGTTCCATTCGCAGGAGGCAACGCCCGAGGAGAATGGCCAGCTGCCATGCAAATGGTATCCGCCCTTGACCCGTGTTGCGCGTCCAGCGGGAAAAATGAACGAGGACGCGATCAAAGCATCCGGATTGCGGCCCCAGACCAGATCCTGCGCGCGTCGCTCGAACATGCCGAGCATCCAATGATGGCTCGCCAGATTGGCGAGATTCCAGGCGACCGACGCATCCGCCTGCCCGAGCAGTTCAGCGCAATCGACCAGAGCGACATAGTCGAGCTCAGCGCCACCAATACGGGCCGGCTGGAGCATCCGGAACAGGCCGGCGTCGTGGAGATCCTTTTCGGTTTCCGTCGGAAGATGCCGCAGTTCCTCCGTCCGCGCCGCCCGCTCGCGGAGTCGCGGCAGAAGCGCCCGGGCCTCCGCGATCATTGACGCATAGACCTCCCCGCCGGCTTGCAGGCCTGCGGGCTCGGTCATGCTCGGCTCCTGGCCAGGCGCCATTCGTGTCCCTCGCTTTCACACATTTATGCGGCGGGACCTTCGTCAAATCAAGCCGAGCCGTTGCTCAAGTCGACCTCGGAGGCTTGATCGACCCAAAGGCGCCCTTCTCGCCAAAATCCGCGATCCGACGTTCGTCGTAGCCGAGCGCATCTTGCAGGATCTGCTTGGTATGCTCGCCCAACAGGGGTGCCGCGACGGGATCGACCGCGCCTGTCAGGCTCATCGTAATCGGCGGCTCGATGTTGGGCACCCACTCGGCTGTCGGATGCGGAATCCGGTTCAAACGATGGCGCTCGCGAGCCTCGGGGGCATTAAAGCCCTCCTCGACGGTCCGAAGATAGCCGACCGGAATATTGGCGAGCTTCATCTTTGCCATCCAGTTTTCGAGCGTATCGCTGGCGAACACTTCGGCAATGGCTGCCCGCAGGAGCTCCTTGTTCTCCGAACGGGCTTTGCGCGTCGCAAACTGCGGATCGGTGATGAGATCGGGCCGATTCAGCACCTCGACCACAAGCCGGCGGTAGAGCCGGTCGTTGGCGCAGGCCATGTAGAGCGGCCCATCTGAGGCCTCGTAGACGCCGACGGTGGGAGACCCGCTCGGCGAATTGCCGAACCGGCCGGGGTTTTCGCCGTTGATGAGATAGGCCATGCCGTAGAAACCGGTCATTCCCATCGCGACGTCGAACAGGGCAACTTCGACATGCTGACCCCGGCCGAGCCGCTCCCGCGCGAGCAGCGCCAGCAGGATGGCATTGCAGGCCGACATCCCCGTCGCCATGTCGACGATGGGCGGGCCGGTGCGAACCGCCGGGCCGTCGGCAAATCCATTGAGCGACATGAAGCCGCTTTCCGCCTGGGTGATCGGATCGAAGCCTGGCCGGGAAGCAAACGGTCCACTGCGTCCGTAGGCGGAGATCGAGCAATAGACCAGCCGCGGGTTGAGCGGCGCGACCGATTCATAGTCGAGCCCGAACTTCTTCATGACCCCGCTCGAAAAATTCTCCACGACCACGTCTGCCTTGCGGATCAGGTCCAGCGCGATCTCGCGCGCCTCCGGCACGGCAAGATCGAGCGCGATGCCGCGCTTATTGCGGTTCAGGCTGAGAAAGGCGGCGCTCTCGCCTCCAATCTCCGCGTGCTCATAGGCGCGCGTGTCGTCGCCGCCATCGGGATTCTCGATCTTCATGACGTGCGCACCGTAGTCGGCGAGCGTCTGGGTGCAGGCCGGGCCAGCGACGACGCGCGTGAAGTCGACGACCAATAGACCATCGAGCGCGGCAGGGCCCCCCGTCCCTCGCGAGACACGTACCGGCAATTCAGGCTTGGTGGGCATCGATCGCGCTCTCCCTTACATCGGCTTATTGCCGCCGAATTTCCTGCAAGGGCAGACTTAAAGCCCGCCGCCGTCGACTTCGCAAGTCCCACGCCGGAATCGCTTCAAAACGCAAAAAGGACCCGGCAGCCCTCAGGCTGCCGGGTCCTCGAACATTCCAGGGACGCCCTCGCCATTCGACCGACAGACGCCGCGTTCCGTGCGGCGGCAAACCTGCTCAGTGCAGCCACTTCCGCCAATAGAGCGTATGCACCCAGGCCCAAGGGGTCTCGGGCTCGAACAGCCGATAGCCCGCCTGAATGAAGTTGTTCGCTGATACCGGGTTGTCCGTCGTATCGGAGACAATGCTGTCCCATCCGATACGCCGCGCCCTCGCCTCCACCGCACGCATCAATCTGCGCTGAAGGCCGCGCCCCCAATGCCGTTGCAACACGCCAACTCTGGAGAAATAGCCGCCATTTCGAACGTGGGTCGAGGGCACAACCCCAGCAAAGGCGACTGCTTCCTCGTCGTGATAAGCCAGCCACCAGGCGCCAAGGTCGAACGTGGGCATCGCCGCGGCATCGAAGAACGTCTGTCGATGCAGATCAGCGAGGGTCTCGGCAACGTCGTCATCGGACGCATCGACGATACGGATTCTGTACATGAAGTGGCTCTTTGCGTCGGAAGAGCTTGATCGGGCGCCGGTGACCTCGCCGCCGCCGCGAAGGCTCACTTGCCCAGTACGACCTTGACGCCGAGCCAAACCGCTCCCATCAACCCGGTGGCAATGACGGTGATCACTGCCTTAAAGGTATAGCTCTGGGCCTGCTCCACGCTCTTTCGCCACCTCCGCAGGTGCTGGAAATCGGCTCGCAGCTCCTTTCGATCGTCATCTTCGATGCCAAAAGAAGCCAGCACCGAGGCGACCGCCTTCAACATGATCGCATCGATGCTCTCCTGCTGGAGCCTGTGCTGCTCGGCCAGCGTCTCGGCCACAATGGCCTTGATCTCGTCGTCCGGAATCTTCATCGCTTGATGATCCTTGCGACATTCTCGAAGCCGCGCTTGGCGAAATAGAATGAGACCACAAGATTGGCGGTAACCGCTGCAAATCCCGCCAGGGCGTCCGTCGAGCCCAATCCGAGAACCTTGTCCCAGACCAGAAGCTTTGCGAAATAGAGCGCGACGCAATAGCCCATCAGCTTGTCGGGCTCGTACCAATGCCCGATCTCAGCTCTCGCTGCCGACCCACTGCACGATCCAGATCGTGAAGGCATCTGCAGCAGCGCCGGCGCCGCCGATGTCGATGAAGGCGCGCAGCGGCAGCAGCGGATCCGCGGCAACCTTTGCAATCCGCCCCTGCGCGCGCGCTTCGGAAAGCAGCGATGCGAAATAGGCGCCCTCGAAGGCGCGCGCATAGTCTCCCTCCCAGATGTGGTCGTAACGCTCCGGATAGAGCTTCCGGTCGAGCACCCGCTCCTCCTCGAGCACATCCGGAAACCAGGGATTGTCGCGCCAATTCGCCTTCACCACCATTGCGCCATCCGGCTGTCGCCCGCGCAGAAAATCGTCGATCGCATCGCTCTTGCGACGCGGATTCCAGCTCGCCCATAGTTCGGAGTCCTTGGCGCGGATCGTCGGCCGCAGCAGCGCGAGGCTGCGCGCGCTCAGGGATTGCGCCTCGTCGATCCAGGCGATGCGAAACCCCTCCAATGATTTGATGGAGTCGGCGGTGTGATCCTGCATCCCGCGGAAGATGATCAGCCCGTCCCCGGGCGTCTCGATCTTGTCGCTGAACAACTTGAAGCCATGCCCGAGACCGAGGCTTGCGATCTTGCCCTCGA
The DNA here is from genome assembly GCF_029167105.1 of Bradyrhizobium yuanmingense. Lineage (GTDB taxonomy): Bacteria > Pseudomonadota > Alphaproteobacteria > Rhizobiales > Xanthobacteraceae > Bradyrhizobium > Bradyrhizobium yuanmingense_A. The sequence goes on along the minus strand of NZ_JARFML010000008.1, from coordinate 28,360 downwards.
TCAAGCGCTTCGACGATTGCGCCAGCGTGCGCTGCGCCTCGCGGATGCAGACCGCGAGCGTGCCGCGCTCGGCCTGGCAGGTCTCGACCAGGAGCTCGCCGAAGAAATGCGACTTGCCCGAGCCGCGTCCGCCATAAACGCCCTTGTAGCGCGCAGGTTTCAGCAGCGGCTCGAAGATTTTGGCCGTCGGGATTTTCAGGATGGACATCAGATGCCCTCGTTCGCCAAGACATCAGCCAAAACGCCCATCAAACAAGACGCTTATCAAACGAAAAACCCGCGCCGGATTGCATCCGCGCGGGCAACACCAACTTCTGTCGATGATGCCATTCTGCCAGTGTTTTGCCCGACGGGTCAACGCTCAATCGCGGCGCGATTGCAGATCGGAAGCTCCGCCATCTCGAGCGTCGTGACGGCATCGCCGCTGTTCGAGCTTGGCGGATGCACGATGATGCGCTCGATCCGGTGAATCAATTCCAGCACGCCGTCCTGGCCGTTCTCGACCGGCTGTGCGGCCTTGCCCCAGCCGCGATCGAGGATGGCGTTGGCGGCCGAGACGCGTGCCGCGGGCGTTGCATCCTCGCTGCGCATGACGCCGACGAGCACCCGGATGGCGGTTCGGGTGTGGCTGCGTGCGAGCGAGCGGATCTCGGTCAGGCTGCGCGCCCGCGACGTCTTCCCACGCGCGGGCAAGCGGGCCGGCGTGAGCTCGGGCTCACCTTCGATGATGTCCTCGCTCAAACGAACGTCTCCCACAGCACGATGGCGACGAGGCCCGCGAGGGCCAGCGATATCAGATACGCGGTCATCATCTCTCCCTACAAAAGAAATGCGCGGCAGATCGCGCGGCGAGGCGCGATCGTTTCGGGCGCGAACCCTATCTCCGTTGAACCCGGAGGCCGCAGCGGCGCGAGCAGAACGCCCGGCGCCGCGGGCCGGCACGTTCGCGCGTGCACGGCCAGCAATGGTTCGGACGACGGCGCGCCGATCGGCGCTCTCTCAACGCGTTATCAAGCGAGTGCGTGGCCGCGATGCGCCGCCGCCGTCCGATTCCGAAATCGAGAACGAAAAAACCCGCGGCGGATTGTTCCGCGCGGGTGAACCAAGCTCGTCTCGATGATGTCATTATGCCGGTGTTTTGCCCGACGTGTCAAAACCTTCCGCTGAATTGGAAAAGCCCGCTGCGGATGCTTCCGCGCGGGCCAACTCAAACTCGTTTCGATGATGCCATTCTGCCAGTGTTTTGCCCGACGTGTCAAACGAACGAATTCGCACAAGCCGCGTTGGACAATCAGGAGCGACCGGCCATGACCAACGAGACGCGCGCACCCGGCACATTGCAAGACGTCACGTCGCGAGATCGTCCGCCCTCAAAGCCGCGCATCGACAAGGAACACTCCACGCAGATCGTCGAAGACGCCGGCGCGACGGCGGATGACGGCCGCGATCTGGCGCATGGCGAGGGCGGCAGCATCGATCTGCCCACACAACCCGGCGATTTGGCGAAGGACGATTAGGCCGCTGCACAAGCGGCGCGCATCTCGATGATGCCATTTACGAAGGTGACTTGCCCGACGCGTCAATCGACAGCGCGCAAAAACCGCAAAACCCCTGCTCCCAGCTCGATATGTGGTGCGCAAGGGGCTTGCTTCAAGCCCCCGGTGTTCGCGTAAGACCCTCGACCCGAACAACAGGTCAAGGGGGTCACGCCATGCCTTTCCCGATTCCGACGTCCCGGTCGCGCAGCCGACCCAGCGCGGAACGCGCACCAGCCGGCCATACGGTCATCATCGTCGGTGCCGGCCCGACCGGCCTGATGCTGGCCGCCGAGCTCGCGCTCGCGCATGTCGACGTCGCCTTGGTCGAGCGGCGCGCGAGCCAGGACATCGTCGAGACGCGCGCCGGCGGACTGCACGCGCGCAGCATCGAGATCCTCGATCAGCGCGGCGTCGCCGAGCGCTTCCTGCGCGAAGGGCAGATCACCCAGCTCGCCGGCTTCGCCTGGACCAGGCTCGACATCGGCGATCTCCCCACCCGACATCCTTACGGCCTCGCGCTGCGGCAGAACCAGATCGAGCGCCTGCTGGCCGAATGGGTCGCCGAGCTCGCGGTGCCGATCTATCGAAACCGCGAGGTGACGGGCTTTGCCGAAGACGAGTCCGGCCTCGACGTCATGCTGTCCGGCGGCGAGCGGTTGCGCGCGCTTTATCTCGTCGGTTGCGACGGCGGCCGCAGCCTGGTGCGCAAGCGCGCCGGCATCGACTTCCCCGGCTTCGAACCCACGCTCAGCAACCTCATGGCCGAGGTCGAGATGCGCGAGTCGCCGGCATTCGGCCTCCGTCACGACGCGCTCGGCTTTCACGGCCTCAGCAAGACCGAGAGCGGGCGCGTGCTGGTCGTGCTGACGGAGGCAAGGCTCGCGCAAGATGGCGAGCCCTCTTTAAGCGATCTCAGCGAGGCCCTCGTCGGCGTCTACGGCACCGATTTCGGCGTGCACAACCCCGCCTGGATCTCCCGCTTCACCGACGCGGCGCGGCAGGCCGCCTCCTATCGCAAAGGCCGCGTGCTGCTCGCCGGCGATGCCGCGCACATTCACCATTCCGTCGGCGGCCAGGGCCTCAACCTCGGTGTGCAGGACGCGGTCAATCTCGGCTGGAAGCTGGCGCAGGTGGTCCATCGCATCTCGCCCGAGAGCCTGCTCGACAGCTATCACGCCGAGCGCCATCCCGTGGCCGCGCGCGTGCTGAAGAACACCATGGCGCAGATCGCCCTGCTCCGCCGCGGCGACGACGGCCGCAAGGCCGCCCGCGAGGTGATCGCCGAGCTGCTCGCCATGGACGAGCCGCGGCAACGCTTCGGCGCGATGATGAGCGGGCTCGACATCGCCTACGATCTCGGCGAAGGCCACGCGCTGCTCGGCCGCCGCATGCCCGATCTCGATCTCGTGGTCGACGGCCGACCGCTGCGCTTGTTCACGCTGCTGCACGGCGCGCGCGGCGTGCTGCTCAATTTCGGCAAGCCGGGCGGCATCGACATCACGCCCTGGGCGGATCGCCTGGAGTTCGTCGATGCCGATTACGACGGCCCGTGGCTGCTTCCGGTGATCGGCGCGGTCGCCGCGCCGAGCGCCGTGCTGTTGCGGCCCGATGGCCATGTGGCCTGGGTGGGCGACGAGAGCCAGCACGGACTTGCGGAGGCGCTGACGCGGTGGTTCGGGCCGGGTGGTGCGTAACGCACGAACGTCTCTGCGCCGCCAAAACAAACAAGCCCGCGGCAGATCCGCGAGCTTGTTCCGAATTTTTCGATGATGCTATTCTGCCAGTGTTTTGCCCGACGTGTCAAATGACGGCTCTCGCTTCACCACAGATGTCATTCGGACCGAAGCAAAGGTCGTATCCAGCGCGAGAACCATTCCTCACTATCGGTCTGCGGATTGACGGGGCCATCCACTCCAAAGATGGGTGGAGGAATGAGGTAGCTCGGCTCGTCTGCAAACACGCCGATCGGCTTGCTCGGTTGCGGCTGCTGGCCGCCAGCGGTCGGGACGGTCCAACTGCCAAACCGCCCATCGAATTCGGTGAATGGTAGATGCGGGACGGGCGCGCTGCCCGTCGTGAACACGTTGCCCGCATTCGTCTCATTCACACGGGCGAGACGCCGGACATCTTCGGGCGCGACTGATCCTGCGGCAGATGTGGGCGCGACTGGGGGATCATTCGCGGGCACGGTGCCAGCCGGGGTGGTGGTCCATTCCCCGAAGCGATCTGCAAAAGTGCCAGCGGGCGCCTCCGGATCAAACGAGGAAGCTCCGCCAAGCTGCTGCCTGAGGTTCAACGGCGCCAAGACGCCCCTGGCGCCGGCCGTGTTGTCAGCGTTGAGTCCATTGTTCGACGTGTTGTACACAGGCGATCCTGTCGAGAACACTCCTCCGCCAGGAGCGGCAGCCCCCATCGTCGCGCCGGAACGACTTTCCTCCGCGTTGGCAGCGCGCGTAAACGCCAAAATGCCTCCAATGCCAAGCAGCCAGGGAAGGATAGAGGGAGCTAGGGCGGCGGTGGCGGTCCCTCCAGCCGTCAAAGCAAGTGCATTGATTGCATTACGCACGGCAGGCGTGCCGCCTGCCAACGGATTGTCGTAATATTGATACGTCACTCCTGAGTGCGGATCGGATTGGAGCACCAGCGGATCTGCCGGAGCGGCCGTTGTCGGAGGCAACTGACCGAACCGTTTTTCATCGGGGCCCGGTGCCGGAAAGGGTGGAAGCGCGCCTGTGAAACGTGGATCACTTCGCGTGAACCCTTCCGACTTGTTCAGCCACTGGAGGGAAGGAGGAACGAGAGGTGGAGGCGAAGGAAGGTCAGCCGGGTTGGCTGAGGTCGTCGGTGGGATCTGAAAAACATCGTCGACAGGTGCAAATCGGGAGTACGGCGTTCCGCGCAGATGTTTATTCTCCGACGTGATATTGACGTTTGGATTCCGCTCAATTGCCTCGCTGAGCAACTTCTCTCTTTGAGCATCGCCTAATATTGCAGACCAAAGCTGTAGATGGTCTTGTCCGGCCTGCAAATTCCTCCGTTCACTCTCCCGAAGATCTTGATGCAGGTCGGCATAGCGCTCAACATACAACTCGTTTTCCTTGATGACTTTATTGATACCCTGCTTAACCTCTTCCAGAGTTTTGCCGATGGGCAAGTTTGTGTAGAGATCACCGTTGGCGAAGCCAATGCGCATTGCATCCATGAGTGTTCTTATCTTCACCGCACGAATTTCCCTCTTGGGCTCATTGGCGATTCGATCGAGGACGCATTCGATGGCGTCGTAATAAAGCGGCGTATGCCCACCCGGATGGGGCGATATGTTCATACCGGCGGCGAGCTGATAATCCACCGGCAGATAGATCCCATTCGCGGGGGAGTAAACTCCCAGTGTTTTCTGATCGACTCCATCAAACGCAGGATGATCGTTGAACCTTTGCGAGATCATGTGGTGATAGGCTAAAATCGACATGCTGCCCCGATGCGGATTGCTTGTGTGATTTGCGCTTGATCGGATTGCTCGAAGCCTGATCAAGTCTCAGATGCGGTTCAGCCACCGCATGCGACGCACGGGCGCCGGCTGCGCTCGCAGCTTCGGCGCCGTTAGGAGGCTGAATGAAATGCTTGTGAGGGTCTCGGCGACCTTCGCCGCCGTTTGGCCGCGCTTGGACGGCATCGAGCGCGGATCGGCACAGGCCGACCAGCGTCTAGAGCAACGCAGCGCCATCGAGGACGAACGACGGCGGATTGCTAAATCTCAGTCGGAGGTTGCGTTTGACTTATACGTCGCGGGTGCCTTCTTCCTCGAAAGGCATCCTGGCTCGGTAAGCGACGATCTGCAGAGAGCGCTCCTAAGATCTTCGGCGCGGGATCAGCGGGAGATCGGAGGCGTCTTCGAACAACATGCCCCTGAGGCCCGCCGACCTCCAGGCATCCTTCAGAGCTTGATCACATATGAAACATCGTAAGGTGTACGCCATTCGGAATATGTGCGCATTGCCAACCAGTTCGTCCTTGAAAACGAGTTCGACATCATCGCAAAGATCGTAGACTTTCTGACCAAACTTTACAGAGCCTGGATCGTCGCGAATCCCGATGCTCAACCGCGATCGCTCCTCATCCAATGCGTCGAGAGAACGGCGCACCTCGCAGAACCAGTAGCGAGGTCCGTCCCAGACCCTGCCTGGAACCTGGACCTCGCAAGCAAGAAAGGAAAACGCCTCGGGATCTATGGCCTCGAACACGGTCTTGGCCCGATCAGAGATGAGCCAGAACCAATACCAGGGCTCACAATCCCAAGGCCGACGCCGTTGCGGATTGAATGTGGCTCGTGGCGTCGACCTTACGAAATCGGACAAGTGCCTGGGCTTGAGCAGAGAGGGACCGTCCTCCTCAGTGATCTCGAGACCACTCGGGTTGCCTTTTCGATAGAGCGTCATTCTGTAGAATCTGCGTTTCCGCGCCGAGAAACGTTTGTCCTGGTTTGCCCGTTCGTGGCTCATCTGAATGGCCCTTTATTCGGGGTTTGGGCGGATATAGATCTCGGCTCTGTCTTCCGAACAATAGCGTGGCGTGTTGCCACACGAGGTCCAGACCCTTTCCACGTGGACCAGCAGCACGCCTCCGGAAGCGAGGCCATATAGAACCCAAAAATAAAGCCCGCATTATCGCTGCGGGCCTTATTAGACTTCATCTTCATTATGCCATTCTGCCAGTGTTTTGCCCGACGTGTCAAAGCCATTGGGACGGTGCAACTGCTCTTCGACAGAAACTCAGGAGACTAGTGCTCGAACTCATCCGTACAATAAAACACGGGCAGACCTCCAAACACGTCGGAGTTCTTGTAGCGAACCGCAATCCGTTCGCTCGCACTTGCTCCGATCGTATCGCCGTCCTTCACCACGTTTCCGTTTTCGATCAGATACACCGAAAGCCCTGCAACTTTGTCGAACAAAGCCGGAAGCGTGAGCTTACCGGTCACGAATTCGATCTCACGGCCGACAAAGGCGGACAATCCCATCGTGATCGCTCCGATCTTTGCACCTGACCGGAACGGAAGAATGTCAACCCATAGCCTGAAGGGATAGTCCGGATACGGTGCGAGCGACCAGCGAGACGCATCGAGCCATAGATCGGCCGGCAACGCCACCCGACCCGCCCACACCACGCCGCAACATTCCGGCACGGTGGCGATCAACGCACCGATCACGGCTGTCGTAAGACGGGCGGCGACGAGCGGCCGCTCACCATTTCCAAGCATAGAGACGATGATGTGACCTTGATGGTCCGATGCTACAGCCTCGCTTTCCGGCCAAGTTCGCGCAGCGCGCGCCCATAGCCCCGGGTCCTGCGGAATAGGTGCCGGCATCGGCATGACCGCAACAAACTCGTTGCCGCAGCGGATGAGCGGCGAATTCCCTCGAGCTGTTTGCGGCTCTTCATCGTCCGCCGTCTCTGTTGCCAACTCCGGATGTCGGACGTGGAGGGCCTTGGCGACGGCTGACATGTCAGGCGTCACCGGTCTGCTCAACAGAACCAAAGAGAGAAGCGAGCTACTCATCAACGACCCCGCAAAAATTCCAGTGTGGGTCAAACTTCGGCTGTTCGCCCAGAGGTTGAAACAGAAACTTCATTAGAACAAATAGGGAACAATGTCAATCGGCGTTTTCGCTCACGCCGGATGAGCGCAACATGGCTATGCCCGAACTGTGGACCGGCGGCCAATCGGCAGTGACGCCGCACTGCAAGGACGGCGTCGGCAATAGCTCTGGCCCGAGAAATGGGTACGCTCAACATGACAACGAACACCGCGCGGTAGTTGCCAGAGTCGCCGCGACATTCGCCATAAAGCCGCCCGCCCACTCCCAGGAACAACCGGCACCCTCCGCGTTGCACCCGCCATGCACGGATCAACCGACGATCCCCTGTTGGCGCGCGCCGACGACGTCCTCCGCGAAGCCGAACAGCTTCGCCTCGCCCTGATACGTGAGCGTGCGATCTGTGCCGACGCCACCCAAACCCGCACGCTGCAAGCCGGCCTCTCGCCAGCGATCGCGATCGCGCTGACGGTCACCGCTCCTCGTTCGGCGTAGTGTCAGGGGCGCTTGGGAAAGGCTCGTGCGTCTTGCGTCCCAGAAACGCATCGGGTAGCGGCTGCTTCAACAGCTCGCGGCATTCCCGGATGATCTGACGCATGTATTCAGCCTGGTCGTGGTCGACAGCAACGGCCGAAACACCGGCATGGTGCGGCACCCTTCGCCTTGCAGGGCGGGAGCGCGCTCGGTCCCTCAGCCGCCGACGCCTACGGACGAAGCCTTTGGTCGGTGATGCAACATCAACTCCCACAGATCGATGTTGTTCAATAGTGAACGCAAGACAGCGCCGGTGCGCGAATTGAGTAAGCCGCTCAAATGGCTCAAGCTTCGCCCGAAAATAAATCCGGCGGAGTCTATCAAATGATGTGACGGGCCACTGCAGAAGGCATAAGTTAATCCATCAACGCAAGGCCCGTGGCAGAGATCGGTGATGAGAACGCCCATTGCGCTCCCGCCCTTCTCTAACGAGGGAGAACGCCATGCAAAAGCGGCGTCGTTTCAAACAGACCACCACCTTGAGCGAGAGACTCGCGGACGAAGCCGAGCGCTGCCGCGAGGAAGCGCGCAAGCTGACCCCTGGCCCCCGCCGCGACATGCTGCTGCGCCAGGCGCGCCGCGACGAAACCGCCATGCAGATCGACGCCTGGCTGCGCTCGCCAGGCCTGAGGGCGCCGACATGATGCAATATCGCGCTTATCTCGTCGGCGAGAACGGGGTCTTCCGCTCCGCCGAAGCGTTCGAAGCCCCGTCCGATTCCAGCGCGCTGGATTTTGCCAAGCGGTTCACGCGGCTCGGCAAGGTCGAGGTCTGGCAGCTCGGCCGAAAGATCGCCGTGCTGGACCCCGAGCAGCTCTGCCCGCCCCTGCCCGAGCCGTCCCGCCCGACGCTGACGCGTCAATGACCGCGTGACTGCAGCTGGCGGCTCCCCTTACTCCTCCGCAAGCTTGCGCTCGATGTAGGCGTCCACCGTCTCGGCGAACGAGCGCTGCACGCCGACCGCGGCATCGTGCTGGTCGAGCGCGTCGCGCTGCAGCACGCGCAGGCCACGCCCGCGCATGCTCAACGGTGCGGTGTTCAGGTACTGGTCGATGGCGCCCTTGGCAAGCGGGATGGCCTTGGGATCGCCCCTGGCGATCAGGAGCCTGAGCAGGCTCTGGCATTCGGCCAAACCGGGCATGGCGTCACTCACCTCGCTTGCGATTTCGGCTTCGGCCGCTGCGCCGGCTGGGTGTGGGTGCCAAACAGCGCCAGCAGCAGCGCGACTTCTTCCTTCGAACCGATCTGGATCATGATTGTCTCTCCGTTTCGCTTCGTTGGTCGGCCCCGGCGGGCGCCGAGTTCAGGACGATCTGGTTTCAGCACTGTTTCAGGTGTGTTTCGTCTGTGGGCTGCACCGCAGCCTCCAGGCTTGTGTGCACAATTGAACGCTGTGCCGCTTTGGCCGGTCACGACCCGCTTCTTCCTTCCTTAACTCCGCGGCCTGTAGGCTCGCGGCGGCAAGGATGGGGGAGGCGATGGCGGTGACATGCGCGGGATGCAGGGACGGTGCGGAGCTGCCGTTCGCGTTCAAGATGGCCTTCCAGCCGATCGTCGACGTCACGGCGTACCGCGTCTGGGGTTACGAGGCCCTGGTCCGCGGCCCCAACGGCGAAAGCGCGCACAGCGTGCTGAGCCAGCTCACCGATGATCAGCTTTACCGGTTCGACCAGGCCGCGCGCGTCATGGCGATCGAGACGGCCGGCAGGCTGTTCAGGGATCCCAAGGCGCGCCTCTCCATCAACTTCATGCCGAACGCCGTGTACGAACCGCGCGCCTGCATCCAGCAATCGCTCGCCGCGGCGCGGCGCGTGAACTTTCCGGCCGAGAACCTGATGTTCGAGTTCACCGAAAACGAGCGGATGAGCGATCCGGCGCATGTCGAGAACATCGTGCGGGCCTACAAGGCGCTGGGGTTCTGGACGGCGCTCGACGATTTCGGCGCCGGCTATGCCGGCCTCAGCCTGCTGGCGCGGCTGCAGCCGAACCTGATCAAGATCGACATGGAGCTGCTGCGCGGCATCGACGCCAGCCATCCGAAGCAGGTTATCGTGTCCGCGCTGGCCGCGATCGCCCGCGAGCTGGACATCACCCTGCTCGCCGAAGGCGTCGAGACCGAGGCCGAGCTCGACTCCCTGCGCACCGCCGGCATCCGCCTGTTCCAGGGCTATTATTTCGCCAAGCCCGGCTTCATGTCGCTGCCGGAGGTCGCGGGATTTCAGCCGCTCGAGGTCGCGCTCGCCGGTTGAGGAACGCGGCGAGCATCCGTTCACCGTTGCGACAGCATCGCGAACAAAACCGCCATCTCCTTGGTTGATGGCTGGCGGCCTTCGGCTCGCCTTTGAGGCTCCATTCCTTGCCGGGATGTTCTACAATCCGCCGGCTCTAAACGATGGGAGGATCGAATGCGGCTCGCTTTGCTTATCGGAGTCCTGCTGGCGGGGTTGTCTTCAGCAGCAAACGCCCGCGACTATCCCTGGTGCGTCTTAGGTGGTCATGCTGGCCCTCCCGGCGAGTGCATGTACGAGACGAGAGAGCAGTGCCTGGCTGCGGCATCCGGACGGTGGACCAGCTATTGCGATATCAATCCGCGCGTGAAATTCCAGCAGCAGGCGCCGCAGCCGGCCCGTCCGGCGACGAGACCAAGGTCCGATCGGTGAAGTAAGTCCAACGGACCTTTGTACCTTGGCAGTCAACGCGATCGGAGTGCCAAAGCGCCTTTGCCAGGGAACGTATCGGATTTGCCTAAGTTGACGGGCAAGGAGTTCCTGCCCATGAGTCACACGGTCTTGCTTGTAGATGATGATCCCAACGTGCGCGACGTACTCGCAAGCATGTTGGAGGACCTCGGCTGCAAGGTCGTTTGCGCCCAGAGCGGCGGCGAAGCACTCGACGCCTTACGGGACAATGAAAGCATTTCCATCCTGATGACGGACATCAACATGCCGGGCATGGATGGTCATGAATTGGCCGAACGCGCTCGACGCCTGCGTCCGGCCGTGAAGGTGCTGCAGGTATCCGGCCGGGAGCCGCGACGAGGCGGCCTTCCATTGCTCCGCAAGCCCTTCACCGAAGATGACCTGGCGCGCGTGATGCAGCAAACGACCGGTCTTTGCTAGGGCGGCGCGTGATGATTATACGCCCCAGCGCGCGCTACTTGCCGCGCTTGGTCGGGGCGGAACCCAGCGCGATGCCGTGCTGCCAGGCGCGCACCCGCACCGCCGCTTCGGTCCGATTCAGCTCTGCGGCAATCTCGTCGGGCCGGCCTCCGGCTTCGGCCAGCGCTTTCAGCCGCTCATGCTCGTCCGCCGTCCACCTCTTCAGCAAGGGATAGCGTGATTGCATGGCCGGAACTGGCTCACCCGTCATTCAAGTGCGACTATAATCGGCCGGGAGAAACGAAGTTCCTATCCCAAGCCGCGTGTGGCGGACCGGCCATAGCACGGGCTATGCGACATGGAGTTAGCAAAAGATAAGCCCGCGACGGATCGCTCCGCGCGGGCTTTGTTTCGAGCGCAGGCTCGGGTGAGACCTTCGCTCAGTGCATCAGTTCGAGGTGCAGACCTTGACGGTCTTCATGCCGGCCTCGGCTTCAGATCTGGTCTTGTACACGGTGTCGCCGCTGACGACCGTCGTTTCCGTGGTCGTCGGCTTCGACTCGGTGATGGTGCACTTCTTGGTCTTGACGTCCTGCACCACGTAGAACGATTGCGCAAACGCGGGAGCCGCAACCGACGTCAGCACGGCGGCGGCAATGATCGCTTTGATGTTCATCGTGTCCTCCTCCAGCAGCCCGGGCATCCAGGCTCGTTTTCTACAAACCCGATATATTGCCACTTGTTCCCGGTCACCCCTCGAACCAATTCCGGCGGATCGCGTTGATGCGCAAACAGGAGGCTTCGATGCTGGACGTGCGGCTGGTGACAACTTCCCTGGCGCTGCTGGTTGCACTGATGAGCGTGGCGCTGGCTGAGCCCGTCAAGGATCAGGCTGCACCCGTGGTTCAAAGCGCCGCTGAAGCCCGCCCCATCCGCGTGATCCTTCCGGCGCCGTGGGAGCCCACCAAGGGCCAGGCCGAGTCCGTGCAATCTTCGAAGTAGCGGAGAGAAGACGGGCGACGGCCGCACCTGCTCGACTTCGTCGCGACCAAATCACCGCGACCAAAGAGCCGCAGCGAACTCCTCAAACGATAGCAACCATTTCGAATCTCACCTGTTGTCGCCGGCACAATCACTTGCAGGAGACAACAACATGAAACGTCTGACAGTTCTGGCCGCAACCTTGGTGCTGCTCGGTTCGGTGCCCGCGGGCGCCCAGTCGCAGCCGGCGCAAAGCGGGCCGGGCAACAACGCGGTCAACAGCTCCGACCAGAACAACTCCAACGCGCCGGTCGCGGGCCGCAACAGCTTCACCGAAGGACAGGCGAAATCGCGGATCGAGGGCGCGGGCTATTCCAACGTCTCCGGCCTGCAGAAGGACGACAACGGCGTCTGGCGCGGCAAGGCCGACAAGGCCGGCACCAAGACCGACGTCAGCGTCGACTTCCAGGGCAACGTCAACCCCGCCAAGTAACTCGCGCAAGAAATTCGCGAAATCAGGAGATCCAGACATGACGACGACCATCTCTCGCCTGTACGACAATTACGCCGATGCCGAGCGGGCCGTGACCCGACTCGAAAGCGCCGGCGTGCCGCATTCCGACATCAGCCTCGTCGCCAATAATTCGGACAATTGGTACGGCTCACGCTCCGGCAAGGTCGATCGTGACCGCGACGGCGTGGACGATCGCGCCGAAGGCGCCGGCACGGGTGCCGGCATCGGCGCGGGGCTCGGCGGCGCTGCCGGCCTGCTCGCAGGTCTTGGCCTGCTCGCCATCCCTGGCCTCGGCCCGGTGGTCGCGGCCGGATGGCTCGCCTCGACCGCGGCTGGCGCCGCTGCTGGCGCGGCCACGGGCGGAATCGTCGGCGCCCTGACGCAGGCCGGCGTCTCCAAGGAAGACGCATCGCGTTATGCCGAGGGCGTCCGCCGCGGCGGCACGCTGGTGTCCGCGAGGGTGCCAGACCAGGACCGCGCGCGCCTTGATGCGCTTCTGCACGAACGATCGGTCAACCTTCAGGAGCGCAGCGCCGCCTGGCAGAAGTCCGGCTGGAACGACTTCGACGCGGCGAGCCCGCCCTTGTCGCCGGAGGATATCGTCCGCGAGCGCGAGCTCTATGGAGTGCGGCGATAGGCAGCAGAGCCCCGACACGACAAAGGCCCCGCGATGCGGGGCCTTTTTATGTCGACGACCAGCCATCACGCCGGCACGGTCGATGGTGCTATCTTGCCAGTGTTTTGCCCGACGGGTCAAACTTTATCTCAAATGCCGCAAAGCGAATTGGGCGAAGTGAAATCTCTTCGCCTCATGCTGGGACATGTCGAATGGACGGGGCAAGCCGGAGAGACCTTCGATGTATTACGTCGCCGCTGCATTGCTGGTGCTGTCGGGACTGTTCTATTCCGCGAGCCGTCATGAGCTCGGCCAATTCGGCGCGGACGTGTGCAGATATGGCGGCACGTTCTGCGACAACCCGGTGGTTCTCTTCACCGGCGCGGCGCTGGCCGCCGCCTGGGGTATGTTCGTCAGCATCAGGTAGGCCGATGATGGCAATATAGCCCTGTTTTGCCCGACGGAGCAAACGCACTTAGCATTTTCGGAATCAGCCGCCCGCTTCCGTAGCGGGAACTTATGGCATTCGATTCGCATTTGCTAAAGACGACGTCCGCCCCCGTTCGAGCCAGTTCATGAGCGACAGCGCCCTCACCCCGACGAAATCCGCGCCGACGCTGTTGCAAAGGCTCGGGCCCGGCCTCGTCACCGGAGCTGCCGACGACGACCCGTCGGGGATCGCCACCTATTCGCAGGCCGGCGCGCAATTCGGCTTCGGTCTGTTGTGGACCGTGTTTCTGACCACGCCGTTCATGATCGCGATCCAGCTCGTCAGCGCGCAGATCGGCCGCGTCACCGGCAAGGGGCTCGCCGCCAACGTCATGCAGGTCGCCCCGCGCTGGGCGGTGCTGGCGCTGGTCTCCATGCTGGTCGCCGCGAACACCTTCAACATCGCCGCCGACATCGCCGCGATGGCCGAGGCGCTCTCGCTCGTCATCGGCGGCCTCAAGCACGAGCACGCGCTGATCTTCGCGGCCGGCTCGACCCTGCTGCAGGTGTTCGTGCCCTATCGCCGCTATTCGCCGGTGCTGAAATTCCTCACGCTGGCGCTGTTCGCCTATGTCGCGACCGCCTTCACGGTGCAGATCCCCTGGAGCACGGCGCTGCTCGCCGCGGTGTGGCCGAAGGCGAACGTCAGCGCCGACTATCTCCTGATGGTCGTGGCCGTGCTCGGCACCACCATCAGCCCCTATCTGTTCTTCTGGCAGGCCTCGCAGGAGGTCGAGGAGATGAACCAGGGCGAGCGCGACAAGCCGCTTCGCCAGCTCAAGCGCGGCGGCGACCACGAGCTCGACCGCATCAAGACGGACACCATCTCCGGCATGCTGCTCTCGAACGGCATCGCCTTCTTCATCATCCTGACCACCGCATCGGTCCTGCACGCCAACGGCATCACCAATATCGGCTCGGCGACTGAAGCGGCCGAAGCGCTGCGGCCGCTCGCCGGCGATTTCACCTTCGCCCTGTTTGCGACCGGCATCATCGGCACGGGCCTGCTCGCGATTCCCGTGCTGGCGGGCTCGGCGGCCTATGGCGTTGCCGAGATCTTCGGCTGGCGCGCCACGCTGGAGGCCAAGCCGGACGAAGCGGCCGGCTTCTACACCATCATCGCCGCGGCAACCCTGATCGGCTTCGGCCTCGGCTTCACCGGCATCGACTCGATCAACATGCTGGTGTGGAGCGCGGTGCTCAACGGCATCGTCGCCGTCCCCATCATGGCGATGATGATGCTGATCGTCTCGAACCGCACCATCATGGGCCGCTTCAGGGCCCGCTCCTGGCTGATCGCGCTGGGCTGGCTCGGCACCGCAATCATGGCCCTCGCCGTCCTCGCCCTGCTTGGCTCGTCCGTGATCGACTGACGCAAGGCCTGCTTCCAACGCGCTGCCGCGCCGCATCGCTGCATCTTCCCGCCGCCCCGCGCTTGGCTTAACAATGCGGTCCGGGCCCGGCTCAAGATCGGGCGACAAGAAAAGCCCGGCCGGGCGACAGGGAGCGACATGACCAAATCATCAAAAGCAACAAGCCTCGAGATCCTCGCCTGCGATGCCGGCTGGAGAAACTATCATTTCGTCAAGCTGACGACAGAGGACGGCATCGTCGGCTGGAGCGAATTCGACGAAGGCTTTGGCTCGCCCGGCGTCGGCGCCGCGATCCAGCGGCTCTCGGCGCGCGTCATCGGCAAGAACGTCTTCCAGCACGAGCGCATCTTTGCCGAATTGTTCGCCGCGACGCGTCCTGCGGCCGGCGGCGTGGTGGCGCAGGCGCTCGGGGCGATCGAGAATGCGCTGCTCGATGCCAAGGCGAAATCGCTCGGCGTCCCCTGCTATGAGTTGCTCGGCGGCAAGATCCGCGACCGTGTCAGGGTGTACTGGTCGCATTGCGCCACGTGGCGCATCAACCACCCGTCCTGGTACAAGCCGGCGATCGAAAGTCTCGACGGCGTCAAGGCGATGGGGCGCGAGGTGCGCGAGAAGAAATTCACCGCGCTCAAGACCAACATCTTCTCCTATGACGAGGGCAAGCCGACCGGCTGGCGCCCCGGCTTCGGCTCGCCCTTCGCGCCCGAGATCAATGTCGACCGCAAGATCCTGCGCGACCTGCACATGCATCTGGAAGCGATCCGCGACGGCGCCGGCCCCGACGTCGACATCCTGCTCGACTGCAACTTCAACGCCAAGACCGAAGGCTACTTGAAGATCCTGCGTACCATCGCCGACCTCGACATGTTCTGGGTCGAGATCGACAGCTTCAATCCGGAAGCGCTCGGCTATATCCGCAAGCAAAGCCCGCACCCGATCTCGTCCTGCGAGACGCTGCTCTCCTTGCGCGAATTCCTGCCCTATTTCCACGCGCAGGCCATGGATGTCGCGATCATCGACACGCCCTGGAACGGCGTCTGGCAGTCGATGAAGATCGCAGCGGCGGCCGAAGCCTTCGAGGTCAACGTCGCCCCGCACAATTTCTACGGCCACCTCTGCTCGATGATGAACGCGCATTTCTGCGCCGCGGTGCCGAACCTGCGCATCATGGAGATCGACATCGATCGGCTGTCCTGGGACCGCGAGTTGTTCACCCACGAGCCCGAGATCGAGAACGGCCATCTCATCATCCCGAACCGGCCCGGCTGGGGCACCGAGCCGAACGAGGAAGCCTTGCGGGCCCATCCGCCGAAGACGAGTGCCGGGCTCCTCAACTACGGCCGCAAGAGCTGAGAAGCTGGAGCATGATCCAGACCCGGAGGGCCGCGTTAGCGCAAAGTGCGTTGCGGTTATCCGAAAAGATCATGCTCAAACAAGAACCTCAAGCGGAATGGCTTCAGGTCGAGCCGATTGCCGCGGGCTCTCACCTCTCCCGCTTGCGGGAGAGGTCGGCGCGTCCGGGGGATGCGAAGCATCGTCCCGCGCGCCGGGTGAGGGCTTTCTCCACTTGGGGATTGTGCCATTGCGGAAACACCCTCACCCCTCTCCCGCAGGCGGGAGAGGGAGCGCACCTCCCTAATCGCATCACGCTTTAGGGCGTCACGGGATTGACGGTTGGAGACGTCTTCGGCCGCTGCGGCTCGATCGGCGATTTCGGATCGGTCGGGAGCACCAGGGCGCCAGCGGCCCGTGCCGCCTCGCCTGTGGTCGCGTACATCGCGACGTGGGCCGGCTGTGTCTTGGCCCGGCTCCACGGGCCGTGGTCGACGATCAGCATGGCCGCAATCGTCACGCCCGCCACGATCAACGCCATCACGCCGGGGTGACGCAGGGCTCTGGACATGGAGTACGCGAAGCGACCATATGTCATCGAAGGGTCCGCAATTTTCCTATCGCAGGTTAATTCGGTCGAGCACCCTCCGGTTCCCCTACTGTTGCGGCTTATAGCGTTGGGCGATGCCGCGCCGGTCGTGGTCTCGCGCGAGGCGACGGGGTTGCTGGGTGGAGTTCCCGGCTCGGGCACTCCGGGCGCAAGCTCTATTCCTCGAACACGACGCGCAAAACCGTCACGATGGTCGCCGAGATGAGAAACGAGATCGCAAGCAGGGTCCAACTCGGCCTCGTGCTCGTGCGGGCCACACGGACAACGAGCATCTTCATGCACGTCAACATTCATCCCTGGGAAGGCGGTGCAGGTAGGCTATCCCGAAAGAGGCGAGCTCTTCGGTATCGCTTGGGTGCTCTTCCCACCTCCTCTGCAGATGGCGTTCCAGCAGACAGCGCCTTGTGTCGTGCGCGGCGACCTCGGGGTGCCGCGCCCGGTACACCGTCCATGCGGTGTCCGCGGCGTTCTTCAAGACAATGTCGTCGTCCATGCCTGCACTCCCGAAAAGCCGAACCTCTTCGCGTGCCAACTCAGGGCCACGTTCCAAGGTTTCCGCTTTTTCCCGATCTTCGACTATTTAATGATTCCAGGCGATTTGATCAGATTGCATTGGGTCGGCGCGCGTCACGTGCCGTGCAAGATTCAAATGCGATTGTCCTGCCGCGGCCGCGGCCGCAGCAACCATTGCTTATTTTTCCCGTTGTTGCTGGGGCAATGTGATGTAGGAGGTATGTCGATGAAGAAGATTGCAATGTCCGCCCTGATGGCCGGCGCTCTGGGCCTGAGCTCGATCGCAGCAACGTCTCCCGCCGAAGCGCATTGGCGAGGTTGGGGACCTGGCATCGCCGGCGGCCTGGTCGCAGGCGCCGTCATCGGTGGCCTTGCCTCCTCCGCCTACGGCTGGGGACCCGGCTATGGTTACTATGGCCGTCCCGGCTACTACGGTGTCGGGTATTACGGCGGCCCCTACGCCTACGACTACGGATACGACGAGCCCTATCGATGGGGCGGTGGCTACACCACCACTTACTACACGGCGCCCGTTTCCTACGGCTATCGCTACCGCCGCGTCGTGCGCCCCGCCTACGCCTATTACGGGGGGTCCTATCCGGTCGTTCGGCACCACTGGCATCGGCACCACCGCCATTGGTGAGAGCAGCCGATCAGGCACCACGAAGGCCGCGCTCGATGGACGCGGCCTTTCCTCTTGAAGCCGGGCTATCGCATCTGAGTTTTCCCTGCCGCCATCCTTCGAGACGCCCGCTTTGGGCGGGCTCCTCAGGATGAGGACGGAGTGCGCGGCCACAATTTCAACGGGCACTCGCGCCGATGAGCCTGATCCTGAGGAGGCGCGTAAGCGCCGTCTCGAAGGACGAGGCGTGCGCACAGGCCGCCGTCTCAGACGCGCCGCGTCACTCGCCCGGTGCGATCGCATTGCTCGGCGTCGGCCGGTCGGTGATCTGCTGACCGAACAAGCTGCCGATCAGCTCGACCGCCGTGCGCGCAGTCCGGCCGCGTTCGTCCAGGAACGGATTGAGCTCGACGATGTCGACCGATCCGACCACGCCGGAATCGTGCAGCAGCTCCATGATGAGGTGCGCCTCCCGGTATGTGGCACCCCCCGGCACGGTGGTGCCGACCCCCGGCGCTACGCAGGGATCGAGGAAATCGACGTCGAAGCTGACGTGCAGCACGCCATTGCTCGCCTTGACCCGTTCGATGACGCGGCGGATCAGGACGGCGACGCCGAACTCGTCGATCTGGCGCATGTCGACGATCCTGATCCGGCGCGCGCGCATCAGCTCCTTCTCGAGCTTGTCGATCGAGCGCGCGCCGAACAGATCGAGCTTGTCCGGACCGATCGAAGCGCGTGGATCCTCGCCGAGCAGACCGTCGAGCCCGGGCTCGCCGCACAGGAACGCGGCTGACATGCCGTGCATATTCGCGGTGATCGTCGTCTCCGGCGTGTTGTAGTCGGCATGGGCGTCGAGCCAGAGCACGAACAGGTCGCGGCCGCGCTCCTGCCAATGACGCGCCATCGCATTGACCGACCCCATCGACAGCGTGTGATCGCCGCCGAGAAAGATCGGCAGCGCACCAGTCGTCGCGATCTCATAGCCTTTGCGGCTCAGAATGCGGGTCCAGCGCTGGATTTCGCGGTAGTGATTGGCGTTTTCGGGCGGCCTGTCGGTGAGGTCCCGGACTTCGGCGACCGACAGATCGCCATAATCGACGACCTCGAGATCCAGGCTTTCCAGCAATGTCGCAAGGCCCGCGGTGCGCAGCGCCGCAGGCCCCATCAAGGTGCCGCGCTGCGAAGCGCCCATGTCGATGGGAGCACCGAGCAAGGCGATGCGCCGGGCTCGATCCGTCATGGTCCGATCGGTCACGGCCGTCTCCTGACATCAGCAAAGGCCACCCCAGCCTAACAGAGATTCGCACCCGTCGTTTCACGGGGAGCCGGGACCATCGGCTTATCATCAGGAACAAAATTCACTGCGCTGAATTGCCCATCCAAGGCCGGCACCCGCCGTCAATCACGGCGCCTGTCGCGGATAGCCAAAGGTCACCAAGACCCGCTGTTCAAAACGAGCGCTCGCGCGGATAGCCAAAGGTGCCGGCTTCGATCATCACGCCAGGAGGTCGCGTCCTTGAGCACGGAGATACCGCAATCCTCGTCCCAGCCCGGCATGGCCGAGCGTGCCATCGACACGGCCGCGGACGTCTCCCGCACCATCGGTGAAGTCGCCGGAGGCCTGCACGCGGCGGTCGATCGCCTCACCTCCGCAGTCGAGGAATCGCGCAAGCCCGGCGGGGCACTCGCGACGGTTTCCGCGATCACGCGCGAAGCACCGCTTGCCAGCCTGTTCGTCGCCTTCCTGTTTGGCGTCGCGGTGGCGCGCCGGCGGTAAAGGGTGGTTGCCCGATGTGGTCGCGGCGCTGCCGGCCGTGCCGCTGTTGACGAAGCTCAGCCCTCCATCGTTGGTAGTGACAGCGTTGGGCCACGTTTCTCATCAGCTAAAGGCCAGTGCCAGAGAGCTTAGCGCTGGCATTGCCTATGCGGTCGAGAAGGGCTGGCTGATGCTTCACGAAAGCGGGGCTTATGCGAAGCTCCCCCGGCGAAGATCTCTGCGCGAACGTCCCTGAGCTCTTCTTCATTGGCTCAGATCAAACCCACGATGATCAATACTCCGACCTCAATCAGGAGGAGCGTACCCGTTGCTGCGGAGATGAGAAACAAATCACCTAGTGACAGGTGCATGATTTGCCTCACAATTTTGCCCTAGAAGCGGCCCTTCCATCCCTGGAACAGGGCGGCAGGGCGGGATGACGGGGGCCGCTTCTAGGAGGTCCTTGACGCGTTCATCCGGCGCCAAGCGGTTCTCATTCTAATCCAAATTTAAATCTGGTCCAGCATTTAATTTATTTAAAATAGCCGATCACATTAATATTTAATCGAGCCGCAGGGCGGAGCTGCTTGAGCCGCTGCGCTCCATACTCGGGAGCCGCGCGCGCCGACTATAACCAAAGCCCGGGCGGTCGAAGCATACCAAGCGATTGCTGCGGGCAAGAAGATCGACCAGCCCACCGATCATGAAGTCCAGGATCATGGATCCGGTGCCATGAAGCAGCACGACGCAACTAGGGGTCAATGTGAGCAAACTGCTCTCGAAGTCCTGCTGAGGGGCCTCGTGAGATGCGCCGCCACTTCGCAGCGACCCAATGAGCGACGTCGGAAGTGCTACTCGATCACGACATCGGCCCTCGTCAGCAGGGACGGTGGCAGATTGATGCCGAGCGCTTTGGCGGTCTTGAGGTTTATGACAAATTCATACTTGGTGGGCCGTTCGACCGGCAGATCGCCGGGTTTCGCACCCTTGAAGATCTTGTCGATCAGCATCGCAGACCGGCGAAACTGATCGGGCAAGTCGGTTCCGTAGCTCAAGAGCAAGCCAGCTTCCGCGTATTCTCTCACCGCAGAGATTGCAGGCAGCCGATGTCTGACGGCGATGACGCCAATCAGCCCGCGATGGTTGAACAGCACCCCATCGCTCAGCACGACGAGCACCTGCGCGCGCGCACTCACCATCGTCGCGAACGCTCGTTCAAGTGTACCCGGGCCGCGCGCCTCGGCCGGGACCAGCGTCAGCCCCAACGTTGTGGCAGCGTCGCGCAGCGACGCCAGCCGGTCCTGGTTGGGCGCGAAGTCTGGATTCCACAGAATGCCCACATGCGAGAGGTGGGGCAGAGTGTCCTTCAGAAATTCGAGCCGCTTGCCGTTGATCTCGTCGCCGGGCTCCGAGCTGAACCCGGTGACATTGCCACCCGGGCGCGCCAGACTGGCGACGAGTCCTGCGCTGACCGGCTCTGCACTGTTGGCCATCACGATCGGGATCGTCCGGGTCGCCTTCATGGCCGCAACCGTGGTCGCATTGGTTCCGGAAACGATGACGTCCACGCCGAGACCGGCCACCTCCGTGGCGAGCGCCGCCAGTCGCTCCACGTCCCCGTCGGCAAAACGGTACTCGATGGCGACATTCTCGCCGACACGATAGCCAAGGCTGCGAAGGCCGTCTTCGAAAGACTGCACATTACGAAGGGTTTGCTCCCGCGACGCGCTCGCGAGATAACCTACCCTGTAGACCCATCTTCCCGGTCGCTGCGCACGCGCGCCGAGCGGCCACGTCGCTGCCGCGGCGCCAATCATTCCCATGAACTCGCGTCGTCTCATTGAGCACCGCGGAGGAACGCCGATCTATTCCAATGCCTAGCACTTTGCCACAAGACGGCTAAGCGAAAATGGGCAATTCATATTGCTCCGAAGCCGCGTCTCGTTGTCCGGGAACGGGCCAAGCGGAATGTTGTTTGTCGCGGCTGTGTACTCCCTTTTGTTGCAACATCGTCAGATCCCAAGTGGCGCACTCGGGGCAACACTCGGAAACCAATCCGTCCTGCGCAAGACCCGCTAAGGACCACAAGCCGACGCTTGGCTATGGGTCAAAATGCGAAGAGCTCAACTAGAGCAAATCTTGTCCGCCATGCCTCAATAAGCGGACCTTGTGGAGCGATGCTGCCACTTCGCCGAAGGTCAAAAGCGGAAGCAGGCAAGCGTTACCCGATCCTTCTTCGGCTTCGATTACCGTCCCAATTGCCCGCCACTGAAATGCTTCGAAACGGCGCGGTGCGGGTTCCATTTCGCACCCGCACGCGCTTTCCACATCGCAGATCGATCATCCCCACAATAAATCTTGGCCGCGCGGCGCGAAAGCCAATACGCTGTGTGGTGGCAATGACGCCAGACGCACTCGTGAGTCGCAACAGCGGGTATCAGCATTGCGGACAAGAGTGCGTGCGCGAGATCCGTTGAGAGGCTGCGCGATGACCGATCTTTCCTTGAAAGCCGCGACACCTGCTCCACCTGCCACCGATGCCGAGCCGAGCCTGCACCGGGTCATGGGCCCGTGGCTCCTCCTGCTGTTCATCGTCGGCGACATTCTCGGTACCGGCATCTATGCGCTCACCGGCCAGGTGGCCAACCAGGTGGGAGGCGTCGTCTGGCTGCCGTTCCTCGTCGCCTTCGTCGTGGCGCTGATCACTGCGCTGAGCTATCTCGAACTCGTCACCAAGTATCCGAAGGCCGCAGGCGCCGCGCTCTACACCCACAAGGCGTTCGGCATCCATTTTTTAACGTTCATCGTTGCGTTTGCGGTGATGTGCTCGGGGATTACCTCCGCTTCCACTGCCTCTCGAGCTTTCTCTGCAAACATGTCGAGCGCGCTTGGCCTGGGCTTGTCGGGGTTCGGCATCACCATGACTGGTCTCGTCTTCATGGCGGTAGTTGCCGCGGTCAACTTCCGCGGCGTCGGCGAAAGTGTGAAAGCGAACGTTGTTCTGACTTGCGTCGAGCTAACCGGCCTGCTGATCATCATCTTCATCGGCCTGTGGGCGATCGGCCTTGGCCAGGGTGACGTCTCGCGTGTCATGCAGTTTAAGGTAAGCGATACCGGTCTGGTCTGGCCGGTGATTGCCGCGACCACGCTCGCCTTCTTCGCCATGGTCGGCTTCGAAGATTCCGTCAATATGGCCGAGGAATGCAAGGAACCGACACGGGATTTTCCAAAAGTGCTGCTCGCCGGCCTATTCATCACGGGCGCAATCTACGTGCTGGTCTCGATCTCGGCGATTACGCTGGTTCCGCCGGAGCAGCTCGGCGCAGGAGAGACGCCGCTGTTGAAAGTGGTGCAGGCCGGCGCGCCGAACTTTCCGGTCTGGATCTTCGGCTTCATCACCATGTTTGCGGTCGCCAACTCCGCGCTGATCAACATGCTGATGGCGAGCCGACTCGTCTACGGCATGAGCCGCGAGCATGTGCTGCCGCCGTTGCTTGGCAAGGTGCATGCGCGTCGGCGCACGCCCTATATCGCGATCGGCTTCACCACGCTGCTGGCGTTCGCACTGATCACCTTCGTCGGCGAAGTGCCTGCGCTCGGCGGAACGACCGCGCTGCTGCTGCTCTGCGTGTTTACGGTGGTCAATATCGCGGTGTTGGTGCTGCGCAATGATAGCGTCGCGCACGGCCATTTTCGCACGCCGACGATCCTGCCGGTGCTGGGGGCAATCTCCTGCGCATTCCTCGCCGGGCCATGGACCGGACGGGCGATGGTTCAGTACCACGTCGCGGGGGTCTTGATCGCCATCGGTGTCGTGCTCTGGGCGATCACCACGATGGTCAACCGCGCCCAAGGCGTCAGGCCCGAGGAGCCAGACATGGAGACGATCGGCGGCCGGGGACCTGTGAACTAGCTGCAGCTCGGGTGGTGCGATGCTGTCCGACGCGGCGAGGTCGGCTATAGGGCAAAAGCTGACGGTCGGCTGGCAGCGTGCCAAGGTCGGCTAAGGGCCAGAAGCGATCCTCAGCGAGCATCGCCGGGAAGGTCAGCTACGGGCCAGAAGCGGAAGTCCCAAATTGCTCCATCACGCACCCGGCCGATATCGGTCATCGGGGCAATCTCCTGAAATCGTCATAACTGAGATGTCTGACCTCTCGAGCATCTGGCGGCGGTTGATGGGTCGGATTGGGAAACAAATACTCAGCAACTTTGCTCGACCTCAGCCAAGGCAATCGATCTTCGATACCATGGGTGATCGGATCGTCGGTGATCTCGATAGTAGCGCCTTTGAGGATCACACCTCGACCAAAGCTCGCAGCGAGATCGTGTGGATCGACGAGCGTGACACTGATCGTTCAGATCACCGAACCGGATCAATGCGGGCATGGCTTCAGGCAACAGGGCGGACTTCGGTTTGAGACGGTTCAGCTGCGTACTTTTCATTTAAGGGCGCGTTGGAGACATAATTGCCGCGAAATTTCTCCTGCGGGAACGGCGCCAACGAACCATTGTAGGCGTCACGTCCTCTGCGAGAAAGAACTGACGGTCTTTCGAAGCTGCGGCGTTTCCTTGTAGAGAAGTATCCCGAGCTGCCGCGCCTGGCGACGCACCGAACCAACTCGCCGATCCAGCAGCCTAGCTACCCGCGCGGCGGTTGCCTTGCTTCTAGCGAGCTGAACCAGTCGTGCCAGCTCTTCCGCTGTCCAGTCGGAAATTTTGGCACTTCCGCTGCTAGCCATGACGACGCAGCCTAATGATGTTAAGCAAAGCTTGACGCGCATTAAGCACGTTGTCGCTCGGTGGTCGTAACGGCCCCCGACCTTCAACGTTCTGGTGGGTACTGATTGGTTCTTCGCTCCGAGAAGCACAGGAACGAAGCCGGAGACTTGGGCCCCGAGCCAGTCAGCAGCCAGGGAGAGGAGCCCGGTCTCCAGTTTCGTCGAATGACGAAAGACTGGTTCCCCGCGAGCGCTTGGTCGTCGCATTCATGTCCACATATCGGCAAATCTCCGTCATCTACCCGGGTTAGCGTGGACCACGAAGCGCGGTTGCCGTGCTTCGCAAGCGAAACTCTTTATGACCGCTTTGCACAATGAATCGGAGTTGCCATGCGCCGTTTGCCCAACGACACGATCACGCTGTCCGTCCCGGATATCAGTTTCGAAACCCTGTTCGGCGATCCTGATTTCCCCGCCAACGCGCATGGCGGCAACGATATCATGACAGTCAGCGTCGAGAGCATGACGTCCCTCAATCTGGTGGGCGATACTGCGACCTTGCTGGATCATTCCCGAGGCGGCAACGACACACTCAGGGTGAACATCGCGGGCTCGCTCAACACCGTCATTGTCGACGGTGATGCGCAATCCATGTCTGGCCATGCCAAAGGCGGTAACGACACGGTCATCGGCGACAGCACGAACTCGATTCGCAACGGCTTCTCGCTCTACGGCGATGCGGAGGGCGCCATGTCCGACCACGCGCAGGGCGGCAATGATACCGTCATTGGCGTGTTCGGCGGCAGGTCATTGAACACGCTGGTCGGCGATGGCGGCAGCATGTCCGGGGACGCTCATGGCGGCAACGACACGATGGCCGCTCATCAGACCAGCCTGACCGGTTCGGCAGTTCTGTACGGCGACGCTCTCGGCCTAGCCGACCATGCGCAGGGCGGCAATGACGACCTCACCTTCACGATCGGGAAGGAAGCGCAGACCGGAGGCGGAAACCTGTACGGCGATGCGCATGAGCTTTCAGGAGATGCACGTGGCGGGAACGATACCCTGACCGTCGTCGATCTCCACGGCAACCTTCACTTCTATTCCTTCCTGATGGTCGGCGATGCCTTTTCCATGTTCGGCAACGCGCATGGCGGCAACGACGTCCTCACGGGCGGATCGCACGCCGACATTCTGGTTGGTGACGCCCGGCACTACTATCCAGCCGCGCCGGGTTCGATCACGGGCGGAAGGGACATCCTGAACGGCAAAGGCGGCAATGACGAGATGTGGGGCGGACCGAACAGCGACACCTTTGCGTTCGACAAGGGCTCAGGCCAGGAGCTGATCCATGACTTCAATCAAGGCAATATCATTGTCGGCAGCGCAGCGGTCGAGCACGATCTGATCGACGTGCGGGATTATGGATTTGTGGACTGGACCGCGCTGAAAAGCTTGATCAGCGACAACGGCTCCGGCAACGCTGTGATCCACCTGACCGCCAGCGATACGATAACGCTGCAGGGAGTCCAAACGGCGGACCTGCATGCGACGGACTTCATCGTCTAGCGTCATATTGTGGCTGGCGCGAAGGCCGTGCCCGACGTATTCGAAGCGCCCTAGCCCGCAGGCTGCACAACATCATGCAAGTCTAAGCAGCCCGACGGTCGCCGACGAGTCAACGGAAGACACATCGAGGGTCGCCGCGCTGCTGAGTTGGTCTGCTTTGGGTCAAAAGCGCGCGGTTCGGCCCCCGCACGGCGAGGTCCGGTCTGTCCCCAGCGTCGGACAGAACGACGTGGAGGCAGCCTGACCCGAAGGGCCAACAACGGACAATGCCAAGATCATGGGAGCTTGTCGGCCGTCAATCAATCCAGCCAATGATGCCAAGAAACCAACCACCAAAGAAAGAGCTGACAAGCAGGAGAAGCATGAGGAGATAGTCCGTTTCGAGGGGACCGGGTTCGTGCCAGCCTCGAACATGGTGAAGTCCGAGCAGCCCCAGTGCACAAATTGCTGCACACATAGCGGGCCAAATCGCCGCAAGCCGCTGCTGGCGGTCGAGCCGTCCCTGAAGGTTTCGTGGCAGCGATCCAGCTCGACGGTACGCCACTGCGGCACTCAAAACGACCACCATCAGGCAAGCAGTGAGGAAATACATGGCCACAGTCCTTTGCTCCCTAGTTGGTACTGGCCAGGTCCTAGAGAAGGGCTTGCCGCTTAGATCGAAGTTTATCGATTGCGATATTGGTTTCCTAACTGGGCGCGATGCGCACGAAATCCGCTTCGGGTCAAAGGCTGCTCTCGGTACCCGGCATGACCCTGCCGGGTCAGCTGCATGAAGCGGACATCCCAGAGCTTTCAGCTGAGGTCAGCCGCGGGCCACAAGCGGAAAGCCGACCCGAGCGTTAGGTCCCATTGAGAGCGTCGATAACGAACTTGACTTCCTCGGGACGCCGCGTGTGACCCGCAGCAACGGAAACCTTAAACCACCCGTCAAGGTTCAAATTCGGCGGGAACATTGGAATTGTAAAGTACGGCGTCTCCCAGAAAGAGACCAGCTGATTGGCCTGATCTGAAACCAGCCTAAGCTCCAGAGTGTTAGTCGTATCGTTTGGGTAATGCGACGGCGCGTCTCTATCTGCGAACAGCAGCAGGCGGGGCTCGGCGAGCTCGGGAATATTTAACTTCCGGAGGTCCACCCGCCGGCCGGTCTTTGTAGCTGACACGCACGTTAAGGGCTTGCGCATTCGATCAAGCATGCGGGCGTCGTAGTGATCTTCAGCGCATACGGTACCTGGCGTTCGCTCAAAATAGTACCACTCGTCGCCAAGGCGGCCGTACGCCCGTTCGAACCGGCCGAGTGCGACCAAAGCCTTTGGCACATGGCTATCGGTGCTCCACGTATCGACGAAAACACGAGGCCTATTGTCTCGGGTGATGGTCACTCGTCGCCAAGACGCGACCTCCGACTTGCGTAAAGCGGGAGCCACAACAGTCCCGTCAACAAAGTGATAGAGGTAGCTCAAAGCCGGAAAACCAACGGTCGCAGCCAAAAATAGCGCCGGCACATACAGCCGCCAGCGGAGAGCTAGATAAACCGCGTAGACCGAGCCACCGATTGAGCCATAGAACACGAGCTGAGATATCAGGAGAGATGTCGCAAGGTAAGCGCTATAGATGTTTCTGCTCCCGCGTCGGCGTAGAATGATGTTGCTCTACCTTAACTAGAACGAGTTGCGAAGAAAGAAACTGATTGCATCAATTTTGGCCAAATGGCCGCGCGGCACTACAAAGCCATGTCGGCTTCGGGTCAAAGGCTGCCCTCGGCCCCGATATGAGCTTCGTCAGCTCACCTCTCGGAAGCGGACCTGGCTGCGCACTGGGCAGAGGTCAGCCACGGGCCAGAAGCAGATTTGTAGGATGCCGAAGACTGTCAGTGAAAACCATCAATGTAGGCTCGCGCCAGGGCTATGTCACCATCAGCGACGGCGAGGATAGCGATCATGTTGACTTCGTGAGGCGCTTCGCAGTCCGGATACTTCCGCATGGCCATCATCATCGAGGCGACCGCTTCCTGTATCTGGCCGGCTCTGAGAAGCGCGAGCGCACTCTCCTTGCTCCGCTGAACATATTGCGCTCGTGTCGTTGCCGATGGGACGTGAGCAACGTCCGCCTGCTCGCTTGCCAATAACCGTCCCCGTTGGCTTGCCCAACGATCGATCATAATGAACTTCTCTTAAAGGATGTGTTATCTAATTCACACAACCGCGACGTCCGCTGCACTTCGGCTAAGGACAAGTAGCGGAAGTTACGAGAGGCCGCCCTAGTGAGGCGGCTTCTCCAGATTCAACGGTCATCTACCGGCGCGGCCCCACCGTCCGCATAGGTCAGCTACGGGTCTTGGTCGTGTCAAAACGCCGGTCGCTAGGCAGTCGAGCGGGAAGTCATGATCGCTTGGTGTCAGGCCGCGATCGCAGCCATCAGCGGCTTGATCCCGACGATGTTCATGACCCGTGTCAGATTGTAGGCCAGGACGGAGAGCGCCATTTCGGCCGCCACTTTCGGA
>NZ_JARFML010000089.1 GCF_029167105.1 Bradyrhizobium yuanmingense | reverse complement strand
GTCCGCCGCCTCCCCAGCGGGATCGAAAGCTCTGGCCGCCTGATCCAGCAGTTGCTTCTTCCAGGAATAAATCTGGTTGGGATGCACCTCGTAGCGCTGCGCCAGATCGGCCACGCTCACCTGTTCAAGCAGCGCCTCCAAAGCGATCTTCGCCTTCAGCGCCGCGTCGATCTTCCGTCTCGTCTTCTTCGTCATCGTCCGCTCCGTTTACCAAACGGAACGGCTACATTCCAACTAGGCTTCTGGTCCCAAATCCGGGGGCCACTTCAGTGAGAAGGTCAACCGGAGAGTATGGCGCAATGTTCAACGAGACGGGATCGGTGGATACGCGCCTTGAACACGCGAGCTTGAATTGGACCCGCTCGGCGAACTTCCATACGGGCCGGCGGCATGTGACAGCCGCAGAAAAAGCCGGACATAAGTCAACGCCCGACCACGCTCCGTGCTCTTCGAAACGTTCTTCTTGCACCAACGGGGGCGTCCACACATGTCCATGACGACAATGGAGCCTGGTCACGACGGGAATGAGAACCTTCTCAACACGGATTTCGAAGGTGTCGCGGTTGATTGGCCCATCGAGGACCCCAAGGAGCGATGATGCCGCCGCAGCTAATACCGGCGAGAAAAGTCGCGGTCTTCCAATGGCCGTGGGGAATCTCTCCACGCCGACAGCGCCGTAGTAGCGGGCTATGTTGGTCAAACCCCAGATCTCATGGACCCACACGAGGCGCTCGGGAATAAAGCGCAGTTGGCAGTCAAGCCAATGCTGCCGCCGTTTCACGATTTCACGAGGTCCGGCCGGTCCTGCTCGCTGCCGTGTGAGGTCTTTTTTGCGGGCAGGGCTTGCCGGACCAAAAAGCGACGGATCGTGTCTTCGCCAAACACCAGCCCTTTTTGGCCATGGTCCGGCGCAGCTCTTCGATCGCGGCATCCGGCGTTTCCTTGAACATCGCCAGATGGCGCGGACTCCTTTAATGCTGCGCTTTTTGGTCTTGATGTGCGCTCGCTAATCAGCGTTACACACCGAGCAGATATGCTCGCTCATCAGGAGAGGCGCAGATCGACAGGCCAGATTTTTGGGTCGAAGAGCCTGGGAGGCTGATCTCCATTAAGCCGACGAGATCGCCGGTGATTAGCCTGCGCCCTTTTCAATGTCGGCAGCACGACGGCCAGGGTCTTGGCCGGCCTAAAGGAAGAGCACAGGTCTTAGATCGTTCGTCCCGTGAACCTCAGCTGGAGACGGTATTCATCACCAGAGTAGGTAGTGTCTCAATCCCAGCCAATCATGTACCATCAATTACTAACTCGACGTAGAGGCTATGACGCAGCTCAATACCATAGGACAAGGTGCGCCAATAGGTAGCAGACCTAATCCGTGCCCGTCTCACGCTTCGTTCAAGTACATGACCAACACCGCTGCACAAAAAGGCACTAAGCCCTTAATAGAATGTCTGATCACGCGATCCACTCTGATCCAATCACAAGGTGTTCACCGCATCGTCGCACCTGCCGTTCGACATCGATCCGACTGACAAGCTACGGGTCACGTTCGATCTTCGTGGGTGATGGCGGCCCGTCTGATCAACGGTGGTGCCTCCGTCACCCGCGCGTTGGACGGGCAGGCCAAGTCTGTGGGAAATCGGCGGCCTCGGTGAGCTGTCAATTGAAAGTATGCACCCGTTGGCCGACTTGTCTTTGTCTCTTTGTCCTCTGAATGCCAAGGTTTAATGAGATGGCCCCTACAAACGCGACACCAAGCCAACTGCACGACCGAGTGCGAAACGCCTTGTGCAGGATCGAGGCGCTGGAAGCCGCATATGAAACCGTCACGGTCGGACAGCTGATTTCAATGCGGGCGCGAACGCACGGCTCAAAGATAGCTATCGACCTTTTCGAGCGCGGCGAGCGCGCGACCTACTCCGAGATGGACCGCTGGTCCAACAAATATGCACATGCGCTGCGAGCATTCGGAGTGCGCAAGGGCGATCGCATTGGTGTGATGCTGCCCGATCGCATCGAATTCCCGATCCTGTGGTTCGCGTTCGCAAAACTCGGTGCGGTGCTGGTGCCGGTCAACATGTACTACACGCCCAGGGAGATCGAGTACGTTCTGAGTGACACTGAGGCGAAATTCGCGATCGCCGACGAATCGGTATGGCCAGTGTTCTCCGCGATGGACCCTTGGCCGCAAGACCTTGCCAAGGGGCGGGTGCTTCTTGTTGGACAGCCTTCTACTGGGGCAGCTACTACTCTCGATGAATTGCTTAAGGACTTCGACGACGCACAAGTGGACGAGGATATTGGCCCCGACGACCTGCTGAGCATCCAATACACCTCAGGCACGACGGGCTTTCCGAAGGGCTGCATGTTGACGCACGACTATTGGGGTGTGGTCTCGTACGCGTCAGCGTACCACGCCAATCAGCCGTACCATCGATATCTCTTTGTGGCGCCCTTCTTCTATGTCACTGCGCTAATACACCTTCTGAAGTCATATCGTGAGGGCGGTACGTTGTACATGGCTACGAGGCTCAAATCGACGCAGTTCATCGCTTGGATCAAGCGGTACCGCATCGAGTGGTGTCAGTTTCCCGAGAAGCTCACACATCAGCCCGAAGCCAACGCCGAATCGTTGACGTGCCTGAAGGAGGTCGTGCGAAGCGGCGGACGCTGGAGTCCTGACACGGTGCGCCGATTCCGCGAGCGGTTCGGAGTGCCCACCTCGTGTTGGTATGGGATGACGGAAATCGGATACGGCACACAAACAACCGATATCGAAGAGATGATTGACCCCGATATGGTCGGGATTCGCTCGCCCTTTCGAGCGCTCCGATTGGTGAACGAGGATGGCAGCCTCACGCCGGTCGGCGAAGTCGGCGAGCTGTGGGTGCAAGGTCGTGCGATCTTCAAGGGCTATTGGAATAGGCCGGAAGCAAATGGCGCCGCATTCGAGGGTGAATGGTTCAAGACGGGTGATTTGTTGCGCCGCGACGAACTCGGCTTTTTCTGGTTCGTAGGACGTAAAAAGGACATGATCCGGCACGCGGAGCATGGGAACATCTCTGCGCTCGAGGTGGAGACCGTCGTTTGCGAGATCCCCGAGATCGCGGATGTGGCCGCTGTGCCCGTTCCCCATGACAAGGGCGGTGAGGAGGTCAAGATCTACGTAGAGCTGAAGGAAGGTGTCACCCCAGCTGATCTGCTTGTGGAGCGCATTCTCGAGCATGCTCGTGCGCGCCTTGCCATGTTCAAAGTGCCCCGGTACATCGCCTTCACTCCGGCGCTTCCTAGAACCACCTCCAGCAGTAAAGTACTTAAACGGGAGCTAATGAATGTCAGGGATCCGCTCGCCGGCGCCTACGACAGCGAGCAGAAGCGCTGGCGTTGAAGCCGCCGTTTCTGCCTGGTTCGG
The DNA here is from genome assembly GCF_029167105.1 of Bradyrhizobium yuanmingense. GTDB lineage: Bacteria > Pseudomonadota > Alphaproteobacteria > Rhizobiales > Xanthobacteraceae > Bradyrhizobium > Bradyrhizobium yuanmingense_A. The sequence continues at coordinate 2,081 of NZ_JARFML010000089.1, read as the reverse complement.
GTATGGGCGGAGTAGCCAGTTCGATGCTTCAAGCGACCGCAAAGGAGTCCTATGATAGTAGTCGGCGTTCCCTCGATCGAGGCGAAATCAGTCTTCGGAATAATCTGGAGATCACTGCCGGCGCCGATCTTCTGGTCGTTGGCGCCCGGTGGCCGCTGCCCCCGGGGTACGGACGTGCTGCTCTACTGTGGAGCCCTGCGGCCGAGCGTCATGAGAGCGAACGCACTGAACGCGCCTCTGATAGCATTCTCATTGCACGGAACATCCCTGGTTACCTCGTTAGGCGAGAGTGGAGAATGTCCCGACCGATGTTGAATCAGGAGGATCGGCGTTGCTCACCTCGTAGCCTGTGGGCTCTGAGTGTCGAAATCCATCAAGGAAAGCAACGCCATGAAGAAGATCACGGCACCGAAGCCGGCCGCGACCGAGATGGTGGAAGCGGCTTGGCAAACGGTCAAGGAAAGCTGTGACCGTTTCCTGCCTGACGGCGGGCATCGCCACGCTGGGCGAGATGATGGAAGAGAGCGTCGAGCGGCTCTGTGGACTGTGCCACGGGGGGTTGAAGGAACCCAGTGGCCACCGCTGGGGAAAGACAAGCCGGTTGGCCTTCCATTATGGACGATCCGGGTGCGGCGGCCGCGCCTGCCAGCGGCGAGCTTGCATTGTCAAGTTGGGAGGCTGCCCGCTCGGAGAAATGGCTTGGCAGGTGGGTGATGAACCTGATTCTGCTGAATGTCTCGACCCGCAAGTTCGGCCACGCCGGCTGTCTGCCTGAGCGCGATTGTGCCGGCGGAGCTTGGCGAAGCCGGACCCCAGTCGGCCGTGCCGCGTCGGTTCGCCGAGTTGTCGGCTACGCGGATGGCCCAATGGATGTCGCCCGATCTATCGCAACTCGATCGACGGGCTGCATATCCGGGAAAATCTGACGCTGGTCGCCGCGGGGGGTCGACAGCGAGGCAGGCAAGCACCCGCTGGCCATCGTGGAAGGTGCAACGAGAGCACCGCGACGCCGATGGAGCAAAAGCGCCGACGAGGGCAATCCGCGAGAGCATTCGTCGCACACGCCGATCCGACGCTGTCAGATCCACAAGGCGCGCAACATCGTCGAACGCCTGCCGAAGCATCTGCATGGGCCGATCCGCAAGGCGCTGCGCGTGGCCTGGGCTATCGATGATGCACATCGCGCCGAGCGATTGATCAGAAACCTAGTTCGGCGCCTGGAGCGCGAGGCGCCGAAGTCGTTGCCTTGGCTGCGCACGAATTTGATTCTAGTCTAGACCTGAAGTGTCGTCCGACTGCATGGCTGCTGGCTCGAGCCATGTTACAAGCAGCTCTTCAAGAGTCGCGTATTGCACGGGCATCTTGAAGCGGAAAGGGCCTAAAAGTTGTACCCGTCGGCACCTCTTAACAGTGGAATGGGTGTAGGATTTTCTGAAGTCGGATCGGAGCTCGACAACGCCTATAACGCGGAATGCCAGGACGGTGGTTGAGTAGCTCAGTCATTTGGGTTTGTCTCGCAGGTTCCCATACACGGCTCCTCCCGAACCCGCGTCCTGTGATGCGTGAACTTGGCCGGCGGAGGCGTGCCATTAGGATCTCGAACTCCGACCAAACCATGAGCTGACTTTTTCTGGCTGCGTCATTTCAGACGGCGGAGCTAGGTCCGACGCGCTGCGCGGTAGAAGCCATTCAGCGCTGGATTATCGTACGGCCTTGCAGACCAGCGATAATGCGTCGTCCGTTAACAAGCGGGGTTGAGGGCGCTTGGGTTTGCGAAGGCGCGCCAAAGGACGATCAGGATAAAGCGCAAGAGCTTCCTGAGCTAGGCGAGGATGCGGCGGAAGATACTATGGGGTGACCAGCAAAGCCGTGAGAGTATTGAGGCTGGTCATGAGCAATGGAGCCCCCCATGCAAAATGCAAACGATCTTGGCCGGTCTTCCACGGTCCTGGAACAGAACAGTACGCTGATCGCGGTCATCGAGATGAGCCTCTCTAGCTGGTTCGTCGCTGGAATCGTCCCCGGATTGGATCGTCATCCGTTGAAGAAGCTTGGCGCCGACGAAGACGCGCTGCTCCGGT
>NZ_JARFML010000088.1 GCF_029167105.1 Bradyrhizobium yuanmingense | reverse complement strand
CGTCTTCGAGAGCGTCAGGCCGGTCTCAACAGGGGGCCGGCTTCGATCGGAATGGGTGGCCGACTTCCGTCGGAATCGGTGGCCGGATTGCGTCGGAATCAGTGGCCGGCTTGCATCGGATTGCGCACTGGTGGCGATCCGTGGTCTTCAAATCGGCATGCTTGCCGAGAAAGTCCTCAACCTCGGCCTCGACAGCCTGGGCCAGAAGGGCACGTGCCCCGTTGCGCAAGACTTCTGTGAGTTGATCGGCGACGTTTCCTGGCTGAATCAGCTTGATGATGTTATCTTTGGACACGGCATATCGCTCCTTCGGTGGAGAAGTGGAGGCGTCAAGCACCCCACGATATGCCGCCTTTCCCATTCCCTCCGTCACCAACATAGCTCCTCGGCCTTGCCGTTCTTGTAGTGTCCAGGACACTCTGCGGCCGAGTGGTAAAGGCCGGCCTGCCGGGTCTCGCAAATCCCATAATTGTGTTCGGATCATTCCGGGCCAGTCGTGCAATCTTTGGATTCTTCGGCGCGGCTTTAGCCCCGAGTCAAACCTGTATCGCGGACGCAGTTGCCGCTCCAGCGCACGTACTGGATGTCGGTCTTCGACGGCGCAACTTAACCCTTTTTGGACCGCGGTTGGCCCGGTACAATCTTCATCATTGGTGTCCTTGAATTCGCAGGACCGCTGTACGCCTTTGCCCTGATCGCCACTGCAATGCCGTTCATCGTCGTTAATAGGTAAACCCTCCAGCCTAACCCATTCACCGCTTACGCCTTCCTGCTCTTGGCCTGCCAGAATGCGCTAGCACAGACCGTGGGTTTCCTGATCATCGACAAAACAACCAAAGCGCTACCTGAGCTCCCAGCCCAAGCCTTGCTGCGTACAGCCGAAACTCATATCGAGATTGCGATGGTCGCCGGTGCCGTTTACTTGGGCTCTGGGGTCTCATCCCAATGTTTCGCATGACCCTAAAGTCCTGCTGCGATGGGGTGTGGGACTGGCGTCGCTCGCAAGCGTCTTGATAGCCCTCTCGCCAGACTATGCCACGGCCACCGTGGGCTACGCTCTTGCTAACCTCGGCTTCTCCTCGACCGCGCTTCATCGTCGGTGCGCCCCTTTCGCTTCCGATGAAGGAGCAGTCCCGCGCAGCCGGAGCTATTGGGGCTGTCAATGTCATGATTGTGCTTTTGGCCGCGTTTGCGATGTGTCTCAGTCAGGTTTTCGCTCCGGCTCCGTTTCTTTTCGAGTTCATTGTGCTCGCTGGGCTGTTCGGCTATGCTTGCCTCAGTCCAATGCTGCGCAATGTCGGAAGCCGCGTCGCGACCGAAGAGATCAATAGGGGTTGGATCTAGTGACGTGAGCGAAACTTCGTCCCATAATGTCTGTTGAACTTTGTGGCAGAAGCGGTTGGCGGAGGGCAAAATCTGCTTTGCGGATTTGGTCCGCTAGGAAGGCTTCGGATTGTTGTGCCGGTCGATGTAGGTGCAGATGCCGACCTCGAATTGATTGATTCATGACGCGAACGTCGGCGTAAAGAGAACATGATAATGCGGCAGTCGAACCTGCCAAGCTTTGTCTTGGCTTTATGTGGGTGACGTAGTTGCCCATAGTGATATGGAGAGAGCTTCTATTGATTTACCATCGGGCTCTTCGAGGAACTCAGCCTTCGGCAAATGGAACAGGTCTTCCTTCGCGCCTATGTTTGGCGGAGGACGCGCGACCCAGAAACGAGCGCCGCAGGAGTCGATCCTCTCGTTCACCACGCCAACATGTTGAGGTGAACGTGGAGAGTTATCGCAGGCGCACCGCCTTCGAGCGAAAACGCGACCCACAACGGCCACCGCAGCCTAGCCCTACGCTGCTGTAATCTATCCCGACATCCTCGGCCCATTATCAGTGAAGAGATATCCTGCTGACCCCTCCGGCGTTCGGCCAACGCCTTGCCCTGTCCCTTTGGCATGGCGCGGCCTTCCGAATGATCGATAATCCAGAATCCGTGGTGGGCCACGTCGACCGGCTGGCACTTTTGCCGAACGGTGAAGACCGTCCACCGGTCGGACCTTCGCTTTGACGCCCGACTGCACTGTGCACGCCTACGCCGGGATGATGTCGTGATACATGCCGCGCATGTCCATGTTTGCTCTCAAAATGACCCCGGAGACTTTTGCGATGACCACTGAAAAGTGAGTCGGCACTTCAGCTTTCCCGTCATAACTGTTGCGGCAAACCGTTGACCCCTCCATGAGGTGGCCACAGACTGTCTCCGAAGAGTTCGTCACCGTAATATGAACGTGGCAATAGGGGGTCTTGTGTCCCACGAAGCCTGCCGCACCGAAGCCCGTGTCGATCTCAGTCATAAACGCTGGCGGCAGTTGCACCGACGGGCCCGGAACCCAGCCCATCCCAATGAGGCCATGAGCGCTCACCTCCAGGTACCCAGGCATCTGAACCATGTCGATCCCGTCCGTTCCTTTTCGCGGCTGGTGGGGTGCCCGCTGCAGCCGAACCGTATCCAACGTGCCGGTCGCGTCCAGAAGGACACCGGTTTTGACATCGTGTTTCTCGCAGATGTCCCAAAGGGCTCGAAGCAGGTCTTCGCCGTGCTCAAGGCGAGCGTAGATGACCTCCTCGATTTTCCCGCTGAATGACTGCCTTTCTTTCTTCATACCGCACCTCCGAAAATGATTAACGCGTGCCTCCCGAGTCCCAGACTGTTTGTCAGCCCGGACCGTTCCGTGGGGACACTACGGGATTCCGCAGTCGAATTTCCGCGATGTGGTGTTCTGTAACGACGCAATTCTTCGCCTGGACTCGAGAATGCGACACTTCTGTGCGATCAAACTCGGGGCGCAGCGCAAGGTCCGAGATCGTGTGGACTTTTGGGGATGAATTAAACCATCGGCTACACGTTAGCTCAGCTACCAAATCAGATAAAGACGAGTGCGCAAAGGGGATGGCAACCACGCTCCCCATCCGCTGGCGGTTCTTGCAGAAACCGGCCGAACTAGCCGGGAGAGGACGCGCACCGGCAGCAAGGTGCCGGGCTCGGCCGAAGGTCCACCACCCGGCACGACACAGTGGACATAGGATAGTGCCGCTCAGGGTATAGAGGACGGCAGTGAACGCTTTGCCGGGCGCCGAGGCGCTGCGCGTTAGCGCGATGGCCGGCGAGCGTCTCGGCACCGCAGCGGAACAACCACCACGAACTTGTTCTTTAAAGGGATCTCTCCGGAGACATTGGCAAGGAAGACGAAATGAAAATACGCTGCGGAAAGGAGCTCGGCTTGCGGATTCCACTCGATGTCGGCCAGCATTGAACGAACCCACTACGCGGGAGTGGGGCAAGACTGCTGAACTGAGGTGTCCTCTCAGAGGATGTTGGTCTTCGCACCACCCTATGGAGACAGGAGAGCCAGCGAGACCTTGGCTCGGTACTGCCTCGAGCGCGGCATGTGTCGCACTTGGCCGGACAGCTGGCGCAATCATTCTTGGCAAGACGGTCACGACGGAATTCGGGCCGGCACCTTCGGAAAAGACCCGGAATCCGCACAACCCGACCCATACGCCCGAGGGATCGCCCAGCGGCTCCGCAGCCGCCGTTGCGGAATGGTGCCCTGGGCGCTTGGAACGCAAACCTGGGGATCCACAATCCGGCCTGCTTCCTTCGGGACAGTGGGCTACAAGCCGACCTACGGCAAGGCCGACGTGACAGGCATCAAGACCTTGGCCGGTGGGCTCGACACACTGGGCGTGCTCGCCCGCGGCGTAGCTGACATCGGTGCTGGCTTCGGTCGTCACGGGTGGTCGCATTGCGGCCGAGACGTGGCCGCAGACCCCGCACATCGGCTTGCTTCACACTTCGCCCTCGGGGTCGCCCGATCCCGCGACACAGGACTTGCAGAGACAGTGCGAACGCATTAGCTAGGGCGGAAAGCGAATCCACGATGTTCCTTCGCCCGCGTCCATGGCCTCGTGGCCTGAAATCCTGGGCTAGTTTACGGCTGGGACATGGTCCAGGCGTTCGCCTGGAAACGCCTATATCGGCGCGACGAAGTCCAGCCGGAAACGCGGTAGGCATTCGAGGAATGCGGACGGTCCGCGACGCCCACGTCTTATGAGGTCGGATTGCGCGGGCGAATGAAGCGCGGGCGGGATGCGCGAGCCTGTTCACCGATTGCGATCACGGGCGATGCGGGATTCAACGGTGTCTGGTGGATGCTGCAACTGCCTTGCCTGACGCTGCCTACGGGCCGCGGCATCGCGGGCGGATTGCAGTTGGTCGGCCTCGCGACGAGGACGCGAAATTATTGCGAGCTGCTGACTTCGTTGAGGCGTAAGCGCTTAGCCGTCACCCTATTGATGCGGGCTTGACGCTTTGCGGAATCGCCACAGCATGAGGTCTTCGATCCTGCTGTGGGGATGGCCGTCGATGATCGCCTCGAGTGTTTCGGCGATGTAGGCAGCAGGGTTTACGTCGTTGAGTTTGCAGGTGGCGACGATCGAGGCGAGCAAAGCCCAGTTTTCCGCCCCGATTTCATGTCCGGCGAAGAGCGCGTTTTTCCTGGTCAAGCAGATCGGCCGGATGGCGTTCTCGACCGGGTTGGTGTCGAGCTCGAGACGCCCGTCTTCGAGGAAGCGGGTCAGCCCCTGCCAATGATTGAGCGCATAGCGGATATCCTCGGCGAGCGTCGAACCGCTGGAGATCATCGACAGCTGTTTCTCGAACCAGGATTTCAACGCGCCGACCATGGGCAGCGAGTGCTCCTTGCGCGCGGCCAGCCGGATGTCCGGCAATGCGCTGCGCACCATGGCTTCGATGGCGTAAAGCTGGGCGATGTGCCGAATGGCGGCCTCGGCGATCGGCGACTTGCTGTTGCGGGCTAATTTCACAAAGCGCCGGCGCAAATGGCTCCAGCAATGCACGAGCGTCCAAGGCCCTTGCGGTCGAACGACTTCGGTCATCCGGTCATATCCGTCATAGGCATCGCATTGCAGGAAGCTTCCGCCAAAGCCGTCCAGGAACTGCTCCGCGAACGCGCCGCTGCGACCGGGGGCATATCGGAACAACACGATCGGTGGACTTGGACCGCTGTGGCCACGGTCGTCTGACGCGATCGCCCAGAAGTAGCCTTTCTTCGTTTGACCTCGCCCCGGATCAAGCACCGGTGCCGTGGTCTCGTCCATGAACAGGCGATCCGCCATGGCCAGGTGGCGGCGCATCTGGTCCGCGATAGGCTGAAGATGGAAGCAGGCGCGGCCGGACCAGTTGCCCAGAGTCGCCCGATCAAGCCGAATGCCTTGACGCGCATAGATCTCGGCCTGACGATAAAACGGCGTGTGGTCGCCATACTTGGAGACGATCACATGAGCGATAGCCGCTTCGGTCGGCAGCCCGCCGGGCACGACGTGTTCTGGTGCGTGCGCCTGTGCGACAGGGCCCGAGCAGCGGCGACAGATGTATTTCGGGCGCCGTGTGACCAGCACGCGCCATTGCGCAACGTCGAGTCGCTTGCTGACGTCCTCGCCGATCTTCGTCATGGCGCCGCAACCGCACGGACAGAGCGTGCTCGCAGGCTCAATGATCCGTTCCACTCGCGGCAAATGGGCAGGCAGACAGCCGCGATTGCGATGGGAGCCTCGATCCGGATCGCTGCGCGATCGACCCTGGATGACCTTCTCGGCTCTTTCCTGCGCCGCGTCCAGAATGCCTTGCGCGATCTCCACTGCGGATTCCGACGAAGTCGCCCGGGTGTACCGATATCCCCGGCGATTCCGAGACGATGTCGCCCACCTTTCCGATTTGATCTCGCCCGGGGCGAGCGTTCTGGCTTCCTAGGTTCTCTGGCATCGGTCAAGCCGCGCGGTCAATCTGGAATCGCGACTTCAACCTTTTTTCTTCTTCTGCGGTTGCTGTGGGCATGTGGGCAACGCGATTGAGACTGGGCAAGAATCCTGGGTGCGC
>NZ_JARFML010000087.1 GCF_029167105.1 Bradyrhizobium yuanmingense | reverse complement strand
ATCGCCTCTGCAGCTATATGCAGCGGGCGCTCGAGCAACTGGCGCAGGCGCTGGAGCATGCCCCCAACACGCCGGTGCGCGAGCTCGACATCCTGCCGGCTGACGAACGCAGCTACCTGCTGGAGGAGTTGAACCGGACCGCGGCGGCCTATCCGTCGGAGCGGTGCATCCATGAGCTGTTCGAGGCGCAGGTGCAAAAGGCGCCGGAGGCGGTGGCGGTGGTCCACGAGGACCAGCGCGTCAGCTATGGCGAGCTCAACGCGCGGGCCAACCGGCTGGCGCATCATCTGATCGCACTCGGAGTAAGGCCCGATCAGCCCGTGGCGATCTGCCTGGAGCGCAGCCCGACGATGGTGGTGGGACTCTTGGCGATCCTCAAGGCGGGGGGCGCCTATCTGCCGCTGGATCCGGCCTACCCATCTCAGCGGCTGCGCCAGGTGCTGGGCGATGCCGCGCCGCGGCTGCTGCTTTGCGATGCCGCCGGCCGCGCCGCACTCGGCCCCGAGGTGCTGATCGATGTGACAGTGGTCGATCTGAAGACGGCCACGCCGGCCTGGGCCGAACGGCCGGCTTCGGACCCCGACCCGCGCACGCTTGGCCTCACATCGCGCCATCTCGCCTATGTGATCTACACCTCAGGCTCAACCGGAAACCCAAAGGGCGTGATGGTCGAGCATCGGGGGTTGGTCAATCTGATGTTGGCTCAGGTCGGACTTTTTGGCGCTTCTTCCAACAGGCGCGTGGTGCAGTTCGCCTCCGTTGGGTTTGATGCAAGCGCTTGGGAGCTTGCTATGGCGTTTGGCTCTGGAGCCGCATTGCACTTGCCTGCGGACGAGATCCGTCAAGCGAGTGACAAGCTCTCGGATTATCTCCGGAGCGAAGACATCACCCATGCGACGCTACCCCCAGCGATGCTTCAGGCAAGCAAGAATCTGGAATGTTTGACTTCACAAGTTCTCATTCTTGCTGGAGAGCTGCCGAAGGCTGAACTGATCCAAAGTCTTGCCCCGGCATCAATTGTCAACGCTTATGGCCCGACCGAAACAACAGTCTGCGCAACAGTCTGGAATTGTCCGGCTGATTTTAATGGGGCAGTGGTCCCGATCGGCCGTCCGATTGCGAACACGCGGGTGTACCTGCTGGATGGGCATGGCGCGCCCGTGCCGTTCGGGGCGGTGGGCGAGCTTTACATTGGCGGGGCGGGAGTGGCGCGAGGCTATCTGAACCGCCCCGAGCTGACGGCCGAGCGCTTCATCGCCAGTCCCTTTGTGGACGGCGATCGGCTGTACCGGACCGGCGACCTCGGGCGTTATCTGCCGGACGGCAATCTGGAGTTCCTGGGCCGCAATGACGACCAAGTGAAGATCCGCGGCTTCCGCATCGAGCCGGGCGAGATCGCGGCGCGGCTTTGCGAACACGCCTTGGTGCGCGAGGCGGTGGTGGTGGCGCAACAGGATCGCCGCGGCGACAAGCACCTCGTCGGCTATGTGGTATGTGCGCCCGAAGCTCAATCGGACGAGGTGGATGGCCCTGACCTTGCCAACACCTTGCGCGCGCACTTGAGTAGCCGGCTGCCGGACTACATGGTGCCGTCGGCGTTCGTGCGGCTATCGGGGCTGCCGCTGACGGTGAACGGCAAGCTCGATCGCAAGGCACTGCCGCCGCCGGCTGACGGTGCCTATGCACGGGCGGCCTATGAGGCGCCGCAGGGCGCAGTCGAGACGGCGTTGGCACGGATCTGGGCCGAGCTTCTCGGGCTGGAGCGGGTCGGACGCAACGACCACTTCTTCGAACTGGGCGGCCACTCGCTCCTAGTGGTGCAACTGCTCAGTCGCGCAGTCGATCTCGGGCTCAAGTTCAGCGCCTCCGACCTCTTCCAAGCCCCCCTTCTGAAGGACGTTGCATCGAAAGTTCATTTGGCGCCACAGCCCAGCTGTTTGAGAGCGATTTGTGCTCGAGAAATCGGATTGCAGCCGCCGCTGTTCTTTGTTCCCACAGGTTTGGGCGATTGCTCCTATGTCCCCAGTTTGACGCAAGAAATGGACGTCGACTGTCCTGTCTACGCTTTGCCATGGCCGCAATTCAGTGCATTTCAATTTTCAACTCTTGAAAAGATCGCCTCGCAAGCGAGCTTGGCGATTCGCGAGATCCAGCCACGAGGTCCATATCGGTTGTCTGGATACTCATCAGGAGGAATCTTGGCTTATGCAATCGCGCAGCACTTACTAAACCTCAACGAAGCTGTTTCCTTCATCGGCCTGATTGACGTTGTGTTATTTGCAAGTCCATCAAGAACATCACCCACCCAAATGATACAAGAACTAGCGTTGGAGTCTCTCGAATTGAATGACGAGAAGTTCGAAATCCTCAACCGCTTCGCTGGACAAAGCACAATTTCCGGACTGCTTGAAAAGGCTCAAAAGATGGGGGCGATCACGCCGGAGCGTGATCTACGCAATGATATTCTGACGTATGAAAGGGCCACGCAGTTCCAACAGGCGCTGCGCTTATATCAAGTTCCGTACCTCTCAGTTGAGATACACCAGTTCTATGCGAACCGGCCTCTTAGCAGTCGGACACGTTCTCGAAGAACGTCGCTAGGTCCAGAAGCAACTTCGCCTTTGCGGGGTTGGGACCGAATTCTAAGTGCAAAGGCCATTCATGCCGTGCCGATTCCAGGCGACCACGTGACTATGATGGATGTCCGCGAGAACCGCCAAGTTCTGGGTCGGGCGATCTCAACGGCATTAATCGGGACTCTGAAATAGACGTCCGTTCTTTAATCGCGGGCACGGTGTCAAGGCACCCGCTGTCAGCGTTGAAGCGATGGGTGCAATCATCTGGGTGCATCAACGCAAAAGCCCCGGTTGGAGTGCCGGGGCTTTTCTCTTCGATCGCAGACTCCAGAATCACTTCTGCGATAGTTTGTCCGTCGCCTTTGGGTCCGAACGTCCATCGCTGCGGATGTTGGATTCCATCCGCGACTGAATTTCAGTCAGGACCTGCTCGCCGCGAGCGCCGTAAACCTCGGCAAAACGACGACGAACCATCTCGCCCGCCCAATTTGCGGAACGGCGATTTGCTTCTTCGTACGCTTCATCAACCAGGATAGTCACGGTTCACCTTTTGCAAGAACGAATCAGATGACGGTATCAGCTTCGCGTCATCCAGTTAATCGTCCGTCTACGCCAGAGCGTTCGTGGTTCAAGCAAAACACATGCGCGCTTCTGAGTCGAGGCAGATGATCTTCTCGCCCGCGTCGGGGCGTCGCACTGGCGCCGCTCCTCTGGTGCTTATTTAAGTTGAAACGCTGCGCTGCACAACCCTTGCTTACAAACTTGTCATGATAGATAAATGCGGAACTGCCTTCCTGTTCCCAATTAACCATCTTATTGAAAATGCCTCCATTTTCTCCTTCAGCTGGCCCGAGGTTTCTGAGCGTCGGGGCGGTCATTTCCTGGGTTTTTCCCGACGGCCCTGATCAGCAGAACAAGAGGCTGCAGGACGCGGCGAGTTTCCCCCCGGATCTCTTTGCGGTTGCCGCCCTGTTGCTCCAAGTCGGGGGCGCCTATCACTATTTTGTGCCGCGAGGCGCTCGTGACGCATGGAGCGAAGCGTGCGTCTGCATTGAAGACGCCGATCTCCAGAACTGGCAGCGAATTGGAAAAAGTTGGGCGAAGCAATACCCCGAACTGCCAAGCGAAATACAGCCTCTTTGGAAAGAGTTATGGAAATCTAGGAACGAGCCAGTCTTCAAGGAGCCCGAGGCAGGAAAGCCGGCCCCGAGCTGGTGGAAGGTTTGTTGGGCGCTTATGGCCATAGCCGACGAGGCTTGCGAGAACGTTGGTTACATCCATGTGGACGACAAACAGAGCGATTGGCACGGGAGTTGGGTTGCCCTCACTGTGGACTATTGTTTGCGCAATTCGTCGGACGGCATCACTCCGTCAGATCGCCACCGTCGCGTTGACAGGCAGATTGCAAGCATTTGCCTAATGGCGGATCGCGACGTCGTCTGCGTCCAGCCGAAATCTCACACGCCCGAGGTGGGCTGCACGCCCCGCACGTTGGCTCACAATCTCGCGCTTCTTCCGCCGCGAGGCGAGATGCGTGCGCATTGGCAGCGGCCACCTCAATATATGTTGCCAGAATCTCGGACCGATCTTCGCTTGCTCTTAATACCGTATCCATTCGAGCTTGATGCCGAATGGTTTCAAGGTGAGAAGGTGATCAGCGAAGACGAGGTCGGAAGATCCGGTCGAGCCAAGCCGTGGGGTTGGTTTACGCTCGATCAGCACTGGCTGCCGAGAAATCCACAGTCTGTCGTAAGAATGGTCGATCTGCTCCTAGACCAAGCCAGAGCGAAATCGGGGAGTATCAACGGAGTTGTTTTCCCAGAATATGCTCTAGATTGGAAATCGTATAAGGCAGTCGCAGACAATCTTCGGGACAAGCATCCTGATGTAGAATTTTTTGTTGCAGGCTCGAGCGACAACTGCGCGGGAGAAAAGGGAAATTTCGCACTTTCGTCTCATTTTTTTGATGAGACCAAAAACGATCAATCCACCAGGATGGCAGCGACCACCAGTCGCGCCAAACACCATCGGTGGCGGTTGGACTCGCATCAACTCATTAGCTACGACCTCACTAAAGCTCTCGATCCACGATATCTGTGGTGGGAGAAAATTGTGCTTCAGCAGCGTGAGATTCACGTCAAGGTAATTCGGAGTGCGTCGGTATTCACTACGATGATCTGCGAAGACCTCGCCCGTAGCGATCCATGCCATGAAGTGTTGCGGGCTATTGGACCGAATTTGGTATTCGTGCTCCTCATGGATGGACCGCAAATCCCTATTCGGTGGTCCGCGCGTTATGCGACGGCGCTTTCAGACGATCCTGGCAGCTCGGTTCTAACATTTACTTCTCGGGGGTTGATATCGAGGTCAAACGCTGCGCTCGAAAGAATGTCGCAAGAAGAGAAGGGATCGCGAGAACCCAGTTGGGCAGTCGGACTCTGGAAGGATGCAACAGGCACTGCGCAGATGGTGCACTGTCCGCCGGGCGATCATGGCGTCGTAATTAGCCTCCACGGCGATCCGCTGTTTGAAGCGACGCTGGATGCCAGACAAAACTCTGATGCGTCGCGTTGGAGGATTGTCGGTTCGCCTATAACGGTATCGTTAGATGCCGTTCGTGATGCCAGCCTAATTTCGGAACTGAAGCTCAAATAACGGAGCCGAGAGATGCATACCGCAAAGAGAGTGTACCTCGCAGGACCTACGGTCTTCCTGCCCAATGCACTCAACGAAGGAAATGTGCTCAAGAAGGTTTGTGCCGAACACGGTCTGATCGGCGTGTTTCCTTTGGATGAATTGGAGTCCGATGTCGGGGCCCAGAGAATATTTGAGCACAACGTTAGCTGCCTTCGAGGATGCGACGTTGTCGTTGCCGACGTTTCTCCGTTTAGGGGGCCGCATGTTGATGATGGGACTGCCTTCGAGATCGGCTTCGCTAACGCTATAGCTCTCCCAATCTTCGCATACAGCCGCGACATTCGCCCTCTCGCTCGGCGAATATCGGCGAAGAGAGGCCCCGATCGGCGGTTGAGGGACGAACAAGAGCTCGAAGTCGAGGATTTCGGTCTCAACCAGAACCTGATGATATCGTGCGCGATAGCCGGACTGTTTGATAGCGCCGCGGAGGCGATACGTGCGGCAGCGCGAAAGCTAAGCTGACCCTGCTTACCGAAAGCTTGGCTGGTGGTGATTGAATCGAGATTGCGCGTGTCCGATCATTGGCCCAAGACGGATCCAACCTAGTCGAGCGTTTCCTTGGTTCGAATCATATCAGGCGGCCTCGGCGAGTTTATAGGACCAGGTGTGGATGACCGGATGGCGGTTCACGTCGTCGATGCCGGCCATGATGCGTTGCTTCAGCTCGTGTTTTGATGTCACCCGGATGTGGCGCAACACTGAGCGAGCAAATTTGGAGAAGAAGCCCTCGATCAGGTTGAGCC
>NZ_JARFML010000086.1 GCF_029167105.1 Bradyrhizobium yuanmingense | reverse complement strand
TAGTCGACCGTTAAGAAGCCCGGATTGACTTTTCTGGACAATTGAACGTGCGCCAGAGCGGGACCAGGAACAGGCACAAAAGATCTCTGAGCCAGGCGAGGATGCGGCGGAAATTGTGGCCGACGGCTGAGAGGACGACGTTGGCGGCGTCGCCGGCGCGGCCTTTGAGATAGCAGCGGCCGAGATGACCTTCGGCCTTCAGGTGTCCGATGATGGGCTCGATGGCGGAGCGGCGGCGCAGTTCGCGCTTGATGACGCCGAAGACGCCGCGCTTCTGACCGGAGATGAAGACGCGACGGGGATTTTGAGCGTCGTGGCCGCGATACCCCTTGTCGACATAGGCCCGCTCGATCGGACAGCCAGTGAGTGTCTCGGTGCGGCCGATGATGTCCCGCAATGTGTGGCCGTCGTAAGGGTTGTCGGGCAGCGACCTGGCGTGCAGCACGAACAAGCCACCGGGAGCCCGGCGGTTGTTGGTGACGATAGAGGCCTTCACGCCGAACTCGTAAGGGGCAGCGGCCTTGCCCTTGCCGATGCACTCCACCTCCGGGGCATGGAAAGAATACAGCTTCCAGCCACGTTGGCGCTGCTGCTGCGAGCGGATCTGGCTGGCTCGGCCAAGGGGGAGTGCGAACACCTCCTCCAGTGCCGGCTCGTCTTCGATCTTGCGACGGATGTCGCGGATGATCCGTCCCAACCGGCTGCGCAGGACACGCAACTGCCGCTGATGCCGCCCGAATTGTTTGGCATGAGCGTAGCGACCCGCCATCATCGCGGCCGCCTTGGCCACGCGAGAATAGGATTGCCGCAGCCTGACGCCGTGCTGTCTCGCCAGGCGGTTGAGACCTCTGATGGCTGCATGCAAGAGCTTGGCATCAGTCGGAAAGGTGATGGCCTTCGGCTGCACCGTCGTGTCGACCGTGACGCGCTTGAGGTCCTGACCGCGCAATGCGCCGGCCGCGTGCGCCACCCGCAGGCTCTCGGCCAGCAGCAGCTCCAGCTTATCGCCAAGCCGCTTGCGCCAGTGGCTCAGGTCCGAGCGCTCGTGCGGGAAGGTGTGCTGGAAGAACTCTTCGCCGGTGAAGAACTGGAAGTACGGATCGTGGACCCAGCGTTCGCACACGCCCTCATCAGACAGCCCGTAAATCTGCTTGAGCAGCAAAAGCCCGATCATGAAGCGGGTCTCGATGCCCGGCCGGCCGTTCTCGCTGTAGAGCGGAGCGATCTCGCCGTCGATCCAGTCCCAATCGACCTTGCCGGCGAGCAGAACCAGCTCGTGCTTCATGTTGATGATCTGATCCAGCCGTGCCCGGAACAGGTCATTCGATCCCGTGGTCTTGTGCTTCTTCGGTCGCATCGTCTTCTCCGATGCACACAGAATCATGGCCCGCAGCAAAAGGAAATCCAAAAACCAATTTGCAGGGTTTGGAAGCCTCAAGCCCCAAATCCCTGCAATCTCAAATGCCTCCAAAACCCGAAAACAGACTCCCGCTCAATCGCTTAGAGCCTTGTTCACGGCCGACAAGATAACGTCCTGACGTAGAGCGCATGGTCTTTCTTGAAGCGACGCACATGTAGCCGCCAGGAGGTTGCAGTAATAGCGCTGGCACGACTGCCGAAGGATCGACGATCTGCATCTTGTCGCCGTTCTCAAGCGCGGTGACGTTCTGGCGCGGCATTATGGCGACGACGGAGAACGTCGCGCCATCTTTCCAGCACCTGGTGCAGCCGCAGGCGTGAATGTGCGTCACGCCAATCTCGATACCGACGATGACCGGCGACCCTCATTTGCAGCCAGCATGCTGCCGGTAAAGCCGCCCCTGCCCTGTTTGAAACCCTTATCGACGAGCATGAGCGCCAGTTATGGGCGAACCCTCGTCGTAACGGTTCTGATTTAGTACACGACGACTGAACGAATGGATTTGCCCTCGTGCATGAGGTCAAAGCCCTTGTTGATCTCTTCGAGCTTAAGCACGTGAGTAATCATCGGGTCGATCTCGATCTTTCCGTTCATGTACCAGTCGACGATCTTCGGCACGTCGGTGCGCCCGCGCGCGCCGCCGAAGGCGGTGCCGCGCCAGTTGCGGCCGGTGACGAGCTGGAACGGACGGGTGGCGATCTCCTTGCCGGCTTCGGCGACGCCGATGATGATTGAGGTGCCCCAGCCGCGATGCAGGCTTCCAGCACCTGACGCATCACCGTGGTGTTGCCGGTGCAATCGAAGGTGTAGTCGGCGCCGCCATCGGTGAGACCGACGAGATGCTGGACGATGTCGCCGGTGACCTCCTTCGGATTGACGAAGTGCGTCATGCCGAACCTCTTGCCCCAATCCTCCTTGGAATCGTTGATATCGACGCCGATAATCTTGTCGGCGCCGCCCATCTTGGCTCCCTGGATCACGTTTAGCCCGATCCCGCCGAGGCCAAACACCACAACGTTGGAGCCAGGCGTGACCTTGGCGGTGTTGACGACGGCGCCGACGCCGGTGGTGACCCCGCAGCCGATGTAGCAGGTCTTGTCGAAGGGGGCGTCCTCGCGGATCTTGGCGACTGCGATCTCCGGCAGGACCGTGAAGTTGGAGAAGGTCGAGCAACCCATATAGTGGTACATCGGCTTGCCCTTGTAGGAAAAGCGGCTGGTGCCGTCGGGCATCACGCCCTTGCCTTGCGTCGCGCGGATCGCGGTGCAGAGATTGGTCTTCTGGCTCAGGCAGCTTGCACTGCCGGCATTCCGGCGTGTAGAGCGGAATGACGTGATCGCCCGGCTTCACCGAGGTGACGCCTGCGCCGATCTCGCGGATAATACCGGCGCCCTCGTGGCCGAGGATCGAGGGGAAGATTCCTTCGCTGTCAAAACCGTCGAGCGTGTAGCCGTCGGTATGGCAGATGCCGGTCGCTTTGATCTCGACCAGGACTTCGCCGGCCTTCGGCCCTTCCAGATCGACCTCGACGATCTCGAGTGGTTTCTTGGCTTCGAAAGCGACGGCAGCACGTGTCTTCATTATTCTCTCCGGCCCCTATTCTGGACTACAAAAAACAAAATCACGCTTGCGACGATTCACGGGCGTCTCGCAAAGGTTCTCCGTCACGCAAATGCAGAACGGTGATGAGCCTCCCCAGGCGGCATCCGTGCTGACCGCCTGATCGAATTCAGGGAAATGATCGGATAGTCGCCTACTTGGGCGTGTAGCCCAGAATGGCCTTGGTCTCCAGGTACTCGTGGAACCCGTAATCACCTACTTCGCGGCCGTTGCCGCTCCGTTTGTATCCGCCAAATGGCGCGGTCGAATCGCCGCCGCTGCAGTTGATCGCGACCTGGCCGGCGCGCAGCTTCGAGGCTACGGCTCGGATTTCGTTCACGTCAGAACCAGAAATATAGGCTGCCAGACCATACTCAGTGTCGTTGGCAATCTGGACCGCCTCATCGACGTTCTCGTAGCTAAGGATTGACACCACTGGCCCAAAAATCTCTTCCTTAGAGATGGTCATATCGTTCTTCACGTTAGCGAACACGGTGGGCTTTACAAAGAAACCTTTATCGAGTCCCTCTGGACGCCCGATGCCACCGGTGACAAGCGTCGCCCCCTCGTCAATCCCGGCCCTGATCAGGTGCTGGATCTTCTCCCACTGGTTCTTGTTGACCACCGGCCCGATAGTGGCGCCGCTGTTCGGATCGCCGACAGTAGTAGCTTCCGCCACCTTCCTGGCTATTGCGATAGCTCGGTCCATCTTTTTTACCGGGACCAGCATGCGGGTAGGTGCATTACAGGACTGGCCGGAGTTGCTCATCACCGAGCGCACGCCTGCGCTAACTGCGGGTTCGAAGTCGGCATCCTCCAGGATGATATTCGGGCTTTTACCGCCCAGCTCCTGAGTCACGCGCTTAACTGTGGCGGCGGCGCTGCGGGCCACCTCAACTCCAGCGCGGGTCGAGCCGGTGAATGAGACCATGTCGATGCCGGGATGACTTGCGATCGCGGCCCCAACCACAGGCCCCACTCCATTGATCATATTGAAAACGCCCGGCGGGACACCGGCCGCGTCCATGACTTCGGCCCAGATGTAGGCGCTGAACGGCGCCTCCTCGGAAGGCTTGAGCACCATAGTGCAGCCGGCGGCGAGCGCCGGCACCACCTTCAAGACGGTTTGACAAATTGGCCAATTCCAAGGGGTAATTAAGCCGCAGACACCAATCGGCTCCTTGGCGATCCGCGTCGTGCCACGATCTTCTTCGAACTTAAATGTTTTCAAGATTTCGATGCTGGCCTTTATATCAACCAATCCCGCCGGAACCTGCGACTGTTGTGCGAATGTTACCGGCGCGCCCATTTCCTCCGTTATCGCCTTTGCGAGGTCGTCGAAGCGCTTCTGATACTCGACCAATATCCGTTGCAAGAGTTCGATGCGCTCTTCCCGGCTTGTCTGTGAGTAGTTAACGAATGCCTTCTTGGCCGCAGCCACAGCCCTGTCGACATCGGCGGCAGTGCCGGCCGAGATATGGCCACAAACCGCCTCAGTAGCGGGATTTATGACGTCAATCCGCTCGGGCAAGGCCGGTTCTACCCAACGGCCGTCGATGTAGAACTTCAGGTATTCGCGCATGTGTGCTCCTTCGGCTCCTCGAAAAGGGATCGAGCTAACCGCAACGTTATGGGGACTCTCTAGATGGGTACGTGGACTGTGGGGAATTCCTGAACCAACTGGGCCGGTCACTTGTGTGCCCGCGCGAGGTACGCATGCTAGCCGGGCTCCACGCTCGAAAACGTCGATAATCGATGCAGGCTGAGTAAATACTGCAAACACAACGAACTCTCGTTTTTAGACCTGCAAATCGCACAAGACCCGCGGCATCAAGGAAGCAAGGCAAAAGGGGCGTCATTCGCGTTGGGCATGGAGCCACGAAAGCGTCTGTCAGATAGATCGAATTCTTTGCACAGGGCTGCTTGGCTATGGGAACGTTTACTTTGAAAACACTAGCGCTTCATGTTAATCGTGCCGTCCCTTCGGCGCTCCGCGTTGTGCCACGCGTCCCGCTTGAGCCTGATAAATGATGATGCGGGGATCGGAGGCGCAGCGGTGCAACAACCAGCGGCCGCTTTCAAACCGATTGAGCTCGGGGCTAATCAAAGGCCTCTGATGCGCCGGCAACAGTCGACGATCCCCTGCGCCAAGAAATTCAAACAGCAACCGGCGGCTAGTTAGAGCATCCTGCTGAGCTGAATGATTCGAAAGGGCTTCCCAGATCAGCGGTCAGCTAAGTCCACACTAGGTGGTCGACCGTTAAGAAGCCCGGATTGACTTTTCTGGACAATTGAACGTGCGCCAGAGCGGGACCAGGAACAGGCACAAAAGATCTCTGAGCCAGGCGAGGATGCGGCGGAAATTGTGGCCGACGGCTGAGAGGACGACGTTGGCGGCGTCGCCGGCGCGGCCTTTGAGATAGCAGCGGCCGAGATGACCTTCGGCCTTCAGGTGTCCGATGATGGGCTCGATGGCGGAGCGGCGGCGCAGTTCGCGCTTGATGACGCCGAAGACGCCGCGCTTCTGACCGGAGATGAAGACGCGACGGGGATTTTGAGCGTCGTGGCCGCGATACCCCTTGTCGACATAGGCCCGCTCGATCGGACAGCCAGTGAGTGTCTCGGTGCGGCCGATGATGTCCCGCAATGTGTGGCCGTCGTAAGGGTTGTCGGGCAGCGACCTGGCGTGCAGCACGAACAAGCCACCGGGAGCCCGGCGGTTGTTGGTGACGATAGAGGCCTTCACGCCGAACTCGTAAGGGGCAGCGGCCTTGCCCTTGCCGATGCACTCCACCTCCGGGGCATGGAAAGAATACAGCTTCCAGCCACGTTGGCGCTGCTGCTGCGAGCGGATCTGGCTGGCTCGGCCAAGGGGGAGTGCGAACACCTCCTCCAGTGCCGGCTCGTCTTCGATCTTGCGACGGATGTCGCGGATGATCCGTCCCAACCGGCTGCGCAGGACACGCAACTGCCGCTGATGCCGCCCGAATTGTTTGGCATGAGCGTAGCGACCCGCCATCATCGCGGCCGCCTTGGCCACGCGAGAATAGGATTGCCGCAGCCTGACGCCGTGCTGTCTCGCCAGGCGGTTGAGACCTCTGATGGCTGCATGCAAGAGCTTGGCATCAGTCGGAAAGGTGATGGCCTTCGGCTGCACCGTCGTGTCGACCGTGACGCGCTTGAGGTCCTGACCGCGCAATGCGCCGGCCGCGTGCGCCACCCGCAGGCTCTCGGCCAGCAGCAGCTCCAGCTTATCGCCAAGCCGCTTGCGCCAGTGGCTCAGGTCCGAGCGCTCGTGCGGGAAGGTGTGCTGGAAGAACTCTTCGCCGGTGAAGAACTGGAAGTACGGATCGTGGACCCAGCGTTCGCACACGCCCTCATCAGACAGCCCGTAAATCTGCTTGAGCAGCAAAAGCCCGATCATGAAGCGGGTCTCGATGCCCGGCCGGCCGTTCTCGCTGTAGAGCGGAGCGATCTCGCCGTCGATCCAGTCCCAATCGACCTTGCCGGCGAGCAGAACCAGCTCGTGCTTCATGTTGATGATCTGATCCAGCCGTGCCCGGAACAGGTCATTCGATCCCGTGGTCTTGTGCTTCTTCGGTCGCATCGTCTTCTCCGATGCACACAGAATCATGGCCCGCAGCAAAAGGAAATCCAAAAACCAATTTGCAGGGTTTGGAAGCCTCAAGCCCCAAATCCCTGCAATCTCAAATGCCTCCAAAACCCGAAAACAGACTCCCGCTCAATCGCTTAGAGCCTTGTTCACGGCCGACT
>NZ_JARFML010000085.1 GCF_029167105.1 Bradyrhizobium yuanmingense | reverse complement strand
CCCCATGTGGTCCCCCAACCCCATGTAGCGCGATCAGAGGGTGATGCCCGTGGAAGTGGCCGCCGATCGATGTCCCGCGATGTACGCGAAGGCCGGCTAGGATTCCATTCCGGATCACTACGGACACGATAGCGCTTGCCCTGTGCCCGTTCTGCATCGCTCGTCGCGGTCGCTGCTGCTTGAAGCGCAGCACGCGCGGGCAGGATGTCCACATCTCGTCCGCGCTGCGATAGATGGATTTCACCGGCTTGTCATTGAACTGGTCTAGCGCTGCTTCCCGTCATCGCTGACGACGAAGGAGCATGCCATGTCGAAACCGGTGCTGGGCGCCGCATTGTCCATCAAATCGATCCCCGCGCATCGTGACTGGCTTCTCGAAAAGCAGCGCGATCTGGAAATCCAGGACTTCTTCCGCGCCGATCTGCTCGATAGCGACTGGCGCGCAACCGCCGGCGAGATCAAGCAGATGCTCACCGGGCACACCGGCCGGCTCGGCATCCACGGCCCGTTCTGGGGCTTCAAGATCGACAGCCACGATCCGATGATCCGCCAGGCCGTGACCAAGCGCCTGCTGCAGGGCCTCGAGGCCGCCGAGTTCCTCGGCGCGACGCAGATGGTGATCCACTCGCCGTTCACGACCTGGGACCACAACAATCTCGATCTCTATCCCGACAACCGCGCCAATATCGTCGAGCGCGTCAAGGCGACGCTCGCCGAGGTGATTGCGCGTGCCGAGACGATCGGATGCGAGATCGTCATCGAGAACATCGAGGACAA
Source organism: Bradyrhizobium yuanmingense (assembly GCF_029167105.1). GTDB lineage: Bacteria > Pseudomonadota > Alphaproteobacteria > Rhizobiales > Xanthobacteraceae > Bradyrhizobium > Bradyrhizobium yuanmingense_A. The sequence goes on along the minus strand of NZ_JARFML010000085.1, from coordinate 6,030 downwards.
GGATCCACGCGACCGCGTGCGCCTCGCCAAGGCGTTGGAAAGCAGCAAGGTCCGCGTCTCGCTCGACACCGGGCACGCCAATTACGCGCACATCTCCACCGGCGCGCCGCCGGTCGACTATTACGTCGAGACCGCCGGCGAGATGCTGACGCATGTGCACCTGCAGGACACCGACGGCTTTGCCGACCGGCACTGGGCGCCGGGCGAGGGCAATATTCCCTGGGTCGCCGTATTCCGCGCGCTCGGCCGGCTGACGTCGAATCCACGGCTGATCCTCGAACTCCGCAATCACGACGATGTCCGCAAGGGCGCGGCGCATCTCGCCGCGCTCGGTCTCGCCGAATAACCGACATCACAAAGGGCAGGGGTTATCCTCATGAGCAAGCTCACCCGTCGCACCATCCTGAAATCCGGCGGCGCTGCCGCAAGCACCTTGCTGCTGCCGCGCTTTGCCATCGCGCAAGCCGACAACCGTCCCTCCGTGACCGTCGCGGTCCAGAAGGTCACGAATGCGAACGTGCTCGACGTGCTGCGTGAGCAGTCCAATGTCGGCGAGCGCGTGTTCTTCTCGTCGATCTGGGAAGGTCTGATCTCCAAGAACTGGCGCGGCAAGCTCGAAGCTGTACCGGGCCTTGCCACCGAATGGCGCCGCATCGACGACCAGACCGTCGAGGTGAAGCTGCGCCAGGGCGTCAAGTTCCACAACGGCGACGAGCTCACGGCGGAAGACGTCGTCTTCACCTTCAGCCGCGAGCGCATGTTCGGCGAGACCGAGGCCAAGAACCGCTCCACCATCAAGGCGTTCGAGAAGATCCCGACGCCGCGCCCGGGCAAGGAGCTGCCGCCTGATGTCCCCGCGGTCGCCCGCCGCATCTGGCCGGACCTGGTGCGCGTAGATGCCGTCGACAAGTACACGGTGCGCTTCTACAACGCGACGCCCGATGTCACGATCGAGGGCCGGCTCTCGCGCTACGGCTCCGACATCATGAACCGCCGCGCCTGGGAAGAGGCGGCGAGCTATCTCGACTGGGCCCGCAAGCCGGTGACGACCGGCCCCTACAAGGTCGTCGAGCTCAAGCCCGACGTCTCGCTGACGCTGGAAGCCCACGACGAATATTGGGGCGGCCGGCCGCCGCTGAAGCGCATCCGCTTCCTCGAAGTGCCTGAGGTCGCGAGCCGCATCAACGGACTGCTGTCGGGCGAATACCAGTTCGCCTGCGACATCCCGCCGGACCAGATTGCCGGCATCGAGAAGAATTCCGCGTTCGAAGTGCAGGGCGGCACGATTCAGAATCACCGCCTTACCGTGTTCGACAAGAACCACGCCGTGCTCGCCAATCCGCTCGTGCGGCGCGCCTTCACCCACGCGATCGATCGCCAGGCGATCGTCGACAGCCTGTGGGCCGGCCGCACCCGCGTGCCGAAGGGGCTGCAATGGGAATTCTACGGCGACATGTTCAACGCCGACTGGAACGTACCGGCCTACGATCCCAAGCTTGCGCAGGATCTGCTGAAGCAGGCCAATTACAAGGGCGACCCGATCCCGTACCGCCTGCTCAACAACTACTACACCAACCAGGTCGCGACCGCGCAGATCCTGGTCGAGATGTGGAAGTCGGTCGGCCTCAACGTGCAGATCGAGACCAAGGAGAACTGGTCGCAGATCATGGAGCGCGGGCCGGCACGCGCCGTGCGCGACTGGTCGAACTCGGCCGCCTTCAACGATCCGGTGTCGTCGCTGGTCGCCCAGCACGGCCCCAACGGCCAGCAGCAGCAGATCGGCGAATGGACCAATGCCGAGCTGAACACGCTCTCCGAATTCCTGGAGACCTCGACCGACCGGGCCGCGCGCAAGAAGGCGTTCCGCCGCATGCTCGAGATCGCCGAGCGCGAAGATCCCGCTTACACGGTGCTGCACCAGAACGCGACCTTCACGGCCAAGCCGAAATCGATCAAGTGGAAGGCAGCGCCCGCCTTCGCGATGGATTTCCGCGCCGGCAATTTCGAGGTCTGAAGGTGAAGCCGCTGGTCAGCATCGAGGACTTGCGCGTCGCCTTCAATGGCGTGCCGGTCCTGCGCGGCGTCGACATTGCCTTGCAGAAGGGCGAGGCCATCGGCCTCGTCGGCGAGTCCGGCTCCGGCAAATCGGTGACGTGGCTGGCCGCGCTGGGGCTATTGCCGCGCCATGCGCAGATCTCCGGCTCGGTGCGGCTCGACGGGCGCCAGATTCTCGGCGCGCCGGCCGCCGAGCTCGATCAGGTCAGGGGCGGGCGCATCGCCATGATCTTCCAGGATCCGGCGAGCGCGCTCAATCCGGTGCTGACCATCCGCAGGCAGCTCTGCGAAGCGCTGTCGCTGCACCGCGATCTCCAAGGCAACGCCGTGAAGGCGGAGGCGCGGCGGCTGCTCGATCTCGTCGGCATACCCGATGCAGGCCGGCGGCTCGAGGCCTATCCGCACGAATTCTCCGGCGGCCAGGTCCAGCGCATCATGATTGCGATGGCGCTCGCCGGCAATCCCGATCTCCTCGTCGCGGACGAGCCGACCACTGCGCTCGATGCCACCATTCAGGCGCAGATCCTGGAGCTGCTTTCAACTGTCCGCCGCGAGCTCGGCATGGCGATGGTGCTGATCAGCCACGACCTCGGCGTCGTCGCGGAGAATTGCGACCGCGTCGCGGTGATGTATGCCGGCCGCATCGTCGAGCAGGCCCCGAGCAACCAGCTGTTCGCCGATCCCGTGCATCCCTACGCGCAAGGGTTGATCGGCGCGCTGCCGCCGCTCGATGGTCCGCGGCGGCGCCTCACCGCCATTCCCGGTACGGTGCCCGATCCCGCGCACATGCCCGGCGGCTGCGCCTTCGCGCCGCGCTGCGCGCTGGTCGCGGAAGCATGCGGTCTTGCGGCGCCGACCCTCGCGCCTATCGCCGATGATCGCAGCGTCGCCTGCGTTCGCGCCGAGGCCTCGCGCCGCGCGCTGCTCGGGATTGCCGCCGAATGAGTCCGCCGCTGGTCGAGATCTCAGCGATCTCGCGCACCTATGCGATGCGCTCGGGAATGTTCGGGCGAGCTGCGGCCGTGCATGCCGTCGACGGCGTGTCGCTGACGATTGCCAAAGGCGAGACGCTCGGTCTCGTCGGCGAATCCGGTTCGGGCAAATCCACCACGGGCCGCATCGTGCTCGGCCTCGAGCCGCCTGATAGCGGCGAGGTGCGGTTTGGCGGCAAGCCGATGGCCGCACCGGGAACGGCCGCCTGGCGTGCGCAGCGCGCGCGGATGCAGATGATCTTCCAGGACCCGCTCGGCGCGCTGGACCGGCGCCTGCCGGTTGCAACGCAGATCCGCGAGCCGCTCGACATTCACGGCCTCGGTACGCCGGCGGAGCGCGAGGAGCGCGTCCGCGAGCTGCTGCGCGCCGTCGAGCTCACGCCGGCGCATGGCGCACGCTATCCCGGCGCGCTCTCCGGCGGGCAGCGTCAGCGCATCGTGCTGGCGCGGGCGCTGGCCACCAAGCCGGATTTCCTGGTCTGCGACGAGCCGGTCAGCGCGCTCGACGTTTCGATCCAGGCGCAGGTGGTGAACCTGCTCTGCGATCTCCAGGCGCAGCTGTCGCTGACGCTGCTCTTCATCAGCCACGATTTGCGCGTCGTCAGGCAGATCAGCAACGTCGTGGCCGTGATGTATCTCGGCCGCATCGTCGAGATCGGCAGCGCCGACGATCTCTTTGCGCGGCCCGAGCATCCCTATACCCAGGCGCTGGTCTCGGCCTCGCCCGCGCCGGGCCGCCGCAGTGCGGGCCGCATCGTGCTATCAGGCGATCCGCCGAACCCGGCCGCGCGGCCTGCGGGCTGCGCCTTCCATCCGCGCTGCCCGCGCGCCGTCGCGCGCTGCAAGAGCGAGGTGCCGACGCTGTCCGCCGTCGGCGGCGACAGGCAGGTCGCCTGTCATCTCGTCACCGGCGCTGCGACACGGGACGCCGCCTGATGGGACGCTATTTCGCCATTCGGATCGGACGGGCCGCGCTCACGATCGTGCTCGTCGTCACCTTCGCCTTCATCGTGTTGCGGCTGTCAGGCGATCCCGCGCTGATGATCCTGGGACCGGAGGCGCCGCCGGAGGTGCTCGCGGCATTCCGCAAGGCGTGGGGCCTCGATGATCCGATCTGGGCGCAATATTTCGACTATTTCGGCGCCATCGCCAAGGGCGAGCTCGGCCGCTCCATGCGCGACGGCCGGCCCGCAATCGAGCTGGTGCTGGAACGCATCCCGGCGACGCTGGCGCTGACCCTGCCGGCCTTCTTCTTCAAGGTCGCGCTCGGCGTTCCCGCTGGGATCTACGCCGCGCTGCATCGCGGCTCGGGAATCGACCGCGCCGTGATGATGACGGCGGTCGCGGGCTTTACCGTGCCGAGCTTCGTGCTCGCGCTGCTGCTGGTGCTCGTCTTCGCCGTGCAGCTGGGATGGCTGCCTTCGGGCGGGCAGGACAGCTGGCGCCACGCCATCCTGCCGATCGCAACGCTCAGCCTCGGCGGCGCGGCGGTGCTGGCGCGCTTCACCCGCAGCGCCATGCTGGAGGTGCTGGGCCAGCCCTATATCCGCACCGCATCAGCAAAAGGCGTGCCGTGGCGCAAGGTGGTGACGTCGCATGCACTGCCGAACGCGGCGATCCCGACCGTGACCATCCTCGGCTTCATGGTGGGCACGCTGATCGCCGGTGCCGTCGTGGTCGAGAGCGTGTTCGCCTGGCCGGGAGTAGGGCGGCTGCTTGTCGTTGCGGTTGCCAATCGCGATCTCGCCGTCGTGCAATGCATCCTGCTGCTGGTTGCGATGACCATGGTGACGTCCAATTTGATCGTCGATTTCCTCTACGGCTTCCTCGATCCGCGCCTGCGCAGCAAGGGAGCGCATGCATGACTGACGCCACGCTAAAGGATAGCAAAGCGCTTTCACGCCGCTTCAGCCTGCCGGCCATTCCGGTCTCGGTCGCGCTGGCGATCAGCTGGATCGTCGCGATGCTGCTGATCGCGGCCTTCGCGGAGAAGATCGCGCCTTACGGCTTCACGCAGCTCGACCTGCGCAACCGGCTTGCTGCGCCCGGCAATGCCGCGCACTGGCTCGGTACCGACGAGCTCGGCCGGGACGTGCTGTCGCGGCTGCTGGTCTCGATCCGCATCTCGTTGCTGATCGCGTTCGGCGCCACCGCGATCTCGGCCGTAGCAGGCACCATGCTCGGCTTCCTCGCCGCGCACTTCCGCGGGGCCGTCGAGCAGCTCGTGCTGATGCTGTCCGACTTCCAGGCCAGCATGCCGTTCCTGATCATGGCGCTGGCCGTGCTCGCCTTCTTCGGCAACTCGCTGCCGCTCCTGATCGGCCTGATGGGCCTGTTCGGCTGGGAGCGCTATGCCCGCATTGCGCGCGGCCTTGCCATCTCCGCGAATGCGCAGGGCTACGCCGCCGCCGTCCGCCAGTTAGGGGCGACGCCGTCGCGGATTTATCTCCGGCACATCCTGCCCAACATCGCCTCGACCCTGATCGTCTCGACCACGCTGGTGTTCCCCGAGGTGATCCTGATGGAGTCAGGCCTGTCCTTTCTCGGCCTTGGCGTGCAGCCGCCGATGACCAGCCTCGGCAACATGGTCGGCTATGGCCGCGAATATCTGACCCGGGCGCCCTGGATCATGCTGGCGCCGGCGACGACCATCGTGGTGACCACGCTGGCCGTCTCCGTGATCGGCGACTGGCTGCGCGACCGGCTCGATCCGACGCTGCAATAGGAGCCACCACCCTCGGCCGTCATTCCGGTGCGCGCTGAAAGGCGCGAACCCGGAATCCCGCGGGTGCTGCCGCCCGATGGATTCCGAGTTCGATGCTGCGCATTGCCCCGGAATGACGCAGAGTGCGCGACGAAAACCCCGCGCCGGGAGCAGGGGAGCCCTGTCCAACCCAAGTTCCCGTTGCGCCCGTTCCCCCCGTGCGCTATCCGGCCTCAAAAGCCCGAGGCGGCTCCACATTTTCCCGCCCCGGCCCAACCC
>NZ_JARFML010000084.1 GCF_029167105.1 Bradyrhizobium yuanmingense | reverse complement strand
GGTGAGGGTGGTGGCGGGAGGGAGGTCGTGCAGCACAGTTCCATTCGTTTTGCCTTTGCACGCAAAGGTCGCTAGGCTCCGCTGATACGTCAGGGAGGGTAACATGGCACAACGCGAAGAGATGCTCACGACCGTCAGGCGCGCTTACGCTGCGCGCGACAACGATGACGCCGAGGGTTTGGTATCAGCGTTTGATCCCAAGGGTCTGTTCACCTTGATGGGCGACAAGAATGCACTCGAATTGACGGGAAGCGTGGAGGGACACCCGAACCTGCGTGGTGCCTTTAGCAAATTGATCGAAGACTTCGGCTTCGAAGGCCGCGAGATCCTGGCTGAGCTGGTTGACGGCGATCGTGTCGCCATTCATTCCCGCGTCGACGTTCGATACCGTCCAACCGACCAGGTTTCCAGCACCGAGATTCTGGACCTGTTCAGGCTTCAAGACGGCAAGATCGTCGAGCTGATCGAGTTTGCGGATACGGCGCAGGTAAAGGCGATGATCTCCTGACACGCGATGAGATGGATTGAAACGCCCTCGCGCTACGCCAAAAGATGAATGTCAGTCGGCTCCGGGTTTGCACCGGCTGCCGTCAACATTGCGTGGACCTGACCTCGATGGTGGGCCTGGTGATTGAAGAGTTGAATAGCAACGAGCGTCTTTGGCTTCTCGATCCGAGTTGAACCATCCCCAGGATACCAAACAAGCATCCCGTTCAGGTCCGCGTCGCGCAATCGCGCTGACCACGCTTCGATTTCCTCGTTCCGTTGCAAGCGGAGCGCCTTGAAGGCCTCCCAATCCGAGGGACTTGCGAGGGAGTGCTTGATGGTTTCCTCTGGACGCTCGTTCCCCTTTAGTCGCTCCAGTATCAGGGCATCAGCCCAATAGACATGGTTCAACGTAGCTGCAATCGACTGGAAGAACGCCCCTCGATCTCTCCAGCGATCCTCGTGGGTCAGCCCGTCGGCGGCCGTTACCAAAGAGGCGTTCTGCCAAGTGTTGTAGCGGGCCATGAGCCGGCAGTAGTCGGCTGAGATCATTTTCTCAGGGCTCCAAAGGTTGTCGATGTTGGCTGATCTCGGAATGTTGCCCCAGACGTGCAGCTACAGTTACGGTGAGGGCCAGAAAATTGGCCTTCGCCAGTGGTCTAACTGGACGCCCTACAGAGTCGGGTTTGGTGCTCGCTCCCGAAAACTAAGCTCAACAGAGTTTCAGGCCCCTCAGAGCGCAGAACAGACTGAGCCAAGCAAATGATTGTATGCTGGTACAGTTGGGTGGGCTCGAACCACCGACCTCCTGTTCCACAGACACAGCAAGGGCTCCGCCGGCTCTACGCCAATCCCGCAGCTCGTACGAAAATTGCAGCATTATCAATCAATAAGCCCGCCGTTCCTCGCCTTACCTGCGCTGCATTTGGGGCTATGGTGGTAGCTACATGGTAGCTACAGAGACGATGGATGGCCGTTTCGAGTATAACGATCCGCGCGGTGCAAGCGCTCAAGCCGGGCGAGACTATTTGGGATGCAGACCACCGCGAAGCGGTGCGGGGCTTTGGCGTTCGGCGTCAACGCGACCAAGCGACCTACGTCCTCAAGTACCGAGTGTTCGGTCGGCAGCGCTTCGTCACGATCGGTCCTCACGGCGCCCCTTGGACGCCACAACTTGCCCGCAAGGAAGCCAAACGGCTCTTGGGCCTGGTTGCCAATGGCAAAGACCCGGCGGACGAGAAAGCCAAGGCGCGCCTGCAGGCGGCCGACACACTCCGGGCAATCGCGGATCAATATCTCCGGAACGCGAAACAAAGGCTGAAGCCCCGGACCTATTCTGAAATTGAACGCTACTTGTTAGTCAGTTGGAAATCTCTGCATCCGGTCTCGGTTTTCCAGATCAGCCGCCGTCATATCTCGGCTCGAGTCGCCGACATCGCATCAGTTCATGGAGCCGTCTCAGCAGCCCGTGCCCGAACTGCCCTGTCCTCAATGTTCAACTGGGCAATACGCGAGGGCCTCGACATTGCCGCGAACCCGGTTCTCGGCACCAACCGCCCCGTGCAGCCGGGAAGCCGCGAACGGGTCCTCTCGGAGACGGAGCTATCAGCAATCTGGCGAGCCAGCGGCGATGACGATTACGGACGCATTGTGCGTTTGTTGCTGCTCACAGCCCAACGCCGCGATGAAGTAGGCAGCATGCAATGGGGAGAACTTGACACCATTTCAGGGGTCTGGACGCTGCCAAGCGCCCGAACGAAGAACCATCGCGAGCACTCGGTGCCATTGGCACCCGCTGCCTTAGCCCTGCTCCCGCACCGCCGAAACGGTCGAGACTTCCTCTTTGGTGACGGACCCCAACGCAGCGGTGACCCCCATCGTGGGTTCTCCGGCTGGTCAAAGTCGAAGACGGCACTCGATGCTCGGATCGCGAAAGCCAGGGGCGAGCCCCTGCCCCATTGGACAGTTCACGATCTTAGGAGATCAGCGGCTACGGTTATGGCTGACCGGCTTGGCGTGTTGCCGCACATTGTGGAGGCGATCTTAAACCATGTCAGCGGCCACCGGGCCGGCGTTGCCGGGGTATATAACCGCGCTCGGTATGCGGCCGAGATGCGCGAGGCGCTCGAACGCTGGGCACAGCACGTCGCAGCCTTGCCAGTCCAAAAGCCGGGACGTGCCGACCCTGTAATTGTAGGCACCGAGCCCTTTCATCCTGATCTCTCCGGCATCCACTCGAAAGCTCAGGGACTGCCCTTTGAACAGGCGGAGCTGTAAGGTCAAATCGAGGAGGCGCAACACCGGATTATTGCGATCAATTGAACAGGAGATTTCTAAGCTCGTTCCATAAGCGAACTCCGACCGGGCCGCTGATTAAGAGTCGGGCCCCGGGTTGAGAACAATCATGACTTACTGGTCCCACCACTGGCTTATCCGACCGAAAGTGGGCATTCGTCCCCCGATCATAGTGATTGCACTGCCTGATATCGCACCTGCGACCGAGCGGCGACGGACGCAGCCAAAAAAGGGGATCCGAGGTGTGAGGGTCGCGTGGGCAAGTGCCGGAACCGCGAATGCCGAGCCACCAGCTTTGTCCGCGAGCCGGGCGAACGGTGGGCAAGCGGCCTCAGCGCACCAGCTGAAGCGGCTTCTGTTAACAACTCTCTAGGGACGCCGATAGGGGCTCGGGCGAGCACAACGCAAGCATGCGCCTTGTCCTAATCGCGCATAGCCCTGGTGGACGCCTCAATGGTGAGCCGGTAGCAGACCAGCTTGCTACCGTCGAGAATTTCTAGCGAGCTATCACAGGCTGGGCAGCGATACTCACCTTTCTTCCCGGGCTGTGATGATAATTCGAGGCGCGTGTTGAGGCGCACACCGCCGTAGCCTAGCCGACCTCAAACGGTGCTTTCCGGCGAAACGATCCGTAGCTAAGACGAAAAACGGCACGCTTTCTATGCGATATTTCACCTCGTTCCTCTCCGGGATCAGCGGCGGCGAGGTCCGGCTGGTTAGCCTCCGTTGCCGGGCCTCGCTTCCGATCCTCGTGTTCGCCGGCCTGATCTGCGAGCGGAGGCCGAGGCCGTGGCGCTGCTCGAGGGACATCTAACGAAGCTCGGCCGCATTCCCATGACCCGTGACAGCTTGGGGGCTTTCGCCAGGAAGGAACTCACCCATGACGATCATGTGGTCGTCGAGGCGACCGGCAATGCCGCGGCCGTTGTCGGAGTTCTGGCACCGTATGTCGACCGTGTTGTCATCGCCAACCCGAAGCAGGTGCGGTTGATCGCGCACGCAAAGATCAAGACGGATGCGATTGATGCCGCCGTGCTCGCGAAGTTGTACGCCACCGAATTTCTTCCGGGGGTCTGGGTACCCGATCAGCGCACTATAGCCCTGCGACGCCAAGTGGCGCGCCGTACGCAGCTCGTGCCTCAGCGGGGGTACGCTTGAAGAACCTCATTCAGTCGATCCTTCACGCCCACCTCATTCCGCCCTGTCCACACCTCAACCTTGTAGGGATCAGCGGCCGCGGGTGGATCGCCGCCCAGATAGTCCCTGCCGACGAGCGTGCCGCAATCGAGCGGCATCTGGCGCAGATCGACCTAATCCAGGGTTTTGTTGAGGGATGTCGAGGCGGATATCGTGCGTGAAGCGATGTCCGATCCGGTCATTCGGCGGCTGATGACGCTCCCGGGTGTGGATATGACGGTGGCTTCCGGCGTGGCCGCGGCGCGCAGCAACGGTACGCCGAGACCAACATCCTTCTCGCTGAACAAGACTTTGCGCCTTTTTGAGAACTAGTTCATTAGTGCTTCCGCCGAGCGGTGACTGGGCTGAAAACACGAAATTGGTTGGGTGCCGGCTGAGCGCTGCGTCAGCTCGCGATCAGTGCGTTCGAGTTCACGCCTTTGCGCCTCGATATCGTCCCGCGCTCGATCCTCAGCTGATTCACCTCGGGGTAAACTCTTGGCAGAATTCCTTGAACAGCTCGAAATCAAGCAAAAGGTAGCAAAATCAGCAAAGCCGATCGAATCCGCCGCTCACACGGCCTGGTTGCAGGTTAGGTTCAGGCCGAACTGGCTACGAAGTCAACGTCCGGTCCGAGCCTGACGAGGCCGGAGTCGCTCTACTGTGACCTGGGTCGCAAGGAGCCGAGCATACCGCTCCGCAGCATTGAGCACGTCGGCGGGCGCAGCCGTTCCATGGTCCATCCTTTTTCTTCGCCACGATGTCCGATTGCTCGACGAGCTCATAGCGGCCGTTCCGCTTGGGCGCCGCCGGAGCATGATGCTCGGGATGATCACCAAGGCGGACATTTCCTGGCCAGGCCTCAGCGCAGGTGCGTGCACCTCGTTGAGTTGCGACATGACCTAGAGGTTTGATCGTGCAGGACGCACATCGCAAATTGTCCTTGCAGACGAATCCAGACAAGGCGATCTTAGGCCTCGCACGCGTACTTGCTCGTCTGGCCGCGAGGGAAGATCATGAAAGAGAGCTCGCAAATCGAAGCGACAGGGAAAAGAGCGACGATCTATGCTCGATTCTCAACGGATCTTCAGAATGAGCGATCAATTGAAGATCAGCTTTCACTTTGCCAAAGCTATGCCGAGCGCGAAGGCTTAAGCGTCATCAGCACTTATGAAGATCGAGCTCGTTCAGGCGGCTCAGTTATGGGGCGCGAAGGCCTTCTGCGCATGTTGGACCACGCGCGTGAGAGATCTTTTGACGTAGTGATTGTGGAAGCGCTCGATCGCCTCTCTCGTGACATGGAAGATCTGGCAGGAATCCATAAGCGATTATCATTTCTTGGCATCGAGATCCGTGCGGTCCACGAGGGCGTCGTTAACACAGTTCTGGTTGGTCTGCGCGGCCTCGTCGGACAACTCTATCGCGAGGACAACGCACACAAGGTTCGGCGTGGTCAAGCCGGTCGAGTCAAGCAAGGTTTGGCCGGAGGTGGCCTAACATACGGATATGCGGCGGTCGCCGGAAAGAGCGGCGAACGAGTCATCGTAGAGGCCGAGGCACAAGTGATCCGGCGCATCTTCCAGGAATACGTTGACGGTCGGACGCCTCGCGAAATCGCGCATGATCTCAACAGGGAGCGGGTATCACCTCCGCGAGGTCGGGCATGGAATGCCTCCACCATCAATGGCAATCTCGAGAGGGGTGTAGGCATTCTGCAGAACGAGCTTTATTTAGGGCGCCTCGTCTGGAACAAAGTCAGGATGGTGAAAGATCCCGACTCGGGAAAGCGCCTTTCACGGCCAAATCCTAAGAGTGACTGGCAAATTGCTGATGTGCCGCATCTTGCGATTGTCGATCTAGAGCTATTCACAGCTGCTCAGCAACGCAAAGAAAAGCGCAGACATATCCACCCCAGCCATCAACGACGGCCTCGCCGGATGCTATCTGGGCTGCTCCGTTGCGGCTCGTGCGGCTCCGGCATGGCAACCAATGGGCGGGACAAATCAGGTCGCGTTCGCATTCGCTGCTCGGCCGCGACCGAAAGCGCCACGTGTCCGGACGCCAAGACGTTTTATTTAGATACTGTCGAGAGCGCGGTCCTCAACGGTCTAAAGGCCGAATTGCGCGCGCCGAAAGTTATCTCGGAATACGTGCGAACGTATCTCGAGGAGCGGAAGCGCCTCGCAGCCACATCACATGCAAAACGACAGCGCCTTGAGCACCAGCTTGGCCAACTAAACCGGGAAATAGAACGACTGGTGGATGCGATTGCGAAGGGGCATGGCGATCCATCCGTTCTCGGCCCGAGATCAACTGCCTTAGATGCCGAAAGGAAGCGGATATTTGAGGACTTACAGAGCGAACCACCCGCACCGAAGGAAGTGGCGCTGCATCCGGCCATACTCAAACGATATGAAGAGCAACTCGGTCAACTTGAAGAAGCACTGGGTAATGGTATCAGTGCGGGTGACGGAGAGGCCGCAGAAGCGATCAGAGACCTGGTCGAGACGGTCACTGTGTTCCGTGATCGAGAACGCCTAGGCGGTGTAGTCGTGGAGATAGCAGGCCGGCTGAACGCCCTGCTCGGGGAAAAGGCCTACCCAAACCGGGTGAAAGGAGTGTGGGGAAAGGTGGTAGCGGGGGAGGGACTCGAACCCCCGACCCCAGGATTATGATTCCCGTGCTCTAACCAGCTGAGCTACCCCGCCACAGGGATCGCGGCGGCGAACAAGGCCGATCTCGCGAACGCGCGGCATATAAGGAAGGGGGCGACGGGAAGTCAAGCAAAGTGGTCCGCCTTTTTCCGCCTTCGCCAAAGGCTATGGCAGGACAAGTCGCCCTGTGAATGCGGCCTCTTTTCAATGAGTTCGTCATGGCCGGGCTCGTCCCGCCTGCCCGACCGAAGCCGCTTCGGCGAGGCGAAGGCCCGGCCATTCACGCCCTTCTTCGTGCGTCGAAGAACGTGGATGCCCGGGACAAGCCCGGGCATGACGGAGATTGGGGGCGGAACACGCCGCTATTTCGGCCTCACATTCGGGTCGCCGCCGGGGCTGCCGGGCGGCGGGATAACGGGGGTGTTGCCGCCGGTGCTGGGCGCGGGGGCGTGCATGTCGGGATCGACGCCCGCGGGCGGGCAGAGCACGCCGTCCGTCTTGGCGAGCTTATCGCCGAGCGGTTCCCGGGACTGGCCGGTGGTGGTGCCGTCCGGGGT
>NZ_JARFML010000083.1 GCF_029167105.1 Bradyrhizobium yuanmingense | reverse complement strand
CTGCTCCAGGACCGTGGAAGACCGGCCAAGATCGTTTGCATTTTGCATGGGGGGGCTCCATTGCTCATGACCAGCCTCAATACTCTCACGGCTTTGCTGGTCACCCCATAGTATCTTCCGCCGCATCATCCGCTGGCTCGAGCTTTTGTTGCACCAAATCCTCGCCCCGCTCATCCTCCGACTTCACCTCGCCCCGAGCTGAAGTCTGGGTTCTTCACGGACGACGGATTAATCCGTGGCGTACGCGCCGTCGTCCCGATGTTAGGTTTGATGAAGCGCGCATCATTGAACATGTGGCCACGCAGGCCGCGGTCCAGATCGAACGTATTCAATAACCAGTCAATAATCGGAAGGCTAGATTCATGTTTCTCTCCATCATGATGAACTGATCATGATGCGCCGTGTGGTGGCGGCGGATCGTATTTGCTCACGATCAAGCCCAACTTCATTCGTAGAGGTTCTACGCTTCGCCAAAGACGGTCAAGATGCAAGGCCAGCCGGAACAACTTTCCGTTTCAGAGTGGACCGTGTCGTAAGTCGCATCTGAGTGCACGAAACTCATGCAGCACAGATATCTTGGCTTCGTGCATTCTCACGTACGCCAATCATGAATTCGACTCCGTGCGGATAACCTCGGTGACATTCATCGGTCACCAAAAGCAACGCGGCGGCGAGCTGTGTCATAAAGAGAGGGCATGTTCGATCCTTCCGTTACTTTCATGCTCACCTCGGATGTCTAATGTTTGTGTCGTCGGTGCGCACGAGGTCTACCACACGAGTGAGCGAAGAGACGGCCAGCCCAGCCGGTTTGGCCGCACCTTCAAACGCTGGAGCGCGCACATGGCAGGCTACGCCGCGCCCGTCAACCATCGGCACCAAAGGCGGCACTTCGATCCGGCAGCGCTCGACCGCAAGCGGGCACCGCGGGTGAAACGCGCACCCATTCGGAGGTTTGATCGGACTTGGTACCTCTCCTTGCACAGGCACCTCGAGCCGTACTCGGGTAGGATCCGGAACCGGAGCTGCCGCAATGAGCGCCTCTGTGTAAGGATGGAGCGGCTTTGCGAACAGCGCTTCGCATGGGGCGAGCTCCACGATCCGCCCCAAGTACATAACCGCCACGCGATGGCCGATGTGCTCCACCACGCTAAGGTTATGCGAGATGAATATGAAGGCGATACCCATCTGCTGCTGGAGATCCATCAGCAAATTCAGGATCTGTGCCTGCACCGAGACATCAAGGGCTGACACCGCCTCGTCGGCGATGATGAGCGAGGGCGTAAGCGCGAGTGCCCTCGCGATCCCGAGCCGCTGTCTTTGGCCCCCTGACAACTCGGATGGAAGCCTGTGCATCATCTCGGGCGACATCCCAACCTTTCGGAGAAGATCCGCGGCAAGGGCTTGGCGCTGCTTGCGGCTGAGACGCTCAAAATTCTCGACGGGTTCGGTGATAATTCGCCCGGCGGTAAGTCGCGGGTTCAGCGACGAGTACGGATCCTGGAACACCATCTGCATCCGGCGGCGCCACGCGCGAAGTTTGTGCTTCTTGAGACCTGCGATATCGGTCCCCTCGATCAACACGCGCCCGGCTGTCGGCTCTGCGAGCCGCATGAGGAGCCGTGCAACGGTCGATTTACCGCAGCCCGATTCGCCAACGACGCAGAGCGTCTCACCCGGATCGACCGAGAAAGATACATCCTCCACCGCCCGCACCACAGGGCCGGTCTTAAGGAATCCCGTACTCAGTCGAAAATGCTTCGTCAGATTCTCAACTTTCAGCAGAGGAGCGCTCATGCGCCGACCACCTCGTCGGAGCGCCAGCAGGCCGCTTGATGACCCTGCCCGATATCGCGCATGGGGGGCGTCTCCTCGCGGCAAAATTCTATCGCGAACGGGCAACGGGGCGCGAAGCTGCACCCGACGCTGGGCTCGCGCAGGCCTGGGACAATGCCAGGAATTTCTGGAAGGCGGCGCCACCGGCCCCGCCGCGGATCAGGCACCGACCGCATGAGTCCCTGGGTATAGGGATGCATGGGGCGTGCGAACAGATCAGCAACCGGCGCCTGCTCTATGATTCGGCCAGCATACATGACGATCACTCGTTGGCATGTCTCCGCTACAACCCCGAGATCATGCGTGATGAACATGACGGCGGTTCCCGTGCGCACTTTCAGATCGATGATTAGCCGCAAGATCTGCGCCTGAATAGTGACGTCGAGCGCGGTAGTTGGCTCGTCAGCAATCAATAGTTCTGGCGAACAGGCGAGTGCCATAGCAATCATGACACGCTGGCGCATGCCGCCCGACATCTCGTGGGGATAGTTGCTAAGGCGACGTTCGGGGTCCGAGATGCTGACGAGCCGGAGCATCTCTTGCGACCTTGCCATCGCATCTGACTGGGACACCCTGGTGTGGATTTGTACCGTCTCGGCGATTTGGCGACCAACAGTGTAAACCGGATTCAGGCTCGTCATGGGCTCCTGGAAGATCATGGCAATCCGGTCACCGCGGATCTGTCGCATCTCTCGTTCTGAGAGTCTTAGCAGGTCGCGTCCGTGAAAGCGGATTTCGCCGCTGACGGTCTTGGCGCTTAGCTTCGGCAGCAGGCGAAGAATGGAAAGTGCCGTGACGCTCTTACCGCACCCGGATTCGCCGACCAAACCAAGCGTTTCGCCACGCTTGACTTGAAAGCTGATGCCGCCTAATGCGCGGGTGATGCTTTCCTCGCCGAAAAAGTGTGTCTCCAAGTCTCGAACATCGAGGAGCACGTCATTCCCGGTGGTTTCTTGCATTTTCATATCAGCTTCTCCGCTTTGAGCGGGGATCGAACAGGTCGCGCAAGCCGTCTCCAATCAGGTTGACCGTAAGAACCGTGATCACGAGGCAGATGCCGGGAGCGAAGACCGTGAATGGGGCGACAGCGAGATACAGGCTTGAGCTCGAGATCATGTTGCCCCAACTGGGAATCTCGGTCGGCACACCTACGCCGAGAAAGCTCAGCCCGGCCTCCGTCAGAATCGCAGACGCGCAGACGTTGGAGCTCTGCACCATAAGGGGCGGAATGGTGCTCGGGAGGATGTGCCGCCAAAGCACCTTTGGTAGGCTCGCACCGCCACAGAGCGCTGCCTCCACATAAGGGCGCACGCGGACACTCAGAACCACCGAACGAACGAGCCGCGTAACACTTGGAATCGAAGGGACCGTGATCGCGACGATAAGGATTCCGACCCCGGCTCCTGTCAAAGAAACAAGAGCGATGGCCAGCAGAACCGTCGGGATCGCCATCAGGCCGTCCATGACCCGCATGACGACGTTGTCGAAGCTGCGACTGTAGCCGGCGATGACACCAATTAAGAGCCCGCCCGCTGCAGCGCTCGCCGCCGACATCAATCCCACCAAGAGGGAGATACGCGCGCCGAACATCGTTCGCGCAAACACGTCACGGCCCAGATTATCGCTGCCGAACCACATCTCGGCTGATGGCGGTTGAAGCCGTTTGAACGGATCCATGATCAATGGATCGCTGACGTTAAGCGGCGCAGTGAGCGCCAGCATGATCAAAACCGCCAAGAGGCCACCGCCTATAAACACCAGCGGATGCCGCCTTGCTAGACGCGGAAGTCCGGATGTCCCCAGCCGACTTACCGACAGGGATTCAACCGGTGCTGAGAAAAGTGTCATGTCAGTACCTGATACGGGGATCAATCAGAGTGTAAGCTAGATCGACCGCGAGATTGATTAGAGCGTACAGGCCGGAAGCTAGGATGAGCACTCCTTGAATGATGGGATAGTCACGGTTGCTGATCGCATCGACTACCAATCGACCGACACCAGAGATGTTGAACACCGTTTCCGTTATGACGACGCCAGAGACCAGATACGCGAAGCTTATTCCGATAACGGTGAGGATCGGGACACCCGCATTCTTCAGGGCGTGGTGAAAAAGCATGGAATATGGAGAAGCGCCCTTGGCAGCGGCCGTTCGCATATAGTCTTCCGACAGCACTTCGAGCATGCTCGCGCGCGTGATCCGGCCGATGTAAGCAATGTACGGGAAACTCAAGGTTAGGGTAGGCAGGATTAGGTGCATAAACCAGGGCCCGAGGCCATGGTCGATAGGCTGGTATCCCTGGACCGGGAGCCAGCGCGCGCTGATGGCGAACCAGTAGACGAGAAAATAGCCCACGACGAACACCGGGACAGAAAAGCCAAGGGCCGCAAAGGCTGCGAGGGCGCGGTCCACGAGGCCGCCGACTCGCCATGCGGCAAGCATGCCGAAAGCAACCCCAGTCAGCACTGAAAAGATCATCGTCAAGATCGAAAGGCAAATGGTCGGCTCCAGCCGCTGGGAGATGAGTTGGAGAACCGGCCGCCGAGTGAAAATTGAGACCCCGAGATCGCCACCGAGAATGCCCAGCGCCCAATGTAAGAACTGGACCGGCAGTGAATTGTTAAGTCCCAGCTGTTCGCGGATGCCGGAGATCATTTGAGGTGTCGCCGTGTCGCCGGCGATGATGGCCGCCGGGTCGCCAGGCGACAGCCGGAGAAGCAAAAAGATGAAAACTCCGACCATTGCGATGACGGCAATGGTCGAGAGCAGCCTCCAAAGCATGTAAACGGCCATTGCGTCCTCAGACCTTCTGCATGTTCCACATCGCGAGAAGGCTCGGCATTTCGATGAGGCCGGTCAGCGCCTTCCGGCGCGCGCTTGGGGAGTCAACTTTACCCAGCAGAACGGTGCCGACGAAGTCCCACCAAACCCTTTGCATCTTGCGGGCGAGCGCTTGGCGTTCTGCGAGCGTTTCAACATCCGCCCACTTGGCCCGAAGGGCCTCGTATTCGTCGTTCTTTGGCCAGCCAAAGAACCCCTTGTCGCCGTTCGCGGTTAGCCAGGGCGCGCCGATCGGATCGCCCAAGGCCACATTGGGCACACCCGTTAAAAAGATGCTCCAACCCCCGTCCTCAACCGGGCCCTTGTTCGTCCGGCGGGTAACAATGTCGCCCCAATCGCTTGGCGCAAGTTCGGCATTAATCCCAATCTTCCGCAGCGCGCCCGCCAGAAACTGCGAGGCATTGCTGTACGCAGGAAGGTTCGTGGGTTGGAGAATGACGAGCTTCTCGCCAGAGTATCCGCCCTCCTTGAACAGCTGCTTGGCTTTTTCCGGATCGCCGCCCTTCTTGTACCATCCCGTATTTTCGCCGTTGGAATAGAGCGTATCGTCTCCAAACATCGAAGTAACGGTGTTGCCGTATTTTGGGTCAGGGGAAGCAATGCGCAAGAACGCCTCTTGATCGATCAGGTGAAGCATCGCTTGGCGCGCCTTCACGTTGTCGAACGGCTTCTGAAGACAGTTCATGCGCAGAAAATTGACCCAGCCCATCTTGTACACAACTTGAAGCGCAAGGTTTGGATCGCTCTCGACCGCCGAGTAGAGATCCGCGGGCAGCGATTCAACGAAATCAACCTCGCCCGCGCGCAAAGCTGCGAAGGCAGTCTGCTGATTGGCAATGTTCTCCCAGATGACGCGATCGATATTGACGTTCTTGCCGCCGGCAAATCCGTCAGGCGGCTCGCTGCGTGGCACGTATTTCTCATTGCGGTCGTAGGTAATGCTGGCGCCCGGCTTAGCCAAAGCTTCATTGAATTTAAACGGCCCCGATCCGATATTCGCCGTTACCTGCTCGGTTGGGGGTCGACTTGCATCCTTCTCCCGCATAACGAACGGCAAGGGATATGACAAACTCGCGAGTATATCTATCAGGAGGCCCAGCGGCTCCTTGAGCTCGAGCGTGAAGGTTTTATCGTCCTTCTTCGAAATATCCTTGGCCCGCGCCATGATCAGTTTGCCGCCGGGAGAGACCTGACCCCATCGACGTATAGAGGCCACACAATCCGCCGCAGTCACCGGGGTGCCATCATGCCAACCGAGACCATTCCGGAGCTCAAACGTATAGGCTTTCTTGTCGTCGGACACGCTCCACTTTTCTACCATTTGCGGCTGCGGCCTAAGTTTGGAATCCAGCGCGAACAGCGTGTCGTATATCGCAAGGCCGTGATTGGCGGTGATGGTAGCTGTGGTAAAGATCGGATCGAAGACGCGGAGGTCACCCGAACCCGACATTACCATGCGGACCATTCGGGAGGCGGTAGAGGCAGCCTGCGCCCGCATGACGGATGGCATCGATATGGCGGTACCCGCGGCCAAGCCTGTCTTCATGAGGTCGCGTCGAGAGATCGTCATGTTTCGTTTCCCCTCTAGAGTCGAACGCGCGGTGGATCCGCGTCTAGTTGCTGGATAAAAACCCCAGACCCGGTGACGAACGAGTCTTGGCCTGATGCGAGGCTATCAGAGGCTTTTTGCAGCTTTACCGTAATCTCCCACTCTCAAGCGGAGAGTTTCGCATCTTTTGCTGAAATTCCGCCGAATTTCTGCACCGACGGTCGGTGTAAACGATAGGCCACGGGAACGATAGTTCGACGACGGATAGCCCCGTAGTCGCCGCCACGCGAGAGCTATATGATCGCCAGCCAACACTCGAGTTTTCGAACGCGCCACACTGACGCGCTCGCAAGTTCGGGCCCGCGCCGTGCAGGAGATCTCGCGTCACTATGGGCATCAGCGTTATGATTGTGCCACGACCGACTACAATTTTCACCGTGGAGTGTATTACCGCGATTTTCATCGACGAAGAATTGGTGATGTATGGGACGGCACTGCTGAACTTTTCACGCCGGAGAACGCAAGGTTGGCCAAGCGCTTACATAGAAGCAGCGCGATCATGGCGGCAGATACAGCGGAGCGTTCGAATGCAGCCACCGCGCCGGCCTTCGGCTGCACCATGCCGCTCAGCGGCGGGCCTACGTTGCGCATGATGTTGTGCTGATGCCGTTCAGCGCGACGGCGGCGGGCAGCGCCCCGGATGGCACCTGCTCACTTATTGAAGATTGCCACGTTCGATCCAATAGTGCCACGCCACCGACTACGAAGCACAACCCAAGCAACAAGATCGCTGTGACCATGTCGAGCCATGCAAGCGCTTTCGGTGCGGTGGCACCGGCGAGTGCAATTGCAGTCTAACTAGCGCAACCATGTCGGCCGCGATGTCATCATCGCCCAAGCGACGCCGCCCCTCCGAATCAGGGCAACCACTTTTGAGAGAAGACCGCCAGCCAGACACGGCCAAAGATAACACGACGGAGCGGCGCGATGACGCCGTCGCCGCCGAACGTCAACGAGCAGCTCACAGCCTGGCGTCGTAGAGATTGCGATCTCGTCTCACGCGCGGGGCACACGAGATGCCACGGTATAATGAACAAGGGGCAAGTCGACTTTCTCGTGCGACGGGTTCGCACATCGAACTTTTCCATCGTCGGATCTGAAGTGGCCCCCGGATTTGGGACCAGAAGCCTAGTTGGAATGTAGCCGTTCCGTTTGGTAAACGGAGCGGACGGTGACGAAGAAGACGAGACGGAAGATCGATGCGGCGCTGAAGGCGAAGATCGCTTTGGAGGCGCTGCGTGAACAGGTGAGCGTGGCCGATCTGGCGCAGCGCTACGAGGTGCATCCCAACCAGATTTATTCCTGGAAGAAGCAACTGCTGGATCAGGCGGCCAGAGCTTTCGATCCCGCTGGGGAGGCGGCGGAC
>NZ_JARFML010000082.1 GCF_029167105.1 Bradyrhizobium yuanmingense | reverse complement strand
TGGCAGGGTCTTCATCGCCACGCCCTGATGACAATGATCGCCTACGCCTTCCTGCAACATCGTCGCCTCGCCCACGCGGGGCGGAAAAAAAAGAATCAACGGGCCACCGCCTCAGCCAACCATGCCCACCGTACGTCACGCCATCGTCGATCTCATCCTTCGGCCGCCGCCTCAACGGTGTCCCTACTGCCGAAAACAAATCCTTGAAAAACACGGGCGCAAATAGAATCTGCCAAAGTAGTGTTAGGGTCTGTACTCAATAGGGATTCCATCCGGAATTCGGCTGTGATTCAAGCTTCTCAGTGGAAGGGAGGCTTGAATGGCAAAGCAGGTCTACTGGCTCAGCGATGCGGAATGGCGGCGGATTGAGCCGTTGTTGCCACGAGGGCGCAAGGGAGCGCATCGGGTTGATGATCGACGTGTGATCAGCGGCATTATGCACATGCTGAAATCGGGTTCGCGCTGGCGCGATTGCCCAGAAGTCTACGGCCCCTACACGACGGTCTACAACCGCTTCAACCGCTGGAGCCGACAGGGGATTTGGACGGATATTTTTTACGCCCTGACCGGATCGACGGGCATGTACGGATCGATGTCGGTGGATTCCAGCTACATCAAAGCCCATCGCTCCGCGGCCGGCGCAAAAGGGGGGCCTTCAACAATGCGATCGGCCGCTCGCGCGGCGGGCAGACCACCAAAATCCACGCGCTGACCGACGATATCGGCCGTCCACTTGCCTTCCTGATCACTCCTGGCAACACCCACGACCTGGTCGGTGCACGCGGTTTGATCGGCATGGTCCGCAACCCGCGCCGTTTGCTGGCCGATCGAGCCTACGACGCCAGGAGCTTGCGCGACGAGCTGGCCGCACGCCGCATCAAGGCCGTGATCCCGCCAAATCCGACCCGCAAACACCCGCATCGCTACGACAAGATCGCCTACAAAGGCCGAAACGTCATCGAACGGATGTTCTGCCGCCTCAAGGACTTCCGCCGGATTGCAACCAGATACGACAAGCGAGCAGACATCTTCCTGTCTGCAATCCTTCTGGCCGCTGCGATCACTTGGTGGATCAATTGAGTCCGGACCCTAACGCCAGTCAGGGCCGGCCACCCAGAGTTTCTCCGCCACATAATAATCAGATGCTGGCCAGCAGCTGCAGGATGGTGTCGTTCGGCCGGAAGCGCGCGCTGCGGTCGCCTGAGACGCCCGCCTTCTCTAGTCCCCGGCGCATCATCTCGACATCCACAGCGGCGTATCGGTGGGTTGTGGCCACCTGAGCATGGCCAAGCCAAAGGCTTTTCTGCACGCGC
The DNA here is from genome assembly GCF_029167105.1 of Bradyrhizobium yuanmingense. Lineage (GTDB taxonomy): Bacteria > Pseudomonadota > Alphaproteobacteria > Rhizobiales > Xanthobacteraceae > Bradyrhizobium > Bradyrhizobium yuanmingense_A. The sequence goes on along the minus strand of NZ_JARFML010000082.1, from coordinate 7,002 downwards.
TCAACCGCAGCGGGCGCATGGTCGTACAACCGCACGTTCACTCCGTTGATGATGAACCGTGCGGCCCACCCGCCGCCGATTACCCCGCCCCCAAGCAGTGCGACCGCTCGCGGAAGCTTCCCAGGCACGCACTTTGAAGTCTCAGACATGAGCTTTGACCTTTCAGCGACGAACTTGTAGCGCGAGCTACTCGCGCACCTCGTCGGGAGCCATTATCCGTACGCTGATCCGCTCGAGAATCTCTCTTGCCCGCTGCACGAGCTCGGCGATGGTCGCCAGGCGCCAGCGTGAGAGGTAAAGGTTGTCATCCAAACCCACCCGCACATTTGCACCGATCAACGGCGCCAATGCTGCGTACGGAAGCTGCTTCCGTGCGACCGAGAACGTGGAGTAAACGGTGCGCGGCGGGAGCTGGTGCCCCAGCGCCATCAAAGTCGTCAAATCGTCCGGCGCGCCTGATTGCGGATTTTTCGAGAGTTTGTTCCAACCCGAAAAGACCCCGCGAACTTCATAAAGAAGGAGTTGTCGCCCTACGCCGAAGCGTACGACCAAATCACTGACAAGAGTTTTGCTAGGTTTAAGCACGCCGCCGAAATCAACCGCGACTTAACCCATCTCTCCCGCCTGGATAACTTCGACTGGCAGCCACCGGCGATCGAAGTCATTGCTAAAAGGAGGGAGAGTCCCGAATTCATTTTTCGCTTTTTGTCAGACTTGGAGAGGCTCGCCTACGGGCTTTTCCTCATGCGGAGCGATCCGTCCGAACGCATCCGGCTTACGGAAGGCTTCTCGCTGCCATTCAGGCCGGTGACGACCTGTTCGCTGTCGAGTCGCCTCTCCAGCTAAGCGATGACGAGAAGGGATTCGTCCGGGAAGCCTTGCATGGCGACATTTACAGGGTGACGCGCATTCGCTTGCCGCTTCTCCTCCGGATCGACGAGCTGCTGTCTGGCGGTCGCGCCGTCTACAACCAGCCGATTATCACCGTCGAACACGTGCTTCCCCAAAATCCTTCCGAACTAAGTCAATGGCTTACTGATTTCCCTCACGCGCCCGAGCGTGAGCGTTGGGTTCAAAAGCTAGCCAATCTGGTCCTTCTTACCCGCCGCAAGAACTCCCAGGCGAGCAACTTTGATTTCGTGGAGAAGAAGAAGTACTTCGCCATGAAAGCTGGTGTTGCGAACTTCGCAATCACGAGCAATGTCCTGAAGGAAAAGGAGTGGACGGTCGCGGTCCTGGAGCGGCGCCAAGCAGAGATCCTGGGTGCTGTTGCTGCGGTCTGGAGACTTGATTAACTGGCAAACGTCACACGAAGAGCCTCTCACAAGGGGAGCTTGGTCGATCCTCCTCGTCCTTTTGCATCGGATAAACAGCGAAAAGCGCCGTAGTTTCACGTGAATATCCTAAGTCCTACGAAGCGTCCCGTTGTCGCCACCTTTGAACAATGGAAGTAAAACTCCGGAATATGTGCCGCGCCTTATGCTGCTAAGTTGAGAGCAACCGCACGCCGGTAACGACCGGCACCAGAACGTTTTTGTTCCCGGCGGGTCCTGTCCTGCGGCAAACCCAAGCTGGAGAATGCAATGCCTGCAAAACCCAAAGCCAAGGAGGCGACCCATGAGGCCTTCGTTATGACAGGCGAAGGCGAGAGTGCGTTCCGGATCAAAATCGGCGCCGTCTGGCCGCATGACGATGGCAAGCGCTTCAACGTGGATCTGATCGTCCTGCCCATAAGCGGAAAGCTCGTCATCCGCGTGCGCAAGGAAGCCAAGGGCTGATCATGCGAGGAGCCTGAGCACACCGACGTGGCTGTGTGCGATTCTTCCCGGAGCAGCGGCGACGAGCGCTGGCGTGGCAAGGGAGACCATCCTCAAGCCTTGGAATGGTTGAAGTCCGTTGAGAGCTGATGACCCGAATGGTGCAGAGCTACTTGCCCCGCATTGGAAACGATGCGGGGCACTTTTTGCTGACATGCTCTCCCCACCAAGGCGCGCTATGGAGCGCAGCAATGACAGTGGCGCCCCGTTCAACACTCGCCTCCTCGTCAAATGCGAAGCATCAGGCAGCCGGACTGTCACTCCGTTCGCAGCTTGTTTTCATCTGTCGTATCCAAGCGCCAGGGCAGTCGAGGTGGCCAGTAGCACTGTTCTCATCTACCTCTCATCATCAGATCGTTCTGGCGCGGTTCTGTTGCGTCTCAGGCCTACTCCCGTGTGGATGCTGCAGCCACTCCGCTGTCCAGAGGACTTGGAATTTGGGCCCGAAGCGCGTCAGCACAAGGCATCCAACCGTATCTCGGAGGGTCCCTCGGTCGGAGTCTCCTTGCCCCGCCGCTCATCCTTCGTGTCTTCAGGAATTCCCGTCCGGCAGCGAATGGCGCAGCCGGTTGAACCAAACGAGAGTACGAAAGATGAAACGCAACGAAAAGAAACCGGCGCCGCACGCGTCTATGTGGTCGACGGCGAAGGTGACAAGGCCTTCTGGACCAAGATCGGCGCAGCTTGGCCACACGAGGACGGCAAGAGCTTCAACATCCAGCTAAGCTGCCTGCCCTTTAATGGCCGCCTGGTTCTCCGCGATCCGAAAGTCGCCGCAGACGACGCGGAGGCGGGGCGATGAACCCCGCCGCTGCGCGGCGCCACCGCGCACGTTTCAACGATTGGGAGTCTCACGAGATGATCGTCCTCGCCACCAGCAAGGAAGCCGCCATCAACCGGCCAATCGCCATCAACGACCTGACCGATCTAGGTGTTTAGTCCCGGCATTTGCTGGAGCGGATTAAGTTTGAATCGTTCCGGCTGGGAAGTCCAGCATTTGCAGATGTATTCGTAAGGAGTGAGGCGCTTCAGGGTCTTCAGCCGCCGAGCGTAGTTGTAGGCGTTGATGAAGTCGGCGAGGTGAGCTTCGAGCTGATCGTGTCGATCGTAATGGTAGCGTTGGACGGTCGCTTCCTTGATCGTGCGGTTCATGCGCTCGACCTGTCCATTGGTCCAGGGATGCTTGATCTTGGTCAGCCGATGTTCGATGCCATTCTCTTGGCAGCGCATATCGAACATATGTGTCACGTATCGTGCCGTCGGGCCGTCCGCGTAGCGCGGCGGGAAAGTGAACTGGATCCCATTGTCGGTGAGAACCGTGTGGATCTTGTAGGGGACAGCCGCGATCAGAGCTTCGAGGAAAGCGGAGGCGGAGGTCCTTCCCGTCTTCCTGACCAGTTGCACGAAGGCGAATTTGCTGGTGCGATCGATGGCGACGTAGAGGTAGAGCTTGCCTTCAGCGGTCTGGAGCTCAGCAATGTCGATGTGGAAGTAGCCGATCGGGTAAGCCTTGAACTTCTTCTTCGGAGGCTTGCTGCCTTCGACCTCCGGCAATCGGCTGATGCCGTGGCGCTGGAGACAGCGATGCAGGGATGATCGCGTCAGATGCGGGATCGTCGGCTGGAGCGCATAGAGGCAATAGTCGAGCGGCAATAGCGTATGCCGCCGGAAAGCGACGATGATCGCCTCCTCCTCGATAGAAAGCACTGTCGACTTGGCGTCCCTGGGGCCTGTCGGGATATCGGCGACAGTCTCGCGCTCCCTCCACTTCGCGACAGTCTTCTGGTTGATCCCGTAGCGCTTGGCGAGCGCCCTCAGGCTCTCTTGACTATTTGTATTGCTCGACGGACTGCCTCCGTCGTGGTGGCGCAGCCGTGTAAAACTTGTCCCATAGCGCATCCTTCGAATCGTGCGATAAGAATGCACCATCAAAGCCTGGGACTAAATACCTAGCTCAGGTGTCCACCACCTCTTGCGCGGTGGACTGGGACGCCATCGTCTTCAGCCCCGAGGTGCTCTAAAGAGTACCCACCTTCACAACACCGGTCGTTCACGGTGACTGCATCAAGGTGATGCGCCGCATGGAGTCCGCCTCGGTGGACTTCCTCCTCATCGATCCCCTTACTCTGCCGCTATCTCTCCCGCGATGGTCAGACCAGGCCAATGACGATCGCAATGCACCGCGTGCTGAAGCCAAGCTCATGGTGCTTTAGCTTCTACGGCTGGAATGCGGCCGACAAGTTTATCAAGGCGCGGCGCTCTGCGGATTCCGCATGGTGGGCCATCGTCTTCATCACGCGCTACGCTTAGTCGTCGCGCTTCGTGCAAAGCAAGCACGAGCAGGCCTATCTGCTCGCCAAGTGCGAGCCCGCCGCCCGATGACTCCAATCGACGATGTTCGCGAGTGGCACTACAGTGGCAATAGGCTGCATCTAACTCAGAAGCCAATCACGGTCTTGAAGCCGCTTATTGAAGCGTTTTGTCCCGCACTTGAGACTGTGCTGGATCCGTTCTGCGGGTCCGGCTCGACCCTGGTTGCTGCGCAACGTACTGATCAGGGGTAACCGCTACTGTTCGTCCAACCAATACAGCCTTCTCCCCGCTCCGCCCTTTTTCAAGTGGCCGCCGAGGTCATTCGCGGCCAATTCGGCGCCGCACGAGAAGATTGGCGAACCTATGATCAACTCTTCGCGTGAGAGAACTGGATGAACGTCGGGTTCAGCGCCAGCGCTTCTCGGCAGTGTCGTAGACGCCCGCAAGCGGTTCGTTCACATCGATCAGCTCACGTTTTAGCACTTTATTGCTGGAGCTGGTTCTAGGAAGCACCGGAATAAAAGCGATGTATCGCGGCAGCTTGAACACGGCAAGACTCGCACGAGCATGTTCAATAATGCGCTCCACGGACAAATCACTTGATGTGAGACCTTTTTTCAGTTCAACGTAAATCTTAACCTCCTCACCGCGCTTGGCATCAAGTACGGGCACGGCGGCCACGTCCGCAACCTCCGGAATCTCGCGAATGACCGCCTCCACCTCGCGCGCGGCGATGTTCTCGCCTGAACGTCGAATAATATCCTTAGTGCGACCTACAAACCAATGAAATCCTAGCTTGTCACGGCGCAGCAGGTCGCCCGTCTTAAACCATTCGCCTTCGAACGAGCTGGCAGTCGCCTCAGGCCTATTCCAATAGCCCTTGAGGATTCCACGACCACTCACCCACAGCTCACCGACTTCGCCGACCGGAGTGGGTGTGCCATCGCTATTCATCAGGCGCAGGTTTCGAAACGGTGCACGAATCCCCACCGAACCTAAGTCGGTCACCTCATCAAGCTCGTTCGGCATTTGTGTGCCAAACCCGATTTCCGTCATCCCATAAGCGTCCTGGGTGCGCACTCGAAATCTCTTCCGGAGTTTGCGCTGCGAATCAGGACTGCAGCCCCACGTCAGAGTCTGCTTCAGGCACGTCCTCCCATCTTCGTCGGCGGTCTCGTTCTGACGCGCTATCAGCTCTGGAAAGTAGCACCACTCGATGCCGTGCTGCTTGATCCAACCGATAAAGCGCGTGGAGCTCATTGACGGCGCCAGGTAGAGGGTGCCAGCTTGCCGATACGACTTCAGAAGATGTCCTTGCGGATCGCCATAGAAGAACGGCTGCATAGAAAGGTACCTCCGGTACGGCTGCCCGTCCCCGCACGCCCCTTGATAGGAGCTCACGCCCCAATAGTCGTGCGTCAACATGCAACCTTTTGGAAGGCCAGTGGTCCCCGAAGTATATTGAATGTTCAACAGGTCGTCGGGTCGGACATCTTCATCGACCGGAGACTCGTCGCCTCCCTTCAGTAACTCATCGAGGGAAATGGCGGTTCCGGTGGAAGGCTGTCCAACGACAATTAATCGCTCTTTGGTAAGATCCTGCGGCCAAGGCTCCATCGCCGAGAACACTGACCATACGGCTTCGTCGACGACGGCGAACTTGGCCTGCGTATCGCGGACAACGTGCTCGATCTCCCTCGGCGTGTAGCGCATGTTGATCGGAACCATCACAGCACCTAGCTTGGCGAGCGCGAACCACAAGATCGGAAATGCGAGGCGATTGGGCAGCATCACGCCGATGCGATCCCGCTTGCGTACGCCGAGCGCACGCAGCGCGTGCGCATATTTGTTGGACCAACGATCCATCTCGGAGTATGTCGCGCGCTCGCCGCGCACGAAGACGTCGATTGCCGTTGTCGAGCCGTGCGTTCTCGCCCGCAATGAAACCAGCTGTCCGACGGTGATGGTCTCATATATAGATTCCAACGCGTCGATTTTGCGCAAAGCGTTTGCGACGCGCTCCTGCAGCTGAGCTTGTGTCAATTTTTCAGCAGCCATTGTTGGTTGGAACCAAAGCCAGCCGGGAAGCACCTCTCCTTTTGAAAAGGTCGGTCAGGTTTCACATCAACGAAATGACAAACCTTACCATCTCGCGGACCTCGGGCCGCCCGCACAGCACACGTACAACTGATCGACTATGAGTTTCATTGCGGCACCTTGTTCGTGATGAGCTGCGTCATAGCGGGCAAGGCGAGTTGTACATCAACAATAAGGCTCGAGGCACTACCTGCTTTGGTGGCTACCGTTGCACGAGCCGGCAGCCAAACGCCGTACAGCGGTAGCGGGAGGGAGCCTTGGGCCCGTTATGGAGCGTTCTTTGCTATGAGCTAGGAAAGCTGCGTCGATCACAATCGATAAATCGAGACGCTCCTGACCATGACCACCGGAGGAGCTAAGGATTTGGAGACGCCCCGAATTTGTATTACGCGCGGATGGTTCTGCACGAGTCCAGCCGAGCGCTCGAAAGCCCTGTTCACCTGTGGGCAAATCGCAAGAGCGTGCTCGTATCTCAGCTCGGCCGTCACCGCGCGGACTGATGCACGACCCATAATTGCAGCCGTCAGGATTGGGCACCGCTAATGGCTGAGCTCCCTCATTGTGTCCGGCGGGGCTGCGGCGTTAAAGCGGCGATCGTTCGGTTCGTGTGGCGCGCAAAACGTGCCTTGTACATAGCGCGGCAATCTGGGGTTCTTCCGCACATTTGGTGCAGCATGAGCGATCGATGGTTGGATTGGTTGCCCGATCGTTCTCAAGCAGCCAGGAGGACGCGTCGACGCAATAGCGGGTAGCTTGCCCGGCCATACATTTGTCG
>NZ_JARFML010000081.1 GCF_029167105.1 Bradyrhizobium yuanmingense | reverse complement strand
AACGAAGGCCTCAACGCCACGCGCTCGCAGCCACCGCGCCAGCCAAAAGCCATCGCGACCGGCCTCAACGGCGACCGCTATGCGTGTGATCGCGTGCCCAACCTTTGCGGCCTCCTCGCGCCAGCGGCTCGGACCGTTGCATTCGCGGCAGGACTTGCGAGCCGCTAGGTCGTCATTCTTGTGGCTGCGCAAGAACCGCCGGACATGTCGGACATCAACATCGCCCAGCGGGTCGGCCCGCAGAGGGGACGCTCCAGCGTGCAAACCCTTGCTCGCCGCATTTTTCAGCAGCTTCTGAAATCCCTTGTCGATCGTCTTCGTACTGCCAGGCCGAGGCCTGTCCTTCTTCTAGGCCATGGTCGGCATAGCGATGCTGCCAGAGGCCGACAATCCGCGCTTGAACCTCGACTTCCTTAGCGATCGACCAAGTGCTGCGACCGGCAGCCGCCGACACAAATAGGTGCACCCTCAAATCGCGCTACAACGTCACCGGCGAGTGACAACACGCCTCGAGCACCTTGGATAATAAGAGACCTAGGCTGAGGTCCTTCCGGTCTCCTTGACCAATTGCACGAAGGTGAACTTGCTGGTGCTCGGCGTAGAGTGTCTGAGCTAAGGAAGTTTCGCCTGAAAATAGCTGATCGGATAGGCCTTTGAATTTTTTCTCGGAGGCTTTCTGCACTCGATCTCCGGAAATCGGGTGATGCCATTGCGCGTGAGACAGCGATCCTGGGATGATCGCGTCCGATGCAGGATGGTCTGCCGCAGCGCATAGCGGCAATGACAGCAGTACACAGGTCGACTTGGCTTCCTTGCTCGAGTCCATGCTGGCTTCATAACTGCGACGTCGGAAATCAGACACAAATGGCATAACCATTCCGGGGAATTGGGTAAGCGGCCACCAAGCCGCCGCCTAACCCTACCGCGCCGCGACACGAGCACGCTTGTTCTCACGCGCTACTCAATGCTGGTAGCACAACCCGAATTTGAAGCCTCACTTCACACCCTATGCTCAGATCAGACTGTTGCGCTCGTAGCGAGAGCTGACCGGTAGAGATTTTCGGGAGTGGCACGGTGCTTGCTAACGATCACCCAGTAACACGAGGCCCAAACATGAAAGTCGGTGCCGTCACCTGCCATCCGCCCACATACGGGCACTTCACATTGCTGCTTGGACCAACGCAATTGACTTTGGCAATCCCGAGAACGCTGACCGAAACGAGTCAGCGGGTTGCGATGAACCAAGCAAATTCTTTGTTCGTAATTCGCAGCTGCGGGGCACCTCACTACCGGCCGTTTGGCGACATATGCAAATTGAATGCATCGTCCTTCAACAGAACGCAGACACGCGAGGGGAGCCGTCGAGCTTCGAGCGGGATGATGCTCTATGGCTCTCGGAACGGATCAGCTGCACCCTTGTCCTGGCCGATCGCGCTTCGCAAAGAGCGGATGACGGGCCGATCGCCGCGGATTTTGATGAAACGCTTTATGCCTCCGCATCTGGCGTTCATCCGTCCGTTTCGAAGATGAATAGTTTGTCTTCGAAGAAACCGTAACACGGAGAATACCACGATGACTGAGACGGCTTTGATCGAAAATGTCCTTCCACGTGGCGACGTTGTCAAATGTTCAGCGCGCATCGGCGCTGAAATCAGGAACGTTAAGCTGTCCGGCGATCTGACGGACCAGACGTTTGCCGCCATCAGGAGCGCAGTACTCACACACAAGGTCATCTTCTTCCGCGACCAGGGTCATCTCGATGATGCCGAGCAGGAGCGTTTTGCTCTTCGTTTTGGTAAGCTCGTGCCCCATCCGACCATCGCTCCGGCTAAGGGAACGGCGTCGATTCTCGAGGTTGATTCCGCCCGCCCCGCTAGCCGCAACGATCTATGGCACAGCGATGGGACCTTCGTTGATGCCTATCCTAAGATTACGGTACTGCGAGCCGTTGTAATCCCAGCCTCCGGCGGAGACACCATCTGGTCAAACACGGCCGCGGCTTATCTTAGCCTGCCGTTGCCGCTGCAACGGCTTGCGGACGAGCTCTGGGCTGTTCACACGAACAACTACGGCGTAAGGAGCGCCAGCTCGGCCGACAAGAAGTTTTATGACGAGGTCTTCACTAGAACGATCTTTGAGACCGAGCATCCCGTCGTGCGTGTCCACCCGGAGACCGGCGAGCGCGCGTTGGTGCTCGGCCATTACGTGCAGCGATTTGTTGACATCCCGAGGTATGACGGCCAGAAGCTGTTCGATCTCTTCCAATCTCATATCACCGCGCCCGAAAACACCGTGCGCTGGAGCTGGCGGCAGGGCGATGTCGCGATCTGGGACAATCGCGCTACGCAACATTATGCGGTCAATGACTACGGAGAGGAACATCGTGTCGTTCGTCGCGCCACCATCAACGGCGACGTGCCCGTCAGCGTGGATCGCCGGCGCAGCGTAGCGCGCCTCAAAGCCAATAATCCCGGGAAAGTTACCTAGCATCCTGAGTCACAAGTTAGCATCGCCAGGCTCGCGTTAGCGTCGCACCGACGTGCCATGCCTTTCAGGGTAACACGGATAAAGCATTTCATGGCGCGGCAACTAGCCCGTATCCTAAGCGATGAGGAGCGGACTGCGCTGAAGGCATTTGCGGCCGTCGCAAACGGTCAAAGCTCTGGCGTTGAGGCTTCGGATCGTTCTGGCCGGTGCAGAAGACTCGGCCAGAAAGAGATGGCGGCGAGGACAAAGGAAACCGGCTGTCGGTCTCGAGCGCGCAGCGCATCTAGCGAGCCTTGGATTGCGGCTTGGTCAGATAGACGTTCGAGGTCTTGAGGAGCCCGAATTTCGTGGCCAAGGTGGGGCACGTGCTCGCGCTTTCTTCGCCGTCATTATCGACAAGAAGATCCGCCGCGTTATTCGCAGCGTCCAAGTCGGCGATCGTCATCACGGTTTCATGGTGATCGGGGGCCACTCCGCGCTGCGCACGGGGACCAACCCACGGACCGCTCGAACTATCTCCAAACCCTCCCGCTCTTCGTGACTAGGAGAATCAGTTCCAGCACACATAAACATGCTACTCGTGTCTGGGTTCGTCTGTGGGTACCGCAAACGTTGGCTGCTTGGAATAAGGCTCGATTCCTTGCGGGCCGGTACGCGTGTAGACAGTGCCGTCATCCAGGAGGCAGTGTTTCTTCGCTGTTCGTATTCGCCGAGGCGACAAGTTGAACCCGCTTTGGCGTTCGTTACCTGTTCAAGAAGCACGTCACAGCCGGGCCGGAGCAACTCGCACGCTGCAGAAGAAGCGTAGCCATCCCCATGTTCTTGGGGCGTACGACTGCCATCGAAAGCGGGAGTCGACGTCGAAACCATCTGTCAATGGTTCTGATATTCATCGCTGAACACAACCATGACCTATGCAAGGTAGACCTTCTGCATCGCAGGCTCTGTCGGCGCCAAGCGTGATCGTTGTCGGTCGGTCGGCAGGAGCTCCATCATGTGCAGCGCGGCGCACCGGTTCGGCAGCCCTCGACCTGCGTCAAGCAGACGTCGACCAGCAGCCGCGGCGGTTCTCCATCACCGATGCCTGATGAAGCACACCTTCGTCTCCTTGCCTTTGCCCTTGATACAGCTGGCGTCCGGATCCGTGGTCGAAGCATGGGTCCGTTCGAGCGTTTCTGGCCATGGAAGTCTGGATCGGCATGCCGCCTTGGGCGGCGGCTCGGCAGGTGGTCCTTGGGCTTGACCCTTTTCGTCGAGTCCCAGGCCTCGTCAGGGTGCCATCGACCGAGAAGAGATCGCTCGATGCAAGCTTGTTCACCTTGGGCTGCGCCAGCACGGCCGCGGGAACTTCGCCCCGATGTCGCCTTCCAGCAGCCGGTCGCGGTTCTTCGAGAACACCGAATGGTCCCAGGGCCTCGACGCCGATCCCCGACAGCGAGCCGAACAGCAGATCGTAATCCAGTCGTTCCATCAGAAGGCGCTCAGCGCGGATCGAACAAAATGCCTGTAGCAGCATCGCCCGCGATCTCGTCAAATAAGAAGGCGATCCCGGCCTCGACCGGCGCCCGCTCTTCCGCGAAGGCGAGGATCAGCGCATGGGCTTCGGCAAGGGTCGTCGGAAGCTCGCAATGGGCGTCGTCATCGTCGGCATCACAGCGGCGTCGCCGCCGATCTCCCAAAGCTTTCAGCCGCTCTGATTCAGTTCGCCGCAGGTCGTCCGCCCGCCCATTTCGGGCGCCCTTCGTCCAGTCCCAGCCTGTCATCAGCGAGCAAACACGCACGGTTCAGCCGCACGGCTCGGCGCAATGTTGGGCCAGCAGAACTTTGTTTCCTCATGCATTTTGGCAAACGGCAAACCCGCTGGTCGCCGCTTGATCGAGCGGCGCAGTGCCACCTCCGCTATGGTGTGTTGGACGAGATTATGCGAGGGAGGCGTGAGAAGGTTATGTGGCGCACCACATAACCGTTCAGCAGCGCGCTGTACGTGTTCCGTTCGAAACGAACGGATGGGATCAACGCGGTTGGTGGGGCGGCAGCGAAAGTACGACTCAAGGAGGCGCTAGTAGGGGGGCTCCGACGAGCCGGCGAGCTAGTCGTAGGCCGTATTGCTGTAGCTGAGATGGCCAGGGTAGTCGCGAGTAAAGGCGGCAACGATGGACGTCTGTGCCCTGTTGGTGCCGCAGCCTAAGCTTGGTCACAGCGAACCGGCGGCTGAAGATCGTCCAGTCACAGAGGCTTGCCGTTGTCAAGATATGTGAGCTTGCGCGCCTTAGCGAAGTTGTTTGCAGGCCGGGCGCCGACAGACGGCAGCCTCGCCAGCTGAGGAAAGGCCTCGTCCTTCGGACACCGGGTCCCGCTCGCGGGCGTATCGACGGAGGGCCTCCTAGGTCGTTGGATGAACACCAGGCGGTCTTTACGAAACTTGGTCTTGTGGACGAGGACGACCCCGTTGTCAGAACGAGGTCGCCGCGATCAAGCCTGAACCACTTTGCCCGATTGTAGCCGCGTGCTGGCCAACAATCCGGTCAGCGTCGATCGTGCGGGGGAAGCAGTAACGATCTCGTCGGCGCAGATGATGGCGCAACCAGGCAAGTGACCCAGCGTCCGACGCGGGTCGGATGCCGTTTTGGGTGTGAATCTGCTGCTTGATCTCATTCGATGGCTTTCATGATATCGAAGCCCGACGACCTTCATCGGACCTTGTCAGTGCCTTGGCAGCGCTGCAGGCCCAGCGAGAGGCCGGCTGCGAGCCGAGGCGATGACTGCCGATGCAAGCGGAGCTGTCGGTTAACAGGGCGGTGATCGCGCATCTCGATTGCGGATCGCGAAGCTCAAGCGCGAACTGTACGGGCAGCGCTCCGAGCGCACGCCGCGGCTGCTCGAACAATTAGAATTGGAATTCGAAGAACTCGCCACGCGGCCAGCGAAAATGGGCTTGCCGCGCGGGTCGCCGCGGCGAAAACGCAGAGCGTGCGCGCCTTCACGCGCAAGCGGCGCTACGCGAGCCCCGACATCGACCGCGAGCGCGTCGTCACGGCGCCAAAGAAATGATCGCATGGATGGCGCGGCGAACATCATCCTACAAAGCCGGGCGGCAAATGGGCCAACGCAAGGGGAGGCGTTTATGGCGCGACAGACAGGATGAGAGGTCTCACCCTGATCCGCCGCGCAGGGGTCGCCGCCGTGCGAGTGCCAGAGGTCGCCAGGGCGCCTCCGCCACATAATCTCGTGGCACATAAGAATGGGATAGCCCCACCATCCGCGCCAGCGCCATCAAGCCGGTCGCTCCTTGAGGTCGACCGGATGGCTGGCGAGGAAATACACTAGAGAGGATTATGCCGAACGGACCGCCGGATCACCCGCTGCAAGCCGCTCGGGTTTCACATCGCCGCCTGCACGCCACAACGTCGCCACGATTTCCAACATCTCGCTCGTCACCGCATCAAACCGCGCGAACTTGACGGCTTGGCCTCGCGCCCCAGAAACCGTGGCGACAAGTCCCGGGCATTCCCGAGGCCAGCGCCTTGAAACAACTGGTTCCAGCCCGTGAGGCCGTGCGATCACCGACACGTTCGTCCTCGGCGCAAACGTTTCCTCGACGATCCGATCCTTCGCCACTGGCGACAGGTCGCTCTGGCTCCGCCCCGGACTGACCGCAAGCCGCTTGGGCGGAGCCGCGATAACTTCACAATTCTTGGTATTAGAGGTAGTGCGCTCACATGAGCTCCTGGCAAACAAATCACCAGGAGATTCTCTTGCGCCAAGCTTATGATTTTCGAAACCATGCATTTGGAGCACAAGTCACATTCATTCCAAAAGCGTCGGTGTAATAAGTGTCGACCAAAAAACCTGATTGCTCGACCAACTGCAAGCCCTCCAAAGTCTCTTTACTTAGCAATAGAACAATATCTTCAATTACATAATAATCTTCTGACACTAGAAGCTGGCTCAGGTAAGAAAATATCGAGAATACTTGTACGTGCGCGTCATCGATCACAAGCCAAGGATGAGGTAGTCTCATCAGAAGGTCTTTATCCAGGGTCGCAACGTCCGAAAGGTCAGCTTGATGAAAGGTAAGAAGTGGATGTTTTGCATTTTCATGGATACGTTTCGTGTGCAGGTCAAAGGAGTGAACTTCACCTCGATTCTCACAAAGGATCGACATTTGATCGGCAAGCCACAGGCCGCTGCCCCCCTGAAACGAACCGAGCTCTAGAATTGTCCTCGGCTGAAGCTCCCAAATCAGCCTTGAATAAAGCGCAAGATCAAAAGGACTTTTGATATGTATTAGCCCTTTGTACGTCTGCGCCAAGGCTCCAGCTGTTTTGGAGCGGGCAAAACCCCATGGGTCAATAGATGATCTCCATCCTCGTGCTGTTGGCTTTACAAAGCGGTCAGCATAGTCAGCATTCACAACGCTGCTCGTTTGGTCGAACGTCCCTCTCTGATCAAGTAGTCCGACCATCCCTGCTTCACTGGGGCAATTCTTGGAAGCCTCCCAAAGGGCCTTGTATCCGGTATCGAGTTTCATCGGTTTATCTCCCTGTTGTGCTCTCATAATCTCTGAAAAAGTGTAGCCCCGATCAGTTTTCGATGGCGCGCCTCGGTGATCTGGTCGTAAGAGTGTACTTGCGAGGCCTCGCGCCCCTTGAGCGCCGCTGCAATCTTCTGCTCGGCTTGGTGACGTCCACGCGACTGGTGACGTCATCAGCGGCGGATTAACGGAATACTGGCAAGTCTCACGCGAACTCCAGGGATGTTGCCGCTACGACCGGTTTGGCCGCACGCGACTCCTTACGAGCAATTGGCGTACCAACCGCGGAATGTAGCGCTCGTGTGCTCAACGAGAGTGAACACGCATCTGCCAGCAAGCCTGCTGGGATAAACCTTAGACCCTACGTCGGAGTGGTGACATCCTTGTCATCAACTGGACATGGATCGTATGACAAAGATTGAGGGTTTAAGATGATCCATTGGCAGTGAAGCGTCGGCGCGTAGACCTCCTGTCATTGCACAATCTTTGCCTTGCTCCCGCTCCTAGTGGGGCGCCGACTGCCACCGAGGTCATTCGTTCCTCGACTGTCTGGAAAACCGGCGATGCCTGCGAACTGACCCACGGGGGGCGTTGTCGCCGGTTACGCAGCGAGTGGTTAGGAAGTTGTCAGACTGGGTGCTTGTAGATCGAGAATGGACGGGTTGGTCGCCGAGCCATACAACGCGAGAACGTGGGGAACAAGGCACCGCGCGCTTGATCTCGTTCTGGATCCCGTTCGGTTCAATCGATCCGGCAAAATAGCCGCTCGCCTCATGAGCCACCTACCACAAATCGCAAATCCAGCAGCACTCTAATCGAGCACGTCATCAATGGACTGCGGAATGCCCGATCCGCCCGCGGATAGTAGCGTGCGTGTTCTTCATGTTCGAGCTTGAACCATGCAGGTGCAGGCCAGGCCGGATCAGACCAATGAGACCGTCTGGCGAGGGAGGTCCGTAGAGTGGGCTCATGTCTGCCGCCGTCGCGATTCAGATTCCCGAACCGCGGTCGAGGGACCGGCCTGCCGACAACTTCGTGCGCTCGCCTTTGGGTGGCAATCGCAGGACCTTATCGAAACGGTAGTCTGGCGCGGTGGAGATGCTGGTTTTGTCCGCTGCAGCGTCGCAGCTCCGACGATCTGGTCAATCCTTATCCGGCGGTTCGTGCCGTGTCGGCCCAAGCAACGCGATGACCGAAGCGTCGACAGCCCCCGCCGCGACTACCAGAAGCGAGATTTACGGCGCGACACGCTCGGCGTAGCTACGGTCGGAATCCGCCCTCCTTCGTAACACCCGTGCTCTTCATCCTGAATGGGTTCTTCCGCACATTTGGTGCAGCATGAGCGATCGATGGTTGGATTGGTTGCCCGATCGTTCTCAAGCAGCCAGGAGGACGCGTCGACGCAATAGCGGGTAGCTTGCCCGGCCATACATTTGTCG
>NZ_JARFML010000080.1 GCF_029167105.1 Bradyrhizobium yuanmingense | reverse complement strand
CGTGGTGGCGAGTTCTTCGAGCTCCAATTCCAACTGCTCAAGTAGCCGCGCCGTGCGCTCGGAGCGCTGCCCGTGCAGTTCGCGTTTGAGCTTCTCGATCCGTAGCTCAAGATGAGCGATCAGCACTTCGCTGTCCGACAGCTCCGCCCGCGCGTTGGCGGCATCCGCGACCGCCACATCGCGTTCAGCCTGCAACGCCTCGCGCTCGGCCAGCAGCGCAAGGTAGGCGCTCGCGAGATCCGGCGGAAGATCGCTCGGCTTCGATGTCATGAGGCCATTGAATCAGATCGAGCATCAGATTCAAACCCAAAACGATTATCCGACCCGCGTCGGACGCTGGGTTTCTTGCGGATTGCGCCAATCGATCCCGGACAGCGAGGAAATTGAGGAATGTCCCCAATAGTGAGTCTGACGAATCATTTCCGGAGGTGGTCGAAGTTCGAGACCCCCACCATCCTTTGTACGGCAGCTCATATCGAGTGATCAGGAAGATCGGCCAGCGAGGCCGAGGCATTCCCGCTTCGTATGAAGTTGAGTTTCGCACGGGAAGCAGTCTCCTAATTCAGGCAACCGCAATCGAATATTATGGACAAGAAGCAAATCAGATTAAGCTGAGTATGGAGGCTCTACTCGAGCTTTTGTCGACAGCGGATTGTCCCGACGCACATGAGCATGGATCCAGCCGATCTTTGGTCGACGCTGACGCCCGCGCTCCGACGCCAGATCGTCGAAGACGTCGCCGCGATTTTGGCGGAGATCCCTCATGAAGTCCGAGTTGGTCACACCAAGCCACTTGGCGCGCAAAGCCGTAGTCTACATCCGGCAGTCGACGCCCCACCAGGTCGTAAGCAATCAGGAGAGCCTGCGCCTTCAATACGCGCTTCGCCAGCGCGCCTGCGAACTCGGATGGCGTGAGGCGGCCATCGACGTCATTGACACCGATCTCGGGTTGAGCGGCGCGTCTATAGCGCATCGTAACGGCTTCAAAGAACTCGTTGGCCGTGTTGGTCTGAGTGAAGTGGGGCTCATCCTGTCGATCGACGTGACTCGCTTGGCGCGTAATTGTACCGACTGGTATCCGCTCCTGGATATCTGTGGTCTGCGTGGCTGTCTGATCGCCGACCGCGATGGTGTCTATGATCCGGGCACTCCCAACGGACGGTTGCTTCTCGGGCTGAAGGGTTCGATCTCCGAGCTTGAGCTACATACGATCCGCAGCCGGCTGACCGCCGGCCTGCTGGTGAAAGCCGAACGCGGCGAACTTGCGGTTATGCTGCCAATCGGACTGATTGCGGGACCCGAGCGGAGTGGTCGTTAAGGATCCCGACATGGCCGTGCAAGGGCGGCTCGGTCTCGTCTTCCAGCTGTTCCTGCAGCTGCGCAGCGTTGCCAAGGTCATGCGAGCGTTGAACGAGCGTGACCTGGAACTGCCGCGTCGTGATCGGTATGGTGATTTGTGCTGGACGCGCGCGACGCTGACTGCTGTAGCGGCCATCTTGAAGAACCCCGCCTACGCGGGCGCCTTCGTCTATGGACGAACCCGCTTCCAGCCGGCGAAGCGGGAGGGCGCCCTGCCACAAAAGGCTCCGCGGCCGATGGAGGACTGGCGGATCGTCGTCAAAGATCGATATCCAGCCTATATCGACTGGCCAATTTATGAAAAAATCCGGGCCGCCATCAGAGATAACCGAGCCGAATACATGCGCATCAAAACCCGAGGCGCGCCTCGCAATGGCGAGCTTCTGCTCCACGGCATCGCCTGGTTCGCACGATGTGGCCATAAGATGTACGTCCGCTATAAGGGCGGCGGCGAGTATGTATGCAACTACCTGCGTACGCAGGAAGGTCAGCCAACCTGCCAACACATCCGCGCCGCCCATATCGATGCGGCCGTTGGCGATGCATTCCTGACCGCACTAGCGCCGGCTGAACTCGATGCCTTGTCGCGTTCGCGCCGGGTCCAGCAGCAGATGAACAATGCGTTACGCTCCAGCGCAGAACGAGAGCTCGAGCGCAAGCGGTACACGGCTGCGCTCGCCGAACGGCAGTTCAACCGAGCTGATCCAGATAATCGGCTGGTCGCCTCGGAACTCGAGCGCCGATGGGAAGCGGCGCTAAACGACGTGCGCGCCGCCGAAGAAGCGCTTGCCCGACAGACGCCGTCCAAAGCCATCACGCAAGTAGCCATAAGCAAGGAGCTCAACGACAAGGTCATCAGCCTCACCGGCCGCCTCCCGCAGATATGGGGTGACGAGACTATCTCGGACGCGCATCGCAAGGCTTTTGTTGCGATGCCTCATCGAAAAGGTCGTGCTCGACCGTGGTGAGCACGACTTGGCCCTGGCCAGGATCGTCTGGCGGGGAGGCGCCGTGACGGAGCTCAAAGTCAAGATGAGCGTCGACTCCGTCACCAAATTGACACGAGGCACAGAGATGCGGGAGCGCTCGCTGGCGCTCGCCCGCGACGGCGTCCCAGACGACGAGATCGCCGCAATCCTTACTCAAGAAGGCCACCGCTCTCCGCGTTGCGCCGATAAGGTGCTGCCTATCACCGTTGGGCGGCTCCGTCGTGCTGCTGCCATCAAGGTAGCTACCCAGCGCAGTCGATGGGAGCATGACGACTCACTCCTCAGCCCGCCCGAACTGGCACGAAGGCTCGAGATTCCGGTGAACTGGCTCTATGTACAGATCCGAAGTAAGCGTTTGCTGATTGATCGCCAGCCAAGCGGCGCCTATCTCTTCCCGAATACACCATCCCTTCTTGACGCTGTCCGAGACCTTCGAAGCCACGTCATTGCGCAACTTGATCTAAGAATCTGTCAGCCTTGCAACGAGGTGCATCAACATGGGTGATCGAGCAGGTAGCTCAACTGCGCCAGCGAGATCGTTACCGCTTCACCGGCAACCGATGGCCAGATAAACTTTCCTCTCTCGAGTTTTTTTGTGAACAAGCAGGCTCCCTGACCATCGTGCCAGATTACCTTCACAAGATCGCTACGGCGACCGCGGAAGACAAACAAATGACCGCTGAGCGGTTCTTTGTGCAGCACCTCCTGCACTTGGAGGGTCAGCGATGGAAAGCCTCTGCGCATATCCGTGTAGCCTGTAGCCAGCCACACTCCCACATTCCCTGGTACAGAAATCATCGGCGTCCAAGCACATCGAGGACCCGCGCCAACGCCTCCGGATCGACGTGCGCATCCACCCGGATTCACCGTCGGTTGCCGAGATCGATCTCTATCAATCCAGTACGCGCGGCTGCCGCCGAGCGCACTCGGCCATCAACCGTAGGCAAAAGCTTCGGAGTTTCTTCAGCCGAGGCCGCTACGGCGGCGATCTGCACCGGCGTAAAAGATGGTGCAACTTGTTCCGATGTCCGTGCTTGCCGACGCCAGGTAAACACCAGGCTGGCCGCTACTCCGTTGCGCCGCGCAACCTCAGTTACCTTCGCGCCCGGTGCCAGCGTCTCCTCGACAATCCGTGCCTTGTCGTCCTGCGACCAACGCCGCCGCCGCTCGAGCCCGCCCAAAACTTCGACCCGCATCGCCTGATGACCTTAAAGCTAGACCTAAGGTCACACGCTTCGCGAATTACCACCCGTCACGCAAGACGGTCCTCGTCGGAGCGGTACCTTTAATCAGCCTTCTCGGTACAAGCTGATAGCAACCGTACCGGGCAGTTACAGGAATTCATCGGCTGAACCATCACATCACCGAAGAGGGTATGGCTTTCCGGTTACTTCTGCCACTGCATCCAAGATGCAGTCGCACAACCGCGCAATATCCTTTTCTTCATGATCGGCCGTAATGCACACTCGAATCCCCGCCTTTCCTTGCGCGACGGTCGGGAAGAACGTCACCGAAGTGTAGAAGCCAGCATCGAGAAGCTCTTTGGTGATTGCAATCGCCTTGGTTTCCGATCCTATTGCAATCATTCTGATGGGAAATGAATTTCCTTGCTGGGCGGTTGCAACATGACGATCAAAGAGCTTAATACGCTGCGTTAACCGCCTTTGCCGATCGCCGAGTTCTGCGGAGCAGTGAATCTTACATGAGCCAAGCGCCGCACCAAGCGCCGCCAGATTGGGCGGCACCGAAAACGCATAAGGAATGGAGTACCGTCGAAACAGAGCTTCTTGGTCAGCCGTTCCGAGCATCACCATGCCGCCCGATGCGCCGAAGCCCTTAGCCAGCGACGCTACTATGATCGTGCGGTCACCCAGCACTTGCGGAAATTGAGATCGAGCAAATCCTTCACCTTGCTGTCCGAAGAGCGATATTCCATGAGCATCATCGACATAGAGAAAGAGCCCGTACCGCTCCTGGAGTTGTCGCAATTCTTTGATGGGCGCGTTCCCCCCCATGGAGTAAATACCATCGCATACGTAAGCAACCACTGGATGTTCGCGGCACAAACGCTCGAGAGCGTCGATGTCGTTGTGCTCGATGGTTTCCAGACGGGTTTCGTCAGCGACCACTGGCTTGTGATAGGCCAGGGATATGTGCGCCAGGCGGTCGAATACGACAAGCGGCTTCCTTCCGCCCGTCAATTGCCCTGAGGAAAGGAGGGGCATCGCACCCAGATTGGCGAGCATGACAGTGGAGAAGGCGAGCACGGATGCGCAGAACATCTCCGACAGGGTCGCCTCAAGCTCCGCCAGGAGATCGCAATTGAGGCGCGTTCGTGCGCATGACCAGTGCAACGACCGATGCGCCTCAATCGCGTCGATCGCGCCAGCGACGATAAGCGGATGATTGTCCAGGCCAAGATATGAACATCGCACGAAATCAATTTTTTCCGGTCGACCATCAAGTGGACCGGAGCCCAAAGCAAAGGCGCGTCCGGTCGTGGAACGTCCATGGACGGCCATGACACCAGCTTCATGAGCTGCATCGAAATAGGGACGACTCTTATTGATCATGTAAGAGGTGTTCCGAAAATGCACGGTCGGCCGACCATTTTCAGAGAGTGGGCTCCGCTGTGGCATGTGATTCTCGTTTCATTTGCCAAGCATGCAGAGCCCTCGGCTTAACTGAGTAGCATGGCAGGCGCTTTGACGACAGCTTACGCTGAACTCTTTACGCGCGGCTCGACCGCTTCCTTAGTTGAAGAACGACATTATATCGGAGGGGTCGCTTGAGGAGCTACCAGATGGGATAGCTTAGCTTTGACAGCGTCGAACAGGCGCTGAATAGCCTCGTTGACACGGCCACATTCCTGTCATGAAACGAAGACCGCGCACACGCGAATAAACAGCGGGCACAGCGGCAGCTCTCAAAGATCGCGACAAAGTGTTGATGCCTCTTTCGCCGCACCTGGGTGGCGATCGGCAAACACTCGCTCGACGTAAAATTCTTACTATTGATTGGCTAAGATTCATCTTAGGCGATGGACGGAACCTGAACCGCTGACCTG
Source organism: Bradyrhizobium yuanmingense (assembly GCF_029167105.1). GTDB lineage: Bacteria > Pseudomonadota > Alphaproteobacteria > Rhizobiales > Xanthobacteraceae > Bradyrhizobium > Bradyrhizobium yuanmingense_A. The sequence goes on along the minus strand of NZ_JARFML010000080.1, from coordinate 3,277 downwards.
CCAGTGAATTTTCATCCAGCGGCAGTTAGAGTCTCGGTGCAGGTGTTCCGGGCCAGGCTGGACCAGATCATCAATATGAATCATGAGCTGGTTCAACTCGCCGGCAAGGTCGATTGGGACTGGATCGACGGCGAGATCGCGCCGCTCTATAGCGAGAATGGTCGGCCGGGCATCGCTACCCGCTTCAGGATCGGGCTGCTGCTGCTCAAGCACATTTACGGCCTGTCCGATGAGGGGGTGTGCGAGCGCTGGGTGCACGATCCGTATTTCCAGTACTTCACCGGCGAAGAGTTCTTTCAGCACGCGTTCCCGCACGAGCGCTCGGACCTGAGCCACTGGCGCAAGCGGCTCGGCGACAAGCTGGAGCTGTTGCTGGCCGAGAGCTTGCGGGTGGCGCCCGAGGCCGGCGCGTTACGCAGCCAGAACCTCAAGCGGGTCACGGTCGATACCACCGTGCAGCCGAAGGCCATCACCTTCCCGACGGATGCCAAGCTGCTGCACGCGGCGATCAAGGGGCTCAATCGCCTGGCGAGGAAGCATCGGGTCAAGTTGCGGCAGTCCTATCTTCGCATGGCCAAGACCGCGGCGATGATGGCGGGGCGCTACGGCCATGCCAAGCAATTCAAGCGGCATCAGCGGCAGTTGCGCATCCTGCGCAGCCGACTGGGCCGGATCATCCGCGATATCCGCCGCAAGATCGAAGGTCAGGCCGTGCTCGAGAACGCCTTCGCCCTCCCGCTCAGCCGGGCCTCGCAGATCCGCTCGCAGCAGCAGCGCCAGCGCGGCTGGAAGCTTTATTCCTTTTACGCCCCGGAGGTGGGGTGCATCGGCAAGGGTAAAGCAGCCGCGCCTTATGAGTTAATGGCATGGACCACGCCCGCTCACAGGGGCAACGTACAGCCCCGCCAAGAGAGGAGCGCGAGAGCCATGTCCCATACGAACATTGTCACGATCGGTATCGACCTGGGCAAGAACACATTCCATGTGGTGGGATTTGATACCACGGGTGCAATTATCCTACGCAAGAAGCAATCGAGAAATCAGCTTGAGCAGTCGCTGGCGAATGTTCCGGCCTGCCTGATCGGAATGGAGGCTTGTGCAGGAGCACACCACCTGGGGCGCAAACTGGAGAAGATAGGCCATCAAGCACGGCTCTTGCCGGCACAGTATGTGAAGCCATATCTCAAAGGCCACAAGAATGACTTCCGTGATGCCGAAGCCATTGCCGAGGCCGTTCAGCGCCCGACCATGCGCTTTGTCCCGTTGAAATCGGCCGAACAACTGGATTTGCAGGCGCTGCATAGAGTTCGCAGTCGATTGGTGACGCAAAGAACCGCGGTCATCAATCAAATCCGAGGCTTTTTGCTTGAGCGAGGGCTGCCCGTCCGGCAAGGAGCGGCAGCGCTCCGATTGGCACTTCCTCAGATTCTCTCAGCGCCAAAGGATAACTAATCACCTCGAGTGATCCAGCTCATTCAAGACTTGGCCGAGGACTGGCGCTATCTCGACCGACGGGTCGCGTCAATGACGAAAGAAATCGACGAACTCGCTGATCGAGATCCACACTGTCGCCGCTTAATGAGTGCGCCCGGCGTCGGGCCGATCATCTCAAGCGCGATGGTCGCCGCCATCGGAACCGGTGATGCCTTCCATAAGGGCCGGGACTTCGCCGCATGGCTTGGTCTGGTACCGAAGCAAATCTCGACCGGTGATCGAACCATCCTCGGGCGCATATCGAGGCGCGGTAATCGGTACCTGCGGACGCTGTTCATTCAAGGTGCGAGAGCCGTTCTTCTGCAGCGTCGGAGTTGGCCGCGGCATGGCTTTGGAGCCTGGTTGGAGGCAGCGTCCAAGCGGCTCCACTCTAATGTCTTGGTTGTTGCCCTGGCCGCAAAACTCGCGCGCATGGCCTGGAGCATGCTCACAAAGGGCCGTGACTACGACGCCAGCCACTTGGGCCGAAGCGCATGAGAAACAGGGCCGGAAAGGAAGATCCAAGGTCCGATCGGAAGGCACAATAACCCGCCGAGGTTTGCGAGACGGAAAGGACGAATGGAGAAACGGTTCCACCGACACTTCTGAAGCCTGGTTCGACTCCATGGCCCTTCTTGAGGCCGGCGAGTTATTGAGGACAGAAGCAACAGCCCCAAAGTGAAGCCGGATAGATTGGCGCAAACCGTTTCATCCCTTTGTCGATTCCTCTTGCAACGCGGGCGTGGTCCATAGATCGGGGTCAAGGTCTCCGTCGCCACGACGCTGGCGCACGCCAAAGGGGGCCAGTTCATCACCCGTGTGAAGGCGCTGCCCGGCAACCCTTATGATGGTCATACACTCGAGACCGTGATCCCGGAGATGGAGGCGCTGATCGGCAACATCATCGAGCGCCTCGTTCTCGACAAAGGCTATCGCGGCCACAATGCGCCACCCAACTACAAGTTCAAGGTATTCATCTCAGGGCAGAAGCCGCGGGTGACGCCCAAGATCAAACGCAAGATGCGCCGCCGCTCGGCCATCGAGCCGGTTATCGGCCATCTCAAATCCGAACATCGGATGGGCCGGAACTATCTCTGGCACCGCCAGGGCGATGCCACCAATGCTGTTCTGGCCGCCGCCGGCTACAACTTGTATGGGGTGTCTCCTATCAAGAGCCTTAGTTAGCGACTCTTCTCCTTGCGCGGAGGGTGCAGTTGTGTGCATCGAGCTTCAGCAAATTGATCGTGGGGTCCGACGAAGCCATCCCCTGGGAGCCACCGTCGCTCGCTTGCCCCACGCGCAGCGCTGGCGAGCGACGGCGGCGGAGAGGGGTGGCCCATCCTCTTGGGGCCTGAGCATGACAGGCGGGAAGGCACGGACCTTGACGATCGCCTTCTTCAAGCCCGGATGGTCATCAGAGATTACGAACTCCATGGCATGGCGCGACTGAGAGACATTCCGAGGGAGCTTGCAATATCCGGCGGCCATCGCGCCGCATACTTGTATGCGGTCGAACGCAATCTTCGACCATGATGCAGCAATGCGCATCTCAAGCGAAGCTCGGGCAGCGGGCCCATTCTTCCGCGAGGTCATATGGACCAAGTTGTGGCGCGGGTCACCGCCACCTCGGAGTATCAGGGTTCAGCGATTGCTTCGCCAAGCCCCAATTGAGGTGTCTCGTCGCGCGTTCATGCTACCGGGCGTAACTTGCTCCCGACAGGTATTTCGCCTGTCGTCGTCAGGCGCCAGAACGCAATGAGCAATTTGCGCGCCAGCGCCACGATCATGGTCTTGCGCGTACCGC
>NZ_JARFML010000007.1 GCF_029167105.1 Bradyrhizobium yuanmingense | reverse complement strand
CCCCCGCCCATTGAACTCCTCCGAGCATGATGGCGACCGCCACGACGGAGCCGAAGGTTCGATACATCTGCCGATCCCCTCGCAAACGCAAAACTGAGGCTCGGATCCGCTGGCAGGGCTGACACCGTCAGTCCCGCGGCAACCACACGTCTTGTTTAATTTATTTAATTTAATTGTCAATTAAATATAATGGCCGGACCAAAATAATCCGTTTGCGCATTATCAATACGGCCGCACCAGATCGTCCCCGCAGATGCATCCTATTGCGGCCGCATTGCCACCCTCTATGGGTTGCTCGGCTGCGCTCAAAATTGAGGCGACAATTTAACGATCGCGACGAATTAATAGTTGATTCAATGCGCCCCTCGTCAGATCGTATTCCGAACGACCTCTCCGCCTCACAATCGAGATTGCGCATGCCGGAAGAACTGCTCGTCATTCTGGGGGCTGAAGCTATCCTGCTTGTCTTCGTCACAGCGATGACTCTGTACAGCAAGCGAATGGATGTGTTGAGCGGGCTGCACCGCCGGGCGGTTAGTAGGTCCGCCGGCCAACACAGCAAGCCTGCGCCACACTCGGTCCGTGCGCGCGCAGGGGCTTTGCTGCCGCCGCTGACGACGTGGGTCGATACTGCCAGGCTCACCCCAGCCAATCTCTCGCGGCTGCTCAGACACGCCCAATCAAACCTGACGAAGCTGCGAGAGCTGTCCACCCTTGTGGCTCGTTCCTGGCGGCCAGAGGCCCCTCAAGCCACGCCGTCCACCTCCAGGCGCATTGCAGGGGTTCGTCGTCAGCTCGGCGCTCGTTGATGCGGCCAACGCATCATTGGACGGGGCAGAACTGCTGCGATGATGTCTGGCGGTGGTTGTTGGGTTAGGAAGACGGCCTCACCCGATCTGACGTGTCAGCTTCGTCGTATCCGCCGGCAAAATGCTTGTACCAATAGCGATAACTGCCAGTGCCTTGTATGATACCACTCCAAATTTCCATGATGAAATTCTGTAGATAGTCTTGAACGTCGGCCAGCAATTGTTGTTTTAGCACATCATCATAAAGACGAATGACGGGGTTTTGCGAGAGTATGGGACGGGCTGCGACGTCATTTGTCCAATACCTGCTTGATCGCGAGCTCGGAGGTCGCTGATCTGCAGCCCCGAGTGCGGGTGCACTCGGGGCTGTGTCATTTCAGATCCAGCAAGGGCTCAGCGCTCTTTGAATGCGCGCTGCGCCTGATCGTGTAGCGGCTTGAGCAGGTAGGACAGCGCGGTCCGCCCTGCCGTCTTGATGAAGACCTCGACAGGCATGCCGGGCAGCAACTTGGCCGAGCCGAGCTTCGCCAGCTCTTCCGTCTTCAGCAAGACGCGGCCTGTGTAGTAACTCGTGCCGGCACGCTGATCCTGCGTGATGTCTGCCGAAACCATGCTGACCTCGCCGTCGATTTCGGGCGTGGTCTTCTGGTTGAACGCTGCGAAGCGCATTGTCGCGGTCTGCCCCACGTAGACCTGGTCGATATCCTTTGGTGCGATCTTGACTTCGACCGCGAGCGAGTCCGCGTCAGGGACAATCAGCATGATTTGCTCGCCCGGAGAGATCACCCCCCCGACCGTATGGACGCTGAGCTCGTGGACGCGACCGGACTGTGGCGCCCGGATATCGACCCGATTCAACTGATCCACCGCCGCAGTCTTGCGCTCGCCCAGCTCGGAGAGTTTCGAGCGGGTTTCGATCAGGTTCTTGCCGACCTCGGTTCGGAGGTCCTGGTCGATCTGAATGATCTGGAGTCCGATTTCGGAGATCTTGCCCTTCGACTGAGCGATCATTCCTGCGAGCTGGCTGCGCTCGCCCTCGATGCGGGCGGAGTCGCGCTCGAGGGAATTGAGCCGGGTGATCGGCACCAGGTTCTTCTGCCAGAGGCTGCGCACACCCTCCAGCTCCTGTCGGATGAATTCCACTTCCTTCTGCTTGGCCTCCGTCTGCCCCATGTAGCCCTTGATTTCGTTCTCCAACTGCGCGCTCTTCTCCTGCAACTGCGCTTTTTGGCCGCTCCTCGCCTGACGACGCAGGTCGAACAGCTTCCGCTCCGCGGCGATTGCACGGCTCGCCTCGGAGTTGCTTTCTTTGGCCCTGTCGAGCAGTACCTTTGGAAACACGACCTGCTCGGCACTATCGCGCTCGGCCTCGAGACGGGCCTGCCGCGCCAGCAGTTCGTCGATGCTATTCGTGACGATCGTCGCATTTGCGAGCGTCTGCGTCTCGTCGAGACGGATCAGGATGTCGCCTGCATTCACCCGATCGCCCTGGCGCACGCGCAACTCTCCGACGATTCCACCCGTGGCGTGCTGGACCTTCTTGACGCTCGAATCCACCACGACCACGCCCTGCGCGATCACCGCGCCCGACAACTGGGAAGTCGTCGCCCAGCCGCCGACCCCAAAGGTCACCATAGCGAACATGATCATTCCGACGATCATGTAACGTTGGATGGACTGCAACGCCGGCGTTACCTGACCGTTCATCGGCCGCCTCCTTGAGCTTCCGCGACGACCTTCAGCGACACCGGATTCCGCAGCACTCTCTTGAGAACCTCCTCTCGCTTGCCGAAGGACTGAACTCTGCCTTCGCCGAGGCACAAAACATGGTCCACACCTTCCAGCGCCTTCGGCCGATGAGCGACAACGGCCACAATCCCTCCGCGACGTCGCACGTTCAGGATCGCCTCGGTCAGGGCCTCCTCGCCCTCCGCATCGAGATTGGAAGAGGGTTCGTCAAGCACGACCAGGAAGGGTTTGCCGTAAAAGGCGCGCGCAAGCCCGATACGCTGCCGCTGCCCCGCCGACAGCGCCAGCCCTCCCTCGCCGATCTTCGTGCTGTACCCGTCCGGCAGTGAGAGGACGAGGTCATGCGCGCCCGCGGCACGGGCGGCTTCCAAAACAGCGGCGGCGGTTGCGTCCGGATCGAAGCGCGCAATGTTCATCGCAATGCTGCCGTCGAACAATTCTACGTCCTGGGGCAGATAACCGATGTGCTTGCCGAGGTCGTCCGAAGACCAGTGATCGAGGGCGGCGTTGTCGAGCCGGATCCTGCCTCGAATGCACGGCCACACCCCAACCAGCGCACGCGCCAGCGTCGACTTGCCGGATCCGCTCGGACCGATGATTCCGACCGCCTGCCCACTCCGCAGCTGAAATGACACGTCGCTGAGAGTGGGTCTTTCGGAGTTCGGAGCACCAATATAGAGGTTCTCGGCGCTAAGGGTTTCAACAGGCGCCGGCAATGCCAACCGCTCCTCCTCCTGAGGGAGAAGTTTAAGCAAGTAATCAAGCCGTTGTCCCGATTGGCGCGCCGCGACGAACCCCTTCCAGTTCGCAATTGCCATTTCGACAGGCGCAAGGGCCCTCGCGGTGAGGATCGACCCGGCAATGATGATGCCGGCCGTCGATTCCTGGTTGATGACGAGGACGGCGCCAACGGCAAGAACCAGCGATTGCAAGATCGCGCGGAAAATCTTCGAGGCACCACCGAGCCCGTTTGCGACATCGCTGGCCCGTTCATGGGCTGCGAGGTACTTCGCGTTGACATCCTGCCAACGCAAAGCCGCTTGTTGCCGCATACCCATGGCCTGCAGAACTTCGGCGTTGCGCCGTCCCTCGAGCGCGAGGGCAGTTCGCGAAACGGCGAGACGCGAGCTCGCCTTTGCCGGACCTCGGGTACGCGTTTCCGTGAGCATCGTAATGCCGACCAGCACCAACGCACCAGCCAGCGCAGTGATGCCAATCCAAAAGTGAAAGAGGAAGCAGACGCCGAGATAGATCGGCATCCAGGGCAGATCGAAGAGCGCCGTCGGCCCTCCGCTCGACAGGAAGCTGCGGACCTGATCGAGGTCCCGCACCGGCTGCAGGCCGTCGCCATCCGCTCTGGTCTTCAAAGGCAGGCGAACAAGAGCGTCGAAGATGCGAACCCCGAGACTTTCATCGAAATACCGGCCGACCCGGGCGCTGATCCTGCTCCTGACGAAGTCGAGCCCGCCCTGAAACAGGTAAAGCACCGTCGCCAGAGCCAACAGGGCGACAAGAGTCGGTATGCTACGTCCGGGCAACACCCGATCATAGACTTGCAGCATGAAGAACGAGCCGGTGAGCATGAGAAGGTTGCTCATGCCGCTGAAGGCCGCTAGCGCCCAGAAAATCCGGCGGCAAGACCGCAGGAACGCGGACAACTCTGACTGCGACTCGTCATAGTGATCCACTGGCTGGGGGCGACCAGCGAATATCCGCGGCCGCAACACTTCGATCAGGCCCTTTGCCCAGCCGATCAGTTGCGGCGTCTGCAGTTGAGCGTTTTCCGCCCACTGCCGTCCGGCTGACCAGAGTCCTGATATGTGAAGAAATGGAATTCGATAGAGATTTGCGGGCGGGGGGAATTCCCCCCGCCGTCCAAAGTCAATCATGGCTTCTGCCCCTGAACCGCGCCTTTGTTGGAAGATCCCTCAAGAGATCCCCCAAGGCGTTTGTTGAAGATTGCTTTCTGTGGATGCCGTCCCCTACGCGAAGTGGAAGTCGTTGCTGGTCAACGAGCCGAGCTTGGCGCTCTTCAGCGTGAGCGTATCGCTCCCCGTCGCGATCACGACATCGGTGCCCGACTGGGTCGCGTGGGAAAGAACGCTGGCAAAACTGTCGAACACACTCTTGCTGAACTCGATCGTGTCGTGAGCAGGTCCGCGGGCAACGAAGCCCTTGATGACGTCGTTGCCGAAGTTCGCGCCAAACACGAAAGTATCGGCCTGGCTGCTGCCAACGAAGGTGTCATCGCCGGAAGTGCTGGTCAGGGTCGTGTTGCCCGGCGAAGCGATGAACGTACTGCCCGCAATAGCCGCGTTGCTACCGGTTGCAGTGGATGACGTAGATACGCTGGACGCACCGATCTGCCCGTCACTGTTCAGGTCCTGATGGAAGCTGGTCTCCAGCGTCTTGAGGCCAGAGTCCGTACCCGACACCGAGCCACCGTCTGTGGAGCCGGTCAGGGAGCTGACATGAGACACGTAGTTGCCGTTATTGTCGGTATTCCACGCCGTGTACTGACCGGTGCTCGTCTCCTTCCAGGCAACTTGATAGCCCGTCGCCGTCTTCTCCGCGCCAATGGGAGTCCAGGTGCCATCGGACCCGCTCACGAAAGCCACGCCGTTATCCTTGAGCGTCGGACCAGTGCCGGTGCTGCCGTTGAGGTAGTACTTTCCGCCACTCTCAACGAGACTTGTCACACCAGCGGATTCGACGACCTGGCCAGTCGTCGGGGTTGGCGACGTCGGGGTGGTCGCAGTGGAAGTACCTACCTGCCCGTCACCGTTCAGATCCTGATGGAAGCTCGTCTCGAGCGACTTAAGGCCAGAGTCCGTACCCGACACCGAGCCACCGTCTGTGGAGCCGGTCAGGGAGCTGACATGAGACACGTAGTTGCCGTTATTGTCGGTGTTCCACGCCGTGTACTGACCGGTGCTCGTCTCCTTCCAGGCAACTTGATAGCCCGTCGCCGTCTTCTCCGCACCGATGGGAGTCCAGGTGCCATCCGACCCTTTCACAAACTCCACACCGTTATCCTTCAGCGTGGGGCCCGATCCGGTGCTGCCATTGAGGTAATATTTGCCGCCGCTCTCAACGAGACTCGTCGCGCCAGCTGACTCGACTACCGTGCCGGCAGTCGGCGACGACGGCGAGGTCGGTGTGGCCGGCGTCGAGCTGCCGGTGATGCTGGCGGTGAACGCAGTGGACGCCGGGCCGGTATTGCCTGCTGCGTCCGTTGCCGTCGCGGTAAGGCTGTGCGAACCGGCCGCAAGGGCGCTGGTTGTATAGCTCCACCCGCCGGTGCTGTTGGCCGTCGCGGTCCCGATCTGGGTCGTGCCGTCGAACACCTTCACGACGCTGCTCGCTTCGGCACTGCCCGACATCACCACCTGATTTGCGGTGTTCACGGTATGGCTGGCAATGGTCGGCGCAGTCGGAGCCTTGGTATCGATAGTGATTGCCAACGCAGACGACGCCGCGCTGGTCTGCCCCGACGAGCTGGTCGCCGTTGCGGTCAGCGTATGCTTGGCGTCGGTCAGGACCTTGGTGATGTAGTCCCAACTGCCGCTCGAGTCCGTAGTCGTCGAACCAATTTGGGTCGTACCGTCGTAGATCTTGACCGTGCTGCCGGCAGCCGCGGTGCCCTTGAGCTCGATGGTATTGTCGTTGGTAATCTTGTCGCCAGCGGTGCCGCTGTCGGTCGAGAACGACGCGATAGTCGGAGCATCCGGCTCAGTCGGCGTGCTGGGTGCGGTCGGTCCTTCAACCGGAAGGGGAGGCGGGATAAGTTCGCCAGGGATAAGTTGACCGTCCACGATCGTGGCGTAGCGCACATTCTCCCATTGCGTGATGTGGATGTTCGCATTGACCTCCTCCAACCAAAGCGCGCCATACGCAAATGGCCCCACAAAATACACGTCCTTGAGGGCGAGGTAGTCATCGTGACCGGCTCCTCCGTCCGCGGCAATGCGCAGACCAAATGGGCCACCGTCGAACACCACGTTATTGAAAGTGAACGTTCCGCTATAACCGTCTGCGATGAACAGCCCAGCAGTGGCATTCTGGTCGTGCGATACAATCGTCGAATTTGTAATGGTCAGATTCCCAGTGGCGCCGGGAGCATAGGCCTGAATTCCGTCGGCGTGATCGCCCGACAGTCCCGTTGTCTCGATGTACGTATTGTTGATGGTGACATCACCGCTGCCCCCAATGCGCACGCCTTCCCTTGAAGAAATACGGACGTCGTCGATGGTGAACGAGCCGCTCCCTCCGACGGCGACAGTGTCGCTCTGGTCGGAAATGCTCACACCTGAAATCGTCTCTCCATTCTCAAGCCAGACCGTCCCCGAATTGGTCTGGTCGCTAAACATCGGATCATTCCACGTCAGAGGAATGGATGCCATCTAGTTTTCTCCTGTTAATTTCAATTTAGTTTGCCCCTGGCACGCGCCCAATTGTTTTCCCCGAGCGACGCGACCCCAAGTGCGACTCTGCTGGCGCAGCGCCGTTGGGGTGCGTCTTCCCGGCGGGTGGAGGCTTTTTTGCGACGACACGACGGCTCACCCAAGGTAATTTCCTGAGCCACCTTAGACACATTCGCATCGCGCGAATTAAATGCCGGAAATTTCTTCAGTCCGATCAACCACTCGTGCACCGCATTGAACGAGTGTCACACGGAGCGGTCGAAGATATACAAAAGTATGCCGGAATCGATGTTACGTCTTCGCCACTAGACAACAGCTTACTAGGGGTGTCGTCGACGACGCCACAGCAGAAAACAAATTAAATAGTTCGATCCACAAGATTATATGCCGCCAAACACTGCTGCCCCGGCAAGGTCGCAACGCGATGTTCGATCAGTCCCGCCGGCGACTAACCATACTTCGCCGCGTCCGACTGATGCAAAGTCAAGCCAATGTCGCCGGTCTGCACCGATCAGAAGCTCAGATCTCGGAAGCTCGCGTCAAGGAACTCGGCAACGTGCTTTCTCGCCAATAATGCGTTCAAGCCCGCGATCTGCTTCTCATCGATAGCTCGACTGCTGACAGATTTCACGTTTGCCACAACATTCGACGGATTGGACGAGAAAAAGATGACGATCCCGTTTGGATTTGCATTCAGCGCATGAGCCAGCAGTAGATGAGCAAGTTCTGTCGAATCGCGTGGATCTACCCGCGTCAGCGAACGCCATTCAGCTGCCATCCGCTCATCGGAGAACAATCTATCAAGCAATATTCTAAATCGGCTGGTAAGAGACGAATGCGTAATCACGAGGCGGTTGGTTGCCGGAAGTTTCCTAACGTTCATATTCCAGATGGCGCTTGGAATCTGAACAACGTCGAACAGCGCTGCATTCCTTTGGAGGATGGACATCGTCTCCTCCATGCCTGTCGCTATGCCAACGGCGCGAACCTTCCCTTCCCGCTTAAGATCATCGAGAAAACGGATCAGGTCCGTTTCCTCTATGTCGGCAGCGCTGCACTCGTGCAGGAGTAGAATATCGAGGTAGTCTGTACGCAATTCCTTGAGACTGGTCTCGACACTTTTCCGGAACTCCACCAGACCAAAGGCTCCGAAACGCGGCAGATAGGTGGACGGCACAGGCAGGTAATTCTTTGAACTTGGCGCGACATTGTGCAGAAGCCGAATGCTACGACCCATTGCGCGGACATGAAGTGCGCGATTTTGTGGGACAATGCCGGCCTTGCTTGCCAGAACCAGGCGCTCCCGCTTTCGCGCCGCCAGCTCTCCCAGAATGCTCTCTGCGCGACCAGCACCGTACATTCGCGCAGTATCAAAATATGTGACCCCACAATCCATGGCTGCTTCGAGCAACTTAAGAGCCTCACGGCGGGTTCGTCGCTTGCTCAACAGTGCGCCGGATCCAAAACCTAGGGGAAGCATGTTTCGCGGAAGGATTTCTCGAAACGGCGCGGCAGCAGCAACCGTCATGACGCGCCTCCGGCTAGTCCGAATGCAGCTTCTCGCTTTGGTTGGGCGACGGTGCCCACCGCGTGTTGGCATGCGCGCGCGGTTAGAGCGAGAATGGTCAACGTGGGATTTTGCGTGCCCTGCGACGGGAAACAGGCACCATCCGTAACGTACAATCCCTGTGCATCCCAGCACTGGTTATTTGGATCCAGCACGGAGGTCGCGGGGTCGATACCCATCCTGGCGGTCCCGCATTCATGAATCGCGGAGCCAGGCGGGGCCGGCCGTTCATTGACGCGGCTCAACGTCACGCCAGCTGTTGCGGCGATCTCGCGTATGGCAGCTGCCTGATCGCGGGCACGCGCCAAGTCCGCTTCGCTATAGCGGCAGTCGATATGCAATACGGGGATTCCCCATATATCCCGTCGTGTAGGATGTAGCGTCACTCGGTTTTCGGCACGAGGAAGCATTTCACCGAAGCTAACCGCGGTAAAATGGGAGCGCCCGTGCCCTCCTGGAAATTGATACAACTGCACGCCAAAACCTCGCCCGCCGAGGGGCGCGGGCCTGTCGCGCGCATCGAAGCGTGGAAGGTAAATCGCGCACCCATCTTCGAGCACTGGACTGGGCTTCAGCGGTGCCCCTCCACCCCACCCAGTTACGACAATATGGTCCATCAGGTAGCGCCCCAGCGCGTCAGACCCTGCACCTAGCCCCTGGCCCCCTTTGGATGAACGCGAAAGCAAGAGTATTCGGGTCGACTCTAACGAGGACGCGCACAGAAAGACCAACGGAGCGCAAGCGCGTACGTCGGCTCCACTTTGTTGATCGAACCAGACTACGCCACGCACGCGACCTGATCGATCAACATCGATTTGCCGTACGACTGCGCCCTCACGGCATCGAAGGCGCCCTGTAAGAGCAGCAGTTTCCAAGGTATCCAGCGGTGCCGCAAAGCGCGTGAGCATCGGCCGCGAGTGAGGCCACCGTGCGCGAATCGCTGCCATCAGCGCAAACTGATTCAGAGAAGGTTCAAGTTCTCGCGAGAGGTGACTGTCAGGCTGCCATGGTACGCCATCCATGGCACCGGCGAGCGCTAGCCGTCGCTCGACCATCGAATACCAGGGGTCCAACTCACCCGGCTCTAGCGGCCAAGGCGCGCTCAATCCATCGCACGGCGTAAGGTCGGACGAGTTCAGCCGATAGTATTGCCGGCCGTGCCCTGGAAGGCCCACGCGTCCGCCGAGCGTTCGCGCGCGTATCCAGACAAAAGGTTGGCTCCGTGGCGTCACGTAAGGCAGGTCATGATCGTCTACAAACGAGTCCGGTGCTCGGCCCCAGATGCTGCAGCGAGATTGGATGGGCTGGCGCAACATGCCGAGGCCTCTCAAGGCCATCTTGCCAAAGGGAACAACCGCAGGAGGGAGCAACCGAAGTGTCGCAGGGTCCGCGAGCCTACGGCTCATGCTGGCTATAGCTCGGCGCATCCCGGTCGTTCGCGGCGAATTCTGCCACCCGGCCTCGAGCACAAGCACGCGCAGGCCAGCCTCGGCTAGTAAGAGCGCCGCCAATCCTCCGGCGGCTCCCCCGCCGATCACGATCGCATCCTGCGCTCCGGCGCGCCGCAACTCCTCAATCGTCGTGGTACCTAATACACCTGAAAGCGCCGGCCCGATCTGCATGACAACTCCCTTCAAGCGAAAATTGGTCGAGGGCTAGCATGCCAAACGGATAGCGATGGGCCACCAGCTGTAAGCAGCGACTTAAGACAAATGCGTCGACGAACCCGGTAACCGAGTGCCCCGGGTTTAAGCCTTAGGCGCAACCGCCCCGGCAATGCACGCAATGAAAGGGAAATTATCGCTTGGGCAAATTCCGCAAAACCATTGCTCATGGCTTTGATTTTCTGTGACAAATTGCAAAATACAAATAATGATAGGCGCAATTAAATACATCCGTCAACTGTTAATAGGCATTTAATTTCTGCATTGCACAACTCAACCCATTTTATCCGAGTATCTGGGGTGTGTAACTCCTGCCAAAAAAGCACTACCTTTTTTGCAGGCACTATTCCCGGTCGGCTTTCAGCTAGAAGCAATGGTTGAGACCCGATCCGCGGCACCGGAAGACCCGATGTGGCAGCGTCCAGCCACTACCTAATGATGCTCGCGCGTTGGCAGCGGGGGGCGAGTTACGGGGGACGTACCGTGATTCTGCGGGGCGTGATACTCTCCATCCGATCACCGAAGGATAGGAGCCAAGACGTTTGCGGTATTCGTTCCTTGGCGACTCACGGACAAAGGTTCGAGATGCGCCAGCGAATTGGCCGGGCGAAAGCTCACCACACAAGCACTGTGAAATCTGCAGTTCTCGCCCGCCGTACACTCTTGATCTGTCGATAGCTTCACCTGTATTAAACTATCTGACGTCGAATACGCGTTGGCAGGTTGGGAATGCTCGCAGCACTTCACTACCACGCATGGCGCCGGGTGCGCGCCGCATACTATGCCTTCGGATTGGCCCGGCTGCCTTTTGGCGACGCGCTCGGACGCGCCGTTAGCGAGTGGGAGACTGCGCAGGGGTTCGGTGACAGCCCAAAAGCGAAATCCACTTGGGACGCCGAGTACAGCGATGGTCTCTGGACCTACATGCAGCGCGAGGTCGCTCGCTACTGGACACTCATTGGTTTCATGGACGCTTTTAGACGTGGCGGCGAGTACCTGGAAATCGGCTGCGGAGACGGCATGCTATTCGAGCGCTTCAAGCAGCTTGGATATGAACGCTATGTCGGAGTGGACATCTCTGACGTGGCAATCGAGAAGCTCCGTCTGTACAACGACGATCGCACTGACTTTTCTCAGGCTGACGGCGACGTGTACGAGCCCGACGGCCGTTTCGATGTCATCGTCTTCAACGAGTCTCTTTTCTATTTGCGCGACCCCGTTCGGTCGCTCGAGCGTTACGCGCAATCACTCAAACCGGGCGGCTGCATCATCGTCTCGAACTACACCGCATCGCGGCGATCATTGGCAGTGTTGCGGGAGGCAAAGCGAGCATTCGAGGTGATCGACGAGGCCAAGACGACTCAACGAGCGATGTCCTGGCTTTGCACAGCACTGAAACCGCCCCAAATACTAAAGCGCTAGTGATACCGCCAGCGCATCAGTTGGCGATAGAGCCCGAGCTTTGTGCTGATTTTCCAGGAAACGCCGCGCATCGCATCCGGATCGCGCAAGTGGCGTCGCATGTACTCCGCATCCATGTTGGTCGTCAGACAAAGGCGGGAGTACAAAAAAGATTCGAAGCCGCGATGATATCCAAGCTGGATTGTAAACAGGTGTGTGTAGCCAGCCCTTAGTGCCGCCTCCCAGACCCGTCGGGAAAACCGTCCATATGGGAAAGCGAAGAGAGCTACCTGTCGGCCAAGGCGATCCTCGAGCATCGACTTCGACACACCGAGTTCGCGCTCGAGCTCTGCGTCCGAGACACTCGTCAGATCGACGTGGGCCATGCCATGTGATCCGATTGCAACCCCCCCCTTGGCAAGCTCTTCGATCATCTCCCAACTCATACGTCCCGGCGAGCCTACAAAATCTACCGGGATAAAGGACATGAAACCCGGAATACGACCGGTCGTCATGTAACGGGCGTAGACATGCGTATAGTCCGAAAGAAATCCATCGTCGAAAGTCAACAGGACCGCGCCGCTGCCGTGGGATGTCGGATCGGAGCAATGCTCCAGAAAACTCCGAGGCGAGACCAGCGCTTCCCCGCAAAGTGCGAGATGCGCTTCGAACGTTTCATGAGTCAGGCACCACGCGTTCGAAGGCGAGGCTTCCACCAGCTCATGATAATTCAAGACGATCATAGAGTTTCTATCAGATCTGAAACCCGCCGGGCCCAAGCCTGCCAGTTCAATCGGGCCTCGAAGGCGTCGCGGCTCGATTGTCTCAGGCGTGCCAGCCGATCCTGGTTAGCAAAGGTCTCGAAGATGACCGCCGCATAGTCCGCCTTCGTCGCTTTCGGTGGCAACAACAAGCCCGTCTCCCCGTTGCGGATCGCGCAGGGGACGCCGCCAGTGGCCGGCGCAATGCTCGGTACTCCATGGGCCGCTGCTTCACAGAACACGATTCCATAGCAATCCGCCCGGGTTGGCAGCAGAAATAGATCCGCGTCCCGATAGAGTTGATCCAATCGGTCGCGCTGTTCGCGATCACACTTGTCGAGATAAGGGATGATCGTCAGGCCATCCTGCGCAACTGGCTTCGGCGGAGTACATCCGCAGATCACGAGCTCCGCCTCCATGCCCCTCTTCCTCAGTTCAGCGAGGACGCCGACCGCGATGTCAGCGCCCTTCTCCTCCCAGTTGGCGCCAATGAAGAGGAGACGGCAGGGACCCGGCTTGCGGCAACCTAGCACGGAGGCACGATCCGGCGCTTCTTCGAGGTTGGCGCCCCAAGGAATGACATGCACCCGGCTACGGTCGGCACCGTAGTCCCTGATGGCAGATTCGGCTGCCCATTCCGACGGGTAGAGGATCAGATCCGCACGCGCGATCGTGTCCCGCTCCACGCGTTCAGCGATGTCCCGAGCCCCTCGCGACAAGTTTCGATAGTTGGGATGGTAGTTCTCAATGAGCCGAAAGGTCGCGTCGGACGCATAGACGAGCGGAACGCCGTTAGGCACACTCCATGCAAAGGTAGAGCCGGCCGGCGCGAAGACGATATCGGGCGACACCGCTCGGATTTTACGCGCTGAGTCCGCTGCATACTGTGCAACGACCGCCCCCGCATGCAACGGGGAACGACCGCGCCCGCGAAAGGCACGGCAAAGCCTGGAATACGTCTTGTAGAGAGGCAGTATCGGTGCGCTCAACGGACCGATATGGACCACCTCGTGCCCCTCACCTGCGAGCGATCTCCACATGTGAAACGGGGTACCGGACCAGAACCTGACCAGGCGCCCATCACCGATCGTCGCGAATGCAATCCGCCGTGCCGCCGGCCTGTCGGAGATGTGCTTCTCAGTCATTCTATTCCCGCACACACGGACCATCGACCACTTCGCCGGAAAAGATCTCTCATGGAGCGCGCGAGCCATCGCTGGATAGAAGTAGCTTTTTCAAACTCGCACTAAGCGACAGAGGCATAAGAGCCACGCCGGCTCTCATAACGAGAGGTACGTGCCCCGTTTCGGCAAATCCTCGAGCGTAGGTTGAGATCGATTTCATTCGTCTTCCCGAGTGCAGATAGATCCATCCCAGATCCTTGCAATGCCGAGCGATTGCACGATTTGCCGCCTCGAGTGCTTCGCGATCTTGCCGAAGCCCCTTCTTCTCGCTCACTGCCAGCTGCAGCAAGGACGACTTATCCTCCTCCTGGAGCCTCGATAGGGTTGAATCCTCGAGCACCCGCATAACTGCAAGCTTGCGATCGACGTATCCAAATCCATAATGCTTCGAGATTCTCAGGTACAGTTCCCAGTCCTCGCCCGAACACCATGATTCATCATAACCTCTAAACTCATCCAGAACAGTGCGCCGGATCAATACCGCAGTCGGCTTGATAGGCACTTCTTCCAACAAACACAGATACATCTCACGGCTGCTGAACAGAAAAACATCGAAATCAGAACGCGCGCGCGATGCGAGCAGTTTCGGAAATGCGCGCATGCTTGAGACAATTGACGAGATGGATTTGCCGCGATCGACCTCAACGTCACAGAACACCGCGCCAATCTGACGATGACGCCGCAAAACATCGACGAGGCTGCTGAGCATCTCCGGCTTCCACAAGTCATCCGAATCCAGATGAGCAATGATATCGCCGTTGGCGGCCTTTATGCCCGTGTTGCCTGCCGCACTGACCCCGCGATTGCGATCATGCCGAACGTAACGCACTTTCTCGCTTCGAACCTTTTTCACCGCCGCGGCCGTGTCGTCTGTGGATCCATCATCAACGACGATTATTTCGAAGTTTCCATACGTCTGATTCAAGGCACTCTCGATCGCTTCCCCGATGATGTACGCACGATTGTAAGTTCGTATGATAATGGAAACCTTCATGCTTTAGTCCTGCGCAGCGAGAAATCCTGGTCGGCATTCCTGCCCGCCTAATGACCTCGCGGTCGACCGTCTTCAAATGCTTCCGGTAATCGGGTCGCACCTCGTTTGCGCCGCTGGCGCGCCTCTATCGCGCAATATCGCGGTCTCCGCGAGGTTCGCTCGCATTCCGGTAAACACGGCGATGAGGATCCAACAGATGCCCCAAAAGTGCACAATGAACCCTAGAAAAGCGATCGTCGTTATTACAATTCCGAGCGCCACCGATAGCCGCCCCTCTTCGGAAGTAAGATTGGGCGATTTGTCGATCGGGCCAAGCCAGCATGCGCTGGCAATTGTCAAAAGCATCAACGCGCTTCCCGGAATTCCATACGACATTGCGGTGGCAAGCCAAAAGGCATCCACGCTCGAACTCACGAGCGCGCCATGCGACTGCCAATTCCAGTCGCCATTCAAACCAATTCCGAAGATCGGCGAACCGAGGACCACAGGTCCCCCCGTGTCCCAAATCGCTTGACGGGCCCAGGCCGCCTCCGGGCTTACTCCGCTCAGTCGCACAAGGGTTGCGACCGGGCTGCCCGAGAAAGTGAAAACAACAAGGAGTAGAGCGGTCACACACAACCCGACCAACTTCCATCGGGCAGTGAAGCGAGGGCTTGCAGCATAGAAGCTCGCCAGCGCAAATCCGATCAGATAAGCCAGCAATGGACTGCGCGCCTGCGAAAACCACACACCGATGAGGGCGATGCCCGCCACACCCCAGCCGAGTACCTGGTGCCTGAACGTAGTGAAGGCCACGACTCCAAACCAAACGCAAACAGCACCGAACAATATCGAATGCTCGAGCGGCCCCATGGCGCGAGCGACACCGTCCCGGTAGAACGTGTCAGCCCTGATTGCCAATGGTCCATCGTAACTGAGCTTCGTATAGCCAGTAATACCTTTGATGAACTCATAGGTGAACAGTTTATCACTGAGCGGGTCAAGAAGCGCTATGCCGACGATCAGAATCATCAACTTGCAGGAGAACCGTGCTATTCGAACGGAACTATCGACCGGACCGAGGAGAAACCGGAACGTCAAGTATGCGCCCACAAACGTAAGCGCCTCGATTCCGGCCCCTTTAAAGCCCGCCGGACCATCGGTGACGGTGGCAGCCAACATCATCCAAACGCCCGCAAGCGGCGCCAAGATATCCGATGGTACGCAGACGACGGTTCGCGTGCCTAGACGCTGTCCAAGCTGCTGTAGCGCGGCGATGAAGGAACAGAAAATTAGAACTCGAGCAACCGAGAGGCGAAAATCGCCGACGAAGAAGGACAACCCTTCGGGCAAAAAAATCGCGACCAACAAGAGCTTCAGATACAGCTCAGTCCCCCAACGCGCGCCCCCCGCCGCGCGACCAACTGGACTCCCCTGCCGACCGTACAGATACGTAAGCTGAGAACCCGGCTCCAATTCTAGGCTTTTGCGAGTCAACGCGAGTACCTCAAGTATCTGAGACGTTCTGCAAACAGGCAACGCGGTCGAAGCCGAGGCACCGCACAAAGCGACGGTTGCTCGCTACGATGCGCTTCATTTCGTCGTCTCCAGGGGAGTCGCCAGGAAGTCACGACGCAGGCGGCTCGCTACGCTGGGTGAAATCAAGGCGTAAACCAGCGCCTTGTAGTAGTGCGGATCCGCTGGGTGCAAACACACACATTGCCAACCCGTCTTTAATGCCGACAACCGACGGTTTGACCTGCGCCAATCCAGCACGCTCTTGATGAAATGGGCGGCGATGTTGTTGTCTAGTAAACTGTTGTTAGACCGTCTGTAGCCGCACATCGCATCCGCGCACCCCTGCTCAAACCGCAAACCGCGCCGCTCGCATGCTCGCCTGAAGACATCGACTTCAAACTGCTTCCGCCAGGTTGGCGCCCGTCGGCTGAGGGAATTGGGAAGAATGCGGTAGGCATAGAGGCACTCCCCCAATACGATCATCGGATGCACCTCCCCGATTCTCCATATGTAATCGCAGGTCTCGGCAACCATTAACGACGGCTCGAACCGGATATCGCCAACCAACGACATTCGAAACATTCCCGTGGGATCGAGAGCCGGCATTTGAAAGGCTCTGATCTCGGACTGGCAGTCGCTCTCGCTCTTCGGCGAAAACACGGGTGCCATGAATCTCTCGTTGATGATGAGCTCGTTACCGCAGAATACGGCAGCCAAATGCGGGCTGTTGAGCAGCGCACGAACCTGCTTTTCGATTCTGGTTGGATAGCTGATGTCATCCGCGTCCTGAATTGCGTAAAACTCGCCGCGAATCCGATCGAGCGCTCGATTGACAGCAACAGGCTTGCCTGAGTTCGCTTGATGGATCACGCGAACACGCTCATCTACCAGCAAATCCTGAACCGAGCTGAAGCAGCCGTCCGAACTGCCATCGTCGATAATGAGAATATCCAGGTTCGTGTATGTCTGATTAATTATGCTCAACAGCGACGGCCGAAAATATTCGCCGGCGTTGTACACGCACATCACGACCGTGACCAAAGGGCCTTCGGCCATTCCTCCAACCTTGGGCGGATGTGCCTTGGACATCACGAAATGCTCCTGGTCAGTCGAGCCTGACATGCCAGCGCCATCTGCACGACCTCCCGGGTTCGCTGCCCCGACTTTTGCAATGCTTCAGCGCGCAAACCAGGAATGCCATTCTCGGGTTCCGCCGGAGGCACAGTCCGCAAGCACATGAAATTCCGCCTACTCACCGCTTTGTCTGCGCTCAAGAATAAACCTCGGCGTCGCCTCAGGAGGCATGGCATACCGCCTGTCAGACCCGGAGCCCCTCGGAAGACCCTCGCTACCCCAACCATAATTAAATCGATTTAAAACTTCAATCGCCATTTGATTAAATCCAGAAAACGCATCCCAGGTTATATTATAACATCGGACTCGAACTGAAGTACCGGCCTTGCATCCCCGACCACGCTCCAAAATTGCGGGGTGCGGCCGGCGAAGCGCACGCCGGCGCAGCCTGATCCCGGCAATACGGACTTCGGTTGAGCTGTAGAGAGAGTTCTCGGGATTAAAACATACGGCCTTCGTATTTAATTTTGACAATTTTCCGTTGGTTTATTATATTCATTGCAAATACAATAAGCTTCTACCCGGGACACCAACGGAGTTCCGCTTGATTGCCCGCGGGCCGCGGCCCGGCGAGAACGACAGGCGGGGCATGCAAAGTGACAGCCCGACCAGAAAGTTGGAGAGAGCGATCAGGCCGAAGGCATCGCAAGCTCGTCAGTCTCGCATCATAGTAAGGACACTGCACCTGTACGGCCTCACCGATCGCCGTGCCGAACTCGATCCGCCGTTGTGGCTAGGTACTCGATATGATCTGTAAAACTTGCTTGTCTGACGGCGAACATCGCCGCCACCTTTTTATTGAGATGATGTTTGGCACAAGAGATCGGTTTGAATACCAGGAATGTAGTGATTGTGGAACGATTCAACGCCTATCGGATGTAGCCGACGAGAGCCGCCTTTACCCCGATGGGTACTACTCGTTTTCCAAACCTTCGCGAAGTTCGCCTATTTCCGCCGTCAGGGACGCGTACGCACTTGGCACCAAAAGCATACTGGGAGCCATGGCGTCCTTTGTGAGGTACGACCCCATCGTAGCGGTCATCGGATGCTTTGGAATTGATCCCAGTTCTCGGGTGCTAGACGTAGGCTGCGGGTCCGGGAAACTTCTCTACAGAATGTCTGCGGCAGGGTTCAAGAACCTTACAGGGGTCGATCCCTTCATTGTCGAACCAACAGCAGGTGCCGTGACAATTCAGAAATCGGACCTTCAGTGTATGTCCGGCGAGTTTGACTTCATCATGTTCAATCATTCACTAGAACACGTGCCTGAGCCGGACCAAAGTCTTAGCAATGCAAGAAGGCTACTTGCGCCCGGCGGCCGCATTCTGGTTCGCATCCCAACCTCATCCTCGCATGCGTGGAAAGAGTACGGCCCGAATTGGGTGCAGCTGGATGCGCCGCGCCACGTTGTGATACCCTCTCGCAAGGGAATGAATGCATTGGCGGAGCGCTGCGGTTTGCGTGTTAGGCAATCAATTGACGATTCGACTGCATTTCAGTTCTGGGGAAGCGAAATGTACAGGAGCTCCAAGCCGCTCGCATCATCCAGACCAAATGACGTGTTCAGCCGGCGGGAAATGAGAGGATTTGCCAAGAGGGCGGCGCAGCTGAATATTGAACAGCAAGGCGACCAGGTCGCTTTCCTGCTGAACGCTGCCTAGGGCTGGATCACCGTAAGTCCAAGCCGAGGCTCAGGCTTGAAGTGCAAGGGCGTGAGAGCGATTGCCTGAGAGATCGGCCAGCCTGCGACATGCGGCGCGGACTGTAGGGCCCTATTGCTCCGCACCAGGGCAATGGTGCTGTGGGCCGATGAGAACTCGTAGCTAGTTGAAAGCTTCACCGGAAGGTTGTCCTGCGGGGGCGTGAGACCTCGGTGAGGAATTCTTGGGCTTCCTTGCATCGATATATGCAACCACTTTGCTCATTGAAGCAGAAAGAGCGCTGTTCGAATATTCTTCTCGAACCATGCTTTCGGCGCTTGCCACAAGCGCGTCATAGACCGCTTCGTTGCTCAAGGTTCTATACGCCTCGCAAAAGCTACGATCATCACTGAACTCCAGAAAATGGACGCCAGAGACTACATCCAACCCTTCTACACCTTTTCTTGTAGAGATAACCGGCCTCTCCAAGAGTGCTGCCTCCAAAACCTTTAACCGCGTCCCACTACCCTCAAGCAGTGGCACAACAACCGCTCTACAATCCTTGTAATATTCTATCACATCAGGGACATCGGGATGCAACTCGACTCCCTTTGAGCGAGCGCAAGCTTCGATCACCTCTGGCAATGGATCCCGTCCAACAACCAAAAGAACGGCATCGGGGTACACGTTCCTGTAGAGCGGATACACGTTCTCCAAAAACCAAAGCAAGCCGCTGACATTAGGCTGATAGTGAAGCGCACCAATGAACAATAGAACGTGTCGCCTGGCGAAGCCGCTTCCCATGGGGAGTTTTCCTGAACGTCGCATCCCCAACGTGTTTGGCACAACGAAGATACTTTCAGAGGCCTTTTCACCCCACAGATCTGATTTATCCTTCTCGGAACATACCAAGCAGGCGCCGAAGCCGGTCACACAACGCGTCTGATAGTAGGTCAGAAGCACCTTGTTTATGGCGCGGAAAAGTTTCCTTAAGGCATTATTCGTCGGAGTAAAAAGCGTATCATAGAGCGAAAGGGTCAAGACGTCATCAATATCGACGATGACCTTCATTTTTGCCGTCTGTGATAACCCAAGAAGCCCGGCGGTATTCCGAAGGTATCGCACCAGCACAAAATCGTAGCCGCCGAACTCTATTAGAGCGAACAACTTCTCCATCGAGTCTTTGCTGTATTCTCTAACGGGATATGGAAAACCACGAACCGAAATTCCGAACCGTCCTCGCAAGGTTCTGGGGTACTCCAGCTTCTGTAAGCAATATTTTCCAGAGAATACGTCATCCTTTTCGAGATGTTCCCCCGCTCCTGCCACCTGTCCCGGACCGGAGCGCAGTTCCGAGAGATACGCAATATCGACGGGCCCAAGGCTGGCAAAGTACCTTGCGAGATTCATGGTTCTGATATCAGCGCCAAACTTCTCCGGCAGAGGAAACCTGTCGCTGATCACTAGGGTCTTCTTCATCGAACACACAGCAAAAGAGTCGGTTAAACTCGGAGACTGATCCGTCGATCAGCCTCGCACCAAATGCTCTCGAGCGGTTCGCAGCAACTCGCGAACCTGCCGGCCTGGACCACCGAATGAAAGAACAATCAATTTCAAGAACACCGGCAGCATGAAAGGCTTCAGCTTCAATGCCTTCAAGTAATATGATCTCGCTGATACAGAATCGCCCTCTGAATAATAGAGATCAGCAAGCGCCACCATGATGCGTGAACGGATCCACGCCTTCTCTTGCTCGGTATAAGGGCTGCGATCGAGTGTCGCTTCCACCTGCTGAAGATCTATAGTGGACCAGGATGTCTGCCCCATCCACGAATAGGGTTTTGAGGCACAATGTTTGGCATAGAAGTTGGCGAGCGCACTCAAGCAATCCTTGTAGACTGTTAGGGCGCCTTTCTCCTTGGCTGCCTGCGATATCATCGTGATCACGGCCAACTCGGAGTGCCAGCAGATATCGATCTTCTCTTGAGTGATGGCGTTTGTCATACTGAGTTCATGTTCACGGTAACACACCATCGGCTCTGCAAAGTATGCGACGTGATAGTTCAAGGAGATTAATAGCCACATGTACCAATCGCCGCCCCATATGAAATCGACCGGAACTCCGGCCCATACCACGTCGACCGGGTAAAGACTCAGTTTCTCGTAACAGTCACGTCGAACAAGCACCGACGCAGCCAGAATCGCATTTCCTTTTACTTTAAATGAGTGCTTGATGATCTCCTCTCCCCTGACGATCCGATCTACGTCGCCATAGGTCGAATAATCTATCACTGCACCTTCTTTTCCACCTCTCAGGCTAACCCCGGGGCAGAAGGCAAGGCCGACTTCCGGATGATTTTCCAGGGTTTCGACGTATCTTCGCAGTATGTACGGTCGGCGCAAGCGATCATCAGCCGATATAAGCCAAACGTACTTCCCTCGACTTAAAAGTATCCCCTTGTTGTAATTCCGGATCGCTCCAAGATTTTCCTCGTTCCTGACATAGGTAACTCGGCCATCTGTGAATGTTCTGGCAACTTCTTCCGTGTTGTCCGGAGAGCAATCATCCATGATGAGGATTTCGAAATCCTCAAAGGTCTGCGAGAGAATGCTGTCGACACATTCTGGCAAGAAAGTAGCCAGTCGGTAGCAAGGGACGACAAAGCTAACAAGCGGCTTTTGCATTTGGAATAACTCGCCTATTGTGGATCCGCACTTGGGGAGCCTAAGCCGCAACTTGCTCGATCACGCGCCATGAAGAGCGCACAGTGCGTCTTGGGCCTTGAGGAACGCGGACTATTGCAATGCAGAGGCTTGGAGCTCCCTTCGCAACGCACAGGCGACCCGCTCCTGATCTTCCTCGTTCATCTGCGCGTAGATTGGCAGCAGCATCGAATTGTCCTGCGCGAACTCGGACCGCCGCAGATCGTGGCGCTGCTTGTCCTTGGCGTATGGCGCTTCCCGGTGCGAACACATAATGCCGCGTCGAGTCGCGATACCCTGATCGAGCAGGCTTTGCATGACTTTGAGCTGGTCGACGCGGTCCGGCAACCCAATACAATAGCTTTGCCAGTTGGACCGCGCCCAATCGGGCTCGATCGGCAGTTTCAAGCCTTCGAAGTTGCCGAGCATTTCTCGATAGCGGGCCGCGATCGCGCGACGTCGAGACACCAGCGTAGGCAGCCGCTGGAGCTGCTCGCGTCCAACCGCGGCCTGTATATCGGTCATGCGGTAGTTGTAGCCGACTACCAGATAGTCCTCGAAGATCACCTGCTGTGAGCCGTGCCGCACGATGTCCGGAACGCTCATGCCATGCTGGCGCAATAGCCTGAACTTATGGTCGAGCTTTGCATCGGAGGTGGTGAGCATCCCACCCTCGCCGGTCGTGATGACCTTGCGGGGATGAAAGGAGAAGCAGGCGATCCGCCCATGCGGCTTGCCCACGCGCTCCCAGCCGCCATCCACTCGGATCTGGCTGCCGGCGGCGCAGGCCGCATCCTCGATCAAGATGATGCCGTGGCGATCGGCCAGCGTGGCGAGGGCCGTCAGATCGCAGGGCATGCCCATCTGGTGGACGGCGATCACCGCGCGGGTACGCTGAGTGATCGCTTCGGCAACCCGGTTAGGGTCAATATTATAAGTGCCGGGATCGATGTCGACAAAGACCGGCGTCGCGCCGCAATACCGGATGCAATTGGCCGTGGCAATAAACGAGTGGCTGGCCGTGATGACCTCGTCGCCAGGCCCAATCTCCAGGGCGACGAGCGCCAAATGCAGAGCGGTCGTGCAGTTGGAAACGGCGCAAGCATAGGGTGCACCGACCAGGGCCGCAAAGTCGCGCTCGAAGGCTGCCACCTGTGGGCCCTGCGAGACCCAGCCGGAGAGTACAGCCGCACGAGCTGCATCGGCCTCCTCCTCGGCAAGCAACGGTAATGCGATCGGAATCACGTGATTATCGCCCTCTTGCTGGCGAGCCACCCATACCAGCCCCCGCCCGAACTTGGCGCTATATCGTTCGCAGAACTGGCCCGACGATCTTGGGCTTCAGAACTGACGAGGGCATCAAGGACTATTCCTATTATGGACCGCAATGCGGTGCCGCGATTTATTTGGCATAAATTATTCTATTAAGTCAATTAATATAGGGACAATAAATCAATTAATATAGATGCTCGCGACTCTCGAGGGCAGCTTCAGCGCCAACCTCCCTTCCGTGCAGCCGATGCGCACGACCCTACGGTCGCATAACGGAACGTCACGCGTCACCACCGCGTCAGCAAGAGATGGTAGCTCCGGGACAACCGCGACCCGGTCCCCTCGAGGAGGCATGACTATCATCCACTTTCAAGCTTGGGGTCATCATGCAAGCAAATGCGTCACGAGAAATAACGATCCGCGCGAAGACATGGAGCTGCTGGTCAAACTGTGACGGCACTCCGACGGCCGGGAAACTCATAGCACCGCGCCTGTGTAATGAGGCCCCTCGGGTCGCGCCAGATGGGGCCACTGCGTCAGCCAGAGGTCGGCGCAATGACCGATACGGTCTCCCGACATCGAAAGCTGCTCGATGTTGGCGATGCTGTCGAGCCAGATCGTGCGCGCACCCATCATTTGTCCAAACCGTAGTGCCAAATATCCCGGAGCGGCCCCCGTCGACACGACGATGTCCGGCCTTTCATTCCAAACGATCCAGGCCATTCTGCGCGCCGCCTTCAACAGCGCGATTTTGGTCCACCGGTTAGCGTCATTGACAAGGTAGAATTTGTGGTCGGGCACCTGCGCGTGATAGGAGTCGTGGACGGTGACGAACGTGACTTCGCAATGCTCGAAGGCGGGTTTGATCCGCAACAGTTGCACCCAATGGCCCCCACCCGAAGAGACCGCCAGCAGTTTCGGCCGAGTGCCGGGTGACCGCTGCGTGTCGTTCTTGAGCAACGTCTTGCGGTGAAAGACCGGGCTGAGAAGCATGGGCTGGCCTCCCTAGAACGCTGCAGGCTCGCAAGCTCCCATGAACGGATCGGGCCTCGACGCCTGCATTTAATATTTTAATTTAAATTATCAAGCCGCCATTTAAAATCAAGTGATTTATAAGCACGACACTTCCGATTTCCTGCAATGAGACAAGCCGAATTGCAATCTTATTTGATTGAATCTGACAGCATCGCACGGGACGTTTCGTCGCGCTGCCAAGGATGAGCTCCACGTCGGGAACCCAGGGTAGCCTTACAGCGAGCAGCAATGTTGGCCCCACAATAAATCAATAGTCCGGCCCATAAGCGAGGTTCCTTGAACAGCGCAATGAGGGCCCGGCCATTCGCCGGTCCTTTGTTGACGCGCAATTCAGGAAAGCGCCTGGCGACCTCGACTGTCCCCCTGTAGGCACGAGTTCTGACCGCGATAAGCTGCAGCAGAGTGCGTGGGGCGAATACCGTGGACCTAACGCGGGGCAGTGTCTCCCGCTCTCCTGGTCTGAACTGAAGTCGAACAAAGGTGTCATCAGCGGTGATGTCTGGAAACTGGCCGAACCGCCTGCGTCCCGCCTCGGATAAGGCATAGACGCCAGAACCGCCGATTCCCTCACGCGAAGATGGCAGCCGTGACCGGATTCCAAAGTACTTGCGGACGAGCCAGGAACAACCTGCCAGATTGATGTCGGCTGTAGGCGCGACCGCCAAAACGTCACCTTGATCGAGGCGCCTTGCCAAAGCCAGAATGGCATCAACGGTAATCAGAATATCGGCATCAACATAAATCCTCGGAAAAGCGTCCGCGATTTGATCGCCAAGGTTCAGAGCGTGGGTCTTCCTTGCGATGTTCGATTCCACAACGTTGACGGCTGGGCCGAAACGCCGGGCGACGTTCGCAGTGTCGTCTGAGCACCCGTTGCAGACGACGACCACACGGATCTGGTCCGAAGCTGGGTTGCCGACCCATTGCCTCAACGTCCGTGCGATCACAGAACTCTCGTTGTGGGCTGGGACGACGATCGAAATCATGAATGGTCCGGTCGGAATCGGTCAGATTTGCGTACTCTCTGGTGCTGCACAGGTTCGGTCAGCCTCATCGCGGTGGTTCAGCCTCACAGGCGATGGCTTTGCGCGGGCGCCGCGCAGGCATCGACCGACTTACAGGTGCAAACCCGTGCTCAACCCCATCTGCGGACCCTACGGAACCTAGTCGGATGGCACGGCCGCGCGTTCCGCCTCGGCCTCGACCCCTCCGACGCCCAAGCAGGGAGGGGGGCCGGGGCGCGCCGCTTCGGTCTCTTGATCTGCAAGGAGCGACATTGCGATCGGAATCACGATGCCGCCGCCTGCCGCTGATGATCCGAAGCGAGCTCGCGCTCGGATCGCCACCATTTCACGAGATCTGCGAGCCCCTGCTCCAGCGAAACCGTGGTGCGGAAGCCCAGCAAACGCTCTGCCTTACCCGTCGAGGCCAGCCGTCGCGGTACCGGATTGACCGAGCGCTCCGGCGCGAATTCGGGCGTGAGGCCGCGGTGCCCCATCACCGACGCAAGCACCTTAGCCAGCTCGGTCAGGCTTGTTTCAGTGCCGCTCCCGACGTTAAAGACCTCATCGGTAATCTTTGCCCTGGCGGCAAGGATGTTGGCACGCGCGACGTCACGGACGTGGACGAAATCCATGGTCTGACGGCCGTCGCCAAAGATAACCGGAGGCAATCCGGCTTCCAGCCGCTCCATCCAGCGGATCAAGACCTCGGTGTACCGTCCGTGGATGTCCATCCGGCTGCCATAGACGTTGAAATACCGGAATGCCACATAGTCGAGGCCGCATGCATCGTTGAAAGCCCGCAGTAGCCCTTCGTTAAACGCCTTGGCGGCCCCATAGAGGGTTCGGTTATTGTAGGCATTCTGCCGCTCTGTCGTCGGAAACTCCTCGGCCATGCCATATACCGATGCCGAAGACGCCGCGATGATCTTCTCAATATCGTGCTTGATGCACAGCTCCAGCAGGTCGTAGGTGGCATCCACCATGACCTCCTTGGCCAGGCGCGGTTCGGCCGCACAATGAGTGATGCGGAGCGCGGCCTGATGAAAGACGATGTCGGCAGCCTTGACCAACGCCTCCATCAGCTTGCGATCGCGAATGTCGCCGTGAACCAGCCTTACGGGCCCACGCCCGAGCGCCCGCCGGAGATTTTCCGGCCGGCCTCTGATCATGTTGTCGAGGGCAACAATCTCGATGCAACCCTCGTCGCAGAGCAGATCAACGATGTGGGAGCCGATAAATCCCGCCCCGCCGGTGACCAGAACGCGTTTACCCTTGATGTCGATCAAGACGCTCTCCTGTTGTGGGACCATGTCATGAAGCTTTGTGAATGCTCCGACCGGGTGCTGATGGCCGCGCTAGGCTGCAGCGCCGCACCCCTCAATATTCCGACAACCTCGGCCGTCCGTTCCGGCGGCAACTCGGGATAGATGGGAAGAGAGAGGAAGTCGTTCGCGAGCATCTCAGTGACGGGGAGATCACCGGCCCGATAGCCGAGTTCTGCATATGCCCTCTGCAGGTGAACTGGGACGGGATAGTGAATCCCGGCGCCAATCCCGGCATCACGCAATCGCTTCAGCGCGTCGTCGCGGCGCTCCGATCTGACCGCATAGACGTGATACACGTGACGGGCGTACTGGGGCGGCTGGGGACGCGCGAATGGAAGACCAGAAAGCAGTGCATTGTATCGCTCAGCCAGCGACCGACGTGCATCCGTCCAATGCTCAATATAGTCCAGCTTGACATTCAGTACCGCACTCTGGATTTCGTCCATGCGATAGTTGTATCCTGCAATGACGTGGTCGTACTTCGCCTCCTGCCCCCAATCCCGCAACAGGGACACCCGGCGTGCGAATTCGGGCCGGTCGGTGACGACCGCCCCACCCTCGCCAAACGCTCCTAGGTTCTTGCCCGGATAAAAGCTGAAACATCCCAGATCGCCGATCGAGCCTGCGCGACGTCCGCGATATTCCGCGCCGTGCGCCTGCGCGGCGTCCTCAATGACGACCAGCCCGTGACGACGCGCTATGGCCATTATCGGATCCATGTCGGCCATCAGTCCGTGTAGGTGAACTGGCAGAATTGCCTTGGTTCGCGGCGTGATCGCAGCTTCGATCAAGCCGGGATCCATCGTCCATGTTACCGGGTCAACGTCGACAAATACCGGCCTGGCGCCGCTGTAGAGAATAGCTGCGGTTGTTGCGACGAACGTCATGGAGACCGTGATGACTTCGTCACCGGATCCGACGCCGGCCGCCAGCAGAGCAAGGTGAAGCGCCGAGGTGCCACTGTTCACCGCGCGACAAGCGGTGGTCCTGCAATAGTCTGCAAAACGCTCCTCGAAGGCTGTGACTTCGGGTCCGAGCACAAAGTGCCCGCTACTGACGACCCTCGCCACTGCGGCGTCGATTTCCGGCTTGATCTGGCTGTACTGCGCTTTCAGGTCCAGGAAGGGTATCAAGATTCAAAGCCTTGATTTGACCGACATTATATTAGGGATTTAAATCCATCTATTAAATTTATTCAAGCGTTAAATTCAAGCAGAATATATATTACCGGTGATAGTCTTTCTGAAGGGGCTCTGCTGAGCTACGACCGCTTGGCACCCCGTCTTCAGCGGCGGACAGAATCCGAGCGGGCACGCCGGCCACGACTGCGCCGGGGGGGATGTCCTTTGTCACCACCGCTCCCGCACCAACGGAGGCCCCCTCTCCGATCGTCACGCCGCATAGAATGGTCGCGTTCGAGCCGATGGAAGCTCTCCTGCCGACGTGAGTGCGCTGAAGTGTCCAGTCCGAAGCCAGCTGAGGACGACCATTTGCGGTTGTCGCCTTCGGATATTTGTCGTTCGTGAACATCACGCCGTGACCCACGAAAACTTCGTCTTCGATCGTGACGCCCTCGCAGACGAAGGTGTGCGACGAAATCTTACAACGCGCACCTATCTTTGCCCCCGCCTGAATCTCGACGAAGGTTCCAATTTTGCTCTCGTCGCCAACGGTGCAACCATACAGGTTGACCAACTCGGGATGAAATATCCTGACGTCACGGCCGAGCTTTACATCCTTCGTTATGGGCATGGTTGTTCTCCAGGTTATGCCGGACGTGATCGACGCAGCCTCGGCGCACTCCGGAGGAGCCCGTCTACAACGTGGCGAAGCTGATGCAGCAGCGGATGGCCGGTCATTATCAATCCGCACCACCAGCCGAGGCCGGCAATGGGGAACGAGAGTATCAGGCCGGTCAGGGAAGTAAGCATGCCCACTTCGATCAACGCGCCGCAAGCCAGTACACCGGGGGCCATAGCGAACGTCACCAGCCCGCTCTTCAGAGAGGCGCGGAAAAACTCCCTTGAACTGAAGGCCAGATGACGTTTGAGGAAATATATCACAACGGCTGTCTGGAACGGCAGTGTTGCGAGGGCCGCACTTGCGACAGCCTCTACGCCGAAAAACGATGCGCACAGAACCACCAGAAGCGACGGTGGTAGCGAGATGAGCGAAGACACCAAGGCGTCGCGCACGCTTCCAACCGCGAGGAACACGGGATAGGTAAGGCAAGCCGCGAATAGCGCTAGATTTGCAATGCAGAGAATGCGGACCAAGGGAACTATTTCCAGCCACGTCTGTCCGAGCCAAATCAGAACGATCGGCCGAGCCATAAGTGCGACAAAAATCAAGAAAGGCCACTGCACAGCCGAAAGGAGTTCAACGGCCTCGAGATAGACGGCCTTCAGATCCGCCCCTGCCCTGCGTTGTGCGACAATCGCCGGCATAATGACGGGACTTAGAGCCTGCGCGACGAGCCGGTCGAACATCTGTGTCAGATTGGTAGCCCGGGTGTACAGACCGACAGATCCAAAATCCAGGATCTTGGCGAGCAGCAGCTGCGGCGCCAGATTGTAGATGAGATTGATGACGCTGACCGCGCTGGAGTAAAGACCGAAGTTGACTACCTCGCGATGACCGAGCAGCGATGGACGCAAGGCGCCCCAGTCACGATGATTGGCAAGCAGCATCACGGTGAATACGATGCTCCCCGCCAATCCGCCCCAGATCGGCGCCATGTAGCTGAATCCCGTCATCGCAAGCACGATCGATGCGAGCGCAGTCGCCGCTCCGGTTGCCAGATTGCACACGGCCAGCGTGCCGAATTTCATGTCGCGGCGGAGCAGAGCAGATGTTGTTCCGTGAAACGGGACTAGAACAAAATTCAGCGCTGACACCTGTATGCCCCTTCTGAGACTGTCCTGGGCGAAGAGCTCCGAGAGCGGGCTCGCAAGCACGAACAGCAGAAGCGCAATTGCTACCGATATTCCGAGCGTGATGGTGAACGCGGAGCGAACGTCCTCCGTGGATAATTCACGCTTCTGGATCAGATAATTTCCGCCCCCGAACTCAAAAAAGGATGCGCCAATCACCGTCGTGATGGCAGTGACGACTGCGTAGACCCCGAATTCTGCCGGCGAAAGCAGACGAGCTAGGATAGCGGTGGCAACGAAGACCAGGATAAGGCTGCCATAGCGGTCGGCCGCTGAGAACAGGATGGAACGTTCTACCGAATTCATCGCGAGACCGTCGCGCTGTTCGCGGATACCGTGTCGCCTGCCAATGCTTCAGACCGTCGCCGCCGCACGATCCGGACTCCTGTACTGCTGCCGTTTCAGTAGCACCGGCTTGCCGTGTTCGGCGATCGACCGAGATGCAGCCTCCAGGACCTCGATCACCCGCAGTCCGGACATGCCACTCGAGATCGATGGCGTCCCATTGCGGACACAAGCGATGAAATGCTCGACCTCGACCTGCAGCGCTTCCTTAGGGGCGACGTGGGGCGCCCACATATCGCCAGCCCGATAACCTATCCGGAATTGATGGGCGTGGTCGGAGGGGCCGTCCACGGTGATACCCTTGTCATACACCTTGATCTTTTCCGTCGGTTCAAGATCGTCATAGACGATCATCTTCTTGCTGCCTCCAATGAACGTCTGGCGGACCTTGATTGGCGAGAGCCAGTTGACGCTGATATGGGCAACGCATGCGCTATCGAAGAACAATGTGATATGGGCCATGTTTTCCGGCGAGCCGGCCACATGGCACGATCCCGTCGCCGAAACTGCAACAGGGTTCTCATCCAAGATGTGGTGGATAATCGAAATGTCGTGCACCGCTAAGTCCCAGATCACATTGACGTCGCTCTGGAACAGGCCAAGGCTGGCCCGCGTGCTGTCGTAGTAATAGACTTCACCGAGCTCTTTCTTAAGCAAGAGCTCGCGGATTTTCCGCACGGCTGGCGTATAGACGAAAGTGTGATCCACGCTCAGTATCAGACCGCGCCGAGCCGCCTCATCGATCAGGCGTCGGGCCAGATCTGAATTCTGTGCCAGCGGCTTTTCAACCAAAACGTGCTTTCCTGCCTTGAGCGCGGATAGCGCCAATTCATAATGTGTATGAACCGGCGTCGCGATGGCCACGGCATCGATGGCCGGGTTCTTGAACAGTTCGTCGTAACAGGACGTCGTTATCGCTCCCGGATAAAGACGCTTGCTGGTCGCTAGCTTCTCCGGATCAAGGTCGCTTATGCCAATTAGACGTACCGAAGGATGAGCAGCGAAATTGCGGACCAGGTTCGGTCCCCAATAGCCGTATCCGATAACCCCAATTCCAACTGTATCATTCGACATAACTGCACCAGTCATCAAAACTCGCGTGAGGTTTCAACTTGCTTGGTTAGTTCGATAGCCCTGGCGAAGGCACACCGGTGGCCTACGCGGCCAAATGAACGCGGACAGACGCGCAGTGTGTCCAGGACATTCCAGCTCACGTCGCCCTGGCGACGTCGAGCATGGCTGTGCGCTTTTTCCGGCAATCTTCGTTTGCTGGCTTAGGCGGCGGTCTCCGTCATCGTTACGGCACGACTGGAGAGAAGAAGAGGCTCGGCCGTACCGTAACTTCATGTCCACCGCCTAAGCTGAAGCGCTGTTAGGCCCGGAACGAACATGTCCCGTTTCGATGAAAGTCCGAATTGCCGTGATCAGCTGCGGCGATGCTTCGCCACCGAGGCGTTCGCATCGATTGATTATGTCCAATTGATCCAATTTGTCCGTTAATTCCCGTTCGTCGAAAGCGACCTCAATACGGCCTTGCGCGGCGAACTGTTTTGCCGTTGCGATCTGATGATCGTTTCGGTGTTCACCCAGGCACGCACGACGTGGCATGACAATGATTCGCTTTCCGAGCTCGAGGGCGGTGATAATGGAGCCCATGCCTGCATGAGCGATCACCACGCTTGCCGCCTCGACGCAACTTTTGAATCGACTTGGATCAATGAATCGTTCGGTACGGATGTGCTTGAATGGATAATTTGATGGCCCGATCTGAGCGAAAACATCGCTTCTTGCGTGTGCACCGGCCCATTCGTCGACCGTTCGGATCAGACGGTCGAATTGCACTTGCGTACCGACTGTTACGAAGATCATAACGCGGATCCTTCATCGTTGCGTTCGACATACGAACAAGGAGATGTACCGCTACCACACGCGCCTGGGCTCCTGACAAATGCGGTCCGGCCATTCGCGCTCGAACTACATACGAGGCGATGCCCACTGCCCCTGCGAAGATGTCGTACGCCGGCCAGCCCACAACCGCGCTCGCGAGATCGACCGTGTCGGCCATACCTTGAGTATCGAAGGACCATCGCAACATCCACGCACGCACCGCAGCTCTCGCATAAAAATGTCCATTCAATATTTTAATTATTATTCTATAATACCGCGCGAGAGATTATTTTCAAGAAGATAAATAATAATAATTTTAAATCTGGCCCCGGCCAGCGTGCGGCGCTCTTCCCTCCGCCGCCGCGACTCGCTCCGTCAGTTCGATGCAAGTTCCGCGTTTCTGTGCGAGCGACTTCATTGGGCGAGGATCCATCCAAACGATTGATGTGCGACCGGCGGCCATGTTCGGACTCCAGCACCAGGCCTCAAAGGGCGTAGTTCGACTCTTGCGAGCGCGCGCCCAGTCGGGACTGATCTTCCTGAACCGGCATCTAGGCTGAATTGCCTAGTACTCGCGGATGCTTTCATCCAATCCGCGTAGCAATGGATAGAGGAAGTAGGAGATCACGGTGCGCTTGCCGACTTTCAGTTCGGCCGACACCGCCATACCCGGAATCAGTTGAATGCGTTCAGTTGACAGCCGAAGGTGCGTGCCCGACAAATCGACCAGTACGCGGTAATAGGGAGCTGGCGCGCGGCGCGCGCCTTCGGCCTTCGTATCCGGCGAGAACGTATCCTGACTGATGACGCGGACTTCTCCCGTTGCGGTTCCATACTTCTGGAACGGAAACGCTTCGAACTTGATCCGAACCGACTGTCCGAGCGCCACCTGACCGATATCCCGCCCCTCAACGTTGACCTCCGCCTGAAGCGGCACGTCGCGCGGAACCAGGACAAACAGCGTTTCGGCTTCGCGAACCACCGAGCCGACTGTCCGGTTCGCGATATCCAGCACCACGGCATCTGCCGGCGCCTGCAGGACGATCAACTGTCGACGGAGCTCGGCCTTCTTCAACTCCTCTGCTGCGCTATTGCGCTTCGGCAGCGTCTCCACCAGTTCCTGATAAGTGGTGCGACGCAACTCCTCGGCGAATACTTTTCGGTCGGCGCGGGCCTTCTCCAGCCGATGGGTACTATCGGCGATACTGCCGCGAACACGCGCCAGATTGCTTTCGACCTCGAGTCGTGCATCGCGAGACAGTAGGAAGTTCAGCCTCGAACCGACCTCCTTATCCATCAGCGTGGTTCGCATCGCTTCAATCGAACGCATCGTGTCGAGCCGCTGAAGGAGAACCGCCTCTTCATTCTGTGCTGTCTTGAGATTGGCTTGCGCGGAAGCAATCTGTGCGTCGTAGTTCTGGATCTGCGCCTCATAGGCGGCTCTCCTCTGCAGGAACAACTTGCCTTGCAGGATCTGATCCGCATTCGTCAGCTCTTTGACGGTATACTCGATTCCATTCAATTCAGCGCTCAGACGATCGATCGACGCATCGAATCCAGCCACTCTGCCGCGCAGTTGGTCGAAATCCGCCTGCGAAAACGTCGGATCGAGGGTCGCCAGAACGTCGCCGCGGTTGACGCGATCACCGGCCTTGACGTGGATCTCGCGTATGACCGACGTTTCCAACGGCTGCACGACCAGGTTGGGACGCGTCGTGGTGAGTTTTCCCTGCGCCGTGACGATCATCTCCACCTGCGAAACGGAAGCCCAGATGACCGCGAAAGCAATCAGTGCAAGTACGCCGTAGAGGGTGAAACGCGCGAGCCGCGGTGGCGCTTGCTGCTCGAGTTCGGTCGCATCGGACTGGAATTCGGCGATGACTGGCGCTCGCCTCGGTCCTGGCCTGAATAGCCTGCGGCGGCGCTCGACCGATTTGACCGGAACAAGTCCGTTCGGCTTCACGTCCGCGCGTGATGGCCCTGTCTCCCTCATGCAATCTGCTTCATCTGTTGATTCCACAAATGCCTGTAGATGGTGCATTTCGATAGCAGGCGGTCGTGGCGATCCATATCGACGATTCGGCCACGGTCCATCACCAGGATCTGGCTTGCTTCGGTCAGCATCGACAACCGATGCGAGACGACGATAACGGTACGTCCTGCCGCCAAACGGCGGAGATTGCGCCTGATGATCATTTCGCTTTCGGCATCGAGGGCACTCGTCGCTTCATCGAAAATCAAGATCCTTGGATTGACGATCAGGGCTCTCGCAATCGCGAGCCGCTGCTTCTGCCCGCCGGACAGGTTCGAGGCATCCTCTTCAAGCATGGTGTCGAAGCCACGGGGCAACCGTTCGATGAACTCGTCGGCGCCGGCGAGCTGCGCTGCAGCGACGACCTCGGCAAAGGTGGCATCACGTTTCACGCAGGCGATATTGTCGCGAATCGTCCCGCGAAACAGGAAATTGTCTTGCAGGACAATCCCAAGGTTTCGGCGCAGATGCGCGAGGTCGAGCTCCCGCGAGTCATATCCGTCGATGCGCAGCAGCCCCTGCTGCACTGGATACATGCCCGAAATCAGCCTGGTGAGAGTCGTCTTGCCTGAGCCGCTCCGTCCCACGATCCCGAAGATCGATCCTGGCTCGACAGTGAAGGAGACATCATCAAGCGCCGGCGATCCCTCGGATCCGTAGCGAAAAGAGACCCCTTCGAACTCGATTTTGCCGGCAAGGTCGGGCCGCAGCCCATCTTTGCGACCGTCGCGCTCAGGCTTCTGATTCATCACCTCGCCGAGCATTTTCACTGCAAGAGCCACTTCCTGGTATTCGTGCACCATGGTCACGAGCTGGACCAGCGGTCCAGAGACCCTGCCGGCCAGCATATTGAAGGCGACCAACGCGCCGATTGTCATTTCGCCGGCGAAGACATCGAGTGCCCCGACGGAGATGATTCCGAGCGTCATGATCTTCTCGAGAAATCCGGTGAGCGCCTGGGCGCCTGCGGAGATCTTCTCGACACCGAATCGCATGGTCACGGACTGCGCGCAGCGGCTATCCCAGACC
Organism: Bradyrhizobium yuanmingense; assembly: GCF_029167105.1. Taxonomy (GTDB): domain Bacteria; phylum Pseudomonadota; class Alphaproteobacteria; order Rhizobiales; family Xanthobacteraceae; genus Bradyrhizobium; species Bradyrhizobium yuanmingense_A. The sequence continues at coordinate 231,646 of NZ_JARFML010000007.1, read as the reverse complement.
CTGCTCTGCGCTGGCTCCATCCCCAGCGATTTCACGGTGCGCATGCCGTGAACTGTTTCGACGAGGAGAGCCTGCCGCGCACCTTCCGCTTGGTATAGATCGTACAGTCGTCGCCGAAATGGCCCCATGAGCAAGCCGACGACGGCGCCGCTCGCGGCGGTGAAGGCCAGGACCATCAAGGTCAATTTGACGCTATAAAGCGCAAGGACCGGCAGGAAGACGAATAGCGAAAGCGCATCGAGGGTCGTCAGAAACAAGCGCCCGGTCAGAAACTCACGGATCCTCGCCGCCTGCTGCATGTGCTTGACCAGGACGCCGGCGGCCATGTGCTCGAAAAACGTGACCGGCAGCCCGAGGAGATGACCGAACGTCTTCGTAGCAACGCGAATGTCGACCCTGTTGGTCGCATATAGCAACAAGTAGCGCCGCAGAAAGCCGAATATCGCGTCAAAGACGAGCGCTACGGCCGCTCCTGCCGCGAGTACGTACAGAGTGGTGAAGCTCTCGTGAACCAGAACCTTGTCGATGACGAGCTGGAAAAATATCGGGATGACGAGGCCCAACGCATAGAGCAGGATGGCGGCAATGGCGACGTCCCTGAACAGCCGCCATTGAAGAAGCAGTTCCGGCACAAACCACCGGAGGCCGAAATTCCCTCGGCCATCCTGTGTCAACTGCTCGCGCTTGATCAGGATCGTGTCACCGGCCCACTGCGCACAGAATCGATCGCGCTCGACAACCAAGACCTCGTGCTTACGGTCGGCGAGCGGGTCGAAGATGCTGACGACCTCGGTGCCATCAGTTCGCCGTCCCGCACCAAGGACAGCGATCCAGTTGCCATTGGCGAGCCTCGCCAGCGCCGGATAGGCCTCTCCAAGACCAATCAGCGCGCCCCAATCCAGCTTCGTGCTCCTCGCGCGCAGGCCTGCATCCTTCGCCATGCGCAGCAGGAGATTCAACGAGAGCGGGCCGGCTACCGCATACGCATGCTTCAAGCGTTCGACCGGCAGATCTATGCCATGGTGACTGGAAACCTTGGACAGGCATTCCAACGCCGTCTGGGTCGACAATCCGGGCGCGGGCGCATCCGCAACATGATCCTTCGCGCCGCCAGCGGCATCGATGTCAGCGGAAATTCGAAGAGACATTCAAAGACCGTGTGTTGGGCGCCAGCGTATCACGTACTCCCGATGCACCGTTGTGCGATTGAGATGGCTGGTTCCGCCGGACCACGCCGGCATCAACCAGGCCCTGAAGCGCCTTCTGCATCACGTCCACCGAGTTGGCAAAAGATTCGACTGAAAAGATCAGCCGCTGAGAAAATACGCGCTTCGGGGCGTTGTTGGCGTCACGCTCTGTCGGTGAAAGACTGACCAGATCGACGCGGACGATGGTTCCGCTGACGGTGATTTCTTCGATTCCATCGGTATAAAGTTCGGCGTGCATCTTACGTCTCCTATGCTGCTAGCTGAGGTCTGAATAGGACGTCCACGGCATAACTCGTCGCGTTGAAACTGCTCGTCGGGAACAAACTATTGGTCCCATACGCGTAAACGCCGTTGCCGCCGCTCGACGACGACGACGGAGCCGTTAGCGGTCCGCTCGTGAGGGAGCTGGCGAAGAGGTTTGGATCCGCAGAATAGCCTCCCGCACTGTGGTAAGACGCAACATACGTGGTCCCCGCAGCGATCGTCACCGGAGTGCTGAAGTTGACCTGCTGCCAGCCACTCGCCGTTTCGTTGGTGAACGTGGCCGTCGCCAGAAGCGTGCCGGTACTGCTCCACAGATCGGCAACGTGCGTCCCCGTGTTGGACGGTCCCTTGTAGAAACGCAGCCCGATGATATCACCCGGGGTGGAGGCCTGGAATTTCATACCAACCTCGATCGCCTGGCCATCATTGGCCGATACAACACTCGGCGTGGGATTGGAGCTGAACAGGCTAACGACGTTGGACGATGGGGCATGCACCGTCACGTTGACGGAGGCGCTTGCAGTGCCGCCACGGCCGTCTGAGATGGAGTAGTCGAAAGAAGTCGGCCCGGTAAAGCCGCTCGCTGACGTAAACGTCACCGAATTGTTCTGGGCGTTGAAGCTGGCGGTCCCATTAACGGCACCGCTCACGCCAGTAATCGTCAGAGCGTCTCCGTTCGGATCAGTGTCGTTCGCAAGCAGTGCCGCCCCGTCGATAGTAAAAGGGACGCCTTGAGTGGCGTGGAAGCCGCTGTCCGTCGTAGCCACCGGTTGCCCGTTGCTGCCGCTGGTTCCGTTGAAGACGACGTCGACCCAGTAGTTGCTGGCGTTGTACGTGCTGGTCGGGAACAGGTTGCCGGCGCCGTAGGTGTAGACGCCATTGATGCTCGCAGGAGCCGTGAGCGGACCGCTGGTGCGCGCGGTGGTGAAGTAGTTGGTGGTGGACGCGTAATGGCCATTGCTGTGAAAGCTCGCCACGTAGGTCGTGCCGGCCGAGATGGACACGGGATTGCTGAACGTGACGGTCTGCCAGCCACTGCTGCCCTCGTTGGTGAACGTCGCACTCGCCAGCAGCGTGCCGGTACTGCTCCACAACGAGCCCGTATGAGTCCCGGGGTCGTTCGCACTCTTGTAGTACTTGACGCCAGTGATCGTGCCGGCCACGGAGGACGTGAATCTCACGCCAAGGTTGACTTGCGACGCATCGGAATCCGACAGGATGGCCGGCGTGTCCGAGCTCGAGAACAGGCTCACGGTTGAGGGCGTTGTCGTCACCGTGAGATTAAACGTCTCGCTGGCTGACAGGCCGCCGAGATCGGTGACCGAGGTCTTGATGCTGAGGGTGCCAACATCGCTGGACGATGGTGTACCGCTGAAGGTCCGCGTCGAGGCATTGAAGGTCAGCCATGCGGGAAGTGCCGTGCCGTCGGCGGCTGTCGCCGTGTAGGCGAGCGAATCCCCGGAATCGACGTCGGTGAAGGTACCCGCAGGCAGCGTCAAGGAGAATGACGTACCGACCGTTGCGGTCTGATTGCCGGTCTGGGCGGCCAGCACCGGCGCGTCGTTGGCGCCATGGATTGTGACCGTGAGTGTGGTCGATGACGTGGCGCCGGCGGCGTCGCGCATCGTGTAATTGAAGATATCGCTGAGCGTGTCGGTCGACTGCCGCAAGGCCTGCACGGCCGCATCCGTCTCGTTGACCGTATATGTAAAGCCGCCCGAGGCATTGAGCACAAGGCTGCCGCGCGCTCCAGACAGCGCTGAACCGAGTGTGCCGCCGGTCGAGCCGAAGCTGACAGCGGTGACCGTCTTGGTATCGCCCGCGTCGGGATCGGTATCGTTGGTCAGCACGTTGCCAGTCGCCGCCGTGCCACCGACGCTGTTGCTCACGCCGCCCTTTTCGGTGGCATCACCGGTGTCGGCGACCGCAGTTGGCGCCGAATTGTTGGGACTGGAGGAGCCGTTGAAGACGACGTCGACCCAGTAGTTGCTGGCGTTGTACGTGCTGGTCGGGAACAGGTTGCCGGCGCCGTAGGTGTAGACGCCATTGATGCTCGCAGGAGCCGTGAGCGGACCGCTGGTGCGCGCGGTGGTGAAGTAGTTGGTGGTGGACGCGTAATGGCCATTGCTGTGAAAGCTCGCCACGTAGGTCGTGCCGGCCGAGATGGACACGGGATTGCTGAACGTGACGGTCTGCCAGCCACTGCTGCCCTCGTTGGTGAACGTCGCACTCGCCAGCAGCGTGCCGGTACTGCTCCACAACGAGCCCGTATGAGTCCCGGGGTCGTTCGCACTCTTGTAGTACTTGACGCCAGTGATCGTGCCGGCCACGGAGGACGTGAATCTCACGCCAAGGTTGACTTGCGACGCATCGGAATCCGACAGGATGGCCGGCGTGTCCGAGCTCGAGAACAGGCTCACGGTTGAGGGCGTTGTCGTCACCGTGAGATTAAACGTCTCGCTGGCTGACAGGCCGCCGAGATCGGTGACCGAGGTCTTGATGCTGAGGGTGCCAACATCGCTGGACGATGGTGTACCGCTGAAGGTCCGCGTCGAGGCATTGAAGGTCAGCCATGCGGGAAGTGCCGTGCCGTCGGCGGCTGTCGCCGTGTAGGCGAGCGAATCCCCGGAATCGACGTCGGTGAAGGTACCCGCAGGCAGCGTCAAGGAGAATGACGTACCGACCGTTGCGGTCTGATTGCCGGTCTGGGCGGCCAGCACCGGCGCGTCGTTGGCGCCATGGATTGTGACCGTGAGTGTGGTCGATGACGTGGCGCCGGCGGCGTCGCGCATCGTGTAATTGAAGATATCGCTGAGCGTGTCGGTCGACTGCCGCAAGGCCTGCACGGCCGCATCCGTCTCGTTGACCGTATATGTAAAGCCGCCCGAGGCATTGAGCACAAGGCTGCCGCGCGCTCCAGACAGCGCTGAACCGAGTGTGCCGCCGGTCGAGCCGAAGCTGACAGCGGTGACCGTCTTGGTATCGCCCGCGTCGGGATCGGTATCGTTGGTCAGCACGTTGCCAGTCGCCGCCGTGCCACCGACGCTGTTGCTCACGCCGCCCTTTTCGGTGGCATCACCGGTGTCGGCGACCGCAGTTGGCGCCGAATTGTTGGGACTGGAGGAGCCGTTGAAGACGATGTCGACCCAGTAGTTGCTGGCGTTGTACGTGCTGGTCGGGAACGTGCTTCCGGATCCGTAGGCATAGACCCCGTTGCTGCCAGCCGGAGCCGTTAGCTGCCCGTTGACAAGCGATGTCGTGAAATAGTTCTGGGTACCGGAATAATTGCCGTTGGTGTGGTAGGATGCGACATAGGTGGTGCCTGCCGTAATCGCCACAGGCGTGGAGAAGTTGACCTGCTGCCAGCCGCTGGCTGTCTCGTTCGTGAATGTCGCAGTTGCCAGCAGGGTTCCGGTCGAGCTCCAGAGATCCGCAATATGAAGACCCGTATTCAACGATCCCTTGTAGAAGCGCAGGCCGGTTATCGTCCCGTTCACCGATGCGGTGAACTTGACTCCGAGTTCGACGGGGCTGGTATCCCCGGAATTGGGGACGCTTGGCGCATCATTGGTGCCGAACAGGCTCTGCGCGAAGACCGGATAGTTGACCTTGAGGGACACTTGGCCGGAACCACTTTGGCCGCTCGTGTCTGTGATCGTGTACGTGAAACTCGCCGCGCCGGCATAGCCATTGGTAGGAGCAAAGGTCACCGTCTGGTTCTGCGAGTTGTAGCTTACGCTTCCGTTGACCGGGTTACCGACGCTGGTGAGCGAGAAAGCCAGCCCGGAGGGGTGGGTGTCGTTCGCAAGCAGCGTCGATGCCGCTATATTCAGCAAGCCATTCTGGGTAACCGTAAAGCCACTGTCGCCATTAGCTTGTGGCGACGCCACGCCTGAATCATCGAAAACGACGTCTACCCAGTAGTTGGGGGCTTTCGTGGAGGAAACGTTGCCGGGGAAGGTCGGGCCGCTGCCATAGGCATAGACACCGTTGAGGCTGCTACCCGGCGCGGTGAGCGCACCTTTCGTAACGCCTCCATAACCGATGAAGTAGAAGTCGGTTGCGGAATAGTGACCGGTGTTCGCGTGGTAGGAAGCAACATACGTCGTGCCAGCGTTCACACTGACGGGCGTGGCAAAATTAACCTGCTGCCAGCCGCTCGCGGTTTCGTTGGTGAAGGTGGCGCTCGCAAGCAGCGTGCCGTTTGCGGTCCAGAGATTTCCGCTGTGGGTGCCGGTATTCTGAGGCCCTTTGTAGAAGCGAATGCCGGTGATCTTCCCCGACACGGCCGGGACGAATCTGACGCCAAGCTCAACCGAGGCGGAGTCGCTGTCTGAGAGCAACGCAGGCGTATCGGTGCTACTGAAGAGTGTCAGGTTGGAAGATGGTGTGACCGTGTAGGTTGCGCCCGCACCGGATGTTTCCAGGTTCAGGCTGTCGTCCACCGCCCTGGTTTTGAGATTATAGGTCCCTTGGGCCCCTGTGACGAACGTGTATGACCAGGTCACGGTCGCCGCGCCGACATTGCTGTTGGTTGGGTGCCAGGTGCTTCCACCATCTGTAGAAATTTCGACGCCGGCAATCTTTCCGCCCGCGTCATTGGCCGTCCCCGTCACCGTGATCGATTGCCCCTCGACAACGCTGGCGGCGGAGAGATTGCCGATACTAGACGTCGGCGCCGCTGTGTCGGTCGACCGAATCGCGGCCGTCAGGTTTGCTTGCAGCGTCGCCGGCTGAACGCCCATATCAGCGAAAAGGTTGACCATCGCCTGCTGGACATTAGGGTCTACCGGAGTCGCAGGTCCGTCATGGTCGCTTGCAAGCGCCCACGGCCAGTTGATCGAACCGGCCGAGAATATCAGTGCGCCACTGACGGGATCTCGATGCAGCACGAGATTGTGGGTTGCCGTGCCGTTTGCGAACGAGTTGCCATAATCGAGGAGAAGCTGTCCATTCACCTGCAATGTGGTAGATGAGACACTCATCAACCCCGCTGGGCGAAATCCGTTGTCCGGCGCCGTGTCCCATTCAACGCCTAACAGGCCAGGTACCAGCGAGGCGGTCTGCCCGGGTGACGTTTGCGCGACGGCCGTATTGCGCCAGAAGCGCAATTGGGTCATCGGATACGGTATCGTGATCGTATCATACCGGAATGCATTGACCGCGAACAATGTACCGGTCAACTCGTTCGAAGGGAGAGGCGGACCGAACCGCGGGTCAGAGTAATTGCCGGTCGCCTGTCCTGTTGGATCAATCAACGCATTTGCGTGCGTATCCTTGTAGCTAATGAGTGTGCGATTGGCTGATCCGCTGCCATCGATGCTGGGTGCCAACCTTGTTTTCCAATAGATCTCGTTGCCCGTGAGAAAGGCAAGGTTCACGCCAGCATGCGCTGCGGCCTGTACGTTGGCACGCTGAGCTTCGGTCCAATACTCGTCATGCCCCGCGTCCATGAAGACTTTGTGATTGAGCAACAACGAGCCGTTCGTCGCAGCATCGATTCCCGAAATGTAAGAAACGTCGTACCCGTTTTGCTCGAGCCACTGAATGGCCGCAAACTCAGCCGTGAACGGGGAGTCTCCCCCCTCGGAAAAGGTTCCCTCGCCGTCACGCGTTATGAGGGGGCGATTGTAACTGACCGCGTAGGCTGATCCACGGACGCCCGGACCATTCCCGAAATATAGGTTGGCCCCTCCCCAGCCGTTGTAGGCTTGCCAGTCCTGATCACTTGTCTGGAGGACGATGTCGCTGTGCGAGGCGTCGTTCCTTATGATGAATGGGATCTGGAAAATCTCGTTGCCGTTGACAACGCTGGCTATGTAGACGCCCGAGACCGCATCGCTCGGTACGCTCCAGGAATCGGTCACGCTCCAATTGCCGGCATCGACGAGCCCGGTCGACGGATCGCGCAATGGATCGGGTTGGACGACCGCCGTTGCGGCCTGATGCTGTAGGCTCGTAACCAGCCGGGCACCATCGCCGCCGTAATAGCCCAGCCGGTAGACATCGACGCGATAGTTCGGATTGCCGGTCAAGTTGTTGATCTTGAATTGGACCGTCCCCCCGACATTGGTGCTGATCGCTGTCGCAAACCCTTCGGTCAGAGTTGAATTCTCGCCCGGCTGAATCTGCCAGACACTCTTCGGCGTACCTGGCTTCTGGTTTTCCAGCACGATGGGATTCGTGGGCGGATCGGAAACAATGGTGCCTCCCTGCCCATTGCTTTCAAACTTCCAATTCGAGTTCATCCCCGAGAACAGCAAGGAGACATTGGCCGCACCATTGCTGAAATCGACCGTGCTGATGTTCGAGCTATTGTCGTAGTGGACGGTCGCCGACATCGACGATGTAAAGGGAAGATCCTTCAAGTGGATGAGGTTGCCTGGCGCAAGCGGCGCTCCCGGCGACGAACCCGCGATCAAGCCGTGGAAGTTGGCCGACTGATCGAGGACAAGCGTGCCAGTTCCCGTTTCGAACGACACCGTTATGCCGGAGAACGATCCATTCAAGAATTGGCCGGAAACCGAACCTCCGATATCCAGGATCGCCTTGTCTGCAATCTCGAAAGATCCAGAACCGCTGACGTCACCCTTGAACTCCCCGGTCGGAATGCGATTGCCGAGGAACGCTCCAACCTCGACCGTCCCATTGTTCAGCACATCGCCTTCGACGATAAACGGCGAGCCGGCATCCAACGAAAGCGTCGCCCCTGCATCGAGGATCAGACTCCCAATATCAACACCGGTCGCGGTCGTGACGACATACGTTCCTGCTGCGTCGAGGAACGCAGCGTCGATGGTGCCCGGGAGCCCGGCGCTCCAGTTCGCTGCGACATTCCAGGCTCCGTCAGTCGGACGGACCCAGTGAGTGGCGCCGGGGGTGGAAGCCGATTGCGCCGCTCCGATCGCCACAGATGAGAACGTTGGCGTCAGGCCATTATGACCGCTCGTCAAAGACGTCGAAGATAGCAGCGCAGGCAGTCGCGACCGGGAAGGTGGTGCAGCGAAGAGCGCGGGGATAACGCCGCGCGAGCCCGCCGAGTCGGCCCGAGACGTCCGTTCGAAGAACGAGGCGTCCCCCCCTGCAGCGAATGACGCGCTTACTGACCGATCAACAACCCGCGGAGCCCAGAGGCCAAGTGCGTCGAAACCCGCGAAAGCGCTCGCGAACGGCGATTCCTGCCAAAGGGCTGGAATATCCTGCTCCCAAAGAACGTGCCGAGTTCCCCGGCCGAAGGCGGTCGCCTTTTGAACCAGCATGAGCATACCGATTAAATTAATAATCGCCTCTCAATATTTTAATTATACTTTAAATCACGGTCAATTCAATACATATAATTCAACTCGGTTTCGATATCGGCTGAGTGGTGCTAAGAAAACTGCGGCAGTCGCGTAATTTCGCTCAGATATTTGCCGTAGCCACTCTTCTCCAACGGTTGAGCCAACGTCAGAAGTTGATCGCGATCAATGAAGCCAAGCCTGAACGCGACCTCCTCGAGGCACGCAATCTTCATTCCTTGCCGCTTCTCCAGGGTCTGGACGAACGTCCCCGCGTCGATGAGAGATTCGACCGTGCCGGTATCCAACCACGCAAATCCCCGCCCCATGCGTTCAACGTGGAGCGCATTGGCCGAAAGGTAACGCATCTGAAGATCGGTAATCTCGAGCTCGCCGCGCGCCGATGGCTCGACACGACGAGCGTAGCGGACGACGCGGTTGTCGAAAAAGTACAGCCCCGTGATTGCCCAGTTCGAAGCCGGCCGTTTGGGTTTCTCTTCGATCGACACGGGGCGGTCCGCTTCGTCAAACGCGACCACGCCGTATCGTTCTGGGTCTCGCACGTGATAGGCAAAGACGGTTGCGCCTTCCGCGCGACCTGCCGCCCTGGCAAGCAGCTCGCTCAGGCCATCGCCGAAGAAAATATTATCCCCAAGCACCATCGCTACCCGATCGCTTCCGATGAAATCGGCCCCCACGATGAACGCGTCTGCCAGGCCAGCGGGCCGGGTTTGTTCGGCATAGCTAAGCTTGATACCCCACTGGCTGCCGTCGCCTAGCAATCCCTCGAACTGACACCGATCCGAAGGCGTGGTGATGATCAGAATTTCGCGGATCCCTGCCAACATCAGCGTCGACAGGGGATAGTAGATCATGGGCTTGTCATAGATCGGGAGCAACTGCTTGCTGACCACTCGTGTGATCGGATAGAGGCGCGTTCCGCTGCCGCCAGCCAGCACGATTCCCTTCAGCATCGGTTTCTCCTTCTCCGACCAGCTGGTCCAGACAGGCTTGGAGTGAATGGCGCCAAGGCGCCAGGCGAATCCCGAACACGCGTTCGGCCTTGGATGAGTCCAGGCGCGAGTTCCGAGGCCGACGCGCAGCGGTCGGAAACTCCTCAGTCGTGATCGCCTCGAGCGCCCGAATTCGCACTCCACGACGGGAACACTCGTGGAAGATAGCCTGCGCAAAATCGTGCCAACTTGCCTCGCCTTGGCCACCGAGATGAAAGATGCCGGCCGTGGCCCTGCGATCGTCCGTTACTGATCGTTGTGTGATCCGGAGGACGGCTTCCGCAAGGTCGAACGCGTAAGTCGGGTTACCATGTTGGTCGCTGACAACCCTTACGACCTGCTGCGTCTGGCATAGCCGCAGCATCGTTCGGACGAAGTTGTTGCCATAGGGACTGTAAAGCCAGGAGCATCTGATCACGGTCGCGAGCGGGTGCGCCGCCAATACAGCAGCCTCCCCCGCAAGCTTGGATGCGCCGTAGACGTTCAACGGCGCTGGAATGTCGCTTTCGTCGTACGCATCGGGTTTCGCACCGTCGAATACATAATCGGTCGAGAGATGGATGAGTGGAATGTTCATTTGCCACGCGACATCCGCCAGCGCGGCCGCGCCATCGCGATTGATGCTGAGGGCCCTCGCCGCTTCAGATTCGGCCTGATCTACCGCCGTATAGGCGGCCGTGTTGATGATCGCAGACGGCCCGATCGACGCAATGAGCTTGTCGATACCTTCCCGATTCTCTAGATCGAGCTCCGGACGCCCGAGCGCCACCGCCGGCAAACCGCGCCTTGTGGCAAGATCACGAAGGCACGTTGCCAGCTGACCATTCCGTCCGGCAAAAAGGATTGGTCGATCTGTCATCTCCACCTCAGTTTTGGGTGGCCAGGAGACCCAGACGCGAGCCGTCATAGATGCCGCTGCGAGCACACTCCCACCAGGCGCGGTTCTTGAGATACCATCCGACGGTTTCGAACAGGCCGTGTTCGAAGGTTCTGATCGGTTTCCAGCCGAGCTCGCGATGTGCTTTCGATGCGTCTATTGCATAGCGGGCATCATGTCCGGGACGATCCGGCACGAACGTAATGAGAGAGCGTCTGCACCCCGCGCCCGGAGATAAGCGATCAACAACGTCACAAATCCGGGTGACGACCTCCAGGTTGGATCGCTGGGCATCTCCGCCGAAATTGTACTTCTCGCCGGGCCTCCCTTCGTGCAAAAGTCGTATCAAGCCCGCGGCATGATCATCGACGTGAAGCCAATCGCGGATATTCCTTCCGTCGCCATAGACTGGCAGAGGCTTCCGGTCGATCGCATTGAGGATCGTCAGCGGGATGAGCTTTTCCGGAAACTGATACGGCCCGTAATTGTTCGAGCAGTTCGACACGATCACCGGCAGGCCGTAGGTCCGAAACCACGCGAGCGCGAGATGGTCCGCGGCGGCCTTGCTCGCCGAATAGGGCGAGCTCGGCCTGTAGGGCGTATCCTCGCGAAAGAGATCATCTGGTCCCAACGAGCCGTAGACTTCGTCCGTCGACACATGGATGAATCGGAAGTGCTTCCGTCTCGAAGCCGGTAGACGTTCGTAGTAGGCTCTGGCCGTCTCCAAGAGTGTGTAAGTGCCAACTACATTGGTATTGACGAAGGCGTCGGGTCCGTTGATGGAGCGGTCAACGTGGCTTTCGGCGGCCAGATGTATGATCGCGTCAGGCTCATAGTCGGCGAACGCAAAATCCATGGCCGCGCGATGGCAGATGTCGGATTGCAGGAACGCATAAGTCTCCAGCTTCTCGATGCTCGCGAGCGAAGCCAGGTTGGCTGCGTACGTCAACTTGTCTATGTTGATCACTGCGGCACCAGTCTGTAACACCAAACGGCGACAGACCGCAGAACCGATAAAGCCCGCTCCGCCGGTCACCAAGATACGCATTCTACTCGTCTCCACTAGTCGAAAACGCAACCGAGCTGGCTGAGCGTAGGAAGAGTCTGGTCTTTTGGCGACACGTGGGCTTCTGAGGGCGTCACGGGCCACTCGATCGCTAACGTTGAATCAGCCCAATAGACGCCACCGTCATGACTTGGGGCATAGACCTGATCGACTTTGTATAAGACGACGGTCTTGGGCTGCAGCGTACAGAAGCCGTGTGCGAACCCCTTCGGAATGAATACCTGCTCGCCGCCTTCACTATCCAGCTGTATCGAGATGTGCTTGCCGAAGCTGGGCGATGAACGCCGAAGGTCAACTGCAATATCGAGAACCGCCCCGCTCAACACCCGTATCAACTTCGCCTGGGCGAAGGGCGGCCGCTGGAAGTGCAGGCCGCGCACCGTGCCGATCCGATCCGAGCTGGACTGATTGTCTTGAATAAAGTCATGGAGAATTCCCTTCTCTGCAAACGCAGATCGCTGGAAGGTCTCAGAGAAGTAACCGCGGGCGTCGGAAAACCGATCTGTGCGAATGACTTTGACATCAGGGATCGCCAAGGATCGCAGCTCCAACATTGGGTACCCTTCTGCCCGCTCTCAATTCAGATCGGCTTCGATGAGGCGGACTATAATCCCCGTCGAGATTAATCTTTCACGCTCACAATCCACCACGAAACGGTCGCACCATTTCGGCAAGAGTCATTAGATCAGCTGCAAGCCACGGAAAAATCTTGGAATTCGCTTACGCTCCATTGAGCGAAATCGCCGCACCTGCATTTTTCTTTCCCGCTCTGATTAATATATTGTTTATTTAATTTGGCAAGCGGGTTTTTATAGAGTATATAATTTCATACTATCTCGCAGAGCGCTTTAAATGCCGCCTTCGGGCGGGCGGGCGCAACGTGACCAATCGTCGGACAGGTACGTGATGCTTCAGAACAATCTTCAACATGCGGATAGAATGCGGCTGCCGGTGAACGGACCGGCTCAACCCGCCCAGACAGACGGCGGAGGGATCACCGACGTCATTAATTTCGGCATCGGGCTTCTACGGCGCCAGTATCTCGTAATCCTTGTTACCGCCGTACTCGCCACTGCGGCCAGCTTGCTCTATCTCCGTTTGGTCTCCCCAACCTATACGGCGCAGGTTCAGATCCTGCTGGCCAATCCCAGGCCTCAATTTGTCCAGCAGCAATCACTCCTTGCCGAGCCGGCCATCGATCTCAGTCAAATCGAGACCCAGCTTCAGCTCCTGAGGTCAAAGGCCAATGCGGTTGCGGTAATCGACAAGTTGAAACTGGCGGACGATCCGGACTTTAGTGCGTCCGGCCTCTCTTTGCAGGCGATCTGGCAACGAATTTGGCCATGGCCCTCGACTAGATCGAAGAAGGATGTGCCCCACGAGACGAATGGCGAGCCGTCGGACACTCTCGTAGACGCATTTCTCAGTCGGCTTTCCGCTGGACGTGTCGGATACAGCCGGGTCATTGAGATCAGCTACAGTTCGAGCAACGCAGCTCGGGCCGCGGAGATCGTGAATGCGATAGCCGACACTTATGTTGCAGACCAGCTCAATGCAAAGTTCGACGCTAATCGCAAGGCAACCAGTTGGCTGCAGGAGAGGCTGCGTGATCTGGGCGACCAGGCCCTCGCCGCGCAACGTGCCGTCGACGTCTACAAGGCTCAGAACAACATTGTTTCTCTGGGTGGAAAGCCCATCGACGAGCAGCAGATCACCGAGATCAACAATCGATTGGCCGCAGCACGCGCTCAGACATCTGAAGCCACCGCCAAGTTGGCTCGTTATGAAACTCTCCTTGCCGTCGACCCGAAAAAGCCGTCCTCGATAGACAATCTGGATGCTATCGGGACGGATGCGTTGAACAGCCAGATTATTACGGGGCTGCGCCAGCAATATCTCGAGCTCACCAGACGTGAGGCCGAGTTGGCCGCGAGAGTCGGTCGTGACCACTTGGCAGTCGTCAATATCCGGAACCGGGCGCGAGAGTTCCGCGTCTCCATTTTTGACGAGGTCAAGAGACTTGCCGAGGTCAGCCGAAGCGAATTCGAACTGGCCAAACAGCGCCAGGAAGAAATCGAGAAGCAATTGTCCAAAGCGGTTTCGCAGTCCCGTTCGGTCAATTCTGCTGAGCTGACCATCAAGGACTTGGAAAGCAGGGCAAAGGGCCTGCATAGCTTGTACGAGACCTTCCTTCAGCGCTACATGGGCTCTACGCAGCAGGAGACGTTTCCCACCTCGGATACGCGGGTACTTTTTCCGGCTTCGCCGCCGGCTAGCAAGAGCAAGCCGAAAGCAAGGATGATCCTGGCGTTTGGTATTCTCGGCGGCCTCGCGCTGGGCATCGGCTTGGCGCTCCTCAGAGACCTCATGGATCGCGTCTTTCGGACCTCTTCACAGGTGGAAACCGTACTGGAGTTGCCTTGTCTATCTTTGGTCCCGTTGTTGCCGGCCCGCAAATCTCCCAAACCACCAATCCGCCTTCAGAAAACCGATGATGATGCTCAGCGGCGGATAGCCTCGTCTCCAACCGCAATTCATCAGACCGTGATCGGGATGCCACTATCTCGATATACGGAGGCCATTCGTTCCATCAAGCTAGCGATCGACCACAATCCGGCGAAGATCTCTTCCCAGGTCATCGGCATTACCTCTGCGTTACCGAATGAGGGGAAGACCACGATTGCAGCCTCGCTCGCGCAGTTGATCGGGCACACCGGCAAAAGAGCTATCATCGTCGATTGCGACCTCAGGAATCCCTCACTGACCAGCATCTTCGCGCCCAAGGCGGCCTGCGGGATCATCGAAGTTGCAAACGGTAGCCGGTCGCTCGCCGAAGCTGTCTGGAGGGACCCGGCGACCAATCTTGCATTTCTGCCCGCCGTGCGTCGGGGACCTTTGCTTCACACCAGCGAAATTCTTTGCGCGGACTCGATAAGCAAGCTCTTCGACCGTTTACGGTCCGAGTATGACTACATCATCGTCGACCTTCCGCCCTTGACACCGTTGGTAGACGTTCGAGCCACGTCATCCCTGATTGACTGCTACATTCTCGTTGTTGAATGGGGCCGGACCAAGATTGATGTAGTGCAACACGCACTGCACACGGCACCAAACATTTATGAATCCCTGATTGGGGCAGTTCTCAGCAAGACCGATACCAAGGCGATGGCTCGATATGACGGTCATCGGAGCTACTACTACCATGATAGCCATTACATCCGTTATGGTCTTTCTGGCTCTTGAGGCTGGCTCATAGCGGCCTGCCCCTTTAGCTGGCCCGAGGGACCAGCGGAGTGGCCGCACAACACCACGGGTGTTCACATGATGGTCCGGCTTGTCATATTGGCCGAGTTGGTGGCGATTGCCGCGGCGTTCGCAATGCCGGAAAGCCTGCAGGCCTGGGTATTGATATCGGTGGTACTCGCAACAGCGGCGCTAACGGTCGCGATCTTTCTACCGCCCTCCTCCTTCGGGCTTGCTAAACTACTCCGTCCAAGTCTCGTCGTTGTACTCGCGGCTCCGGCGCTCTGGATGGCTTTGCAGGCGGTGCCGATGCCGATTGGCAAACTCGGCAATCCCATTTGGGCAACTGCATCGGCGACCTTAAACGAGCCCCTCGCCGAAAGAATCACAGTCGACACCACGGCGACCATGTTCTCGCTCGTGCAGTATTGCGCCGTGCTTGCTGCAGCGCTCACTGCAGCAGTCATCGCGCTTGACCGATATCGCGCAGCGCAACTGCTACATATTCTGCTGTCGATAGCCACAATCGTTACCGCCTTGTGGTTCGGCAGGGAAATAACCGGTGTGGCTGAGCCCGATGGGTCGGCCGTCGCGGTGCTCGGTGTGTTGCTCTCCTGCGCAACGGCAATTCGTGCGGTCGATCAAATACTCCGGCGCAGTCGACCAGGAACAATTGCGCTAGGCCCGCTCCCTGCGCTGTCCGTCGCGACCATCGCATTGATTGTCTGTATGGCGGCACTGCTCATTCGGGGCAACTCGACTGCAGTCGTCTCGGCCATCCTCGGCTCAGAAATCTTGCTCTCGGTGTTCGCGGTTCGCAGGTGGTTCCCGGGATTGTGGGGTACTGCTGGCGTCCTTGCGACTGCCACGATTGTCTTCATTGCCACGGCTACGGTCATTCCCTTCAGAACGAACACCGACCTGACGATCGTCTTGTCAACGAGCAGTCAGGCCGCAACAGAACGGATGCTGCAGGACGTCGCGCCGGCAGGATCCGGTGCGGGTGCTTCGACGGTACTTTTGCCGATTTACCAGGATGCTGGAGTTGGCGACTCGCCAGAAAGACCAACCGCCGCCGCCACAATCGTTATAGACATGGGGTGGGCTTTTCTCTGCGCCGTCGTGGTTGCCGCCTTGCTCTGCGCTTCTGTGCTGATCCGACGTGCTCTGTCACGTGCTTACGATTACGTCTTCCCAGCGCTGGGCGCCGGCGCTTTGATTGCAGTGACGATACTCGCGTTCTCCGATCATGGAATTATGGGATTGGGAGCATCGCTTCTGGTCGCTGCGCTTATTGGGCTGGCGTTCGGTCAAAGCCTCTCCGACGTAGCACGTGACGCCATATCGTCTGGGTCGGAAGCGACGTCTGACCAAATTGCAGATCTAGCACCTGCGCCTCGCCGAACGTTGACCCCAACGTTAGTCGCCATTTGGCCCCGCGTTAGCCTGATGGTACTTGGTATTGTGCTGATCGTGGAGGCAGCGTGGATGGCCCTTCCTGAGCGGCATCTCGGTGCAAGATCGTCTGTGCCGTCAGTTCTGTCGACTGCAGCAGCAGGGCCGAGCGCGATGTCGAAGACGATTTCCCTTGCGGCAGCGCGTGAAGATTTATGGATCCGAGGGGGATCAAGATTCAACCGGGATTCGGCTCTGGCTGCCGACGAACAAAGGACAGCTCCCCCCATGACTTCGGACGAGTTTGCCCGCGCATTGCGCTCTTCGCCACTCCGCGGTGACATTTGGCTCTTGCTCGCGGCGACGTCGAAGCACAGTTCGCCCCAGCGCAACACGGCAGCGATGCTTAGAATGTCATACTATACCGCGCCGAATGATTTGGACCTGCTTCCGTTGCGCGTATCGGTCGCACTCGCCGCAGATGTCATGGTGCGGGAGCCCGACCTGCGTGAATTAATCAAACGGGACGTCAGCCTCGTCGTTAGACATCGGCCTGCCCTCAAGCCAGCCCTTGTGACCGCGTACCGGTCAGCCTCGGCTGATGGGAAGATCTATTTCGAAGGCCTGATTTCGGAACTCGATCCGGCGTTGCTCGACCAGGTGCACACGCAGAGTTCGCGAAGGGGCTCTCGCTAACTTCAGGAGCCGCGCTTTCAGCCCAAGCCGCGATCGCAGATCGGCGACAAAGGGGCGCACGCCATTAAATGCGCGGAACCAGGGTTTTTGCTTGATAATGGCGATTAATTAATAAATAGTTAAATATTAAATCGCAGAGCTCCGACACATGAACTTCGTGAACCGACATTTCCCCGATCGGGAGGTTACGGATCGTCTCAGTCCCGAACCGACGGTATCCCGCAAGCTCAAATGGCCCCTCCGTTATGACGCGGTCGAGCACGTGGTGCTCGGTGCTGATGTTGCGACTATTCTGTTTGCCAGCCTCGTGTCTACATTGCTTTACCAAGCTCAGTATGGGCAAGCTGCGGCCAACTTGGCCAACGCGCTTGGCTTGGCGCTGGTTAGCGCAGCTTGCCTCGTTTGCCTGCTGAAGACCCACGGCCTTTATCAGCCGGTTGAGCTCCTCGTCCTCCGAAACCAGATGCGCGCGGTCTGTTTGGCTTGGATGTCCTCAGTACTTTTCATCTTGGCGGTGTACGGCTTCGCAATTCGCCCGGAGACCTCTCAGCACCCAGGCCTGCTCTTTGCCGTCTTGGGCCTGAGCTTACTTTTGGGCGAACGGTGGGGAGTCAAGGTGCTTCTCGGAAGGGCCCTGAGCGGCAGGAGGTTCGCCACTACAAACATTGTTCTGATCAGCGATCAACCATTGGCGAAGAACGTGGGATTGTCCGAGACCTTGTCGATGCACGGGTATCTCGTCAAGGGACGGTTCAGCTTGCCTCCGTTAGGCTTCGGTCCTGCCTGCCGAAGGCGGCTCACGATGCGCGTCATCGACTACATCCGCACCTGCCATCTCGATCAGGTTGTGGTGGAAGCTGAACCGGAGCGATGGCCCGAACTGCGAGCCTTTGTTGCCGATCTGCGCGTTTTGCCCTTCCCGATTATATTCGTGCCCGTTGGCACGACATCCGAGTTGCTTCGACACCCCAAGCGGAGTCTTGGAAGCGCCGTTTGTGTAGAACTCCAGCGTGGCCCCCTCACACCGCTGGAGTGCGCGATCAAGCGGACGATTGACGTTATCGGTGCGGGCCTCGCATTGGTGATGCTCGCCCCGCTGCTTGCGCTCACCGCGGTGGCGATCAAGTTAGATTCCCCCGGGCCTGTATTCTTTCGGCAGCAACGCTGTGGCTTTAACGGCCGAATCTTCTTGATCCGTAAATTCCGGACCATGCGTGTGCTCGAGGACGGACCCGTAGTCCTTCAGGCCAACCGCGCCGATCGACGCGTTACCCGCGTCGGCAAATGGCTGCGCCGAATGAGCTTCGATGAATTGCCGCAACTGCTAAACGTTCTCGACGGCAGCATGTCGCTCGTGGGACCGCGTCCTCACGCCGTGGCTCACGACAGTGAATTTGACAAGCTTGTGCGAAACTACGCGCTTCGGCGCCGGGTCAGGCCAGGGTTGACTGGCTGGGCTCAAGTCCATGGCTGCCGGGGCGCCACTCCCACAGCAGTCATGGTCGAAACACGTGTCCAATATGATCTCTGGTATATCGACAACTGGAGTCTTGGGCTGGATCTCGCAATCCTCCTGCGAACTCCGGTAGAGGTCTTGCGAGGGCGCAATGCCTACTGAGCACAGATCATGCGAATAGCGCCTCTTATACGCCCTTACACTCCTGCCGATTACCGATTAGTCACGCCCGCTGGCGAAGCTTCGGACTGGCTTCGCCGATGCGAAACTCTTCAATTCTCCGGCCAGACTTCATTGCGGCAACCAACCAGCGCGGCCGCTTACCACGTCCCGACCAGGTCTCGGCCGTCTGCGGATTCCGATATTTCGGCAGCACCCGAGGATATTTGCGTCTCGGCTTGCCGGTCGAAGACGCGCCTGCCGGGCTCGAATCCGCCAAAACAGCCATCCCGCCCCCAAGTGCCGCCAAGCGCTTTTCCAGCTCGTTCTTTTCCGCCTTGATCCGGTCAGACAGGATCCCGCTGATTTCCTCATGAAGCGACCAGAGATCGTCAAGGGACATCGCTTCTAACTCAAGTTTCTTAGCCGCCATGATCTCACCGTGTAGTTGCGCCCAACCCAATATTGCCTCTGTCGATATATTAATCAAGACAGAGAGCCCGATTATCCCAGAAGAATGTTTGGAACCGAACTGGAACTGGCGCTCCAGATAACTGGGTCCACGTTAATAATCAAGCCGGTAAAATGAGCGATCCGCACAATTTAACCGCGGACAGGATACGCGCACATCTATTTTGCTCAATCACCGCGCGTTAACTGCTCAAGCCCCATCAAAGATGGCATAGGAGCCGATTCTGTCAGGGACCTGCCACGCCGGAGCACTAGATGCTGACGCGCCGGGCTGCTTTTGTTAAGCCTCCTACCGCCTTGCAGCCGCCCCAGAGACGCAAACGGGAGCCAATAATCCCAATATCCTTCAGCGCGCGCCGTCTGAGCTCGATTTGGAAGCTCAGGGCCCGAATGTCGGACAACAAGGTCGGCGGAGCCGCAAACCGGCCGACTGAATCCTGAAGACGTTCAAGAGGATACTCTATCAAACCATGCCTCCTCTAAGCATCTTCGGCGAGATTCTTTGCCACCGGGATCAGTTAATAAAATAATCGTCGCAATAATTATTAAATAATATATAATATTTTTATCTCGTGATCAATTTGAGCGCTGATTTAGTCAAACAATCATTCGTCACTCGGACGAAGAATGGCTGAATGGACGACGGGTCAGTCGAACGGTGTCGAGAAATGCTAATGCGAAGGCAAGATCTCGAAGCCATGGATTTTGAGGAACTTTGGCTCCTTCACGAGGAGCTGACAAAGATTCTCGCCGAAAAGATCACCGCCGAAAAGCGAGAGCTAGAAAAGCGTCTTGCGCAGCTCAACCAGCCGGATCAACTCGGTGGAGCTGAAAGCGGGGCGACTGAGGCGGGAACAGGCCAGCCGCCCCGTCGCAAATACCCGAAGGTCGTGCCGAAGTACTTTAATCCGCTCCAGCCAACAGAGACTTGGTCTGGACGTGGTAAGCAGCCCCGTTGGCTCGTTGCCGCCCTGAAATCGGGCCACACGCTCGAGGAGTTCAAGATCCCCGAGAACGGTGAATCGTCCGAACGGAATGCTGGTGGCCGAGAGCATTCCTAGATGCGCGAAAGTGGCACCGCGTTGAGCTGGGAATGCCCACCGTGCGTTCCGAGCAGCGAATTCCGCCTCGAGCAGGCGGCGGATCGAAAACCCGCTTGGCCAACCGACGCCTCAATCGCGAAAGCGCCGACGTTCGCTGACCTTAGACCTTGCCCGCACGAACTGCGGTCGTCGCGTTCAAAAGAAGTCGTAAGGTGCTAGCCTTTGGCACAGACCACAATCCCCGTCGGTTCGCCCCAGTCTTTGTCGAGACGATAGTTGCCTCTCTACGATAGTTTCTGAAGTCCAGAAGGCTCATCGCGAGGAGAGGCACGCGCGTAGCCGGAAAGCGTGCTTGCATCAACTGACGCATGAACTGCAGGCGAGGAATCAGTCGGGAGCGCAACGCGTGTGGAATGTCGACGCCAAGTAGCTCGGCAACAGCGATCAGCTGGGTTTCAACCGCGTTCTTCATCAAGTCGCCCGAGACACGAGAGGTAAGCTTCTCCCAATCGACAGGCTCGGCTGAATGGCTTAGGTCGCGCAATTCAACAAGGTGCCGCAGGTCGAGGTCGCCAAGCCAATAACCATAGTCTTGAAACTGATCATGGATGATCAACATCAGCGCTTGGAAGGTTGGCGTGGGGATATATACGCGTGCCCGTCCGAGCGGCGCAGGAATACAATGGTTCAGCGCATGCCCGAAGTTCTGGTAGAGGTACGCAGGACCGGGAGCTGCCCGCTGCAGGTCGATGGACCCGACATCCTGGGGGCGATTCAGATCGGCATGCCATCTATGGCTTTCGGGATCGGCCTGGTTATGGATATCGTAACCAATTCCAAATAGCGCGGCGACAGCCGTTCTGGCGTCGTCTGGCATGACCATGATATCCAGATCGGACATTATCCGAACACCCCTTCGCGCCTCGGGCGCGGTCGCCAGCGTCGAAGCCCCCTTGAGCAGAAGCGGCGTAATGCCGTGACCATTCAGTGCAGCGGCAGCTTCTTCGAGTTGAGCGACGAGGCGGTCATTGCGCAGCACGTTTCGGCGGTGGATATGCCGAATATATGCGCAGACGTCCTCCGGCAGCATCGACGCATATTCGTCGACAAAGTCGATGAGAGCCGGCGTCGTCAGGGTCTGATTTGCGAGCCCGATGACGGACGTCCACTCTATGTCGGCCGGCGGCCTGCCGCGCAAGCAGTTGCAGAGACTCGTAAGCGCGCTGCTATGCCTTGCCATTGCAAAGATCCACAAGCACGCGCCGAGCCTCTCCGGCCTCGCTGTAGGTGAGTTGAAGCGATTGCGCGCCCGCGACAATCCGCCTTAAAGCGGAGAAGCCGGCCTGTGACAGTCTACCATCGCCGGCAAATGCGTTGTCGATGAGCCGCTTTATCGAATCCAAACGATCTATTGCGGCGAGTTCGGCCGGACCACTCGGGACCCTGTTCAAGAAGATGATCCAGCTTGCGGGAACGCATTGGTTCTGCGCATCCGAAATGGGTACGTACCGCACCCGAACGCCGTCCGAGCGGCAATGCGTCGCGTCGTACCGGTCGCCATGTAGTCGCGAGAGCGAGCCCCACGATCCTTTCTTGAGGGTGATCGCGAACGGCACTCCGCAGATCGTTCCCTCACCGCCAACCAACGCGACGTCATCGCCAGCGTACCGCAGTCCGGCGTCCACCAGTTGCAGTGTGAGGGTAGACTTTCCAGCTCCCGGATGGCCGCACAACAGCAGGCCCATGCCGTCTTTCACGAGAGAAGCGGCATGAAGTGAGAAGACCCAGCGAGTGCTTCGAATGAGCCGCTCGGTGATATGAGCTTTGATCGTAGGCGCGAGCGCTTCGACTTCGCATCTGGAAATGCTGGAATCCTGTCCGCGCAACAACGCTTGTTCATCCAGCATCATTGTCTCGATCGCGATGTCGGCGTCGCCGCCGGCGCCCTGGTCCGAAACACAGAACGCCGACAGCAGCCGTCCCAGGAGGTCCCGATTTGCCGCCCGGACGGTTATTCTGTGTCCACCGAGTTTTGCTGAGAAGGCCCAGTCGGCCGGCATCCGCCAATCGACTTTGAGCAATGCCCGATCGATCCAGGCATTTACGACCTCTCGCGTGAACTGGCGTGCCGTGGGCTCATCAATGCCTTGCGCCCCAAGTGCCCGATACACGTCTCCTAGCGAGGCGCCTTCCCCTAACTTGCACCAGATAAATGCCCCTACTCGGTCGAGTTCAAAGATCTTCTGCTCCCCTTCGCTGAAGATGATTGCTCGGCCATCCAACAGCGCGAATACTGCATTCGGAGCCGGTCTCAACACTATCTCTGCCGACGATCTTTCCAACACGGCTTCCACCGATGTGAACAATTCTGCCTCGCCTTGTACCGGCGAGGCGGCGACGGCCTCCGGGAAGGATGTTGTGGCGGCACCGACAGCGGACGGGCGCCGCCTGCGGCATTCTATCTAGCCCACTGCGGCGCTGCGATTTCCGTTCAACCGAAAACGTCGCCCGGTCCGGCTCGCTTCGACATGTCGTTCCGGCCGGTCATGCCGCGAGCTGACCGTCCTTGCCCCCGTCTTGAGGAGAAATGCTCAACCCCTGCTCTCCAAGAAGGCTCGCACTGGCGCTCAACCGATGAGCATCCAACAGGTACCGATAAGCTTCGCGATCGGCACTCCGTTCTCTCAGAATGCGCTCCTTCTCGCCAATGCTGACCAATTCTGCGCGCATCTGAGCCACCTGCAGCGTCGCCGAGGTGAGGTTGTACTCGTTAAGAATTAATTCCCACATCGTCTCCTCCAGCCGAAGAAACCTGGACGAGTTTAGCTTACGTGATCGGCAGCAATTAACAACGAGATTTGCAGATTGTGGTTATAATCAAAATTTGTTTCACATTTGAACCTCCGGGCGACCATTCGGTACCACGGGCGAAGCGCTGCACGCATCGAACAGGAACAAGGGCCGCTGAAGCCTACGAGACGGACCGGACATTTTTCGACGATGCACGAGCCGCGTAAAAATAAATCAGCCAAGAGTCGCAAATCAGACCGACAAGGCCAATTTTAATTTGCACATTAAATGGAAATCGAGAATATTAACAAACCGCACCGAGGGGGCGACACCAGTGATCCGGTTTGCCAATCTGTCCGTCCAGAGGACAATAACGGCTTCGTTGCAGGGTTCCGCTCGAAGTCACAGGTATTTCGACAAGACCATTATTAGACGCCTCCCAGAAGCATTCGGTTGACGTCGGAGGTCATTCAGTGTCTCGGCGAAAGCCGGCACTGGCCCAAGAATTCGCCAAGCAGGAATCCGGTCGGTTGGAGAAGCGTCGTCACGAGCAAGCTGCCCTTTTGCTCGAACAACGACCCCAGGTGCGATGCCCCCCAAGTCACCCGCACCGACGAGAGCGCACTCCAGCCGGCCGGCCCTTTTACTCGACAAATACGTGTTTCAGGGAGGCTCGTATGGGCATGATCATGGTCAAGTGTCCGCAATCCGGCCGCGCGATTCCGACCGGCATCAAATCCGATCGTGAGACTTTCCTGCGAAGCATCGTGTTTTTCGGCAATACTCTTTGTCCGGACTGTCGGGCCAATCACAACTGGTTTGCCCGCGAGGCCTGGGTCGAGGAGCCGATCGTCAGAACAGTAGAGGTAGCTCGTATAGCGCCAACGTGCTGGTGCAAATGACCCGCGCGCTTCGGAGAGTGTGTTCATATTCCCCTTCCGATAGCGCGTTGCTGTTGCAACGCATTGCAACCATTTAGAATATTTTCGCGCATTGTCGTAAAACGAACCGACGCCCCCGGTGGCCATCGCTTAGACGTTGTTGGCACGTCGCCACAATCCGAGCTTCCGTCACGAATTTCGGCAAAGGCCTGTTTGGGGGTGTTGTAGTGAGTAGTGGGATTTGCAGCCTGGCTGTTCTGCGTGACACAAGAATCGAGCTCGTTAGCCTGCTGGCTCAATTGAGGCGGCTCCGCGAGAGAGTAAGAAGGGCGGAAGCACGGCGCTCGGGACAAAGACGACGATCAGCGCCGGCATCGCGCGCCCGAGGCCGCCGAGCATGAGACATCGCACGCAAGGCATCCGCAGTTCAGGGCATTTGTGACGACTATGCTCCCTGGAGTTGAAGGCCAGCATGGAATTGCAAGCGCCCTTCTGGATCCCCGTTAGTGTCGGACCGCTTCATCGATGCCCAACGGGCGAGGAGAACATTGGTGCCTCAGTCGATAACAAGCGACGGTATCGACTCTCTCGTTCCCATTTTGTTCTAATCAGGTATGTCTGACCGACCCGCGAGCTGGCGCATGCCCAACCCGCAACTGACAACCGTCCTCGCCGGGCACCTCCCGAAACCTGAACGTGTGCAACCGGATTACCCGGCCCCCAATCGTCCGCAACGTGCCCGACGGGCGTGAAGTCGCCATGGCGTGCTGGGCTATGCCGTCTTCCTCGGAAGCGCACGACCAACATACGCAACACCAGCAGCAAACATTGGCCCGGCAGGAGCGATCTTCATGCTGATGACGAGAGAAAGACGGCCGGGAATCCGAACCTTGCGTGGCTGGACCATCTCCGTACTGCAAGACGCAGGTGCCATCCGTGAATGCGAGCCGGCATCGCCGTTGCGGCCAGCTCTCCGGTGAAACTCATCATTACTTAGGATGGGAGTGAAGTCTTGAAGGCGACGAGCAAGCCACACAGTGAGCTTGCGTTCACTTTCGACAGCTCTGGCACACTCGTATTCACCGCACGGTGGGCAACCCGCCAGCGATTTGCAAATTATGGTGCGCTCGGAGGGACTCGAACCCCCACGGTGTTACCCACTGCCACCTCAAGGCAGCGCGTCTACCAGTTCCGCCACGAGCGCTAGGAGATGCCGGCCTGAGGTCGTTCGGGTGGCCGGATCAGCGGCGCCGATCTAACAAATCCATCAGGGGGATACAAGCCTGCAAAAGCCCCGAATTCCACAAGCTTGGCAGGAAAACCCCCGCCTCCCCGGGAGATCGGCCTTATCGGATACCCGGGCCGCAACCGCTTGCCCGGACCGTTCCCGTGTGATCGGGGCCCCTACCGCGTCCCGGGCGACCGCGGCAGCATCTGCTTGACCTCGACCGCGATCCTGTTGCGGTCGACCAGCACGACGCCGGAGGCGACCGGCAGATTATTGGCGAGCACCTTGACCTCGTCGGCCTCGGTTGCGTCCAGCTCGATGATGGCGCCGCGGGAAAGACGTAATACCTGATGGATCGGCATGGTGGTCGTCCCGAGGACGACCATGAGATCCACGGTGACTTTATCGAGAGTGGGCACTGTCAGGACCGCCGCAACTTGGGACTTGAGCCAAAGGACTTGGCATTTGCTCCCGAGATCATCACCACGTTATGGTTAGCCAATGGTTAATTCGACCCAAAAGCCCCGCCAAGACCAACGTCAAGACCTGCGTCAAGACCTCGATTTGACGTCGTTTTCCGCCGCAGGCGATGAGCCCGTCGAATGGCGGATTTCGGACGCCCCGGTGCCCTATCCGGAGGCCGTCGCCGCCATGGAGGCGCGTGTCGCGGCGATCGCCGCGGGCGAGGCCCCTGAACTGGTCTGGCTGCTGGAACATCCCCCGCTCTACACCTCCGGCACCTCGGGCAAGGAAAGCGACCTGCTCGATGCCCGATTCCCGACCTATGCTACGGGGCGCGGCGGGCAGCTCACCTATCACGGGCCCGGCCAGCGCGTGGCCTACATCATGCTCGACCTCAAGCGCCGCCGGCCGGACGTGCGCGCCTATGTCGCGAGCCTAGAGGAGCTGATCCTGAAGACGCTCGCCGCCTTCAACGTCCGCGGCGAGCGGCGCGAGGACAGGGTCGGCGTCTGGGTCAGGCGACCCGACAAGGGACCTGAGCACGAAGACAAGATCGCGGCGATCGGCGTCCGCCTGAAGCGCTGGGTCTCGTTTCACGGCATCGCCATCAATGTCGAGCCGGAGCTGTCGCATTTCGCCGGCATCGTGCCCTGCGGCGTCGTCGACCCCCGTTACGGCGTCACCTCGCTGGTCGATCTCGGCCAACTCGTGACCATGGCCGACGTCGACATCGCGCTCAAGCAGGCGTTCGAAGAGCTGTTCGGACCGACCCGCGCGCTGCTGCCGGAAGCGGCCGTCTGATCTTTTTCTGTTTGAGCGGACCGCGGCCCGCTCTCCGACCGTCGCGGAATCAGCTACGCTTCATTCCGGTGCCGCCCACGCCTCCCCCCTCCGCCGGGAAAGCAGACCTCATGCCGAGCGAGTTGATCATCGGCCGACTGTTCGAGCGCCAGGCATAAGGAGGGGTTGCGATCCATGCTCGCAATGGGAGGTTTTGACGATGAAACTGTCTGCGCCCATCTACCATCTGAAGCGCAAGGCCAGGCGCCTGTCCCGCGAAGCCAGCATTCCGCTCCACGACGCGCTTGACCGCGTCGCTGCAACCGAAGGGTTTTCCGCCTGGAGCATGCTTGCCGCCAAAGCAGCCGCACTGACTCCCGCGAGCAAACTGTTCGCGCAATTCCGTCCGGGCGATTTGGTGCTGATCGGGGCACGTCCCGGCCAGGGCAAGACGTTGATGAGCCTCGAACTTGCCGTCGAAGCCATGAAGTCCGGCCATCGCGCCGCATTCTTCTCGCTGGAGTACACCGAGCGAGATGTGTTGGACCGCCTCCGTGCGATCGGCGTGGAGCCCGCACAGTTCGACAAGCTGTTCGAGGTGGATTGCTCCGACGCAATCAGCGCCGATTACGTCGTCAAGCAGATGGAAGCGGCGCCGCGCGGCACCTTCGTCGTGATCGACTATCTGCAACTGCTCGATCAGAGGCGGGAAAACCCCGACCTGACGGTGCAGGTGCGGACGCTGAAGTCGTTTGCGCGCGACACGGGGCTGATCGTCGCCTTCATCTCGCAGATCGATCGATCCTATGATCCCGCAGCAAAGCCCTGCCCCGATCTCAGCGATGTCCGCTTGCCGAACCCGCTGGACCTGAAGCTGTTCGATAAAACATGCTTCATCAACAACGCCGAAGTGCAGTTCCGCGCCGCGAGCTGATGGCCTCGGGCCGCGGGTGAGATTGCTCACCCGCGGCCTCTCGCATCACGCCGCCTGCAGCGAAACCTCGAGCTTGCCTGCGATGTAGCGCCGCTCCTGAGACAGGCCGCCAAAGCCGTAGGCGTCGCCCTTGACCTCGTCGACATGCAGATAAGTCTCGGGATGCAGCGGGCCCAGGATCTCGGCCATGCGCTTGAACATGGCGGCGAGATAGGTTGCCTTCTCGTCCTTGGTGTTGGTGCCCTCGGTGACGTGGATGTCGATCCAGTAGCTCGCGAGCTTCTGCTCGGCGAGCGACTTGCCGCCGGCGAACCAATCGCCGGCGTCGACCGACTTCACGATGATGGCGGTCACCTTGGGGTCCTTGTGCAGGATCTTTGCGGTGAGCTGGGATACCGCGCTCGCGATATCGGCCTTCAGCGAGGGGGACTGGCGGGACGTAGTGTAGGACACGGTGATCAGGGGCATTGTCGTTCTCCTCGACAAGCTGCGCAAGTTGCGCGGCGTTGGAGGAGAAACTAGACCTGCCGCTGTCATTTTGGTATCTTATCTATACTGATATCAGTGATAATGACTTGTAATGAACGCCACACTCGACATCGCCACCGTCCAGGCCTTCCTTCTGGTCGCCGACCTCCAGAGCTTTACGCGTGCCGCCGAAGCGCTCGGCACGACGCAGGCCGCGGTTAGCCTGAAGCTGCAGCGGCTGGAGACCTTGCTGGACAAGCGCCTCGTCGAGCGCTCGCCGCGTGCGGTCCGCCTCACCGCCGATGGCGCCGCGTTCCTCGATCGCGCCCGCGCGCTGATGGCGGCACACGATCTCGCGCTGTCGGGCGACGCGCCGGCCGCGCAGTCGCTCTCGCTCGGCATCTCCGATCACGCCGCAGGGCCCGAACTGGTGCCGCTACTTGAGCGCCTGCATGCGATGTCGTCGAACCTCACCCTCGCCGTCACCATCGGCTTCTCACGCGAGATGCAGGATGCCTACGATTCGGGCGAGCTCGATGCGGTGATCGTACGCCAGGAAGGCAGCCGCCGCGGCGGCGAGAAGCTGGCTGAGGACGAGTTCGGCTGGTTCGCCGCACGCCGATTCACGTCGCCGAAAGGCGAGCCGTTGCCGCTCGCAACGCTCGCCCCGCCCTGTGGTGTCCGCGCCGTCGCCGTGCGCGCGCTCGACAAGGCCGGCATCTCCTGGCGCGAGCGCTTCGTCGGTGGCGGCGTCACCGCGGTGGTCGCGGCAGCACTCGCCGGGCTTGCCATTGCGCCCCTGGCGCGGCGGATCGCGCCGCCCGGACTGATCGATATCGGACCTGCTCACAAGCTGCCGAAGCTCGGCAGCTCGAAGGTGATGCTGCATTCGAAGGTCAGCGATCCCGCCAAGCTTGCCGCGCTGCGTGCGGTGGCGGCGACGTTCCGGAGTCTGGCAGCTTAGTCCGCAAAGCCAACCTCGCCTCGTTCGTGTGCAAGTCGCGCAAGGCATGACATCACCTCACAGGATCGCCTTGAACGCGCTGCGCAGCGTCTCGTGGCGGAACACGAAGCCGCGGCTCAGCGCCTTGTTCGGCAGCACGCGCTGGCCGCCGAGCAGAAGCTCGTCGGCAAAGCCGCCGCCGATCCGGCGCAACAGGCCGCCGGGAATGCGGAACATGACAGGCCGGTGCAGGCGGCGGCCGAGCTCTTCGGTGAACTTTGCATTGGTGACGGGGATCGGCGCGGTGGCGTTGACGGGACCCGAAAGATCCGGCGTCGCCATCACATAGGCGATCAGCCGGATCAGATCGTCGCGCTCGATCCAGGACATCCACTGCCGCCCGGTGCCGAGCGGGCCGCCGAGGCCGAACTCGAACGGCGTCAGCATGCGCGTGACGAAGCCGCCTTCGGTGCCGAGCACGAGGCCGATACGCAAATACACCACGCGCACGCCGAGCTCCTCCGCCGGCCGCGCCGCTGTCTCCCAGGCCGCGCACAGCTCGTGGCTGAAGCAGGCGTGAGATTTGGCCGATTCCGTCAGCACCTGGTCGGCCCAAAGGCCGTACCAGCCGATCGCGGAGCCGCTGATCAGCACCTCTGGCTTGCGCGCGAGCCGCGCGATCAGCCTGACGAGCTCGCCGGTCGTGTCGACGCGCGAGCCGATGATCTTCGCACGCTTCGCTTCGGTCCAGAGGCCGTTGCCGATCGGCTCGCCGGCGAGATTGACGATGGCGTCGATTGGCGTGTCCGCGGCGAGCTGGTCGAGGCTGGTGATCAGCGTCACCGGCGGCGGCAGCATCTCGGCCTGCGCCGGATTGCGGATCAGCGCGATGACGTGATGCCCTGCCGCGCTGAGGCTTGCCGCAAGCCGGCTGCCGATAAAGCCGGTGGCACCTGTGATCAGCACGGTCTTGCGGCCGGGTAGCTGTTCGACAAGTCCGACCGCCGGCACGCTTCGCATGCGGGCGAGCCGCCGCACCGCCGCGAAATCCCTGAGGCCGCACAGTGCCGCGCCAAATGCGCAGGCGGTCGCGGCGATGCTGAGCAGGCCCTGATAGACGACGATCACGCCGGCGGGCTGCATCGCCCAGGCGATTAGAACGGGCATCAACAGCACCAGAATGGCGCCGTAATTGATCGCAAGCAGCGTGTGATTGATGCGCTCGCTCGGCGGCAGCTTGCGGCTGAGGTCCTCCTCGATGAAATCCATCAAGGTGATGACAATCTCGGCGACCAGCACCGCGACAATCAACAGCGCCAGCACGCCGTGAACCTCGAGCCAGCCGAGCACCAGGAACAGCAGCGCATAAAGCATGTTGCGGATGCCGTGCAGCTTCAGCTCGAAGCGCTGTGATGGCCGCCAGGCCAGGCGCTCGGTGAATTCATGGTGATAGAAGGTGTCGAACACGCCCATCACGATCTGGATGGCGATGAGTGTCCACAGCAGCGGCGTCATGATACGGCCTCCCTGAACAGGACGGATTGATGCATCAGCGCGCCGCGACGCGGGTGAGTGACATCGAGGGTGAAGCGGAAAGCGCCCTCGCCGAGATCCCGGTGCGTCACGATGAGCTCGCCCGGTGTCAGCCAGCGCGGCAGCGGAAGCCACAGCCGTCCAAGCTGGAGGCCGTAGCCGGCGCTGTGAAAGATCAGCACCTGATCCTCGACCGCGATGCGCAGCGCCATCGACACGCCGAAGCCGACATATTCCTCGAGCCCGGTTGGACCGGCGAAACGCTTGGCGGAATGGATCACCTGAGGAAAGCCGCGCTTGCGCGCGCAGATGCGCGTCCAGGTCTGGCCGCCGGTCGCGCCGTCCTCGGTGACCGTGACGATCATGGGCACGCCGATATCGCGGCCGGTCGGCAATGGTCCGCCGATCAGGCGTGCGGCCTGCGCAAACCACCAGCCGAAATCGCTGAAGGCGATCTCGTCGACCACGCCGACATAGACGATACTGTCGCCGTCGGCGACGCGTTTCGAGAAGCGTCGCCAGGTGGCGAGCGGCAAGCGGCCCCAATCCTCGTCCGGCAGCAGCGTGCGGAAACGCCGGTCGTCGAGCAGTCTTACGTGAGCGGAGGTCGATGCGTTGGAGCCCGATAGTCTTGCCGACGTCATCGCAACCTCCTCGATCCTATTTGACCTTGCCGATCGGCAGCAGGTTGGCGATCTTTTCGCCAAGCCGCATCAAGGCGACCAGCCGCGGCCGCGGTACCCTCAGCATCTGCATGAACCAGTGGTCGGCGAGTTCGGTGAACGCCAGCATCTCCTTCAGGCGCTTGGCGGCGACGGGACTGATGCCGGGATCGTCCGTGGCATCGGACACGCATGCGCGAAGCGCCGCGATCGCCGGGTCGATCTCCCGCTCCTTGCGCCGCGCCGCGATCCTCGCGGCGATCTCCCAGATGTCGGTCTCAGCCTCGTAATGGTCGCGGCGGTCGCCCAGGATCGGCACCCGCCGGATCAGGTTCCAGGCGAGCAGCTCCTTCAGCGAGTTGGAGACGTTGGACCGTGCCATGCCGAGCGTGTCGGCGATGTCCTCGGCCGTCATCGGCGCCTCGGCGAGATAAAGCAGCCCGTGAATCTGGCTTACCGAGCGGTTCACTCCCCACTCGTCGCCCATGTCACCCCAGTGCAGGATGAAGCGTTCGACGGCAGCGGGTAGTTTCTTCTTTCCGGTTATTTCTGTCATGACAGAAATATCTGACGAAACCGCTTTCTTGTCAAGGGACGGCTTGCATACGGCCCGTCAGTCCTGCCTAGAAATGTCCCACAGGGCGGGAACCATCTCGCGGATGCCGCGTTTGTTCCCGTCGAGGCGGGGTCCGGGAATGGTCGAAAAGTTCAGTCAGCAGAGAGACCTGTTCGAGAGCGAGCGCAGTTTCCGGCTGCTGGTTGAGGGGGTTGCCGACTACGCCCTCTACATGCTCGACCCCAACGGGATCATCACCAGCTGGAACATCGGGGGCGAACGCATCAAGGGTTACTCCCCCGAGGAGATCCTCGGCCAGCATTTTTCCCGTTTCTACACCGAGACCGACCGCGCCAATGGCAAGCCGGCGCGGGCGCTCGGCATCGCGCGGGACAAAGGCCGATACGAGGAGGAAGGCTGGCGCGTCCGTAAGGACGGCACGTTCTTCTGGGCGAGCGTCGTGATCGACCCGATCTACGAGGACGGCAGGCTGATCGGCTTCGCCAAGATCACACGCGACATCACAGAGCGCCGCAATGCCCAGCTCAAGCTCGAGGCGATGCAGAAGCAGCTGGCCGAGTCGCAGAAATTCGATGCGCTCGGGCAGCTCACCGGCGGGGTAGCCCACGACTTCAACAATCTTCTGATGATCATCAGCGGCAGCCTTCACATCCTGAAGAAAGGCGCCGCCGACGACCCCAGGCTCGAGCGAGCCATCTCGGCGATCGACACCGCGACCAAGCGCGGCGCAGCGCTGACCAACCAGCTTCTCACCTTCGCGCGGCGGCAAAGCGTCAACCCGCAGGCAATCGATTTTACCGAACGCGTCGCGGCGATCCGCGAGGTGCTCGACGCGGGCGTCGGCAGCTCCGTGCGTCTCGCCTTCGACATCCACTCCGACACCTGGCCGATCAAGGCCGACGTCTCCGAGCTCGAGACCGCGCTGCTCAATCTCGTCATCAATGCCCGCGACGCGATGCCGGACGGCGGCACGGTGACGATTGGGGCGCGCAACGTCGTGCTGAACGAGGCGCCCCTCGTCGGCGATTTCGTCGCAGTCGACGTCCGCGATACCGGGCTCGGAATTCCTTCCGATGTTCTCGACAAGATCTTCGAGCCGTTCTTCACGACCAAGCCGATCGGAAAGGGCACGGGCCTCGGCCTTTCGCAGGTCCACGGCTTCGCCCACCAGGCCGGCGGCACGGTGAAGGTCGCGAGCGAGCTCGGCAAGGGCACGACGTTCACCATCGTCCTGCCGCGCGGCACAGATATGCGCCCGCAGGAGACGCCGGGAACGGCGCTCCGCGGCAGCGGCACGGTGCTGCTGGTCGAAGACAATCCTGACGTCGCGCTGGTCAGCATCGGTCTTTTGGAGCAGCTCGGCTACCAGGTGCGCCGTGTCGCCGATGCCGAAGCGGCATTGCGCGAGATCGAGAGCGCCGGCGTCGACTTCGTGTTCTCGGACATCGTCATGCCCGGCAAGATGGACGGCCTCAGCCTCGCCCATCGCCTCCGCCAGATCCGTCCCGGCCTCCCGATCTTGCTCGCCACCGGCTACAGCGAGGTCGCCGCCGGCGTGCGCGGCGATTTCCCGATCCTGCGCAAGCCCTACGAGATCCACGAGCTGAGCGAGGCGATCGCGAAACTGCCGAGGTGACGGCTTCTTCACTCTCCCCGCGTGCGGGGCAAGGGGATCGATACACATCACACCGTCGGCAGCACCGAAAACGCCTCCCCTGCCCTGCGCAAATTCAGCTCATCAACGCTTGCCGTCTCGCTGGTGACACTGTCGACGCGCGAGGACGGCGGCCCGTGGCGGCACAGCGCGACCATGTCGGCAACGTGCGTCGGCACGCCAGCGAAAAGCGCTTCTACGCTGCCGTCGCGGCGGTTGCGGACCCAGCCTTCGAGCCCATACGCGGTGGCCTGCGACTCTACCCAGGCTCGATAACCGACGCCCTGCACGCGGCCGCGGATCATGACCTGGAGAATCGCCCGGCTCATGTCTTCTTCCATCCGAGCAAATCGGAGCTGCGCGCCTTGACCGCGGCCTCGCGCGTAACGCGCGCCATCAGCTCCGACGATGCCAGGCCCTTGAGGCTTTTTGGCGCCATGCCCTCGCGCAACGCCTTCTGTGTCTCGTAGACGGCTTGCGTCGTGGCGGCGATCGGCGCATGGCCCTGCAGAGCGACGCGCACGCGCTGACTTGCGAGGTAATCGGGCTCGTTCAGTTCCTCCGGCGCCCCCCCGAGCACGATCGGCAGGCGCGTCGCGGTGCTAACCGCCTCAAGCTCGGCGCGCGACTTGATGCCGGTGAAAAACAGCGCATCGACGCCGGCGGCCTCATAAGCCTGGGCGCGGCGCACCGCATCCTCGATCGAGGTGATCGCGGCTGCGCCTGTGCGGCCCATGATGACCAGCGAGGGATCGCTGCGGCCGCCAAGCGCCGCCTCCATCTTGCCGACACCTTCCTCCAGCGAGATCAGCTGCGCCTTCGTCTCACCGAATGCGGCCGGCAACAGTGTGTCCTCGATGGTGAGGCCGGCCGCGCCCGACGTCTCCAGCTCCTGCACCGTCCGGCGCACGTTCAGTGCATTGCCATAGCCGTGATCGGCATCGACGAGCACCGGCAGCGCCGAGGCCCGCGACATCCGCCGCATCTGCTCGGCAAGCTCGGTGAGCGTGATCAGCGTGACATCGGGATCGCCGAGCACAGCGAGCGAGGCCACCGATCCGCCGAACATGCCGAGCGGAAAGCCGAGATCCTCGGCAATGCGGATCGAGATCGCGTCATAGACCGAGCCGGGATGGACGCAAGTGTCGGCCGACAGGATGGAGCGAAGTTTCTCGCGGCGGGAACGAAAGGCCATGTTTGCCTCACTCTCAATTCCTCATCCTGAGGAGCGCGTTCTTGCGCGCGTCTCGAAGGATGAAGGCCCGGCTGTTGGCCTCGCCCTTCGAGACGCCGCGCTGGCGCGGCTCCTCAGGGTGAGGGTCTACTATTGCGCTTTGGCGCGCTTACGCGAACTCCAAAATCAGCGCGTCCACCGCGAGTGTCGCGCCGGCGCTGGCGTGGATCTTCTTCACGGTTCCGTCCTGTTCGGCGCGCAGCACGTTCTGCATCTTCATGGCTTCGACCACCGCCAGGGTCTCGCCGGCCTTGACCTCCTGCCCCTCGCTCACCGCGATCGAGACGACGAGGCCCGGCATCGGGCAGAGCAGCTTCTTGCCGCTGTCGGAGGCCGTGGTCACCGGCATCAGCCGCGCGGAGGCCGCCTCGGCCTCGGTCCAGACATAGACCGGCACCTCGACGCCCTGATGCGCGAGGCGAATGCCGTTGGCGATCGGGCGGGCCTGAACCGCCACGAACTGCCCGTCGATGGTGCCCTGCCAGACCGGATCGCCCGGCTTCCACGGCGACTGCAACAGATGCGTGTTGCCGGCCTTGCCGTCGGCGTCGATGAAGCGGATCGCGATCGCCTCGCCCTCGCGCGTGATCTCGAGCAGGATCTCCTGGCGATCGAGCCAGACCGCGCGACGCCGCTCGCGCTGCACGACGCGGCCGCCCATCTGGCCGGAGATCTGCCGCTTGCGCGCTCCGAGCACGTGATCGATCGCGGCGCCGACCGCGGCGATGCGACGCGCGACCTCGCCCTCGGGCACACGCACCGCAAAACCCTTGGGGAATTCCTCGGCGATGAAGCCGGTCGAGAGCCGTCCCTCGCGCCAGCGCGGATGATGCATCAAGGCCGACAGGAACGGGATGTTGTGGCGGATGCCATCGACATAGAACGAGTCCAGTGCAGTCGCCTGCGCCTCGATCGCTGCCGCGCGTGAGGGCGCATGGGTGACGAGCTTGGCGATCATCGGATCGTAATGGATCGAGATCTCGCCGCCCTCCTGCACGCCGGTGTCGTTGCGGATGGTGATGCCCTCGTGGCTGGCTTCCGCCGGCGGGCGATACTTCACGAGACGCCCGATCGAGGGCAGGAAGTTGCGGAAGGGGTCTTCCGCATAGAGACGCGATTCCACCGCCCAGCCGGTCAGCGTGACGTCCTTCTGCGCGATGGCGAGTTTCTCGCCGGCGGCGACCCGGATCATCTGCTCGACCAGGTCGATGCCGGTGACGAGCTCGGTGACGGGATGCTCGACCTGCAGACGCGTGTTCATCTCCAGGAAGTAGAAGCTCTTGTCCTGGCCGGCGACGAACTCGACGGTGCCGGCGGAGTCGTAGTTCACGGCCTTGGCCAGTGCCACCGCCTGCTCGCCCATCTTGCGGCGCGTCGCCTCGTCGAGCAGCGGCGACGGCGCCTCCTCGATGACCTTCTGGTTGCGGCGCTGGATCGAGCATTCGCGCTCGCCGAGATAGATCACGTTGCCATGCTTGTCGCCCAGCACCTGGATCTCGATGTGGCGGGGATCGACGATGAACTTTTCGACGAAGACGCGGTCGTCGCCGAACGAGGCCTTGGCCTCCGCCTTGGCGAGGTTGAAGCCCTCGGCGACCTCGGCCTTGGAATGGGCGATGCGCATGCCCTTGCCGCCGCCGCCGGCGGAGGCCTTGATCATGACGGGGTAGCCGATCTCGTCGGCGATGCGGACCGCGTGCTTGTCGTCCTCGATGACGCCGAGATAGCCCGGCACGGTCGAGACTTTTGCTTTTGCGGCGGCCTTCTTGGACTCAATTTTGTCGCCCATCGCCGCAATGGCGGCCGGATTGGGGCCGATGAAGACAATGCCGGCCGCCTCCAGCGCGCGCGGAAACGCCTCGCGCTCGGACAGGAAGCCGTAGCCGGGATGCACAGCCTCGGCGCCCGTCTTCCGGCAGGCCTCCACGATCTTCTCGATCACCAGGTAGCTCTCGGCCGCGGCCGGCGGGCCGATCAGCACCGCCTCGTCGGCCATCTCGACATGGAGGGCATCGCGGTCGGCCTCGGAATAGACCGCG
The DNA here is from genome assembly GCF_029167105.1 of Bradyrhizobium yuanmingense. Lineage (GTDB taxonomy): Bacteria > Pseudomonadota > Alphaproteobacteria > Rhizobiales > Xanthobacteraceae > Bradyrhizobium > Bradyrhizobium yuanmingense_A. Next base: position 195,293 of record NZ_JARFML010000007.1, on the reverse strand, counting down.
ACCGTCTGAATTCCCATCTTGCGGGCAGTCTTGATGACCCGGCAGGCGATTTCGCCGCGATTGGCGATCAGAATGCGTTTGAACATGCTTTTCTTGAGTCTCGACCTTGGGCGGGACCCTTCCCTGGCCGTTGGGGCCTTTGGGAGGGGCCGTGTGGCTCCCGTGGTACATCAAAATGGGCCGGAGGCAACGGTCTAAATCGGGCCGCCTTTGGCGTACCAGCGCAAGACCGAAATGGGCCCGGCGCGCCTGCCGTGCGGCATCCCTAGGACTTTCCGGCCTTGGCCGCGTCCCGGACCAGGTCATGAATGAAGCCCAGCTTGCCGACCACCGCGGGCGACAGGATGAAGGGATAGAGGTCGCGCAGGCCCATGGCGCGGTTGACGCTGTTCATGGCGAAGGTGAAGGGCAGCCATGCGTTGACCAGCGCCTCGACCTCCCTGGCCTCGTACGGGTTGAAGCGGATGCGCGCCGTCAGCTCCCCGTCGCGGTCGACCTTGGGACGCACCTCCATGCCGAACTCGGCGGCCATTTCCAGGGCATCCACGATGTGGAGGTAATGCGCCCATGTCTCGGCAAAATCCTCCCATGGATGTGTCGTGGCATAGGCCGAGACGTAGTTCTGCTGCCAGTCCGGCGGCGCGCCCTCGGCATAATGGCGCTGTAGGGCCTGGCCGTAATCGGCGCTATCGTCGCCGAAGACGGCGCGGCACTGGTCGAGCTTGCCGCCATCGCGCACCAGCACATCCCAGAAGTAATGTCCGACCTCGTGGCGGAAATGCCCGAGCAGCGTCCGGTAGGGCTCGCCCATCTCGAGCCGGCGCCGCTCGCGCTCGATGTCGTCGGCCTCGGTCAGCGCGATCGTGATCAGGCCGTTGTCATGGCCGGTCATGACCTTCTCGCCGCTGTGCGGATCGTCGGCGAGGAAGTTGAAGATCAGGCCATGCTCGGGATTGTCCTGGCGAGTCTGGAGCGGCAGCTTCCAGCGGATCAGGGAATAGAACAGCCGGTGCTTGGCCACCTCCAGCTCGCGCCAGCCGGCGAGCTGCGCCGGATCCGAAAGGTTTGGCACTGTCCCATTGTGACGGCAGGCGCGGCAATAGCCGGTGCTATCGCCTGCGTCGGTCAGCCAGTTGCAGGCGTCGTACTCGGCATTCCGGCACAGCATCCGGCTCTCGCCCTTGTCGGCGAGGATGGCCCAGGCGTCTCCGTCGGCCTCGATCGCCGACATCGTCTCCTTCTCCGGCAGGAAGGCGATCCGATGGCCGCAGCGTTCGCAGGCGCGGTTCTCGAAATAGAGGACGTTGCCGCAGGCCTGGCAGATAAAGAGCTTCAAGATTTAGCCTCGTGGGAAAGGAAAGCTTATGCGCGCGCTGGCGCCTCGCGACGACGCCTCAATCCGCCAATCGTTCCAGTATTCGGAACAAATTGCCAGACCGGACGTTGCCGCCGCGTACTTCTCCACGTTCAGGCACGCGCCCCCATTTCCCGGCACCACCTGCCCTCTAAACAATGGCCATCACGCTCCGTCTGTGTGAATATCGGTCCGGCACGTGCGCACCTGCATGACAACGGCCGATGCCTTGAACGATCCCTTGCCTGAGACCATCGCCGCCGAAAGGCTGCGCCAGCACCTCGAAGACGTCGCGCGCGAGCGCGACAACGCCTATCGCGCGCTGCAGGAGCGCGAGGCCGAGCTGGCGCGCATCCAGCGCATCGGGAAGGTCGGCGGCGTCGAGGTCGATTTCCGCGAAGGCTTCAAGAACCGACGTTCGCCCGAATATCTGATGATCCACGGCCTTCCGCCGGAAGCCGCCGAGGAGACGCACGAGGATTGGGTCAACCGTATCCATCCCGACGACCGCGACGCCACCGTCAAGCATTTCTTCGAAGCTCTCGCCGGAGCGAGCGAAGACTATAGCGCCGAATACCGCATCATCCGCCCCAGCGACGGCGAGACCCGCTGGATCCGCGTAGTCGCAAAGATCGAGCGCGACAAGGACGGCCGCGCCATCCGGCTCGTCGGCGCCCATATCGACATCACCGATCAGGCGCTGGCGCGCGAGACGCTGCGCGAAAGCGAGGAGCGCTTCCGGCTGATCGCCGACAGCGCGCCGGTGCCGATCTGGGTCACCAAGCTCGACCGCAAGCGGTCCTTCGCCAACCAGGCCTATGTCGATTTCGTCGGCCTGCCCTACGATCAGGCCATCGACTTCGACTGGCGCAAGGTGCTGCATCCCGACGACCTGCCGCACGTGCTGCAGCAATCCGTCCAGGGTGAAGCGTCCCTCAAACCCTTCGTGCTGGAAGCGCGCTACAAGAACGCCGGCGGCGAATGGCGCTGGCTGCGCTCGGAATCGCAGCCGCGCTGGGATGCGACCGGCAAGCATATCGGCTTCATCGGAGTCGCCCACGATGTCACCGTCGCCAAGCAGGCCGAGATCGAGCTCCGGCGGCTGAACGAGACGCTGGAAGAGCGCATCGCCGAGCGCACCGCCGAGCTCGAAGCCAACGAGGCGCGGCTGCGCGCGATCCTGGAGACCAGCAATCAGTATCAGGGCCTGGTCAATCTCGAGGGCCAGCTGGTCTACGCCAACAAGACCGCGCTCGCCGGCATCAACGCGAGCTCGTCCGACGTAATCGGCAGGCCGTTGTGGGAGACTCCCTGGTTCAGCGCGACGGAAGGCATGGGCACGCTGGTGCGCGAAGCCTTCGACACCGTGCTCAGGGGCGAAGCGGTGCGGCTGGAGATGCGCCTTCGCCTTCCTATCGGCGAGCGCGATTTCGACTTCGGCATGCGTCCCGTGCTCGACCGCCAGGGCAACATCACCGGCGCCGTGCCCGAGGCGGTGGACATCACCGAGCGACGCCGCGGCGAGGAAGCGCTGCGGCAGTCGCAGAAGATGGAGGCGATCGGCCAGCTCACCGGTGGCGTCGCGCACGACTTCAACAATCTCCTCACCATCATCCGCTCTGCGACCGATTTCCTGCGCCGCCGCGAGTTGCCGGAGGAGCGCCGCCGACGCTACGTCGACGCCATCTCCGACACGGTCGAGCGCGCCTCCAAGCTGACCGCGCAACTTCTGGCCTTCGCGCGCCGGCAACCGCTGAAGCCGCAGATCTTCGACGTCGGCAGCCAGGTCGAGGGCGTGGCGCAGCTGGTGCGGCCCCTGGTCGGCGCCCGCATCGAGATCGCCGTGGAGGTTCGGGACGCCGGTTGCTTCACGGTGGCCGACATCGCCCAGTTCGAGACCGCGCTGATCAATCTCGCCATCAACGCCCGCGATGCCATGGACGGCGAAGGCCGCCTCACCATCGCCGTGCGCAAGGTCTCGGGAATACCGAGCCTGCGCGCACAATCGGCGCGCCGCGGCGACTATGTCGCGATCTCCGTCACCGACACCGGCAGCGGCATCGCGCCGGAACATCTCGACTCGATCTTCGAGCCGTTCTTCACCACCAAGGAGGTCGGCAAGGGCACCGGCCTCGGGCTCAGCCAGGCCTTCGGCTTCGCAAAGCAGTCCGAGGGCGACATTGCGGTGACGAGCACGCAAGGTGAAGGTGCCACCTTCACCATCTACCTGCCGCAGGCGCAAAGCCCCACCACCGAGAATGAAGCAGCGGCGCTGAGCCACGAGGCGGCCACGACCGGGCGTGGCTATCGCGTGCTCGTGGTCGAGGACGACGACGAGGTCGGCCGCTTCTCCACCGAGCTCCTGGAGGATCTCGGCTATGTCGTGCGCCGCGTCGCCAATGCCAACGCGGCGCTGGCGATCCTGGGCGAGAACGAATTTGCCGTCGACCTCGTGTTCTCCGACGTCATCATGCCCGGCATGAACGGGGTCGAGCTCGCCGGCATCATCCGCGAGCGCTATCCAGGCCTGCCCGTGGTGCTCACCTCCGGCTACAGCACCGTGCTGGCCGAGAACGCCCACCGCGGATTCGAGCTGATCCAGAAGCCGTATTCGGTGGAATCGCTCTCGCGCATCCTGCGCAAGGCGATCATGGAGAAGCTGTCGGTGGCAAGGTGAGTGTCACATTCGCGAGAGCCGCCGCAAATTTCGTCATTGCGGGCGCAGAAGCAATGACCGCGCCATTGCGTCGCCCCAACTCGCTGGTGTGAAGTTGAAGGCGCGAACAATGATGCCGGATACCGGTTCTTGCCGCGGCGCGTCCCAGCCTCGATCGAGAAACCGATGTCCAGCGAATACCCCGATCAGGCAAGGCAGGCCGGCCGCGCCCTGGACGCGGCCAATTTCTTCCTTGCTGACGTCCGGGACGGGCTCGGCCCCTATCTCGCGGTCTACCTCCTCACCGAGCAGCACTGGGACGAGGCGCGCATCGGCCTCGTGATGTCGATCGCGACCATTGCCGGCATCGTGGCACAGACGCCTGCCGGTGCGCTCGTCGACGCGACCCGGGCAAAGCGGCTGGTGATGGTCACCGCTGCGGTCATGGTGACGGTGGCCTCGCTCTCGCTGCCGTTGTTTCCAGGCTTCCTGCCGGTCACGATCTCGCAAGGCCTTGCCCAGGCCGCCGCCGTCGTCTTTCCACCCGCGATCGCTGCCGTCTCGCTCGGTATCTTCGGCCACGCCGCGTTCACCCGACGGATCGGCCGCAACGAGACCTTCAACCATGCCGGCAATGCCGTTGCGGCCGCGCTGGCGGGTATCTCTGCCTATTGGTTTGGCCCGACCGTCGTCTTCTCCCTCCTCGGCGCGATGGCGATCGCAAGCCTCTTCAGCATCCTCGCGATCCCCGCTCGCGCCATCGATCACGAGCTGGCGCGCGGGCTGCTCGATGCGGGCAGAGATGCGCAGCGGGAAACGCCCTCGGGCCTTGGCGTGCTCCTGACCTGCCGCCCTCTCCTCGTCTTCGCGGTCTGCGTGCTGCTGTTTCACCTCTCGAACGCTGCGATGCTCCCGCTGGTCGGGCAGAAGCTCACGCTCCAGGACAAGCACATCGGCACCAGCCTGATGTCGGCCTGCATCGTCGCGGCGCAACTGGTGATGGTGCCGTTTGCCATGCTGGTCGGCGCACGCGCCAACAGCTGGGGCCACAAGCGCTTCTTCCTTGCCGCATTGTTGATCCTGCCGACTCGCGGCGCACTCTACACGCTCTCCAACAACCCATTCTGGCTGGTCGGCGTCCAGCTTCTTGACGGCGTCGGCGCCGGTATCTTTGGCGCGATCTTCCCGGTCATCACCGCCGACCTCATGCGCAACACCGGCCGCTTCAACGTCGCGCAGGGCGCGGTCATCACCGCCCAGAGCATTGGCGCGGCGCTATCGACGACTCTGGCCGGCCTCATCGTGGTCGGTGCCGGTTACAGCGCAGCGTTCGTCACGCTCGGCGCCGTCGCGGCGATCGGCGCGGTCATCTGCCTCGTTGCGTTGCCCGAGACGCGGCAAAGCGGCGACGACGACCCGCGCCCGCAGGGGAAGACAGCGGCGTCGGCTTCCGCTATCGCTGCCGAATGAACTGCCTGCATTCGAGGATCGACCGTGCCGTCTGACGCCATCTGGGCCTGGAGCATCATCGTCGTCGCGACCGCCTGCGTCATCATCCGGCCGTTTCGCCTGCCCGAGGCGATCTGGGCCGCCATCGGCGCGAGCGCCCTGGTGCTGTTTGGTTTGCTGCCTTGGCAGGACGCGCTGACGGGCATCGAGAAAGGCCTCGACGTCTATCTCTTCCTGATCGGAATGATGCTGATCGCCGAGCTGGCGCGGCTCGAAGGCCTGTTCGATTATCTGGCCGCGCTCGCGGTGGAATACGCACGCGGCTCGCCGCAGCGGTTGTTCCTGCTGATCTATCTCGTCGGCACGCTGGTGACCGTGCTGCTTTCCAACGATGCCACCGCGATCGTGCTAACGCCGGCCGTCTATGCCGCAACGCGCGCGGCCGGCGCGAAGCCGCTGCCTTATCTGTTCGTCTGCGCCTTCATCGCAAATGCCGCGAGTTTCGTTCTGCCGATCTCCAACCCCGCCAACCTCGTCGTGTTCGGCGCGCGCATGCCGCACCTGACGGAATGGCTACGCCTGTTCGCCTTGCCCTCGGCGGCGTCGATCCTGCTGACCTACATCGTGCTGCGCCTGACCCAGCACCGCGCGCTGAGGGAAGAGACGATCGCGCGCAGCGTGCCGCATCCCAAGCTCGGCCGCGGCGGCAAGCTCACCGCAATAGGCATCGTCGCGATCGGTATCGTGCTGATCACGGCGTCAGCGCTGGACAAGCAGCTCGGCCTGCCGACCTTCATCTGCGGCGCGGCGACGGCGGCGATCGTGCTGCTGATCAACCGGCAGTCGCCCTTGCCGGTGCTGCGCGGCGTCTCCTGGAGCGTGCTGCCGCTGGTCGGCGGACTCTTCGTCATGGTCGAAGCGCTGGTGAAGACCGGCGTGATCGCGCATCTCAGCGCGCTGCTGCAGCAGGCGGTGGCGCAATCCGCGACGAAAGCCGCCTGGAGTGTCGGCATCGCCACCGCGCTCGCCGACAACATCGCCAACAATCTCCCGGTCGGTCTCGTCGCCGGCTCGGTCGCCGCCAGCGATCATCTGCCCGCGCCGGTGGTCAGCGCTATCCTGATCGGCGTCGATCTCGGCCCCAATCTGTCGGTCACCGGCTCGCTCGCCACCATCCTCTGGCTGGTCGCGCTCCGCCGCGAGAAGATCGAAGTCGGCGCCTGGCCGTTCCTCAAGCTCGGCCTGCTGGTGACGCCGCCGGCCCTGATCGCGGCGTTAGCCGCGGCAATCATGTAAGCGCGGCGGAACGAAATTCTCCCGATCGCGGCGATGGCCGCGACCGGGAATCGCTTCGTCAATCGTTCTCGTAGCCGTAGACTTCCGGCAGGATGAAGATCGCGGCAAGCAGGCCTACCAGCGGGAAGATCGCGACCATCAGCGTGGCATTCGCCTGCCCGATCGCGGCAAACACCGTTGGGAACAGGAAGATCGCCAGAAACGACGGCAGCTTCACGAACATGTAGGCGAAGCCGCTTGCGGTGCCCCGATATCGCGGACGGGCAACCATGGTCGGAATCGTCATGCAGTTCGACGCGTCCCAATAATGGCCCCAGAGCATGCCGGCGGCGGCGAACGGCAGCAGGATCTTGTTGTCGGTGTAGAGCGCGAAGGCCGCGACCAGGAGCGACACCAGCACGATGGAGAAGCCCGCGATCGCGATGCCGCGATGGCCGATCTTCGGCGTCAGCAAGGGTCCCACCCAGCCCGACAGGGCGGCGAAAGAAAACAGCGCCATCGTCACCACATTGATGCCGAGCACGCTCGAGACGCCAACCATCACGAACAGCACCGGCAGATAGAACGCGAAGGTCGAGAACTCGCTCGCCTGGGCGAAACAGGCGATCCAGCCATAGAGGGTGGCGCGCCAGCGAATCGGATCCTTCCTGAGGTCGGCGAGGAATGCGCGTGTGCTGGTCTTCGGCACCTCCACGTCCCGATCCGGCAGCATGTCGAGGTTGTCGTTGAACATCTCGCGCGCGACCTGCTTGGCCTCGCGGTAGCGGCCCTTTTGCACCAGCCACACCGCCGTCTCGGGCACGTCGTGGCGCATGATCAGGATGATCAGCGCCGGCACCGCGCCGAGACCGAGCGTCACGCGCCACAGCATCTCGTGGTTCATGTCGGTCAGGAGGAAGATCACGATGACGCCGATGGTGAGCACTTCGCCGACGGCGAACATGAACTGCCAACGGTTGCCCATGACCTCGCGCTCGCCCTTGGCCATGGATTCCATGATGTAAGTGTAGCCGGTCGAGATGTCGGAGCCGAGCGGAATGCCGAGCAGAAAGCGGATCACGACGAGCCAGCCGACGCTGGGCACGAAGGCCTGCGCCAGCGCCAGCACGATGAACAGCACCATCGTCACCAGGAACATCACGCGGCGGCCGATCTTGTCGGACAGCCAGCCGCCGAGCAGCGCGCCGATCAGCGCGCCGCCTTGCGTGCCGGCGGCGGCGAGGCCGAGCATCAGCGGATCGGGATTGTACTGTTCCTTGATGAAGATCAGCACGAAGGCAATGGAATAGAGGTCCCAGGCCTCGACCAGGATGGAGGCCATCATCAGCCAGCCGACCTTGTTGCCCTTGGGACTGTAGTTCGTGATGAGGTAGCGGACCGCGGCTTCGCTCGCGGTCGCCTGTGGCATCGCCATCGTTGACATTCTTCTTCCTTTCTTCAGAACTCTCTGAAGCGCGATGAGATCAGGATCTCATCGCGCTTCAGCTTATTGTTTTGAGCATGATCTTTTCGGAGAACCGCTGCACACTCGGATCACGCTCTACGTGCCGAGCAGCGGCTCGATGCTGCAATCGAGCAGGCGCGGATCGATCCCCGCCTCCATGCCCGTAAACATCTCGCCCATGTAGTCGATCAGTGCGTCGCTCGCCTTCACCGCGTCCTCGACGCGGCGGTTGGCGACGGCAGCAAGAATGGCGAGATGGTGATCGATCGTGCCTGACAGATCCGCCTGCCCCGGCATGAAGCGATGGTGGATGTAGCCGATGCGGCGATACAGCGTGTGCAGCGGCCGCATCGTATGCACCAGGAAAGGTTCGCCGGCCGCCTCCAGCACCAGCGCATCGATGCGGCGGTCGATATGATTGAATTCGTCGAGCGTCAGGCTGGCGCGGCGCTCGCGCAGCAGACGCTCGATGTGCAGCGCCTGATTTCGATGCGACAGGCTGGCACGATCGGCCGCAAGGCGGATCACGAAACGCTCCATGTCGCGGCGCAAGTCCAGCAGCATGCGCTCGCGCGCCAGATCGATCGGCGCGATGTTGAGGCCATGACGCGGCCGGATGATGATGAGGGTGTCGGCGGAGAGACGATTGACGGCGTGATGCACCGGTGTACGCCCGAAGCCGGTGATCTGCTGCAATTCCAGCATCGTCATGAACTGGCCGGGCTTGAGCTCGCAATGAACCAGGAGCTCTTCGATCCTTTGATAGGCCAACTCGAAGAAGTTGAGACGGTTGCTACGGGAGCGCCGGCTTCCGCCGTCCTCGTCGTCCTTCACCACTTCGAGCGCGCGCTTGCGTCGTGCCATGTCGTTTTCTCCCGTCAGCCCGCGCTCTCGTTGCAGGATGGCGCCTTGTTGTGGCACCCCTAAAACATGTTGTGATATATTACAAGCAAGCGTAAGACGTCGGCACGCCCTACAGCATGCTGCAGTGCAAAATGAGACGTCGGGCGCAAAGCGCCTTTCGATGGGAGGATGTTGCCGTGAAGATCACGTCGATCGAGACATTGCGCACCGAGGAATTTTCTAACGTCATCTGGGTCCGCATCCACACCGACACTGGACTGATCGGTCTCGGCGAAACCTTCTATGGCGCGGGCGCGGTCGAAGCGCAGATCCACGACACTTTTGCCGGTCGCCTGCTCGGCCGCAATCCCCTGCATATCGAGGCGATCCATCGCGACATGCTGAACCTGCCGATGGCGCAGTCCTCCACCGGCGTCGAATACCGTGCGGCGTCAGCGATCGACATCGCGCTGTGGGATCTGTTCGGCAAGGTCTGCGGCCAGCCGGTGCACCAGATGCTGGGCGGCCTCTGCCGCGACAAGCAGCGGATCTACAACACCTGCGCCGGCACGCAATATGTACGCTCGACCAATATCAGCCCGGTGGCCAATTGGAATCTCGGCGCCTCCAAGGGGCCTTATGAAGATCTCGACGGCTTCATGAACCACGCCGATGCGCTCGCCGAAAGCCTGCTCGAAAGCGGCATCTCGGCGATGAAGATCTGGCCGTTCGATCCCGCCGCGCAGGAGAACAAGGGCCTCTACATCACCGCCGCACAGATGAAGCAGGCGATCGAGCCGTTCGAGAAGATCCGCAAAGCCGTCGGCGACAAGATGGAAATCATGGTCGAGCTTCACTCGCTCTGGAATCTTCCGACCGCCAAGCAGATCGCCCGTGCGCTCGAGCCCTACAAGCCGACCTGGTACGAGGACCCGATCCGGATGAACTCGCCGCAGGCGTTGGCCGAATATGCCCGTTCGACCGACGTCTGGGTCTGCGCCAGCGAGACGCTGGGCTCGCGCTTCCCCTACAAGGACATGCTCGACCGCGATGCCATGCACGTGGTGATGGCTGATCTGTGCTGGACCGGGGGTCTCACCGAAGGCCGCAAGATCGCGGCAATGGCCGAGACCTATCACCGGCCTTTTGCTCCTCATGACTGTATTGGCCCGATCGGCTTCATCGCCGCCATCCACATGTCCTTCAGCCAGCCCAACACCCTGATCCAGGAATCCGTGCGCGCCTTCTACAAGGGCTGGTACAATGAGCTCGTCACCACGATGCCCACCATCACGGACGGCTATGTCTTTCCGATGGAAGGCCCCGGCCTGGGTGTCGACCTCCTGCCTGCCGTCTTCGAGCGCACCGATCTCACCGTGCGCCGCTCCAACGTCTGAGGAATTCTTGAGATGAGCACTTCCCTCTTCGATCTCTCCGGCCGCACCGCGCTCGTCACCGGCTCCTCCCGCGGCCTCGGCCGCGCCATTGCCGAGGGCATGGCCAAGGCCGGCGCCAAGATCATCATCAACGGCGTCGATCCCAAGCGCGTCGAGCAGGCCGTCGCCGAGTTTCGCGCCGCCGGCCATCAGGCCGAAGGCGCCGCCTTTGACGTCACCGACGAGCCCGCAATCGTCGCCGCCTTCGAGCGCTTCGACCGCGAAGGGCTCGCCGTCGACATCCTCGTCAACAATGCCGGCATCCAGCACCGCAAGCCGCTGGTGGAGTTCACCACCGACGAATGGCGCAAGGTGATCGAGACCAACCTCACCAGCGCCTTCGTGATCGGCCGCGAGGCGGCCAAGCGCATGATTCCGCGCAAGCACGGCAAGATCGTCAATATCGGCTCGCTCGGCAGCGAGCTCGCCCGCCCCACCATCGCGCCCTACACCGCGGCCAAGGGCGGCATCAAGAACCTGACCCGTTCGATGGCGGTGGAATGGGCCCAGCACGGCATCCAGGCCAATGCGATCGGCCCGGGCTACATGCTGACCGACATGAACGAGGCACTGGTCAACAACGCCGATTTCAACGCCTGGCTGATGGGCCGTATCCCCTCCAAACGCTGGGGCAAGCCGGATGAGCTGGTGGGCGCCGCGATCTTCCTCGCCTCGGATGCGTCGACTTACGTCAACGGCCAGATCATCTATGTCGATGGCGGCATGATCGCCGCGATGTGATCGCCAAGACTACGAAGGAGCAAGCCATGCGCGCCGTCGTCATCCACGCCCCGAAGGACCTGCGGATCGACAATTATGCCGATCCGGCGCCCGGCCCAGGCGAGGTTCGCGTCAAGATCGCCAATGGCGGCATCTGCGGCTCCGACCTGCACTACTACCATCATGGCGGCTTCGGTGTCGTGCGGATCGAGCAGCCGATGGCGCTGGGCCATGAGATCGCCGGCGTCGTTGCTGACGTCGGTGACGGCGTCGCCAATGTCAGCCCGGGCACGCGCGTCGCGGTCAACCCGAGCAAGCCGTGCGGGGCTTGCCTGCATTGCCAGGAAGGCATGCGCAACCAGTGCCTCGACATGCGCTTCCTCGGCAGCGCGATGCGCTTTCCCCATGTGCAGGGCGGCTTTCGCGAGTTCATCACGGTCGACGCGACGCAGGCCGTGCCGATCTCGGACAAGCTGTCGCTGGCGGAAGCCGCAGTCGCCGAGCCGCTTGCGGTGTGCCTGCATGCCGGCAAGCAGGCCGGTCCCCTGCTCGGCAAGCGCGTGCTGATCACCGGCTGCGGTCCAATCGGTGCGCTGATGATTCTGGTCTCGCGTTTCGGCGGCGCGTCGGAGATCGTTGTCACCGATGTGGCGGAGGCGCCGCTCGCGGTCGCCAAGAAGCTCGGCGCCACGCATGCAATCAACGTCGCGGCCAATGCCACTGCGCTCGATCCCTGGCGCGCCGGCAAGGGCGTGTTCGACACGCTGTTCGAGGCCTCCGGCAACCAGGCCGCGCTCCGCACCGCGCTCGACGTGCTCAGGCCCGGCGCGACGCTGGTGCAGCTCGGCCTCGGCGGCGAGATGACGCTGCCGATCAACTCCATCGTCGCCAAGGAATTGCAACTGCGCGGTACGTTCCGCTTCGATCCCGAGTTCGAGCTCGCGGTGCGCCTGATGGGCGAAGGCCTGATCGACGTCAAGCCGCTGATCACGGCCACCATGCCGTTCGAGAACGCCGTCGCTGCCTTCGAGCTCGCCAGCGACCGCTCGCAGTCGATGAAGGTGCAGCTTACTTTCTAGCAGCCTCGGTGGCCTGCTGACTCTCGATCAGCCGCTCTCGGACCAGCCGCACGGCGCCGCGTTTCCAGGAATAGTCCGCACCGAGGCGCAGGCCGCTGTCGCCGCGCGCCAGCACCGCGCCGGTGCTGGCATCGCGAACCTGGAAGCCGAGCGTGTATTCGGTGCGGCTGACGCGGCGCACCACGCCGATCAGTGATTGGTCTGCGCCGAGCTTGCGCGCAATGGAGGCCTCGCAGCCGCCGCAATCCCGCAAAGCGCCCGCCTTGCCCGCCTCGGCGCCGACCTCGACGACGTGGTAACGGCCGGATTGGCCGAGCGCCTCGCGCACACCGCCAGTGACCTCCGCGAGATAAGACGCATCTGACGCAGCGGACGCGCCCGCTGAGGCGGCCGTCATGTCCTCGAGCTCGAAATCGAACACAGCCAGCGCGACCGGCGCAGGCGTGCCGAGCGCGGCCATGACCTCGCGGGACACGAACATCTGGGCGCGCTCCCATGCTTGGTCATTGTCGCCGCGGAAGCTGTAGAGCTTGTCCAGCACGAGCGTCTTGGTGCCAACGTCGATCACGGCAACCTTGGCCCATTGCACCAGCGTGCTCGTCTTCTGAATGCCGCCGACCACCTTGAACGCCGCTCCGTCCTGAGCGGATCGCACCAAGCGATAGCGCTGGTCTGCCTCGATGTCCCTTCGAAGCGCGGCCATGAACGCCGCCAGCCGCCGCTCGTGGGCGGCAGTCTGGTCGGTCGGCTCGCCCGAAGTGTCGGTGTAGCTGAAATCGTCCATGACAACGCCGATGGCGGCCTGCGCGGCCAGGGGCGAGCAAGAGAGGACGAAGAGGAGGCACGCAGAGAGAACCAGCCGGGAGCGGTGCATGAACGGACCTCGTGGATGGAACGCAAATCTGAACGGGGGCGCCTGAGCTCCGCAGCCGTCACCATCCCGACCAACGCCGGGAAAATTTCACGACGTTGCAGTGCGGCAAGTCGGGAACGCTTCCCGCCGTCGGCGTTCTGCCCTTTAATGAGGACGCGACAAGCCCGTTCGCACCAGGTGCAAGCCGATGTGGAATCGCCCGAGATTCGATCTCAAGGTCCGTCTGACGCTGCGCGTGGCCGCAATATCGGCCGCCTGCTTCGCCGCGATCTCCACCTATTTCCTCGTCACCGCCGATAGCGCCGCGCATGCGCGCATCGACGGGATCGCCGCCATCGTGGCGAAGACGCTGGAGCTGCAGCAAGGCAAGATGCAGTGGGCGGCGAGCCCCCGATCTGATTTTCCGGACCTCGACCCGGTCTCGGCCCATGTGATGACGCCCGGCCTCTGCCTCGGCTTCCGCAGCGCGAGCGGCGAGATGCTGCAGCGTTTCTGCAGCGGCGCGCCTGCCCCGGCCAGCCCGCCGCCGCAAGCCTTCGCCGCCTTCTATCGCAGCCTGTTCGACCCCGGCCGCGAGGCGGCGCGGCCCGTGATCGTGCGCGGAACCAAGCTCGGCGAGACCGTGGTCTCGATCGATCCAGCGGTGCAGACGGCGGAGGCCTGGCACGAGGCCGGCCGGCTCATGATCGCACTTGCGGTCGCGCTGCCGCTGCTCTGCGCGCTGGTCTATGCCGCACTGGCCCGCGCCCTGCGCCCCACCCGCATGATCGGCAGCGGCCTCGAACGCATCGCCGCCGGTGACCTCACCACCCGGCTGCCGCCGTTCGATCTCGCCGAGCTCTCCGCCATCCGCGACGTCTTCAACCATCTCGCCGAAAGCCTCGACACTGCGCTTGCCGAGCGCAACGAGCTGACGCGGAAGCTGATCGCGCTCCAGGACGAGGAGCGCCGCCATCTCGCCCGCGAACTGCACGACGAATTCGGCCAGTCGCTCGCCGCGATCCGCGCACTGGCCGCATCCGCCCGCCAGACCGCGGCGCAGGACTGTCCCGACTTGTTGGGCGAATGCGACAGCATCGCCCGCACCGCGACCGGCATGATGGAGACGCTGCGCGGTGCGCTGTTCCGGCTGCGGCCGCCCGATGTCGACGAGCTAGGCCTCGTCGCCAGCCTCGAAGGCCTGGTCTCGGGGTGGAACGGCCGCAGCCGCGGCCAGCCGCGCTTCGAGATCCGGTTCGAGGGCGCCTTCGACAGCGTGCCCGCCGACGTCAGCGCCAATCTCTACCGGATCGTGCAGGAGGCGCTCACCAATGCGGCCAAGCATGCCGGCGCAACAAGGGTCAGCCTGCATCTGACGGCGACCGGAAGCGAGATTGCCCTCGTGGTCGAGGACGACGGCCGGCCGAACGAGGCTTCGGCCAAATCGGGCATGGGCCTGCTCGGCATGCGCGAGCGCGTCGCCGCGCTTCGCGGCAGGCTCAGTTTCGAGACCAGCCCTCACGGCTCGGCGCTGCGCGTCTTCATTCCGCTCGCGGCTACCGCGTCTGAGGCCCTGGAGCATGCGGCATGAGTGCGGCGGATGCGACCATCCTGCTGGTCGACGACCATTCCGTCGTCCGTGAGGGCTATCGCTCGGTGCTGCAGAAGCAGCCGGGCCTGCGCGTCATCGCCGAGGCGGCCGACGGAGCGGAAGCCTATCGCCTCTACAAATCCGAGACGCCCGACCTCGTCATCATGGACCTCAGCATGCCCGGTATCGGCGGCATCGAAGCCGTCAGGCGGATCAGGCAGTGGGACAAGGCGGCGCGAATCCTCGTCTTCACCATGCACGAGAACGCCGGCTTTGCCGTGCAGGCGATCCGCGCCGGCGCGAGGGGTTACGTCACCAAGACCAGCCCGCCCGAGAGCCTGGTGCGCGCGGTCAAGGACGTGCTCGCCGGCAAGATTGCCATCAGCCCCGACATCGACCACGAGCTTGCGCTCAGCCGCATCAGCGGCGAGAGCTCCGCCGCCGACGTGCTGACGCCACGCGAGTTCGAGGTGCTGCGGCTGCTGCTCGCCGAGAACACGACGGAGGAGATCGCCGAGACGCTGCATGTCAGCCCGAAGACGGTGGCGAACCTGCACTCGCTGATCAAGGACAAGCTCGGCGTCGGCTCCGACATCGAGCTGGTCCGGCTGGCGCTGCGCCAGGGGATCTTGACGGAGGTCGATCTCGGCGAAGCCTGAGCTGCGCCGCGGCGCGTTATTCGCGCACGACCATCTGGTCCAACCACGCGCAATTGAGCGGCGGCACGCGCGGATCGGCGACGCGCACGCCGCGGGCAGCCGCGTCGAGCCGCATGTCGCGCAATCGCGTGCGCTGCTCTTCCGGCATATGCAGCCGCTCGTGGCCCCACAGGGAGGGCCCATCAAAGGTCTCGTGCGGCTGCCAGGTCTCGGGGTCGATGACGCGTCCGCCCCAGCCGTACTCGATGAAGAAGCCGGACGGCGTATTCACGTAGAACGAGGTCATGTGATCATTGGTGTGCCGGCCCAGCGTGTAGGCGATACGTCCCTCGTCCATCTGCGCGAGATCGTAGCCCTGCCCGACATCATCGAGGCAGCCGAGCTCGACCATAAAATGATGCATCGCCTTCCGCCCCGAGCCGACCATCGCAAAGGAATGGTGGCGGCCGTTGACGTGGAAGAAATAAAGCCCGTAGGGCTTCAGCCCGAAATCGGAGACGTGAAAGCCGAGCACGTCGCGATAGAACGGCAACAGCGGCTCGACATTCTCCACATTGAGCACGACATGCCCCATGCCGAGCGGCCCGGTGCGGAAGCCCGAGATCGGGCGGCCCGGCCTAAACGGCTCGTCCGCAAGCTCCGGCTTGCAAAAGGCCTCCAGCCGGTTGCCGGCTGGGTCGGCAAACGCGATCAGCTCGGCGACATGCCGCTCGTCGGCGAGTGCGCGCGAGCCCCTCGCCACCGTGATGCCATGGCTTTCCAGCCGTCCTGCCAACCTGTCCAGCTCGGCGGTCGAGGGAACTTCCCATCCCATCACCGCGAGGCCGGCATCGCTGCCGCCATCGACGATCAGCCGCTGCTTGCGGTCGTCCATGCGGAAGGCCCGCATCTTGCCGCCGCGATCGACCTGCTGCATGCCGAGCAGCCCGGTCGCCATCCGGCTCCACTGCTCGAGCTGGGATGAACTGATTCCGATATAGCCGAGCGCTGCGATTTCCATCGAACTCCTCCCGAAGGCGACGCGATCACCGTACTGCGGCGAGCTTGATACCGGCCGCGCGCGATCCTACGGTGGCGTTCCGCAATCGCCTCGCGTTCGCAGGCGACAATAAGCGCGCCGCGATGTGCCACAAGGGAGGAAATAGGAAGTGTCCAAGGAGCGGACGCGGAACGGCCAGCCTCGGCAGTCTGAGGGCGTCCGCGCCTTCAAGCGCGGGCTCGACGTGCTGCACGAGGTCAACCGCTCCGGCGGCATCCGCGCCGGCGACGTCGCCCGCGCGCTCGACCTGCCCCGACCCACCGTCTACCGCCTCCTCGAAACCCTGGAGGAGCTCGGCTATATCGCCCGCAGCGCCAGCGACGACCGATTTCGGGTCACCCGGCGTGCCCTAAGCCTCGGCGACGGCTACGATCCCGGCGTGGTGATCTGCCAGGCGGCGGCGCCTTATCTCGCCGATCTCAGCAAGAAACTGGTCTGGCCCGTTGATCTCTCGACTTACGAGAACGCGGCGATGGTGGTGCAGGAGACCACGCACTCTCGCAGCCCCCTTTCGATCGATCGCGGCATGATCGGCAAGCGCCTGCCGATGCTGCGCACGTCTGCGGGCCGCGCCTATCTCGCCGCCTGCCCGGCGCGCGAACGCGATCTCATCATCAATCATCTCCGCCGCATCGATGAGGCCGACGACCGCCCCTTCCTCGACCAGGGCCGGCTCGACCGCATGATCGCCGAGACCGCGGCGCGAGGTTACGCCATCCGCAGCGAGGGCGAATACAATCCCAAGACGGCTTCGATTGCCGTTGCCATCGTGCGGGACGGCGCCGTATTCGGCTGCATCTCGATCATCTGGATCCGCTCGGCGCTTGGGATCGAGGAAGCGATCGCGCAGTTTGCGAGCCAGCTGCTGGAAACGGCGTCGGCCATTCCTGTTGCGGAATAGAGGCCGTCCGCTGGGCGGACACTTGCCACGCCGGCGTTGAAGCGCCGGCCCTGCTTGGGGAAGAGATACCCCATGCAAGATAAATCCACCCCGGAAGAGTTTGACGTCGTGATCGTCGGCCGCGGGCCGGTTGGCGCCACGCTCGCGAACCTGCTCGGTCTGTGCGGCGTGCGGACGCTGGTGCTGGAGCGCGAGGCACGGACCTATCATTTGCCGCGAGCCGTGCATTTCGACGATGAATGCATGCGCGTGTTCCAGACCATCGGGCTTGCCGATGCGATTCTGCCGCACGTCATTCTAAGTCCCGGCATGCTGTTTCTCGATGCGGCCGGTCGCATGCTGCTGGACTGGTCCCGTCCGCAGACGCCGACGCCGATGGGCTGGCATCTCAGCTACCGCTTCCACCAGCCGGATCTGGAGGACGTGCTGATCGGCGGCCTCGCCCGCTGGCCGCACGTCACCTTGCGCAACCGCTGCGAGGTGTTCGCGCTCGATCAGGACGAACACGGCGTGCGCGTCCGCTGCGAAGACCTCTCCAACGGGAGGCTCAGCGAGATCCACGCCGCGTACGTGATCGGCTGCGACGGCGCCCGCTCGCTGGTGCGCCGCTTCATCGGCTCGGGGATGGACGACCTCGGCTTCCACGAGCGTTGGCTGGTGATCGACGTTCTGCTCAAGCGCGCGCGCGACGACCTCGGCGACTACAGCCTCCAGCATTGCGATCCCAGGCGGCCCGCAACTTACGTGCGCGGCACCGGCATGCGGCGCCGCTGGGAGATCACGGTTCTCCCGGACGAGGATTCGCAGGACGTTGCGCAACCCGCGAAGGTCTGGGAGCTGCTGTCGCGCTGGATCACGCCGGACGATGCCGAGATCGAGCGCGCCGCGGTCTACACGTTCCATTCGGTCATCGCGCAGCAATGGCGGAACGAGCGATTGCTGCTCGCGGGCGATTCCGCGCACCAGACCCCGCCGTTCCTCGGCCAGGGCATGTGCGCCGGCATTCGCGATGCCGCCAACCTCGCCTGGAAGCTGGCGAGCGTGATCCGCGACGGCGCCGCGCCCGATCTGCTCGACACCTATCAGAGCGAACGGCTGCCGCATGTACGCGAGTTCATCGAGCTCGCCATTCGCCTCGGCGGTGTCATCAACACCAAGGCGATCGAGGCCGGCCTTGCCGCCGGCGAAGCGCGCGAGAACGCGCCGGTCAAGCTGGACGTGAAGAAGCCCCTGCTCGGCCCCGGACTAGAGTTCGGCGACCTGCCGCTCGCCGGACATCTGGCGCCGCAGTTCACGTTGACCGACGCCAGCCGCAGCGATGACCGGACCGGCTACAACCACGTGCTGCTCGTCGAGACGGCGGCGGCACTCTCATCGCGTCTCGCGCTGTCGCAGACGGAGATCAAGATCCTGACCAGCGACGATGCCAACGGCCTTGGGCCCTGGCTGCGCGAGCACGGCATCATCGCCGCACTCGTTCGTCCCGACCGTTACATCCGCGGCTCCGCCCGCAATGGGGCCGAGCTCGACCGCCTCATCGCCGCCATCGCGCCTCCAACCCGAATTCCTTCAGCCCAAGCGCCCTCCGCGGCCTGACCGAACCCTCTCAAGGACATTTCATGAAACTGCTCTCATTCAGTGTGGACGGACGCCCCACCTTCGGCGCCGTCAAGGACAACGGCATCGTCGATCTCGGCGCGCGGATGGCGGGGTGCGCCACGCTGCGGCAGCTGCTCGAAGCCGGTCGGCTCGCCGAGGCGGCAAGGCTCACCGCCTCCGCGGACTCCGATCAGCCGCTCGACAAGATCAGCTTCGCGCCCGTGATCCCCGATCCCGGCAAGATCATCTGCGTCGGCCTCAACTATCGCGATCACGTCGCCGAGACCGGCCGCACCGTCACCGAAAAGCCGGCGCTGTTCGCGCGCTTCGCCTGTAGCCAGGTCGGCCATCTCCAGCCCATCGTGAAACCGGGGGTGAGCGACGACTTCGACTATGAGGGCGAGCTCGCGCTCGTCATCGGCAAGGCGGGCCGTCACATCCCCCCTGGCCGCGCGCTCGACCACGTCGCCGGCTATTCCTGCTACAACGAAGGCAGCATCCGCGACTGGCAGCGCCACACCAGCCAATTCCTCGCCGGCAAGACCTTTGCCGAGAGCGGCAGTTTCGGTCCGTGGCTGGTGACGACCGACGAAATTCCGGATCCGTCAAAACTCACCTTGCAGACAAGGCTGAACGGCAAGGTCGTGCAGGACACCACGACGGATCTCCTGATCACCGCCATCCCCGAGCTGATCGCCTACGTCTCCACGATCTGTCCGCTCGTGCCCGGAGACGTCATTGTCACGGGCACGCCGGGCGGTGTCGGCGCCAAGCGCACGCCGCCGCTGTGGATGCGCCCCGGCGACACCGTCGAGGTCGAGATTTCCGGCATCGGCATCTTGCGCAACACGGTGATCGCCGAACCGGCCTGACCGTCAACATCGATCAATCAACGATAACATCAAGGGAACGCCATGGGCACCATTCGTACCACCTCCGCCGCCACCCTCCTGGTCGCACTTGCGCTCGCGGGCTCCGCCGCGCAGGCCGAGATCAAGGGCGAGGCCATCCGCATCGGCGTCCTCACCGACATGAACGGCGTGTTCGCGACCGCCATGGGTCCGGGCTCGGTCGAAGCGGCGCGAATGGCCGCCGAGGAGTTCGGCGGCAAGATCAACGGCAAGCCGATCGAGATCTTGCAGGCCGATCACCAGAACAAGCCGGATCTCGCCGCATCGCTGGCGCGAAAATGGTTCAGCGACGGGGTCCAGGCCGTCACCGATGGCGGCAGCTCCGGCGCGGCGCTGGCGGTGCAGGAGCTGGTGCGTGGCAACGGCAAGATATTCCTCATCTCCGGCGCCGGCGCGAACCAGCTGACCGATGAAGCGTGCGCGCCGACCAGCGTGCAATGGACCCAGGACGCCTATTCCACCGCGACCGCCGTGGTCTCCGGCATCATGCAGACCAGCAAGGAGCCCTGGTTCTTCATCACCGGCGACTACGCCTTCGGCCATTCGATCGAGGTGACCGCGCGCGAGCGCATCGCCGCACTCGGCGGCAAGGTCGCCGGCAGCGTCAAGGCGCAGCTCGGCACGCCCGATTACAGCTCATTTCTGCTCCAGGCGCAGTCGTCGGGCGCAAAGATCCTGGCCATCAACGTTGCCGGCGACAACGCGACCGCGATCAAGCAGGCCGAGGAGTTCGGCCTCGCCAGCCAAGGCATGAAGATCGTGCCGATGTCGTTCCAGAACGTCGACATCGAGGCGGTTGGGCTCAAAGCGACGCGCGGTGATCTCATCGTCACGTCCTTCTTCGAGGATGTCTCGCCGGCCGCCCGGAAATTCTCCGATGCGTTCTATGCTCGCCGCAAGGCGATGCCCTCGCAGATCCAGGCCGGCGTCTATTCCGCCGTGCGCCACTATCTGCAGGCCGTGAAGGACACCGGTTCCGACGAGGGCGCCGTCGTGATGGCCAAAATGAAGGCGACGCCGGTGTCGGACGCCTACACCCCCAACGGCCGCATCCGCGAGGACCAACGCATGGTGCACGATCTCTATCTGGTGCAGGTCAAGACACCGGAGGAATCCAAGGGCCCGTGGGACTTCGTCAAGCTGGTCGCGACGATCCCGCCCGACCAGGCCTTCCGCCCGCTCGATCGCAGCAAATGCAGCCTGGTCGGCAAGTAAAGCCCTTTGGCGAAGCGGACACCGCTTCGCTTCAAGAGACCCGTCAAGCTGGAATCTGATCGTCAGGCGAGATAGCGCGCCAGATAGCCTTCCATCGCGTAGAGCGCGCAGAGCGCGAGGCTCGACCACACTGCCGCGCTGAAATACAGGAACATCCAGGTCAGTTCGCCCTTCCAGTGCGCGATGTCGTGGGTCACCACCCAGCGCGTCGAGACGTCATGCAGCCCTTCGAGGAAGCCGAGGAATGTGTTGCCCTCTTCATGCCCTGCCCGCCAGCGGCTGAGATACATCGGCACGTCGACTGTGATGAGGAAGGCAAGGAAGCAGGCGATGCCGACGATGCCTGACATCAGCGCCCAGCGCACTACGCCCTGGAATTCCGGCATCAGACGGCATAGCGCAATGCCGGCCAGGAAGAAGGTCACAGCCCACAGCGAATTCTCGATCGCGTTGTAAAGGAAGTTGGTCGTCACCACCGCGTACCAGGAGAAGCATTCCGCGATGAGGATGATCGGTACGATCACTAGCGCGATGTTCACCGCGGTCTCCGCGCCCGTCATCTTGCCGAGCTGATGCAGGATGATGGCCCATTGCGCGGCGAAGCAGAGCTCGGCCACGGTCGCCACCGTCCGGCCGACGGCGACACTCGACAGCCAAGTGTCGAACAGGCAGATGCGCTGCACGTCGGCGCGCGGCAGCACCGAACGGAAGGCGCAGCCGAACACATAGCCGGCGCACAGCAGGAACATCAGCCCGATGTCCGAGCCGCCGCCGAGGCTGGCCGAAGGCGTCGGATAGAACTCACGATAGAGCATGAACCAGACGAGGATATTTGCGCTGCTCACAAGCGTGAGAGATCCCCACCACCACGCCAGGGGATTTGACCGCGCCTGCCACTGCAACATGAACCGCTCCGCAAAATTATCGATTTGACACGTCGTCGTAATAATCCTGTCACAGAACGGCATGCAATCACGACAAAAATCTGTGTGCCTGTCGTTCCAGCGGTGCCCGGAAGGCGCAAGAAGCGCTGTGAGCCGAGTGTCCACATATCGGACAATTTTCTCCTGGATGGCGAATCTATTGGACATTCGAAATCCGTCCGTCTGATATTCCGGGATGGCTCCGACTGACTCACCCAAGCCGCAGCACCCGCTCTCCTCTGCCGCAGCCGTGCTGGCCGAGAGCGCCGATGACGCCGCTTTCGCCACCACGCTGGCAAAGGGGCTCGTCGTGCTCGAGGCGTTCAAGGCCGGGAGCACGCTGCTGGGCAACATGGAGCTGTCGACGCTGACCGGCATCCCGCGCCCGACGGTGGCGAGGCTGACCCATACCTTGGCCGAGCTCGGCTATCTCCGCTACGACGCCGAGCGGTCGAAGTACCGCGTCGGTGCACGGGCGTTGCGGATGGCGCATCCCCTGCTCGCAGGAATGCAATTCCGCCAAGTGGCGCGGCCGATGATGCAGGAGCTGGCGCACAGCGTCCGCGGCACGGTGTCGATTGGCCTGCTCGATGCGACGTCGATGATCTATGTCGAGACCGCGCGCTCCGGCGATGTCGGCCCGCACGTACCTGATGTCGGCATGCCGATTCCGGTCGTGATGACCGCCATGGGCCGCGCCGCGGCGGCGACCTTGCCGCCGGCCGACGCAGACCGGCTGGAACGCAATCTCGCCGCAGAGGATGCTGGCCTGTGGTCCGCGCTCCGCGACAAATACCGCGCCGGCATCGCGCAATGCAAAAGCCGCGGCTTCTGCACCTGCTGGGGCGAGTACATGGCCTCGATCCATGCCGTCGCCGCGCCGCTGTTTCATATCAGCGAATCGAAACAATCGTTCTCGATCAATTGCGGCATCCCCGCCTTCCGGCTCCAGCCCGGGCAGCTCGAGGGCGAAATCGGTCCGCGCATCGCCGCGCTCGCCGACAGCATCCGGGCCATGGTCGGGCAGGCCGAGCTCACGGCGCCGCCGCGCAAGGCCAAGAAAATCACAAGCGGCGGAAAATGACATGGCTGGTCCGCTCGAAGGACTAAAGGTTCTCGACATCGCGACAATCATCGCTGCGCCGTTCGCTGCCACGCTGCTGGCGGACTATGGCGCGGACGTGCTCAAGATCGAGATGCCCGGGCACGGTGACGGCGTGCGGTCATTTCCGCCGTTCAAGAACGGCAAGCCGCTGTGGTGGAAGGCAGCCAACCGCAACAAGAAGTTTGCCACGCTTGATCTGCGCACTCCGGAAGGGCTTGCGCTGTTCAAGCAGCTCCTTCCACGCTTCGACGTGCTGATCGAGAATTTTCGTCCGGGAACGCTTGATCGCTGGGGCCTTTCTAAGGAAGTGCTGTGGTCGATCCAGCCGCGCCTCGTGATTCTGCGCGCCACCGCCTTCGGTCAGGACGGCCCCTATCGCGAGCGGCCCGGCTTCGCCCGCATCTTCGAGGCCATGGGCGGACTGACCTACATCACCGGCGAGAGCGATGGCGAACCGACCCATCCCGGATACCCGATCGGGGATTCGATCGGCGGCCTGTTCGGCGCCGTCGGCGTGCTGGCCGCGCTGTGGAAACGGGCGCGCGACCCCGGCGCTCCCGGCGAGGAGATCGATCTCGCATTGACGGAAGCCACCTTCCGCCTGCTCGACGTGCTCGCCATCGAATACGACCAGCTCGGCGCCGTTCGCAGCCGCATCGGCAACGCCAACGGCTATTCCGCGCCGGCCGCCGTGTTTCGCACCAGCGACGATCACTGGGTGACGCTCGCAGGTTCGACCAACGCCCTTTTTGCAGCGAACTGCCGGGCGATCGGACGTCCCGACCTCGTCGAGGATTCGCGCTTCGCCACCAATGACCAGCGCGTCAAGCACGCCGTCGAACTCAACGACATCTTCGCGGCCTGGTGCGCCGCGCATCCCCTCGACGAGGTCCTCGCGAGATTCAATGCCGCGCAGGGAACGCTCGCCCCGATCTATTCGATCGATCAGATCGCCGACGACCCGCAAGTCAGGGCACGCGAGGTGATCACCCGTGTCGCCGACCGGGATTTCGGCACGGTTGCCATGGCCAATGCCGTCCCGCGCTTTGCCGTCGACCCCGCGCGATTACGTCACGCCGCAGGCGACGTCGGCCAGGATAATGACGAGATATTCCGAACTTGGCTCGGCCTTTCGGACCAGGAGATCGAACGGCTCACCGAGCGAAAGGTGATCTGAACGTCGCAAGAAGACCAATAAAATGGGAGGAAGAAAACAGTGGCATCGCTCAAGGTCACACGCCGAACCCTGCTGGGCACAATCGCAGGCGGGCTGGTCGCCGGCTCGGGCCTAGCGGCACGGGCCGAGGACGCATGGCCGTCGCGGATGGTGCGGCTGATCTCGCCCTACGGACCGGGCGGCTCCAACGACATCTCGCTGCGCTTGCTGGCCGAGGAGTTCGGCCGCAGCCTGCGTCAGCAATTCATCGTCGAGAACAAGCCGGGTGCCGGCACGCGCATCGCCAACGACATGGTCGCGCATGCGCAGGGCGACGGCTATACGATCCTCTATGTCGCGGCGCCCTACGCCACCGCCGAGGCGCTGTTCGGCAAGCTGACCTATGAGCGCAAGGATCTGCAGCCGGTCGCGATGGCCGTGATCGCACCGCTGTTCCTCATCATCAGTGCCGACGCACCGTTCAAGACGCTTCCCGACCTGATCGCCCACGGCAAGTCGAAGCCGGACGGACTGACCTTCGCCTCCCCCGGCGCCGGCTCGCAGCCGCATCTCGCCGGAGAGCTCCTGTTCCGCGATGCCGGCGTCAAGGGTCTCAACATCCCGTTCCGGGGCGATGCGGCCTCCTACACCGAGCTGCTCGCCGGACGCGTCGACGCCACGCTGACCGCGCTGCCGACCGCCTTGCCCTACATCCAGAGCGGCAAGTTCACTGTGCTCGGCGTCGCCTCGGCCGAGCGCAGCGCGCTCTATCCACAGGCGCCGACGCTGCGCGAGCAGGGTTTTCCCAACGTCGCCGCCGCCGGCTGGTACGGCTTCATGGTGCCGTCCACGACGCCGCGCGTCATCGTGGACAAATTCCAGGCCGAGGTTCTGCGCGCGCTCGCCGAGCCTGCGATCAAGGACAAGCTGACCGCGCAGGGGCTCGAAGTGCGCCCAGGCACCGCCGCCGAGTTCGGCAAGTTCATCGACGCCGAAACGCAGAAATGGACCAAGCTGATCCGCGAAGCCGGCCTCAAGGGCGAATGAGGATTGCTGGGGGAAACCGATATGAAAAACGTCGTCACCAAATGCATCGCGGCCTCCGCGCTTCTCCTCTCGGTCACGGCAGCGCAGGCGCAAAAGAAATACGATCCCGGCGCGTCCGACACCTTGATCAAGGTCGGCCAGACCGTGCCGCTCAGCGGCCCGGCCTCGGCCTACGCGGTGATCGGCAAGACCCAGGCCGCCTATATGAGGATGATCAACGACCAGGGCGGCGTGAACGGCCGCAAGGTCGAGCTGATCCAGTATGACGATGCCTATTCGCCGCCGAAGACGGTGGAGCAGACCCGCCGCCTGGTCGAAAGCGATGAGGTGCTGCTGACCTTCCAGATCATCGGCACCGCGCCGAACGTCGCCGTGCAGAAATATCTCAACGCCAAGAAGATCCCGCAGCTCTTCGCCGCCACCGGCGCCGCACGCTTCACTGATCCGAAGAACTTCCCGTGGACCATGGGCTTCAACCCCTCTTACCTCGTCGAGGGCCGGATCTATGCGCAGTACCTGCTGAAGAACCATCCGAACGCCAAAATCGGCGTGCTCTACCAGAACGACGATCTCGGCAAGGATTATCTCGCCGGCCTCAAGGCGGGCCTCGGCGACAAGGCAAACATGGTCGTCGCCGAGACCTCCTACGAGATCACCGAGCCCACCATCGACTCGCAGATCCTCCGCTTGAAGGATGCCGGCGCCGACGTGCTGTTCAGCGCGACGACGCCAAAACAGGCGGCACAGGCGATCAAGAAGGTTGCGGAGATCGGCTGGAAGCCGCTGCACATCATCGACATCAACGCCTCCTCGCTCAGTGCCGTGCTCAAGCCAGCAGGGCTCGACAATTCCAAGGGCGTGATCAGCGTCGGCTACGTCAAGGATGCCGCAGATCCCGAATGGAAGGACGACCCAGGCATGAAGCGCTACCTCGCCTTCATGGCCAAGTACTATCCCGAGGGCGACAAGGATTCGAACCTCAACGTCTATGGCTACATCACCGCGCAGCTCCTGGTGCAGGTGCTGAAGCAATGCGGCGACGATCTGACCCGCGAGAACGTGATGCGACAGGCGGCCAACCTCAAGAACGTCGAGCTCGACCTGACGCTCCCGGGAATCTCGGTCACGACCACGCCAACGGACTATCGCGTCAACAAGCAGTTCCAGATGGTGCAGTTCGACGGCGTACGCTGGCAGAAGCTCGGCGACATCGTCACGGACGAAGCCAGGGAGTGAACCCGCTTCGCCCGCAATCAACGCCTTTCCGCATACCGGCCGCCGCCACGGATGACATCGTCGCGTTCCTCGGCATGGCGCTGGTATTCGGAGATCGCGCGGTTGGCCATGCGGATCCGATTGATGTGTCCCTCCTCGACCATCACGGTGATACGCTGCGCCAGGAACACGCAGGCCTCGAACTCGTCCCGGATGGCGCCGGTCCGCACCAGAAAGTCCCAGGCGATCTCGTAGGCCTGCTCCGCCGCGGGGTTGCGATAGTCGCTGAAGATGATGTGCGTCATCACTGCCAAAGCCGCAGGGCGGCGATGGTTCCTAGCGCTGGCGCGCTTACGTGACGCGCGAAGCAAGCCGCCATGTCGACGGCGGCTTGATCAGCATGCGTTCGCGCGCGCCATCATTCCCGGCTCGCCATCTCAGGCGCCCGGGAATGACGAGGCTGCCTTCACCGCTTCATCCCCGCCACATAGGCCGCCAGCTTGTCGAGCGTCTGGTAGCCGTATTCGACGGCGCCGAAGCCGATCATGCCATCGCGCTGCTCGGTGCTCGAGGCCAGCTGCCTCATCATCAGCACGGTCTTGCCGTTGCTCTGCTCGGCAAAGGTGACGGTGAAGCGGAACATGCCGGGATCGTCGTCCTGGTCGGTACCGTGATCCATCTCCATCAGCGACGGCCGCTCGATGCGGCGGAAGCGCATCCGGTTCGGATAGACCGTGCCGTCGGGCCCGATCATGTTGAAGCGCCAGACGCCGCCGACACGCACGTCGATCTCGAAGGTCTCAACCTTGAATCCCTTCGGGCCGAACCATTGCGGCAGATGCTTCGGGTCGGACCATGCCTCGAACACCAGATCGCGCGGCGCGTCGATCACGCGTGACATCACGATCTCTCGGTCGAGCGACCATTGCGACAAAGCGGGATTGGCAGAACTCGTCATTGTCAGGAACCTTTCCGTTTGGTTGTTCGGGACGGCCGCTTGGCGGCCGCCCTTTCCTTCTCTTTCTTGAGCTTCATCACATAGGCCTCGAACCGGTCGAGCCGCGCTTCCCAGACCGCGCGCTGCTGCTGGAACCAATCCTCGGCGCCGACAAGCACATCCGCGCTCAGCCGGCAGGTGCGCACGCGTCCCGATTTCTCGGACTGAACGAGCCCGCTCGTCTCGAGCACGTGGATGTGCTTCATGAAGCTCGGCAGCGCCATGTCGAAGGGATCGGCGAGCTCGCTGACCGACGCCTCGCCCGCGCACAGCCGCATCACGATCGCCCGCCGCGTCGGATCGGCCAGCGCGGCGAAGACCTGATCGAGATTGGATAATTGGTTAGCCATGAAGCTAACTATACACGCCGGGTCGCGGACGTCAACAATTGTTAGCCGAACGGCTCAGTTTTGTGGTCTGGATTGGCGGGAACCCACAACGCGCAATCGTGAATTGGGACCTCGCGCCCTCCTCGCTAAAACCATCCGGGGGCGCATCAGCATGATCGATCAGAGCACGTGGCGCCTATTGTCATCTCATCCCCGGTCACCCGGCGAGTCTTCGCCCAGGCCGCGTCCATTTCGATGGCGATGGCGCTTTACCCCCACCGCGCCTCGGCCGATTCCGACATGATTGCGCAAATGCGCGACATCGTCGCCGGCGAGCTGGCGCCGACCGCGACGGCGGACCATGCGGGCGGCCTCGCCGCCGCCCTCTATGCCGGCCGCCATGTCGAGTTCTTCAGCTACGGGTTCGCCGATGATGCTGCCAGGCGGAAGGTGACGGCCGACACGCTGTTCAACCTCGCCTCCTTGCGAAAGCCGTTCGAGGCCACGCTCGTGGCGCTCGGCGTGCTGCGCGGCGAGCTGCGGCTCGACGATCGTGTGCCGAAATACCTGCCCGAGCTGAGCGGCAGCTACATTCGCAGCGTCACTGTTGGCCAGTTGGCAACGCACACTTCGGGCCTGCTGCTCCCGACCGATCATCCGCCCTGGCCGAACGAAGAGTTTACGCGCGAGCAGTTCATCGCGATGCTGAACGCCTTCACGCCGGCGCCCGGCGTCGCACCCGGCCGGCAGCGCGTCTATACCCATGCGGGCTATGTGCTGCTGCAACTCGTGCTCGAACGCTGCTACGACAAGCCGATCCATGCGCTGATCCAGCACCGCATTCTCCGCCCCCTCGCCATGGGCTCCACCTTCGTCCCCGAGCGCGGCCCGGACAATCGCGCCGTCATGGACGCGGCGGCGATGCAGCGCGTCGTCCAGGGCTATTCCGACCAGGGCATGGCGATCGGGCCGATCGGCAACCAGCAGAGCTACTTTGATTTTCCCGGCACGGGCCAGATGTTCGCCTCCGCCCGCGACCTTGCCGCCTTCGCGGCCGCCTGCGTCGACGGCCGCCCGATCGATCCGCATCTGCGCGAGGCGCTACGGCTGACGCAGCGCGAGGCCTTCCGCGTCGACGAAATATTCGGACAGGGCCTGGCCTGGGAGACCGTGCGCCTTCCAGGCGTCACCATCGTCGACAAGCCGGGCGGACTCAACAACGCCTCCGGCTATATCGGCCTGTTGCCGGCGCGGCGGATCGGCATCGTCCTGCTGGCCAATCGCGGCGAGTATCCGCACGAGATCGCCCGCTACAAGATCCTGCCGGAGCTGGCGCAGCTTATCGCCTCACATTGAGGCGGCCGCCTCAGACCGAGCGCGTCAACCCGCCGTCGACGCGGATGTTCTGGCCGGTGATGTAGGCGGCGCCGTCGGAGGCCAGGAACGATATCGTCGCCGCGATCTCCTCGACCTTGCCGTAGCGCTTCATCGGCACGCTGTCGCGTCGCGCATCCTGCTGCGGCAGGCTGTCGATCCAGCCCGGCAGCACGTTGTTCATGCGGATATTGTCGGCCGCGTAAGTGTCGGTGAAGATCTTGGTGAAGGCGGCGAGCCCTGCGCGGAACACCGCCGAGGTCGGGAACATCGCGCTGGGCTCGAACGCCCAGGCGGTCGAGATGTTGATGATGGCGCCGCCCTTTTGCGCCTGCATCAGCGGCGTCACCAGCCGGGTCGGACGGATCACGTTCAGGAGATAAGTGTCGAGGCCGGTGTGCCACTGCTCGTCGGTGATCTCCGTGATGGGGGCACGCGGCCCGTGCCCCGCGCTGTTGACGAGCACGTCGATCCGTCCCCACTTCGCCATCGCAGCCTCGACGAGGCGCTTCAGGTCGTCATTCGACTGGTTCGAGCCGGTAACGCCGAGCCCGCCGAGCTCGGCCGCCAGCGCCTCGCCCTTGCCCGAGGACGACAGGATCGCGACGCCAAACCCGTCCGCCGCCAGTCGCCGCGCAGCCCCCGCCCCCATGCCGCTGCCGCCGGCGGTGACGAGCGCAACCTTCTCTGCTGCCATGATCCGATGATCCCTTCAGTTGAGGCGAGCCGCAGGCTCGGCCTATCATGAGGCCTTCTACAGCCAGACCCGTCGGCAGGTCCATGGCCGAAGGCACCATCATGAGCGGCTTGAAATGAGTGATTTGCAGATCCGCAATTTGCGCCCCGACGAAATCGCCCTCGCCCTCGACTGGGCCGCGGCGGAGGGCTGGAATCCGGGGCTGGCGGATGCCGCCTGCTTCGCGATCCCCGACGCCCGAGGCTTCTTCGTCGGCGAGATCGACGGAGAGCCGGTCGCGACCGTCTCCTGCGTCAATTACGACGACCGCTTCGCCTTCCTGGGGTTCTACATCGTGTGCGAGCGCTTTCGCGGCGCGGGCCATGGCCTGCGCATCTGGAATGCCGCGATCGCGCATGCAGGCGCGCGCGTGATCGGCCTCGACGGCGTGGTGGCGCAGCAGGAGAATTACAAAAAGTCGGGATTCCGGCTCGCTTACGCCAATATCCGCTATGGTGGCACCGTTGCGGGATCGGTGAAGCCGCCCGCCGATGTCGTTGCGCTCGACAAGGTCCCGTTTGCGCTGGTGGAAGCCGATGACGCCCGTGTATTCCCCGCCACGCGCAGCGCCTTCCTGCGCGCCTGGATCAACACGCGAGGTCATGTCGGCCGCGCGTTGCTGCGCGAGGGCAGACTCGCTGCATGGGGTGTGATCCGGCCCTGCCGGACCGGCTACAAGATCGGCCCACTCGTCGCCGACGACCGCGCCGCCGCGGATCAAGTCGTGCAGGCGCTGCTCGGAAGCGCGGGCGCCGGCGAAGTCTTCCTCGACGTCCCCGCCGTCAATCCCGTCGCGATCGCGCTCGCCGAGGCGCTCGGCCTCCAGCCGGTGTTCGAGACGGCGCGGATGTATACGGGGCCGATCCCGCCGCTGAGGCTCGACCGCGTCTTCGGCGTCACCAGCTTCGAGCTGGGTTAGAGCATGATCCGGACCCGAAGGGCCGCGTTGGCGCAAAGTGTGAAGCGGTTTTCCGAAAAGTTCATGCTCAAGACGTTCAGTAGCAGCGCATGATGTTGACGGTGTGCTCGCTGCCGCCACGGCCGGGCACCGTCACCTGCTCCGTCGGGCAGCTCGGCACGTAGGGCCGATTGGACGGCACGACGTTCGGCGGATAGCGATGCGTCCAGTCCCAGGGCACATCATACGTGTAGGTGTAGCGCACATCGGCGGAGAGCGCCTGGTTCACATCGGCGAACGGCTGGCCGTAGCCGGCGCCGTCGTAGTAGTAGCCGCCGCCGCCCGGCCAATAGACCCAGGGAGCGCTGCGGCGGTGGAACCTGGCGCCCGGCCCGATCGGCGGACGTGCCGCAACCGGCGGGGCAGCGACTGCTGCGACGCCGGACGCTGTGGCGCCAGCAGGCGTGGCCGGACTGTCACTGGAGCTAATCAGCAGCGCAGCTGCGCTGAGCGAGGCGAACAACGCCCCATATGATCTGGCAATCATGATACGCACCACACTCGTTTGGCTTCGCGATAGCGGCTCCCCGCAGGGAGGCTAGGCCGGGCTGTCGCCCACCCGCAAACGTATAATTAATTATTGGTTAAGGCACGCGAATACCCGGGAACAAGAGTGCGGCAGAACGCCCGGAATCCCCTCTCATTTCAATGGCTTCGTGCGTCAATGGCCCTGCAGCTTGCGCAGCCGGTCGAGCAGGTCCTGCGGGCTTGCGCTGCCCTGTGTCACGATCGCGGTGTTGCCGCCGCTGCGGCGAGTGACCGTCGTGCGCCCGGGCTCCTTCTCGATCCTGACCTCGGCCTCCGCCGGATCACCGCTCTGCGTGATCACCGACGTGCCGTTCTCGTCCTGGACCACGGTGGTGTGACCGTCGCCGGCGCCGGCCGGCGCCAGTGCAACCACACTCATGAATCCCAGTCCGGATGCGAGCAGAAGCAGCTTCATGTTACACCTCCATCATCGGCCGAACTGGAAGATCGCCAGCCAGTTGAAACGCCCGAACTGCCTCACCGCTCCCGTGTTCATGTCGCCGATCTGGAGCAGGAGCGCGTTGGTGGAATTGCCGATCTGGGTGATCTCGGCGGTGTTGCTCACACCGGATTGACCGATCGCCGCATTGGTGGTGCCGCCGACCTGGATCACATTGGCATAGTTGCGCGTGCCGTTCTGGATGATGGTCGCGTCCACCGTGCCGGTCCCGCCGATCTGGATCACCCGCGCGATGTTGATGCGGCTGTTCTCCTCGATCGTGACAGGCTGAACATTGTCGCCGAACTGCACGACCGTTTGGATGCTTACGTTCCGGTTGGTCACGCTGCGCTGGACGGTCCCCGCGCTTGCCGGCGTCGCCGCACCGACGGCGGCGAGCATCGCCGCCAGGGCCAAAGCCCGCCTCAGCACCTGTCTGCCGCCTCGCATCGCGCTTCCCCGTTCGTTGTCGACACTGGCGAGATCGCTCGCGCGTCAGGGACCGGTCTGGACGATGGTCGAGGCGTTGACGGTGCCGAACTGCGCCACCGTGCCCGCATTCATCGTGCCGAGCTGCGATATCAGGCTGGTTGCCGACTGGCCGGCCTGGCCGACATAGGCGAAGTTGTTGACGCCGGCCTGCCCGATCGATGCGGAATTCGTTCCGCCGAACTGCAGCACGCCCGTGGCGTTGTTGGTGCCGTTCTGGGTGACCGTCGCGCTGGTCGTTCCCCCGATCATGAACACGCCCGCCATGTTGAGCTGGCTGTTCTGGTTCAGCACGACGGGCGGTCCGCCGACCGACACGATGGTCTTGATGTCGGCCGTCTGCGCTTGCGCCGAAAGAGCGCCGGCCAGATACAGAGCGAGCGTTGCGGCACATGCGCCGCCCAGATGACGTTTCATGACATGCCTCACCACTTCGGATCTGCTCACGGAGCCTGCTGGAGGACAGTCGATCCGTTCAGGATCCCGAGCTGTCCGACGCCGGCGGTGTTGTTCGCGCCGATCTGGCCGATCAGGCTTGAATTGGAGCCGCCGACCTGGCCGGCCAGTGCGGTATTGGTCGCGGTCGCAGTGGTGCCGCCCTGCCCGATCACGGAGGTGTTGACGGTGAGCAGCGTGCCCGTCTGCAAGGTCGTCGCGGCATTGGTGGCACCGAACTGCATCGTGGTGGCGCTGTTGCTGGTGCCGCCGCTCTGAGAAATGAACGACGTGTTGGTCGTGCCGAATTGCAGCACGCTGGCCGAGTTGCCGGCCCGGGCATCGGCTGCCGTCAGTGCACCGAATGCTGCGAGAGTTGCAATGAAATAGGTGATCCGCATGTCCTGTCCTCCGCGAGAATGAGCCGGCGTCGCAATTGACCGTCCTGCCCGGTAGCGGTGCTCTGGCGAGTGGCCCGGACGCACCGACCTGGGTGCGTCCGACCCAAACCAACCGTGGCTCAGTTCGCCGTCTGCGAGACGGAGCTGCCGTTGATGCCGAACACGCTGAGCTGACCGACGGCGGCAGAGTTGTTCTGAAGCGCGGCCGGCCCGAACGAGTTCTGGGTGATCGAGCTGCTGTTGTTGCCGAACGCCACCTGTCCGGTGGTCGCCGTGTTCTGCACGCCGGCCTGGTTCACGGTGCTGCCGTTATTGAGCGAGGCGTCGCTGGTGCCCTGCATCGTCGTCGCGCTGTTGATGATGCCGAGCTGGCTCGTCGACGAGGTCGAGTTGGTGAGGCCCTGCTGCGAAACGCTTGAGCCGTTCACGACGCCGACCTGCACCGTGGTGGAGGTGTTGGCGGCCTGAGCTGCGGAGGACAGAGCGAACACGGCAACGGAAGCAAAAAACAATTTACGCATGGAGTATCCCTTTCTGGCCAAGTTGTCTGACTGGTTTCGGATGCCTTCCCGGAAAGAGGCCGACATCGTAGGTGTGAGACTGAACCGATCGCGGCCGGCGCGACAGACTGCAGTTCATGCTAGTCGCTACGGACTAGACGCTGCGTGTCGTCTCGGCTTGGCGCCCCATGCTGTCGACCAGCCGCACCACCTCGATCGGCGTACGCAGCTCCAGCTTTCGCATCATCCTGGCACGATGGACCTTCGCCGTCACTTCGCTCACGCCGAGTCTCGCGGCGATCTGCTTGGCGACGAGCCCTTCCGTCATCAACAGCATGATCTCGCGCTCTCTGGGCGTCAGCGTCTCGACGCGCTGGCGGGCTTCACGGACGCTATCCTCGCGTTGCAGCCGCCTGCGGTCGCGCTCGATGCCGTGCCTGATCGCATCGAGGATCTCCTGCTCGCGAAACGGCTTTGGCAGAAACTCGACCGCGCCGCGCTTCATCGCCTCGACCGAGACGCGGACGTCGGAGTAGCCGCTGATGAAGACGATCGGAATGGACACGCCCTTCTCGGCCAGCCGGCGCTGAAGCTCGAGCCCGGTCGGCGACGTGCCGGGAAACCGCACGTCGAGCACGAGGCATGACGGCCCGGGCGAAACGGTCTCGGTGAGGAACTCGTCGGTCGAGGCGAATAACTTCACCTGATGCCCGGTCTCCTCGCAGAGACTTCCGATCGCGACTCGAATCTGGGCTTCGTCGTCGACGATATAGACTGTGGCTTGGGTTGAACTCATGGCAACGGGCTCCCCGGCTTGGGGCTCGATGAAACGCAACGAGCTATCCGTTCTTCTTGCAAGCGAGATCAAGGTGCTTGGATGATTCGCGCAGATCGAGCGAAGCGCATCGGTCTGCCGGTTCGATGTCATAGGGCCAACACGCTCCGGAGGCGAGTGAAGGCGTTCACATATCGGGCTTCGTGATGGGAAGGCGTCGATTTTGCCGCCGGCGGCATCGGGGCGCAACGACATCGAGAATGCGGTAATGCTGCGTCGTGGTCTCGCCGGCTGCATCATGGCATCGCCACCCATGTGCCGACTCGACGCCAGCTGCTGGCCGCTCCAGCCGGATCAGACGGGACGTTCAGTCAGCTTATCGAGTTCGATACCGCACACCTCATATCGATACGCTCCGTATGCATCCTGATCAAATCACGAAAAGTAGCACCCCACCTGCTTTACCACTGGATGATGCGCCACGCCCGACCGTCAGCCCGGCGAGGACGACATACTGACATTCGATACAACCTTAGACGTTTTACAACCATAGCGAGCTTACCACTTTTTCCCGATTCTCCGAAGTCAATTTAATCGGTGAGTTTTGATATGCGATTTGTGCCAGCATTTGCCTTGCTCGGAGCTGCATGCGGCCTCGCTGCGATCTTCTACACCGGTCCGGGCACGATCGCCGGCGCTGCCGGGAGCGCGGCGGACACGGCGGCTCGCGCCTATGAGCAGACGAGGCGGCTGCTCGTGCCCGGCGGCCGCGAAGCGCCGACCTTCGGATCGGATGCCCCCTTGTTCCGCTATGCCTCGATCCAGCGCGGCAGCATCGAGCAGACCGTCACCGTCACCGGCGCCCTGCAGCCGGTCAAGACGATCGAGGTTGGATCGCAACTGTCGGGGCAGCTCGCCCGCGTCTATGTCGACTTCAACGACAGCGTCACCAGGGATCAGCCGCTCGCGCTGATCGATCCGCGCAGCTTTGCAGCCAAGGTCGACGAGGCCCGGGCGTCGCTGGCCGTCGCCAATGCTCTGGTCGATATCGCCAAGGCCAAGCTCGACCGGGCCAGGATCGATCTGCAGAATGCGAGGGGCAGCCGCGACGTGCTCGCGGCCAAGCTTGAGAGCGCGCAGGCGGTGAAATCCTCGGCTCAGAAGACGCTGCAGCGCAAGCTGGCGCTGCAGTCGCAGAACGTGGTGGCGACGACCGCAGTCGACGACGCGCAGACCGAGTTCACCGCGCGCCTCGCCCAGGAACGTGAAGCCGAGATCCTGATGTCCCTCAACTCCTATTCGGTGGAGGGTGCACAGGCCGACGTCCGCCGCATCGAGGCGGAGTTGCAGCAAGCGCGCATGGCGGTGCCGGAGAAAGCCGCCGTTCTCGCCGCAGCCCAGGCCGATCTCGACCGCACCATGATCCGTTCACCGATCGACGGCGTCGTGGTCGGCAGGTTCGTCAACGAGGGGCAGACGCTCGCGGTCGGACTGGAAGCGCGCACCACCTTCATGGTGGCGCACCGCCTGGAGGACATGGAGATTCACGCGCAGGTCGATGAAGCCGATATCGGCCGCATCGCGCCCGGGCAGCCTGCACATTTCACCGTCGACGCCTACCCGGACCGCCGCTTCGAGGCCGTGGTGCGCCAGGTGCGCAAGGCGCCGCAGACCCAGCAGCACGTCGTCACCTACACCGTGGTGCTGGCGACCGCCAACCTCGACGGCGCGCTGCTGCCGGGAATGACTGCCCTGGTGAAGATCGTCATCGAACGCCAGGACGACGTGCTGAAAGTGCCGCTCGCAGCGCTGCGCTTCCAGCCGACCGGTACGCGGCCGGAGACCGGACGCAGCGGCGTGTGGGTGCGCACTGCCAGCGGCGCGCTGCAGCGCGTCGCGGTCACGGTCGGCGCCGCCGGCACCGAGCAGGTCGCGCTCCGGAGCGGCGACCTGCTCGAGGGCAGCGAGGTCGCCGTCGGCCAGGCCATCCGCCCGGCAGGCATGGAAATTCTCGGAATCAGGTTCGGGTCATGACCGCCGCTGCGCCTCTCATCAGCCTCCGGTCGGTCAGCAGGACCTATCGCACCGAGGGCGTCGCGGTGGCCGCGGTGCGCAATGTCAGCTTCGACATCGCGCAAGGCGAGATCGTCGCCGTGATGGGACCGTCCGGCTCCGGCAAGTCGACGCTGATGAACATGATCGGATTGCTCGACCTGCCGAGCGAGGGCGCGGTCTATCTCCAGGGCGCCGACGTCGCCGATCTCACGGAAGATCGCCGGTCGTCCCTGCGCGCCCGCAGCATCGGCTTCGTGTTCCAATCCTACAATCTGCTCGCGCGCCACGATGCCATCGAGAACGTCGCATTGCCGCTGGTCTATTGCGGCATTGCGCGCAAGGAACGCCTGGCGCGCGCGGAAGCGAGCCTTGAAGCGGTCGGCATGCTGCACCGGGCCCATCACTTCCCGCGGCAGCTCTCCGGCGGCGAGCAGCAGCGCGTCGCGATCGCGCGCGCACTGATCGCCTCCCCCCTGATCGTGCTCGCCGACGAGCCGACCGGCGCGCTCGACAGCCGCACCGGTGCCGAGATCCTGTCCCTGTTCGCCGCGCTCAACCGGACCGGCCAGACCATCGTCATGATCACCCACGATCCCGGCATCGCGGCCCAGTGCCGGCGCACGATTCACCTGCATGACGGCGAGCTCGTCGGCGACGAAACGCAGGCTCCTGCTCTGCCGAAACGGAGCGCTGTGTCATGACGATGCTGCAGGGCTTCCAGATCGCATTGCACGCCCTGCGCCTCAATCCGCTGCGCAGCTTCCTCACCATGCTCGGCATCGTGATCGGTGTCGCCTCGATCGTGACGGTGTTCGCGATCGGATCCGGCGCGCAGCTCCGCCTGCAGGAACAGATCCGCTCGATCGGCGCCAACGTGCTGATGATCACCCCCGGCGCGGTCTACCAGGGCGGCGTGCGTCTCAAGGACGGCAGCAAGCTGACGATGACCGAGAGCGACGTGCAGGCCATCCTCGAGCAGATCCCGGAAATCCAGGCCGCAGCCGGCTCCATCGCGGGAACGGCGCAAGTCATCCACGAAGGCAAGAACTGGAACACGACGATCAACGGCACGACCACCGGTCACTTCATGGTGCGCGACTGGCAGCTGGCGGCCGGGCGCTATTTCTCCGCCACCGAGGAGGCCGGTGCCGGCAAGGTCGTGATCCTGGGAAGCACGGTCGCGCGCGAGCTGTTCGCACCCGGCGACGACCCCATCGGCGCGCAGATCAGGATCATGAAGGTCCCGCTCGAGGTGGTCGGCGTGCTCGACCGCAAGGGACCGGCCCAGGACGACGTCGCCTTCGTGCCGCTCACCACGGCCAAGCTGCGCTTCCTCGGCAGCGCCAGCAACATCAACCGCGACTCGGTCGCCTACATCATCGCCAAGGTGACCGCAGACGGTCAGATGGCGGGTGCGCGAGCGGAGATCGCGAACCTGCTGCGGCAGCGCCACCGCATCCCCGCCGGCCAGGACGACGACTTCAAGGTCCAGGATCCCGCCGCCGCCATGGAGGCGCAACAGGGCGCGATCCGCACTGTCGCGCTGCTGCTCGTCGCCATCGCCTCGGTTTCGCTGCTCGTCGGCGGCATCAGCATCATGAACGTCATGATCGTGTCGGTCACCGAGCGCACGCGGGAGATCGGCATCCGCCGGGCGCTCGGCGGGCGGATGCGCGACATCCGTCTGCAGTTTCTCTGCGAAGCGCTCGTCCTCTGCCTGCTCGGCGGCGCCATCGGCGTCGCCGGCGGCATCACGCTCTCGATGACGGTCGCCCGCATGGCCGGTTGGGTCACCTCGATCGACGGCCAGGCGATCGGCCTGTCTCTCGTCTTCTCGATCGCGACCGGCCTCGTCTTTGGCTTCTATCCGGCCCACAAGGCGTCCAAGCTGAGCCCGATCGAGGCGCTCAAGACGGAGTGAGAGCATGCCAGGATGTTCGCAAAGGCCAGGGAGGCATCAGCCATGAGCTCGGATCCGAAGGACTTGATCGCACCGACGCCGCGCGAACGGGAGCTGATGACGCTGATCGCGCGGGGGATGCAGAACAAGAACATCGCCTACGAGCTCAACATCTCGGAGAACACGGTGCGGGCGCATATCGGCAACATCATGCGCAAGTACCGGCTTCACAACAGAACGCAGATCGCAATCGCCTTTGCCCTGCACACGGCGCCATCGTCGCTCCGCCGCGATCTCGCCAAGACCGAACTCTATTCGGCCCCCACCAAGCCGGCGCCGGCGCTTGCACCGAATCCACCGGCGGCGCAGACCGCGCCGGATTGAATGGTTGCAGCTACCATCCCCTGCGTTGCCCGACGGGCAAAACATCCAATCTATGGGTCAAGGCACGCGGCGGAAAATATTCCGCTTTACCGAAATTCGGAAGCCGCGTATGTGTCGCGCAACCCGGCCCAAGGAAGAGGGGCGTATCGCGATCGTCACGAACGCGGGCCGGGCGGCGGTGGACGCGGGCCACATCGGCGCGAAAAGCTTCGCAGGGCGGGTAACCGTGAGCGAAGACCTCGCGCCAACGACGGGTGCGGTTCGCGTACGGCAAAATCGTGTGGTCCTGGCGCCCGGGGTCTGTGCGCCAAGTCTTGCGGTGATGTGGTTGCCCGACCGGGCGATGCGCATCAGCCATCCGCAGGGCGACGGGGGCAATAGTGCATCGCTCCCCGGGGAGAGCACGACATAAGCCGTAAAGCCACTGCGCAGGGAAGGCCGGATGTTTGGCTTCACCTGTATGCCGCTGTGCAAGTTCTTCGTTACCACCTTTCGCACAGTGGACCGTGGGTGCCCGGCCGGCACCCGGTCTTCCCTGCGCCCTCTTTCAATGACGAGGGTGAGCAAGAAGCAAAGCTCGGGCGAGTCCGCCGCGAGGATGCCAAGGCGTGTCTGCGACGAAATGCGAATTGAGGAACGCGCTTCCCGCCGCACACTCCGTCATTGCGAGCGCAGCGAAGCAATCCAGAGTCTTTCCGCGGAGGGATTCCGGATTGGTTCAAATGACGGTGTTGAGGCAGCGGTGTCACAATGCGGTAGTCTCGTGCCCTGGACACGAGCGTGAAACGAGGCTGCGAGCCGCCACCGCGGCCCATTTGCCTTACATCCCGATGTCGAACACGTTCGGCAATTGGCCCGCGAGAGGCAGTGCGGTGGCGCCGAGGAAGGTCGCGACCATCGCCATCAGGCGACGGTTGTTCTGGCGCTTGCCGCGCATCTGGCCGGCGATCCACTCCAGCATCTCGCTGTTGACCTTGGAGGCATAGGACGGCGCCCAGCTCTCGATCTCGGTGTCGGCCGACAGCGCGACGCTGCGCGGCGGCACCTTCAAGCCCGAGGCGCTCGCGGCATAATGGGCGACCGCCTTGGCAAGCAGGTCGTCGAAGCGGCCGCCGTCGGTGCGTTCGGTCGCGGCCTCGTTGATCTCGAACAGAGCCTCGGCCTCGGCGCGGCTGACCGGCTGGTCGTTGACGGCGGTGGCGGTGAGGATGCGCATGCACCAGGCGGTGTCATCGGCGTCGAGCGAGCGGGAGAAATGCACCCGTCCCTTGGTGGTCGGGCCTTCGCCCGTGATCACGCCGTCGCGCACGACGGAAAGGGCATGAGCTGCAGTATCGCGGCAGGACGGCACGAGCGACGACGACTCGGTAGGCTTAGGCGCAGCGGCGGACATAGTTCACTTCCAGACTTCTTCTGATCGACCAGCATTTCCATGCCGGCGTAAAGGGGTGGTTAACGATTCGATACGGGGATCGCGACTTTTCTAGATGGTTGCCAATTGGTCGCTATCAGGACCAATCTGGTTCTAGAACGCGCCGGGCGAGCGTGATGAAAGTCATAAAAGGCATTATCGGGGCAATCGAGCCCGTGCAGCTCCGGTGGAGATCTTTCGTCGCAGGCGCCGCTGTAACAAAAAGTTGCTAGAAAATCGGCCCTTCAAGGAAGGAATTCACATTTTACTTGAGCCGGTTCAGTTGGCGTTCACTTAGGCCGGCGAAGCCCTTATAATGGATGTGACGGACGGAGACGAATTCTCAATTAAATTCAATGAGATGAGGTAAGATCATGACACTTCCGATCGGCGCCACCGCCCCCGACTTCGAAGCCGAAACCACCGAAGGGAAGATCAAATTCCACGACTGGATCGGCAACAGCTGGGCCCTCTTGTTCTCACACCCGAAGGACTTCACGCCGGTTTGCACCACCGAGCTCGGCGCCCTCGCCAAGCTGAAGCCGGAATTCGACAAGCGCGGGGTCAAGCTGATGGGCCTCTCGGTCGATCCGGTCGACCGTCATGCCAAATGGTCGGAAGACATCAAGGAGACCCAAGGCGCCGCGCCGAACTACCCGATGATCGGCGACACCGACTTCAACGTCTCCAAGCTCTACGGCATGCTGCCGGCCTCGACCTCGGGCGATCCCCTCACCCGCACGCCGGCCGACAACCAAACCGTCCGCAACGTCTTCATCATCGGCCCGGACAAGAAGATCAAGCTGGTGCTGGTCTATCCGATGACGACGGGCCGGAACTTCCAGGAGATCCTGCGCGTCATCGACTCGCTCCAGCTCACCGCCAAGCATCGCGTCGCCACCCCGGCCGACTGGTCGCAGGGCGAGGACGTCATCATCGCGGGCTCGGTCTCCAACGACGAGGCCAAGACGATCTATCCGCAGGGCTGGAAGGAGCCGAAGCCCTACATCCGCATCGTCCCGCAGCCCAAATGACTTTTGGCGGTTGCGGATAGCGACCGCAAAAAAGTTATCCCGGGGCGTGCAAAGCGCGGACCCGGGATCTCGAGTTTCCCAATGCGCATTGCGCATTGGGCCCGGTCCTTACGCCGCCCGCACGCGGTCGAGGAAGCTCTCGACCTCGGCCTTCAGATGCAGGCTCTCGCCCGACAGCGTCTGGGCGGAAGCAAACATCCGGCTCGACGTCTCGCCCGTCTCGCTGGCGCCCTTGGCGGCGTGACGGACATTGACCGCGACATCGGCCGTGCCTGACACCGCGGCGCGCACGCTGGCCACGATGTTGTGGGTCGCGCTTTTCTGTTGCTCGACCGCCGCCGAGATCGAGCCTGCGATGCCGCTGATGCGCTCGATGGTCTGGCTGATCGCCTTGATGGCGGCGACCGATTCCTCGGTCGCGAGCTGCATGCTCTCGATCTGGTTCGAGATCTCGTCGGTCGCCTTCGCGGTCTGGCCGGCGAGCGTCTTGACCTCCTGAGCCACCACCGCGAAGCCGCGGCCGGCATCGCCCGCGCGTGCGGCCTCGATGGTCGCATTCAGCGCCAGCAGATTGGTCTGCTCGGCGATCGAGGTGATCAGCTTGACGACGTCGCCGATGCGCGAGCCGGCCTCAGAGAGCTGCGCGATGCGCTGG
Source organism: Bradyrhizobium yuanmingense (assembly GCF_029167105.1). GTDB lineage: Bacteria > Pseudomonadota > Alphaproteobacteria > Rhizobiales > Xanthobacteraceae > Bradyrhizobium > Bradyrhizobium yuanmingense_A. The sequence continues at coordinate 153,402 of NZ_JARFML010000007.1, read as the reverse complement.
TCCGTCGCTTCGGCCTGCCGCACCGCCTCGGCGGAGATCTCGTTCGATTCCTGCACCCGGCGGGTGATCTCGGAGATGGATTGAGACAGCTCGTCGGAAGCGGACGCGGCCGAACGCACATGCTCGGAGGCACTTTCGGAAGCTCCCGCCGACTGCGCCGACAGATCTGCCGTGGAGCGCGCGGCGTCGGTGAGTTGTCGCGCGGCGCGCTCGAACTCGCCGGACGATGCCAGCACCTTGTCGAGAATGCCGCCGACGCTGCCGCGGAACTGCTCGACGAAGTTGCGCAGCTCGGCCTTGCGCTGCTCGGCTGCGGCGGCGGTTGCCGCCGCCTGCTCGGTGCGCAGGCGCGCCCGCTCCTGCGAGTTGCTCCTGAACACCGCGACCGTGCGGGCGATCTCGCCGATCTCGTCGGCCCGGTCCTCGCATTCGATCGCGACGTCGCCCTGGCCGTTGGCAAGCGCGGTGAGCGAATGCGTCACCGAGGTCAGCGGCCGGGTGATGCGGCGGACGACCAGCAGGGTCAGGACCAGCACCAGAAGCGCGGCAAGCCCGGCGGCGGCGGCCATGCTCTCCATGGCCTGGGACAGCATGCCCTCGAACTGCACCATGGGGATGCCGACATAGAGAATGCCGGCGACCTTGCCTGTCCCATCGGCAATCGGGAAATAGGCGGTCATGAACGTCTTGCCGAACAGCGTCGCCGGCCCCTTATAGGCCTCGCCACGGCGCAGCGGGGCCTGGCCCGGATGATCGGCGGCAAGCTGGGTCCCGACGGCGCGGTCGCCGTTTTCCTTTTTCACGTTGGTCGAGCGGCGGATGAACTGTCCGCTCGCCGCGTCGAACACGAACAGGGTCGCGTTGCCGCCGACATAGGACACCGCCCGGTCGACGATGGCGTGATCCCTGAAGTCGGGCATTTTCGGGATCTCGGCGCGGACCACCGCGCCGTCCCGGATCGTGATCTTGGCTTCGGGAACGGTCTCCGCAAAGGCCAGCCCCAGCGTGCGCAGATTGACCTCGATGTCGCGCAGGGCGCGGTCATTGAAGGCGGATGTCAGTGACCAATAGCCGGCGCCGACCACGAGCGCCGTGTTCATTGCGATCAGCAGCGCCGCGCACAGGACCGCCTTGGTGCCGAGCTTGAACCGCGGCAGGAACTTCGCCGTTAGAAGATTGGACATGGATGGAATGACCCCCGTAATTCCTGCATATTGCTGCAATTGACTTACAGCCGCATTAACGACGGTTCCCACCGCCGCGCGCGGTACGGTTTCCAATTGGTAAACGAGGCCTTCCCTGACCCCGCCTGTCATCGTCTGGTTTCGCGAAGATCTCCGCCTGTCCGACCATCCCGCCCTCCACGCCGCTGCCACGTCCGGAGCGCCGGTGCTTTGCCTCTACGTACTGGACGAGGCGGCGGGACGAGCGCCGGGCGGCGCGGCACGCTGGTGGCTGGCGCAGTCGCTGCGGGCGCTCGGAGCCGAAATCGGCGCGCGCGGCGGCTCGCTTGTCCTGCGCAGAGGACCGGCGGCCAAGGTGATCCCTGAGGTGGTGCGACAGAGCGGTGCCCGCGCCGTCTACTGGAACGAGATCGCGCAGGCGCCTCATCAGGCGGTTGAGCGACAGCTGGAAGCGGCGCTGGCTAAGCTGGGCACGCACACGCAAAGCTTTCCCGGCGACCTGCTCGTCCCGCCCGCGGCGATCCGCACCAAGGAAGGCCGGGGCCTCCGCGTCTTCACCCCGTTCTGGCGCCGCGTGCTGGCGGTCGGCGATCCGCCAAAGCCCCTGCCCGCGCCGAAGCAGCTGCGCCCTGCACCGAGCATCGCAAGCGATCGGCTGGAGAGCTGGAAGCTCGAGCCGACCGCGCCCGATTGGGCGGGTGGCCTGCGCGAGGCATGGACCCCCGGCGCCGCGTCTCTGCGCCTGCGCGACTTTCTCAAGCACACTGTTCGAATGTATGTTGGCGACCGCGACCGTCCGGACCGAGAGGGCACCTCACGGCTGTCGCCGCATCTGCGCTTCGGCGAGCTCAGCCCGCGTCAGGTCTGGCACGCCGCCCGGTTTGCCGCGGCGGAAGATCCGGTACGCGGGCAAGGCGTCGAAAAATTCCTGAGCGAGCTCGGCTGGCGCGAATTCTGCCGCCACCTCCTCCACGATTACCCCAACCTCGCCGCCGAAAACCTGCAGACGAGCTTCGATGGCTTCCCTTGGCAGCCCGACAAACAAGCGCTCGCCGCCTGGCAGCGCGGGCGCACCGGATACCCCATCGTCGATGCCGGCCTGCGCGAGCTCTGGCACACCGGCGTGATGCACAACCGGGTGCGGATGGTGGTGGCCTCCTTCCTGGTCAAGCACCTCCTGATCGACTGGCGCGAGGGCGAGGCCTGGTTCTGGGACACGCTGGTCGACGCGGATGCCGGCAGCAACCCTGCCAACTGGCAATGGGTCGCCGGCTGCGGCGCGGACGCTGCGCCCTATTTCCGCGTGTTCAATCCGCAGCTCCAGGGCGAGAAGTTCGATCCTGACGGAGCCTATGTTCGACGCTGGGTTCCGGAACTGAAGGCCCTGCCAGCCAAGCTGATCCACCGGCCCTGGCAGGCAACGCCGATCGAGCTTGCGAGCGCGGGCGTCACGATCGGCAGGACCTATCCGCAGCCGATCGTCGATCATGCCGGGGCACGCGAACGCGCGCTCGCGGCCTACGCAAAGATCCGCAAAGGTTGAGCGTCGCTTTGACACAATTTCGAAACCCGCTATCGTCATCGCTCCATGCAAACCGTGGGGGACGATATGGACGACGAGAAGCCGATCACCGAACAGGCGATGGAGACGATCACCACTGCCGTGGAAACGACCAAGGACGCGGCAGTCGCCGCAGTCAAGCAGGTGAAGAAAGCCGCCAAGAAGGTCGCGAAGAAAGTAGCGCCGAAGAAGGCGGCCAAGAAGAAAGCCAAAAAGGCTGCGAAGAAGACGACGAAGAAGGCCGCAAAGAAGTCGTCCAAGAAGGCGACGAAAAAGTCCGCAAAAAAGGCGGCCAAGAAAGCCGGCAAGTCGAAGAAGAAGGCCAAGAAGGCCAAGCGCTGATCGCACCGGAAGACGTCTCCGGGTGCGGGCGCGCCCGGAGACAGCCCGCACCTACTCTCGCCGCTTGCTCCGCGTTGAAGCGCTTCAGCGTTTCCGGCGAACTGCGCGCCGTCAGGACCGCCGATTGACGACGAAGACTGCTGCGGCGCAAAGCGCCATGCCCGCAATGGCAATCGCGTCCAGCGTTTCTCCGAACAGCAGATAGGCCATCAGAGCCGTGACGGCGGGAACCAGATAGAACAGGCTCGCGACCGAGGTTGCCGCGGCGTGGCGGATCAGCCAGTACAACAGCCCGATCGATCCGATCGAGAGCGCGACGGCGAGCCAAGCGAGTGCAAGCACGAACTCCCGCGTCCAGTGCACCACGCGATCCTCGAACAGGAAGGCGCCGACCGCGAAGAAGATGGTGACTGCCACATACTGCACGAGATTGCCGGCGCGCCAGTCGATGTGATTGCAATAGCGGCGCTGATAGAGCGTACCGAGCGTGATGCTGACCAGCGAGACCACCGAGGCGAGCCAGCCGAGCCCGGCTTCGCCGGTCATCGGGCGGTTGTGCAGAATCAGCACCACCCCACCGAGGCCGAGCAGGAGCCCAGCCCATTGCAGCAGTGTCACCTTTTCACCGAGCCAACGGTTGGCGATGGTCGAGGTCAGGATCGGCTGCAGGCCGGGAATCAGCGCGGATAGGCCGGCGGGAATCGAATGCGCGATCGCGATCGCGGTGCCGCCGAGATAGAAGCCGTGGACGAGGATGCCGGCGACCGCGCTGTGGGCGATGCCGACGCTATCAGGCCATTTCGGCCGCGCGATGCCTGCGATGATCGCCATCAGCCCGACCACGATCGCCATGCGGATAGCAAGGTAGGTCAGGGGATCGGCATTGTTGACGACGTATTTGGTGCCGATGAATCCGGTGCTCCAGAGCAGCACGAACAGGATCGGCGCGGCGCGGGCGGCCAGGGCTTCTTGATTATGGTTCATTGCCGCCCTCATTGCCCGACCCTCGGCCATGCGGCAATGCGAATTTCGTGGTGACGATATGCTGCGCTGCGACGGACGATCGCGGTGCGTCTCAGCCGCTCACCATTCTTCCGGGCAGGGATTGACGATCTTCCAGAGCTCGACGCCGTTCTTGATCTTCTTCATGTCGGTGGTGAGCCCGCCATTGCGACGAATCCAGTCCTTCACCGCGTCGGGGTAGTAGGACATGAGATCGGAGGTGCCCTCGGCGCTGGTGACCTTGATGCCGAAGGTGAACGCCTTGTCGTAATAGGCCTGGTGAAAGCCGAGGCTCGCGCGCGGCGTCACGCAGATCTTGTTCATCGGCACGATGCCGAGCACGAGCGTACAGGCCGAATTGCAGATACCGTCGATGATGACCCGCTCGCCCTTTTCGCGCACCCGCTTGTACTTGGCCTTGTACTCCTCGACATAGCCGCCGTGGTCGCGCGTGATGTGCAGCTCGGCGCGCGCCGGCGTGGCGGCGGCGAGGCAGAGCAACAGCAGACTCGGAAGCGTGATGCGCATGGCGAGATGACGGCGAGGGCCTTCAGGAATGTACCGGACTTGAGGGGCCGGAAATGCCCCCCGGGCCGGCGGCAGAATTCTTAACCGAATAGTCTTTGGTCATACTTGTGTGGGGAATTCGTTAAGCATCCCGAAAAGGCCAAAAATGGGCAGCTTTGGCCGCATCTCCGGCAATTCTGTCACACCCACCCGGAAATCTGCGGGACTGGCCTTGATTTCGGGCCTCCGGAGCGATGCTGCCCGCCCGAAATTGCTATACTCGGCTGACCCATTCGAGCAGGTTCCGGAGAATCGAGATGAGCAAGTTGACGCGTGTCGCCGCGGTTGCGGCCCTGACGGCTGCGGTCCTGGCCCCTGCCCTCGCGGAGGCGAACGGCCGCCACCGCTACCACCGCTCCTACGCCAACCCGCTGCCCTACCCGATCAGCTACCTGCACAATTACGGCCCGGGTATCACCCCCGGCACCTTCGCCTACTATGACGGCCCGGCGACCAACCACTGCTACCGCAGCGCGGCCGCTTATATTGGTCAGGACGGCCGGCGGCACCCCTGCTACTGAGGCGCCGCGGCCGCTGCGACTCCTCTATTTGGCGGCGCCCGACCGCAGCAATTGCTTCTCGATCTCGTAGACCGGCAGCTTGACGAGGTCCTTGCCGACCTCCCCCTGAAGCGCCTTGCGCAGCCCGTCCGAATAGTCGGCGCGAATCATGCCGAGCGCACGCGGCGAGGCCACCATGGTCAGGGCCGTGGTCTCACCGGAGCTGACGGCGGCATCGAGCCGGCCGGCCAGGCTCCGTAGAAAGGCGCGCTCGGCCTCGTCGTGCCAATCGGTCTGCTCGACGGTGCTGCGTGCACCGCCGGCTGCGCCATGTAACCGGCCCGGCGCGGCGGACCCTTGAGCGGCGGTCGCGGGATTGGGCTGCTCGTGCACCTCCCTGGTGTGGAGATTCGGAAACATCTCGTCGCCGAGGTTTTCCAGAATGAGCGCCTTGCGCCCGTCGCACACGACCAGCCAGTCACCCTTGTCCATTCTCATTTTGTCCATCGCAACTTCTCCTTCACACTTGCAGACGCCGCATCCGGCATCAGAGTTGTTCTTCGAATTCTTCGAAGGACTTGCCGAATTGCGCCATCGCCTCTTCCAGATAGTCTGCGAGCAGTGGCGTGCCGATCAGGTAGGAGGCGGTGCGCTGGTTGTGCGCCTGCGCAGCCTGAGCGCGCAGCTGACGCCAATCGGAGACATCACCGTCGCCGCGGCCAAGCCAAGTCAGCGCCACGAGATCGATCTGCTCGTCAACATTGAGAGCGCGGATGAAACCCACGAGCTCCGCACGGTCGGTGGTGTCGCCGCGCCCACCGCGGCCGTAGCTCATGTCGTCGTCGCCGAAGTCCAGGACGACGCCACCCCCGCTCGCTTCGGCGTCGGATCGGCGGGATTTCGAAATGACGAAGAACACCTTCTCCGGCGAGATCGACAGATCTGGAATGACTCGCATTCAGCTCACCTTGCCCGGCAGCAGGCACCACGCCGCTGCCATGGCGGCAACAGTAAGAGCCAAAGCATGCTTGCGAATTGCGCAGGATCAAGGTCAAGCCACGGCATGGCCTAACGGCCTATGCCCGCTCCCGAGCCGTGACGTAAGGGTCAGCTCGCCGAAGGTTTGTTCATCTGTATTACATTTCGGTTCGGCCACAATTTGATCAGAACAACCTCGATATCCTGCATCTCGTAAGCGGAGGAAGACATCATGAACCTCACGACTGGCCGATTGGCCGCGTTCCTGTTCGGCGCCCTCGTTGCATCGTCGACGGCATCCGCCATGCCCATCGCGCCTGCACCTGCGACACCGCAGGTCTCCGGCGTCGAGCAGGTCCGCATGGTCTGCGACGCCTGGGGACGGTGCTGGTGGCGGCCGAACTATTATGGCTACTACTACAGGCCACGGCCATATTATTACAGCCCGCGGTACTATGGGCCGCCGCGCTATTACGGGCCGCGCCATTATGGGTACTACGGCTATCGCCGCTGGTGACGTTTGAAGGGGCCTTCGGGCCCCTTCGCTTTTTCGAGATCATGTCTTGCGCAGTGGATCACTGGCCCGAAGCCGTTCATGTTTGATCTAGATCAAGGATGAGATCAGCCGAAAAAGTCACTTACGACGATTTAACCGATCGTGTTTCGGTGCCGTCAACATGAAGGTGCAGAGCGTCGAGAAACGGCGATGATCCAACCGACCTCATGGCATGATGCCCGCAATACTACGGCCTGAAATTCGGTTTACTGAAACTCGATAGTTCGCCATTGATGATGCAGCGACGTTCATTTGATTGTCTCATTTCAACGGCCGGCCAGAATCATGTTGTTCGACGACCTCGCTCCCTCCTCTGCGCTTCACCTGATCGGCTTCTCCGATGTCGATGCGTTTCGGCCGATTGAGACGATGGAGGATGCGAGGAGCATTCCGCTCGACATCCCGAACTTCGCGGCGGCCCGAGCCATCGTCTCCCTGCCGGCGTGCCGCATCATCGTGATGAGATCGTTCGCGCGGATCCTAGACACCGCCTATCGCATGCCGGGCGGGATGGTGATCCTGTCGATGACCGACGATCTTCAGGTCAACTTCAAAGGTGTGGATCTCGACGCCAGCTTCTTCGCTGCCCTCCACGGCAACGATGAGTGCCATTTCGTCGAGCCCCGGACCAATCATCACGCCATGATCATCTTCTCCCCCGAGCTGAGAGACCGGGGCTGGTTCGACCGCACCGACCATTTGCGCGCCCATGTCGCGAACCGGCCCGCCCTGCTCCACACCCGACAGCTCCTGTTCGATATCCTGCGCACCGCGTCAGTGCAGCCAGGCCTGTTCGAGACGACCGAGGTTGCGGCCCATCTGCAGGAAGGCCTGCTGCTCGCGCTCGACGATTTGTTTCGAATCGATTCGACGTCGGATCGGAGCACCTCGGTCCACAGCGAGCGGGCGATCAAGCTCGTGCAGCGCATCGACGACTACGTCGCTACCTATCCGACCGCGCCGATCTATACAGCCGATCTCGCCCGCGAGTTCGACGTCTCGATCCGTACGCTCGGCGGCGCCGTCAGCAAGGTGCGGGGCATGAGCCTGCACCAGTACATTCGCCTGAAGAGGCTGTGGGCGACCCGCGCCCGCCTCCTCAAGGGCGGCGTCACCGTGGCCACCTGCGCACGTGCCCAGGGCTTCCATCATCTCGGCGAATTTGCCGCAGCCTACCGCGCGATCTTCCACGAGGCGCCCTCCGACACTCTGGCACGCGGCCGGCAAAGCGGTGTCCGGGCAGGCTGATGGACGCCGGCCCTCGCGGTGGGTGACCCGGCATCCTCGCCGCTTTAGAACATATATGGAACAAGAGGACTGGCGCGCTCGGAAGGATTCGAACCTCCGACCCTCGGAATCGAAATCCGATGCTCTATCCAGCTGAGCTACGAGCGCCCCGGCCCGGGCAGCGGGCCGTCGAAATCCGCCGGCTGGCGCTGGCGAGGAGCCAGCACACCGACGGCATTCGGATCGGTTCGAATTAGCAGAGAGGCCGGCCAATAAAAAGCCCTTCCCGCCTCGATCGAGGCTGCCGAAGGCGCTGTTACCAGGTCGTGTTGAAGAGGCCGAAATGCGGCTGCTGAGCGACCAGCATCATGGGGCGGCCCGGCTGCGACGTCGGATAGGTCCTGGCGATCTTACGCTTGGGCTGAGCCTGGACCGGAGACGCTTGAGCCTGGGACGTCTGCGGCTGAACGGCCTCGGACTTCCTGGCTGCGGCAGTCCCGGCCCTCGGCGCTGGCGCGAACTGGGCGAAGGTCTCGCGCACCCGCGTCTTGGCCGACATCTCGGCCAAAGCCGGCGACAGGCTGTCCTGTACCGGTGGCTGGGGAGCCGCAACTGCGGCGGTCTGAACAGCGGGTGCGACAATCGTCGGCTGGCTGGTGTCGAGGACGACGCGCTCAGGCAGATGACGATCGGACCGGATTCGGATCAGCGGCTGGTCGTTACCTGCAGTCGCGACCACGTGCGCCACGGGCGGCGGCGCCGGGAAAACGACATTCGCCGCGAACAGCAGTGTGAGCAAAGCTCCACCGACAAAGATGAAATACCTAAAGATGGGCATTGGCCGCGCTCCGCCCCCCGCATCCCCGCGTGGGCTCTGCTCGCCTCAACAGGCGATCTTCCAATTGGTTCCTGCTCCAGCCGTTCGGTTCAAATGGTGATGCATGGTTTTCGGCCAAGGACCGCACAAGGTAACTTTTCAGCTACCGGGACAGGCCGCCTTCAAGCGCGGCGCGCTGCAACCAGGGAACATTTTGCCTGATCGGCATTCACGTTGACGAAACCGACAGGAATACGCACGAAGGTCTTGCGGCTCCTCATGCTGACCGGATCCGCCAGTACGCGGCTGCGGTCGGTCAGATGACTTCCGTCGCGCCGCGTGAAGGCGCAGACGATCTCGACATCTTTTACGGCATAGTCGTTGTCGTTTCGCAGCGTGAACGTCACCAGGGCTTTGGAGCCGAGGCCGCCGCGACGCCAGGTCTGTGATGAAATCCTGAGACGACCAAGTTCTGCTGTCGCCGGCGCCTGAGCTTCGGACACAGGTGAGGCTACTTTGGACGCATCGCCGGAGGGAGGCGCTTCAACAGCCGCCAGATCGGCCCTCACCGGCTCCGCACTGTTGCCCTTGGAGAGAGGTAGCAGCATCCAAATGCCGCAACCGACGATGATTGCCGCCAGCAGCCATAGAAGGCTTCGGCCAAATGAGACGCTCGCAATCGTCACGGCCCGTGCCAGTCGTTCGCCGGTGCCGGCGAAGCGCCCCAATCCGAGTCGGTCGAGCCTCGCATTCATGGTTGCACACCGATCGCGACCGCAAGCACCATCGAAGATGGATTTAGTCAGAGCTTACCTTAATTCGGGCGACGAACTAAGGTTCCCCCAAGTCATGCGAGTCGGCAACGGCGGTGGTGACGACCGGCGATACTGCTAGCATGCGCCATAGCATCGAAAAGACCCGTTGGGAGATTATGAAATGCCGTTCGCTGTCGCTTGGGATCACGTCCATCTGCGCAGCCCCGATCCGGAGGCCACCGCGGCCTGGCTGCAGGACATCCTTGGTGGCGAGATCGTGCGCGCGCCAGGACGAATCGACGTGAACCTCGGCGGAGCCAGGATCTTCATCGCGCCACTCGAGGGCGACAGCGCCGTCAGCCCGCCACCTCCGCACCCGCATCAGGGCCTCGACCATTTCGGCTTGACGGTAAAGGACATCGACGCGGTCGCCGCCGAGATCAAGGCCAAGGGTGTCACGTTTACGCGCGAGCCGACGACCATTCGTCCCGGCGTACGCATCTGCTTCATCCGCGGGCCCGAGGGCATCTCGATCGAGCTGCTCGAGCGCGACAAGAAATATACCTGACGCGACGGGGCGCCCCGCCGTCCAGGCATCCGAGCCGGCGACGACGTCACGCCCGAAGGCTAAGTCATGCTACCGGGCATAAAGCAGCGGATGGTGACCCCCATGTAGCCGTAGATCGGCCAGACCATGGTGCGTCCCACCCGGTTCGGCTCCGAGATCACGGCCTCCGCGGGCACGTCGACCCAGACGAGCTCCTGCTGCTGGCCATCGAGCGCATAGCCATAGCGCGGGACGCGAACGCGATAATGCCCGTCCTTGCTGTCCCAGTCGGAGTCCGAAAGCGCCGAACCGTCGGCATCGGAGCAGCAAGGCCCCTTGCCGCTGCGCAGACTGTCGAACCAGGCCTTCAATTCGGGATTGGTGTTTGCGAACTGCCCGCGGTCGCGCGCGTGCCCCGAGGGCGCCGCGAGCACGATCAAAGCCAAGGCGTAGACCAGCCTCGTCAGGGCTCGCCGGCGTATAGCATTCCCAGTCCGCCGCTGTTCGCTTTTGCAATTCGTGGGACGCGCACCGTACAAGCGCGGCTCATCGCCGCCGGAATCGATCCAGTTGGTCACGTTCGTCTTGCTCCAGCACCCCGCGGCCAGTGCAACAATGGTTATGCATTTCGCGGGCCAACTCTGATTCGCAACGTCGGGCCTCGCCTCACCATCAGAGCGTCATGATGCTGTCATGGACAAGCCCGGACAATTGCGGCTCGCAGGCCGCCGCGACCGGCCGGCAAACTGCCGCGTTGCGCGAGGAGATGGGCTTTGGCATAAAAGCGGGACCGGTTACGCCATTGGGCGATGGCGGCCGGCCTACGGGACGTTATGAAAAACGGCCTCTATTCAATTCACGTCACCCTGCTCGATGGTCGAGTCGGCAAGGGCAGCGGCGTGATTCTCTTCCGTGACGGCAAGATTCTCGGCGGCGATGCCTACCTCTATTACACCGGCAGTTACACGGTGAAGGACAACAACACCTTCAAAGGCGAGGTGCTGGTGCAACGGCACACCTCGCCTCGGGGCGATGACAATCCGCTGTTCGGCGGCCCTGCCCCGGTCGGGATCGGCGTCACCGGCACGTTCACGGATACGCGCGGACAGATGACCGGCACCGCGCTGGTCGGCAAGGCGAGCCAGATCTTCGGCGCGACGCTGCACAAGCTTGCCGACGTCGATTAATTATTCCGCGGCCTGTTCGAGCGGCGCCACACGCGGCAGGATCATCTGGATGCGCGTACCACCACCCGGTTCGGAATCGAGATCGAGCCGGCCACCGAGCCGGTTGGTGACGATGCTGTAGACGATGTGCAGCCCGAGGCCGGTGCCGCCTTGGTCGCGCCGCGTGGTGAAAAACGGATCGAAGGCGCGGCGGCGGACGTCGAGCGACATGCCGCAGCCGTTGTCGGAGAAGATGATCTCGACGTTGTCCTTGCCGGACTCGCGCACCTGAATCTCGATCGTGCCGGGCCTTCCGTCCGGAAAAGCGTGCGCCACCGAATTCAGGAACAGGTTGGTCAGCACCTGGCCGTACGGGCCGGGATAGCTGTTCATCGTCAGGTCCGGCTGACACTCGACGTTGAGCGTCAGATTGTGCTTACGCAGGCCCGGCCGCAGGCTCATCACCACCTGCTCGGTGAGGTCGCCGAGATCGAAAGTACGCTGATCCGAATAGTTGCGGTCGGCGGCGACCTGCTTGAACGACTGGATCAGCTCGGCGGCGCGGTTGAGATTGGAGACGAGCTGCGAGGACGCATCGCGGCTGGTGCTGAGGAAGTCGTTGAGCGTGGAGCGGCGCAGCTCGCCGCGCTCGACTTCGGCGGTGAACATGGCGGTCTTGCGCTCCAGCGCGGAGGCGACGGTGAGGCTGATACCGACGGGATTGTTGACCTCGTGGGCGACGCCGGCGACGAGGCGCCCGAGCGCGGCGAGTTTCTCGGCCTCGATCAGGGAGGCCTGGGTCTCGCGGAGATTGCGCAGCGCGGTTTCGGCGGCTTCCTTGGCCTTGCGCATCTCCTGCTCGCCCCGCTTGCGCTCGCCGATATCGAGCGCGACGGTCACGATCCGCTCGATCTCGCCCTCGGCGTCGAGCAGCGGCAACTTGTTGACCAGCCATTGCCGCATGTTGCCGGAGGCGTCCTGATACTCCTCCTCGTAGAAACCGAGACCTTTTCTAAGCTTGAGCACCCGCTTGTCGCTCTCGTCGGACTTGGATGCGCCGTAGCGCGACATCAGGTCGGCCGTGGTGCGGCCGAGCGCCTCGCCGGGCTCGATGCCGAAGATGCCGGCCATGTAGCGGTTCATCAGCACGTAGCGCAGGTCTCGATCCTTGACGTTGATCACCGCGGGCACGGTGTCGATAACCTGCTGCAGCAGGCGCCGGCCTTCGGCGATGGCCTCCTCCGCTCGCTTCTGGTCGGTGATGTCGCGCAGCGTGCCCTCGTAGCGGACAATGTTGCCCGCTTCGTCGCGCACGCCCGTGGCGCTGTCGGAGAGCCAGAGAATGTCGCCGCTGCGCTGGCGCACCTGATACTCGAACTCGCGCACCATGCCGTCGCGCGCCATCAGCCGCTGGTACTCGGTGCGCGCCTCGGGGTGGACGTAGATCGTGTGGGCGATATCGCTGATGCTGTCGATCAGCTGCTGCGGGCTGTCATAGCCCATCATGCGCGCCAGCGCGGGATTGGCGTTGAGGAGGTCACCGGCCGGCGTCGTCACGTAGATGCCGTCGATGGAGCCTTCGAACAGTTTTCGATAGCTCTCCTCGGCGAGGCGCTGCTCGGTGAGCGCGCGCACCGCCGCCTCGCGCGCGGTGTCGGCCTCCTCCAGCGCGCGGCGAAACACTTCGGCCGCCCGCGCAATGTCGCCGATCTCGTTGTCGAGGTCGGCGGACGGAATTGAGGCGTCTTTCCGGCCGGTTGCAAGCGCACGAATGGATCGCGCGATCTGGGCGAGCGGACGCACCGTCCTGCGCACCACGAACCACGCAGCGCCAATGCCGATGAGCACGCCGACCGTGCCGAGCACGATGCTCTGCCATCGCGCCTCGGTCAGCGTCCGGGCAAAGTCGCGCGACAGCACGTGGCCGCGCCGGGAGCTGACCTCGCGCAGCAATTCGGTGACGCGGCCGATCAGCCGGCCTTCCGTTCCCAGCACCTCGCGATCGATGTCGGCGATCTGCCGCTCGCGGACGGCGACGGCCATGATGGCCTCGGCATAGTCGTTCACCGCCGACTTCAGCTTGGCATCGCCGATATCGAGCCCCCGCATGCCCTGTGCGGCCTGCTCGGCCGCGGACGGGTTGCGCGCGAGCAGTCCGAGCGCGATCCGGCTCTGCGCCTCGGCCAGACGGAAGGCCAGCTCGCGGTCCGCGGCGTCTGCGACGGCTGCGTCGAACTGGTCGCGCAGCGGCGGCAGTCCGGCGAGCAGCTGGGCACGGCGGTCGATCAGGGTAGAGATCCGCTCGAGGCCGGTGCGATAGGTCGCAAGCCGCTCGGTGACCCCGTCGATCATGTCCTGCTGCTCGGGCGCGAGCTCGATGCGGGTCTTCTTCAGGATGTCGCTGAGCGTCGAGGCCGCCTCGCCGACCTGCTGGAACTGGACGCCGGCACCGGGATCCGTGACGAAGTCGCGCGCGGCAAGACGCAGTTCGTTCATGCGGCGATCGATGTCCTCGGCGAGATCGCCGACGCTCTGCAGCCGCTGCAGCTCGGCGAAGGTCGAATCGATGTGCCGGATCGCAATCACGCTCGCCGTCGAGGTGACGATGATTACCGCCAGCACCAACAGGAAGCTACCGAAGGTGAGCTGGCCGATGGAGAGCGAGAAGGTTCGCCTTTTCTCAGGGGACGGCGTCAATTCGGCGGACATTGGTGGTTTGAGGACCGGACTGCTGGAGGTCTAATATACGACGTATTCCTGCCCGGGGGGAACATGCCTCGGGACGCGGAATATCGTTAATATCAGGACCTGCCGCCCGCTTCAGCTTTACGACAGTTTGACGCTGGCCCCCCTGCGGGCCGGGATTCGTCGATACTTCGTTGCGCGTCGAAGTGTACTAGCCGACGGCCCCGACCTCGAATACCTCGCCGTCATAGCCGGCCTCGCGAGGGATGCGGAGCTGGCGGCCGGTTTCGGTCTTGGTCATCACCGGCATCACCGTGACGATCGACAGGCCGCGGGCGTGCTCCAGCGCCGCACTCACGCTTCCCTGCTTGGCGAGCCGGATCAGATTGCGCGTGGTCGGGAACGGCAGCTTGAAGCGGCCGCTCTCCCCGCCCTCCACCGCCTCGCGCGGCGAGATCCAGATCGAATCGGTGGACTCGCGGCCATCATGTGCGCCGAGCTGATCCGGCGGCGCGGCGGCCAGGAAAAACCAGGTGTCGAACCGCTTCGGCATGCCCTCCGGCGTGATCCAGTGCGCGTAAGGCACCAGCGTGTCGAGCGCGAGCTGGAGGCCGTTGTCGTCGAGGATCTTCAGAAAGCTGATCTTGTGCTCGTTGAGGGCGACGCGATGCGCGTCGGCGATCTCGCCGGCGCGCTTGGCGTCGATTGGCGCGCCGGTGTCCTTCGAGCGCGCCAGCAGGATCCCGCTCTCCTCAAAGGTCTCGCGAATCGCGGCGATCCGAAAGCCGCGGTCCGCTTCGCTGAGGCTTTCGCCGCCCGAATAGAGGTCGGCGCGGGCGACGATCTCCTTGTCGCCGGCATCGACACTGCCGCCGGGAAACACCAGCGCGCCCGAGTTGAACTCGATCTGATGATGGCGGACCATCATGAAGACCTCGATTTCCCGTGCGGCGCCGTCGCGCAGCAGGAGGATCGTCGAGGCCGGGCGTGATGCTGATGTCTCGGCCATGCAGCTAACCCGCGGCGCTGGATTGCGGGCCGAGATTGGCGCGCTTGTCGAAGCGGGCAACGCGCGACAAGAGATAATCAACCTCGGCCTTCGCCGTCGCCGTCATCGTCGCGCCGGGCTTGCGCTGCGCGCTCGAGGCGATAATGCCGCGCTTCTGCAGCACATATTTGCGCACGGTCAGGCCGACGCCGGGCTGCTGCTCGTAGCGGATCAGCGGCAGATGCGCATCGAAGATGTCATGCGCGGCGTCGCGCTTGCCGGCCTTGGAGAGGTTCACGACGTCGATCAGGAGTTCCGGGAAGGCGTAGCCGGTCATCGCGCCGTCGGCGCCGCGCTCCATCTCGAAGTCCAGGAAGGTGCCGCCATTGCCGCAGAGGATCGAGAGCGGACGGAGCGAACCGTCCTTCTGGAAGCCGCGCAGCGTCGAGATCTTCTCCAGGCCCGGCCAGTCCTCGTGCTTGAGCATCACGCAATTCGGATTGTCCATGACGATCTTGCGGATCACGGCGGGGGTGAACACGACCTGCAAGGTCAGCGGATAGTCCTGGAGCACCCAGGGCACATCAGGGCCGATCGCTTCCGCCGCCTGCTTGAAATAGCCGATGATCTGATCGTCGGTGCGAAGCGAGGGCGGCGGCGCGATCATGACGCCGGCCGCGCCCGCATCCATCGAGGCCTTGGCGAGCGAGCGCATGGTGGCAAAGCCCGGCGCGGAGACGCCGACGATCACCTGCATCTTCTTGGCGCGCTTGACATAGCGCACCGCCACCTGCTCGGCCTCGGCGGCGTCGAGCTTCGGAGCCTCGCCGAGAATGCCCAGCACCGTGACGCCGTCGCAGCGGACCTCCTCGTAGAAATCGGTCAGGCGGTCGATCGAGCGCTCGTCGATCCGGCCGTCGTCGTGGAACGGCGTCGGCGCGATTGCGAAAGTGCCCTTGGCGTCGGCGGTGAGTTTCATCGGGTCTCTCTGTCCTATCAATTGTCGTCATTCCGGGATGGCCCGAAGGGCCAGGCCCGGAATCCATAACCCCGGCTAGTGGTTATGGATTCCGGGCTCGCGACTTCGTCGCGCCCCGGAATGACAGTTTTGGCTAAAACCGCCGCGCCCCCATCTTGATCTGCTCCTCGGAGAAGAAGATCTCCTTGGCGTGATCGACGATGTCCCGGGCGTTCCAGCCCGAGTGCGGCGGCTTCCAGCCTTCCATCTCCATCATCCGCATCTCGCGCACGCCGCGGGGCCCGGACACGCCCAGCACCTTGCCGGTCTGGTCGCCCGACAAGTCGCTGACCATGTATAGCACGGCCGGCGCGATGCCGTCCGGCCCGAGCGCGGCGCCGGGGTTCTCCTTATAGCGGGGCAGGTCTGCGGTCATGCGGGTCAGGGCACCCGGGGCCAGCGTCCAGATCCGGATGTTGTACTTGCGGCCCTCGATCGCGAGCACGTTGGACAGGCCCCAGATGCCGCCTTTGGCCGCGCCGTAATTGGTCTGGCCGAAATTGCCGATCAGCCCTGACGTCGAGGAGGTGTTGACGATGACGCCGCCGCCGTTTTCCCGCATCCAGCGAAACACCGGCATGGTGCAACAAAAGGTACCCTTCAGATGGACCTTGATGACCTTGTCCCAGTCGCCCTCGCTGGCCTTGTGAAAGGTCTGGTCGCGCAAAATGCCGGCATTGTTGACCAGGATGTCGGCGCGGCCAAAGTGCTTGATGGCGTCGTCGAACACCGACTGGCCGCCTTCCATGGTGGAGATGTCGGCACCGTTGGCGACCGCCTTGCCGCCCTCGGCCTTGATCGCATCCACCACCTGCTGCGCCATGGACTTGTCGGCGCCGGAGCCGTCGCGGGGACCGCCGAGATCGTTGACGACGACCGAGGCCCCTTCCCGCGCGAACAGCTTTGCATAGGCCTCACCGAGCCCGCCGCCCGCGCCCGTGATCAGCGCGACCTTGCCGTCGAGTAGTCCCATGGTGGCGTCTCCCTGGTTTTGTTTTTTCTTACCTCGCCCCGCTTGCGGGGAGAGGTCGATCGCGTAGCGATCGGGTGAGGGGGTACAGGTCTCAATACCGTCCCGACTCGTGGTGAGAGCCCCTCACCCCACCCTCTCCCCGCAAGCGGGGCGAGGGAGACGACGGCAGTACCTTGTTGCTAACCCAGCACCGTCTTGCCGTTCTTGATCACCGTCACCCCGCGCGACTTCACCTTGGCTTCGAACGAGATCACGTTGCCGTCCTTCCAGAGGTCCATGGTCACGGTCTCGCCGGGATAGACCGGCGAGGAGAACCGCGCGACGTGCTGGCGGAAGGCGCTCGCATCGTAGTCGGCATAGGTCTGGAGCACGCCGCGGCAGGTGATGCCGTAGGTGCACATGCCGTGCAGGATCGGACGCGGGAAGCCGGCCTTATTGGCGAACTCGGGATCGGAGTGCAGCGGATTGCGGTCGCCGCAGAGGCGATAGACCAGCGCCTGGTCGGGGCGCGTGGTGATGTCGATGGTCTTGTCGGGCTCGCGCGATGGAATCTTGTGCGGATCCGGCTGGGTCAGGTTCGGCCCGCCGAAGCCGCCATCGCCACGGGCAAAGCGCGAGGCGACCAGGGTTGCGAGCTTCTCGCCCTTCTCGTTCTTCAGCACGGTCTGGTGAACGATGACCACGCCCTTGTCCTTGCCCTTGTCGTAGACTTCGAGCACCGAGGAGTCCGCGGTGATGTTGGCGGCTACCGGCAGCGGCTGGTGGAACGTGATGTCGCGCTCGCCGTCGACCACCATGACGCGGTTCAGATTCATCTCGCCCGGACCCGAGCCCCACGCAGCGACGGAGGCGAAGGTCGGCACCACCTTCAGCGGCCGCGGCGTGAACGTGCCCTCGTTGACGAAGGCGAGCTCGTTCTCGTCCATGGGATCGGCGCCGAGCCCGATGCCGTAGGCATAGAGCATGACTTCGCGATCGGTGTAGGCGTATTTCTGGCCGAGGTTTTTCAGGCCTTTGAGCTCTTCGTATCTGGCGGACATTCTTCTGGTTTCCTCTCGGTCTCTCCGCGAGCAGCGGCGCCCGTTGATGTGCCCCCTCCCCTTGGAGAGGGCCGCACCGCCCTTGCAACAAACTCACTCGGGTGAGGGGTTGGCTCCGCAGTGGCACTTCTCGTGTGGAGAGAGACCCCTCACCCGGCAGCCTTCGGCTGCCATCCTCTCCCACAAGGGGAGTGGGTTACATCTTGCTTCGCGTCAGGCGATCGTGAAAAACGGCAGCGGGGCGCCGTCGGTCGGCTTGAACACCACCTTCACCTTCTGGCCGATCTTGAGCTTCTCGAGATCGCAGTCGACGAAATTGGTCTGCACAGACGGTCCCTCCTTCAGCGTGACGTAGCCGATGGCGTAAGGACCGGTCGGCGATTTCCGCATCAGGCTGTAGGTATAGATCGTGCCCTCGCCGGAAGCCTCTTCCCACACCGTCTTGTCGGAGTAGCAGAACGGGCAGATCGAACGCGGGAAGTAATGCGCTTCGCCGCAGGCGGTGCAGCGCTTGATCATGAACTTGCCCTCTTTCGCCGCGTCCCAGAACGCTGATGTCTCGGGATTCGTCACCGGGGCCGGATACTTTTTCACTTCGCTCATCACACGCGCTCCAGAATGGCGGTCGAGGCGGCGTGGCGAACACCCAAGAGGCCGCCGGTGCCGTGGGCGATGGCGAGATCGCAGTTCTTGACCTGCACCTTCGGATGCGCCTCGCCGCGCAGCTGCCTGACGGCCTCGAGGATCTTGGTCATGCCGCCGCGGTTGACGGGATGGTTGCTGCACAGACCGCCGCCGTCGGTGTTGAACGGCAGCTTGCCGACGCCCGAGATCAGGTTGCCGTCGGCGACGAACTTGCCGCCCTCGCCCTTCTTGCAGAAGCCGAGGTCTTCCAGCTGCATCAGCACCGTGATGGTGAAGCTGTCATAGATCGAGGCGTATTTGATGTCCTTCGGCGTGATGCCGGCTTCCTCGAACGCGCGCGGGCCGGACCAGACGCCGGCGGAGTACGTGAGATCGAGATCCTTGCCGCCGCGCGGGCCCTTCATGGCCTCGCCATGGCCGATCAGGCGCACCAGCGGCTTCTTCAGGCTCTTGGCGATCTCGGGCGTCGTCACGATCAGCGCGCCGCCGCCGTCGGAGACGACGCAGCAATCCATGCGATGCAGGGGATCGGAGATCATCGGCGAGTTCAGGACATCCTCGACGGTGACGACGTCCTTGAGCATCGCATGCGGATTGTATTGCGCATGATGCGAGGCCGCGACCTTGATCCAGGCGAGCTGCTCGGAGGTGGTGCCATAGTCGTGCATGTGGCGCATGGCACACATGCCATAGGCATTGTGCGTGGTCGCCCCGTAAGCGGTCTCGAAATCGACCTCGGCGCCGGAACCGCGCGGCGGCATCGCGCCGGTGCGCGGCTTGCCGGCGAGCGTCACGAGCGCGATCGAGCATTTGCCCGCGGCGATCGCCTCGGCGGCATGGCCGAGATGGATGATGTAGGAGCAGCCGCCGGTCTCGGTGGAATCAATGTGGCGAAGCTTCTTGGTGTTCAGGCCGAGATAGTCGACCATCGGCCAGGCGCCGCCGGGCGCGTCACCCGCGCAGAAATAGCCGTCGATATCGTCCTTGCTGATCCCGGCATCCTCGATCGCGCCCTTGGCGACCTCAGCGTGGAGCTGGGCGGTGGATTTGTCCGGCGCATGCCGGGTCGGGTGTTCGTAGATCCCGGCAATGTAGGCCTTGCCCTTGATGGTCAAACTTCAGTCTCCGCTCGCGTCTCGTTCGTGGCTCTTTTTTGGCTCTTTTTTCTGAACCGCACCGGGCTGATTGGCAAGCGCGGAAATATTCCGCCCCGCGAGAGGGCGGCGGATTAGCGCGAGTGGAGCACATCCGAAATCCGGGCCTCGGATAACAAGCGAACCTGCCCGCCGCGTCGTCATTGCGAGGAGCCCTTGCGACGAAGCAATCCAGAGCCCTCCGTGGAAAGATCCTGGATTGCTTCGCTCCGCTCGCAATGACGGAGTTCGCGGCTACTACCGACGTCGCTCTTTCCACCCGCAACTGAGAATCACAGACACACGCCCGCATCCTCGCGGCGCATCTCGCCCGAGTTTTGCTCCCGTCTGGCTCCCTCCTTGAACAGAGGGCGCAGGGAAGACCGGGTGCCGGCTGGCACCCACGGTCCGCTGTGCGCGAATTGCGCGAAGAACAGATGCACAGCGGCATACAGGTGAAGCCCAACATCCGGCCTTCCCTGCGCAGTGGCTCTACGGCTTATGTCGCGCTCTCCCCGGGGAGCGATGCACTATTGCCCCCGTCGCCTTGCGAGGGACCCGCAAGACTTGACGCACAGACCCCGGGCGTCAGGACCACACGATTTTGCCGTACGCGAGACCGCGCCTGTCGTGCGCGCGAAAGACTCGCGCGACGCAGCCCGCGTCCACCGCCGCTCACCCCGCGTTTCGTGACGATCGCGATACGCCCCTCTGAGAGGGATGAGGTGGCGGACAGATACGATAATTCCGAATTTCGGTAAAGCGGAATGTTTTCGCGCCAGTGGATTGACCCAGGCGTGGGTGTTTTGCCCGACGGGCGATACAAGGGACGGTGTCGTAGGGTGGGTTAGCCGAAGGCGTAACCCACCGCTTTGCTCTCAGCGGAGGCGGAAGCGGTGGGTTACGCCTCGCGAACGCGCTTCGCGCATTCACAAGGCTAACCCACCCTACAGGACCTACGAGAGCGCCCTACTCCGCCGCGATCTGCCTGGGCGCCGGCGGCGGGCCCGCGAGGTCGGCGGCGAGCTGGGCGTAGCGGGCCTTGGCGTCGTGTACGGCCTTCTCCTTGACGGGGCCGTAGCCGCGGATGCGGTCGGGCAGCGAGAGCAATTCGACCGCGGTATCGATCGTGAGCGGCGACAACAGGCCGAGCACCGTTGCGACGTCCTTCTCGTAGCCGGCGATGAGGTCGCGCTCGAGCTTGCGGTCGGCGCTGCGGCCGAAGATGTCGAGCGGCGTGCCGCGCAGGAACTTGAACTTGGCCAGCACGCGGAAGACCTTCAGCATCCACGGGCCGAAGGCGCGCTTCTTGGGACGGCCGAGCGCATCGACGCCACGGCTGAGGATCGGAGGTGCCAGATTGAAGTTGAACTTGAAGTCGCCCTCGAACTGGTCGCGGAGCTGCTGCTCGAAGGCGCCGTCGGTGTAGAGGCGCGCGACCTCGTACTCGTCCTTGTAGGCCAGGAGCTTGGCGTAGTTCACCGCGACCGCGCGCGGCAGCGCATCGCCATAGCCGCCCTTCGCCGCGGCGTCGCGGACCTGGTCGACGAGCTTGCGATAGCGCTTGGCGAGACGAGCGTTCTGGTAGGCGGTCAGATGCTTGGCGCGGTGCTCGATGACCTCGTCCAGCGTCATCGCGTCAAGCGTCTTCGGCGCGACCACCTCGTCCGAGCCCTTCAGCATGTCGGCAAGACGCTTGGGATCGGCGACTGCGAGACGGCCGAGGCGGAAGGCTTCCTTGTTCATCTTGATCGAGACGCCGTTGACCTCGATCGCCTGCTCGATTGCTTCCGCGGAGAGCGGCAACAGGCCCTTCTGATAGGCATAGCCCATCATCATCATGTTGGTGGCGATGGCATCGCCGAGCAGCTGCTCGGCAGGCTTGGTGAAGTCGAAGAACACCGAATCCTTGTGCAGCGCGGTTTCCAACAGCCCGTTCAGCTTGCGGGTCTGGAAATTGAAATCGCGGTTGAGGATGAAGTCGGCGGTCGGGATCACGTGGCTGTTGATGATGCCGCGGGTGCGGCTGGTATCGCAAAGGGTGATCGTGTCCTTGGCGACGGCGACGACTTCGTCGGCGGCGAGCACGAGATCGGCCGTGCCGGTGACGATGCGCGAACAGGTCACCTCGGCCGGATGATCCGACAGGCGGACATGGCTGAGCACCGCCCCGCCCTTTTGCGCGAGGCCCGACATGTCGAGGATCATCGAGGCCTTGCCCTCGATATGGGCGGCCATGCCGAGCAGCGCGCCGATGGTGAGCACGCCGGTGCCGCCGACGCCGCCGACGGCAATGTTGTAGGGCTTGTCGAGCGTCGGGCGTGAGGCCGGCTCGGGCAGCGCGCCGATCTCGGCGAGCTCGGCTGGCGCGCGGTGGCGTGGCGCGCCGCCGTCGATGGTGACGAAGGACGGACAGAATCCCTTCAGGCAGGAATAGTCCTTGTTGCAGGACGACTGGTTGATGGCGCGCTTGCGGCCGAACTCCGTCTCCAGCGGCTCGACCGAGATGCAGTTCGACTGCACCGAGCAATCGCCGCAGCCTTCGCAGACGGCCGGATTGATCATGACGCGGCGCGCCGGATCCTCCATCAGGCCGCGCTTGCGGCGGCGGCGCTTCTCGGCGGCGCAGGTCTGCACGAACACGATCGCCGAGGTGCCCTTGAACGCGCGGCACATCTTCATGACGTTGTCGAGCTCGTCGCGGTGATACTTCTTCACGCCCGGTGCGATGGTATCGGCCGGGTAAGCGTCGGGGTTTTCCGAGACCAGATAGAGCTCGCGGATGCCTTCGGCGTAAAGCTGCTGGGTGATCTGTTGCGGCGAGAGATCGCCGTCATGACGCTGGCCGCCGGTCATGGCCACCGCGTCGTTGTAGAGGATCTTGTAGGTGATGTTGGCCTTGGAGGCGATCGCCTGGCGGATGGCGAGAATGCCGGAGTGGAAGTAGGTGCCGTCGCCGAGATTGGCGAAGATGTGGTTCTCGTTGGTGAAAGGCGCGATGCCGACCCAAGGCACGCCCTCGCCGCCCATATGCGTGAACGTCTCGGTCGAGCGGTCCATCCACAGCGCCATGAAGTGGCAGCCGATGCCGGCAAGCGCGCGGCTGCCTTCGGGGACTTTCGTCGAGGTGTTGTGGGGGCAGCCGGAGCAGAAATACGGGGTTCGGGACACAGGGGCGACCGCCTGCATCTGGGTCGCCTGGCGGCCGTTGAACCAGTCGGCCTTGGCGCGGAGCATCGAAGCGATCTCGGGGTTGAGATCAAGTCGAAGCAGACGCTCGGTCAGCGAGGTCGCGAGCGAAGCGACGGTGAGCTCGGCGGCGAAGGTCAGGAAGCGCTTGTCGTGCTCGTCCATCTTGCCGACGATGCGCGGGCGCACGTCGTCGCGCCAGTTGAACAACACCTGCTTGACCTGGTTCTCGACGATCTCGCGCCGCTCCTCGACGATGAAGATCTCTTCCAGTCCGACCGCGAATTCATGCACGCCCTCCGGCTCGAGCGGCCAGGGCATGCCGATCTTGTAGAGGCGAAGGCCGATTCGAGCGGCGACCTCCTCGGTGATGCCGAGCTCGCGCAGCGCCTGGCGCACGTCCTCGTAGCTCTTGCCCGAGGCCATGATGCCGAAGCGGGCGTTCGGCGAATCCATGGTGACGCGATTGACCTTGTTGGCGCGCGCAAAGGCGATGGCGGCAAAGCCCTTGTAGTCCTGCAGGCGGCGGTCCTGCTCGAAGCGGTCGTCGGGCCAGCGCAGGTTGAGGCCGCCGGGGGGCAGCTCGAAATCGGTGGGGATGATGAAGGGCTTCATCTCGTCGGTGAGGTCGATCTCGGCGGTGGTCTCCACCGTCTCCGTGATCACCTTCATGCCGACCCAGCAGCCGGAATAGCGCGACATCGCGATGCCGAGCAGGCCCATCTCGATCATCTCGTGGATGCTCGAGGGATAGAGATACGGCATCAGCGCCGACATGAAGGCATGGTCGGACTGATGCGGGACGGTGGAGGATTTCGCACCGTGGTCGTCGCCGGCAAGGCAGAGCACGCCGCCGTTCTTGGCCGAGCCCGCGGCGTTGCCGTGACGGAACACGTCGCCGCAGCGGTCGACGCCCGGGCCCTTGCCGTACCAGATGCCGACCACGCCGTCGTATTTGGCGCCGGGCGAGAGGTTGAGCTGCTGCGAGCCCCACACCGCTGTCGCGGCGAGGTCCTCGTTCACCCCGGGCTGGAACTTGATGTTGTACTGCTCGAGATGCTTGCGGGCGGCGAAGAGCTGCTGGTCGTAGCCGCCGAGCGGCGAGCCGCGATAGCCGGAGATGAAGCCTGCGGTGTTGAGGCCGTTGGCGCGGTCGCGCCGAATCTGGGCCATCGGCAAGCGGACCAGGGCCTGGATGCCCGTGGTGAAGACGTGTCCGGTCTGCTGGGTGTACTTTTGATCGAGACTGATCGGACCCTGGTTGATGCCCATGCTGTCCTCGCTTGCGCCCTGTTCAGGTCTTGCTGACTTAAGTCGTTGCCTGCCCGTTCTTTTTAGCTAGGGCGCGCCGACCACCTCCGCCACTCTATGTCGGATATTTCATGCTCCGCATCACAAAATTGGACCAAAGGAGGCCTCGGGTAAAAATCGCAATTTCGTGGCCTGAAACACGTTGGCGATTTTCAGTTTGTGTCACCATACCCCCATCGTTGCGAAATGAATCGACGCCTCCCTTCACGCGGGTAGGGTTGATGGGTCGCAGGAGAGGCTGTCGATGCGGACGATTCTGACGGGGCTGGCGCTTGTGGGCCTGGCGTTGTGCAGTGCGGTTGCAAGTACGGTCACAAGCGCGGCCGGCGCCGCCGGACCATCGCCCGAGCTGATCGCCTATGGCAAGGCGCTGGCCGAGGCCGGCGACTGTGCGGGCTGCCACACTGCCGATCCGGCCAAACCGTTCGCGGGGGGCAAGCGCATCGACACGCCCTTTGGCGCGATCTATGCGCCGAACCTGACGCCGGACCGTGAGACCGGCATCGGCACCTGGACGGATGCCGATTTCACCCGCGCCTTGCGCACCGGCGTCGCGCCCGACGGCTCGAACTATTACCCGGCGTTTCCCTACCCCTACTTCACGAAGATGACGAAGGACGACACGCTGGCGATCCGCGCCTATCTCGGCACGCTGGCGCCCGTCACCAGCCGCAACAAACCGCCGGAGCTGCGCTGGCCGTTCGGCTATCGCGGCCTGATGCGGCTTTGGAACGCGATGTATTTCAAGCCCGGCCTGTTCGAGCCGGACCAGACCAGGAGCGCGGCCTGGAACAGAGGCGGCTACCTCGTCACCGGGCTCGGCCATTGCGGCGCCTGCCACACGCCCAAGAATTATTTCGGCGCCGACCGCGATGCACAGGCGCTGTCCGGCAACGAGATCGGCGGCTGGTTCGCACCGCGGCTCGATGGCGCCGCGCGCACCGGGCTGAAATCCTGGAGCGAGGCTGATATCACGGAGTACCTGCAAACCGGGCGCAATGCCAAAAGCCACGCCGGCGGGCCGATGGCGGAGGTCGTCGTCAACTCGACCTCGAAGATGAGCGATGCCGACGTGCGCGCGATCGCGACCTATCTGAAGAGCCTGCCGCCGGCCCGGCGCGAGACCATCGTGACGCCGCCGGACGCAGCCGAGATGAAGGTCGGCCAGGCGGTCTACGCAAAGCTCTGCATCGCCTGCCACGAGGCCGACGGCACGGGAGCGCCACGGATCTATCCGCCGCTGCCGGGCAATGCGCTGCTGCAATCGAACAATCCGTCCTCGACCTTGCGCATCATCCTCGACGGCGCTCACACCGTGACGACGCCGCGCGCGCCGAACACCGGCGAGATGCCGGCCTACGCCAAGCAGCTGTCCGACGCCGAGATCGCCGCGGTGACGAACTACATCCGCAATTCCTGGGGCAATGCCGGCCTGCTGGTGACGCCGGCGCAGGTGGCGAAGGCGAGGAAGCGAGAGGCGAATGGGGAATAGCGAGTGGCGAATGGCCCAGAACCATTCGCTATCCGCCATTCGCGCGCGACAGCGCTCACCGCTCTTCATCCCCCGTGAACACGAATTTCGGCATCTCCCATTTGTAGCGCACCGCAAGCAGGCGGAAGCTGATGCCGACGACGAAGGTCAGGATGGTCCAGAGCTCAGCGTTGAGCTTGAGACCGAACGCGGTCGCATAGAACAGTCCCGTCACCACCGAGACG
The DNA here is from genome assembly GCF_029167105.1 of Bradyrhizobium yuanmingense. GTDB lineage: Bacteria > Pseudomonadota > Alphaproteobacteria > Rhizobiales > Xanthobacteraceae > Bradyrhizobium > Bradyrhizobium yuanmingense_A. Next base: position 127,502 of record NZ_JARFML010000007.1, on the reverse strand, counting down.
CTGGCATAGAGCTCGGAGCGAAACAGCAGCGGCACGTCGTTGCAGAGCACGTCGCGCAGCACGCCGCCGGCGCAGCCCGTCACCATGCCCGAGACGATGACGATCGGCAGCGAGGCACCCATCTGCCAGGCCACGTCGCAGCCGGTCATGGTGAAAACGACGAGACCGATGGCATCGAGCACGATGAAGGCGACCTTCAGCCGGTGCACGACACGCGCAAACAGGATGGTGAGGAAGGCGGCGCCGCCGGCGAGCGCGAGATAGATCGGGTTCTGCACCCAGGCCAGCGGATAATGTCCGAGGAAGAGATCGCGCAACGTGCCGCCGCCGAGCGCGGTGATGCAGCCGAGGAAGCAGACGCCCAGCCAATCCATGCTGCGGCGTCCGGCAGCGAGCGCAGCCGTCATGCCCTGCGCCGCCACCGCGGCCAGCGACAGGAAATGCAGCACGCTATCCGTAGGCGGCAGACTCCACATCGCGAGTTCCCTCCCCCGTGACCCTTCAGGCGCGGGTTCCCATGGAACGGTTCCCGATTCCCCGCACCGAGGCAACATGCGACGAAAGCATCAAGGCGGCGGAACAGAATCTCGCACCTGAGGGTTGTCCCGGGGTCATAACCGAGGAGACCAATCGATGGCAGACGACCGTTTTCCCAACGATCCGTACCGCCCGAACCTCGCCGACGATGAGTACTCTCGCGCGGCGCGCCGGGATGCCGACCTGCAGGCCGATCCCGAGCTCGGGGAAGGCCCCGCCTCCAGCGGCAAGATCGCGATGTTCGCGGTCGCTGTCGCCCTGGTGCTGGGCGCAGTGTTCTACGGCTTGAACAATTCCAGCACCACCAACGAGGCCAGCAACACCTCGGCCTCGCAGACGGCGCAGACGCAGCCGACCAATCCGGCCGCGCCTCCCGGCATGCGTGACGTGACGCCGCGCAGCAACACCGAGCCGGGCGTGACCACGGGCGCAGCGCCGAACAGGCCGGCCCCGACGACGCCAGCTCCGTCCGAGGGCGCGAAGTAACATTTCGTAGTAATGCGCGAGAGCGGCGGGATGCAACATCCCGCCGCTTTCGTCTGGCTAAAGCGCGATGCGATTAGGATGAATCGTCATCGCGCTTTAGGTTATTGTTTGAGCATGATCTTTTCGGAAAACAGCTACGCACTTTTCCGAATCATGCTCTAGTCGAACATCTTGTTGAGCTCGCCGCCGGGATAGCCGCCGCCGAGCTCGGTGAAGGTCCCCTTCTCCGCCATCTCCTTGGCCGCGCGCATGAAGCCGCCCCAGGCGGCGCGGGCGAGCGAGCCGCCGACGCTGATGCGGCGCACGCCGAGATCCTGCGCTTCCTGCAACGACAGGCCGGAGCCGCCGATCAGAAGATTGAACGGCTTCGGTGCGACAGCCTTCACCACCGCGGCGATGTCCTCGCGGCTCTTCAGACCCGGCGCATAGAGGCAGTCGGCGCCGGCATCGGCATAGGCGGTGAGCCGGTCGATGACGAGCTTGAGATCGGTCACGCCCCACAGATAGGCCTCGCAGCGGCCGACCAGCAGCGTGCCGCTGTCGCCGATCGCCTTGCGCGAGGCCTTGATACGCTCGACCGCGAGCACGTGGTCGTAGAGCGGCTTGTCCTTGTCGCCGGTGGAATCCTCGATCGACAGGCCTGCGACGCCGGTGCGCACACCGCGCTCGACATTGTCCGCGACCTTGTCGGGCTCGACCGCAAAGCCACCCTCGAAATCGGCGTTCACGGGGATGTCGACAGCCGAGCTCAATGCTGCCAGATGCTGACAGACGTCCTCGACGGTGACGTGATTGTCGGCCTTGCCGATGGTCCAGGCAAAGCCCGCGCTCGATGACGCGATCGCCTTGAAACCGAGATGCTGCAAGGCTTTCGCGCTGCCGACATCGACCGGATTGGGCAGGATGAAGCAGCCGCTCTCGTGCATCTTCCTGAACGTCGCGCGCTTGTCAGCGGTCGTCACATGCATGTTTCTCTCCCTTGTTGGCCGCGCAGAGATAGGCGCGCGTTCTCGAGTCCGCTAGTGCGCGTCGTGCACCGCGCGGCTGTCCTTCGGGGCCTGCTCGCGGTCGGTCATGCCATAGTCCCGAATCACGCTGGCGATGCGCAGATGATAATCTGCGAAGATTTTTGCACGGCCCCTGGCCTGGGTGCGGCGATGCTCCATGGTGTTGCGCCAGGCGGCGACTGCCGCCTCATCGCGCCAGAACGACACCGACAGGATCTTGCCCTTCTCGGTCAGGCTCTCGAAGCGCTCGACCGAGATGAAGCCGTCGATGGTCTGCAGCAGCGGCCTCAGATCGGCCGCGAGATCGAAATAGTCCTGGCGATGTTCCGGCTTGGGCCAGACCTCGAAGATCACGGCGATCATGGGCGTCTCCTCTCATTTGAGCATGATCTCCTTCGGAAAACCGCACTGCACTTTTCCGGATCATGCTGGCGCGGACCTACAATACCACCTTGCGCAGGAAGGTGCGTTCCTCGGCGAGGATGAATTTCTCCGCCTCCGCAAAGTTGAAGTTTGCCATGCCGTCGAGATCGGCGCGCAGCCGTTTGCGATAGGCTTCATAGGCGGCCAGGCTCTCGAACGAGATCAGGGCGGAGGCGATGTTGTTGGTGCCCTCATGCGGCATGAAGTAGCCGATCAACTCGCCGCCACATCTCGGGATGATGGTGAGCCAGCGCTTCGCATATTCCTCGAACTGCGCGCGCTTGAAGGGATCGAGCTGGTAGCGGATGAAGACGGTGACGGACATGATGGGCTCCTGATTGATCGTTGCAGCAAGCAAAGTCTCGTAGGGTGGGCAAAGCGAAGCGTGCCCACGTCCCTTGTCAGCAACGACGATTGGTGGGCACGTCGCTGCGCTCCTTTGCCCAACCTTACGGCTGCGCTGCTCGCAATGACGTGTTCGTTGTGACACGCTACGCCCTTGCCCGACACCAACGCTTCGGTTACCATCGAAGCATGAAATCAGGGCCCGACATCGCCATGGTCGCCTCGCTGGTCGGCGACCCCGCCCGCGCCAACATGCTCACGGCGCTGATGAACGGCCGTGCGCTCACGGCGAGCGAGCTGGCTCAGGAGGCCGGCATTACGCCGCAGACCGCGAGCTCGCATCTGTCGAAGCTCGAGGCCGGCGGCCTGATCGAGCCGGAGAAACAGGGCCGCCACCGCTATTACCGCCTCACCGACGACGACGTCGCCGGCGTGCTCGAGGGGCTCGCCGGCCTTGCCGCGCGGACCGGCCATATGCGCGTGCGCACCGGGCCGAAGGATCCGGCGCTGCGGCGCGCGCGGATCTGCTACGACCATCTCGCCGGCGATCTCGGGGTGCAGATGCTGGACTCCTTGCGCGAACGGCATCTGGTCAGGCAGAGGAAGCAGGAGATCGAGCTGACGGCGGAGGGCGAGCGCTTTCTCGCCAAGCACTTGCAGATCTCGCCCGACATGCTCAGCCATCCGCGCCGCCCGGTGTGCAAGGCCTGCCTCGACTGGAGCGAGCGGAGGCACCACCTCGCCGGCACGTTGGGCGCGGCCATGATGCAACGCTTCGCCGAGCTGAAATGGGCCGCGCGCGATCCCACGCCCGGCAGCCGCGTCGTGAATTTCACCCGTACCGGCGAGAAGCAGTTCGCTGCGCTGTTCGGCGGTGGGAAGGACTGATCACACAGGCTGCGTGAAATCACACGTTTGCGTGTGAATGCGCACTCTCGTCATGGCCGGGCTTGACCCGGCCATCCACGTCTTTACTGCGGCTGGCACGTGGATGCCCGGGACAAGCCCGGGCATGACGGAGACCGTGATGAACCGCATCTTCCTGGCCGCGCTCGCTGCCGCCCTTCTTACGTCCCAACTCACAGCGACCCACGCCGCCGATGCCGCGCCCCGCGAACCCTATGGCATCGCGCTCGAAGGCTTTGCCTATCCCTACCCCGTGCACTTGCTCCCCGTCGTCAACGACGGCGAGCAGCTCAGCATGGCCTATATGGATGTCGCCGCGGCACGGCCGAACGGCCGCACAGTCGTGCTGCTGCACGGGCGCAATTTTCCGTCGAGCTATTGGGCGCCTGTCATCAAGATGCTGAGCGAGGCCGGTTATCGCGTCGTGGTGCCGGACCAGGTCGGCTTCGGCAAGTCTTCCAAACCGGCGGGCGAGCTGCATTTCGACAATCTGGCGCGCAACACCATTGCGCTGCTCGATCACCTCAAGATCGACAAGACCGAGATCGTCGCGCATTCGCTCGGCGGCATGTTAGGGGTGCGCATCGCCCGCGCCTATCCGGACCGTCTTGTCCATCTGGTGCTGACCGCGCCGATCGGGCTCGAGGACTACCGCCTCTACGTGCCGCCGACGCCGACCGAGAGGATGATCGAGACCGAGGACAAGCTCACCGCCGACGGCTATCGCAAGCAGCTCCAGACCAATTACGCAATCAAGCTGCCGGCCGAGGCGATCACGCCGTTCATCGAGGCCCGCTTCAACATCAAGGGCAGCCCGGACTATCCGCGCTGGCTGCGCGCCTTCGTCTCTTCCGGCCAGATGATCTATCGCGAGCCGGTGGCGCACGAGATCCCGCTGATCGCGACACCGACGCTGTTCATCATGGGCGCGGACGACCACAACGCACCGGGCCGGCCGCTCGCGCCGGAAGCGCTGCGGGCCAAGATGGGGCAGAACGCAGAGCTTGCGAAGCAGCTCGCCGCGAAGATGCCGAACGCGCGGGCCGAGGTGATCCCCGACACGGGCCATCTCGTCTTCCTTGAGGCACCGGAGACGTACAAGGAACTGGTGCTGGGCTTTCTCGGCCGCTAGCGACAGCTGCGTGTCGTCCGAGGCCAAAGGCGGGGAACGTTCATGCCGCATTCAGGTCATGATTGGCAGGTTTGGATCGCGACGTGTCGGCACGTCCGAGATTTAACGTGTCGAATCGTGTCTCTTGATTCATTGTGCGCCACAAGCGCCATCCCCCGAAGCCTGCCCCCAAAGGACAAGAAGGAAGATCAAAAATGAAATACCTGTTAGCCGCCGTCATGCTCGCCAGCGCGGCCGTCGTCGGTTTCAGCGAGGCGGCCAGCGCCGCCGAGGGCTGCGGCCGAGGGTTTTATCGCGGCCCCTATGGTCAGTGCCGCCCGATGCGTGGCGCGGTGGTCGTGCGGCCCGCCCCTGTGGTAGTCGCCCCGGCGCCAGTCGTCGTCGTGCCGCGTGCGCGCGTGTGCCCCTACGGCTTCCGCTGGTACGCCGGCCGCTGCCGCCCGTACTGATCTTCTCCATCCCGTTGCAAAATGGCCGCGCGGCAAGCCTGCGCGGCCATTTTTGTTGCTGAAGATCTGTCCGCCGCGGAACCGGAGCACGCCCCAAATCGAAACGGGGACCGCCAGCGGCGATCCCCGTCGAGTCCGCGAATGGTCGCGAGCTTACCAATAATGGCGACGGTGCCAGCGCCGGCGATGCCGGCGCCAATGACGGCGGTGCCAGCCCCAGTGGCGGCCACGCCCACGCCAGTGAACCTGCTCGGGAGCGAGCTGCGCAGCTTCCTCGCTGGTGGTGACCGCAGGATGAGCGTCGGCATTGCCTTGCGGCATGCGAGCGGGATCACCGACCGGCTGCGGAGACAGCGGCGCCGCCTGCGCAGTCGCGGCAAAGGCAGCGGCTCCCGCCGTAATGCCGAATGCAAGTTTCAAAAAGTTCCGGCGCTCCATGGTTCTTCCTTCTTGGATCATCGTGCTTGTGATGCAGAAGGAATGTCGCTGCAACGCCATGAACCGAAGCTGAAGCCAGCGTTCAGATTCTTGCGAGCCGAATGAAGAATTCGTAACTCCATCCGGGTTACAGGATCTCGCTACGTCGCGAACTCCTGCGCCAGCACCAGCGTCTCGCGCGAGCGCTTCACGTCAGGCCAGTCGCGGTTGAAATCGGCGACGAGCTTCTTTAGCGCGTCACCTTTCAGCATCGCGTTCAGATTGGCCTCGTCATCAAACTGATACATCGCCTGGTGCAGCGAGGGATCGTCCAGGCTCCAGAATCGCCACGCCTTGCTCACGCCGAAAGCCTTCACCGCGTCGGGCAGATGTTCCGTCTCGTACCAACGGTCGAAAGCAGCGCGCATTTCGGCGTCGGGAACGACGGCGCGAACGACGAAGAAGGCGGCTGGCATCGGATTTCCTCCTGTTGTTTGAACAAGACTAACCGCTTTCCGTCGCCTGCGACAAAAAGAGTCGCCGCCGGTGTCGGAATGGGCTCCCTTCGTTCGTCCTTTGCATTGAACCGGCACACGGAGACAGCAAATGGCCGACCTCACCCTGACCACCTTCGATTGGGTTCCCGCAGCGCCGCGAGGCTTCGTACGCGACTTCCGTGTGCGCTGGGCCCTCGAAGAAGCCGCCTTGCCCTATCGCGTCGCCAGCGTGCCATTCGACAACCGCGGGCCTGCGCACTTCGCCCACCAGCCGTTCGGCCAGGTGCCGTGGCTGACTGATGGCGAGCTCTCGATCTTCGAGACCGGCGCGATCCTGCTGCATCTCGGCGGCCTCAGCGAGAGGCTGATGCCAAAAGACCCGCGCGGCCGTGCTGAAGCGACCGAATGGGTGTTCGCGGCGCTCAATTCGGTGGAGATGGCCAGCCTTCCCTGGGGCATGTCGAAATTCATGGGACATCCGACCGACACGGCAGCATGGAAATTCGTGGACGACTTCCTCAAACTTCGGCTCAAGCATCTCGAGCCGGTGCTGGGCAGCCGCGAATGGCTGGTGGGCTCCTTCTCCGTCGCCGACATCCTGATGGCGGACGTGCTGCGCGTCGTCGATGGTTTCAACGGGCTGGCGGACAGTCCTGCCTGCCGCGCCTACGTCGCGCGCGCGACCGGACGTCCGGCGTTTGCCAAAGCCCACGCCGACCAGCTGGCGCATTTCGCTGCGGCGGATCAGGCGCGCGGGGCGTGATGTGCCTCACATAATGGATCCTGCGGCTGGCATAGAGTCGCCGGCAGTGGAACGATTCAATTCGACAGGTGACCCATGGTCCGCATCGAATATCTCAAGCGACAGATCGCCCGCGCCGAGCGGCTGGCCAAAGCCATCCTCGACCGGCAGACCGCCGATCGGCTCCAGGCCTACGCCGCCGAATGCCGCGCCGAATTGTCGGAGCTGACAGTCAAGCAGGCCGCGTGAGGCTTGCTGGGCGCTGGAGGCGTCTGATGCGTAGGGCGGATTAGCGATAGCGTAATCCGCCACTTCTCCATCCGATGACGCATACCTTCGTGGATTACGCTTCCCAATCCACCCTACACCTCACATCAGCTTCAGCGGTGCATCGGCGACGAGGCGCAGATCGATGCTGCCGATCAACGCCGCCCGCCGCGCCTCCGCAGCACCGATGGCCTCCTCCGTCTGCCGCAGCGTCGAGACGTTCGAGCCGAGCGAGACGATCCCGCCCAGCACCAGGGCGATTGATCCAAGCGCTGCGGTCTGACCGAATCCGAACACACCGAGGATCGTCACGAGCAGCAGCGCCGCCCCGCCGCCGATCGCGATCTTGGACGCCAGGATGTACTTCCGGCAGCGCTCAGCGATCTCGGCTAACCGCTCGATCCGATCTTCGATGTCGGAGATTTCGTCGGTCGGATCGTCTTCGGTCATGAGATCTGTGAGCGAGCAAATCGGGGGACAATGACTTCAGGTGTCTAGGACACCGGCGCAACGCAAGTAGGGATAGGCCCAATCGACATAGCTGGCTCGCCCGAAGAATTCCCAGCCACGGCCGGTGCGTGAGAATCGTTTGCAGAGCTTGGCAACACCCTCACGCGAACATCCACTCGGTCCCGCCTATGATCGGTGATCGCTTCGTATCGTAGGCTATCGGGCCCGCTGTAACCAGGTCGAGCCATGTAGAAAACGCTTATGCCGCGAACCCAGCGTCCAATACAAGCTCGATCCGTTCCAGAGTCGCCCGCCACCTCGAAGTCCTCAACACGGTAACAGACGAACCCATGCTCTGGTGACTTCATGAGCAAGAGCCGGGGAAGCTCGACCGGCGCGCAGCTATTGTCGGCGTCGGCGTAACCTTCGATAACGGTCTCTTCTGGCGTTCGGACCGTAACGGTCAACTCGCTGTCTTGTGCGAAGCACGATATGCCCATCGCCAGGACTGCGGACAACACGCCCAATATCAGGGCGCACCATCCGTTGGCGTTCCGCCACGATCTTGATCGTCGACGCCAGATTGCCACCGACGTCTCCACCCTCACAACGGCAAATTGTCGTGCTTCTTCGCCGGCATTTCCGTCTTCTTGTCCTTCAGCATCGCAAGCGCCCGCGCGATGCGCTTCCGGGTCGAGTGCGGCATGATGACGTCATCGATATAGCCGCGCTCGGCGGCGATGAACGGGGACAGGAAGCGGTCTTCGTATTCCTTGGTGCGGGCGGCGATCTTGTCGGGGTCGCCGATGTCGCTGCGGAAGATGATCTCGACCGCGCCCTTGGCGCCCATTACCGCGATCTGGGCCGTCGGCCAGGCGTAGTTCATGTCGGCGCCAATTTCTTTGGAGGCCATGACGTCGAAGGCGCCGCCATAGGCCTTGCGGGTGATGATGGTGACGAGCGGCACGGTGCATTGCGAGTAGGCGAACAAAAGCTTGGCGCCGTGCTTGATCAGGCCGCCATATTCCTGCGCGGTGCCGGGCAGGAATCCCGGCACGTCGACGAAGGTGACGATCGGTATGTTGAAGGCATCACAAAAACGAACAAAGCGCGCCGCTTTGCGTGAGGCGTCGCTGTCGAGCACGCCGGCCAGCACCATCGGCTGGTTGGCGACGAAGCCGACGGTGCGGCCAGCAATGCGGCCAAAGCCGGTGACGATGTTCTTGGCGAAGGCTTCCGCAATCTCGAAGAAGTCGCCCTCGTCCACGACCTTCAGGATCAGCTCCTTCATGTCGTAGGGCTTGTTCGGATTGTCGGGGATCAGCGTGTCGAGCGACATGTCGACCCGCTCGATGTCGTCGAAGCTCGGCCATTCCGGCACGCCGTCGGTGTTGTTGGAGGGCAGGAAGTCGATCAGGCGACGCATCTGCAACAGCGTCTCGACGTCGTTCTCGAAGGCGCCGTCGGCGATCGAGGAGCGCGTCGCGTGCACCGAGGCGCCGCCGAGCTCCTCGGCGGTGACGACCTCGTTGGTCACGGTCTTCACGACGTCTGGCCCGGTGACGAACATGTAGCTGGTGTTCTTCACCATGAAGATGAAGTCGGTCATCGCCGGCGAATAGACGTCGCCGCCGGCGCAGGGGCCCATGATCACGGAGATCTGCGGGATCACGCCCGAGGCGAGCACGTTGCGGCGGAACACGTAGGAATAGCCGGCGAGCGCCGCGACGCCTTCCTGGATGCGGGCACCGCCGGCGTCATAGAGGCCGATGATGGGCGCCCTCGCCTTCATCGCCATGTCCTGCAACTTGGTGATCTTGAGCGCGTGCGTCTCCGACAGCGAGCCGCCGAACACGGTGAAGTCCTTGGCGAAGACAAAAGTCTTGCGGCCGTTGACGGTGCCCCAGCCGGTGACGACACCGTCGCCGGGCACCTTGGTCTTCTCCATGCCGAACTCGGTGGAGCGGTGCTCGACGAACATGTCGAACTCCTCGAACGATCCCTTGTCGAGCAGAAGCTCGATGCGCTCGCGCGCCGTCAGCTTGCCGCGGGCGTGCTGCGCCTCGATGCGCTTCTCCCCGCCGCCGAGCTTTGCGCCGGCGCGACGATCTTCAAGGGCGTCCAGGATGTGTTTCATTTGCTCCCGCCAGTTCTTAAGTGATGGGCGGGTTCTAACACGGCATTTTGCGGCCCGGAAAGCCGCTTTCGCCGTCGCAGGGCTGCCCTGCCGTAGCGGGAAAGCGCAAGGAATTACAAAGTTTTGCCCAGGAGGCGAGCGTGAGCGAAGGAACAGCCGAGACGGGCGCTGCGACAGGCGGCGTCAACATCCTGCTGCGGCTGGAGGGCCTGACCCTGTTTGCAGGGATGGTGACGCTCTATGCGGCCTGGGACGGGTCGTGGCTGGTGTTTGCCCTGCTGTTCTTCGTGCCCGATCTGAGCTTCCTGGCCTACCTGTCCGACGCCAGGTTCGGCGCGATAGTCTACAACGCCGCGCACAGCTACATGGCACCGGTGGCGCTGCTGACGCTGGGCTTCGCCCTCGCCTCGCCCCTCACCCTCTCCATCGCCCTGATCTGGCTTGCCCATATCGGCATCGACCGGGCGCTCGGCTACGGCCTGAAATATTCCGCCGGATTCGGCTTCACACACCTGGGGCGGATCGGGCGGCAGAAGGACTCCTGACCTCAAATTTGGCAGCCCGGCCGGTTGACCGGGCCGACCGATTCAGGCTTGCTCCGAGTCAGGTCAGGCGCCGAATGTTGCGTGAGCCCAGTCGGTACGGCGGTGATCCCTGGCTCCAGCATCTACCTACTGGCATCACCGAGATGTCCGCGACGGTCGTCCCCTTGCCGCCGAACCCAGCGTCCGAAACGATCGACTTCCTGCGCCGCATGGCCGGCATGGTGTCGGGGCGGAACGGCGAGATGCTGCTGCGCGCAGCCAACATGATCGAGACGCTGAGCCAGCGGGCGATGTCGGCCGAGCGGCTCTATCATCAGGCGCAGGAAGAGAGCACGCGCAACGCCGAGATGCGCGAGTCCGCCGAACTCGCCTCCGACGCCATGGCCGGCCAGATCGCGGCGCTGCGGGCACAGGTCGCCGAGCTCACCGCCGCGACCGCAGCCGAGCGCTCCGCCTTCGATGCCGAACGCGGCAAGCTGCTCGAGCTGATGCAGCATGCCGAGAGACATATCGGCAAGCTCACGACGGAGCTCGACAGCTTGCGCGCCTCCGTCGACAGCTTCAACGAGACCGCGGTCTCGGTGCCGATCGAGGTGCTGCGGCTGGCGCGAACGCAATTCGATTATCTCTCGAACGGCTTTGCCCGGCGTGGCGATCCGATCTCGCAGGCCATGAGCGAGATCGGCGGCTTCGCGATCGACCGCGTGCTGCAGGCAAAGCCTGACCGCACCTGAACGCCGCCCGGCGACCGAAACAGGTGCTGCGTGGTGTTGCCACGGCGTCACCATAGCCGTGACATCGAAGCCACTACACCGCCGGGCGTCTGAAGCGATATCAGCTCGCAGCAAGAACCCACGACCGGAGAGAACAATGTTCGTCGATATCGACAATGCCTCACTCGAAATGGCAGGCTCGGGCCTGCCCGGCGATCAACCCATCTTCATGCTCAATCTGCTGCGCTATCGGGATGAGGCCTTGTACCCGGACAAATCCGAGCTTGCGGCCTGTAGCGGCCGCGAAGCCTATTACGCGCGCTATGTCCCCGCATTTCGCAAGGTCGCGCTTCCGCTGGGGGTCACGCCGACTTGGCTTGGCTCCGTCGGAGCTCTGCTGGTGGCAGCGCAAGGCGAAGCCTGGCACGACGCCGCAATCGTTCGCTACCCGGACTTCGCGACCTTTCGAGCCATCGTCTCGAGCTCCGATTACCGGCGTGAGGCCGAACCCCACCGCTTTGCCGCGCTCGCCGATTGGCGTCTGATTGCGACGACCGAGGTTCAGGTGCCGGCTTGACGTGCAACCGCACGCATTAAATTGACCGTTTGCGAACAGGTTGCTTCTAAACCTCACGGTCGCGCTAGAGCGCGCCGATCTCGGCAAGGCAGGCTTGGGTCAGCGTCATGCGAGCCTCGATGTGGCGCGGCTCCTTGCAATCCATGTTGAGCGCGAACACGGTATGCGCCTCGCCCTTCTCGGCCCAGCCGACCATCCAACCGAGCGACGGCTCGCCGCGCTCGGCGCCCAGGAGACCGGACTTGGCGCGAATGACGGCGTCGCCGACCTTCGTCGCCGGCAGGATATCGGCAACGAGATCCTGGCTGCGCTTGGAGATCGGCAGCGCGCGGCGGCGCAGCCGGTCGACGAAATCGACTTGCTCGACCGGATCGATGCGCAAGGCCCCGGTGAGCCAGAACTGGTCGATGCCGCCGCCGATGTCGCGATTGCCGTAGTCGAACGCGTCGACATATTGCTGCATGCGCACCTCGCCGATGCGGCGAGCGATCTCCTGATAGACCGGCACCGCGCTCACGAGAATCGCGCTGCGCAGCGTGTGATCCTTGTTCCAGGCCTCGATCGGGCGCTTGACGCCGTCCCAGGCAAACACGTCCTTGTCGGGGTCAGTGACGACACCGGTCTCGAGCGCAATCAGCGAGTTCGGTATTTTGAAGGTGGAAGCCGGCAACTTGCCCTCGCCCGAGCGCTCGTTGTCGCTGGCGACGATCAGATAGTCCTCGACCTTGTAGCCGACGAAGGTGCCCGACGTGCCGAGGTCGGCGAAGCGCTTTGCGAGACTATCGCGGATCTCATTACGCGGCGGCGCGACATGGGCGCGCGCGCCTCGAGGCAGGATCGCGGTTGCGGCGAGGAGGCCGAGGGTGGAACGGCGGGTGAGCAAGGGCGGTGTCCGTTAAACGATGAAAGCGACGGCTACAATGCCGCCGATATCTGGTCAAACGATGACAGCGCTCAGCGCCCCCGGCCCGACAGCCGCAGCACGAACACCAGCACCTCGGCGACGGCCTTGTAGAGATCCGGCGGGATCTCGTCGCCGAGCTCGACCTTCGACAGCGCGCCGGCCAGGACCTCGTTCTCCTCGATCGGAATGTCGTGGGCCTTGGCGATCTCGACGATCTTCTCGCCGATCGTGCCCTTGCCCTTGGCGACGACGACGGGCGCGCCGGATCCCTTCTCGTAATGCAGCGCGATCGCGAGCTTGGAGGGATCGCTCATGTGGCGCGATCCAGGAAGTGGCCGGCACGGGCCGGCGCCGGTGGCGGCGGCGTGCCGTCGCGGACCACGATGTCACCAGGCTTGAGCTCGGCCTTCGTCAAGGCCTGGCTGAGCTCACCGATGCCGGCGCGGAGCTGCTGCGCCGTGGCCGGCCGCTCCGCCCACATCCGAACGAAGGTCTTGTCGCCGTTCAGCGTGATCAGCGCGTGCACGGGTCCGGCGGGTTCGACATTGAGCGAAAAGCGCGCGCGCCAGGCGCGCTTGGCGGCATCGGCGGACTCATTGCCGCCATCGCGCGAGATCTCGAACTGCGCCATCGCGGTGCCTTGCGGGGTCGCGAACGGAATTTCGAAATTCCACTGCGGCCCGGCCGGATCGATGCGGTGGCCGCCGGCGTCGGTGCGATCGGGGAGCGAGGCAATCTGCAACAGCGTTTGCCGCGCGATCGCGGCATCGGTGTCGTCGAGCAGACGATGCACGGTCGCAGCCAGCGGCGTGTCCGGCGCGAGCGATGGCGCGGCGACGAACTGAGGCGCCGGCAGCGCACCGCGGACCGGCGGAGGTGTCGGGTGTGCGGCCGCCTCGAAGGCATGGGCGTCCGGCACGGACTTGTTGGAACCCGGCACGTTGCCGGTCAAGCGCGGCAGGTTTTCCGTGACCTCCTGCAGCAGGCTCGCGGCAAGGCCGGCAGATATGGTGCGCGACACCGGGGCTTGCGGATTGTTGCCCGCCACATCGGCCAGCACGGCGGCAGCAAGCGCACCGCGCGACGCTTGCGTCGGTTGGGCGAGCAACGCCGCTTGTGCCGTTTCGCCCGCCGGCGCGGAGGCTGCGGTCTGCGTCGTTGCCGCAGCACTCGCCGGCAGCGCCACGGCTTGCGCAGTTGCCTGCGGCGCACCGGAGGTCGATGCCAGGGTCTGGCGCAACACCAGCAGAGCGGCCTTCAAGTCCGGGATCGCGCCGGAGGACGGCGTCGTGCCCGCGGCCAGTGAGGCCTCGAGAAACAGTCCGGACTTCTGGAACGCAGATTCGATATCGCCGCCGTCGAGGGCGGTGTTGAGCGGCATCTGCTGCGCCAGCACGTCGAGCACCGCCTGCTTCAGCCCTGCCGGCAGATTGCTGCTTGTCACGACGGAGGTCAGATTGGCGAACAGCGGCGCCTGGCTGCCCTGTTTGGTCACGGCCCCGGCAGAGGCCGTTGCGACGGCAACCTGCTCGGACGGAGTGAGGGTGTTCCGTGCCGTGGCCACCGACGGCGCCAGCGGCGGGCTGTCCACCAGCGAGGCCGCCCGCGGCGTCAGCGTGACCTGATCTCCCACCGCCTCGCCCGCCCCGCCCATGACTGCAAGGCGAATGGTGCCGTTGCTCTGCGAGACCGCGAGCTGAAGATTCTGCCCTGGCGTCAGAGCCACCTCAGACATCACGTCCATCGCCAGGTTGGCAATCGCGATCCGCACCAGATTGTCGGCGAGCACGCTGACCACCCTGGCATCGACCACACTGCCGGCTTGCAGCACGAGATCCGGCGTCGCCGCATCAGCCGGGCGGCTGGCGGCGTTGACGGGAGCGATTGGGGTGACCGGCGTCGGCATTCGGCAGCCCTAAGGGAATGCCGGCTACCGTAACCGCCGCCTCGTAAACCTCTCGTTAAGGACCTCAGATGGCCGGCTGCTTCACCGCCGCCAGAACCGTCACAGCGGCCTGGAAATCCTTCAGGCGGGCGACGCGGCGGGCGGCCGCCTCCTCGTCCACGCCCCATTGCTCCACGTTCCAGTCCTCGTCGACATGGGCGGCGGCCCAGACCTGGTCGGCATCGCGCACGCCCTGGTCCAGCGCCAGCGCGAGCAGCGCCGATCCGGTCAGGGTGGTCACCATGTGGAGCGCCGCGACCGACCAGGGGGCGCCGGGCAGCGCGGCCCGTGCGGCCTTCACCGCCTCGTCCGGCTGCTTCACGTGCATGACGCCTTCGGACAGGATGAAATGCGCACCCAGCGTCTGCGCCGCCCAGGACAGCACAGGATCCCAATGCGCGGCCTCCCGGGCGACCAGTCCCTCAGGATGGCCGGCACGATAGAACAGCAGGTCAGACTCGAAATATTTGGCGAGGTCGTCGCTGACGAGCTCGACGCGGTCGATAACGCCCTCGACCACGCTGTTGGCGATGCGCGTCAACGGCATGGTCACGGGATCGATCGCCTCGCCTTGGGCAGCCCATTCCGCGGCGACGCTATCTGCGAGCGCGCGCGTCGGGATCACCAATTGGCGGCCGGAGGGCGTACGGATCGGCTTGCCGTCGAGAGTGATGGCGAAGCCGCCCTCGGCATCGACGACGCCGGCCTCCTTGTAGAAGCGCTTGCGCAGCGGCGTGCGCGCGGACGCGCGCGCCGATTCCCGGGGATCCGGCGCGGGCTGCCTTGCTGCTTCTTCGAACAATTCGCGCATGTCGATCTTTCCGATCCTATCGTCAGTCAAACTACCCGTGTCGTCCCTGCCCCGCCAGAACGACGAGGAGCGCTGCTAGTTCGCACACATGCGCGCGTAAGTGCCGCGATCGGCCGGACCCAGCCCTGCGGCCGCGCCGTCGTGGAGACACTTCGTGACGCGGTCGCTGAAGGATTGCGCGGCAGCGGCTGGTAATTATAGCGCAGCGGCGCGTCGAATTGCGGAACCTTGGGCACCTCGATCTTGGGTGGCGGTGGCGGCGCAGGCAGCGGTGGAGCGAGCCGCGCGGCGTCCGGCGAGACATATTGCGCATGGGCAGCCTGCCCCACGAACAGCGCGGCCAACAGCGCAAAGCAGATCGACAGTCGTCTCATGGGGGACATGTCGTGCGCCTGCCGCCCCTATTCAACCTCACTATTCTTCAGGCGCGTTCTCGATCGGATCAAATCTGGTTGCATCCAGCCCGAGCAGGTTCCACGACTGTTGCATGTGCGGGGGCAGCGGCGCCGTGGCGTCGATCACGCCGCCGCGCGGATGCGGAATGACGATGCGCCGTGCGAGCAGATGCAGCCGGTTCTGCAGGCCGCCCGGCAACTGCCAGTTCTCGATGTTGAAATATTTGGGATCGCCGACGATGGGATGGCCGATATGAGCCATGTGGGCGCGCAGCTGGTGGGTGCGGCCCGTCACCGGCTTCAGCGACACCCAGGTCAGCTTGTTGCCGGCGGTCTCGACCACGGCGTAGTACGTCACCGCGTGACTGGCGCCCTCGTCGCCATGCTGGGCGATGCGCATGATGGTGTCGTCCTCGCCCTCCTCCTTTGCAAGGAAGGTCGAGATGCGGCCCTGCTTCGGCTTCGGCAGGCCCGGCACCAATGCCCAATAGACCTTTCGCGCCGAGCGCGAGCGGAACGCGCCGGTCAGATGCGAGGCGGCAAAGCGCGTCTTGGCGATCAGCAGACAGCCCGAGGTCTCGCGATCGATGCGGTGGACGAGGCGCGGCTTCTGGCCCTTGGCATCGCGCATCACCTCCAGCATCTGGTCGATGTGCCGCGTCATGCCCGAGCCGCCCTGCACGGCAAGGCCGGCCGGCTTGTTCAGCACGAGGACGTCGTCGTCCTCCCAGATCGTCATCTCCTTCAGCGCCTTCAGCGTCTTCTGTGCGGCGTCCGAGAGCGGGCCTGCCGCCTTCGGCGCGTCGATCTTCAGCGGCGGAATGCGGACGCTCTGGCCCTCCTCCAGCCGGTCCTTGCTGTCGACGCGCTTGCCGTCGACGCGCAGCTCGCCTTTGCGGACGACACGCTGGATGTGGGAGAACGACAGGCCGGGAAAGCGCGCTTCCAGGAAACGGTCAACGCGCATGTTGTTCTCGTCGGCCGTGACCGTGACGGTCTGCACCTTGGTCGGCAGCAGCGCCTCGACGGACTTTTCAGGCGCAGGCCTTTCCTGGACCGCTTTGGGCGGACGCCGCTCGGCGCGCTCACCGACAAAGCGCGGCGGCTTACCGCCGGGCTTGCCACCCGGACGCGGCCCGGCCTTCTTCGCGCTACGCGCCTGATGCGGGCGCGCCTCCTTGCGCTCGTCGCGCGAACGGGGCTTCGGATCAGTTCTCTTGATGCGGCGGCTCATGGCTGCCTGCGTACCCTAAAAGCCGGCTGTCGTCACGGCGAAATGGCCGCATCTAGCCTGTCCCGCCCCGTTCCTTCCTCAGCTTGGCCCAGTAATCCAGCCGCTTCCTGATCTCGCGTTCAAAACCCCGCTCGGGCGGGTCGTAGAAGGTCTGACGTCCCAAGGCCTCCGGGAAGTAGTCCTGGCCGGAGAAGGCGTCCGGCGCATCATGGTCGTATTCGTAGCCGGAGCCGTAGCCTTCCGACTTCATCAGCTTGGTCGGGGAATTGAGGATGTGCTTTGGCGGCAGCAGCGAGCCGGCCTGCTTGGCGACCTGCATCGCGGTGCCGAAGGCGGTGTAGACCGCGTTCGACTTCGGCGCGGTGGCGAGATAGACCACGGCCTGGGCGATGGCGAGCTCGCCCTCGGGATGGCCGAGGAAGTCGAAGGCGTCCTTGGCGGCATTGGCGACGACGAGCGCCTGCGGATCGGCCAGCCCGATGTCCTCGACCGCCATACGCACAACGCGGCGGGCCAGGAACAGCGGGTCCTCGCCGGCGTCCAACATGCGCGCGAGATAATACAGCGCGGCATCAGGATCGGAGCCGCGCACCGATTTATGCAGCGCCGAGATCAGATTGTAGTGGCCGTCGGCCGATTTGTCGTAGATCGGCGCGCGGCGCTGCAGGATCTCCTGCAGCTGCGCGGCATTGAAAATCTCGTCCGCCCGCGCGGAACGCCAGACCTCTTCGGCAAGCGTCAACGACGCACGGCCATCGCCGTCGGCCATGCGCACCAGCACCGCGCGCGCCTCCGCGTCGAGCGGCAGCTTCCTGCCCTCGACGGCTTCGGCATGCACGAACAGCTTCTCGATCGCAGCGGCATCGAGCGAGCGAAACACCAGCACGCGCGCGCGCGAGAGCAACGCCGCATTGAGCTCGAAGGATGGGTTCTCGGTGGTGGCGCCGACCATGACGACGGTGCCGTCTTCCATCACCGGCAGAAAGGAGTCTTGCTGGGCGCGGTTGAATCTGTGCACCTCATCGACGAACAGCAGCGTGCCCTTGCCCATCTCGCGACGGGCGCGCGCGGCATCGAACGCTTTCTTCAGGTCGGCGACGCCGGAGAACACCGCCGAGATCTGCTCGAAATGCAGATCCGTCGCGTCAGCCAGGAGCCGCGCCACCGTGGTCTTGCCGGTGCCGGGCGGGCCCCAGAACACCAGCGAGCCGAGCGTGCGCGTCTCCAGCATGCGCGTCAGCGCACCGTCCGGGCCGAGGATGTGATCCTGGCCGACGACCTCCGACAGCGTGCGCGGGCGCAGCCGGTCCGGCAGCGGATGCGGAGCATCGTGATCGAGCCCCGCCGCGGCAAAGAGAGTCGGTGTCTCCGTTGGTCGCTTCGGACTCATCCGCCCAGCGTGACGTTGATCTGCTGGCCGCCGCGCACCAGCGTGATGCGCCAGATCCGTGCCCGTTCACCTGCGGCCTTCTCGAGGTCACCGGTCTTGCTGATCTTCTGGTTGTTGACGGCCAGGATGATGTCGCCCTTCTGGAAGCCGACACTCGCGGCAGCGGTATCGCCGCCGATATCGGTGATCACGACGCCTTCGGTGTCGGCATCCAGACGCAGCTCATCGGCGACGGCCGGCGTGATGGTCGAAACCTTCGCGCCCTGGAACGGCGAGCGCGCGGTGACGACGATCTCGTTGCGCCCGGTGTCGGGCGCGGTCTCCAGCGCTACCGTGAGCTTCACCGACTTGCCGCCGCGCTGCACGTCGAGCTGCGCGGTGCCGCCGAGCGGACGGGTTGCGAAGCGATAGTCGAACGCGTTGGGATCATCCACGATCTGGCCGTCGATCCCGGTGATGAGGTCGGAGGATTTCAGGCCGGCTTTCGCCGCCGGACCGTTCGACACCACGCTCGCGACCAGCGCACCGGTCGGCGAGCGCAAGCCGAGGCTCTCGGCGATGTCGGGCGTCACTGCCTGCAATTTCGCACCGAGCCAGGGCCGCTTCACCGCCTTGCCGCCGCTCTTGGCGGAGGCGACGACGACGCGCACCATGTTGGCGGGAATCGCAAAGCCGATGCCTTGCGAGCCGCCGGAGCGCGAATAGATCGCGGTATTGATGCCGGCGAGCTTACCACCCATGTCGACCAGCGCGCCGCCGGAATTGCCCGGGTTGATCGCCGCATCGGTCTGAATGAAGAATTGATAGTCGGTGATGCCCACTTGCGTGCGCGCCAGAGCCGAAATGATACCCTGGGTCACGGTCTGGCCGACGCCGAACGGATTGCCGATCGCGAGCACGACGTCGCCGACCAAGAGCTCATCGGAATTGGTGAAGTCCAGCGTCGGGAACTTCTCCTTGCTGTCCTTCAGGCGCAGCACGGCGAGATCGGTCCGGGAATCCTTGAGCAGGATCTCGGCCTCGAACTCGCGCTTGTCCGACAGCGACACCTTCACCTGGTCGGCGCCCTCGATGACGTGGACGTTGGTGACGACGAGGCCGGAGGCATCGACGATGACGCCGGAGCCGAGCGAGCGCTGCATCTGCTCGGGCTGCTGGCCCGGCACACCGAAGAAGCGGCGGAAGATCGGATCGTCCAGTAGCGGATTGCGGTTCTGCACCACCTTTGCGGCATAGACGTTGACGACCGCCGGCTGCACCCGCTGCACGATCGGCGCATAGGACATCCGCAGCTCGGCCGGCGACGACGGGACCCGACGGTCCTGCGCAGCAGTCGGATTGAAGGTGGCCGAAAAGGCTACGCACAGCGCCGTAAGGGCGGCAGTCCAGGTCGCTCGAAACATTCCTACCTCTTGGAAATGACGCCGGAATATAGGCGCGTTCGCCTCCCAATAGAAGAGCGCCGGAGGGCAATATTCGGCCGCCTCGAAGCCGTGTCCGGGATGCAAGGGTGCCGTGCGAATCGGCAATTTGCCCAGCGTCGGATTGGCATGATGTGCGTCATCTTGCATGGTGGTGTGAGGCGGATTCGGTTGCGGCGAATTTGCATCAGTAGGAACCGACGCAACCGCTCGCAGCGTCGCGGAGCAGTCATCGATCACACCTAGGCTCTCCGTTTGCGACTTGGGGAAAACAGTCAGATGATGGAGGCGTATGTGAGCAAAAGAAGAATTGCGGCTGCAGCGATGGGTCTCGCCGGCGCGCTGACGGCCTCGCAGGCCCAGGCCCAGTCGGCAAGCAGCAGCGAGCAGGAGATCGCGCTGTTGAAGCAGCAGTTGAAGATGCTCGAGCAGAAGCTCGACAAGCTGCAGAGCCAGACCGCGGCGAACACGGCCGCCACAGCAAAGGCGAAAGTCGAAGCCAAGGCAGAGGCAAAGGCCGAGGCGCGCGCGGAGGCAAAGGCCGCGGTGGCCAATGCCAACGCGGCAATCCCCGTCAAGGGGCCGGCGCCGGCGTCCGGCGTCGTCGTGACGATGCCGAACAACCGGCCGACGATCTGCACCGCCGACCAGGCCAACTGCGTCGCCATCACCAGCCGCCTGCATTGGGATGTCGGCGGCTACGACTATCGTCCCAACACCGCGGCGACGGTGCCGCAGAAGCTTGACAGCGGCCAGAACGTCCGCCGCGCGCGCATCGGTGTCACCGGCAAGTTCTTTCACGATTGGAACTTCGCCCTCGTCTACGATTTCGGCGGCTCGTCCGACGGATTTGGCGGCGCCGCGCCGGGATCGCTGCCCGGTGGCGGCGTCTCCGGCGTCGAAAACGCCTATATCAGTTACACCGGCCTGAAACCGTTCGGCGGCAAGATGGCGATCGAGGCCGGCATCATGGATCTGCCATACACGCTCGACGAAGCGACGAGCTCGAACGACATCATGTTCATGGAGCGCGCCTCGCCCGGCGTGATCGCGACCAACATCGCTGCCGGTGACTTCCGTTCCGCGGCCGGTGCGCGCTGGTTCAACGACCAGCTCTGGATCGGCGGCTATGTCACGGGACCGACGACCGGTGCGATCCATTCCGCCTCGAGCGCGGCGCCGCCCGGCACCAGCGAGCAATATGGTGCCGTGGCGCGCGTCGCCGGCAATCCGATCAGCACCAAGGACTACTCGGTGCATATCGGCGCCAATGCGCAATGGCTGATCCAGCCGCCGCGCAATCTGATCGCCAACACCCAGACGGTCACGCTCAGCGATCGTCCGGAATTGCGTCTCGACCCGACCACGCTGATCTCGACCGGCGCTATCGCCAATGCCTCGGGCGCGCAGGTCTACAGCGTCGAGGCGGCGGCGACCTACGGTCCGTTCATCGTCCAGGGCGAGTATTTCTGGTACAATGTCGATCGCACCGCCAACACAGCCGTGCCGTTGACGGGTGCACCGAGCCTGAAATTCCAAGGCGGCTACGCGCAGGCCGGCTATGTGCTGACCGGCGAAGGCCGGTCCTACAATGCGGCGAACGCGGCCTATAGCGGCGTCAAGCCGGCGCATCCGTTCTCGCTCGACGGCGGCGGCTGGGGCGCGTGGGAGATCGCAGGACGGTTCTCGACGATCGACCTCAACGATCAGCTCGCGACGGCGAGCGGCGTCGCAGGCGGCCGGCAGACCGTCTATACGCTCGCGCTCAACTGGTACGTCAACGGCAACGTGCGCTTCATGCTCGACTATCTGCACGGCACGGTATCGCGACAGGCCTCGCCGATCTCGACCGCCGACGTCGGCTCGAAGTTCGACGCGGTCGCGATGCGCACGCAATTCGCGTTCTAAATTTCCACCTCTCCCGCAGGGAGAGGTCGCGCCGAAGGCGCGGGTGAGGGGTTACGCTCCACTGAGGATGCCGCGCCCCCTCACCCGAATTGCTCCGCAATTCGACCTCTCCCCGTCGGGGAGAGGTGACGGCACCGCCCCCTCACCTTCATCACGCCGCGCGCTTCTTCTTCACGACCACGGGCGGCGGCGCGCAGGACAACCGCTCCTGGTGGCTCTCGCCCCAGGCCTTCAGGATGTCGATCACGGGCCTCAGGCTCTCGCCCAGCTCGGACAGGCAATACTCCACGCGCGGCGGCACCTCGGCATAGACCTTGCGGATGACGAGCTTGTCTTCCTCCAGCGCGCGCAGCTGCTTCGTCAGCATGCGCTGGGTGATGCCGGGCATCCGGCGGCGCAATTCGCCGAAGCGCTGGGTGCCGCTCTGCAGGTGGTAGAGGATCACGCCCTTCCACTTGCCGTCGATCAGGTCCAGCGTCGCCTCGACCGAGCAGCCTGGACGGCGGGCGAAATTACGGCGTTTCATGCGGCTTTTCCCAATAGTATCCAAACAGGGACTATATCCCCGAATTTACAGTACTTGCCAAATCGGAGCCAGAGCGACAGTTAGGGCAGCGGGCGAACAAAGCCATTTGATGGAGACACGCCATGAAAGCCGTCGGCTACAAGAAATCGCTTCCGATCGAGGACGCGGAATCACTGTTCGATTTCGAGACCGCTAAACCCGACCCCAAAGGGCGCGACATCCGCGTCGCCGTGAAGGCGATCTCGGCCAATCCGGTCGACTACAAAGTGCGCAAGCGCGCCGCCCCGCCCGAGGGCGAGACGAAAATCCTCGGCTACGACGCGGCCGGCGTGGTCGATGCCGTCGGTCCCGACGTGACGCTGTTCAAGCCGGGCGACGAGGTGTTCTACGCCGGCTCGATCCTGCGTCAGGGCACCAACGCCGAATTCCACCTGGTCGACGAGCGCATCGTCGGCAACAAGCCGAAGAGCCTGTCGTTCGCGCAAGCCGCCGCTCTTCCCCTCACCTCCATCACCGCCTGGGAGCTGCTGTTCGACCGGCTCGGCGCAGTGCCGGGCAAGAGCGTCGATCCGCGCACCCTCTTGATCACCGGCGGCGCCGGCGGCGTCGGCTCGATCCTGATCCAGCTCGCCCGCCGCCTCACCGGGCTGACGGTGCTTGCCACCGCCACGCGGCCGGAATCGCAGAAATGGTGCCTCGATCTCGGCGCGCATGCGGTGATCGACCATGGCAAGCCGATGAAGGAGCAGATCGAGAAACTGAAGCTGCCGCCGGTCGCACTCGTGGCAAGCCTCACCTTTACCGACCAGCACTACAAGGCGATTGCGGAATTCATGGCACCGCAGGGCAAGTTCGGCCTGATCGACGATCCTCCGGAGTTCACGATTGCCGCATTCAAGGGCAAGGCGATCTCGGTGCACTGGGAATCGATGTTCACGCGCTCCTCGTTCCAGACCCCTGACATGATCGCGCAGCATCATCTGCTCAATGATGTGGCAGACCTTATCGATAAAGGCGTGTTGCGCACCACGCTCGACCAGACCTTCGGCACGATCAACGCCGCCAACCTCAAGCGCGCGCACGCGCTGCTGGAGAGCGGCAAGTCGCGCGGCAAGATCGTGCTGGAGGGGTGGTAGGCTTGGCACTCCGCGTCAATTGAGGCATCATGCATCTGCGGTCCCGGAAAAGAGGGTCGCCCCCCGCCCTCCGGGACCAGCAACAAGCAGGTTGATGATGACCGAACCATGCGACCTGTCGGCGGTCGCGGCACGCGCGCTGATCGGCCAACGCAAGCTATCCCCCGTCGAGCTCACCGATAGCTGCATCCGCCGCATCGAAGCGGTCGATCCGGCGGTCAACGCCGTCGTTGCGCGCTCGTTCGAAACCGCGCGCAAGTCGGCGCGCGAGCGCGAGGCCGCCGTGATGCGCGGTGAGACCCTCGGCGCCGTGCACGGGTTGCCGCTCGGTGTCAAAGACCTGATCGACGCCGAAGGATTGCCGACCAGCTTCGGCAGCGTGCTGTTCGCGGACAATGTCGCCTCGCAGGACGAGGCCATCGTCGCGATGCTCAAGCGCGAGGGCGCGATCGTCATCGGCAAGACGAACGTGCCGGAATGGGGCGCCGGAGGCAATACGCGCAACGCCGTCTATGGCGCGACCGGCAATCCCTTCGATCCCAATCGATCCGCCGCCGGTTCGTCGGGTGGATCGGCCGTCGCACTCGCCACTGGGATGGTGCCGCTCGCGACCGGATCCGATACCGGCGGCTCGGTACGGAATCCGGCATCCTTTTGCGGCGTGGTCGGATTCCGGCCCTCGCCAGGACTGATCGCCAGCAACAGCCGCAACATGGCCTGGCTGCAGATCTCACAGCTCGGGCCGATGGCGAGAACCGTGTCGGACGCTTGCCTCATGTTGTCCTGCATGCTGGATCGTGACGCCCGCGATCCGCTATCGGCGATCCTTCATGCGGGCGGTGCGCCTTCGCCAGTGCCCTATCGCAATCCGCTGCGCGTCGATCTCTCCGCGCTCCGCATTGCTGCGACCACCGATTTCGGCTTTGCGCCGACCGAGGGGGCGGTCGCCCGCGCCTTCAAACAGAAGCTCAATTCGTTCGAAACGGTGTTTCGCACGGTCGACTGGACCCATCCTGATTGCACTGGCGCGGACGAGGTGTTCAGCATCCTGCGCGCCGTCGCATTCCTCGGCCGCCACCGTGAGCTCGTGGAGAAATTTCCGGACAAGGTCGGGCCCAACGTTCGCGACAACGTTGCGGAGGGGCTCGGCTATTCCGCTGCCGACGTCGCACGTGCGCTTTCGATGCAGACCGACCTTTACCGGCGCTGGCAGACCTTCTTCGCGGATCATGATTTCATTCTCGCGCCTGCGGTGACCATCAGTCCACGGCCGTGGTCGGAGCTCTATCCAGCCGAGATCGACGGCCGGCCGACCAAGAGCTACTTCCACTGGCTCGCGCTCGCCTATGCCGTCACCAATGTCGGCCATCCCACCGTCGCAATCCCCGCCGGACGCGACGGCGCCGGCCTGCCGTTCGGCATCCAGGTGATCGGCCCGCGCGGCGGCGATCTCTTGACGCTCGCAGTCGCGCGCGAAATCGAAGCGGTCCTTGCCGCCAATCCGGACACCGCCCGCCCCGTTCCCGACATTGCATGGCTTGCCAAACAGCCGCCAATTGCGGGCAAGCCGGGATTTCTCGCCTTCGATTGAACCTCACCTGCGGAAAAACGACACGATGAAAACAACGTTCCTGACGCTTGCGCTCGCCGCCATCGGCTCGATCAGCGTCAACGCGCTCGCAACCGCGCAATCGGCCTATCCCGAGAAATCCTTGCAACTGATCGTCCCGTTCCCGCCGGGCGGAGCCTCCGACGTGGTGGCCCGCATCATCGGCGGCGAGCTCGAAGCGCGGCTCGGCAAGCCCGTGATCATCATGAACCGTCCCGGCGGCGGCACCACGATCGCCGCCAAGGAGGTCGCGCGCGCGGCGCCCGATGGATACACGCTGTTCTTCAGCTCGAATTCGAGCTTCACTTTGCCGGCCGCCGTGAAGGAGAGCGTTCCTTACGACGCGGCCAAGGATTTTGAACCGCTCGGCCGGGTCGGCAAGATCACCCTGGCGCTGGTCACCTACAAGGACAATCCGGTCAAGGATCTGCCCGCGCTGGTCGCGGAGGCAAAGGCCAATCCGGACAAGCTGTCGCTGGCCTCCTTCGGCGTCGCCACGGTGTCGCATTTCGCCGGCGAGTTGTTCAAGTCGAATGCCGGAATCAAGATGGTCCACCTGCCCTACAAGGGCAGCGCGCCGGCCATGAACGATCTCATCGGCAAGCACATTCAATACCATGTCGACACCGTGATCGCCGTTAAACCGCAAATCGAGGCCGGCGCCGTCAAGGTGATGGCCGTGTTCTCGAGCCAGCGCACACCATTCCTGCCCGACGTACCGACATTGGCAGAGCTCGGCTATCCCGCCATCGACTTCTCGTCATGGGGCGCGGTGGTCGCGCCCAAGGGGCTGCCGCCACCGGTTCGCGACAAGCTCACGGCGACGCTGGAGGACATCATCAACAGCCCCTCGGTTGCCGAGCGCTTCGTCAAGGTCGGCTTCGAGCCCGGCTTCGCACGCTTCGACGACTGGGCCGGTGCGGTGACCAAGGAGACGGCCAAGATGAAGGACATCGCGCAAAAAGCCGGAATCAAGGACGAGTAGCCGATCGCCTACGGCGTCGATACGCCTTCGACAAGCAGCAGCCTGCGCTCCAGTGCGCTCGTGCGCAGCTTCAGGGCTTCGGCATACTCGGAGGAGGCGTACCACTCCTTCAGCCGCGCCATCGTCGGGAACTCCGCGATGACGATGGCGTTGGGTGGTGGACCGCCCTCCAGCAGCTCGGCGTGACCGCCGCGGACGAGATAACGCCCGCCGTACTGCGCGATCGTCTTGGCGGCCAGCGCGCGATAGGCTTCGAATGCGGCTCGGTCGCGCACCTCGACCTCCGAGATCACATAGGCCGCCATGCGCATCTCCTCAGGCGATCGTGTTGACGATGCCGCCTTCCGCGCGCAGCGCTGCGCCGTTTGTGGCGGATGCCTCCTTCGAGGCGACATAGACCACCATGTTGGCGATCTCGTCGACGCTCGCGAAGCGCTGCAGCAGCGAGCTCGGGCGATGCTGCTTGACGAAGTTGGCGGCGGCTTCATCCACGGACTGGCCGTTCTGCCTGGCGAGATCCTTGACGAACGTCTCGACGCCTTCCGACATGGTCGGGCCCGGCAGCACGGAATTGACGGTGACGCCGGTGCCAGCGGTGAGCTGCGCCAGGCCGCGCGCGACCGAAAGCTGGGCCGTCTTGGTCATGCCGTAGTGGATCATCTCGACGGGAATGTTGAGCCCGGATTCCGAGGAGATGAAGACGATGCGGCCCCAATTGCGCGGGAGCATGCCCTTCATGTACGCGCGCGACAGGCGCACGCCGCTCATCACATTCACCTCGAAGAATCGGCTCCAGTCCTCGTCGGGGATGTCGAAGAAATCCTTGGGCTCGAAGATGCCGGCATTGTTGATGAGGATATCGACCTCGGGCAGCGCCGCAACGAGGTCCTTGCAGCCTGCTGCGGTCGAGACGTCGGCCGCGATGCCGCGGACCTTGGCGCCCGTTCCTTCCAGCCTGCGCACCGCCGCATCGACCTTGTCCTGGCTGCGGCCGTTGATCACGACGCTGGCGCCGGAGTCTGCGAGGCCCTTGGCGATGGCGTGGCCGATGCCGGCGGTCGAGCCGGTCACGAGGGCTGTCTTTCCGGAAAGGTCGATGTTCATGCGATGCCTCCATGGATGTGGCTGGAGATATCGGAAGCGGCTCCCTCAGCTGCAATCAGGGCTCACCGACGCGTGAGGCTGGACCATGGCCTAATTCGTGATGCCCTTCAGAATTGCAACGTCCCTCGTTCCGTCCAGAACTTGCTCAAACTCCTCCACGAACCGGTCGAGGGCCGCATATTCCGCCCGAAAGCGAACCGTTGCGGAGTTCTGCATGTCGGCATCGGGAGTCTTCCAGACCTCGGAAGAGACGTCCACTTGCACGAGGAGCGTTCCTCGGCTGTCGTGCGGCTTGATTGTAATCCGGAGATGGCATTGGTACCTGGGATCGCCTTCGGCCCAAAAGCCGCCTGCCAGCGTTGGCGGGCCGACTGACGGCAAGGGAAATGCCCGAAGCGCTGTTAAGAAGGTGCCCTTCACGTGGGTTCGATCAAACCAGGCCGCACCCTGTGCAGAGAATTGACCTGACTTAACTGTCGCAGTGATCTGACCCGTGTACTCTTCATCCGTCCAGTAAACGACACGCAATTCAGTATCGCTCATTGCGAAGCTCCGCCTTGCCGCGCCTGACATATCGCCAGCGCGGCCGCCTGTAGCAAGTGCTGCACTCATGTCAAAAAAAAGCGGCGCCGAAGCGCCGCTTTCTCGAAACTCGATACCGGTCGGGCTTACGCCGCTTCGGCTTCCTTTTCCTGCACCGGGCCCGAATCCTGGCCCTTGGCATCGACGTCGCGATCGACGAACTCGATCACGGCCATCGCGGCGTTGTCGCCGTAGCGGAAGCCGGCCTTGATGATGCGGGTGTAGCCGCCCTGGCGGTCCTTGTAGCGGGTCGCGAGCGTATCGAAGAGCTTCTTGACCATGTCGACGTCGCGCAGCTCGGAGATGGCCTGACGGCGCAGCGACAGGCCGCCCTTCTTGCCGAGGGTGACGAGTTTCTCGACGATCGGGCGAAGCTCCTTGGCCTTGGGCAGCGTGGTGACGATCTGCTCGTGCTTGATCAGCGCGGCCGCCATGTTGGCGAACATCGCCTTGCGGTGCTCGGCCGTCCGGTTGAGCTTCCGATGAACCTTGCCGTGACGCATGTGTGTAGTCCTTCTTCGATTGTGTCGCGGTGGTTCAGCGACTGGTTTTCAGGTGGGCTTCCTGCGTTCGCCCTAGGCTGCGAGTGGCGAATGGTGAGTAGCGAATAGATCTTCTTCCCCTATTCGCCACTCCCTACTCGCCATTCGCTCAGTAATGATCCTCGAAGCGCTTGGCGAGCTCGTCGATGTTCTCCGGCGGCCAGCCCGGCACTTCCATGCCGAGGTGCAGACCCATCTGGGCCAGCACTTCCTTGATCTCGTTCAGCGACTTGCGGCCGAAGTTCGGGGTGCGGAGCATTTCCGCCTCGCTCTTCTGCACGAGGTCGCCGATATAGACGATGTTGTCGTTCTTCAGGCAGTTGGCCGAACGCACCGACAGCTCGAGCTCGTCCACCTTCTTGAGGAAGGCCGGGTTGAAGGCGAGGTCCGGGATGATCTCCTGGGCGACTTCCTTGCGCGGCTCTTCGAAGTTGACGAACACGTTGAGCTGATCCTGCAGGATGCGGGCGGCGTAGGCCACCGAGTCATCCGGCGTGATCGCGCCGTTGGTCTCGATCGTCATGGTCAGCTTGTCGTAGTCGAGGATCTGGCCCTCGCGGGTGTTCTCGACCTTGTAGGAGACCTTGCGGACGGGCGAGTACAGGCTGTCGACCGGGATCAGGCCGATCGGCGCATCCTCGGGACGGTTGCGCTCGGCGGGCACGTAGCCCTTGCCGGTCGAGACCGTGAACTCCATGCGGATCTCGGCGCCCTCGTCGAGCGTGCAGATCTGCAGATCGGGGTTGAGCACGACCACATCGCCGACGGTCTGAATGTCGCCGGCGGTGACGACACCCGGGCCCTGCTTCTTCACGACCATGCGCTTGGGGCCTTCGCCCTGCATCTTGATCGAGATGTCCTTGATGTTGAGCACGATGTCGGTGACGTCCTCACGGACGCCCGCGATCGAGGAGAACTCGTGCAGCACGCCGTCGATGTGCACCGACTGCACCGCCGCGCCCTGGAGCGAGGAGAGCAGGATGCGGCGCAGCGCATTGCCGAGGGTCTGGCCGAAGCCACGCTCGAGCGGCTCGGCGACGATGGTCGCGAAACGCGAGGGATCGCTGCCGGGCGTGACCTGGAGCTTGTTCGGCCGAATCAGTTCTTGCCAATTTTTCTGGATCGTCACTGTTTCACCCATACAGGCCAGTCAATTTGACGGTGCAAATACTGGCGTTGGAGAAAGGCCGCAGATCATTCCCGCGGCTTCTTGCAAAGTCGCCGCGGGCGCCGACGCGCCCGCAGCTCGTCAAAATCAAACGCGCCGACGCTTGCGGGGACGGCAACCGTTGTGCGGGATCGTGGTCACGTCGCGGATCGAGGTGACGGTGAAGCCGGCGGCCTGGAGCGCGCGGAGCGCCGATTCGCGGCCCGAACCGGGACCGGCGACCTCGACTTCCAGCGTGCGCATGCCGTGCTCCTGCGCCTTCTTGGACACGTCCTCGGCGGCAACCTGCGCGGCATACGGGGTCGACTTGCGCGAGCCCTTGAAGCCCATCGTGCCGGCCGAAGACCAGGCGATCGTGTTGCCCTGCGCGTCGGTGATGGTGATGGTCGTGTTGTTGAACGACGAGTTCACATGCGCGACGCCGGAGGCGATGTTCTTGCGCTCACGACGACGAACGCGGGTGGCTTCCTTGCCCATTGAGTCCCTTTCCTGAAGATCTCAAACGCCGCCGTAATGCCAGCGGCTACACCTGTGGAACGAAAAGCGCGTGGCGAACGGGCCATGCCCTTTCGCCACACGCCGCGATTGGATTCGAAAACTTACTTCTTCTTGCCGGCGATGGCCTTGGCCGGGCCCTTGCGCGTGCGCGCATTGGTGTGGGTCCGCTGACCGCGCACCGGCAGACCGCGACGATGACGCAGGCCGCGATAGCAGCCGAGGTCCATCAGACGCTTGATGTTGATGCCGACCTCACGACGCAGGTCGCCCTCGACGAGATAGTCGCGGTCGATCACTTCGCGGATCTGGAGCACTTCGGCGTCGCTGAGCTGATTGACGCGACGATCCACGGGGATCTTCACCTTCTCGAGGATCTCACCAGCGATCTTCTGGCCGATGCCATGGATGTACTGGAGCGCGATCAGCACGCGCTTGTTGGTGGGAATGTTCACGCCGGCAATACGGGCCACGGCCTTCTCTCCTGTTGCCGATCCCTCGTCAGGGATCGGGCTTTAAGTGCTTGCGTTCTCGGGCAGGTGTTCACAAACGCGAACACGACGCCCACCCCCGGTCTTCCTGGGGCCCGGCATCGTCTGAAACTATCCGACTTGGATGCGGGGCTTATTAGGGGATTCCGGGGGCTTTCGTCAACCGCTGCTAGCGTTTGGCTCGCTTTTTCGTGACCTTTTTTGCGGCCTTTTTGGCACCCTTTTTGACGGTCTTCTTGGCTGCTTTCTTGACGGTTTTCTTGGAGGCTTTCTTGGCCGCCTTCTTTGGGCCTTTCACCGCCGATTTGGTGGCCTTTTTTACCGATTTCGCGCCCTTTTTGGCCGTTTTTGCCGGCCTTGCAGCCGCCTTCTTCCCCGCCTTGCCCTTTTTAGCCGGCGCCGCCTTGGCGGCGCTCCGGGCATGCGTCTTGGGCTCGATCGCCCCCAGAGCCAGCAGCTGGCGGTGGATGGCGCGGGTGACCTCGTCGATGGTCATCATGCCGTCGATGGTCGAGAGCTTCCGCCGCTCGGAATAGTAGTGAATCAGCGGTTCCGTCTGGCTGCGATAGCTGGCCAGCCGCTTGGTCAGGACCTCCGGGGTATCGTCGAGCCGGACCTCCTCGCCGCGCTCCCGCATCTGGGCGACGCGGGTCTCGACGCGGCTCAGAAGCGCGCTCTCATTGACCCGGAGCTCGATCACGGCGTCGAGCTTGAGGTGCTTGCGCTTGAGCAGCTCGTCCAGCGCCTCGGCCTGCGGCACGGTGCGGGGGAAACCGTCGAGGATGAAACCGCTCTTGGCGTCCGGCTGCTCGATGCGATCGGAAATGATTCCCACCACGACGTCATCGGGCACCAGGCCGCCGCTCGCCATGATCTCCTTGGCCTTCAACCCGACCGGGGTGCCGGCCGCAACCGCGGCACGCAGCATCTCGCCAGTCGAGAGCTGGACGATGCCATAGCGCTGCACCAGGAGCTGGGCCTGGGTCCCCTTGCCCGACCCCGGCGGTCCCAGAAGTATAATTCTCATCGGCGTACGCCCCCCGGATTGGTGAGCGACACCTCGCGCACCTGCGTTTTGATATCAAGAACGGTGCAAACCACAACCAGCACTGCACCACCATTGACGACCATACTATAAGGCAGCCCGATCCCGTAAAGCTCGAACACCTCCGGAATCAACTGCAACGCCGTCAGGTAGACGGCTCCGACGACTGTCGTCAATGACACGACGCGATCGAGATAGTCCGCGGTGGCCTCGCCGGGAGCGACACCTGGAATTGCGCCATCGTGGCGGGTCAGGGATTTGGCGGTGTATTCGGGATCGACCACATAAGCAGTGTAGACGAAGGCGAGCACGAACACGGCGATCGACACGAGGATGAGGTGCGCCGGCTGCCCCAGCTGGAGATGCCGGTAGGTTGCGGCAACCAGGGGATGATCGCCTCCCAGGATGAAGCCCGCAAAGGCAAGCGGCAGATAGAATATCCACGGCGCTACGGTGACGGGAATCAGGAAGCCGGCGCTGTTGAGCTTGATCGGCAGTATCGCATCGCGCACAGGCAGTTGCCGCGTACCGACGCTTTGTGCGGCGAACTGGACCCGGATATTTCGCCGCGCGCCTTCGACAAGCACGATCACGACGACGATCGCGATCCAGAACACGACATGGCCGAGCACAAGATTGCCCGAGATCGTCCCGCTCCGCACGAGATCCGCGATACCGGCAATGTTTTGCGGAATGGCGACGATGAAGCCGGCGCTCAAGATCAGCGCCAAGCCATTGCCGATGCCGTAGCGGGTCATCTGTTCGCTGAGCCACACCAGCACGAAGACGCCGCCGACCATCGAGGCGGTAGCGGTCGTCACGAACCAGCCGTCGGGATTTTTGACGAGGCCCGGGATCGACGTCATTGCCGAGGCGATGCCATAGGCCTGGAAGGCCGCAATTCCGAGTGTGAGCCCGAGCGTGGCACGTGCGATCTTACGCCGTCCGCCCTCGCCGGAGCGTTCGAGCGAATTCGGGCCGCGCCACACCACGGACAGCAGTCGGATGAAGATTGCCGCAGTCAGATAGGGAATGAGGCCGAGCGCAAAGATCGAAAGCCGGGAGACGAGATCCAGCGTCGGCGAGACGTCGGAGAGATTTACACCCGCAATCGGGATCTGCGTGCCGAGCCTGAAAAGGAGCAGCGCGCCGATCGTGAAAGCGATTCGGCGCGCGAGCTCCCTGCTCATCTACGGCGGCCCCGCAGCTTGGACTTGCGGATCAGACCTTCATACTGGTGCGCCAGCAGATAGCCCTGGACCTGCGCCACCGTGTCCATGGTGACGCTGACGACGATCAGCAGCGAGGTGCCGCCGAAATAGAACGGCACCGAGGCGTAGGAGATCAGGATTTCCGGGATCAAGCAGACGATGGCGAGATAAATCGCACCCAGCACGGTGATGCGCGACAGCACGTAGTCGATGTATTCCGCGGTGCGTTCGCCCGGGCGAATGCCGGGAATGAAGCCGCCGTGCTTCTTCAGATTGTCCGCGGTCTCGGTCGGGTTGAACACGATCGCGGTGTAGAAGAAGGCGAAGAACACGATCAGCGCCAGATACATGATCAGGAACAGCGGACGGCCATGGCCGAGCTGGGTGGTGATCCACTGGAACCATTCCGGCCCGCTGCCCGTGTTGAAGTTCGCAACCGTCGTCGGCAAGAGGAGCAGCGAGGATGCGAAGATCGGCGGGATCACGCCGGAGGTGTTGAGCTTGAGCGGCAGATGCGAGGACTGGCCCTCGAACATCTTGTTGCCGACCTGGCGCTTCGGATACTGGATCAAGAGGCGGCGCTGGGCGCGCTCCATGAACACGATGAAGGCGATCACGACGACGGCCATGATGATGACGACCAGGATCAGGCCGGTCGACATCGCGCCCTGACGGCCGAGCTCGAGCATGCCGGCGAGCGCCGCGGGCAACTCGGCGACGATGCCGGCGAGAATGATCAGCGAAATGCCGTTGCCAATGCCACGCGAGGTGATCTGCTCGCCGAGCCACATCAGGAACATGGTGCCGCCGGTCAGCGTGATCGCCGTGGACAGGCGGAAGAACATGCCGGGCTCGCTGACGACGTTGCCGGCGCCTTCGAGGCCGACGGCGATGCCGTAGGACTGGAATGCGGCCAGGATGACGGTCAGATAGCGCGTGTACTGGTTCAGCGTCTTGCGGCCGGCCTCGCCTTCCTTCTTCAGCGCCTCGAGCTGTGGCGAGACGGTGGTGAGGAGCTGGATGATGATCGAGGCCGAGATGTACGGCATGATGTTCAGCGCGAAGATCGCCATGCGGTGGATGCCGCCGCCGGCGAACATGTTGAACATGCCTAGGATGCCGCCCGCCTGGGAGCGGAACACCTGCTCCCAGATGTTGGGATCGATGCCCGGCAGCGGGATGTACGTCCCGAGCCGATAAACGAGCAGCGCACCCAGGGTGAACCAGATGCGCTTCTTCAGTTCGTCGGCCTTGGCAAACGCGCCGAAATTGAGATTGGCTGCCAGTTGTTCCGCTGCAGAGACCATCTTGGACTTTCTCCCGCCGCCTGTTGCGCCGTCATGCCCGCGGCCGGGCTAGTTTAGCGGACGCCGGACATTATCTGGGGCTCGGCTTCGATAAGTCCACGTCCCGCATGCGTAAAGGCCCGCGCGCCGCGGGCCAATGACGCAGTTGTTACGCTGCCTCGCCTTCTTCCTTGGGCTGGGCGAGGATCTTCACCGAACCGCCGGCCTTCTCGACCGCGGCGATCGCGGTCTTGCTGGCGCCGTGCACTTCGATGTTGAGCTTGGACTTGAGCTCGCCTCGGCCGAGCAGCCGCAGGCCGCCCTTGGCGCGGCGCAGCACGCCGCCCTTCACCAGGGCCTCGACATTGACGACGCTGCCGGCGTCGATCTTCTTGGCGTCGACCGCTTCCTGGAGCCGGTCGAGATTGATCTCGGCGAACTCGACGCGGAAGATGTTGTTGAAGCCGCGCTTGGGCAGACGGCGATGCATCGGCATCTGGCCGCCTTCGAAACCCTTGATGCGCACGCCCGAACGCGCGGTCTGGCCCTTGCCGCCGCGACCGGACTGCTTGCCCTTGCCGGAACCGATGCCGCGGCCGACGCGCATACGCTTCTTGCGCGAGCCGGCGTTGTCGGCGATATCGCTGAGCTTCATCGCCCTTCTCCTTGTGTCTTGCGCACGATCTTCACCGAAAACCGCTTCCCGCTCTCCGGGACCGTACGCCTTTGCTTACTTCTCGTCGATGATGCGGACGAGATGGTGAACCTTCTCGATCATGCCGCGGACCGCCGGGGTATCCGGCAGTTCGCTGGTGCGGCCGATCTTGTTGAGCTTGAGCCCGATCAGGGTCGAACGCTGCGAGTGATGGCGGCGGATCGCGCTGCCGGTCTGCTCGACCTTGATCGTCTTTGCGGCCTTGGCCATGGGAGTCTACTCCGAAAAGCTTCCGTTAGTCGGCGGCCGCCTCGGCATCGCCGCCGATACGGCGGGACTGGAGGGTGGACACCTTGATGTTGCGGCGGGCTGCGACCGAACGCGGCGAATCCTGGTGCTTCAGCGCGTCGAAGGTCGCGCGCACCATGTTGTACGGGTTCGACGAGCCGATCGACTTCGCCACCACGTCCTGGACGCCGAGCGTCTCGAACACGGCGCGCATCGGGCCGCCGGCGATGATGCCGGTACCGGCCGGAGCTGCACGCAGATAGACACGGCCCGCGCCATGACGGCCGGCGATGTCGTGATGGAGCGTGCGGCCCTCGCGCAGCGACACCCGCGTCAGGTTGCGCTTGGCGGACTCGGTCGCCTTGCGGATCGCCTCAGGCACTTCGCGCGCCTTGCCGTGACCGAAGCCGGCGCGGCCCTTCTGGTCGCCGATCACGACCAGCGCTGCGAAACCGAAGCGCTTGCCGCCCTTGACGACCTTGGCCACGCGGTTGATGTGGACGAGCTTGTCGACGAACTCGCTGTCGCGCTCCTCGCGCTCCCTGCGTTCACGTCCGCCGCCGCGTTGATCGCGTCCACCACGTTGTTCGCGTTCTGCCATTTTTCTAATCCTTCAGAGACTTACGCCTCAATCCTCAAATTCTGTTAGAAGCTCAGCCCACTCTCACGCGCTGCATCGGCAAGAGCCTTGACGCGCCCGTGATAGAGATAGCTGCCGCGATCGAACACGACTTCCTTGACACCCTTCTCTGCAGCGCGCTCAGCCAGCAGCTTGCCGACCGCCTTCGCCGCATCGATGTCAGCGCCGGTCTTGCCGCCGTCGCGCATCGACTTCTCGAGCGACGAGGCAGAGGCCAGCGTCTCGCCCTTCAGGTCGTCGATGACCTGGGCGTAGATGTGCTTGGACGAGCGGAACACCGACAGGCGCGGACGGCCGCCGGCGGAACGGCGCAGCTTCAGCCGCACACTCCGCTTGCGCCGGGCATTCGTAACCTTGGCTTTCGACATGACCGGCTCCGTTACTTCTTCTTGCCTTCCTTGCGGAAGATGAATTCGCCCACATACTTCACGCCCTTGCCCTTGTAGGGTTCCGGCGGACGATAGGAGCGGATCTCGGCGGCGACCTGGCCGACGCGCTGGACGTCGCTGCCCGCCACCGTGATCTCGGTCGGCTTCGGGACGGTGATCGTGATCCCCTCGGGGATCGGGTAGATCACGTCATGGCTGTAGCCGAGCGCGAGCTGCAGGTTCTTGCCCTGCATCGCGGCGCGATAGCCGACGCCGGTGATCTCGAGCTTCTTCTCGAAACCCTTGGTGACGCCTTCGACCAGATTCGCGACCTGGGCGCGAGCGGTGCCGTACAGCGCCCGCGCGCGGTTGGTCTCGGTCCGCGGCTTGACCTTGACCTGGCCGTTCTCGAGCTTCACTTCGACGTCGTCGTGGACGACGAACTGAAGCTGGCCCTTCGGGCCCTTCATCTTGACGGTCTGCCCATCGACGGTCGCGGTCACACCCGACGGAACCGCCACAGGCCTTTTGCCAACTCGTGACATGGATGAAAAATCCTTCTCAGAACACCGTGAAGAGGACTTCACCGCCCACATTCGCGTCGCGCGCGCTGTGGTCGGCCATGATCCCCTTCGGCGTCGACAACACCGAAATGCCGAGACCGTTGTTCACCCGCGGCAGGTTCTTCACCGAGGCGTAGACTCTGCGCCCGGGCTTGGAAACGCGCTCAATCTCGCGGATGACGGGCTCGCCGTCGAAATACTTCAGCTCGATCTCGATCTCGCTGCGGCCCGAGGAGTGTTCGAGCGTGGCGTAACCGCGGATGTAGCCCTCAGCCTTCAGAACCTCGAGCACGTTCTCGCGCATCTTCGAGCCGGGCGTGGAGACCTTGGTCTTCGAACGCATCTGCGCGTTGCGGATACGGGTGATCAGATCGCTGATTGGATCGTGCGTAGACATCTAAACGCCCCTCCTTACCAGCTGGACTTCACGAGGCCCGGGACCATGCCCTTGGAGCCAAGTTCGCGCAGCGCGATACGGGACAGCTTGTTCTTGCGATAGTTCGAGCGCGGGCGGCCCGACAGCTCGCAACGCAGGCGGATGCGGGTCGCCGACGAGTTGCGCGGCATTTCCGCCAGCTTCAGGGTCGCGGCGAACCGCTCCTCCATCGGCAGCGTCTTGTCGGCGATGATCGCCTTCAACCGCTCGCGCTTGGCGGCGGCGTTCTTCACCATCCGCTTGCGCCGGTTGTTCTTCTCGACTGAACTCTTCTTTGCCATGCTTGGCTCCTGGGTATCCGCGTTTGAGAGGCTCTAAGTCAGCGTCTCACTGCCGGAACGGGAAATTGAAAGCGGTCAACAAGGCCCTCGCCTCTTCGTCGGTCTTGGCCGTGGTGCAGACGGTGATGTCCATACCGCGGGCTTCCGTGACCTTGTCGAAGTCGATCTCGGGGAAAATGATGTGCTCCTTGATGCCGAGCGAGTAGTTGCCACGGCCGTCGAAGCTCTTCGGGTTCAGACCGCGGAAGTCGCGCACGCGCGGCAACGCGACGTTCACCAGGCGATCGATGAACTCGTACATGCGGGCCTTGCGCAGCGTGACCTTGCAGCCGATCGGCTGGTTCTCACGCAGCTTGAATGTCGCGATCGCGATGCGCGAATAGGTCACGATCGCCTTCTGGCCGGCGATCTGGGTCAATTCGGCAGCGGCGGTCTCGGCCTTCTTGCGGTCGTTGACGGAATCGCCAACGCCCATGTTCAGCACGACCTTGTCCAGGCGCGGAACCTGCATGACGTTCTCGTAACCGAACTTCTCGGTCAGAGCCGTGCGGATCTTCGCGTCATATTCCGCGCGCAGGCGCGGCGTGTAAGCGGCCTCAGCCATCGATCTCAGCTCCCGAGCTCTTGGCGATGCGGACCTTCTTGCCGTCCGCCAGAATCTTGAATCCGACGCGGGTCGGCTTTCCGTCCTTGCCGACATACGCGATGTTGGACAGTTGGATCGGCGCCTCTTTCGAGATGATGCCGCCCTCCTGGGCCTGCGTCTGCTTCTGGTGACGCTTGACCATGTTGATGCCGCGCACCAGCGCGGTGCCGGCGTCGGGGCGAACCTCGAACACTTCGCCGGTGCGGCCCTTGTCGCGGCCGGTCAGCACGACGACCTTGTCGCCCTTGCGGATCTTCGCAGCCATCACAGCACCTCCGGCGCGAGCGAGATGATCTTCATGTGGTTCTTGGCGCGCAGCTCGCGCGGCACGGGCCCGAAGATACGGGTGCCGACCGGCTCGGACTGGTTGTTGATCAGCACGGCGGCGTTGCGGTCGAAACGGATGACCGAGCCGTCGGCGCGGCGGATGTCCTTGCGGACGCGCACCACGACGGCCTTCATCACGTCGCCCTTCTTCACCTTGCCACGCGGAATGGCTTCCTTGATCGACACGACGATGATGTCGCCGATCGTGGCGTAGCGGCGCTTGGAGCCTCCGAGCACCTTGATACACATGACACGGCGTGCGCCAGAATTGTCGGCCACGTCGAGGTTGGTCTGCATCTGAATCATTGATGCACCTCGTCCTCTTTCTCTTTGCGCCAGCCCAGCCGGCGCTCAACATTTCCCTGAAGTCAGTCGGCTAAAGCCAACAGATCAGGCGCTTTTCTTGTGTTCGCCCCGGATCACGACCCAGCGCTTCAACTTCGAAATCGGCTTCGTTTCCTCGATCCACACCATGTCGCCCGGCTTGAACTGGTTGCTCTCGTCGTGCGCGTGGTAGTTCTTCGAACGGCGGATCGTCTTCTTGTAGATCGGGTGCGTGAAGCGGCGGTCGACGCGCACCACGATGGTCTTGGCTTGCTTGTCGCTGACGACCACGCCCTGCAAAGTACGTTTCGGCATCTTCGTAAGCCTCTTATTTCTTCTTCGCGCGCGTCTGCGCGGCGATGGTCTTGATCCGGGCGATGTCACGGCGGGCCTCGCGCAGGCGCGAGGTGTTCTCGAGCTGCCCGGTGGCGCGCTGGAAGCGCAGGTTGAAGCGTTCCTTCTTCAGGTTCAGGATGGCCTCATCCTGCTGGTCGGGGCTCATCGCGCGGATGTCTTCGATCTTCATCTGTGCCATGGCCATTACTCCGCAATGCGCTCGACGAAGCGCGTCTTGATCGGCAGCTTGGCGGCCGCCAGGGTCAGCGCCTCACGCGCCGTCTGGGTGTTGACGCCGTCGATCTCGAACAGCACCCGGCCCGGCTTGACGCGCGCGACCCACAATTCCGGCGAACCCTTGCCGGAGCCCATGCGGACTTCGGCCGGCTTCTTCGACACCGGAACGTCGGGGAACACGCGGATCCAGACGCGGCCGGCGCGCTTCATGTGGCGGGTCAGCGCGCGGCGGGCGGCTTCGATCTGGCGCGCGGTGACGCGCTCGGGCTCGGTCGCCTTCAGGCCGAACTGGCCGAACGCCAACGTCGCGCCCGAAGACGCGACGCCGTGGATGCGGCCCTTATGCGCCTTCCGGAACTTCGTTTTCTTAGGTTGCATCATGGCTTTAAGCCCTCAAATTCCTGTCTGACCTTAGGC
This sequence comes from Bradyrhizobium yuanmingense, assembly GCF_029167105.1. Taxonomy (GTDB): domain Bacteria; phylum Pseudomonadota; class Alphaproteobacteria; order Rhizobiales; family Xanthobacteraceae; genus Bradyrhizobium; species Bradyrhizobium yuanmingense_A. The sequence continues at coordinate 88,166 of NZ_JARFML010000007.1, read as the reverse complement.
AGCGGCCGTCTCGCGGCGCTGACGGCCACCGCGATCACCACTGCCGCCGGTCTCGCCTTCGGCCATTCTCTTGTCCTGGGCCATCGGATCGTGCTCGAGGATCTCGCCCTTGAAGATCCAGACCTTGACGCCGCAGGTGCCGAAGGTCGTGAACGCGGTCGCAACGCCGTAGTCGATGTCGGCACGCAGCGTGTGCAGCGGCACGCGGCCTTCGCGGTACCACTCCATGCGCGCGATTTCCGCACCGCCCAGACGTCCCGAGCAGTTGATGCGGATGCCCTCCGCGCCGAGACGCATCGCCGACTGCACGGCGCGCTTCATGGCACGGCGGAACGCCACGCGGCGCTCGAGCTGCTGCGCGATCGATTCGGCCACCAGCGTCGCATCGAGCTCCGGCTTGCGGATCTCGACGATGTTGATGACGACGTCGGACGAGGTGATGTCCGCGACCCTCTTGCGCAGCTTGTCGATGTCGGCGCCCTTCTTGCCGATCACCACGCCCGGACGGGCCGAGTGGATGGTGACGCGGCACTTCTTGTGCGGACGCTCGATCACGATGCGGGCGACGGCCGCCTGCTTGAGCTCCTTGTGCAGGATCTCGCGGATCTTGACGTCCTCGTGCAGCAGCTTGCCGTATTCCTGCTTGCCGGCGAACCAGCGGGAATCCCAGGTCCGGTTGATGCCGAGACGCAGACCGATCGGATTGATCTTTTGACCCATCGTGTTCTCCTGCGCCCTTAAGCGGCGGCTTCAGCTTCGACCTGACGAACGATGATCGTCAGCTGCGAAAACGGTTTGTAGACACGGCCCGAGCGGCCGCGGCCGCGGGCGGCGAAGCGCTTCATCACGAGGCCGTTGCCGACGAAGGCCTGGGCCACGACGAGATCGTCGACGTCGAGGTCGTGGTTGTTCTCGGCGTTGGCAATCGCCGATTCCAGGCACTTCTTCACGTCGACCGCGATCCGCTTGCGCGAAAACTGCAGGTCGGCGAGCGCGGCAGACGCCTTCCGGCCGCGAATGAGCTGGGCGACCAGGTTGAGCTTCTGCGGGCTCACCCGCAGCATCCGGGCGACCGCCTTGGCCTCGTTGTCGGCGAGGCTCCGTTCGCGCTTAGGTTTGCTCATCGTTTAATCCTCAAGCCTTCTTGGCTTTCTTGTCGCCGGAGTGGCCATGGAAGGTCCGGGTCGGCGAGAACTCGCCGAACTTGTGACCGACCATTTCCTCGTTCACGGCCACCGGCACGTGCTTCTGACCGTTGTACACGCCGAAGGTCAGGCCGACGAATTGCGGCAGGATCGTCGAGCGACGGCTCCAGATCTTGATGACGTCGTGACGGCCGGACGCGCGCGCGGCATCTGCCTTTTTGAGCAGAGAACCCTCGACGAACGGGCCTTTCCAGACTGAACGAACCATGTCCGGCGTTCCTTACTTCTTCCGCTTGTGGCGGCTTAGGAGAATGAATTTGGTGGTCGACTTGTTGGTGCGGGTCTTCTTGCCCTTGGTCGGCTTGCCCCACGGGGTGACCGGGTGGCGGCCGCCCGAGGTACGACCTTCACCACCGCCGTGCGGATGGTCGATCGGGTTCATCGCGACACCGCGGTTGTGCGGCCTGCGGCCCATCCAACGCTTGCGACCGGCCTTGCCGATCGAGGTGTTCATGTGATCCGGGTTCGACACCGCGCCGATCGTGCCGCGGCAGCGGCCGTGCACCAGGCGCTGCTCGCCCGAGTTCAGGCGGATGATGACGTAGTCCTGGTCGCGGCCGACGAGCTGGGCGTAGGTACCGGCGGAACGCGCCAGCTGGCCGCCCTTGCCGATCTTGACCTCGATGTTGTGGATGATCGTGCCGACCGGCATGTTGCCGAGCGGCATGACGTTGCCCGGCTTCACGTCGACGTAATTGCCGGCGATGATCGTGTCACCCACCGCCAGGCGCTGCGGCGCCAGGATGTAGGCCTGCTCGCCGTCCTGATACTTGATCAGGGCGATGAAACCGGTGCGATTGGGATCATACTCGAGACGCTCGACGGTCGCGGGCACGTCGATCTTCTCACGCTTGAAGTCGACGGTACGCAGCGTCTGCTTGTGACCACCGCCGCGGAAGCGCACGGTGATGCGGCCGGTGTTGTTGCGGCCGCCCGAGGACTTCTTGCCTTCGGTGAGCGCCTTGACCGGCTTGCCCTTGTAGAGGGCCGAACGATCGACCATGACCAGCTGGCGCTGGCCCGGCGTCGTGGGATTGAATGTCTTCAGTGCCATCGTCGTACGACCTTACAGACCGGTGGTGACGTCGATCCGGTGACCCTCTTCGAGGGTCACGATCGCGCGTTTGCTGTTCGACTGCGAGCCGATGGTGCCGCGGAAGGCCTTGACCTTGCCCTTGCGGACCAGCGTGTTGACGCTCTTGACCTTGACGTCGAACAGCTTCTCGATCGCTTCCTTGATCTGCGGCTTGGTCGCCTTGGCGGCCACCTTGAACAGCACCTTGTTGTGCTCCGAGGCGATCGTCGCCTTTTCGGTCACGACCGGCGACAGGATCACGTCGTAGTGGCGAGGCTCGATGTTCTTGCTCATTTGAAGCGCGCCTCCAGCGCATCGATGGCGGCCTTGGTCAGAACGAGCTTCTGACGGCGCAGGATGTCATAGACGTTGATGCCCTGGATCGGCAGCACGTCCATGTTCGGGATGTTGCGAGCCGCAGCGGCGAAGCCGTTGTTGAGCTCGGCACCGTCGATGATCAGCGCGTTGGTGAGGCCGAGGCCCGAGAAGTGGCCGAGCAGCGCCTTGGTCTTGGCGGCTTCCAGAGCGGCCTTCTCGATCACGACGAGATCGCCGTCCTTGGCCTTGGCCGAAAGCGCATGCTTCAGGGCGAGCGCACGGACCTTCTTCGGCAGGTCGGTGGCGTGCGAACGCACCACCGGACCGAAGGCACGACCGCCGCCGCGGAACTGCGGCACGCGGGCCGAGCCGTGACGAGCACCGCCGGTGCCCTTCTGCTTGTACATCTTCTTGCCGGTGCGCCAGATCTCGGCGCGCCCCTTGGCCTTGTGCGTGCCGGCCTGGCGCTTGTTGAGCTGCCACTGCACGCAGCGCGCGATGATGTCCTCGCGCGGCTCGAGGCCGAAAATGGCGTCGGACAGCTGGACGGAGCCGGCTTCCTTACCTTCGAGGGTGGTGACCTTCAATTCCATCTCACGCCTCCTGCGCAGCCGGAGCGGCTTCCGCGTCGCCAGCAACCTTGAACTTGCCGGGCTTCGGGGCTTCCTTCGGCAGCGGCTTCTTGACGGCGTCGCGCACGCGGATCCAGCCGCCCTTGGAGCCGGGAACGGCGCCTTCGACGAGGATCAGGCCGCGCTCGACATCGGTCTGGACGACGCGAAGGTTGAGCGTGGTGATGCGGTCGACACCCATGTGGCCGGGCATCTTCTTGTTCTTCCAGGTCTTGCCGGGGTCCTGACGGCCACCGGTCGAACCGATCGAGCGGTGCGAGATCGACACACCGTGCGTGGCGCGCAGACCACCGAAGTTCCAGCGCTTCATGCCGCCGGCGAAGCCCTTACCGACCGAGGTGCCGGTGACGTCGACGAACTGGCCGACAACGAAGTGGTCGGCCTGGATCTCGGCGCCGACCGGGATCATGGCGTCCGCGGTGACGCGGAATTCCTCGACCCGGCGCTTCGGCTCGACCTTGGCGACCGCGAACTGGCCGCGCTCGGCCTTCGGCATGTAAACGGTCTTGCGGCTGCCCGAACCGAGCTGGAGCGCGACGTAACCGTTCTTCTCTTCGGTGCGGTGGCCTACGACCTGGCAATTGCCGAGCTTTAGCACGGTCACGGGGATATGTTCGCCGGCCTCCGTGAAGACCCGCGTCATCCCGACCTTTTGTGCGATCACTCCGGAGCGCATCGGCTTGCTTCCTGTTCTCTTTGTCCGCTTTTGGCGAACGGGATCCAAAATCTTAGAGCTTGATCTCGACGTCGACACCGGCGGCCAGGTCGAGCTTCATCAAAGCATCGACGGTCTGCGGGGTCGGATCGACGATGTCGAGCAGGCGCTTGTGAGTGCGCATCTCGAACTGTTCGCGGCTCTTCTTGTCGACGTGGGGCGAACGGTTGACGGTGAACTTCTCGATGCGGGTGGGCAGCGGAATGGGTCCGCGGACCTGCGCGCCGGTGCGCTTCGCCGTGTTCACGATCTCACGGGTCGACGTATCGAGGATACGATGGTCGAACGCCTTGAGACGGATACGAATGTTTTGGCCGTTCATTGCCGTGGTCTCTCTTCAGTGGGTGGCGAATAGCGAATAGCGAATGTCACCATTCGCTACTCGCCGTCCCTATTCTCGTAATTACTCGATGATCGAGGCGACGACGCCGGCGCCGACGGTGCGGCCGCCCTCGCGGATCGCGAAGCGGAGCTTCTCTTCCATCGCGATCGGCACGATCAGGTGCACTTCCATCGCGATATTGTCGCCCGGCATCACCATCTCGGTGCCTTCCGGCAGGTGCACGACACCGGTCACGTCGGTGGTGCGGAAGTAGAACTGCGGACGGTAGTTGGTGAAGAACGGGGTGTGGCGACCGCCCTCTTCCTTGGTGAGGATGTAGGCCTCAGCCTTGAACTTGGTGTGCGGCTTGACCGAACCGGGCTTGGCCAGAACCTGGCCGCGCTCGACGTCCTCGCGCTTGGTGCCGCGGAGCAGCGCGCCGATGTTGTCGCCGGCCTGGCCCTGATCGAGCAGCTTGCGGAACATTTCGACGCCGGTGACGGTGGTCTTCTGGGTGGCGCGGAGACCGACGATCTCGATTTCCTCGCCGACCTTGACGACGCCGCGCTCGACACGGCCGGTCACGACGGTGCCGCGGCCCGAGATCGAGAACACGTCTTCAACCGGCATCAGGAACGGCTGGTCGATCGGACGCTCCGGCTGCGGGATGTACTCGTCGACGTTCTTCATCAGCTCGAGGATGGCGTCGTGGCCGAGCTTCTTGTCGGAGTCTTCGAGAGCTGCGAGCGCCGAACCCTTGATGATCGGGATCTTGTCGCCGGGGAATTCGTACTTGGAGAGGAGCTCGCGGACTTCGAGCTCGACGAGCTCGAGCAGCTCCGGATCGTCGACCATGTCGCACTTGTTGAGGAACACGACGAGCGCGGGCACGCCGACCTGGCGGGCGAGCAGGATGTGCTCGCGGGTCTGCGGCATCGGGCCGTCAGCGGCCGACACGACCAGGATCGCACCGTCCATCTGGGCGGCGCCGGTGATCATGTTCTTGACGTAGTCGGCGTGGCCGGGGCAGTCGACGTGGGCGTAGTGGCGGTTCGGCGTCTCGTACTCGACGTGCGCGGTCGAGATGGTGATGCCGCGGGCCTTCTCTTCCGGCGCCTTGTCGATCTGGTCGTACGCGGTGAACGTCGCACCGCCGGCTTCGGCGAGAACCTTGGTGATCGCCGCGGTCAGCGACGTCTTGCCATGGTCGACGTGACCGATGGTGCCGATGTTGCAGTGCGGCTTGGTACGTTCAAACTTTGCTTTGGCCATTTGACTCTCCGTTCAATCGTCAGCTTTCAACCGACGACAATCAGGCAAACTTCTTCTGGACTTCTGCCGACACGTTGGCCGGCGCTTCTGCGTAGTGATCGAACTGCATGGTGAAGGTCGCGCGACCCTGGCTCATCGAGCGCAGATTGTTCACGTAACCGAACATGTTCATGAGCGGCACCATCGCGTTGATGACGTTGGCGTTGCCGCGCATGTCCTGCCCCTGGATCTGACCGCGCCGGGAATTCAGGTCGCCGATGACCGAGCCGGTGTAGTCTTCCGGGGTCACCACCTCGACCTTCATGATCGGCTCGAGCAGGACCGACTTGCCCATCTGCAGCGCTTCGCGGAAGCAGGCGCGCGAGGCGATTTCGAAGGCGAGCGCCGACGAGTCGACGTCGTGATACTTGCCGTCGACCAGTTGCACCTTGACGTCGACCACAGGGAAGCCCGCGACCACGCCGGACGACAGCACGCTCTCCAGGCCCTTCTCGACGCCGGGGATGTATTCCTTCGGCACCGCGCCGCCGACGATCTTCGATTCGAATTCGAAGCCCTTGCCGGCCTCGTTCGGCTCGACGATGAACGACACGGCCGCGAACTGGCCGGTACCGCCGGTCTGCTTCTTGTGGGTGTAGCTGTGCTCGACCCGCTTGGTGACGCGCTCACGGAAGGCGACCTGCGGCGCGCCGATGTTGGCGTCGACCTTGTAGGTGCGCTTGAGGATGTCGACCTTGATGTCGAGGTGGAGTTCGCCCATGCCCTTGAGGATGGTCTGGCCGGACTCGTGGTCGGTCGACACGCGGAAGGACGGATCCTCCGCGGCGAGCTTGGCCAGCGCCACGCCCAGCTTCTCCTGGTCGGCCTTGGACTTCGGCTCGATCGCGATCTCGATGACCGGCTCGGGGAATTCCATCTTCTCCAGGATCACCTGCTTGTCGGGATCGCACAGCGTGTCACCGGTGCGCGCTTCCTTCAGGCCGGCCAGCGCGACGATGTCGCCGGCATAGGCTTCCTTGATGTCCTCGCGGTTGTTCGCATGCATCAACAGCATGCGCCCGATCCGCTCCTTCTTCTCGCGGGTCGAGTTCACGACGCCGGTGCCGCTCTGCAGAATGCCGGAATAGATGCGGCAGAAGGTGATGGTGCCGACGAACGGGTCGTCCATGATCTTGAACGCGAGCAGCGCCAGCGGCTCCTTGTCGTCCGCCTTGCGCACGACCTCGTTGCCCTTGTCGTCGGTGCCCTTGATCGCGGGCACGTCGAGCGGCGACGGCAGATAGTCGACCACGGCGTCGAGCAGCGGCTGCACGCCCTTGTTCTTGAAGGCCGAGCCGCACAGCACGGGATAAAACGCGCCGGTCAGCACCGCCTTGCGGATCAGGCGCTTCAGGGTCGCCTCGTCCGGCTCCTTGCCGTCGAGATAGGCGGCCATGGCATCGTCGTCGAGCTCGACGGCGGCTTCCACCATCTTCTCGCGGTATTCCTTGGCCTGGTCGACGAGGTCTTCCGGAATGTCGACATAGTCGAACTTGGCACCGAGCGACTCGTCGTTCCAGACGACGCCCTTCATCTTCACGAGGTCGACAAGACCCTTGAAGTTGTTCTCGGCACCGATCGGAAGCTGGATCGCGACGGGCTTGGCGCCCAGACGGTCGACGATGTCCGACAGACACTTGAAGAAGTCGGCACCGATCTTGTCCATCTTGTTGGCGAAGACGATGCGCGGAACCTTGTACTTGTCGCCCTGGCGCCAGACGGTCTCGGTCTGGGGCTCGACGCCCTGGTTGGAGTCGAGCACGCAGACGGCGCCGTCGAGCACGCGGAGCGAACGCTCGACTTCGATGGTGAAGTCGACGTGACCGGGCGTGTCGATGATGTTCAGGCGCTTGCCGTTCCAGAACGCGGTGGTCGCAGCCGAGGTGATCGTGATGCCACGCTCCTGCTCCTGCTCCATCCAGTCCATCGTCGCGGCACCTTCGTGCACTTCGCCGATCTTGTGGCTCTTGCCGGTGTAATAGAGGATGCGCTCGGTCGTCGTGGTCTTGCCGGCGTCGATATGCGCCATGATACCGAAGTTACGGTAGTCCTCGATGGCATGTTGGCGGGGCATGGGTCGTTCCTTGCGAGTCCGAGTGTGTCGCCGTTACCAGCGGTAGTGCGAGAAGGCGCGGTTGGCTTCCGCCATGCGGTGCACGTCTTCGCGCTTCTTGACGGCGTTCCCCCGGTTGTTCGATGCGTCCAAGAGCTCCGCCGAGAGCCGCTCGGTCATGGTCTTCTCGTTGCGCTCGCGCGCAGCCGCGATCAGCCAGCGAATGCCGAGCGCCTGCCGGCGGGTCGAGCGGACCTCGACCGGAACCTGGTAGGTCGCGCCGCCGACGCGGCGGGAGCGGACCTCGATGGTCGGCATGACGTTCTCGAGCGCCTGCTCGAACACGCCGAGCGGGTTCTGCTTGGTCTTGGATTCGATGATGCCGAACGCACCATAGACGATGCCTTCCGCAACCGACTTCTTGCCGGCGTACATCACCGAGTTCATGAACTTCGTGACGATGATGTTCCCGAACTTCGGATCCGGAAGAACTTCGCGCTTTTCCGCAGAGTGGCGACGAGACATAGGCTTGGTTCCCGCTTACTTCGGACGCTTGGCGCCGTACTTCGAACGACGCTGCTTACGGTTCTTGACGCCCTGGGTGTCCAGAACGCCGCGGAGGATGTGATAGCGCACGCCCGGCAAGTCCTTGACGCGGCCGCCGCGGATCATGACCACCGAGTGCTCCTGGAGGTTATGGCCCTCGCCGGGGATGTAGCCGATCACCTCGAAGCCGTTGGTCAGGCGCACCTTGGCAACCTTACGAAGCGCCGAGTTCGGCTTCTTCGGGGTCGTGGTGTAGACGCGCGTGCAAACACCACGCTTCTGCGGCGACTGCTGCAGCGCCGGCACCTTCTTGCGCGACTTCTGCACTTCCCGCGGTTGAGCGATCAGCTGGTTGATCGTCGGCATTCTGGCCTTCACCCTTTTTCTGCCGCGGCCCCTCTCGGGTCCGCTGTCTTGCCGCGGCCCGTCACCGGGTCCGCAAATTCTGCTCGAGCTACCCGCCCGAACGGGCCGCCTGGCGCGAATGACCCGCGCAAAGCGAAATTGCGCCAACCGCTCCATCAACGAGCGGAAAGCGCTTCGACGCCACAGAGGACCGCAGTCTCGGAGCCGTTCAGCGTAACGCCGCGGCCCGCGCACTGAGGTCATGCATCCGAATTCGATCTCAAGAGAACGCGCTCGAGAGAACTAAAGTCGCACTGGCATTGCCTAGCTATGATCGACAGCGTTTGAGCGGCATTCGTCGAGGTTGGTGCCCGTCTTTGCGACCCCTGGCAGATCTAGTCTTTGGGGATCAACGGGTGGCCCGTTCCGACGCTGGCGATGCTCACCGCCTGTCGTTAAGTGAGGCGCTTTCTATAAGTGAGAATCGGTCAAGTCAAGGTGAAACGACAGTCACAAAGCGCTTCATGCGCCTGCAAAAAATAGCCTCATGGCCGCCTCCCCGCGCCTGCCTGATATAGGACCGAGGCGACTGACCTGCCAGATCTGAAACCAATTATACCCGGGCTTAATGTAGTTTTATTACCAAGCTGAGGGGCTTTTCTCCTGCCTGCGCTCAGTTTGCTGGCTGGTGGCCGGTCTACCAGCTTTTCCCGGCCCGCCGCGATGCCCGGTGTGACGGGGCTTCAGCCCGGACCTGCCGACCCGCGGATGGCTCTCGCCCCAAGCCATGCCCTGCAAAAAAGCGGCGTCGCGGCGGCCGAACGCCTTGCTTCAGAGAATCGACGAGTCGGCGCTGAACCGCGCGTTGCCTGTGAGACGAGACGATCAGACGCGGCCGCTCGAAGCTGACCGCCCGCGGTTACTCCTCCTCGTCCTCATCGTCCTCGAGGTCATCGTCCTCGAGGTCTTCGTCCTCGTCGTCATCATCGCGGTCGGCGTCGGCATGAGCTGCCGCGCCATGGGGCTGGTGGATCTGGTCGTTCCACAGCTTGCGATAGGTGCCATTCTTGGCCAGCAGCTCGGCATGGGAACCGCGCTCGATCGCCCTGCCCCCTGAAATCACGATGATCTCGTCCATCTCGACCACCGAGGTCAGGCGGTGGGTCGACCAGATCATGGTGCGACCCTTGGCGACCCTGAGCAGCGTGCGGTTGATCGCGGCCTCGGTGGTCTGGTCCAGCGCCGAGGTGGCTTCGTCCAGCAGCAGCACGGAGGGGTTGCGGATGATCGCGCGCGCGATCGCGATGCGCTGGCGCTGGCCGCCCGACAGCGTGTCGCCGCGCTCGCCGACCGGCGTGTCGTAGCGTTGCGGCAGGCCCATGATGTAGCGGTGGATCTCGGCCTTCTTGGCCGCCTCCTCCACCTCCTGGTCGGTCGCGCCCTCCTTGCCGAGCCGGATGTTCTCGCGGATCGACATGTTGAACAGCATGTTCTCCTGGAACACCACCGCCATGCTCCGGCGCAGCGAGTCCAGCGTCACCTTGCGGACGTCGACGCCGTCGATGGTGACGCGGCCTTCGTCGGGCACGTAGAGCCGCAGGATCAAATTGAGCAGCGTGCTCTTGCCGGAGCCGCTCGGACCGACGATCGCGATGCGCTTGCCGGCATCGAGCTTGAGGCTGAGATTGTCCAGCACCGGCGTCTGACCACCCTCGTACTGGAAGGTGACGTGATCGAAGGTAATGTCGTGGGTGATGCGCGGCAGATCGGGCGCGCCCGGGCGATCGGCGCTGCGGGTCGGCTCGTCGAGCAATTCCTGGATGTGGCGGATCGCGGCGGCCGAGGAGATCGACACCGGGATGAAATGCATCACATGGGCGATGTTGTAGGAGACCTCCCAGAACGCGCTCTCGAAGGTGACAAAGGTGCCGATGGTGATATGGCCCTTGGTCGCCAGATACGCGCCGATCGCGAGCACCACGAGGTGCAGGAGGAGCACCGAGATGGTGACCGTCCGCTCCACCATGGTCGAGAGGAACGTGGCCGAGGCCATCTTGTTGCGGGTCTCGTCGTTGCGCAAGGTGAAGAAGGCGAACATCTTGCGTTGCAGGCTGAACGCCTTGATCACCGCCTGGGCGGCCACGTTCTCCTGGACTTGGCCCAGCAACGCCGATTCATTGAGCTTCTGTTCGTAATTGGCCTGCACCGCCTTCGGCGTCAGGATCCGCGGGCCGATCAGTGTGATCGGGAACACCAGCAGCGCGACGACGGCGAGCTGCCAGTTGAGGAACAGCATCAGGATGATGCCGGCGATCAGCTCCAGGAACGGCAGCGCGGCACTGTTGGCGAACGTCTTGACCGAGCCTTCGAAGGCCGAGAGATCGACCGAGAAGCGCGACAGGATCTCGCCGCGCCTGGTGCGGCCGAAATAGGCGGCGGGCAGGTCCTGGACGTGCTCGAACAGGCGTTTGCGGACATCGGAGATGACGCCAGCGGCAAGTCGGGCGTCCCAGCGTTCGTACCAGACTGCAACGATCGAGGTGAAAATGCCGGCGACGGCGAGCACGCCGAGGATCTTGTAGAGCGCCTGAAAATCCTCCTCGCCGAGCGCATCGTCGATCAGGAACTTGAGGCTGAGCGGCATGATGACGTTGAACAACGTCTCGACCACGACGCCGAATGCCACGAATGACAGCATCCGCTTGTAGTTGGAGAGATAGGGCTTGACGAACCCGACAATGGTCGCGAGGGCCCCGGCGGCTTCGCGCGCGGTAAAGACGACGAGGTCCTCGTCCTCATCGTCCTCGTCGAGCTCCAGCTCGTCATCCCCCTCGTCTTCGGCGTCCTCGTCGTCCTTGAGATCCGGCTTGGCAGCGTCGGCGAGCTTGCCGTCGAGCCCGGCCGCCTCCTCCGCGGCGAGCTTCTGTTGATCGGGAGATAGAGGCTTGTCGCCGGGCAAGAAAGGCTTGGACGCCATGAAACCAACCGATGCTGACGGCCGGCATGACCGCAGAGAACGCAGGAAATAGCGGCAACCGCTATTGCACCGATTCTATGCGATCAGGATGAATTCGGCAAAACAATTGGCGAATTCGGTTGGCGTCCCCCGAGGCTAGTCCTCGTCCTCGACCTTGTCGAAGAAGGAATAGCGCAAGCTGTCCGCGTCGGCGTACCACTGCCCCGGCCCCTTGTTGGCGGCAAGCGTCGCCTCCCACAGCGCATCGGTGCAATCCTTGCGGTGCATCGACAGGTCGAAGCCGTTGCCGAAGAACAGTTCGGACCATTCCCACCAGGTGCCGAGCTTCTTGACTCCGCGCAGCAGGTCGTAGCGGTCGATCAATGCCGGCGCCATGTCCGAGGTGATGGAGCCGAACACGAGGCCGGTCTTGACCACGCGGTTGAGCTCGCGGATCGCGCGGACCACTTGCTTCGGGGAAACGTGGCAGAGGCTGGTCTCGAACACGAAGTCGAAGGTGCCGTCCTTGAACGGCATGTCGGTGATCGTGCCGAGCTTGTTGTACTTCTTCAACGCTTTCGGCGTCCTGGCGTGGATCGCGCGGTTGTTCTCGATCCCCCATGCATCGATGCCGCGATCGCGCAGGGCGCCGACCAGTTCGCCGCTGGCGGAGCCCGCGACCAGCAGCTTGGCGCCCGCCGCCCTGCCCCAGACGATGCCGATCAGCTTCGTCAGGTAGTCGGGATCGGTGAAGTGCCGCCACGCCTGGTGATAGGGGCCGAGACCGCGATAATTCTCGAAATATTTGCGATCGATCTTGTCCGAGAGCGGCTTGTCGTCCTGCGCGCGCTGGCGGCGCAGGCGCATCATCTCGGTCAGGATGATGTCGGTCGCCGCGTCCGAGGAATCCAGCAGGCCGTTCAGCGTCGAATCGAACAGATAGTCGCCGACCACCACGATGCCGGAGTGTTCCTTCGGCTCGGGCCGGTGATTGGTCATGACGTCGCGCGCGGGCAAACCACCAGGCAGCGCGTTCACCGAGGACAGCCAGCGGTGGATCTTGCCTTCCATGAAGTGCAGACGCGCATCGCCGAGAGAAGCCGGCAGCGATTTCAGGGCGGCCTCGATCAGCTCCTGGTCCGACAGATTGGCAAAAGCCAGCGCGTCAGAGCCGGGAATGAGCCAGTTCAGAACACCATGCTTGCCGACGTCGTGACGTGCGCCCTCGTTGTAGACGCAGCAGCCGCCGAAGGCTTCCGACATGAACCAGGCGCCCGGAATCTTGTCGCCCCAGAACGGCTCGTCGAACAAGACCGAGACGCGCAGATAGTGCGCGGGACGGTCGAAATAGGCCACGTGCTTGACCATCGACCTGCGCAGCTGCTCGCCCTCCCAGCCGAGAGTGGCGAGCCAGGAATGCGGCAGGCAGACCAGCACGAGATCGAAGTCACGGGTCTCCGGCCCCTTGCCGTTCATCATCTTGAGCTGATACCGGCCGGTCGGCGCCTTGCCGACGGTGAGTACGCGGTGATTGAGCTGGATGTCGGCATTGACCTCCGACTGCAGGCACTCGATCAGCTGCTCGTTGCCGTTCTGGATGGAATAGAGGCCGATATAGCCGTCGACGTCCATCAGATAGTTCTTGAGCGCGTTGAGCCCGTTGGTGTTGTGGCTCTCGGTCGCGATGTCGGAACGCGCCATCACCTTGAAGAAGCGCTTTGCGGTGACGTCCTCGACCTCCTCGTCGAGCACCTGCTCGGCGGTCTTGTAGGCCCAGGGATGTTCGTTGTCGTGCGCGCCGACGCCCTCGTAATATTCCACCGGCGACATCACCTCGGCGCAGCGCTTGCGGAAGGCTTCGATCGCGGCGGCAGTCCTGGCACCGTATTTGCGGCGCATGCCGGGAACGTCGTTGAGCAGCTCACCGCCGAACTGCACCTGCTCGGCATCCATCGGAATGGTCTGAAGGCCGAAATGCTGGATCAGCTCGCGCAGAGGATCCGGGCCCGTCATGGAGTAGTCGTAGATCTCGGCAACACCGGCCTCGTACATCGCGGGCGCCGAATCGAACTTGCGGGTGACGATCTTGCCGCCGAGCCTGTCGGAGGCCTCGTAGATGGTGACGCGGCAGAGGTCGCCGAGCTTGCGCTTCAGGTACCAGGCGCTCATCAGCCCGCCGGGGCCGCCGCCTACGATTGCGAGATCAAGCATGAGAGTTCCGTGGTCTTCCGGCCCTGCCCCCTTGGCGGGACCACCGGTCTAAAGCGCCATAGCACAAGCGCTTTTGCGGCTGAAGGAAAGATGAACAAAGGTTGATCCCGCATCGCAACAAGCAAACAAAGCAGCAAAAAGGCCGGCGAAAGCCGGCCTTTTCATTGTTCTCGGTATTCCTACGGATGAACGATCATTCCGCGGGCGGCAGCGCAGGAAGCTCGGCTTCCGGCGCTGGCGACACGACGGCGGCCTGCTTCTCGCGCTCGTCCAGGATCAGCTTGTCGCGCTTCATGGCGACTTCGCGGATCTTGGCCATGGAGGCGCCGGTGCCCGCCGGGATCAGCCGGCCGACGATGACGTTCTCCTTGAGGCCTTCGAGCGGATCGATCTTGCCGTTGACCGCCGCCTCGGTGAGGACGCGGGTGGTCTCCTGGAACGATGCCGCCGAGAAGAACGAGCGGGTCTGGAGGCTCGCCTTGGTGATGCCGAGCAGAACCGGCGTTCCCGTGGCGGGCTTCTTGCCCTCTTCCTTGGCCTTCACGTTCAGCGCGTCGAACTCGATCTTGTCGACCTGCTCGCCGGAGATCATGTCCGTGTCGCCCTGGTCGGTGATTTCCACCTTCTGGAGCATCTGACGGACAATCACCTCGATGTGCTTGTCGTTGATGAGCACGCCCTGCAGCCGGTAGACCTCCTGGATCTCGTTGACCAGATAGGCCGCGAGCTCCTCGATGCCCTTGACCGCGAGGATGTCGTGCGGCGCCGGGTTGCCTTCCACGATGAAGTCGCCCTTTTCGACGACGTCGCCGTCCTGAAGGTGGATGTGCTTGCCCTTCGGGATCAGGTACTCGCGCGGCTCGTCGGTCTTGTCCATCGGCTCGATCGAGATGCGACGCTTGTTCTTGTAGTCGCGCCCGAACCGGATGGTGCCCGCGATTTCGGCGATGATTGCCGCATCCTTCGGGCGCCGAGCCTCGAACAGTTCCGCCACCCGCGGCAGACCGCCGGTGATGTCACGCGTCTTGGCGCTTTCGGTCGAGACACGGGCGAGGATGTCGCCCGGCTGGACCTTGGCTCCGATGTCGACCGAGAGAATGGCGTCGACCGACAGCATGTAGCGGGCATCGCCGCCACGGGCGAGCTTGAGCACCTTGCCGTCCTTGCCCTTGACCACGATGGCCGGACGAAGGTCCGAGCCGCCGCGCGTCGAGCGCCAGTCGATGACCACACGCTTGGCGATACCGGTGGCCTCGTCGAGCGTTTCCGAGATCGACTGCCCCTCGACCAGATCCTCGAAGCCGATGGTACCTTCGACCTCGGTGAGCAGCGGACGGGTGTAGGGATCCCACTCGACGATGCGCTGGCCGCGCTTGACCATGTCGCCCTCGTCGACGTGCAGACGCGAACCGTACTGAATACGGTGCGTCGCACGCTCGGTGCCGTCGGCATCGACGATCGCGACAACCATGTTGCGCACCATCGCGATAAGGTGACCTTCGCTGTTGCGGGCGATGGCCTTGTTCCTGATCACGATCTTGCCGTCGAAGTTGGCTTCGACGAAGGACTGCTCGTTGAGCTGCGCCGCACCGCCGATGTGGAAGGTGCGCATGGTGAGCTGGGTGCCCGGCTCGCCGATCGACTGCGCCGCGATGACGCCAACCGCTTCGCCGTGGTTGACCGGCGTGCCGCGGGCGAGGTCGCGGCCGTAGCACTTGCCGCAGATGCCGTTGATGAGCTCGCAGGTCAGCGCCGAGCGGATCTTCACCTCCTGGATGCCGGCCTGGTGGATGGCATCCACGTGGCTCTCTTCCATCAGCGTATCGCGCTTGACGATCACCTGGCCCGAGCTGTCACGCACGTCTTCGCAGGCCGTGCGTCCGAGGATGCGCGAGCCGAGCGAGGCGACCACGGTACCGGCGTCGACGATGGCGCGCATCTTGATGCCGAGCTTGGTGCCGCAGTCGCTCTGCGTGATGATGCAGTCCTGCGCCACGTCGACGAGACGACGGGTCAGGTAGCCGGAGTTCGCGGTCTTCAACGCGGTGTCCGCGAGGCCCTTGCGGGCGCCGTGGGTCGAGTTGAAGTACTCGAGCACCGAGAGGCCTTCCTTGAAGTTCGAGATGATCGGCGTCTCGATGATCTCGCCCGACGGCTTGGCCATCAGGCCGCGCATGCCGGCGAGCTGGCGCATCTGGGCCGGCGAACCGCGGGCACCGGAGTGAGCCATCATGTAGATCGAGTTGATGTCGGCGTCGGCTCCGCTCGCCGTCTTCTTGGTGGCGGAGATCTCCTTCATCATCGCCTTGGCGATTTCTTCCGTGGCCTTCGACCAGGCGTCGACGACCTTGTTGTACTTCTCGCCATGGGTGATCAGACCGTCGTTGTACTGCTGCTCGAAATCCTTCGCCAGTGTACGGGTGGTGTCGACGATCTTCCACTTGCCGTGCGGCACGACCATGTCGTCCTTGCCGAAGGAGATGCCGGCCTTGAACGCGTTGTAGAAGCCGAGCGCCATGATGCGGTCGCAGAAGATCACCGTCTCCTTCTGGCCGCAGTGGCGGTAGACCTGGTCGATGACGCCGGAGATCTCGCGCTTGGTCATCAGCTTGTTGATGATCTCGTAGGAGATGCGCGGGTTCTTCGGCAGCAGATTGCCGAGCATGACGCGGCCGGCTGTGGTCTCGATCCAGCGCTTGGAGACCTTGCCGGTCTCGTCCATGCCTTCCCACCGGTACTTGATCTTGGTGTGGAGGTGGATGACCTTCGCGTGCAGCGCATGCTCGAGCTCGGCCATGTCGCCGAACACCTTGCCCTCGCCGGGCAGGCCTTCGCGCATGATCGAGACGTAGTACAGACCGAGCACGATGTCCTGCGACGGCACGATGATCGGCTGGCCGTTCGCCGGATGCAGGATGTTGTTGGTCGACATCATCAGGACGCGCGCTTCCAGCTGCGCTTCGAGCGACAGCGGAACGTGCACGGCCATCTGGTCGCCGTCGAAGTCGGCGTTGAACGCGGAGCAGACCAGCGGGTGAAGCTGGATCGCCTTACCCTCGATCAGCACGGGCTCGAATGCCTGAATGCCGAGGCGGTGCAGCGTCGGTGCGCGGTTGAGCAGCACCGGATGCTCGCGGATCACCTCGTCCAGGATGTCCCAGACCTCGGGCCGCTCCTTCTCGACCAGCTTCTTGGCCTGCTTCACGGTCGTGGACAGGCCCTTGGCGTCGAGCCGCGAATAGATGAACGGCTTGAACAGCTCGAGCGCCATCTTCTTCGGCAGGCCGCACTGATGCAGGCGCAGCTCGGGACCGACCACGATCACCGAACGGCCCGAATAGTCGACGCGCTTGCCGAGCAGGTTCTGACGGAAGCGGCCCTGCTTGCCCTTGAGCATGTCGGCGAGCGACTTCAACGGGCGCTTGTTGGCGCCGGTGATGACGCGGCCGCGGCGGCCGTTGTCGAACAGCGCATCGACCGCCTCTTGAAGCATCCGCTTCTCGTTGCGGATGATGATGTCGGGCGCGCGCAGCTCCATCAGCCGCTTCAAGCGGTTGTTGCGGTTGATGACGCGGCGATAGAGGTCGTTGAGATCAGAGGTCGCGAAACGGCCGCCGTCCAGCGGCACCAGCGGACGCAGGTCCGGCGGAATCACCGGCACCACGGTCATGATCATCCATTCCGGCTTGTTGCCGGAGTGGCGGAACGCTTCCACGATCTTCAGGCGCTTGGCGAGCTTCTTGTGCTTGATGTCGGAGTCGGTCTCCTGCATCTCGACACGCAGCGAGGCCTCGAGCTTCTCGAGGTCCATGCCCTTGAGCAGCTCGCGGATCGCTTCGGCGCCGATCATGGCGGTGAAGGAATCCTGGCCGTACTCGTCCTGCGCCTTCAGATACTCGTCTTCCGACAGCAGCTGACGGTCCTTCAGCGCGGTGAGGCCCGGCTCCAGCACGACGTAATATTCGAAGTAGAGGATCCGCTCGAGATCCTTCAGCGTCATGTCGAGCAGGAGGCCGATGCGCGAGGGCAGCGACTTCAGGAACCAGATGTGGGCGACGGGAGCCGCGAGCTCGATATGGCCCATGCGCTCGCGCCGGACGCGCGACAGCGTGACCTCGACCGAGCACTTCTCGCAGATGATGCCCTTGTACTTCATGCGCTTGTACTTGCCGCACAAGCACTCGTAGTCCTTGATCGGCCCGAAGATGCGGGCGCAGAACAGGCCGTCGCGCTCGGGCTTGAAGGTACGATAGTTGATGGTCTCCGGCTTCTTGATCTCGCCGTAGGACCAGGACAGAATCTTCTCTGGAGACGCGATCGAGATCCGGATCTGGTCGAAGACCTGAGCCGGCGTCGTCGGGTTGAAGAGATTCATAATTTCTTGGTTCATCGTCTTCTCCTCGCGTGCCGGTCGCCTCCGGCCGCAAATTCGAAAATCATTTCTGCATGGCGCCCTGCCCTCAAGGCCTCGGGCGGGGCGCCGATGCCCGGCCGCGAAGGCCGGGCATGACAGGTCGAATTACTCGGCCGCTTCCGACGTCGGCGCCGGTCCCATCTTGGAGTTGTGCAGGTCGACGTTGAGGCCGAGCGAGCGCATTTCCTTGACCAGCACGTTGAACGATTCCGGAATACCGGCCTCGAACGTGTCGTCACCGCGCACGATCGCCTCGTACACCTTGGTACGGCCGGCGACGTCGTCCGACTTCACCGTCAGCATCTCCTGGAGCGTGTACGCCGCGCCGTAAGCCTCGAGCGCCCACACCTCCATTTCGCCGAAGCGCTGGCCGCCGAACTGCGCCTTGCCGCCCAGCGGCTGCTGGGTGACGAGCGAGTACGGACCGATCGAACGCGCATGGATCTTGTCGTCGACCAGATGGTGCAGCTTGAGCATGTAGATGTAGCCCACCGTCACCTTACGATCGAACGGATCGCCGGTGCGGCCGTCATAGACGGTCGACTGACCCGAAGCGTCGAGACCGGCGAGCTTCAGCATCTCCTCGATATCGGCTTCCTTGGCACCGTCGAACACCGGGGTCGCGATCGGCACGCCACGGCTGAGGTTATGGCCGAGCTCGAGCAGCTCGTTGTCGTTGAGCGACTTGATCGTCTCGTCCTCGCCGTAGACCTTCTTCAAGGTCTCCTTCAGCGGCTTGATGTCCTGCTTCGACAGGTACGCATCGACGGTCTGGCCGATACGCTTGCCGAGGCCGGCGCAGGCCCAGCCGAGATGGGTCTCGAGGATCTGTCCGACGTTCATGCGCGAGGGCACGCCGAGCGGATTGAGCACGATGTCGGCATGCGTGCCGTCTTCGAGGAACGGCATGTCCTCGATCGGCACGATCTTCGACACCACGCCCTTGTTGCCGTGGCGGCCGGCCATCTTGTCGCCGGGCTGGATCTTGCGCTTCACGGCGACGAAGACCTTGACCATCTTCATCACGCCGGGCGGCAATTCGTCACCGCGCTGAAGCTTCTCGACCTTGTCGAGGAAGCGCTGTTCCAGCCCCTTCTTCGACTCGTCGTACTGCTTCCGCATGGCCTCGATCTCGGCCATCAGCTTGTCGTTCGGCGAAGCGAACAGCCACCATTGCGACTTCGGATACTCCTCGAGCACCGCACGGGTGATCTTGGTGTCCTTCTTGAAGCCCTTGGGACCTGCAATGCCCTGCCGCCCCTCGAGCAGCTCGGCAAGACGGTTGTAGACGTTGCGGTCCAGGATCGCCTGCTCGTCGTCGCGGTCCTTGGCGAGGCGCTCGATCTCCTCCCGCTCGATCGCCAGCGCACGCTCGTCTTTGTCGACGCCGTGGCGGTTGAACACGCGCACTTCGACGATGGTGCCCTGCACGCCCGGGGGAACGCGCAGCGAGGTGTCGCGGACGTCGGAGGCCTTCTCGCCGAAGATGGCGCGCAGCAGCTTCTCTTCCGGCGTCATCGGGCTTTCGCCCTTAGGCGTGATCTTGCCGACCAGGATGTCGCCGGCGCGCACTTCCGCGCCGATGTAGACGATACCGGCTTCGTCGAGGTTCTTCAGCGCTTCTTCCGAGACGTTCGGAATGTCGCGGGTGATTTCCTCAGGTCCGAGCTTGGTGTCGCGGGCCATCACCTCGAACTCCTCGATGTGGATCGAGGTGAAGACGTCCTCCTTCACGATCCGCTCGGAGAGCAGGATCGAGTCTTCGAAGTTGTAGCCGTTCCACGGCATGAACGCGACCAGCACGTTGCGGCCGAGCGCGAGCTCGCCGAGATCGGTCGAGGGACCGTCGGCGATGATGTCGCCCTTCTTGACGACGTCGCCGACCTTCACCAGCGGACGCTGGTTGATGCAGGTCGACTGGTTGGAGCGCTGGTACTTCATGAGGCGGTAGATATCGACGCCCGACTTGGTCGGGTCGAGATCTTCCGTGGCGCGGATGACGACGCGGGTCGCATCGATCTGGTCGATCACGCCCGAACGGCGCGCCGCGATCGCAGCGCCCGAGTCACGGGCAACCACGCCCTCCATGCCGGTGCCGACGAACGGCGCCTCGGCGCGAACCAGCGGCACCGCCTGGCGCTGCATGTTCGAGCCCATCAGCGCGCGGTTGGCGTCGTCGTTCTCGAGGAACGGGATCAGCGCCGCGGCGACCGAAACGAGCTGCTTCGGCGACACGTCCATGTAGTCGACCTTGTCGGGCGTCATCGGCACGACGTCGCGGGTGCCGCTCGAGCGGCAGACCACGAGGTCTTCGGTGAAGCGGCCCTTGGCGTCGACCGGCACGTTGGCCTGCGCCACGGAATAGCGCCCTTCCTCCATCGCCGACAGGTACACGACCTCGTCGGTGACACGGCCATCCTTGACCTTGCGATACGGCGTCTCGACGAAGCCGTACTTGTTAACGCGCGCGAAGGTCGCGAGCGAGTTGATCAGGCCGATGTTCGGACCTTCCGGCGTCTCGATCGGGCAGATGCGGCCGTAATGCGTCGGGTGCACGTCGCGCACCTCGAAGCCGGCGCGCTCGCGGGTGAGACCGCCCGGTCCGAGCGCCGAGAGGCGGCGCTTGTGGGTGATCTCGCTGAGCGGGTTGGTCTGGTCCATGAACTGCGACAGCTGCGAGGAGCCGAAGAACTCGCGCACCGCGGCGGCCGCCGGCTTGGCGTTGATCAGGTCCTGCGGCATGACCGTGTCGATGTCGACCGAGGACATGCGCTCCTTGATCGCGCGCTCCATGCGCAACAGGCCGATGCGGTACTGGTTCTCCATGAGCTCGCCGACCGAACGCACGCGGCGGTTGCCGAGATGGTCGATGTCGTCGATCTCGCCCTTGCCGTCGCGCAGATCCACCAGCGTCTTGATGACGGAGAGGATGTCCTCCTTGCGCAGCGTGCGCTGGGTGTCGGGCGCATCGAGGTCGAGGCGCATGTTCATCTTGACGCGGCCGACCGCGGAGAGGTCGTAGCGCTCGGCGTCGAAGAACAGCGACTGGAACATGGCCTGCGCCGATTCCAGCGTCGGCGGCTCGCCCGGACGCATCACGCGGTAGATGTCGAACAGCGCGTCCTCGCGCGTCATGTTCTTGTCGGCCGAGAGCGTGTTGCGGATGTAGGGGCCGACATTGACGTGGTCGATGTCGAGCAGCGGCAGCTCTTTGTAGCCCTGCTCGTTGAGCGCCTTCATCAGCTTGTCGGTGATCTCCTCACCGGCCTCGGCGTGGATCTCACCGGTCTTGGGGTTGACGAGATCCTCGGCGACGTAATTGCCGACCAGTTCCTCGTCGGCCATGCGCAGCGCCTTCAGCCCCTTCTCCTGGAGCTGGCGGGCGGCGCGGACGGTGAGCTTCTTGCCGGCCTCGAGCACGACCTTGCCGGTGTCGGCGTCGATCAGGTCGTTGACGGTCGAGTAGCCGCGGAAGCGGTTGGCGTCGAACGGAACGCGCCAGCCTTCCTTGGTCCGCTTGTAGAGGATCTTCTTGTAGAAGGTGGACAGGATCGCCTCGCCGTCGAGGCCGAGGGCGAACATCAGCGACGTCACCGGAATCTTGCGGCGACGGTCGATACGCGCATAGACGATGTCCTTGGCGTCGAACTCGATGTCGAGCCAGGAACCGCGATACGGAATGACGCGGGCGGCGAACAGCAGCTTGCCCGAGGAATGGGTCTTGCCCTTGTCGTGATCGAAGAACACGCCCGGCGAACGGTGCATCTGCGAGACGATGACGCGCTCGGTGCCGTTGACGATGAAGGTGCCGTTCATCGTCATGAGCGGGATGTCGCCCATGTAGACGTCCTGCTCCTTGATGTCCTTCACCGACTTCGCGCCGGTTTCCTCGTCGATATCGA
Source organism: Bradyrhizobium yuanmingense (assembly GCF_029167105.1). Lineage (GTDB taxonomy): Bacteria > Pseudomonadota > Alphaproteobacteria > Rhizobiales > Xanthobacteraceae > Bradyrhizobium > Bradyrhizobium yuanmingense_A. The sequence goes on along the minus strand of NZ_JARFML010000007.1, from coordinate 66,161 downwards.
ACACGATGAGGCGCAGCGTCACCTTGAGGGGCGCAGCGAAGGTCATGCCGCGCTGGCGGCACTCGTCGACGTCGTATTTCGGCTGCTCGAACTCGTAGCGGACGAATTCCAGCATCGAGGTGCCCGAGAAGTCGGAGATCGGAAACACCGAGCGGAACACCGCCTGCAGACCCTCGTCGAGACGTCCGCCCTGGGGTTCGTCCACCATCAGGAACTGGTCATAGGACGCCTTCTGAACCTCGATGAGGTTCGGCATCTCGGCAACTTCCTTGATGTGTCCGAAGAACTTGCGAACGCGTTTGCGACCGGTGAATGTCTGCTGCGCCATCGTGGCCTCTCATTTTCGTCGCCCGCTCTGGGCGCACCGTCCGGACCGCGGCTGCCACCGCTTTCCGGGTTGAATTTTCGAACCCGTCTTTGGGGCCGGAGACGCAGTTTCAGGCGCCGATGTCCTGAATCTGTTCTTCAGACCTTCAAAACGCAAAACGACGCGCGGGGCGCAGATGCGCGCCCGCCCGTCACAACGATCATCTTCACGGACTGCAAAAGCCCGAAATAGCCTGCTCTCCCAACGGCTTACAGGGAAATCCGGCATCCCTGCCCACCGCGCTTTCGTGCTGCCGACCCGATATGGGGCGACAATAGTGCAGATTCGAGGGTCAAACCCTCAAATCCCCACACTTTTTCGTGTTTGGCCTGCGTCGGATCGTTCCGTCGCACGCCTTTTGCATTCCGGTCCACCCTCTCGAAGGGGGACCAGGATCCCGGGCAGAGCCGTGGCCCACCCGGGGATCCCGCCAGTAAGCAGTGCTTACTTGAGCTCGACCTTGGCGCCAGCCTTCTCGAGCTGGGCCTTGATCTTGTCGGCTTCGTCCTTGTTCACGCCTTCCTTCAGCGGCTTCGGAGCACCCTCGACGAGGTCCTTTGCTTCCTTCAGGCCGAGACCGGTGATGGCGCGGACTTCCTTGATGACCTCGATCTTCTTGTCGCCGGCGCTGGCGAGAACGACCGTGAACTCGGTCTTCTCTTCCGCCGGAGCGGCAGCACCGCCGCCGCCAGCAGCCGGGCCGGCCACGGCGACAGCCGCGGCAGCCGAAACGCCCCACTTCTCTTCGAGGAGCTTCGCGAGTTCGGCAGCTTCGAGCACGGTCAGGCTCGAGAGGTCGTCAACGATCTTCTGCAGGTCAGCCATTGTTCAGTTTCCTTAACTGTAAGTCTGGTTCGGGTTTGAGTTTTGCGAAGGGCGTCAGGCCGCTTCGCCCTTTGAGGCATGAGCCTGGATGACGCGCGCGAGCTTGCCCGCGGGCGCGTTGGCGAGCTGGGCCAGCTTGGTCGCCGGGGCCACGATGAGGCCGACGATCTTGCCGCGCAGTTCGTCAAGCGACGGCAGCGAGGCAAGCGCCTTCACGCCGTCGACATTCAGGACGGTCTTCCCCATCGATCCGCCGACGATGACGAATTTTTCGTTCGCCTTGGCGAATTCGATGGCGACCTTTGGCGCCGCTACCGGATCGTTCGAAGTCGCGATCACGGTCGGCCCCTTCAGCATGGGGCCGATGGCAACGACGTCAGTGCCTTCAAGAGCAATTTTGGCGAGACGGTTCTTCGAGACCTTCACCGCGGCACCCGCCTGCTTCATCTGCTGGCGCAGCTTCTGCATCTGGGCGACGGTGAGGCCGGAATATTGAGCAACGATCGCGACGCTCGTGGTCTTGAAGACCTCGTTGAGCTGTTCGACCGCTTCTTTTTTTGCCGCTCGTTCCACAGCAAGCTCTCTCCGGTTGGCGGTCATCGCGAGAAGCGGGACCGCCGGGTTGCACCCATCGTCCCGCCCAAACCTGAACCTCCGGGCCAAAAACCCATCGGACACGCCGGGCAAGACGACAATTCAAAGCCTGCCCTCCGGGAGCCCAAGGGCCCACGGCGTGTCGAGGTCCGAACCAGACCCGTTTCGCAAAACCAGCCCTTAAAGCTGGATGCGAAGTGAATCCGGTCTTCACCCGTCTATGCAGGCCGTGCGATTAAGCCGTTGAGGAATCGAAATTCTTCGCGGGCGCCTGCAGTCTTGGACAGGACGAGGTCAGCCGGCGAACCGCCCGACCTCTGCCCGCATCCCTGCCAAACGACGGATCTTCCTTCCTTTTCGGGCAAATCCTCGCGGACGTCCTGAAAAGGAATGATCTCCTGTCGTGTCGGGTTTTCGGAATACGTGCACGAACGCGCCAGCCGAGGCCGGCACGTCCGGAGGCGGTTCTTTAACCGCTCGGAGCCTGCTTGCCAAGAGCAAAATTCACACCAGTTCCAATCGATTGGCGGTTGGGCTTGAGATGGCCCAACAAGGGCCGATTCAGGCCGATTTGACCCGATACGGCAGCGGTTTGCCCGCGAAGAACGCCGTCAGGTTGGCCAGCACGCAGTTCTGCATGGCGACGTGCGAATCCAGGGTGTGGCCGCCGATATGCGGGGCGAACACCACGTTGGGGAGTTCGGTCAGGGCGTCAGGCGCGTGCGGTTCCTTCTCGAAGACGTCGAGGCCCGCCCCCGCGATGGTCTTGTCGGTGAGCGCCGCGACCAGCGCCTTCTCGTCGATGACGGAGCCGCGGGAGATGTTGACGACATAGCCGTCCGCGCCGAGGCGCCTGAGGATATCGGCGTTGACGACATGTTGGGTCTCGGCCCCTGCCCGCACCGCGATCATCAGGACGCTGCACCAATCGGCGAGCGCCTCCAGGGTCGGAAAGTACTGATAGGGCAGATCGTATTTGGTGCGGCTGAAATAGCCGACCTCGCTCTCGAAGGCGGCGCAGCGCGCCGCGATCTTGCGGCCGATCTCACCCATGCCGTAGATGCCGATGCGGCGGCCGGGCATGCCGGCCTGCGGCCGCATCATCGGCGACTGTTTTGACGCCGCCCAATCGCCGCTGCGGACATACTGGTCCGCGACGAGGATCCGCCGCGTCGTCGCCAGCATCAGGGTCATCGCGATGTCGGCGACCGAGGCCGCATTCGCCCCCGGACTGTGGCCGACCGCGATATTGCGGCTGGCTGCCGCTTTTATGTCGACGCCATCATAGCCAGTCCCATAGCAGACGATGGCGCCGAGCTTCGGAAACAGGTCCATCGCCTCCGCACCGAGTGGCGAGCCGCCAGCAGTCAGCAGTGCGCGGATGCCGCCCAGCTCCTCCGCCGGAAACACCTCCCGCGCGGGCTTGCCGCCGGTATCGAGCAGCTCGAACCGCTCGGCGAAGCGCGCCATCATCGACTTGGGAAAGCGCGAGTAGATCAGGACCTTGTCAGCCATTGTTGTTTCCGAAGAGCGCCGCCACAAACGACGAGGGGCGGAATCGGTCGCCCGATCCCGCCCCTCGCCTCATGCAATTTCCAAACCTCAGCCGAGAATGGTGCCCGGCTCGACCTTCACGCCGGGGCCCATCGTCGAGGACACCGCAACGCGCTGGATGTAGGTGCCCTTGGAACCGGCCGGCTTCGCCTTGGAGACCGCGTCAGCCAGAGCCTTGATGTTCTCGACCAGCTTCTCCTCGGAGAACGAGGCCTTGCCAACGCCGGCCTGCAGGATGCCGGCCTTCTCGACCCGGAACTCGACCGAACCGCCCTTGGCACCCTTCACCGCACCGGTGACGTCCATGGTCACGGTACCGATCTTCGGGTTCGGCATCAGGCCGCGCGGGCCGAGCACCTTACCGAGGCGGCCGACCAGCGGCATCATGTCGGGGGTGGCGATACAGCGGTCGAAATCGATCGTGCCGTTCTGCACCTTCTCGACCAGGTCCTCGGCGCCGACGACGTCGGCACCGGCGGCCTTGGCTTCATCGGCCTTGGCGCCGCGGGCGAACACGCCGACGCGGAGCGTACGGCCGGTGCCGTTCGGCAGGGTCACGACACCGCGGACCATCTGGTCGGCGTGACGCGGATCGACGCCGAGATTGATCGCGACCTCGATGGTCTCGTCGAACTTCGCTTTCGCGCGTTCCTTGACCATCTTGATGGCGTCCGCGAGCGGGTAAAGCTTTTCGCGGTCAATGCCTTCGCGGGCTTTGTTCAAACGCTTTCCGATTGCCATGGCCGCTTACCCCGCAACTTCCAGACCCATCGAACGGGCCGAGCCCTCGACCATCTTCATGGCCGATTCGATGGTGTCGCAATTCAAGTCCTTCATCTTCTTCTCGGCGATCTCGCGCACCTGCGCCTTGGTCACCTTGCCGGCCTTGTCACGGCCCGGCGCCTTCGAGCCAGACTGAATCTTTGCAGCCTGCTTGAGGAAGTAGGACATCGGCGGCGTCTTCATCTCGAAGGTGAAGGAACGGTCCGCATAGATGGTGATGATCACCGGGATCGGGGTGTTCTTCTCTTCCTTCTGGGTCTGGGCGTTGAACGCCTTGCAGAACTCCATGATGTTGAGACCGCGCTGACCAAGCGCGGGACCGATCGGGGGCGAGGGATTCGCCGCACCGGCCGGGACCTGAAGCTTCAGGTATCCGGTCACTTTCTTTGCCATGTATCACTCCTGTTGTGCCGGCAGGACCGGCGGTTTCAGGTTCGTGGTCTGGGTCAGATGCGGCTGGCAACCGCCCCTCCCTCCCACGGCCTCTTGTTGCGCGAGACCGAAGCCTCCCGCGTTACCCGATCAGACCTTCTCGACCTGACCGAATTCCAGCTCGACCGGCGTCGCGCGGCCGAAGATCGACACCGCGACCTTCACGCGCGAGCGCGCCTCGTCGATTTCCTCGACCACACCCGAGAACGAGGCGAACGGGCCATCGGCCACGCGCACGTTCTCGCCGATCTCGAACGACACCGACGCCTTCGGCCGTTCCACGCCCTCCTGCACCTGGTGCAGGATGCGCATGGCCTCGGCTTCCGAGATCGGCATTGGCTTGTTCTCGGCGCCGAGGAAGCCCGTGACCTTCGGCGTGTTCTTGATCAGATGGAACGCCTCGTCGGTCAGCTTCATCTTCACCAGCACGTAGCCGGGGAAGAACTTGCGCTCGGCGTCGATCTTGCGGCCACGGCGCACTTCCGTGACCTTCTCGGTTGGAACCAGCACCAGCTCGAACAGCTCCTCGAGCCCGCGCTGCTTGGCCTGCTCGCGGATCGATTCGGCGACCTTCTTCTCGAAGTTCGAATAGGCGTGGACGATGTACCAGCGCTTGTCGGACACTTGAGCGGTTGCTGTTGCCATCAGTGAATGCCCAGGAGGAAGGTGATGAGGTAGCGGATGATCTGATCGGCGGCGAAGAAGAAGATCGAGGCCACCGCGACCATGACGAACACCATGATGGTGGTGATCGTGGTCTCACGGCGGGTCGGCCAGGTGACCTTGGCAGTCTCCGAGCGCACTTCCTGCAAGAACTTGAACGGGCTGACTGCCATCGCTTGAGGTCCAGCGTCCGTCGACAGACGCAAATGAATTTCAGGGATCCGAACAGCCGCCGTTGGCCCAGCCCTCTGTCTCGAAGGATGAGCCGGAAACCGGGCTCGATTGTTCGGGGATTTCAAGGCCGCGCCGGAGATCCGCGTCTAACGGGCCGGCTGCGAGTGCCGGGTATCTACTGCGGATGCGGCCAAAGGTCAAGGTAGAGAGAGTTCGCCCGGGCAGACCGCCCTTCCCCGACGGTCGTGCAGAGGCCATGTGGATCAAGGACTTGTCGATCGCCCGGAACGCGCCATCCCATCCCCGGCAAGGCTATCGGGAGCCGGCAGCCGTCAGTCGGCCCGGTCGACCATGGAAATCCCCGGCAGCGGCACCACGAACTTCCCACCTTCGGCGAAATAGCGGGCGTGCTTGGCCCGGATCGGGTCGACATAGCGCCAGGCGAAGACGACGACGAAAGCGGGCTTGCGCTCGTAAAGGGCGGCAGGCGGCAGGATCGGGATGTCATAGCCGGGACCGGCCATCACCTTCCCCTTGTTGGGATCGTCGTCCACCAGGAAGTCGATCTTGTTCTCAAGGCCGAACTGCGGCAGCAGCGTCGTGGTGCCCACCGAGACGCCATAGCCGGCGACCAGCTGACCGCGCGCATGGGCGGCATCGGCCATCGCGACCAATTCGTCACGGATGGCGGCGATCCTCTTCACGTACGGCACATAATAGGCCGGCTGATCGACGCCGAGCCGGTCTTCCTCGGCAACGAAGCGCGCGACCTCGGCCGACGGTTTCTTGGCGCCGCCGGCGCGCTGCACGGTCACGCGGATCGAGCCGCCCTTGGTCCAGATGTGCTGGACGTCGATCAGCTCCATGCCCAGCCGGGCGAAGAAACGGATCAGCGGCTTGATGTTAAAATACGACAGATGCTCGTGATAGACGGTATCGAGCAGGTTCTTCTCGGTGACGTCGACGCCGTATTGCGTTTCGAAGACGAACAATCCGTCCGGCGCGAGCACGTCGCGAACCCCGATCACCAGCGGATCCAGATTGTCGACATTGGCGATCATGTTGTTGGCGATCACGACGCTCGCCGCGCCATGGCTCTGCAGGATGCGGCGACCAACGGCATCGGTGAAGAAATCGCCGATGGTCTCGATGCCCGCCTCCGTGGCGCGCCGCGCGATGTCGACGGCGGGATCAACACCCAGCACCCGCATCCCCCGCTCCTTGAAGAAGCCGAGCAGCGATCCGTCATTGCTGCCGAGCTCGACCACCAGCGAACCCGGCGCAACGCCGAAACGGCTGACGACGTCGTCGGCATAGGTAGCGAAATGCTCGCGCAGGCCGAGCGAGAGCGAGGTGGTATAGACGTAGTTTCGGTACTGGATCTCCGGATTGCCGACATGGAGAATCTGGAGGTGGCCGCAGTCCCGGCACAGATGCAGCGCCATCGGCACCGCAGCGCGGAAAACGGGATCGTCGACGCTGGCGTCCGGCACCTGGAAGTTCGGCGTGCCGATCGGCATGCCTGCCATCGGGACGACCAGCTCTTGCTTGTCGGAATGACAGAGGCGGCAAGTATTGCGGACGTAGAACAGGTTTTTCATCGTGCAACCGAAGAATGAGATACGCGCGCGAGTGAGATAATCCCACCCTGTGAAGACCAGATCGACAACGGGCTCAAGCGGGTCATGGGTGGCTCGAGGCCTCGTTGCCCAGCCCGTAGCTGGGCGCGCCCTCTGCCGCCTTGGCTGCCTTGTCGGCCGAATACGAGCCGCGCTCCGGACTTGACAGCCAGATTACGCCACCGACGAGCCCGATGATCACGCTGATAGCGCCCAGCAGGAGCGATACCGACAGCGCCTCCTCGGACGACACACCCGCCAGACCCAGGCAGGCGACCATCGCTCCCTCGCGAACGCCCCAGCCGCTGATCGAGATGGGAACCGCCGTCAACAGCACCACCGGCGGAATCAGGATGCCGGCGTCGAGGACAGAGAGCTGCGCTCCAACACCGCGCGCCAAGGTGTAGCAGGCCGCGGCGGTGACGAGATGGATGAGGAGCGCCGATCCGAACAGCAGCGCACGATGATTGGACTGCAGGAGCAAGAACCTGACCAACGATCCGAACCGCACGAAGCTTGCAATCGCGGGAAGCGCGATGAAACGCTTCGGCAGACGGTCGAGCGTCAACAGGACCACCGTGCCTGCGACGCCCGCCACCGTCAGTCCGCCGATGGCCAGTATCGCGGCATGATTCGACACACGTGACAGCAGAAACGGCAATCCGGCCACCATCAGCACGACCAGTCCGATTAATGCCGTGAAGCGGTCGGCTGCAACGCCCTTGACCGCCTCCGGCCACTGCACGCCGCGTTGGCGCAGCAGCCAGATCCGCACCGCGTCACCGCCGACCGATGACGGCAAAACCTGATTGAACCAGAGGCTGGTCATCAGTATCCGCCAGCCGGCGAGCCAATCCAGCGAGACGCCGAGCGCGCGCATGATCAGCTCCCACCGGCCGTTGAGCAGGAAGGTCTGAAAGAAGATCAGCGCAAGCGCGACGACGAACAGGACCGGATCGACCGAGACGAGATGGTCGCGCAGCTGGCGCAGGTCGAGACCACGCGCGATGTAGACCAGCACGGCGATCGACAGCAGCAGCTTCACCGAAAACAGGGCCGCATGCTTGAATCGCGACTGCATCGGATGCCCGCCTCAGGACGCCGGATATTCCGCGCGACCGATGATGAGGTCGATTGCGGCCATCATCCAGAACTGGTGCGTGGTCTCGACGATGTTGTAGCTGCGGCTATCGACCCAGAAATTGACGTCGCCGAGATTGCGCAGCGGATTGTCCGCGTTCATGCCTGACAACGTGATCACGTCGAGCTTCATCTTGCGCGCCTGCGCGACCGCGTTGAGGATGTTCTTCGAACGCCCCGACGAGCTGATCGCGACGAGGCAATCGCCGGCGCGCGCGTTCAGCCGCACGGCGTGCGCGATCCAGTCCTCGAACCCGTAATCGTTGGCAAGGCACGACATCATGCTCGCATCGCTGAAGCAGAGAGCGGGCACCGACGCATTCTTCGCCAGATCGATCGCCAGATGCGAAGCGATGCCGGCCGACCCGCCGTTGCCGATGAAGATGACGCGACCGCCCTGCTCGCGCGTGCGCAACCAGGATGCGCGCGTCGCGGAGATCCTCGCAAAAATACCGTCGTCGACCGCCGTCGCGCGATGCAGGCGCCCCACGTAATCGTCGAGGAACGCCTTGTGGTCGGGATCGACGGATTCGGCAGGCATGGGCTGACGGCTCGATTGCAACATTACCGGGTGATACCGGCTATTACCAAGGATTGCAAAGGTATAATACTTGCAAAGTTTGCGGGCGGCTGATAGTCGGCTTTTCGGGTTTCACTCAACATTGGCGAGCCTATTTCGCTGGGCATTCGCGTCACGGATGTTCCCCATGAAATGCATTGTTACTGGCGGCGCCGGGTTCATTGGAAGTCATCTCGTCGATCGCCTGCTCGATGACGGCCATGAGGTCATTGCGCTCGATAATTTCGTGATCGGACGCGCTGAAAACCTCGCCGCACGCGCCGGTTCGAGCCAGTTGAAGGTCGTGCGGGCTGACGTCACCGACCTCGACGCGATCAAACCGTATTTCCACGGGGTGGATTGGGTCTTCCATCTCGCCGCGCTGGCGGACATCGTACCCTCGATCGAATCGCCGATCCCCTATCATCGCGCCAATGTCGATGGCACGGTCAACGTTCTCGAAGCGGCACGGCACGCGGGCGCCAGCCGCTTCATCTATGCGGCTTCCTCCTCCTGCTACGGCATTCCGGATGTCTATCCCACGCCGGAGAGTGCCGAGATCCGGCCGATGTATCCCTACGCGCTCACCAAGAATCTCGGTGAGCAATGCGTCATGCACTGGTGCCAGGTCTACAAGCTGCCCGCCGTGGCGCTGCGCCTGTTCAACGTGTTCGGACCGCGCCATCGCACCACCGGCACCTACGGGGCCGTGTTCGGCGTGTTCATGGCACAGAAGCTCGCGGGCAAGCCCTTCACGGTGGTCGGCGACGGCGAGCAGACGCGCGACTTCACCTTCGTCAGCGACGTCGCCGATGCCTTCGTGACCGCCGCGCGCTCCGACGTCTCGCACGAGATATTCAATGTCGGCTCGGACAACACCTACAGCGTGAACCGCCTGGTCGAGCTCCTCGGCGGCGACAAGGTCCACATTCCCAAGCGCCCGGGCGAGCCCGACTGCACCTACGCCGACATCAGCAAGATAAAGCGGGTCCTGAAATGGGCGCCGAAGGTGAAGTTCGAGGACGGCGTCGCGACGATGTTGAAGTCGATGGACCAGTACAAGGACGCTCCGCTCTGGACGGTGGACAAGATCGCCGACGCCACCAAGGACTGGTTCAAATATCTCGGTGACGACAAGGTCACCCCGCAGAAGGCAAGCCGTTGAGCAGATTCGTTCACCCCCCAATTTTGCCGCCAGCCGATCATGTCCGGGCCGGCCAACTGAGACCGACCGGCGCCTTGGGTCATTCACATGGGTAATGCTGCGACAGACAGGCCGGCCGGCCATCCGGCACCGCACGAGAAGATCAAGACGATTGAGGAGCTCGGCGAGATTGCGCGCGCCGCACAGGCTGAGGGCCTGACCGTTGCGCTCTGCCACGGCGTGTTCGATCTGGTGCATCTCGGTCACGTCCGGCACATCCTGGCAGCCCGCAACGAGGCCGACGTCGTCGTGGTGACCATCACCGCGGACCGTTACGTCAACAAGGGCCCGGGACGGCCGATCTTTCCGGAGAACATGCGCGCCGAGATGCTGGCCGCGCTCGGCACGGTCGACTGGGTCGGCATCAATCAGACCTCCAGCGCCGAGCCGGTCCTCGATACCGTGCGCCCCGACATCTACGTGAAGGGCTCGGACTACGAGAATCCCGAGGATGACGTGACCGGCAAGATCGCGGTGGAGCGCGAGGCGGTCGAGCGTCACGGCGGGCGCATCGTCTTCACGCGGGACGTGACGTTCAGCTCGTCGTCGCTGCTGAACCGCTACTTCGACATCTACGATCCCCCGCTGCGCGACTACCTCCAGAAGGTGCGCGATGGCGGCGGCGCCGAACGCCTGCTGAAGCTGATCGACAAGATCCAGGACATGCACGTCGTGCTGGTCGGCGACACCATCATCGACGAATACCAATACGTCACGGCGCTCGGGAAGGCCTCCAAGGAGAACATCGTCGCGACCCTGCTCAAGAACGGCGAGCAGTTTGCCGGCGGCGTCATTGCCGCGGCCAATCACGTCGCGAGCTTCTGCAAGTCGGTCGAGATCGTCACGACGCTGGGTGGCAACGACTACCCCGAAGAGTTCATTCGGGCGCATGTCCGCCCGAACGTAAAGCTCACGCCGATCCGCATTCAGGGCCGTCCGACCACCCGCAAGCTGCGGTACGTCGAGATGGGCTATCTGCACAAGCTGTTCGAAGTCTACACGATGGACGACACGCCGCTCGACGAGGCCGCGCGCACGGAGATCGACCGCGTCACCGCCGAGCGCGTCCGCGGGGCCGACGTCGTCATCGTCACCGATTTCGGTCACGGCATGATCGCATCCAGCACGATCGACGCCTTGATGGCGAATTCCAAGTTCCTGGCAGTCAACGCCCAGAGCAACAGCGGCAACCACGGCTACAACCTGATCACGAAGTACCCGCGGGCCGACTACATCTGCATCGACGCACCGGAAGCGCGTCTGGCCGCCACCGACAAGTTCAACGACATCGCATCGGTGATCGAGGGCGGCCTGCATCGCAAGATCGATTGCGACAACATGATCATCACGCACGGCTCCTTCGGCTGCTACCCCTTCTCGTCGAAGACCGGCGTTGCGCGCGTCCCTGCTTTCACCAAGACCGTCGTCGACACCGTCGGTGCGGGCGATGCCTTCCTGACAATCACGGCGCCGCTGGTGGCGGCCGGCGGCAACATCGAGGACGTCGCCTTCATCGGCAATGCGGCGGGCGCGATCAAGGTCGGCATCGTCGGCCACCGCAACTCGGTCGAGAAGGCGCCGCTGGTCAAGTTCGTCACCGCGTTGTTGAAGTAGCGCGATCGAAGAATCCGGAGAACGACAGTGATTGATCGGAAATGGAATGTGATGGTCACCGGTGGCGCCGGCTATGTCGGCAGCGTGCTGGTTCCGCAATTGCTTGCCGCGGGCCACAAGGTCACCGTGCTCGACTTGTTCATGTATGGCGAGGACGTCTTCGCCGTTCGTGACAATCCGAACCTCCGCCTGATCAAGGGCGACATCCGCGATGAGGCCGCGGTCAACGAGGCCCTGCGCGGCAACAACGCGGTGATCCACCTCGCCTGCATCTCCAACGACCCCTCGTTCGAGCTGGATCCCGCGCTCGGCAAGTCCATCAACTACGACTGCTTCCGTCCGATGGTACGCGCCGCGAAGAAGGCGGGTATCAAGCGCTTCATCTACGCCTCCTCCTCGAGCGTCTACGGCATCAAGGATGAGGCCGAGGTGACCGAGGAGCTGTCCTGCGAGCCGCTCACCGACTACTCCAAGTTCAAGGCGATGTGCGAGACCGATCTTGCCGACGAGGCCGCGTCCGGCTTCGTCACCTGCACGGTTCGCCCCGCCACCGTTTGCGGCTACGCTCCGCGGCAGCGGCTCGACGTCGTCGTCAACATCCTGACCAATCTGGCCGTCAACACCGGCCGCATCCGCGTGTTCGGCGGAACGCAGAAGCGGCCCAATCTGCACATCCAGGACATGACGGCGGCCTATCTCTTCCTGCTGCAGCAGGATGATGCGAAGATCGACGGCAAGACCTACAACATCGGCTACGAAAACCACTCGCTGATGAAGATCGCCGACATCGTCAAGTCGGTGGTCGGCGACAATGTCGACGTGGCCGTCGAGCCGACCGACGATCTCCGTTCCTACCACGTGTCGTCGGAGAAGATCCGCCGCGAGCTCGGCTTTGCGCCGACGCACACGATCGAGCAGGCCGTGTCAGGCCTCGTGGACGCCTTCAGGGCGGGCCGCCTGCCGAACTCGCTCAACGATCCCAGGTATTTCAACATCAAGATGATGCAGAACATCAGCCTGAAGTGAGCGGCGTGCGGATCGGCATCGATTTCGACAACACGATCATCTGCTACGACAAGGTCTTTGCCGCCGCCGCGCGCCAGCGCGGGCTGGTGCCGGAGGGCTGGGACGGGCTGAAGACCGACGTGCGGGATTTCTTGCGATCCCGCGCCGGCGGCGAGCTTGCCTGGCAGGGGCTGCAGGGCTTCGTCTACGGCAATGGAATCGGCGGCGCCGAGATCAACCCTGGCGTCCGCGAGTTCCTTGCCGCGTGCCGCAAGGCCGGCGCGAGCGTCCATATCGTCAGCCACAAGACGCAGTTCGGCCATCAGGATCCCGATCGGGTCGACTTGCGCGAGGCTGCGCGCGGCTGGCTGAAGAGCGCGGGCCTCATCGACACCGCCGACGCGGCGATCTCGGCGGGCAATGTCTATTTCGAGGACACCCTGGCGGCCAAGGTCGAGCGGTTGGCAAGCCTGCAGCTCGACATCTTCATTGACGATCTCGTCGACGTCTTCGAGCAGCCGCATTTTCCGAAGGCGACGCGATCGATCCTGTTCACGCAGTCGCGGCCGCCGCATCCCGCGCATTGCGAGCCGCTCGCGACCTGGGCCGATATCCACCGCCGAGTGTTCGGAGCATGAGCCAGTCGGACCTCAGCGTACAGGATGCGGTCTCGATCGGCAGCCGCCTCTCCGGGGCGCGGGTCGCGGCGGCGCATCCGGCGCGGGCCGGCGGCAACAACCGGGTGTTTCGGCTGGAGATGGCGGACGGCCCGCCCCTCGCCCTCAAGCACTATCCGTCCGACGGACGTGATCGCCTTGGACAGGAATATGACGCGCTTTCGTTTCTCTCGCGCCACGGCATCAATGCGACGCCGCGGCCGATCGCAAAAGATCCGGCCGCGTTCTGTGCGCTGTATCAATGGTTAGACGGTGAACCCGCGGTCCTGCATCCGCAGCCCGACGACGCCGACCAGTTGGCCGATTTCCTGATCGAGCTGCAAAAGCTGCACGACGCTGAAGGCGCGCAGACTCTGCGGAATGCGTCAGCCAGCGTCTTCTCGGCCGAGGCGGCCATCGCCCAATACGAGCAACGCCTCGACGACCTGAGGCGGGCCTCGGATGATCATCCGGACCTGCGTGCGTTCATGGACGGCAGCCTTGTTCCCACCGCTGCCGTCGCGATCCGGCAACTCCGGCGGCGCTATGCGGAACGGGGCCTGGATCCCGCCGCGGACCTTGCGCCCGCCCAACGTGCATTGAGCCCGTCGGATTGCGGACTGCACAACGCACTGCGCACCGACGACGGCAAATTGCGCTTCATCGACTTCGAGTATTTCGGCTGGGACGACCCGGTCAAGCTCGTGTCCGACACCGCGATTCACCCCGGCAGCGGTCTGCCCATGGCCGATGCGAACCGATTGATCGAACGGCTCTCGCGCGCTTTCGCGGCTGGGGATGACGCGTTTGCGGTCCGCCTTGACGTACTGTATCCTGTGTTCGGGGCGATTTGGTGCCTGATTGTCCTGAATGCCTATTTGCCGGAAAGCCGCTCCCGGCGTGCCCTGGCTGCGCAAGGTGGCGATCTGACGGTCCGCCTTGCCGGCCAGCTCGACAAAGCCCGTCGGCTCCACCAAACGATTTGCCAACGTGATCCAGATCTCACCCCACGCTGAAGCTGCTCTCACCTGCACGCTGGACGAGCGGAGCCTCTATTTGCGCCGCCTGGTCCTCGGTTCTGTCCGCTCCGCGGGACGCGGCCATGTCGGGCCTGCCCTGTCGCTGATCGAGATGGTTCGCGTGCTCTACGACGACGTGCTGCGGATCGACCCGAAGAACCCGGGCGATCCCGATCGCGACCGCGCCATCCTCAGCAAGGGACACGGATGTCTGGCGCTCTATGCGCTTTTGGCCGACCGCGGCTTCTTCCCGCTGTCGGAGCTGGACGGCTTTTGCGGTCCCGACAGCATTCTGGGCGGGCATCCCGAATACGGCATGGTGCCCGGCGTCGAGGCCTCGACCGGCGCGCTCGGACATGGCCTCTCGATCGGCGTCGGCCTTGCGCTCGCCGCCCGCATGCGCGAGCGCAGCTACCGCACCTTCGTGCTGCTCGGCGACGGCGAGATCAACGAGGGATCGGTGTGGGAAGCGGCGATGGGCGCGGCCAAGCACGGCCTCGACAACCTCGTCGCGCTGATCGATTACAACAAGCTGCAGAGCTATGGCCCCACCGACTACGTGCTGCCGCTGGAGCCGCTCGCGGACAAATGGCGCAGCTTCGGCTTCGCGGTGCAGGAGGTCAACGGCCACGACGTCGGCGCACTGCGCACGGTCCTGAAGCAGCTCCCGGCCGTTGCCGGCAAGCCCGCCGCCATCATCTGCCATACCGTCAAGGGCAAGGGCCTTCCGGCTGCGGAATCCAATGCCGATTGGCATCACAAGAACAAGCTGACCGACAGCGAGCTCGACGCCATTCGCGTCGCCGTCGGCGATTTTTGATCGGCTCCCCATGCGCAACACCGCGATGAACATGGTCCACAAGCTCGCCGCGCGCGACGAGCGTGTGCTTTACATCGGCTCCGATCCGGGTGCCGGCACGCTACGTGCGATGAGCAAGGAGTTCCCCAAGCGCCATCTGATCGAGGGCATCTCGGAAGCGCATATCATCGGCATGTCGGCCGGTCTCGCGATGGAGGGCTTCGTGCCTTACGTCAACACCATCGCGACCTTCCTCACCCGCCGCTGCTACGAGCAGGTCGCGGTCGATCTCTGCCTGCACAATCTGCCGGTACGGCTGATCGCCAATGGCGGCGGCCTCGTCTACGCGCCGCTCGGTCCCACGCACCAGGCGATCGAGGACATCGCCATCATGCGGGCGCTGCCCAACATGACGGTGATCTGCCCGTGCGACGCCGACGAGGCCGCGCGCATGATGGAGCAGACGCTGGATTGGAAGGGCCCGATCTACATCCGGCTCGGCAAGGGCGGCGATGCCATCGTGTCCAAGGCCGAGCACGGCTTTGAGATCGGCAAGGCCATCCTGATGCGCCCGCCCGGCGACGTCCTCATGGTGACCACCGGCATCATGCTCCAGCGCGCCCTCGCCGCAGCCGACCTGCTGGCCGCGCAAGGCATTCGCGCCGGCATCCTGCACATGCATACCGTGAAACCGCTCGATACCGCAGCGCTGCTGCAGGCGATCCGCGGCACCAGGCTCGTGGCAACGCTGGAGGAGCACGTGCCCTCCGGCGGCCTCGGCAGCGCGGTCGCGGAGGCGCTGATCGACAAGCTCGGCTCCGGTTTCCCTGCGATGCTGCGGCTGTCGTTGCCCGACCGCTTCATGCACAATTACGGCTCGCAGGACTCGTTGCTGAAGAAGCACGGGCTCTCCGCCGGCGCCATTGCGACCTCGATCGAGCATGCGCTCGCGGCGTCGCACACCCCCTCACCTCAACTTCACTCCACCTGACGGGTCACATGTACGACGTTCGATATTCCTATCTGCTCGAGCAATTCGCGGATCCCGCACCCATCCTCGCCGAGATCGGCCGGCTGGTTGCGACCGGTGACTTCACTCTTGGCAAGCCCGTCGCCGAATTCGAGAAACGCTTCGCCGAATTGATCGGCGTCCGTCACGCCATCGGCGTCGGATCCGGCACCGACGCGCTCAAGCTGCCGCTCAAGGCGCTCGGCATCGGTCATGGCGACGAGGTCATCACCGCCGCGAACACCTTCATCGCCACGGTCGGGGCGATCGCGGAAACCGGCGCGACGCCGGTTCTTGTCGATTGCGACGATTCCTTCTGCATGAACGTGGACCAGGTCGAGGCTGCCATCACCGGGAAGACCAAGGCGATCATGCCGGTCCAGTTGACCGGCGAGGTCACCGACATGGGCAAGCTGATGCCGATCGCGCAGCGCCACAACCTGCCGGTGGTCGAGGACGCCTGCCAGGGCATCCTGTCGGAGTTTGCGGGAAAGCGCTCCGGCACTCATGGCATCGCGGCCGGCTTCTCGCTGCATCCGCTCAAGAACCTAAACGTCTGGGGCGATGCCGGCGTCGTCGTCACCAATGACGACGGCATGAACGAAAAGCTCCGCCTGATCCGCAACCACGGCATGAAGAACCGCGACGAGATCGCGATCCTCGGCTGCAACTCGCGGCTCGATTCCCTGCAGGCCGTGGTCGGCAACTGGCTGATCGGCCAGACCAGCGAGATCACGCGCCGCAGAATCGAAAATGCGGCCTATTACGATGCGGGTCTCGCCGGCCTGCCCGGCCTGCGCGTCCCGCCGCGCCGTCCCAACGTGAAGCACGTCTACCATCTCTACATGGTGTTCGCCGAACGTCGCGACGAGCTCTACAAATATTGCCTGGACAACGGCATCGAGGCCAAGATCCACTATCCCATCCCGCTGTATCAGCAGGAAGGCCTGAAGCATCTCGGCTACGCGCCGGGCACCTTCCCGGTCACCGACCGCCATGCCAAGGAAGTCATCAGCTTCCCGGTCGACCAGCACCTGACGCGCGCCCAACAGGACCGCGTCATCGAGACCGTCAGGAAGTTCTGCCATGGACGCTGACACCGGCCGCCGGCGCATCGGCTACGTCAATCTTCCCGCGCAGTTCGAGGAAGAGCGCGCCGAGATCATGCAGGCGGTCGAGGGCGTGTTCCAGCGCGGCGACTTCATCGGCGGGGCGGCGGTCGGGAGGCTCGAGGAGGAATTGTCCGCCTATCTCGGCTCGCCGCATGTGGTGACGCTGAATTCGGGCACCGACGCGCTGATCCTCGCCATGCGGGCGCTCGACATCGGTCCGGGCGACGAGGTGATCACGCCGCCGAATTCGTTCGTAGCATCGACCGCCGCGATCGTCGCGGTCGGCGCCACGCCGGTGTTTGCGGACGTGCTGCCGGACCAGAACATCGATCCGGCCGCGGTCGAGGCCGCCGTCACGCCGCGGACCAAGGCGATCATGCCGGTGCATCTGACCGGACGTATGGCCGACATGGCTCCGCTGATGGCGATCGCTGCCAAGCACGCGCTCGCCGTGATCGAGGACAGCGCCCAGGCGGTCGGTTCGACCTATGATGGCCGGATGAGCGGCACCATCGGCACCTTCGGCTGTTTCTCCGCCCACCCCTTGAAGAACCTCAATGCCGCCGGAGATGCCGGCTTCCTCGTCACTGCCGACGCCGAGCTCGCCGCCAGAATCCGCCGGCTGCGCAGTCACGGTCTGATCAACCGCAGCGACGTCCAGGAATGGGGGATCGTATCGCGGCTCGACACGCTCCAGGCCGAAGTGCTGCGCATCCGCCTGCGCCATCTGCCGTCGGTGATCGAACGTAGGCGGCGCAACGCCGCGCAATACCGCGCCGAGCTCGCCGGCCTGCCCCTGTTCATCCCGCCCTGCCGGAACATCGAGTTCAACACCTTCCACACCTTCGTGGTGCAGACCGAGCGCCGCAACGACTTCCAGAAATATCTTGCCGACAAAGGCATCGAGACCGCGATCCATTATCCGGTTCCGATCCACCTGCAGCCGGCAGCGGCGCATCTCGGCCATGGCCGCGGCGCGTTCCCGGTGACGGAACGGCAGGCGGACCAGATCCTCACGCTTCCCATCAACCAGTTCCTGTCGGCGGCCGACATCAGCTATATTTGCGCGACCGCCCGGGAGTATTTTGCATGACGGACACGGACTTCCTGCACGCCGACGAGCAGGCGCTGGCGCAGCGTTTCATCGACGATGGCTTCGTCACCACCCCGGCCGACGATCGCGCCGGGCTCGACCGGATACAGCGCCGTGCTGCCGAGCTCGCGGCGGACTATCTGAAGCTGCCGCACAGCAACGATCCCTACGCGATGCTCGACACCATCCACACGCGGGTGAGCGTGGATGATCTCAACGGCCTGCGGCTGCACGTCTTCAACGGCCTGAACGCCGAGCCCTGGTTCCGGCCGACCTATTTCCGCCTGGCGCGCTCGACGATCGAGACCATCGTCGGCAACGAGCTCTGCATGCAGCGCCGCGTCAATCTCAGCATCCAGCTTCCCGGCGACAGCTCCTCGCTGCTCGCCACCCATTCCGACGTCTGGTCGGGCGACTCGCCGTTCGAGGTCGTGGTGTGGGTGCCCCTGGTCGATGTCCACCGCACCAAGTCGATGTATCTGCTGCCGCCGTCCCTGAACGGCGAGATGCAGGACCGGATGGCGGCCTTGCGCAGCGCCGAAGAGCTCTACAAGACCATCAAGCCGCACGCGACCTTCATCGAGATTCCCTACGGTCACGTCATGCTGTTCAACCAGACCCTGATGCACGGCAATCGCGTCAACGAGGAAGCCGGCACGCGCTGGAGCATGAACTGCCGCTTCAAGAGCATCATGTCGCCCTACGCGGACAAGCGCTTCGGCGAGTTCTTCGAGCCGATCCTGCTGCGCCCCGCAACCCGGGTCGGGATGCAGTACAAGCTGCCGGGAGGCTTCCATGGCTGAACGAGCCGGCCACCGCGGCTATATCGGCGCCAGGCCGCTGAACGGCAGCCGCACCCCGCAGCACGTCCAGAACATCGTGATCCGCGACTATGCGCGGCGCAAGAACCTGCACTATCTGTTGAGCGCCGCCGAGCACACCATGCCCGGCAGCTACATGGTGCTGGAAGACATTCTGGACGAGCTGCCGCAGCTGCGTGGGCTGATCCTCTACAGCATTTTCATGCTGCCGCCCGACGAGGCTCGGCGGCGGCAGATCTACGACCGCGTGCTGCGCGAGGCCTGCGATCTCCATGCGGCGGTCGAGGAGATCACGCTGGCGTCTCAGAAGGACATCCAGGCCGTCGAGGACATCCTGCTCGTCAACAAGTTCGCAACCATCCTGTGACGATGCCGCGGAGCAGTTGGGCCCCATGACCGAGATCAACCTGCTCCAGCCGATGCACGCATCGACGAGGCGGGACTACGTCCAGCGCGTGGTCGAGCACGACAAGGCGGAATCCGCCACCGTCGCGCGGCAATGGGGGCGCGACTATTGGGACGGCGACCGGCGCTACGGCTACGGCGGCTATCGCTATGACGGACGGTGGCGCACGCTCGCCCAGACCCTGATCGATCGCTACGGCATCAAGCCGGGCATGAGCGTGCTCGACGTCGGCTGCGGCAAGGGCTACCTGCTCTACGAGTTCACTCAGCTCGTCCCCGACCTCAGGATCGCCGGCATCGACATCTCCGAGTATGGCATCGCCAACGCCAAGGAGGAGGTGCGGCCGCATTTGAAGGTCGGCAGCGCCGTCGAGCTCCCCTACCCCGACCACAGCTTCGACCTCGTCGTCTCGCTCGGCGTGCTGCACAACCTTCCGCTCGAAGACGTGTTCCGCGCGGTACCTGAAATCGAGCGGGTCGGACGCGGCACCTCGAAATATCTGATGGTCGAATCCTTCCGCAACGAGCGCGAGAAGGCCAATCTGCTTTACTGGCAGCTCACCTGCCTGAGCTTCCACGGTCCGCAAACATGGGCCTGGATCTACGACAAATGCGGGTATCGGGGCGACCATGGGTTCATCTTCTTCGAATGAGGCAGGCCCGCACCGGCCGACCTCGTTGCGCGCACAAAATCCGGAAGTGTACTATTCGGACGACGCCATCGTCACCGCGGATGACGCCACGATCGCGGAGCTGAAACGCATCGCCGCCGGCAACCCGCGCCTGCGCAGCCGACTGTGCACGCATCCCGATCCCTCGTCCGGACTGCACGAGATGCTGATCGTGCACCATCGCGAAGCCTATGTGCGGCCGCACAAGCACCTTGGCAAACCTGAATCGTTCCACGTGATCGAGGGGACCGCGCAGGTCGTGATCTTCGAGGACGACGGCCGCATAAGCGAGGTGCTCGAGATGGCGCCCTACGGTCGGGGCAAGCGCTGCTATTACCGCATGCCGGAACAGGTCTTCCACTCGATCCTGATCACCTCGGAATGGCTGGTGTTTCACGAAACCACCGCTGGCCCGTTCGATCCTTCGCGCACGGCCTTTCCCGATTGGGCGCCCGACGGCAGCGACGCTGCCGCGGTGCAGGACTACGTGACGAGGATTGGTGCCCTGGCAGCGGAGCATCTGGCGAGATAGTAGATTTCGACCACTGTCGCATCGACGGTCCCACCGCAAATGATCGAGAACGAAACCAGCCGATGAAGCCGCCTGCAAAAGCAATGGTAACCCTGGCCAAGTTCGCCGTGTCGGCCGGGATCCTGATATTGCTGTTGCGCAGCCAGAATCTGTCGTCGCTGAAAGCCGATCTTCTCGCCGTCGATCTGAGCGTGCTGGCGCTTGCGGTGCTGCTTCTGCTCGCCCAGACCGTCGTTCTTTGCCACCGCTGGATCCTGATCCTCCGCGCCATGAACGTGCCGCTGGATTGGCTGCCCGGCTGGCGCATTCTCATGGTCAGCAACTTCTTCAATCAGGTGCTGCCCGCGGGCGGCGACGCGGTGCGGATTTGGATGCTGCGGCGGCAGGGTGTGCAATGGTCGCCGACCATTAGCAGCATTGTGGCCGATCGCTTCCTGGCATTGCTGGCTCTCGGCGTCATCGTGCTGGCGGGAATGCCGTTTCTGCTGCCTCGCGTCCGCGACAACTCGCTGCTTTTCGCGATCTTAGCCGTTCTGGCGGCTGCATGCCTCGGCGCAATCGCCCTGGTGACACTGGACCGCTGGCCGCAGCGCCTGATCGCGGCGGTGCCGGCCAGGATCGCACAGTTTGCGATGCTGATCCGGGCTCCGTTGCTGGCGGCCGATGGGCGAGTCATGCTGGTCGTATCAGCCATTGTCGTCCACCTGATTACCGTCTTGACCTGCTATCTGCTCGCGATCGGGCTGCAGGTTCCCCTCTCCGCACTTGACGCCTTCGCGCTCATCCCGCTCGTCATTCTGTCTTCCGCGGTTCCCATCTCGATCGGGGGCTGGGGCGTTCGCGAAGGCGCGATGGTTGCCGCGCTCGGTCTCGCCGGAATCGGATCCGACAAGGCGCTCGCAATATCGGTCTTGCTGGGACTTGGCGGCCTGATCGTCGGGCTGTTCGGCGGGCTGGTTTGGCTGCTCGCGCCCGAGCGCGCCGGCTTCAGCCCCGAGCAGGCACGGGCCATCGCCGAGCGAACGGATGCAGCGCCGGTTTAGCATGAGCAACCCTGGACAAGAACAAGCGATGACAACTGCCGAAGTGAGTTTGCGCACCACCGTCGAGGCCTGGTGGTGGCGTATCCTCGTTTTCGCGCCTGTCGCACTTTCCATCTGGTTCGTGAACCGGAACGGCACCTACCGTACCCTGCTGTTCGACGGAGGCTGGACGACGCGATTTTACGTGCTCGCCTGGATCGTCCTGACACCGTATCTCGGCTGGCTCATCATGGCGACCGGACGCCTGACGTTCTCGCTTATCAGGCACGAGCCCACTCAGCGCGTCGACGAATTCTTTGTCGGCGCGGCCACGCTCATCCTGACGGGATTCGGGCTCGGCGCTCTTTCCATCCTCTATCCGCAAATCGTTCTCGGATTTGCGGTCGCGGTTCTGCTGTGGGACAGCCGCGACCTCAGGACGCCCCGCAAGCTCCCGGTGACTTTGCCGCTGGTCGCAACATCGTTGCTGGGTCTTTGGCTGCTGGCAACGGTGTTCCTCGATCGCGCCGTCATACCCGACGTCATTTCGACCGACGTTCAGCAGCTTTACGCGCCGTATCTTGCGGAGGTTGCGAGAAATCACAGCATCTGGCTTGCGGCCGACAATCCCATCTTTTCCGACTTCGAGATCGGCCGCGGAAACGGGTTGCATCTGTTCCTGGCGGCATTCCTGCCTCCCCATGTCGCCCAGATCATTTCGTTTCTCTACTTCGTCGGAATCGGCGCGGTCATTTTTGAGCTCGCCCGTCTCATTGTGCCGTTGCAGGCTCTTGGACGCCGCTGGGAAGACGCCGCGATACCGATTGCACTCGGATTGGCAATCCTCGGACTTGCGTGGCCACGGACGATGCCGAGCGTCAAGGCCGGCCTCTACATCATGGAGTTCGGCAAGTACCACCTTCAGACGGCAGCCTTCTTCGTCTATTTCCTGCTGGTCGTCATTCGGTCCTCCCAAAGTCGCGACAGGTTTGCCGCCGGCCTTTGTGGCCTTGCCGTCGCCGCCTCCTATCCGCTCTACGCGGCGTTCGTCTTCCTGATCTCGTCGCTAGGCGTGCTCACCAAGGCGCTTCAGCGAGACCGATCCGGCCTCGTCACCAGTCTGCTGCTGGGGTTAGGGGCGATTGCCGGATGCATCTTGGCTTTCGCCATCAACTATTTCTATCTCGGAATCCCCGCGACCAATCCATACTCGCTCTTTCGAAAGGTCGCATCAGTCGAACGTTTCTCACAATTCGGCAGCCTGGACATTCTTGATTTCTTCGTGGTGGCGCAGTCGATCGAGGTCACTAACTTCCTCAGCAAGTCGGGGTTGGTCGCCTTCGGCAGGCAAAGCCGGTCGGTTCTCCTGGTTGCAGCTCTCCTCGCGGCGGTAACGTGTGCGATCGCTTTCGTCGACTCGAAGCTGTCTCCTGATCGCTCCAGCGCAACGAAATCGCGGGCGTTGCCCGGCATTGCGGGACTTTTCATCGTTATCGCCTATGTCGCGAGCGTGCGGCTGCTGGATATGACGCTGAATATTCCGAGCCTGATCAGACTGTCCATTCACGTCAACGCGCTGTTCCCGCTCGCAACTGTCGCAATCGCTTGCTGGGCGCTCGTCATCGTGCGGCGGCTGGTCCCGGCGCTGTTCGTCGGGCGCTTTGCGCCCAGTGTCGCCATTTTGGCGCTGCTGCTCGCTTGCGCCTGGACATCGATCTCGTTTCCCTGGCAGAGCTTGAAAGAGGACCAGGCCATCGCCTTTGCGCGAGGGCGCCCCCTCGATCAGATGCCCCGCGTCGCCCTGAACTGGCAACGCTGTGACGAACTGCAGCAAGCGACGGGCTCCGACCGTATTCTCCCCCTTAATGGCTACCGCGCGATGGTGCCGTGCTATTTCTCGCCTCTGCTCACACGCGGCAAGATCATCCACACGTACGAGAGCGACGTTGCGCGCGACTTCAGGAAGATCGCACTGGGGACCGCCGACACGGCAGAGGCCGCCCTTCGTTCCCTCGGCGTCAAGCTGTTCTATGTCCAAAAGCAGAATTGTGATTTCTGGCTCAACGGCTTCTCTGACCTCTTTCAGGGCGCCGAGTTGCAGAAGCGGTTCGCCCTTTTCAGCGAGACCCCGAACTACTGGCTGTTGACGTGGAGAGATGGCGGGCAAACATTGAGCCCCCAAGTCGAGGCCGGTATTTCCGAGCTACGAACGAGGTCGAAAGACATCTACCGGCAGGCCTACGGGATTGAGCCGTTCGAGGTGGTGAAGCACCGCCTGCCTCCCAACGGCCAGCGCGCAGACATCAGGGCGCTCGACCAACTCTTCACCTGTCACTGAGCCGTGTTTCGCGTGCGATTGCCGCGGTTCCGCGATGTCCGGCAAGATCGAAGCCTGCGATAGAGGCCGCGGGGTACCAGCTTCAGTTGTGTATAGTCCGTCCGGGGCAACTTAAGAATTGTGGCGCGGCCTGTGGCCCTATATAGGCTTCAACAGTGCCCGCATCGCTTCGCGGCGCCGACGTTCCATGCTTTCCTGCAAAGAGCTAGAGCCGTGACCGACCATTGCCGCCTCTGCCATTCGACCGACCTGCGACCGGTCATCGACCTCGGCCTGATGCCGATCGCGCATCGGCTTCGGCATAGCCGAAACGAGCAGGAGGAACGCTATCCGTTCGAGGTGCTGGCGTGCGGCGAGTGCGGCCTACCGCAGATCGTCAAGCCGATCGATCCAGACATCCTGTATCGCCAGTTCAACTACAATTTCAGCAGCTGGAAGCCGGAGCCGCACCAGGTCGACGAGCTCGACACCATCGCGAAATTCTCGAAGCATCAGTCCGTGTTCGAGATCGGATGCAACGACGGCCTGTTCATGGACAGGCTCCGCGAGCGCGGCACCAAGATCATGGTCGGCGTCGAGCCCAATCCGGTGTCGGGCAAGATCGCCCGCGAGCGCGGCATCAAGGTCTATGCCGACATGCTCAGCCCGGAGATGGCTCACGACGCAGTCGCTCAGTCCGGCAAGTTCGACCTGGTCATATCGCGCCAGGTGCTGGAGCACATCGTCGACTTCGAGAACTTCTTCGCCTGCGTGAAGATCGCGCTGAAGGAGGACGGGCTGCTGTTCATCGACGTGCCCGATTTCGCGCCCGGCTCGGCTGTGGGCGACCTCTCCGTACTCTGGGAAGAGCACGTCAGCTATTTCACCGAGCCGACCCTGCTCGCCCTGTTGGCGCGCCACGGCTTCGAGCCGGTGTCGGTGAAGACCTACAATTTCAGCGGCGGCAGCCTCGCGATCGCCGCCCGTCGTGCAACCCGCGACGTGACGCCGCCGCCTGCGCCCTCCGGCGTCGGCGAGAAATTCGGCCAGCGCGCAAGGGAGTATGGCGCGCGCCTGCGGCCGATCCTCGCCAAGGCCCGTGCGAGCGGCGCCGAGATCGCCATCTATGGCGCGGGCTGCCGCGCCTGCACCTTCACCAACGCGCACGAATTGGCGGATCTCGTCGACGTCTCGGTCGACGACCAGAAGGAGCGTCAGGGACTGTTCCTGCCCGGCACCGGCATACCGATCCGTTCGCCGGACGAGCTCGCCGGCAAGTCGGAGCCGCTCGTCTGCCTTCTCGCCGTGAACCAGGAAAACGAAGCCAAGGTCAGCAGCCGGCTGCGCGAGAACGTGAAGCGGCCGCTGCACATCGTTTCGATTTTCGCGCCCTCCGACATCTGGAGCGAGCTCGACCGGCTCGAGGCGGCCTTGGGTTAGGGACGCAGCATGGCTGACGAGAAGCTCTTCAACTACTACGAACGTCAGGACGTCCTACCGACGTTCGGGAATTTCAAATCGGCCGCCGAACTCGATGCATATGCCAGCCAGCGGCGCGAGCTGTTTTCAGACAAGCTCGTGCTGTCGCCGCGGCTGTTCCGCGATGCGCAGGTGCTCGAATTCGGTCCAGATTCCGGTGAGAATGCGCTGGTGTTTGCCGGCTGGGGCGCGAACATGGCGCTCGCCGAACCGAACCGGCATGCGCATCCGAAAATTGAGGCCTATTTCGCGCATTTTGGCCTGAGCGAGCGCCTGCGCGAACTCGCGTTGGCCGATGTCGAGGGATTTCGCAGCGAGCGCCGCTACGACATCATCGATGCCGAAGGTTTCATTTACACCGTGCAGCCGACCGAAAACTGGCTCGGCGTCTTCCATCGGCTGCTCAATCCGGACGGTTTCGCCGTCGTGTCCTATTACGAGCGCTATGGCGGCTTCTTCGAGCTCGCGCTCAAGGCAATCCATGCAGCCGGCAAGGCTTTGTCGGGCCGTCCCGCACTCGAAACCGCAAAGACGCTTTTCGACGCGAAATGGAACAGCATTCCGCACACCCGCAGCTTCGAATCCTGGCTGATGGACGTGCTCGAGAACCCGTTCGTCCGGCATCGGTACTTCCTCGACGCAGCCGCCTTGTGCACGGCAGCGCATGAGCAGGGATTCGACATCCATTCGGCGTGGCCAGCCTATCGCGACAGCCTGGACGTCTACTGGCACAAGAAGGTTCTCTCCGCCGACGAGAAGCTGCGGCGTGCGGCGCGCCATCTCGACCGCAGCCGCCTCAGCTTCCTCGGCGGACGCAAGCTCTACCTGGTCGGCAAGGCCGATGCCGTGGCGGCGATTTCGGCATCGATCGAGACGCTGGTTCTCGACGTCGACGCGATGATCGACGCCCCCTTCGGCGAGAGCCTGCCGCGCGTGATCGCGAGCCTTGCGTCCTTACGCGAGGCGATCCGAACGACGGACATTCTCGCGGACGATGCTTCCGACATCGAAACCATCGTTGCGACGCTCGACAGTTTCCACCGCATCTTCGGCGCGATCGAGCGACGCGATGCGCCCGCGGTCACGGCCCTGACCCAGACAGATCCGGCGTTCATGAACACCTGGGGACAGCCGGCGCATTTCCTCGTCATCCGGAAGCGCTTCAAGGGATCATAGCCAGTGAGGCCAGGCATTGGCATCATCGGAACCGGGATGGTCGGCCAGATGTGCCACCTCGCCAATTTCGTCGCCAATCCCGCCTGCCGCGTCGTCGCCATCGCCGATCTCCGGCCGGATCTCGCTGCCGCCGCAGCGCAGAAGTTCGGCATCTCGCAGATCTACGGAACGCATCGGGAGCTGCTCGCGGACGCTGCGGTGTCCGCCGTCGTGGTCGTGACGAAGCGGCGAGCCACCGGTCCGATCGTGCTGGACGCGTTGAACAGCGGCCGCCACGTGCTGTCGGAGAAACCGATGGCCTATACGACGACCCAGGCGAATTTACTGGTCGAAGCGGCGCGGCAGCGAAACCTCGTCTACAGCATCGGATACATGAAGCGTCACGATGCCGGTGTGGCGCGCGCGCTCGAGGTGCTGACGCGCTTGCGCAACGACCGATCGCTTGGCCGGGTGGTCCGCGCCAAGGGCTGGTGCTTCGGCGGCGACACCGGCCGGTCGCGCGACAATTTCGTCATGACCGGCGAAACACGGCCGGACGGAATCGAACTCTGGCAGGACAGTCCCGACTGGATGCCGAGCGCGATGCGGGCCGGCTACGACAACTTTCTGAACGTCTTCAGCCATATCATCAATCTGGCGCGCTACCTGCTCGGATCATCGCCAACCGTCGCCGACAGCTCTGTCGAAACTTCGGGAGCCGCGCGCATCACCCTCGACTTCGACGGCATCGCTTGTACGCTGGATCTCGTGAACGGGTCCGAGGGAGCCTGGCGCGAGGGACTGACGATCGATTTCGAGCGCGGGGCGGTGACCTTGAAATTGCCCCCGCCCTTTGCCGAGCAAGAGGCGGAGGTCATCGTCGAGCACGATGGTCAAAGCACGCATCTGACGGGTGAAGAGAGCTGGGCATTTCGGCGCCAGGCCGACGCCTTCGTTTCCGATATCGCCGAGGGACGCACCCCCCTGGCCTCCGGCGAGGACTCGATGACCGACATCGCGCTCGCAGAAGCGGTCTGGAAGCGGCGGGCTAGCGGCCAGGCGTGACGTTCTTGCTCGGGCCGTCGAGCGTCAGGACGCCGGCGATCGGGCCAAGCTTGATCGTGACCTCCGCAAGCTGCGCCAGCAATTCGGCAACATCGCAGCGCGCCAGCAACCGACACACATAGTACTTCCGCGCCAAAATGTGGTTCGGCGCGGCCCCCGGCCCCGGCTGCAGCGTGATCGTTGCCTGCGGCCCCGTCGGATCGAAATGACGGAACGCACTTCCCGGAGCCTTCCGCGCCTCGTCCATCTCTCGGAGGACCGCGGGCCGCTCGGCACGCAGCGCAAATCCGAAGACCGGCTGATTGCCCCAGGCAAGGCGGAGCATGCCGGTGACTTCGGCGAGACCGAAAGGCACATGCCGCGACGGGAAGTCGGCGAAGCCGTCATCCAGCGCATAAACCGTCGCCGCCGGCTGGATCCGACTGGCAAGGTCGCGCGCCAGGGCCTGCTGCTTCAGGGTTCTCGCCTGCATGAAGAGGTAGTCGCTCCATAGCATGCCGATCGACACGATCAGGCCTACCCCGAATATCGCAGCAAAGGCGGGGCCGGGGCCGGACCAACGTTCGGCCTGTCGCTTGAACGCCAGCAGTGTCAGCGCGAGCGGCAGGCCGAACATCAGCAGGTGGCGGCTCTCATAGAAGTGCGCGGAAGACGGCCGCAGGCCGGCGATCAGATAGGGCGACGACAATGCGAGGAACAAGACCACCGCGAGTGCGAGCGGCACCGTGATCGCGCTTCTGGACGCGGCCGTCTTCGCGTCGGGACGCAACAGCAGCAACAGGATTCCGACGAGGACCGCAACCGCGATGAACAACGCCGGGACCTGAATCGCGGCACGGATCGCGTGGGCCAGGACATCCCTGTAGCCGGTGGCGAAGAACGCAGACCACCCCCGTACCAACTCGCCGAGCGTCGGGAAATGGGCGTCATAGTGCTGTGAGTAGACGCCGATCCGCTTGAACCAGATATTGAGCGTGCCCCAATAGACCAGCGGAAGCACCACCAATTCCGGATAGCGCAGGACACAGCGCCAGGCCGCGAGCCACGTCCGGCGAACGAAGCCATGCGCCGCGTCTCCGCTCCGCCATATGGCAACGAACAGGCCGAACATCACGGTGGCATACAGCACGATCGTCGAATTGAGCGCGAAGCTCAGCAGGAACACCAGTGACGCGAGCACGCGAAGCAGCACACGACGCAGGCCGACGGCGCCGAAGGCGAGCGTCAACAGCCATGCACCGACGAACAACAGTCCGAAGCTGAAGACGTAAACCGCGTTGGCCTTGCCTGCCCAAAGCTGGTAGCCGGGATAGGTCCAGACGATCAGGGCGAAGCCGACGGCCTCGGCGCGGTCGAGCAGATCGAGCCGTGTCGCCGTCAGCATCAGACACACTGCGCCGAAGACGATTCCGGCCAGCGCCAGCGATACCATCACGACGACCGGGGCGCCGGTCCAGTTCGCGAACGTGTCGTAGCTGTAGAAGATCGGATGGCCGGCGCCATTCAGCAGGAAATCGATGTCGATGAAATAGTCCGGACGCGGCTTGAGCACCAGCCAGTCGTCCATGAACAGGCCGTCATTGAGGAGCATCGGCGCATGCGCAACCAGCAGCACGACGATCAGGATCGCTATCGCGCGCAGCGACGGGGACAAGCGCGGAGGGGAAAGGGAGGACATCGCCGGCGAGGATTCGCATGCCCGCGTCGCGACCGCAAGGCCGGCGCCGGAGCTCCCTTGACCGCAAAAATGCGACCTCCTATAGACTGCCGCTCTGGCTGGGCCAGAGGGGCGTCCGGGACGATTTTCTACAATGAACATGCTACCAGGCCCGGCGCAAGCCGCTGCGATTGGTCTCAGCATTGCCCTTCCATTGCTGTTGCTGTGTTACGCGCGCATCACCGCCACCGGCGGATCCGGCCGCCGCTTCCGGCTGGGCTGCATCAGCGTCGTCGTGCTCTACGCGATCGCCTGTATCGCGCTTCCAGGGCAACGTCAGCTCGATGACGTGCTCAGCGGTCTCCTGCTGTTGGGGACAGCGATGATGTTTTGCTACGTCCTGTTCAGCCTGCTGGCCTGGGGCTTTACGCTGACGCTGCTCACGGCCCTCGTCCAGGCCGAACGTCCCCTCACCCCGGAGCAATGGGCCGAGGCGTATATGCAGGGCGGAGATCTCGGCACGTTCACGCACAACCGCCTGAAGCTCCTGGTCGGCGCGGGGATGGTGATCACGGCAGACGGCAGGCTGGCCCCGACGGCCAAGGGGGTAGCGGTCGCGCATCTCGCCAAGCTCGTTCGTTTGTCGACGGGCCTTGGGTGAGTCGCACGATGTCGTTCGCCATCGGGCTCATCGCCGTTGCCGTTTTCGCCCTGCTCGCGCCCACCTTGCAGATCACGGCCCGCGCCCGCGCTTGGCCGCTCGGACCCGTCACCCTGCTCGCAATCGCCGCGCTCGTCTCGCATGGTCTCGGCGTGGCGCTCGGAATCGTCGCGCTGCCGCAGTTTCGGTATT
The DNA here is from genome assembly GCF_029167105.1 of Bradyrhizobium yuanmingense. Lineage (GTDB taxonomy): Bacteria > Pseudomonadota > Alphaproteobacteria > Rhizobiales > Xanthobacteraceae > Bradyrhizobium > Bradyrhizobium yuanmingense_A. The sequence goes on along the minus strand of NZ_JARFML010000007.1, from coordinate 35,963 downwards.
GGGACGCCGCATCGATTTTCGCTTTCTGCGTCATGGCCTACGTTTTCGCCTTCGGCGCAGTGTACAAATCGGTGTCCCTGGAGATCCTGCTCGGCCTCATCGACCGCCCCGGTCGGGCGGCGCCGCTTTCCGAGATCACCGAAAGGCAGGTTCCAGGTTTGTTCCAGGGACGAATTGGGATCCTGGTCGATCGCGGCCTGGTCGAACGGGCCAATTCAGGCTTCGTGGCGACCGCGGCGGGCCGGAATCTGGCAGGCCGCGTCGGGCGACTGCGCTACGCCTTCGGTATCGGCCATACCAGCCTCTATGATTTTTCCGACTAGTTGCGCGGAACACACACATGGTCGGTTTCGTGCCGGTTGTGTGGACCATATCGGCGAGCCGCATTGTTCGCCCCGCGCAGATGACCTAGAGTCGCCTTGGGGTCCACCAGTAAAGAGTGGCCGGCGACGGGCGGCATGAGATGACACCTTCCAAGGCGGCAAAAAGGCTTACGATCGTCATCCCTGCACTGAACGAGCAGGACAAGATCGCCGACACCATCGGCGGTGTGCTGCCGCTCGCCCGCGAGCTGCTCGACGATTTCGAGATCTTCCTGATCGACGACGGCAGCACCGACGCAACCGGCGCGATCATGGACGAGTTCGCAGCCGGCGAGCCGCGCATCATCGTGCATCACAATGCCGAACCGCGGGGTGTCGGTGCCGGCTTCGAATATGCGCTGTCGCGCGCGAAGTTCGATGCCATCACGCTCATCCCCGGCGATCACGCCTTCCAGAACGAAGGTATTGCCCGGATGTTCAAGGCGGCCGGTGCCGCCGACCTCGTCATTACTTATCGCGACAACCAGTCGGACCGCTCGGTCAACCGCTCGTTGCAGTCGCATTCGCTGCGGTTCATCCTGAACTGCCTGTTCGGCTTCTGGCTGTCCGACTATCACAGCATGATCGTCTATCCCGTGAAATGGCTGCGCCAGATCGCGGTCAAGGCCGACGGCTACGGCTACCAGATCTGTGCGCTGATCTCTCTGCTCCAGCTCGGCCTCACCTACGTCCAGGTTCCGGTGAGCCTGAACGCGGAGCTGAAGGGCTCGTCGCGCGCGCTGCGGCTGCGCACCTATCTCGAGCTCGGCGGGACCATCCTTTCCCTGCTGCGCCGCGTTCCCATCCGGAACGTCAACCTCAGGCAGATTCCCGCCGACGCGGAACGGACCCCGGCGCGCTAGGCCCGGAACGGGACGTCCAGCACGGCGACTGCAGGATTTCCTGCGCGCGGGACGCCTCCCGCCGAAATCTAGTCTAAGTCTTTGAAATTGCTGGCAGGAGTGGCAGGGCTCGAACCTGCGACCCCCGGTTTTGGAGACCGGTGCTCTACCAATTGAGCTACACTCCTACGAACCCGCGTCGCCGCGGATCAGGGGCGCTTTCAAGCACAGAGAGCGGCCGGTTTGCAAGGGTGAACCGCGCCGGCTTCGCTTGTTTGTGCCGGGGTTTCTGGGCCACAGTCCCTTCGCCATAACGAAGAACAATCGGGAGTGCCCATGACCGCTACAGCGACCGCCACTGCCGCCCCGCAGGCCGCAAACGCGCCCCACACCCCAGCTTTGCCGGAAGCGCGCCCAGAGACGCTCGGGCTGTCGCGGCCGCGGCTCCAGGCCATGTCGGACGCCTTCAAGCGCGAAATCGACAAGGGAACCGTTCCCGGGGTCACCGTGCTGGTGGCGCGGCGCGGCCAAATCGGCTGGTTCGAGGCGCTCGGCAAGCAGAGCCCGGCAGGCGCGGCGCCGATGGGACGCGATTCGATCTTCCGCATCTTCTCGATGACCAAGCCGATCGTCTCGGTCGGCATCATGGCGCTGGTCGAGGACGGTCAGCTCCTGCTCAGCGATGCCGTCGCAAAGTTCATCCCGGAGTTCGCGAGCCAGCAGGTCGGCGTCGTCAAGGACGGCCGGTTGGAGCTGGTGCCGCCGGCGCGGCCCATGACCGTGCAGGACCTGCTCCGCCACACCTCCGGCCTCACCTACGAGCACCAGGGCGACGGCCCCGTGCACAAACTCTACCAGGAGTCCCGCGTCCGCAGCCGCAAGATCACCAACGCCGAACATGCCGCGCTGGTGGCGAGCTTCCCGCTGGTCTGCCAGCCCGGCGCGGAGTTCAACTACAGCCGCTCCACAGATATTTTGGGCCGCATCATCGAAGTCGTCAGCGGCAAATCGCTCGGCGCGTTCCTCACCGAGCGCGTGCTTGCGCCGCTGCAGATGGCCGAAACCGGCTTCTCGACAAGCCAGGCCAATGCCGGCCGCCTTGCCGAGCCGTTCGCGGCCGACCCGTGGACCGGCGACAAGGTCGCCCTGTTCAACATGCTCGAGCAGCCCGTGATGGAATCCGGCGGCGGCGGCCTGGTCTCGACCACGATGGATTACGCCCGCTTCTGCCTGATGCTGCGCAATGGCGGCACGCTCGACGGCAACAGGATCATCGGCCGCAAGACCCTGGAGCTGATGGCCTCCGATCACCTCGGGCCAGGCGTGCCGACCAACGGCACGCTGCTATCGCCGGGCCATGGCTTCGGCCTCGGCTTTGCCGTGCGCCGCGAGGCCGGCATCGCGCCCTTCCCAGGCAGCGTCGGCCAGTATTTCTGGAGCGGCATTGCCGGCACGTTCTTCTGGATCGATCCGAAGGAGGATCTGTTCGCAGTGTTCATGAGCCAGGGGCCGGGACAGCGCGACTACACGCGGACCATGGTGCGGGATCTGGTTTACGCGGCGGTGGAGTGACCCGAAGGGTCATTCCGGGGCGGTCCGCAGGACCGTATGGTGCGCAGTTGCGCACCTGAGAATCTCGAGATCCCGGGTTCGCGCTAAGCGCGCCCCGGGATGACGCTCTATCGCGTCAACTGATCGTCGCGCCGCCGTCGATGACCATGGTCTGGCCGGTCATGAAGTCGCCGGCCTTCGAGCCCAGGAACACGGCCGCGCCGGCGATCTCGTCGGGGATGCCGATGCGCAAGAGCGGCGAGCGCGAGGTCGAGGCTTTCAGGTTCTCCGGATTGTCCCACAGCGCCTTGGCAAAATCGGTCTTGATCAGGCCCGGCGCGATGCAGTTCACGCGAATGTTGTGCTGGCCGTATTCGCAGGCGAGGTTGCGCGCGAGCTGCATGTCGGCGGCTTTCGAGATGGCGTAAGCGCCGAGGATTGTCGAGCCCTTGAGGCCGCCGATCGAGGAGACGATGATGATCGAGCCGTCCTTGCGCTCGATCATCTGCGGCACCACCATCGAGATCAGCCAATTGTTGGCGACGATGTTGTTGTCGAGGATCTTCCTGAACTGATCGTCGGAGATGCCGGCGAGCGGGCCGTAATATGGATTCGATGCGGCGTTGCAGACCAGCACGTCGATCTTGCCGAAGGCGCGGTTGCTCTCGTCGACGAGGTTTTGCAGATTCTCTTTCGAGGAGATGTTGGCGGCGACCGCGACCGCGGTGCCCTTGCCAAATCTGTCGTTGATGCCTTTCGCCACCTGCTCGCACACGTCGGCCTTGCGCGAGGAGATCACCACCTTGGCGCCGTGCTCGGCCATGCGCTCGGCGATCGCAAGCCCGATGCCCCGCGTCGAGCCCGTGATGACGGCGACTTTCCCCTTCATGTCGAACAAGGTCATGTTTCTCTCCCAGATTGATTTTTATCTTCAACGTCATTCCAGGACGGTCCGCAGGACCGGACCCGGAATCTCGAGATTCCGGGTTCGATGCTTCGCATCGCCCCGGAATGACAGTTCACTTCAGGCCAGCTTCTTGACTTCCGGTCCCGCCGGCTGATGCATCGCCGCGTGCGCGGGATCGGCGATCCACGGCTGCTGATTGACCATCGGCAGCCGCCAGACCGTGCGATCGGGACTCGCAAAATAATCCAGCCGCGTCACCGAGCAATTGTCGATGTCGAACGACAGCCCGCGTTCCGGCTGCCCGCCGAGCGCGAACCCCACTGCCGCCCTGATAGTGCCGCCATGCGCGACTGCGATGATGTCCTTCCCGGCCGCCTCGGCATTGATCCGCTCGATGGTGCGGCGCGTGCGGTTGTACAGGTCCATGAAGCTTTCACCGCCGGGCGCGGGCTCGTTGATGTCGGCGAACCAGCTCGCGCCGACGGGGCGGCTCGCAATGAACTGGGCGCGGTTCATGCCCTGCCAGCGGCCGAGGTTCTGCTCGGCGAGATCCGCCTCCCATTTCAGCGCTGCCGGCCTTGGAAAACCCGCGGCCCAGATCGCCTCGGCGGTCTGATGGGTGCGCATCAGATTGCTCGAATACCAGACCGCCTGGCGTGGCAGCACCTTGGCAACAGCATTGAACACATAAGTATCGCTGGTGTCACAGGCGATGTCGCTCTGCCCGTAGATGTTGCCGCCGTCGTTGCGCACCGGCGCGTGACGGACCCACCACCACCGCGTGATGACCACGTTCGGCTTGTCTGCACCTGCCATCGAAACCCTTCCATCCCGTCTATTGTCGCTGTACGTGAGTAGTGAATGTGTCTCAAGACACTTTGCCGTTTGAAATCTTGTTTGAAATTCCGTCGCGCGGCAAGCGTCGTGCACGAGCAAAGGGAGAAACGCATGGGTCGCCTGCAAGGCAAATCCGTCATCATCACCGGCGCCGGCAGCGGCATCGGCCGGGCGGCTGCGCTGCTGTTCACCAAGGAGGGCGGCAAGCTGATCGCGGTCGATCGCACCGAGGCGGTGAAGGAGACGGTCGAGGAGATCAAGAAGGCCGGCGGCGTCGCGGAAGCGATGGTTGCGGATGCCGGCTCCGAACAAGACGTCATCGCTGTGATCGACAAGGCGGTGAAGACGCACGGCCGGCTCGACGTGATCTGGGCCAATGCCGGCGTCTCCGGCGGACTCGTTCCGCTCGCCGAGCAGACCGTCGAGCATTGGCAGGAAATCCTGCGCGTGAACCTGATCGGGCCGTTCCTCGCGGTAAAGTACGCCATGCCGCATATGGTCAAGCAGCAGTCCGGCGCGATCGTGCTGACCGCCTCTGTCGCGGGCCTCAAGGCCGGCGCGAGCGGGCACCCCTATGCCGCGAGCAAGGCCGGCGTGATCAGCCTGGTGCAGACCACGGCCTATTCGCTCACCGGCACCGGCGTGCGCATCAATGCGGTCTGCCCCGGCCTGATCGAAACAGGCATGACCAAGCCGATCTTCGATCGCGCCAAGGAGCGCGGCACCCAAGACAAGATCGGCCAGCTCAACCCGCTCAAGCGGCCGGGACAGCCGCACGAGCTCGCGGCGATGGGACTGTTCCTGGCGAGCGACGAGGCCTCGTATGTCAACGGGCAGGCGTTCCCGGTCGACGGCGGTTTGACGGCATCGATGCCGTATACGGGCAAGCCGGTGTAGCATGGTCTTGCGTCCCGGACGCGGTGCGGCGCGTGAGCTTGCGTTGCAGAGCCGGGACCCAGGAATCCGCACAGCTCGCTGTGACATGGGCCCCGGCTCTCCAGCGCATCGTCGAAGAGACGCTGCGCTGCGTCCGGGGCACGAGAGCGGAGTTTGGCGCGATACTGCTCCCGCATCGTCATTGCGAGCGCAGCGAAGCAATCCAGAATCCCTCCGCGGAAAGACTCTGGATTGCTTCGCTGCGCTCGCAACGACGGAGTGTGCGGTGGGAAGCGCGTTCCTCAATTCGCATTTCGGTCGCGGACACGCCTTCGCATCCTCGCGGCGGACTCGCCCAAGCTTTGCTTCTTGCTCACCCTCATCATTGAAAGAGGGCGTAGGGAAACCGGGTGCCCGGATGGAGCGGAGCGTAATCCGGGGCTCTCACCAACGGATACAGCCGTCCCGGGTTGCGCTGCGCTCCATCCGGGCTGCGGGACTGTGTTGATTTGCCCGACCGACCGCCACGTTGGTATGGTTCCTGCAGGCAACTCAGCCTCCATTCCCTGACAAGACCGAGACAATGCCAAGCTCAAGACCCGACCGCATCCGAAAACTCCTCGCCGACCTCGTCTCGTTCGACACCGTCAGCGACTGCACTAACCTGCCCCTGATTGCCCATATCGAGAGCTATCTCGCCGCGTTCGGCCTCAAGGGTGAGCGCATCGTCGACGAGACCGGCGAGAAGGCTTCGCTCTGGGTCACGATCGGACCGGAGGACCGGCCGGGCTTTGTGCTGTCGGGCCATACCGACGTGGTGCCTGTCGTGGGCCAGGACTGGAGCCATGATCCGTTCAAGCTGGTGGAGCGCGACGGCAAGCTGTACGGCCGCGGCACCACCGACATGAAGGGCTATGTGGCGGTGTGCCTTGCCATGGTGCCGGAGATGGTGGAGGCGAGACTCAAGACGCCGATTCATCTGGCGATCTCCTATGACGAGGAGATCGGCTGCGTCGGCGTGCGGCCGATGCTGCACGAGGTCGCGAAGAAGAGGGTCCGGCCGCTCGGCGCCTTCATCGGCGAGCCGACCCAGATGCAGGTCATCATCGGCCACAAGGGCAAGCACGGCGTGCGCGCCACATTCCACGGGCTTGCACGTCATTCCTCGATCGCGCCCGACGGCGTCAATGCGATCGAATATGCCGCCGAGCTGATCGTCGAGATCCGCCGCCGCGCCGTGGCGCTCGCGGCCGTGCGGTCGACGGACAGCCTCTACGACGTCCCGCATTCGACGCTGCTCACGAGCATCGTGCACGGCGGCGCTGCGCTGAACATCGTGCCTGATACCTGCACCGTGGATTTCGAATGCCGCGGCATCGGCATCACCGAGTCCAAGGAGGTGACCGATGCGATCGTCGCCTGGGCCAAGGCCGAGATCGAGCCGGCGATGAAGGCGAGACATCCCGATTGCGGCATCGATTTCGAGGAGATCCTCGACTATCCCGCACTCGACACCGCCGCCGACGCCGCCATCGTCACGCTGGCCAAGAGCCTCTCAGGGCGCAACGACCACGCCAAGGTCGCCTTCGGCACCGAGGCGAGCTTGTTCGCCGACATCGCCGACATTCCCTCCGTGGTGATCGGCCCGGGCTCGATCGCACAAGCGCATACGCCTGATGAGTTCGTGGAGATGGCGGAGCTGGAGAAATGCGCGGGGTTCGTGGAAAAGCTGATCGCGCATTGTGCGAAGGGGTAGCTCGTCGTCATTGCGAGGAGCGAAGCGACGAAGCAATCCAGACTGCCACCGCGGGAGGACTCTGGATTGCTTCGCTTCGCTCGCAATGACGGAGCGTGTGCGTACCACCTGTCGGATATCGTCGCACTCATTGCCGCTACGGGCTCACCGCGCCTCAGCGCTCCTGCAGGGCCAGCCGCACACCGACGGCGCAGTAGATCGCGCCGACCACCTTGCCCTGCCACTGCACCACCGCCGGATGGCGGCGCAGTAGGTTGCCGAGACGACCGGCGCCGACGGCAAACACGACAGTGCTGAGCAGACCAAGCAGCACGAAGACGACACCGAGAATGGCAAGCTGAAGTGCAGGCGCGCCGTGCTCCGGCTTCACGAATTGCGGCAGGAACGCCAGGAAGAACAGTGCGGTCTTGGGATTGAGCACCTCGGTCAGCACGGCCTCGCGGAATGCGCGACCTGCGCCGATCGTGGGGGCGCTGCCGTTCAACTCGATCGGTGTCTTGTCCAGCATCGCCCGAATGCCAAGATAGATCAGGAACCCGGCGCCGGCATATTTGACGATGCTGAACAGCAGCGCCGAGGTCGCGATGATCGCCGACAGTCCGACGATGGCCATGCAGGTGTGGATGATGTCGCCCGCAGCAATTCCCGCTCCGGTCGCGATGCCTACCTTTGTGCCGGAGCTCGCCGCCCGCGCTATTGTCAGCAGCGTCGCTGGCCCGGGGATAAAGACGAAGCCGAGGACAATGAGGATGTAGGTGATGAAGGTGGCCTGGTCGATCATGCGTCGGTCTCTACCTGAACAGATGCTGGGCTCACCACTCGTCGCCCGTCATTGCGAGGAGCGCAGCTGCCGTACGGTGGCAAAGCGACTTGTCCACCGTAGCTCGGAGAGCGAAGGCGGAAGCGAGCCCACCACTTTCACCGCGGTCACCGAAGAAATGGTGGGCACGGCGCTGCGCGCTTTTGCCCACCCAACAAGAGCTCCGGTGAAGCAAAAGGCGCAGCCATCGGCCGCGCCTTTGTCATTCCTACACCGCCCCCGCCTTCTGCGCGTATTCCCACGAGGCCTTCGACAGCGGCACGGTGCGCTTGGCGGATTCGAGCGCCTTGGCGTTGGCGGCGGTGCCGTCGCGGACGCGGCCGGCGATGCCCTGGGTGATGCCGGCGAGACGAAACAAATTGTAGGCGAAGTACCAGTTGAGATCGGGCACCGTCATCTCTGTGACGTTGCAATAGATCTGCGCGGCCTCTTCGAGGCTCGGGATGTTGAGCGCCTTGAGGTCGGCTCCCTCCAGGCCCGGCATGATCCACTGCATCAAGAGATAGGTGAAGTCGGCCATGGGATCGCCGAGTGTCGACAGCTCCCAGTCCAGCACCGCCTGCACGCGCGGTTCCGTCGCGTGGAAAATCATGTTGTCGAGGCGATAGTCGCCATGGACGATGGAGACGCGCGCCTGCTCCGGCACCGTCTTCGGCAGCCATTCGGCGACCTTCTCGAACTCCGGAATGTGCTGGGTCTCGGACGCCCGATATTGCTTGGTCCAGCGGTCAATCTGGCGGGCAAAATAGTTGCCGGGCTTGCCGAAGTCGCCGAGCCCGATGGCAACAGGGTCGAACATGTGGAGCTTGGCCAGCGTCTCGATCTTGCTGGTGAAGATCTTGCGTCGCGCGTCAGGATCCTGGCTCGGCAGCGTCGGATCCCAGAACACGCGGCCCTCCTCCATCGACATGATGTAAAAGGCCGCGCCGATGACGCCGTCGTCCTGGCACAGCGCATAAGCGCGCGCGACCGGGAAACCTTGTTTCCCGAGGGCCGCGATGACGCGATATTCGCGGTCGACCGCATGCGCCGAGGGCAGCAGCTTGCCGAACGGCTTGCGGCGCATCACGTAGGAACGGTTCGGCGTGTTCAGCCGATAGGTCGGGTTGGACTGGCCGCCCTTGAACTGCAGGACGACCAGCGGGCCCTCATAGCCTTCGACGTGCTCGCGCATCCAGGCTTCCAGGCGCATCTCGTCGAAACGATGCCGCTCCTCGACCGGCTTGGTGCCCGAGAATTCTTCGTCCTTTCTGACGCCGTCAGCCACGATGACGCTCCCTCTTCAGTCCTGACCATTTCGGGTCGAGCATGATCCTAATCGGTAACCGCTGACGCACTTGCGTCAAGCGGTCACCGGATCACGTCGTGTCGTTTCTTCAGGTCGGGAGCGCCGCGGGGACTCCCTCTCAGTGACTTGTAGAGTTTGCATACTTCCGAAGTTCGAGCCTGGCAATGGCGCGGTTATGCACCTCGTCCGGGCCGTCGGCGAGACGGAGCGTGCGGATGTGGGCGTAGTCCTTGGCAAGGCCGGCTTCGTCCGACACACCCGCACCGCCGAAGGCCTGGATCGCCTCGTCGATGATCTTCAGCGCCATGTTGGGCGCGGCGACCTTGATCATGGCGATCTCGGCCTGCGCGGTCTTGTTGCCGACCTTGTCCATCATGTCGGCAGCCTTGAGGCACAGAAGACGCGTCATCTCGATGTTGGTGCGGGCCTCGCCGATGCGCTGCTCCCACACGCTGTGCTCGACGATTTTCTTGCCGAACGCGGTGCGCGAGGCGAGCCGCTTCACCATCTTCTCCAGCGCCTCCTCGGCCTTGCCGATGGTGCGCATGCAGTGATGGATACGGCCCGGGCCGAGGCGGCCCTGCGCGATCTCGAAGCCGCGGCCTTCGCCGAGCAGGATGTTCTCCTTCGGCACGCGCACGTTCTCGAGCAGCACCTGGGCGTGGCCGTGCGGCGCATCGTCGAAGCCGAACACCGGCAGCATCTTCTCGACCTTGATGCCAGGCGTGTCGAGCGGAACCAGGATCTGCGACTGCTGCTGGTGCTTGGCGGCCTTGAAGTCGGTCTTGCCCATCAGGATCGCGATCTTGCAGCGGGGATCGCCGACGCCGGACGACCACCATTTGCGGCCGTTGATGACGTAATGGTCGCCGTCGCGCTCGATGCGGGTCTCGATGTTGGTGGCGTCGGACGAGGCCACCGCCGGCTCCGTCATCAGGAAGGCGGAGCGGATCTCACCGTCCATCAGCGGCCGTAGCCATTTCCGTTTCTGCTCCTTGGTGCCGTAGCGGATGAACACTTCCATGTTGCCGGTGTCGGGCGCGGAACAATTGAACACTTCCGAGGCCCAGGTGATGCGGCCCATTTCTTCCGACAGCAGCGCGTATTCGAGATTGGTCAGTCCCGCGCCACGGAATTCGTCGTCCTCGTGCTCCGACGGCGGCATGAACATGTTCCAGAGGCCTTCGGCCTTCGCCTTCTTCTTGAGGTCCTCGAGAACAGGGATCACCTTCCAGCGGTCGCCGCCCTTGTCCTGCTGATCGTAGATCGGCACCGCCGGGCGTACGTGCTTGGCCATGAAGGACCGCACGCGGTCGAGCCATTCCTTTTGCTTGGGCGACATATCGAAGTCCATGCGACGCTCCTCTCTCTCACTAGTGCTTTTGCGCCGGACTGTCCTCCCGCTTTGCGCGGCCCGCAAGCGCGAATGCGCGTCATGCGGGCCTGTCGACACCCGGTCGCAGCTGCGAACGAGTCCCGATTGCGGATTGACTTTTCCCGGCCTTCAAACGATAGTTTCATACAACTGTTTGAATTGCAACTCCCTCCCCGAGGGCACCTATGGCCAGCGATCATACGAGGTCTGCCATTCTCGCCGCCGCCGAGCGGCTCTATGCCGATCGCGGCTTCGGCGACGTGACGCTGCGCGACATCGTCGCGGAGGCGGGCGTGAACCTCGCCGCGGTGAACTATCATTTCGGCTCGAAGGACGAGTTGATCGCGGAACTGTTCGTCTCGCGGTCGATCGCCACCAACCGCGAGCGCCTGCGCGAATTGAAGGCCGCTGAGGAAGATGGCGGCTGCCGCGCGCCGATCGAGGTAATCCTGCGCGCGCTGGTCGGGCCGACCTTGCGCGGCTGCCTGGGGCCTGAGAACCAGCGATCGACTGCCGCGCGCTTCATGATCCGCGCTTCGATCGAATCCGTGCCGCCGATCCGGCGCATCAAGAACCGCGAGATCGACCATTTGCGCAAATTTGTCGGCGCGATGCGGCGGTCCCTGCCCGACCGCAGCGAGGTCGATATCTATTGGGGCCTCAATTTCGCGCTCGCGATGGCGCATCACACCATCCGCGAGAGCGAGCGATTGACCAAGCTGTCGGAAGGCAAATGCGACCTCGACGACGTCGAGGACGTGATCGCCCGCGTCGTCAGCGTGGCGACGATGGCGCTGACGGCGGGACGGATGGAGCCGAAGGCGCCATCAAAGGTGGCGGCGCGTTAGCGCGGATGGGCGTTGACGGTACGGAACTGGAAGCCGCATTCGCGGTGCGCTCCCTCGCCCCGTTCTTACGGGGAGAGGGTCGGGGTGAGGGGCCTCTGTCCACACGTGCGGTCTTCGGGAGAGCTGTACCCCCTCACCCGGATCGCACCGGACGATGCTTCGCATCGCCGGGGGCGATCCGACCTCTCGCCGCAAGCGGGGAGAGGTGAAGTAAGCGTCATTCACCTCACAACAGGCGATGCAGTCGATCTGATCGAAGAATGATTGGTGGGCGGGACTACGCCCGCTGCGGCATCTCCTCGGCCTCTTCCTTGGCGAGCAGCAGCAGCATCTCGATGCCCATCTCGCCTTCCTGCGGCGAGCGGATGAACTTGATCTCGTCGGCGCCCTGCCGCAGCGCGGCAATGATGGCGACGGCCTGATTGGCGGTGGCCGCCTCGGTCGCCAGAATGGCCTTCTGGTCCTTGGCCTGGAACCCGATCGTGTAGGACAATTCACTTCCCTCCCCGACTTCAAGTGGAGAGATCGAATCAGAGTCGGAGGCAAAGCGGAAGCCTGTGCGACTACGGACCGGGATTATCTGGGGATTGCGGGCAAGCTTCACGCAAGCCCCGGCATGGCGCGCGCGTCCATGGCCGTCGCAATAGTCGCGCTGCGCTTGAATCCCAGCCTCTCGGCCCCAGGCGCGGAGGAGAGCGTCAGATGATGCCCTGCTGCTTCAGCTGCTCGATCTTGCCGGCATCATAGCCGAGCTTGCCGCCGAGCACCTCCTGGGTGTGCTCGCCCAGAAGCGGCGGGGCGCGATAGTCCTTGATCGGGGTCTCCGAGAGCGTGAGCGCGTTGCGGACCAGCGACAGATCGGGCTCGAACGGATGGTTCACCTTCACGCGCATGCCGCGCGACTGGACGTGCGGATCGGAAAACACCTGCTCGAAATCGTTGATCGGCCCCGAGGGCACGCCGGCCTCCTCCAGCTTCTCCAGCCAGTAGGCTACCTTTTGCTTCAAGAACAGGCCGGCGAAGATCGCCATGATCTCCTTGCCGTGCACGACGCGGTCGTTGTTCTTGACGAAGCGTGGATCGCTTGCGAGCTCGGGCGCGCCGAGCACGGCGCAGGTGCGCTGAAACTGGCCGTCATTGCCGACCACGACCATCAGCTCGCCGTCGGTGCAGCGGAACACGCCGGCCGGCATGCCGCCATTGCCCCAGGTGCCGCGACGCGGCGGGATCTTGCCGTTGACGAGATAGATCTGCAGCCAGTGCGACAGCGATGCGATCACGGTATCGAACAGGCAGACGTCGATGTGCTGTCCCTGCCCGCCATTGGCATCGCGATGGTAGAGCGCCGAGAGAATCCCGATCGAGGCGTTCATGCCGGTCATGTAGTCGACGATGGAGGGGCCGACCTTCATCGGGCCCTCGCCGGGCTCGCCGTCGATATGGCCGGTGACGCTCATCAGGCCGCCCATCGCCTGCAGGATGGCGTCGTAGCCGGCGCGCGGCGCGTAAGGTCCGGTCTGGCCGAAGCCGGTCACGGAGCAATAGATGATGCCGGGATTGATCGCCTTGATGGTCTCGTAGTCGAGACCGTAGCGCTTGAGATCGCCGACCTTGTAGTTCTCCATGAAGACGTCGGCGTCCTTGGCGAGCTCGCGGACGATCGCCTGCCCCTCGGGCTTGGCGATGTTGACGGTGACCGACTTCTTGTTGCGGTTGGCGCAGAGATAGAACGAATTGTTGTTGTTGGCCTTGCCCTCGGGGTCGGCCAGGTAAGGCGGGCCGAAAGCGCGCGCGTCGTCGCCGGTGCCCGGCCGCTCGATCTTGATCACCTCCGCGCCGAGATCGCCCAGCATCTGGGCCGACAGCGGCCCGGCCAGCACGCGGGTGAGGTCAAGGATCTTGATGCCTGAGAGCGGCAGGGCCGACATGTCGATTTCCTCCGGGGAACTAACCTTGGCGCGGCGGCGGGATCGCAGGCCGCGCTCCCTGCGGATACCACCATTTTCGCACGCTGAGCACTGCACTGGCGGCATACGGCTATCTCCTGCCGGGCCGGAGGTGATCGCCGTCCGCAAACTTTCCGCGCCGCGAATATTGCGTGATCGGCTCAGGTCACGACCGCCGGCTGTCGCGGCCGGCGGCGAGCGAGCAGAACGAGGATCAGCACCGTCGCGCAGGAGAACACCAGCGTGAGACCGAGCGCAGCACGGCTGCCGAACTCCGTCAGCAGGCCCGCGAGCAATGGCGGCGAGATCGCGGAGGCGAGGTTGAGCGGCAGCGAGATCATCGACATCGCCTTGGCGAACTCGGCCTGGTCATAGAACACCAGCGGGATGGTCGCCCGCGCCACCGCCATTGCGCCGCTGCCGGCGCCATAGAGCAGGATGAAGACCGCGACCGCCCAGGTGGCGCCCTCGCTCGACATCAGCAGCAGCATGGCGACCGGCAATGCGCTGCCCGCGACGAGCCCGGTCGTGATGCCGTCCCATCGTCCGCCGCCGAGAAAATCCAGCCCGCGGGCGCTGACCTGAATCACACCCAGCATCGAGCCGAACATCAGCGCCTGAGCCGGCGCCAGCCCCTCCGCCCGCAACAGCTCGATCAGGATCGCGCCGATGCCGAAATTGACGAAGGCGTTCAGCGTGATCGCGGCGACGACGAGGCCGAACGTGCTCCGTGCAATCGCGGGCGGCGGCGACCGCTTGACCGGCGCGGCGCCCGCGTCCTTTGTGATCTTCCGGCGCGGCGCGCCGAACGCATAGAGCGGGAGGCTGACGAGGAGCATCATCGCGGCGTAGACCAGGCACGTCCCCCGCCAGCCGAGGTGACCGCTCAGGAACGAGGTCGTCGGCCAGAAGATGCTGCTGGACAGGCCCGTCACCAGCATCAGCGCGCCGATCGCGTTCTTGGCCTGCCGCCCCGCGATCTCGTTCAGCATAATATAGGCGCCGGTCGACAGCGTGGCGCTGCCGGCGATGCCGAGGACGATCCACGCGGCGAAATACAACACCGGCTCGCGCGCCAGCGACAGCAGCACGAAGCCCGGCGCGGTGACGATCGTGCCGACCATCATGACCGTCCGCGCGCCATGCCGCGCAAACGACTTGGCGAGCAACGGGCCGCACAGCCCCATCGAGACGTAGAGAACGGACGTACCGGTGAACACCGCCGGCAGGCTCATGCCGAGATCGGCGGCGAGATCGCGCCCGACGACGGCGGGAAGCCCGATCGTGCCCCATCCGACCAGCTGCGTGGTGGCAAGCATCAGCAGGACCCCGATGAGCCCGCCGTCATATTTCAAGAACTGCATTCCAAACGTCGCCTGCCCGGCAGGCGCAGATTGCGCCGGCGCACACTCTTAGCGGGAGATCGTAGACTCGAGGAATGTCAGTTCCGAATGCCATGGAAGCCTGCTTCGCAGAGCGGCGAAGGCCAGGAGCTGATTGACATGGACCACTCTCTGGTCCATTTTATGGAAATGCGAAGAGGAACAATGCGATGCGTGTCTCCGTCACCGAGGCCAAGGGACAATTGACCGATCTTGTCCGTCGTGCGGAAGCCGGCGACGAGGTGATCCTGACGCGTCATGGACATCCTGCGGTGCGGCTCGTTCCGATCAAGCGTCCCGCCGACGCTGCGACCCGGCGCGCGGTGCTCGAGGCCGCCCGCAAGAGCGGCGCGGCCAAAGCTCTTCCCGGCCCGGATGCGGCGCGCAGCCAGGACTTTCTGTTCGGCAACGATGGACTGCCGGAATGATCGCAGTCGATACGTCGGCACTCATGGCGATCGTGCTCGACGAGCCGCAAGCCGATGCCTGCATCGCTGCGCTTCAGACCGCGGACGAGATCCTGATCTCGGCCGCCACCGCTGCGGAGAGCCTGATCGTCGCGGCACGCCGCGGCGTGTACGAAGAGATGAAGAATCTGATCGCGCATCTCGGCCTGAACGTGATCTCGGTGACCCAGGCCTCCGCCGAACGCGTGGCGCAGATCTACTCGCTTTGGGGCAAAGGCAACCATCCTGCCGGCCTCAACTTTGGCGACTGTTTCGCCTACGATATCGCGAAGGAGAATGGCTGCGCGCTGCTCTATGTCGGTGATGACTTTGCAATGACCGATATCGCAGCAATCGCTTAAGTCGACCAGGGCGTAACGCCGCGACGTTCGACGAGCCGATAGCCCGCCGCGCTCGCCTCACGCGGTGTGGCCGGGATCCACGTGCTTGGGCGTCTTCTTCTCGCGCTGCGGTGTCATCCTGGCCGGATCGGGCGCGCCCGGCACGCCGCGCGGGCCGAGCTGGTCGCGCTGGATGTCGTCCTCGGAGCGGGATGGCTCGACGCCGTTGGGCTCACGGGGCTTGGTCATCGCGTCTGCCTTCTCAAGCGTTGTCCCGGACGCCGAGCGCGTTGCCTCCCGCCTCGCGGCCGGGCACGCTGACCTGAACTTCATGTCCCTCACGCAGCGCGAGGGATGCGGCGGCGACCGCGGACTCGAACGCAGCTTCCTTGGTGGCGTATGTGTTCTTGACGTCGCCGTCATGAAGCACGCCCCACTCGTCTCGCACCGGCACGATGGCATATTGCGCAAGGCCCATTGTCCACTCCTGGCTTGAGTCAGAATCTGGCTTTCAGCACTGTCTGCCCGATAACGCGCCGGCGGGCTTAACGTTGCGTCAGCTGCGGAGTCGCGCTCACCCGCCACACCGTGTTGCCGCTGTCGTCCGCAACCAGTAGCGCGCCGGTCTTGTCGATGGCGACACCGACCGGGCGGCCGCGCGCCTGGTTGTCGCTGTTGAGGAACCCGGTGACGACGTCCTGCGGCGGGCCGCTCGGCCTGCCGTCCGTGAACGGCACGAACACGACCTTGTAGCCGTTCAGCACATGCCTGTTCCAGCTGCCGTGCTCCCCGACGAAGGCGCCGCCGCGATAGGCGGCCGGCAGGCCGCTGCCGGTGTTGAAGGCGAGCCCGAGCGGGGCGACATGCGAGCTCAGCGCATAATCCGGCACGATCGCCTTGGCGACGAGATCCGGCCGCTCCGGCTTGACGCGGGGATCGACGTGCTGGCCGAAATAGCTGTAGGGCCAGCCATAGAAGCCGCCGTCCTTCACCGAGGTCATGTAATCGGGCACGAGATCGGGACCGAGTTCGTCGCGCTCGTTGACCACCGTCCAGAGTGCACCGGTCTGCGGCTCGAAGCTGAGCCCGTTGGGATTGCGCAGGCCGCTTGCGAACACGCGCCAGCGGCCGCTGGCGCGATCGATCTCGAGGATCGCGGCGCGGTTGTGCTCGGCCTCCATGCCCCTCTCGGCGGCGTTGCTGTTGGAGCCGACGCCGGCATAGAGCTTCGAGCCGTCGGGGCTGGCGACCAGGCTCTTGGTCCAGTGCTGGTTGATCGGACCGCCCGGCAGCGGCGTCAGCACCGTGCCCGGCGCGGTGATCTTGGTCTCCCCTTCCGTGTAGGGATATCTGACGATGGCATCGGTGTTGGCGACGTAGAGATCGTTGCCGACCAGCGCCACGCCGAAGGGTGAGTTGAGCTGGTCGAGGAAGACGCTCTGCGTCTCCGGCACGCCGTCGCCGTTGCTGTCGCGCAAGAGCGTGATGCGGTTGCTCTCGCCGCTGTCGCCGCCGGAGGTCGCCAAGGACATGACGAAGCCCACCAGGATCTCCTTGGGCCGCTTGATCGGCGCGCGCTTCGGCGGCCTGGATTCCACCACCAGCACGTCGCCATTGGGGAGCACGTAGAGCGAGCGCGGGTGCTGCAAGCCCGTGGCAAAGGCCTTGGCCTGCAAGCCCTGCGCAACCGTCGGCGTCTCGTCCTTCTTCCAGCCGACGATGCGGGCAATGCGGACCGGCGGCAGCAGATATTGCTGGATCTCGGGAAGTGCGGGGTTGGCGCCGACCTGCGCGTTGGGATCGCCGCTGCCGTCATTGCAGCCGGCCAAGCCCAGCAGCGACGCGCACAACAGTGCGCGGATCATCGCAGACCTCATCGCGCAACTCCCACACCGTGGCGATAGACCATGGCCCAACCCAGCCAGCCGGTGATCGGCAGGATCAGCACGGTGAGCGCCGACAGAATCAGCCCACTCGGCCACACCGAGGTCCAGCCATCGCGCATGTGGATCATCAGATTGACGATCGAAAGGATCAGCACCACGGCATTGCCGATCAGATGCGGCCAGGCCGGCGCCTGCGCCCGCACCAGCCGATTGCCGAGGAAATCGGTCAGGCCCGCGATCGCCGCCAGCACGCCGAAGATGATTCCGGCGAGCAGCAGCCAGGCCGAAAAATCCGCCCACATGATCTCGGCGCTGGCGACATAGGCGATGTCGGTCAGCAGCGCCCCGACAAAACACGTGATCGGGATCGGCACCAGCATCGGATGAATCGGATGTCCCGCGATCTGCGCGGTGGAGCGCACGCGCATGTCGTCTCGCACGGTTGGCCTCGTGACTTTTACCCTTGCCCGTACGGCGAACTCCCGCTCATGACGAAGGTTCCTCCGCACTCTGCATCGCACCGAGCTAGGGCACACCGTCACGCGGAACTGAATGGGACATCCGAAAGTCTTGACTGGGATCATTCTTTCGGAGATCGCAGCGTGGATCAGCCTGACGATGGTGCCTCATTCAACCCAGCATCCAAGCTCGACGGCGTGTCGCGGCGCCAGACCAGGCAGATCGAATCGCAGAGCAGGCCAAGCGCCGCGCTGATCCATGAGACGATCCGCGCCGAAGGCGAGCAGGAACTGGAGCGGCGATGGTGGGCCATCGTGCTGTCCGGTTTTGCCGCCGGCCTTTCGATAAGCCTGTCGCTGATCGTTCAGGGCGAGCTTCATGCGCTGATCGCGGATGAGGCGACCCGCCGCTTGGTTGCTCCGCTCGGCTATACCGTCGGCTTCCTGGTCGTCGTGCTGGGACGACAACAGCTCTTCACCGAGAACACGCTGACACCGATCCTGCCGCTGTTGCACAATAGAGATCTCGGCACCTTGGCAAGCGTGCTCAAGCTCTGGATCCTGGTTCTCGCCTCGAACATCGCAGGGACCTGGGCAGCTGCCTCCGTGCTCGCTCGCACCAGCATCTTCGAACCTCGCATCGTGGACGCCTTCATCGATCTCAGCCGGCCGACGATCGAAGGGACATTCTCAACCACCTTCGTCAAGGCCATCTTTGCCGGCTGGCTGATCGCGTCGATGGCCTGGCTACTTCCGGCCGCCAAAGGCTCGCGCGCACACATCATCGTGGTGATGACCTATGTGGTCGCACTCGGCCAGTTCTTGCACATCGTCGCCGGCTCGATCGAGTGCGCCTTTCTGGTGCAGAGCGGCCTGGCCTCGTTCAGCCAATATGCCTCCGACTTCTTCATGCCGACGCTGCTCGGCAATATCCTGGGCGGAACGACCCTGGTTGCGCTGCTGAACTACGGACAGGTCGCCGCCGAAATTGACGATCACAGGCGATAGAGCCTGCACGACGCGCCACAGATGACTGTCGAACAAACCGCCCTGCCAGGATATCGACCCAACAGGTGTTGGAGCGGGTGAAGGGAATCGAACCCTCGTATTCAGCTTGGAAGGCTGCTGCTCTACCATTGAGCTACACCCGCGTCGGGCGATCCCCTAACACGGCTCGGCGGCGGTCTCAACTGCCCGGTCGGCGGCTTTTCGCGGCTTTGCCCAGACGGCAGGCTCCGACTTGACCGCCCGCCCCTTAACAGCGAGGGGATCGCCGCCTATATTGGAGACTTCCGAAACCAACGAAAGGAGGTGATCCAGTGTCTTATCTCAAGCGCTGTCACCTCGCTGGGATCGCCCGCTAGGCTTTGATTGGGCTTGGCATCGGGGCGCTCTCAGCCCTGGACCAGCGAGCAAGAAATCGGGCGCGACGGGGCTTCCCCGCCGCGCCTTTTCTTTGGATGTCTCTCTCTCAGATTTCCTTGGAAATGGGATCGGCCGGGTCATCCGGCGCGAAGCCGCTCGCGCAGCGCGACGGCGGCGATCAGCATGCCGACGCACCAGGCCACGACCGCGCGATGCGGCGCCTCGCCGAGCAGCACCGTGAACAGGCTCGTCAGAAGGCAGGGGACGATGGCCTTTGAGGTCCGGCTCATCAGCGCGAGCAGGAACGGAATCGCCGCGATCGATATCTGCAGGAGGTCCATTTCGAACGCCGGTCTCGGCGAAAGGCTTCAGAAGCCGAAGATGCCGAGCACGCGCCGCCGTTTGCCGCGCCGGCTCTCGACAATTCGTTCGCCGCCGTTCTCGGCCGAGCTGCCGTAATAGCGGTGGTGGCCGGCCTGGTCGTGCAGATCGGCCGGCTCCGATTGTCCCGCCCGCCGCGCGTCGCAGATGATCTTGATGGTGTGACCCGACATTGCCGCCTCCAGCAAAGAACTTGTTGTTTGTGGTTCATCAGTCGCGACCCGTTCCGGCGGCGTTCATGTGGCAAGGGCGCAATCGGGTTTCAGGACGGTTTCACCGCTTGCCGGCCACGCAATATTTTGCTTCGAGTGTCGGCACGGGCCGCCATGCCACGTCCTCAGGACTTGCGCAGAAACAAAAGCAGAAAAGAACGAGGTGACGATGCTGTACGCCATCCTGGCCTATCACGTGGAAGACGAGGTCCTGTCCTGGACGCCGGAGCAGGACGCCGCGGTCGTCGCCAAAGTCATCGAGGTTCAGGCGCCGCTGCGGGCCAGCGGGCAGTTTGGACCGGCGGCCCGGCTGGATGAGACCCGGAAGGCCCGCACCTTGCGGGGCCCCGGCGCGGGAATGGTGCTGGACGGGCCGTTTGCCGAGACCAAGGAGCAGCTTCTCGGCTTCCACTTGATGCAATGCGCCTCCGAGGAGGAGGCGATCGAAGCGGCGCGGAAGCTGCGCGCGGTCAATCCGACGGCGGTGTACGAGATCCGCCCGGTCAAGCTTTACGTGCCGGCCGATGGGTTCGGCGCGACATCCGGCTGAGCCCTACGCGTCCGGCCCGGCCCCCTTGGGAAGGAAGCGCCGGATCACGATGCCGCCGAAAGCGATGAACCAAAGGAAGGGTGCGGCTTGCGGCGCGAACGCCGCAACGATCGTGCCCGGGATGAACACGGCGACCGGAAACAGCGAAGCCATGATCTCGCGGCCCCAGCCGCGCAGGATGGCCCACCACAACAAGGCATTGAGCCCGGCGATCGTGGTCAGGTGCAGGCCGTAGAGCACCGCCACCGCGCTGCTCATGGCGTAGTTGGTGTAGAGGCCGTTGGTGACCGGCAGCAGCACGATCGAGAGCAGGAAGAACAGATTGAGGATGACGTCGCCACGAGTGCCGATCGGCTGGCGCGCCAGTCGGCGGTGATGGCTGATCCAGAACACGCCCGCGATGATGAAGCTCAGCGCCAGCCCAGCCAGCTTGCCCGAATAGACATGGGCCAGTTCGCTCCAGCCAGGGGCGCTCGTGAACACCGCCGACTTCGGCAGGTCGTAGGCCAGCAGCGTCATGGCGACGCCGAAAATGGTGTTGCTGAGCGACTCCAGCCGCCGCATCTCGAATTGTTCGGGCTTGAGCTCGGTCATCTCGCCATGGGGTGCTGGAACCAAAGGGCCGTCTTCCCCCTAAATCCTAATTCCAGTTCCGTCCAGCCGCATTGCGATTCGCGCCGGGATCGCCGAGTCTCATCCTTTCACCGGGGCGATTCGTGGCGACATATCTGGACACGCTCAATGCGGAGCAGCGCCGCGCCGTCGAGCATGGCATGGCCGATGGGGCAATCGTGGGCGGCCCCCTGCTCGTCATCGCCGGTGCCGGCTCCGGCAAGACCAACACGCTCGCGCACCGCGTCGCGCATCTGATCGTCGCGGGCGCCGATCCCCGCCGCATCCTGCTGATGACGTTCTCCCGCCGCGCGGCCGCGGAAATGGCCGGAAGGGTCGAGCGCATCGCGCGCAAGGTGCTGGGCGAGAACAACGCCGCGATCATGCGCGATGCGCTGACCTGGGCCGGCACCTTCCACGGCATCGGCGCGCGGCTCCTGCGCGAATATGCCGAGCGGATCGGCGTCGATCCCGCCTTCACAATCCATGACCGCGAGGATTCTGCCGACCTGATGAACCTGGTTCGGCACGAGCGCGGCCTGTCGAAGACCGAGAGCCGCTTTCCGGCCAAGGGCACCTGCCTGTCGATCTATTCCCGCTGCGTCAATGCCGAGATGGAGATCGAGAAGGTGCTCGCCCAGCATTATCCCTGGTGCGCGGGCTGGGCCGCCGAGCTGAAGGGTCTGTTCGCCGCCTATGTCGAGGCCAAGCAGGCCCAGCACGTGCTCGATTACGACGATTTGCTGCTGTACTGGTCGCAGATGATGAGCGATGCGCTGATCGCCGAAGAAATCGGCGGCCGCTTCGACCACGTGCTGGTCGACGAATATCAGGACACCAACCGTCTGCAATCCTCGATCCTGCTGGCGCTCAAGCCCGACGGACGCGGCCTCACCGTGGTCGGCGACGACGCGCAGTCGATCTATTCGTTCCGCGCCGCCACCGTGCGCAACATCCTGGACTTTCCGCAGAGCTTCTCGCCGCGCGCGGAGATGATCACGCTCGACCGCAATTACCGCTCGACGCAGGCGGTGCTGTCGGCGGCGAACGGCGTGATCGGCCTCGCCCGCGAGCGCTTCACCAAGAACCTCTGGACCGACCGCGCTTCCGGGCAAAAGCCGCAGCTCGTCACCGTGCACGACGAGGCCGACCAGGCGCGCTACATCGTCGAGGCGGTGCTGGCGAACCGCGAGCAAGGCGCGCTGCTCAAGCACCAGGCGGTGCTGTTCCGCACCTCGTCGCATTCGGGTCCGCTGGAGATCGAGCTGACCCGCCGCAACATCCCCTTCGTCAAGTTCGGCGGGCTGAAATTCCTCGATGCCGCGCATGTCAAGGACGTGCTGGCCCTGTTGCGCTTCGCCGAGAATCCGCGCGACCGCGTCGCCGGCTTTCGTATCCTGCACCTGCTGCCAGGCGTGGGCCCCGCGACCGCACAGCGCGTGCTCGACCAGATGGCGGAGAGCACCGACCCGCTCGCCGCGCTCGGCCGGCTGCCGGGGCCGGCGCGCACGGGCGAGGACTGGACCTGTTTCGTCCGCACGGTCGAGAACTTGCGCTATTCGGAATGGCCCGTCGACCTCGAACGGGTGCGGCTCTGGTATGAGCCGCACCTCGATCGCATGCACGAGGATGCCGAGACGCGCCGCGCCGATCTGATGCAGCTCGAGCAGATCGCGAGCGGCTATGCCTCGCGCGAGAAATTTTTGACCGAGCTCACGCTCGATCCGCCGGATGCGACCAGCGACAAATCAGGTCCACCCTTGCGCGACGAGGATTACCTGATCCTCTCCACCATCCACTCCGCCAAGGGCCAGGAGTGGAAATCGGTGTTCGTGCTCAACGTCGTCGACGGCTGCATGCCGTCCGATCTCGGCGCCGGGACCAGCGCCGAGCTCGAGGAGGAGCGCCGCCTGCTCTATGTCGCGATGACCCGCGCCAAGGACGATCTCCACCTCGTCGTGCCGCAGCGCTTCTTCGTGCACGGCCAGGCCGCCAGGGGCGACCGCCACGTCTATGCCTCGCGCACCCGCTTCATCCCGGAGCAATTGGTCTATTTGTTCGAGCGCACGGCCTGGCCGAAGGCAGCAAGCGGCGCCGCGCGCAGCGCGGCGCAGGGGCCGAAGATCGACATCGGGGCAAGGATGCGCGGGATGTGGCGGTAGCGCTGCCGCGGTCAAGCAAACGGAAACCGAGCATTTCCGAAATGCTGCCTTGTGACGGTGCACCTGCCCATTAAGTGTCGTCCATGCTCCCACAGAGACTTGATCGATGACCGCACCGCTCGAATTCGGACTGGATACCTTTGGCGACGTCACCAGGAACACCTCAGGCGACATGATCCCGCATGCGCAGGTGATCCGCAACGTCGTCGACGAGGCGGTGCTGGCCGACGAGCTTGGGCTCGACTTCATCGGACTCGGCGAGCATCACCGCGCCGATTTTGCGATCTCCTCGCCTGAAACCGTGCTCGCGGCGATCGCATCGCGCACGAAGCGCATCCATCTCGGCTCCGCCGTGACGGTGCTGTCTTCGGACGATCCCATCCGCGTGTTCCAGCGCTTTGCCACACTGGATGCGGTCTCGAACGGACGCGCCGAGGTGATCCTCGGCCGCGGCTCGTTCACCGAATCCTTCCCGCTGTTCGGCTTCGACCTGCGCAAATACGAAGAGCTGTTCGAGGAGAAGCTCGATCTGTTCGCCGCGCTCTTGTCGCAGCAGCCGGTCACCTGGCAAGGCAAGCTGCGTCCGCCGCTGAAAGATCAACTGGTCTATCCGCCGGTCGAGAACGGCAAGCTGAAAACCTGGATCGGCGTCGGCGGCAGTCCGCAATCGGTGGTGCGCGCCGCGCATTACGATCTGCCCCTGATGCTCGCGATCATCGGCGGCGATCCCGCGCGCTTTACGCCTTACGTCGAGCTCTATCACCGCGCATTCAAGGAATTCGGCCGCCCGGCCCAGCCGATCGGGGTGCATTCGCCGGGCTACGTCGCCGAGACGGACGCGCAGGCGCGTGAGGAACTGTGGCCCGATTACAAGGCGATGCGCGACCGCATCGGCAAGGAGCGCGGCTGGCCGCCGATGGGACGCGACGAGTTCGTCCACGAGGCCGAGCACGGCTCGCTCTATGTCGGCTCGCCCAAGACGGTGGCGCGCAAGATCGCGAAGACGGCGAAGGCGCTCGGCCTTTCGCGGTTTCAGCTGAAGTATTCGGCGGGGCCGTTACCGCACGAGAAGCTAATGCGGAGCATCGAGCTCTACGGGCGGAAGGTGGTGCCGATGGTGCGGGAGATGATGGGGTAGCGGTTTCGGAGCGTGTTCGCTCACCAGAGTCTCTTCTTCGCGAAGGCGTGGCCCGAACCAGATTTCAAGTAACGCTCAAACGCACGTGCCTTCGCGATGTCCGAGAAGGCCACGTAAGTCACCAGTCGCCAGGGCATGTACTTCGACCTGTGCGGTGACTTGCCTGCATTGTGGTTTGCCAAGCGCTGCTTGAGATTCGTCGTCAGGCCGATATAACGCTGACCTACGAACGCTTCGCTCTCCAGAAGATAGACATAGTGCATCGACGCCGCCCTCCTTCGCCAAGGCTTCGGAGGGCATCCTGCTTCGCGCAGTGAAAGGCTACAATCCTGCGAAGCGCGTCAGCGCGAAGCAGGATGGTGGGGGAGGCAGGACTCGAACCTGCGAAGCCATGAGGCGGCTGATTTACAGTCAGCTCCCTTTGCCACTCGGGACACTCCCCCGCTCGACGGCAGCACAATCGGGCCGGACCTTGCCGGCGGACCGAAGACGGCCATGGAACGTGAAGGCCGCGACAGCCCGGATCGGGGCGCGACCGGGCGCGTTTATGGGCGAAGCGGTGGGGCAAAGTCAACCGAGGCAGGCAGCTAAAATCGCCCTCGCAGGCATCGAAATTGCCATATTCCGGAACCCATGACAGAAGCGAGCCCATGAAGGATCGAAAATTCGGCCCCAAGGGGGCTCGCGGCGGGGCTAAGCCCTTCAACAGGCCCGGAAAATCGGCCGGCCGGCCGGCCTGGCGCGACCGTGATTCGCAAGGCGACGGCCCGGTCATTCTCTATGGCTGGCACACCGTCACCATGGCGCTCGCCAACCCGCAGCGGCGGATCCGCAAGCTGACCCTGACCGAGAACGCCGCGCGGCGGCTGGCGGACGAAAACATCGCGACCCCCATCGCGCCCGAGATCGTCCGTCCCCAGGAGATCGACCGGCTGCTGTCGCCCGACGCCGTGCATCAGGGCCTGCTCGCCGAGGCCGATCCCCTGCCCTCGCCGGACATCGAGACGCTCAAGCAGGAAGGCATGGTGCTGGTGCTGGATCAGATCACCGATCCCCACAATGTGGGTGCCATCCTGCGCTCGGCCGCAGCCTTCGCTGTGAACGCGATCGTCACCACGGCGCGTCACAGCCCCGAGGCGACCGGCGTGCTCGCCAAGGCCGCCTCCGGCGCGCTGGAGCTTGTGCCTGTCGTCACGGTGCAAAATCTCGCCCGCGCCTTGACGGCGTTGAACGAGCGCGGCTTCCAGACGGTCGGTCTCGACAGCGAAGGTACCGAGGATCTCTCGAACGTCGCATTGCGCGAGCCGCTCGCGTTGGTGCTCGGGGCCGAAGGCAAAGGCTTGCGGCAATTGACGCGCGAGACCTGCAGCGTCGTGGCGCGGCTCGACATGCCAGGCGAGATCAAGAGCCTCAACGTCTCGAATGCGGCCGTACTCTCGCTTTATGTCGGCGCGACCCGGCTGGGGCTGATGAAGCGCTAGCGCTTAGGGCACCGCGCATATCCGGACGATGCCATACTAGCCCTGTTTTGCCCGACGGATCAATTCGAGATCTCTGTTTTTCCGAAATCTGGGCTCGAACAACGGGCTAATGAGCGATGCTCGCTCATCTCGCGCACATTGCGCTTCAAGTCCTTGATTTCCCTGTTGCCGGCTACTGTGCATGGGGTTGTTTTCAAGATAAAGCAAAACGCCCGTCCGCATCACGCGAACGGGCGTCTCTTCACTCGACCGATCAGAGATCAGTAATAGCGGCGCAGCACGCGGTGACCGCCATAATAACGCGGCGCATGGCGGTGGGCGTAGCCGTAGCGGTGAGCATGGCCGTAGTGCACGCGCGGCAGATAGCCGTAGCGCGGGCCGTAGCCGTAGCGATAGGGACGGAAGTACGGGCGGCGATAGGGATAAGCGGCCGGCGGCGCGACCGCAGCGGCACGATAGCCATAGCCATAGCCGTAATTGGCGGGCGCGACGACCGCGTCCTCGCGATAGGTCGGATACGGCGCGAAGGCGCCCGGACCTGTATAGGTCGGACCCTGATTGACGTAGTAATATTGCGTGGTCGGTTCGGCGAGACGCTCATAGGTGCCGTAGCCGTAACCATACCCGTAGCCGTAACCGCCGCAGCCGGTGTTGCAGCCGGAATAGACCGGCGCAATCGGCGCGCAGGTGGTGAAGCCGCAGGCCGCGGCAGGCGCGGTGGCGGCGAACATCACGGCAGTTGCCGCGACCAGTCCCGAAATCATCTGACGCATTACTCTCTCCTGTTGATTTCCGTTTTTGGTTTTGACGTTCTCAACCCGGCGGCCTGCCGGGGATCTCTGTGCGCGGCCGCGGCCGAGGCGGCCGAGGACGGTCGTTGATCTCGGGCGCGTAGATCACCGGCGGCGGATCGACGGGCGGATCCATCTGCACCGGCAGCGGCGCGGACGATGCGCCCCAGCTCTGGTGGTAGCTCTCGGCGGGCTTGGGCAATTTGCGGTTCGCCGGCGGCTCGACCTCGAGCCGGCCGTAGCCCGGTCGCAAGCCCAGCGTCGGATAATAATGGCCGACGTGGTCGGGCTGCCGCTCGGCGATATAGCGACCGCCATAGATCGTGGGCTGCACCTGCTGGCCCTTGCCGAGGCCCCAGGTGCCCTCGACGACGGCGTAGGACGCATCGATGTTGTTGATAATGATCGGCACGCCGGGACGGCCGGGAACGACGACCTCGAAGCCGGCTGCAAACGCCGTCGCAGGCAGTCCGATCAGAAAGGCGGCGAGTGCCACGGCACGCATGAGGAGACCCCGGTTATCCGGGCGCAACCTAACCGATCGCGACGCAGAGAGAGTTAAGGCCTGCTCACCAATTTCCGGTAAGCCTAACGTGCAAGGATTGCGCGCCGCTCAAATGCTGCACGGCGAGCTAGCGAAGCGTTAACGGCGCGGAACCGCGCGGCTGGAACACTCACGCTGCTCACATCGGTTTGACGGCTCGCACCCGAAAAATCCCAGGGTTGCATCGGAACGTCCCGCGCCGTCAGCGTTTAGCTCCTGTCAACAAAATGGGAGCGAACAACCATGACCATCAAGCTTCTCGGGGCCACGGCGATCGCAGCGACCATGCTGGCAGGCTCTGCCATGGCGCAGACCGTCGTCAACAATCAGGGCCGCTGCTCGGCGCAATTCCCAAACGCCAACTGCCAGACTTTCGGACCGGGACAGGCCACCACCGAGAGCGGCTATCGCCATCGCCGCGCGGCCTATCGTCAGGCGAACCGCGACTGGAATAACGACTGGAACAGGAGCCCCACCGGCTTCTGGCCGACCGACGTTGCGGCTGGCGCAGCGGGCGCGGCGGCCGGCGTTGCAGGCGCTGCGATCGGCACCGCCGGTGCGATTGCCACCG
This sequence comes from Bradyrhizobium yuanmingense, assembly GCF_029167105.1. Lineage (GTDB taxonomy): Bacteria > Pseudomonadota > Alphaproteobacteria > Rhizobiales > Xanthobacteraceae > Bradyrhizobium > Bradyrhizobium yuanmingense_A. Next base: position 8,235 of record NZ_JARFML010000007.1, on the reverse strand, counting down.
CACCATTCCGCGGCTGGGACAATTCCTACGCCTATGACAATTCGTGGGACCGCGGCTGGGACAATCGTAGCTGGGACAGGCGCAGCTACGCCGAACGCAATGGCTTCGTCTGTACGCCCGGCACCTGGTTCAAGGGCGCAGACGGCCGCCGGCAACTCTGCCAGTAAGGCCGCTTGAGCCGACCGCGACACATCGGGCGGCCCGCGCGGCCGCCCGATTCGCGTCCTGCGACGACGTCCTCCCGCTTCTGGCACTTTCCGATCAAGTCTGGTATTGCGGCGCGCACGGGTGGACGGCCCCGGCGCGAGCCGAGCTCCGTCCCTGCCTCTTGAGGCATCGCCGGCTTAGCTCAGCGGTAGAGCAGCGGTTTTGTAAACCGAAGGTCGGGGGTTCAATCCCCTCAGCCGGCACCAGCAGAAACCCCCTGCAATACAGGCGTTTTCTGAATTTTTAGCCTTCTAATCCCTCGGCGCAGGAAATCAGCGAAAGCCCGATTTGGGTGCACATTTGGGTGCACTTGCGATTAGTGGCGTGCACCTTGGACCGAACGCCAAGAGGTGCACCTCTTGGATGTGAATTTGGCGTCGGCACGTGTCTACTCGCGACCTCAGCCATTCTGCCGAGAGCCGCGCGACAGCTGGCCGGATCATTGTTGCGGCTGTAAGCGTCCAGGAGATCGGCGCCCCCTCGCAGCCCCGTTCTCTCAATCTCCGAGCGTTGGCGGATTTTTCGCGAATCCCGGAGCGTGCGGCGGCAGGTTCGTTTCGATGTCGTCCAAGAGTATCTTTGCATTCTCGACGGAGGCTTCTTCGAGAAACTCATTCGCCTCGCCGTGTTGATCTATGAACAGTTGAAGCGCGAGCTGCACGGCCTGGAGTTTTGGAATTTCGGGCAGGAGTCGCACGGCGATCGCGGCATAGAGTTGCGGTGTTTCGAGGTCCTTCGGGTTCACGGCATCGAGTATCGTTGCCTGCACATGGTCCCACACCTCGTCGGGATCATCCAGGTCATAATCGGGCTGCGGCATGAGTTTCGGCTCCTTTGGTTCGATCCGTCTCCAGCGTTCTGTAACTAGCATGCGGGCGAACGCTGGATGCGCCCGTTTCTTGACCTTGATCCAGGCACGACTGTGAATAACCGGGAAAAACATCCCAATCCTCGTATCACTACCCTGCATTGTGCCATCGTGTGCGCCTCCCCGATTCGCAAAGGTCAAAGCCATGAATGACAACAGCGAAGATTTTAGCTGGCAAGACGCAGACGCTGTAGTCGTGCGCCAGCAGGACGCCATTGCCGTCTACAGTAACCCGGATGGTGACCTCGTGATCAGGCGTCGCCGCGCATGGGATGAAGAGGATGATGTGTGGATCGTGGTAGGGCAGGCTCAAATCCGGACCGTCATCGAAGCAATGGAAAGGGTTTTTAAGGAAGTTCAAAACCGGTGAAGGTGGGGCATGTTTGATGAGCTTCGGTATCGTTGGGCGCTAAGGAAATTTCTGAAAGGGCACCATGCGGCGCGCCGATCATACGATCAGACGCCAGATGAGCCAGACCCAGACGGCACTAATTTTTCCAAATACTCGGCAGGCAAAGCGCTAAATTTCCAATCCACCATGCTGGACATGTTTCGATCCAAATATCTTTTGGATCAGGCAGTCAGATATCACGTTCCTATTCCAACGAAGGAAGAGGATTGGCAGCTGCATCCCTATGCTACCGCTCCCGAAGAACGCTACTTGACGGCGGCGGCGGCTCAAAAGCTGCGGGCTGATATCCGGGCAGAGCAAAAGGCTGATTGGGATTACTGGGCGAACAGAGTTACCTTGGGACTAGCTCTGATCGGCAGCATCTTTGGTGTTTTGGCTTACTTCAACAAATGATCATAGGAAGAAAGTTGATGGTCGCTCGTCGGCATCATTTTCTGCCGCAATGCTATCTCAAGGGCTTTAGCCGACCGAAAAAGCGGGGCAAGACACACCAAGTTGTGGTGTTTGATCGAGACGGCAAATCGTTCACGTCTAACATTCTCAACATCGCCGTGGAGCAAGATTTCAACCGGGTCGAAATCGACGGCCACGCCCCGGATGTCTTCGAGCAAATAATGGCTGCCTTTGAAGGTGAGCTTGGTCCTGCACTCAATCGCGTGCTTCAGGCCCGCAATCTGCGAAACGCAGAAGATCGAACTATACTATTCAATTTCCTCGGGCTCATTGCAATTCGAAACCCGCGATTTCGCGAGACATTCCGTGAATTCAATGAGCAGGTTCTCAACCAAATGATGAACCTCGTCACCGCCGACAAGGATAGATGGCAAGCACAACAAAAAAAGATGCGCGAGAGGGGTTACATTACGAGCGACTCAAAGCACGTCTCTCATGAGGAGATGCGGGATTTTGTTCGCAGGAAAGAATATCGGATCGAGCTCAACACGGGATTCCACATAGCCAGCGAATTGAAGGGTTTTGACGCCATCCTTCCCACCTTGTTCAAACGCAAGTGGGTCAGCCTCACTCCTCCCGCCGATTCAAGCGGCTTCATCACCTCTGATCATCCTGTTTGCTTGATGTTTTCCGATCCAAAAATGCGAGGGAAGTTTTACGGACCGGGGCATGGTGTCGCTGGCACCGAAATCATTTTCCCTGTCGGCAGGCGTCTGGCGGTTGTCGGAGCTTTCGAGCTTGAAGAGGATGAGATCGAGTTGACGGAGGAAAACGTTGCCCGCGTGAATGGCGCGGTTGTGGCGTATGCCGAGCGTCAAGTTTACGCGCACGATACAGAGTTCACCTACTCTCGTCGGGACAATGAGAAGCCGCGCCGAGGCGCAGAATTAGTGAATGATCTCCTCTTTCGGCGAGCGAGGGGCAGTTAGCCGTACTTGCTGCTGACGTTGCCCCCCGTGCGCGGGGCGAGGTGCTGGCGCTACACCTTGGCGACGACGCGACCGATGATGCCGATGCCGAGCACCTCGTACCTCGACAGCTCGGCGAAGAACGTCGCGAGTACGGCACGGCCCGAATGTCCGCTTTCCCTCAGCAGCGGGCGTCAATGCGGGTATCGCGGCAGGGCCGTTAAGGGCCAATTCCGGACATCAGCCGCCTGTAAAGTCTCCAGCAACGATCTGTTAATTGTGAGCGCGTGCTTGGCGTGCGATTTGGAAGATTACCGCTTAAGTTGTGATCAACATAATCGAAAGCGTTAGTGCAGATCGCATGCAATCGATGGTTCGGCTGTGAAGCATCCCAATCCAAGAAAACATCGATCCATTCGGCAACTCCACTGGAGTCCGGATCGTGCAGGCATTGTATGGATGCTGGTGTCAGCATTTATTGCAGTCGCCATCTTTGCGACAGTTGTCATTTATAACCCATTTCTGCCACAGCGGAACTCCAATGCGGGCTTTGGACCGGACTGGGATTGCACGCCTCACCCCAGCGGCGAGCCCACTTGCATCAAGAAGATCGGGCGGTAAATCAGCCCCATACGTGCGGCCATTGAATGAGGCAACATGTCCTATGAGATGGTGAAAGATGCCGCCAATCAAGTGAGGATCGGGTCTATGGCAATAGACAAAGAAGCCTCTCGAATCTGGCGCGGTCAGATCAGAGATATTTTGAATCAGCAGTGGGACCCAATTGGCGGATGTCCCGCCGATGAATACGATGGCTATGTTGGTACTATCGCCGCCATGGTTCGCGACAATGCGACCGACGAGGCTCTGATGAAGTATCTCGAATGGGCTAGTCCGTCCACATGGGCCTTGGCCGGTTTGATCCCGAGCGCGCTAGGACGGTCATCGCGTCAGTAAGAGCACTTGGCACGGCGCCGTAGCTGGAAGGCGTCCCACTGAACTTCCGCTTCGGGTCATTCACGTCGGTTTGGGCGAGTCTCGTCTGCGTGGCTAGTCATCGTGTGGTGGCTGGGATGCTGCCCGTCCCTTGGTGCGGTCCAATACCAAGCCCCAAACGTGACCAAGCAATAGTCCGGGTAGCCAACCGGCGCAGAAGCCAACGAAACCCGTCAGGACAAAAAGGATAGCGTAGGTGATGGTGAACCACGTCGGCGGCGTCAAGAACCGCGCGGGCAACAAGAGAGCTAGAAACACTAATGCGCTGATTATCGGCGGCCCAGCGCTTTTCCGAAAGTAGAGGCCGAAGATCGAGCCGACGATGACGCCGACAAGAAACCAGACCTGCACCTGAGGCTGACGGGCGTACTCTGAAGTGATCGCCCAAAATTCCGTCATGCGCAGTTCTCGCTTCGCTGCGAACCGTGAGCAATTGCTGATGCTGCGAGAAATTGCAGGACTGAAAGGCGACGAATGTTGTGCATCGCAGGCTGACCCGTTCGACGAAATTGGACTGGGAAAGCCTTACCACAAGATCGATCTCTGGTCTGCTTAGGGTCAAAACCGGCAATGCTCTGACTGAGCAGAGGATTCTGCTTAGCCACCAACAGCCGACTTCTGCGCCTCAGCCTCGGCCAGCGCGCGATCAACCAGCAACTCGACGAACGAGGCGACCGACAGCCCGCGCATCGCGGCGGCCCGCTCCAGGGCCGCCCTGCGCGAATCTGGAATCCGAATCCCGATCGGGAAATTATTCTCCGAATTGCCGCTCATTCGCTACCGCTTCGCACGCCGAAGGGCGCGCAACTGATCGACGATCGCGCCGTAGTCGGTCTGCGGGACGGTCCTGGCCCAGGTGTCCGAACGTGCCTTCTCGGCAGACTGGTGCTCTTTCAGGGCCTCCAGGCGGGCCGCTTTGGCTGCTGCGGTGGTACGGCCATGCGTGACCGCACGCTGGTTGCCGAGCAAAGCTTGCCGCTTGCGTTCAAACCTGATGACGCGGCGTTTGGCGCCGGACGGGCCGGGCTTGGAGGCGTTCATAACTGTGTTTTCCACCATCTCGGGATACCTGCGGCCTCTCCATTTGGACCCCCGGACCGGTCGCGGGGGCCGCCGCGTCTAGATTTTACTCGCCGCCCCCCGGTCAATGAACAGCGGGCGGCTTTTCGGCTTCGACGCGATCAGCAAGTCGCCGCAGCATGTCGGCTGCTCCGGGGCGGCCGACGGCGGCGACCATCTCGGCGACGGCAGCGACGATCATGGCGTCGGCGACGACCTGCGGCGTCATGTGCGCCGAGAGAAACCGAAAGATCTTATCGGCGGCTTCGCTTGCAACTTGGCTTTCGATCATGACGCGCGGCCTGCGATCAGACTAGCAGTGTTCTCAGCCGGCGTCGTAGCAGAACGTCGCGGCGTCGCAATCATCGCTTCGAGATCGGCGATCCTGCGGCGCATCCGCTCGAATTGACGTTCGATTTGCTCGCGCTCGGTTTTCTGCGCGCGGCCAACTTCCTCGCCGATCATACCAGCGAAATTTTCCAGGTCTGCTTGTGTCACCACCACCATTCTCCCGCTTATGAGTTTCGTCAATCACGTCCAATCCGCCCCGTCGACATAAGCCACCGCCGTCGAGCGGCGCTTTGCAAAGGCAAGATCATGCATGATGCGCAGCGCGACAGTCGCAGTCTGCCAGAAGCTGCGCACGGGGTCTGCCGTGGTCGGGCCTGTGTCGTTGACGATCTCCAACGGCGTATCGCTCATGTGAACGACGCCGTCGCTGCCCTCAACAATGTCCGGCGCTTCATCGATCGCGACGAGCAGTCCCGCGCCGTCGGCCGCGATCACGCGATCGGCCGGCAGGGCGGCGCTCGGCACCATGTCGATGCGGGCCGCAAGTTCTGGTGCGATGATGCGCAACCGCGCAAGTCGCGCCGGGGCCGCTATGAAGGTGACGGCGCCGGACCCGCCAGTCGCAACGGCGGAGGCTAGCGCGGCGAGATCATCCTCGGCACCGGCCTTGCCCGCAGCGATCGAGGCAGTGATCGGCGAGACGCCGTGCAACAGGCCCTCATGGGCCGATGCCGAGCCGGCGGTCGTTGCGAAGAACGCGGCATCGATGCCGGCGGCGACATCTTCGCGAAGCATCCGCTCAAAAATCGCGATGGCGTCGGAGCGCTTGCCGAGTTCGCGGCTCCACGCGATGATGTGAGCCATCTCGCGCGCCGGGCCAATCTCGACGTTGCTGAATGCAGCCGAGCGGATCGGGATCGCGCCGCTCTCGGAAACCCATGCAGGCGCGACAGGGGCACCGGTGCGGGCGGGATAGACGGCCGACACACTCGTGCCCAGGCGAGCCGGGACAGCCTGCGCGATCAAACGCGAGGCCCCGCTGTAGGCGCCAAGGTCCGCCAGGAACGCGCCGAAACTCTGTTCTGCGAGTTCTGCAGCCCAACCGGTCGTCGTGGTCGAGCCGGGCGTCGCGTTGGCGCGGTTCAAGATCAGGGGGGCCACCTCGCACCCAAGGCGTTCCAGGACTTGATCGGTGTCGACGCCCATCGCCCTCCCTTGCGCGACCGCGAAGGCGGCCCGGACAAACGGGAGATGTTTCGGAGCGCCGAGGGCGCCGGGGCGGGGGCGAATAGTAACTGGTTTATGGGTCATGCCGCGAATATTAGCAGCCGCAAAACCTAAAACTGTCACGCGTGACTCAGCCGCCTCGGGTCAAAAGCGGTAAAGCTCAACCCGAGCAGATGCTTTCCCGCTTTGGGGATCCATCGTTACTCAACCTTAAAGTGTTGCTTGCTTGTTTACCAGTCGCGCTTAGACTTACCGCCATGACGCCCCGCCGCTGGATCATTGTAATCGCCGCGTTCATTCTCATGATCGTGATGTCTGCGGGCATTCTGCGTTCTGCCCTGCATTTTTGGCATCAGTGGCGACTCGCAAGCCTCTTGAATGGACCTCCGCCTAGCGACGAGGTCCTGACGACTGACGATTCGCTGACGGCCCTTAACAAGCGCGCCCGTCAGGCCAAGCGCTCACATGACTACCAGCGTGCGGTTGACCTTTACACCCAAGGATTGGAGGAGAGCTCGTATGGCGCCGACGCTCGCCGCGCCCTGCTCCGCCAGCGGGCCTTCGCCTATGAGGATTTGAAACAGTACGACCGCGCTGAGGCCGACTACAACGCCTCCTTGCAGATCGAGCCGCTTGATCCCTCCTTCTATGCCAAGCGCGGCTTCTATCTTATCAGGCGCGGACGTTACGACGATGCGCTGGCCGATTTCCGCAAGGGTGGCGAACTTGTTCCTAGCGACGGCACCTTCCCGTTCGGCGAAGGCGAAGTCTATGCAGAGCTCGGGCAGCATGAAAAATCGGCCGAACTGTACAGCGAGGCGATACGACGGAACTCTCAAGTCTGGCGCTATTATCGCGAGCGCGGCAGTGCTTACAACCGTCTCGGCAAGTTCAAGGAGGCCAAGGCCGACTATGACAAGGCTCTGGCTCTCGCTCTCGGCTATTCAATTCCAATCCCGCGCGAAGCTGCCGACTCCAATCTTGGACGCGGCTACGCGTCGTTGCGTCTCGGTCACTATCAAGACGCGATCGCCGATTTCGACGCGGTGTTAAGGGTCGTGCCGCGATCGAGCACTGCGCTGGCGTGGCGTGGTACTGCTTACCAGAGCCTTGGCAAAAGCAATGAAGCGGTTGCCGACTTCAAGGCGGCGCTGGCGATTGATCCAAAGAACGCGAATGCCATGGACGGACTCAAGTCGTTGGGCGTGCCGGCGCCCTAGGTTACATACCGGCGCCGGTTTAGCTCGCTCTCGTCGGACGTGTGTCCGGCTTTTTGGCCCCAAGCCGCGCGGTTAAGGGATGTCCGCTATTCCGCCGCTGTCGGGCGTAGAGCAGACATCGACGCGCTGATCCGCGGCAAGCGTTTATGAGAGTACACGCCCTAGCGCGCGTGAGCGTCGGCCATATCTTCGACCCACTGCGCGAACGCTTCGGCGATCCGCGCACGATTTTCGCTTTCGTGCATTTGCAAGTATCCCTTGTCCACCAAGAGGTCGACGACATCCAGCCCGACACGGCAGGCGACGATGTACTCGCCGAGCCGCTCGCGCTGGCGCTGATCCTGTTTCCGCTGGGTTGCCGTGCGAGCCCTGGCACTCACGATCCATTGTTCCTTTTCGAAGTTGTCGGGCGCGCCTGTCGACGCGCCCCATTGATTTCGACGACCGACGTTCCGACGAAGTGGAAAAGGTGAGCGGGAAGTCGCGTCAGCATTTCAAAGTTTCTCCCTTACCCCGACCTCCCCCTGCTGGGAGGGCGCGGTGCTACCAGCACCGCGCCCCCTTCCAGCAGCAGGGGGGGTATGGGGGGAGGGG
>NZ_JARFML010000079.1 GCF_029167105.1 Bradyrhizobium yuanmingense | reverse complement strand
GCTCGCTGCCGGGGCTGGCGGAGCGCTTGCGGCCGGGGCGGGTGCTGCCGATGGCGCGGGCGACGGGCTCGCGGAGGCCGCCGGCACCGGGCTCGGCGTCTGCGCCAGCGCGCCGGACAGCCCATGCGACAGGGCCGCAGCCGGGATCAGCGCGGCCAGCACAACTCGACGAAAAGTGTTCATGTTATTCTCCCCAAGGCCCCGCTTCGTCGGGGCCTCAATTCATCAAGGCCTTACCCACCAAGGCCTTAACCCGGCCGCGCGTCCCGGTTCGCGCGAACCGCGCCGTTCTAACACGCGAGCGCCGAATTCGTCCCATGACAGATGCGTCATGGCAGGCACCTTGCCCGATGTGCCGGCTCGGGTGGCAAATCACTGGCCAAGCGGCCGAGGATCGCCATATAAGGCAGGCGAAATTCGGGAATTTTCATGAGCGCGCTGGCCAACCACGCATTTGCCAAGATGAACGGCATCGGCAACGAGATCGTCGTTGTCGACTTGCGCGATTCGGCGGCCAAGGTCACGCCGGACGACGCCCGCGCCGTGGCGTCCGCGAACGGCGGCGTGGCTTACGACCAGCTCATGGTGCTGCAAAAGCCCCGGCTCGACGGCACCGAGGCCTTCATCAGCATTTACAACAATGACGGCTCGGAGGCCGGTGCCTGCGGCAACGGCATGCGCTGCGTCGTGCGCCGCATCTTCGAGAAGACCGGGCAGACCACCGCGACCTTCGAGACGGCCGCCGGCCTGCTCAATGCCTGGCAGGGTCCGGCGCCCGACCTCTACACCGTCGATATGGGCGCGCCGAAATTCGGCTGGCAGGACATTCCGCTGGCGGAAGAGTTTCGCGACACCCGCTACATCGAATTGCAGATCGGGCCGATCGACAATCCCATTCTGCATTCGCCCTCAGTGGTGAGCATGGGCAATCCGCACGCGGTGTTCTGGGTGGACGACGTCAACGCCTACGATCTCGGCCGCTTCGGTCCGCTCTTGGAAAACCATCCGATCTTCCCCGAGCGCGCCAACATCACGCTGGCCCATATCGTCGACCGCGAACACATCACGATCCGCACCTGGGAGCGCGGCGCGGGGCTGACAAAGGCCTGCGGGTCGGCGGCCTGTGCCACGGCGGTCGCCGCCGCGCGGCTGAAGCGCGCCGAGCGCAAGGTCGAGATCACCTTGCCCGGCGGCAAGCTCGGCATCGAATGGCGCGAGCGCGACGACCACGTGCTGATGACGGGCACCGCGACCTTCGAATATGAGGGCAGCTTCGATCCGGCGCTGTTCGCGCCGGTGGCCTGATGGCCGTCGACATCGTCACCTTCGGCTGCCGCCTCAACGCCTTCGAGGCCGAGGTGATTCGCAGCAAGGCGGAAGTCGCAGGGCTTTCCGACACAATCGTCATCAACAGCTGCGCCGTCACCAACGAGGCGGTGGCGCAGGCACGCCAATCGATCCGCAAGCTGAAGCGCGAGCGCCCCGAGGCGCGCATCGTCGTCACCGGCTGCGCGGCGCAGACGCAGGCTGCGATGTTCGCCGACATGGCCGAGGTCGATCGCGTCGTCGGCAATGACGACAAGATGCGCGGCGAAGCGTGGCGGGAGACACGCGATGCTTTCGATCTTGGCGTCAGCGAGAAAATCGCCGTCAGCGACATCATGGGCGTGAAGGAGATGGCGCCGCATCTCGTCGACGGCTATGCGAGCGGCCTGCCGCGCGTCTTCGTGCAGGTGCAGAACGGCTGCGATCATCGCTGCACCTTCTGCATCATCCCGTTCGGCCGCGGCAATTCGCGCTCGGTGCCAATGGGCGCGGTGGTCGAGCAGGTGCGCACCCTGGTCGAGCGCGGCCATGCCGAGATCGTGCTGACCGGCGTCGATCTCACCAGCTACGGCGCGGATCTGCCCGGCGCGCCCAAGCTCGGCAGGCTGACCAAGCAGATCCTGCGCCATGTGTCCGAGCTCAAGCGCCTGCGTATCTCCTCGATCGATTCGATCGAGGCGGATGACGACCTGCTCGATGCCATCGCTGAGGATGCGCGGTTGATGCCGCACCTGCACCTGTCGCTGCAGTCAGGCGATGACATGATCCTGAAGCGCATGAAGCGGCGGCATTCGCGGCAGGATGCGATTGGCTTTTGCGAGCAGGTGCGCCGCCTGCGCCCCGATATCGTCTTCGGCGCCGACATCATCGCGGGCTTCCCGACCGAGACCGAGCAAATGTTCTCGCGCACGCTCGACCTCGTCGAGCAATGCGGACTGACCTTCCTGCACGTCTTCCCTTATTCGCCGCGGCCCGGCACGCCGGCTGCGCAGATGCCGCAGGTGGCGGGAGGCCTGATCAAGGAGCGTGCGCGACGGCTGCGTGCGGCCGGCGAAGCGGCGTTGCGGCAGCGCCTGCAAGCCGAGATCGGTGCGACGCGCGAGGTGCTGATCGAGAGCGAGGGGCAGGGCCGCACGCAACATTATCTGCCGGTGGTGATTGCGGGCGAACAGGTCGGAAGCATCGTGCCACGATTGATTGCCGGCGTTGTTGGCGAGCGGCTCACCACATAGTGGCTTCCCTTCTCCCCTTACAAGGGGAGAGGGAAAACTACGACGCCCGCACCTGCCAGAATCGCAGCGTCCGCTTGGCGTTCTCCGCCGTCATTCTCGCAAAATGGCCCTGTGTCCTCGCGACGTCGGCCGGCTTCATCGTGCCTGTCGCGAAACGGCATTCGAGCACGGCCTTGGTCGTTTCCCAGCTGAGCTGTGCGGCCTTGCACGGCACCAGCAGGCCGTCCTCGCGCAGACTCTGCATCAGCGGACGAATCACCTCGACCGTCGACCCCGACAACGCCGCCAGCGCCGCCACCGTCTCCTCATAGCGCCGCTGTGTGGCGAAGCCGAGCAACGTCGCCTCGTTGAGCTGGCCGGTAGCCTTCAGGCCGGCAATGGCGCGCTTGGCACCCTCGAAATCGCGCACCGCCGACATTTCGCGCTCGGCGCCGATGGTGACGGCGGTGATCGCGCTCTGGATCTCCTCGAACAGATGCGGCGGGGCGCGCGACAACAGGCGGGTGCGCACGGCATCGGTCGCCGAGCGCAGCAATTGGCGGCGCAGCTCCGACGGGAGGTCGACGCGGATGCCGACGCTGACCGCGAGTTCCGGATCGCTTTCGGCCTGGCCGACGATGATGGCAAATCCCTTTCCGGAGACGCGCGCGCCGGGATTGGCGGCGAGCCGCCGGCTGACGCTGGGATAGCGGCGCGCCAGCAGCGCGTCGGTGACGATCTCCTTCAGCCACCAGCGGCCGGCGACCGCGAGCAGATGCGGCTCGCTCTTGGCTGATGCGATCTTCACCAGCTCGCCGTCATCGAGGCGCGCGGATTCCTGCAGCACGGGGCCGGCGATGCGGATCTCGTCATTGTTGGCGAGGCGGCGGATCACCGACGGCGGCGCCTGTGCGACCGGCGCCAGCTGCGCGCTGATCTCGGCGAGCGCCACCCGCGCGGCCACATCGGCGATGGCGCGCAGCTCGATGGTGCCGATCAGGCGCTCGAGCACGTCGTCGAACAGCGCGATCTGCTCGTCGTCGAAATTGCCGGCGGAGGAGAGGAACAGCTCGGTGACGCGCCTGGCCGTCTCCAGGCCCTTTTCCGGCGAGCCGATCCGCAGTGCGGATTCGACCTCGTCGATGATCGATAGCCCGGCCTTGGTCATCACGCGCGGCTCGTCCTGAGCGGTTACGGAAGCTTTTTCTAAGCAACCGTTATCATTAGAGGCGAGCGCTGAAGGTTTCGTAAACCATGGCGGGGATGCGGTCGTTGAGCGAGATGCCGCCACGAATGCGGTGCGCTCCCTCCCCCGCCTGCGGGGGAGGGCTGGGGAGAGGGGTGTCTCCACAACGGGACAATCCCCCGGAGGCGAGAGCCCTCACCGGCGCCCGGGACGCGCCGACCTCTCCCGCGAGCTTTGCGGGAGAGGGTTTACTCCCCCTTCCACCCGCAGGCCCGGAGCTTCTCGTGCATATGCGGCGGGGCCGGCGCCACCACGCGGACCGGCTCCTTGTTCCGGGAGATCGGCACCACGATCTCGCGCGAATGCAGGTGCAGGCGCGGCTCGCCAAAGCGCGGACCGTTGCCGTAAATGTTATCGCCGAAGATCGGCCAGCCGCTCGCGGCCGCATGCACCCGCAATTGATGGGTCCGGCCGGTCACCGGTTCCATGGCAAGCCAGGTGAAACCGTCGCCCCGGCCCATCACCTTCCAGTTCGTAATCGCCTTCTGCCCTTCCGGATCCGGCTTCTGCCACCAGCCGCGCTCGGCATTGAGCCGGCCGAGCGGCATGTCGATGGTGCCTTCATCCTCGGCAGGGCCGCCTTCGACCACGGTCCAGTAGGTCTTGCCGATCTTGCCGTGCTTGAACAAAAGGCCCAGCGATGCCGTCGCCTTGCGGTGGCGGCCGAGCACGAGGCAGCCCGAGGTGTCCTTGTCCAGCCGGTGGGCCAGCACCGGCGGCCGCGGCAGGCCGAAACGCAGCGCGTCGAAGCAATCCTCCAGATTGGGGCCACCCTTGGGGCCGCGATGCACCGGCAGGCCGGCGGGCTTGTCGATGACCAGCATCAGGCCGTCGCGATGGAGCACGCGGCCTAAGATCTCATCGGCGGTCAAATTGGGGAACATCGAGCAATCGCAGGACTTTCGGTCAAGGCTTTCGTTTACGGGCCGGAACGGCTAACACGCCACCATGAACGATACCACCTCCGAGACCCCCAAGCTGAGCTGGTGGCGCCGCCTGTCCAACGGGCTGAAACGCACCTCGTCCTCGCTCGGGACCGCGGTCGCCGACCTCGTCACCAAGCGCAAGCTCGACCGCGCCATGCTCGACGACATCGAGGACGTACTGCTGCGCGCCGACCTCGGCACGTCAGTCGCGGTGCGCATTGCCGATGCCGTCGGCACCGGCCGCTACGACAAGGCGATCTCGGCGGACGAGGTCAAGGACGTCGTCGCCACCGAGGTCGAGAAGGTGCTGTCGCCGGTGGCAAAGCCGCTCGTGATCGATGCGGCCAAAAAGCCGTTCGTCATTCTCGTCGTCGGCGTCAACGGTTCCGGCAAGACCACCACGATCGGCAAGCTGTCGCAGAAATTCGCCTCCGAAGGCCGCAAGGTGATGCTGGCTGCCGGCGACACGTTTCGCGCCGCCGCCATCGAGCAGCTCAAGGTCTGGGGCGAGCGCACGAAGACGCCCGTTATCGCAGGCGCGCAGGGCTCGGATTCCGCGAGTCTCGCCTTCAACGCGCTCACCGCGGCAAAGGAGCAGAATGTCGACGTGCTCCTGATCGACACCGCAGGCCGCCTGCAGAACAAGGCCGAGCTGATGAACGAGCTCGAGAAGGTCGTGCGCGTGATCCGCAAGGTGGATGACACTGCGCCGCATGCCGTGCTGCTGGTGCTGGATGCGACCGTCGGCCAGAATGCGCTGTCGCAGGTCGAGGCCTTCCATCGCACCGCCGGGGTCACCGGCCTCGTGATGACCAAGCTCGACGGCACCGCGCGCGGCGGCATCCTGGTGGCGCTCGCGGAGAAGTTCAAGCTGCCGGTGCACTTCATCGGCGTCGGCGAAGGCGTCGACGATCTCGCGCCCTTCACCGCGCGCGACTTCGCCCGCGCCATCGCCGGAATCGAATAGCATCATCCTTCGAGACGCCGCTTGCGCGGCTCCTCAGGATGAGGTCGTGCCACACATAAGGTCCTCATCCTGAGGAGACCGCGAAGCGGTCGTCTCGAGGGATGGGAGAGACGGAAGAGAGAATGGACAAGACCCAGCCGCATCCGCTGTTCAAGCTCGCGACCGAGCTCGGTCCGCTGCTCGTGTTCTTCTTCGTCAACGCGAAGTTCAATCTGTTCGCGGCGACCGGCGCCTTCATGGTGGCCATCGCGGTCGCGATGGCCGCCTCTTACATCGTGACGCGTCACATCCCGATCATGGCGATCGTCACGGGGGTGATCGTGCTGGTGTTCGGCACGCTGACCCTGGTGCTGCACGACGAGACCTTCATCAAGGTCAAGCCGACCATCATCTACGGCCTGTTCGCCGCGATCCTCGGCGGCGGCCTGTTGTTCGGCCGCTCCTTCATCGCCGTGATGTTCGACCAGGTGTTCAACCTGACGCCGCAGGGCTGGCGCATCCTCACCTTGCGCTGGGCGCTGTTCTTCGCCGGAATGGCGGTGCTGAACGAGATCGTCTGGCGCACCCAGAGCACGGATTTCTGGGTGAACTTCAAGGTGTTCGGCGTCACCCCGATCACGATGATCTTCGCCATCGCCCAGATGCCGCTGACCAAGCGCTATCATCTCGCGCCGGCCTCGCTGGAGAGAAGCGAGGCCGAGGCGGGGGATGTGAGCAAGGGATGATGGTCTATCCGCCGTCATTGCGAGCGAAGCGAAGCAATCCAGAATCTTTCCGCGGAGGGATTCTGGATTGCTTCGTCGCAAGTGCTCCTCGCAATGACGGTCTTGGCTAGGATCCCGCTGCCTTCAGCGCCTTCTCCAGCTCCGGCATCAGCACGGCCTTGAGATTTTGCGGCGTGATCGGCCCGACCAGCTTGTAGACGATGGTGCCCTCGCGCCCGACGACGAAGGTCTCCGGCACGCCATAGACGCCCCATTCGATCGAGGCGCGGCCGTTGGCGTCCACGCCGACATGGCCGAACGGGTTGCCGTAGCGGCCGAGGAAGCGCCGCGCATTGTCGGCGGCGTCCTTGTAGTTGATGCCGGCCAGCTGGAAGCGCTTGTCTTTTGCCAGTTCGGTCAAAAGCGGCGCTTCGTCGTGGCACGGCACGCACCAGGACGCCCAGACGTTGACGAGGCTGACCTGGCCCTTGAAGGCGGCGGGATCGAGACCCGGCACCTGCGTGCCATTCTCTTGCAATCCCTGGAGCGGCGGCAGCACGGTCTGCGGTGCGGGCCGGCCGATCAGCGCCGAGGGAATCCGCGAGGGATCTCCGCTGCCGAGCCGGAACCAGAACAAAAGCGCCAGGCCGATGAAGACGATCAGCGGCAGCATCACCAGGAAGGTGCGGCGCTGCGGCGAAGCGGAGGCAGGTTGATCGCTCATCGCGGCTCCGTCGCGCTGCGGCCCGACCGGCGGGTGATGCCGCGCTGCTCCAGCTCGCGCAGGCGCTGCGTCTGGTTGCGATAATCGAGCATGACCCAGCCGATCAGGATCGCGACCACGAGGGCGGCAGCTGCGTAAGACGCCACGATGAAAGAGGCGTAAGGACCGAGCGACATCGTCATGCAGCCCCAGCTTCTTTGGACGCGTTGTCTTCACGCGAACCGGCGGCCATGTCGCTCGAAAACGCGATGCGACTGGCCTGCATCATCTGCAGCGAGCGGACACGGCGGCGTAAAATCTCGTTGCGCATCGCGGCCAGGTGCAGCGTGACGAATAGCAGCGTGAAGGCGAGCGCCATCACCAGCAGCGGGATCAGGAACGACTTGTCCAGCGCCGAGCCGCCCATGCGCATCACCGAGGCGGGCTGGTGCAGCGTGTTCCACCAATCGACCGAGAACTTGATGATCGGCAGGTTGATCGCGCCGACCAGGGTCAGCACCGCGGCGGCGCGCGCCGCACGCGAGGGATCGTCGACCGCGCGCCACAGCGCCATCAGGCCGAGATACATCAGGAACAGGATCAGCACCGAGGTCAGCCGCGCGTCCCACTCCCAATAGGTGCCCCACATCGGCCGGCCCCAGAGCGAGCCCGTGAGCAACGCGAGGAAAGTGAAGGCGGCGCCGATCGGAGCTGCGGCCTTGGCGGCGACGTCGGCGAGCGGATGCCGCCACACCAGCGTGCCCAAAGATGCGATGCTCATCACGCCCCACACGAACATCGACAGCCAGGCATTGGGCACGTGGACGAACATGATCTTGACCGTCGCGCCCTGCTGATAGTCGTCGGGCGCGAGCGCAGCTTGATAGAGACCGATGGTGAGCAGGACAACGGTCGCGGCCGCCAGCCATGGCAACACCCGCGTTGTCAGCGCGAGGAACCGCGTGGGGTTGGCGAGGTCGATCAGCGTCATGGTATCCTGATAATCACCGGGGGCCGCTCAGGCAATCAACACGAAAGCCCGTCGCGAAAGTTGATCGGGGTCAAGGTCGGCCCGGTCCTTTCAATCGAGACCATGCCGCAGGCTCGCTGCGGCCGCGAACGGGCCGATCACGAGGCTGACCAGCGACAGCGCGCACAGGATCGAGAACGGCGCGCCGAAGGTCATGGGACCGACGATCACCGCCTGCGAGGCCGCAACGCCGAAAATCAGCACGGGAATCGACAGCGGCAGCACGAGAACGGCCATCAACAGCCCGCCGCGATGCAGCGTCACCGCCAGCGCCGCGCCGATCATGCCGGTGAAGGTCAGCGCCGGAGTGCCCGCCAGCAACGTCAGCGCCACCGCAGCCGTGGCGATCATGTCGAGGTTGAGCAACAGGCCGAGCACGGGGGTTGCGACAATCAGCGGCAGGCCGGCGGCGAGCCAATGCGCCAGCGCCTTGGCGGCGCAGGCGAGTTCCAGCGGCGTCCGACTCATCGTGATCAGGTCGAGCGAGCCGTCCTCATGGTCGGCCATGAACAGCCGGTCGAGGGTCAGCAGGCTCGCCAACAGCGCGCCGAGCCAGAGGATCGCAGGTCCCAGCCGCGACAGCAGCGCCAGATCCGGCCCGACCGCGAATGGCATCAGCACCACCACGGTCAGGAAGAACAAGACGCCTATCAGTGCCCCGCCGCCGACGCGAAGTGCGATCCTGATGTCCCGGCGGATGAGGGCGGCAAGGGCGGTCATGGGGGGCTTCCAGCTTCTGGGGACGCATCCGACGGCCCCAGGCGCGCTGCGCTCCCTCCCCCCTTGTGGGGGAGGGCAG
>NZ_JARFML010000078.1 GCF_029167105.1 Bradyrhizobium yuanmingense | reverse complement strand
CGCAACGGACGATCGGCTGCGCAACCCCGACCAGCTCCGCCGATCGTCCGTTGCTCCACCCGCGCCACTTGGCGTACAAAACCCCGAGACTCTAACTGCCGCTGGATGAAAATTCAGGGGCAGGTCAGACCGATCTCTCAGGCTTGAGCGGCGCACATCATTTCCTGCTTGATGCAGATCCACCAGGCGCCGAACTGCTTCCAGTCGGGTAAGAGCGGATTTTTGCGTGGCGAGGCGGGGCTCATTTTTATCCGCCGCGCCAGTTGCGAACTAGGCTAGGCGCGCGCAATGTTCGCAGCGCGGCCGCCCTCCGGTGCCGGAGGCGAGATATTGCCGTTCGATGTTATTGCCCTCAGTACACTTGTCGTTGTCGTGATAGACGTTCCGCGCATTGGGCTTCTTTGAATGAAATGGTGACACCTTCGACATAAATCGGCCCTTCCCGATGAATGGTATTTATTCGCACAGGATAGCAAACACGTGGGTTTGATTTGATGCAGTAGCCCCGCGGTCAGCGCATAAATTTCGCGCTCCATCGAATTTTTCGACGAATTCCATCATCGATCACAGATCAGATGCGCACGCGACTATCCCCCTTGATGAGCTTTGCGGATCGACGCTCATTTCATGTCAGGTTGCTGGGATGAGCTACTACGTCAGCAGAATCAAGATAAACGGCCTCGCCGACCTGCACACGACGAAGACACTGCCGGTACGCGCCGCTGCTGGTCTCGTATATCTTCTCAACCGTACTAGGCAGGTCCTCTCCATCATGGTTAAAGACCTCTGCAAGGGGGCGACCGGTCATCGTTGCCGACCGCGAGAGGCCCAGAAGACCGAGCAGTGTCGGCGCAAAATCGCAAATACTCGAGGGGATTTGCGAGACAAAGCCACCTTTGATCAACGGTCCCGCCAAAATGCCGACCGACGACATCTCCTTGGCATGCAGCCCGCCGTGCACTCCGAGGCCGATAGGCCCATCCACACTCCAAGTGCGGCCGCTAAGGCCAAATGGATCGAGTCTGTCATCCGACCGGAACGAGAACAGGATGTCCGCCGATCGGGGATGGTCGGCGAACACCAAGTGGCGGGCAAAGCTGCCTGGTGCAATGCCATCGAGCGCGCCACCCGCGGTGAACATCGGCCCACACCAGGGCCTTTCGATCATCGCCCCGACCGCGAGGCGGATAACGTGTTCCGATGGCTCGGTGAGGTAAATTGCTCCGACCTGCCCAGGTATGACGACGGCATCGGTCCCGGCCGCCGGTGTCGGGCCACAGCGCAGCCCCGCAGCCTCCAGCGTCTCGAATAGATCGGCCTGCGCATGCACCGTCACGTGCCCATGTTTGGAGGTGGCGATCAGGTGCACGCCTTGGGACAAGCCCTCAGCCTCCCACCAATCGAGCACGCGGCCAAACTGCCGATCGACAAAGTTGATTGCTTCAAGCGTCTTTGGCGCGCCGGTCCCACAATCGTACGAGGAGATATCGGGCTCGCCGAAGGAGAGAATTGCGACGTCGGGCCGAAGCCGAGGCCAGATGACCTGGAGAAATGCTGAAGTCAGAAAGGCTTGAGAGGCAAGATCTGGGGTTCCCGTGGGCGGGGGTGCCGGCGTCGGCCCCAGCAGAGTCTCCACTTCTGTGAGCATCTCGGCCGAGGTCGCGATGCAAGGGAAGTGACCGGAGAGCGTCACTTGGCCGAACTTTCG
Organism: Bradyrhizobium yuanmingense; assembly: GCF_029167105.1. Lineage (GTDB taxonomy): Bacteria > Pseudomonadota > Alphaproteobacteria > Rhizobiales > Xanthobacteraceae > Bradyrhizobium > Bradyrhizobium yuanmingense_A. The sequence continues at coordinate 8,422 of NZ_JARFML010000078.1, read as the reverse complement.
AGCCTTATGGTTCAGCAGGCGCGTTGCCCCCCGCCGAATTGGAAGCCAGGACCGCGAAGGTCCTGCCGTTCGCCGCTAAGATCTCGCCAAGTGACGGCACACCTAGTAGATGGCCGCCGCTCGCGGCATCAAGATCCTCGATCATGCGCGCGTCACTCGTGTCGACGGAGCGCGGAATCGGGGACTGCTTGTCGAGATGATGAGTTTCCAACGATGCCGTGGCGATCCGGCGTCGCGCCAGTGACGAGGCTCGTGAGAGCTATTCGTGTTTCGCTGGGATAGACGGTACGCTGCCGGGCCAGCACCGCGGCGCTGAAGCCTGACCAGATTCGGCGTTAGTAATGGCTTGACGAGATCGGGGCGAAGCCCATCGAACAGCACGATGAGAACCCGATTCCGGTGCGGTCGTTCGAACATTATCGTAGAGCTTTCGTTTAGCTGGGAGGTAGCGGATTGGAAACGCCCAGGACTTGGCTGACGCGCCAGCGCCATCGACTTGGAGCCGACGCTGATTGCTAGCGCTAGCGCAATGCGGGTACGGAGCTCCCGGCTATGCTGACCAACGCCCAGTCAGCGTGTCGACCGGTCCCGGGCCGGGATTAGCGGCTCGCGAGCGCCAGCAGCTCTCCTCAGCCGTAGTCTGGGCCGAGTTGGATTGGACACCGGCTGCAGTGTCAGCAATTTGGTCTGAGCATGGTCGCCTGATGCACGTCTCTCGGCGCAGCGCAAAGCCTCGGAATTCATCACAGGCCCCGAGGCCGCCGAGCCTGGCGGGCATCGAACAAGCCGAGGGTAGCCTTGGCCTCGCAAGCAACATTGGCAAATGCCGCGTCCAACCGAACCTGCTCGCCGCCGCAGCCGATCCTAATCTGGTCGCCATCGCGATTGAGCCAGGAATCGTCGCTGACGTGGCTCGTATCGCGTGGCGGCTTGATTCCAGCGATGCATCTCGTGTGCTTGGGAGGAATTCCGCGGCTGTGGAGCTTGCAGAGACCGGTCGGCGTGTTGAAAATTGATATTCCGGACTAAGCGTGATCGCATCGACGCCCGGTGGGCGCCGGTGGGCCGCACGATTTGCGGCCTTTTCTCTCGAAGAGAGGGAGCCGTTGAGCCCTTCTGCCAGTGGTGACAAGTTTGAAAGCCTGCAAGTCGTCAAAGGATGCTTTGAGGACTCCTACTTGGTTATCGTTTCTTTGAAACGAAATGATCGAATAATACGATGCTAATCGCTATCTCTTCTTATCTATCTTTGCAGTCGCGCCATGAAGCGCCACGTTCAATTTTCAGCCGATCCTGCGTTCGACCCCGTCGCATCGGCACTGGCAAGCATGCTGGCGTATGGCCGCCGTTTGGCATCAGTGATGTGCGCGCATCAGTGAGCGCGCCTTGTCAAGTGGCGGAACCGCAGGACGAGGAGCGCCGCATAGATGGTCGTTCCGATCGACAAGCCAATCCATATACCAATGGCGCCCAAACCGACCTTCAGACCGAGCCAATAGCTGCGGGAAAAGCCGATCAGCCACCAAGCAATGGCCGCAAGCAGAAGCGGCACCCGCGTGTCCTTCAGTCCGCGCAGGCCGCCTGACGCAATGCACTGGGCGGCGTCAGCGATAGAGAGGTTTGCGCCGGCGATGAGGAGCTTTGCAGCGAGACCGATCGTTGCCTCGGAACGCGGGCCGACCCGCCCAGGAACAGCTCGCAATCCTCCCTCTGTTGAAAGTAGCGGGCCTGTCATCTAGACGGCCCTCGATGTCGATGGCGACATCAGCGAGCGGTTCCCTTGGTGACAGTCTGGAGATCCAGATCTCAAAAAGACGTCGAAGGCAATCAAAGTTCGCGAGCCCGACGCACGAACCGTACCGAGAAGGCGGATTTGTGCGTGAGATATAGCTTATACGCGTTAATCCGGCAATACACATCGAATAATGTGAAGGAGCATTCATTCCTGGCAATGGGCCCGCCCTGACAATCAGCGGACAGTCCAAAAGCTAGCGTAGCAGAAGATGGCTGCCGGACACGATGACGCGCCTCTCAATGCTATCCGGGCGTTTGTGACCATTGCGCGCAAGGGAAGCGTAACGCGTGCAGCGAGCTCATTAGGAACGACACAGAGCTCGGTCAGTCGTTATTTGGCTGTGTTACAAGACTACTTTGGTACGGATCTAGTACAACGGCGGGGCCGGCGGAGCGAATTGACGGAACTTGGAAGGCTCTTCGCGAACGCCGTTGCCGAGCCGCTCGACACAGTGTGTTTCACCGCAACGAGAATGCGGCGTAAAGGCCGAACGGATGCTAATCGTGGTCCGCACGTCTCTTTCCACCTTCGCATACTCCTTTCTGATTCCGAATCTCCAGGCGTTCTCTGCTGAGATGGGCGGCGTAGTCGTCGACGTGATCAGTTCATTGTCTCCGCCGAGATCCTCCGACAATTTCGACATCCTGCTTACTCGCGATCTTTGTGTCGTTGAACCGGCTGACGATTGGGCAATCCACAATGAGACGCTCGTATGCGTAGGCTCGCCAAAACATGTCATGAGAAAAACGCTCGCAACTTGCCCGTTTGATGCCGATTCTTAATATCACATCGCGGCCCGACATACTGCCCACCTGGCTCAGGGCGATGAACGCCGCAAAGGACATCAAGTCGGGGGCGCGATACGATCATAATTACCTTGCTTTGCCGGCCGTCATAACCGGGAAATGCCTGCTGGTAGCGCCTGAGATCATTGTCAGCGATCTCGTGCGCACGGGGGCGCTCTATGTGATACCGGGATCGCGTACTCCAAGCGGCATGCAATATCGGGCCTATGCGGTGGACCGAAATGACAATCCCGAAGTCGCTCGTGCCTTTTGCCGATGGGTCGCTCGGCTCTGTAAAAAGGCTGCAATTCCGGAAGCCGCCTAACCGCGTATCGTTGATAGCAGAAGTTCGATCGATGCTTTAAATAATGCTAGCGCGTCCATTTGCACATGCAAACCGTTCCCGATCGACGGCGAGGCACGTTTTTGGTGAGTACCGCGGCCAACCCGCAGTCCAGAACGCTGACCGCGCCCCGCCAGAACCCGTTCCGGCTTCAAACCGGCCAACACAATCGTCTTGTGAGATACCCGGACCGTACCATCAACCAAAAGCTCAGGACCCCTCGCTCCTGTCTTTGCGGTTACGGCGGAGCAATGCGCGATAGCCGCCTCGCATGAGACGCAGTCCCGTCTGGACTAGGCGAATGGCCCGGCTGCGGAGATGGTCTGTTTTCCAGCCGCGATCAGGAATACGATGCTTACCGAATAGGCCTTGTGCGATCTCGCGATAGCTATTTCCTTTCAGCGACCCATCGACTGCACGCAAGGCGAGGATGAGCCGATGACGGATCAAGATTGTGACTCCAGAGGACGTGGTCCAAGGGGCCGCGGTTCGAGTGCGCGAGCGAAAGTCGATGAGCTGCCGCAAATGAACCTCGAAATTGCGATCGAGCGGCAGGTCGACAGCAACCGATGAGGCGCCCGATGGAAGTTCGCTGAGCCACGGGCGATGCTTCGCTCCTCCGAGCGCCACGATGGCATGCCATCCATCCGGAACGCAACGAAGCTCACGGCCCGCTAGCTTGCTGAAATCCAGATCGTACCGTTTGGACGCCGTCGCGCGAACAGAGGCGCGCACGGCCAGCACGGTCGACAGCACTTCTGGCGCCCAGAAAATGACTTATTGGTCGAACCTGCGGATCAGCTGCAAAAAGACAGACCCCGCTGCTGTCGGAAGTGGTCCGCCATCGCGCCGGAGCGTTCGGTGGCGGCCAGGCCCATATAGTCCGTTTGGTCCCCGCAATTGCGGCGGAGCCACTCCCAGGCTATGTCCGCAGCTTCTGCTTTCTTGGCGTCAGGATAGGGTTCCCCTGTTTTCAATTGCACCCGGCGTCGTACTACTTTCCCCGTATGCTTTTATGACATGCAAGGAATTGCAGCCGAGAGCACGACTATTTATGGTTGCGCCATGTAAATATTCGCTGTTATGCGATTCCGTGATGGGACCATCTAATTTTACGATCGGATACCAACAGAAGTGCCGCTCTTTTCCAAACGCATTCATTCCTCACTCTTCGGCCAACCGCGCTGCAGGAGATGCCGAAGCCCTGACGCGCCGCCCACTTGGCGCGAGCCAGATGACTTTCAAAAGTACGACGGCCGCGATCCGGATCAACGGTGAGATCAATACCAAGCACAATGCGCGCAACTTCGCGCCAATCAGCGTTATCGGCCAGGGCATCGAGGAGACGCATATAAGTGACGGCATGTTGCTCGTCATACGGCGTGAGCTGGGGCGCGTTAGGCGCGGAATCTGCAATTTTTGGATCGAGCGGCACTGCCTGAAAGTCCTACTAGATTGAGAAGCATCGATTCAAGCGACGTAGCCGTATTAAGCGGCTCTTCGTAGAGAACCGATCGTCGCGGTCTGCAGGAACACTCCTTGCCAAAGCCAATTCGTGGCTGGCAGCGTCTGTTCCCATCGTTCCCTTCGATTTCGCTCGCTCAGACCGCCGCCAGAATATTTGATCGCAGTCCGTTACGCTCAGAGCGCGATCAGCAGAACTGACGTCCAGCGTGCGGCGCTGTCGGCCCGAATCAAGAGGTCAACATGTTTCTCGGCATAACTCGTCAGCATTGGCTCGCCCGGCGCGACATCGCGACGTCTGGATCCAGTACCAGCTCTTTCACTTAGCTTACGCGCGAACTCTGCTCATCTGTACTCGAGGCGAACCTACCGCAATAGGTAGGTTATAGCCGGTGGTTTGATGGCCGTCAGAATGGCTGCTTTAGCGCATGAAAGCTCGTGCGCTTGTCGCCTGGAATGTGCGCCGGATCCGCGTAGATCGCGGTATTTCGCAAGAGGGGTTGGCGTACGATGCACGGGTTGACCGCTCCTATTTGGGCGGTATCGAGCAGCAATCGGAGAACCCAAAAATCGATATTCTCGAGCGCATCGCAGAAACGCTTGATGTTCATTTGTCTGAATTCTTTCTTCAACCACCCAAAGGTTCGGCGCCGCCAAAGACCTTGCGTAAGGGTCGCAAGCCGGCGCGTTCACGTCGAAAAACGAAATAGTACCCCTCGATGACGGGGTTTATGCTTGCTGCCCAAGCGGCAAAATCAACGTCGCAGTTACCGCAAACGGCGGCAGGGCACATTTCCTCGTCTCCAGAAGGTGAAAACGATCTTTCTTACTAGAATTGGTAGCGGCGGTCGCTTCGTGCTTGCTGTAGACTTCGCCATCGAGATCGATGACCGGTTCGCGGCTAAGGCGCCGTAATTGGTGACCGGGATCAGCAACGGTCGTGCAAGATGACCACAATCCTGAGGGCTCTCAAAAAAAGGAACGAATCCGGCCATTCAAAACCGCGATCTAAGAACGGAGCTGCAGATGCCAAGTCCGATAGGTACTCCATTTATCCCACCAGCACTCACAAAATTTCCCGACGGTGCGTCGCGGGACCGATGCGGTCGCGCCTGGAGGCGCCAAGCGAGCTTGGCTAACAATCCCCATGGCAATGACGTCGTTTACGTTTGGCTACGCTCCGGCGGCGAACGTTCGGCGTCGTGCTTATTGCGCACTGCATGAGCCCAAGGAAGTGCAGCAGCTTTAATCAGAAACGGTACCATAGCGGCGTGCTGCTTGACGCTAGCGGACAATTCATAGGCGGACACACTAAGCGAGCCGATCCAGCACGTCTATCCCAGCCGAAAACGGGGATGGTCTCGGGGCACCCAAACACGTAGGCGATTGGTCCGCTCGTGCGCTGCCGTGAACCGATTTCATAAAACGGTGCCGTGATTTCCAAACGATGAAGCTGCAAACTCATGGGCACATGGTCATGAAGCTTGTCGAATTTCCTTTCGGACGCCCCAGAAGTTCGACCGTCTTTGTTGGCAAGAGTCGGTTTGGCAACTGGGTCGTCCGCGAACAGAATGGTATTTTTGGTGGCCTGTTCGCGAGCCGCGCGCAAGCGCTCAAATACGCACTCTGTGAGAATGGCCAACATCCCCACGCGGGTTCACGCATGGCCATATCCCCAGAAGGAATTCTGAACACCTTTCTGCGAGACCGCCAGGTTGGGGGGCCTTCGCCCCTTAACTGACAGCTGTCGATGTCGGCCCATTGACTGCATCTCAACAAATCATGAAGCCGAAAAGCACTGCCGACACAGTGCGTCCATTTGCTTGCCGTTATCGGCCGAAAATGTCTTGATGGCTATCGAGAAAGCCAACGAACACCTCCACGATGAACTCAGCGTCGGCGCGCGTCATCGGTGTCGAGATCGATGCGGCAGCACCATGCGGCAGGATGATGCCGTTCTCCGCAAAGAAGCGTACGAGCTCCTTCATTCGACCTGCTCCGGCAGGCGTAAGATAGGCCTCGCGGTAGTCATTCGGGGTTTGCGCCTTCGGATGGATGCGAAACAGTGAGGCGGCTCCGGTCACACACATCGGCGCGTCCCTGGTTGAGATAGCTCGACAGATTCCGTCCCGGACAATATCACCAAGCATCTCAAGATGTGCAAAAGCCGCTTGATCCAGATGCCGCATTGCGGCCAGCCCCGCTGTCATGGAAAGTGGATTGGCGGAGAACGTACCGCCTTGCGGAAGCAGCGGCCGACCCGCTGAGGCATCGAATACCTTCATAACGTCCTCGCGACCGCCGATTGCTCCAATCGGCAAACCGCCACCGATGATCTTGCCCATAGTGATGAGGTCCGGAACAAGGCCGTAACGTGCTGAAGCACCCTGGAAACTCTGCCTAAGATTGAGGACCTCATCAGCAATCACCAGGATGCCGTTCCTACGGGCAGATTCCTGCACTGCGGCCATGAATTCAGGCTTAGGCGCAACGAGGCCACCGCGGCTCGGCATCGGATCCAGAACGATGGCGGCAAGATCGTGCGCATTCGATGATATCAAGCGGCGCCCCCCTTCAAGATCATTGAAACGGAGCACAACTACTTCGTCGAGCACGCTCGCAGGCATCCCGCGATAGAAGGCGGTGGACTTTGGCTCGACGGCGTCCCCCCAATTGTCGGGTGTCGCTGCTTGACTGACCTCGACCCAGTCATAGGCGCCATGGTAGGCCCCCTCGAGCTTGGCAATCTTCGGACGTCCGGTGAAGGCCCGCGCAGCTTTGATCGCAAACAGCACGGCCTCAGTTCCCGTATTGACGAAGCGAACATGATCAACCTGCGGAATGCGGCCGCAAAGTAGTTCAGCGAGTTCGATCTCCCTCTCCGTCGGATTTGCGAAGCAGGTGCCGCGCTGGAGCTGATGCGTTAGCGCTTCCACTACGGGCCCGAACGCATGTCCATGGATCAACGTCGTAAAGTTGCAATTAAGGTCGAGAAACCGGCGGCCATCAGCATCGAACAGATAGCTGCCCATCCCACGCTCGATGTAGAGCGGAGTTGGATTTCGCTCAATTGTTACCCGCGAGGTACCGTCTGGGAAGACCTTTTTGGCCCGGACAAAGTTTTCGTTGGACCGCCCAGGGCGCAGAAATCCAGGCGCCATATTCGAACCTCCAATCTCCAGGTTCACAATATCCTCCTCGATTGCTTTGCCAATGTTGCTGAGTGGGCCAACCAACTACCATCGCCGCGCCACAACTTTGAGCCTTGCTGTTCGGCTTCCGGGAGTGTCGGAGGTCTCTGGAGCGACATCGAACCAATTTGAGCAGCCCGGCGACCTGAAAATCGCCAGACTATCTCCCTTGCTCCGGATTGACCTCTACGGGATTGCGGAGTGTCATCACTTGAATATGCGGCAAACTCTATAGGTACCCTCAGGTTAGTTAGCGACATCGCCTTGTCCGGCAAGATGCTAGTTGACCGTACACACCAATAATAAATCGAGATACTACCTACTTTGGTGCTACCTACTTTCGTTATTGCACACGGTTGTGTGCATTGTCTTAAGCGTGTGTCGCGTTACGTCAATCCTTCCAGCATAGAGTTGATCTTCTGCACAGCCGAAAAGATTAAGCGCCCGCTCTACGTGTTCCGCTTTTGTCGCCACAAAAGCGCAAAAGCGGAGCGATAGCCATCGACCAAGAGCCGGCGCACGATGCCCACTCCAATCCCGCGCGCTCCTCCGGTCACAAGCGGAACGCGCCGGTCGCCTTAGTCGCTGGGTTTTTCTGGCTTCAGCATGATCAGAGTGCCGCAAACGGGGTAAGTAGCGAGCACCGCCCCGTCGAGAACATTGGCCCAAGCGCTTCGGAGGCGTCGAACAATGGATCGAGACTTGACAAGCTTTAATCGTACGCATACGACGAGGACCGCCTGATTGACGCATGCGCGCGGGTACAGTTAGTTCTATGATCGGCGGGGTGAAGGTCAGGCGGCTTGCTGATCGGTGGGATTGGCTTGGCGCAGGAGCTTCCATT
>NZ_JARFML010000077.1 GCF_029167105.1 Bradyrhizobium yuanmingense | reverse complement strand
CACCTAACCCATTGATCTTGCGACCCCCGTCTACTGTGCATGGGGTTGTTTTCGCACTTTTGTTATTCCATGCCTTTACGCGAAGCGTTCAACCGCCCCGGCACCACCTCCGCCGCCCCCTACCCAAGCGAGACCAACATGCACTCTTCCGCCAGTGGCTGGGGCAACGGGCTTCTCGGCGTCATCATCTTCAGCGGCTCGCTGCCGGCGACGCGGGTGGCGGTCGGCGGCTTCTCGGCGCTGTTCCTGACGTCGGCGCGCGCGGTCATCGCGGCGCTGATCGGAGTAGTGGTGCTCGCCGTGCTCCGGCAGGCGCGGCCGCAGCGCCGTGATCTCGCCTCGCTCACCATCGTCGCCATCGGCGTCGTGGTCGGCTTTCCGCTGCTGACGGCCCTCGCGCTCCAGCACATCACGTCCGCGCGCTCCATCGTCTTCATCGGCCTGCTGCCGCTGTCGACCGCGATCTTCGGCGTGCTGCGCGGCGGCGAGCGGCCGCGGCCGCTGTTCTGGCTGTTCGCGGGTCTCGGCAGCGCCACGGTGGCCGGCTTCGCGCTCACCGGCGACGGCGCGGCCTCGCTCAAAGGCGATCTCCTGATGGTCGCCGCGATCGTGCTGTGCGGCCTCGGCTATGCCGAGGGCGCCGCGCTGTCGCGCCGCCTCGGCGGCTGGCAGGTGATCTCCTGGGCGCTGCTGCTCGCGCTGCCCTTGATGCTGGTGCTCGCCGTGCTGACGTGGCCGCCGGTCTGGAGCGGCATCTCTGTGCCCGCCTGGATCGGGCTCGCCTATGTCTCCGTCTTCAGCATGTTCGTCGGCTTCATCTTCTGGTACCGGGGGCTTGCCATCGGCGGCATCGCCCGCGTCGGCCAGCTGCAGCAGCTGCAGCCGTTCTTCGGCCTCGCGCTCGCCGGCCTCCTGCTGGGCGAGCCGGTCGCAGCAAGCATGATCGCCGCGACCGCAATCGTGGTCGCCTGCGTCTTCTTCGCGCGGCGGTTTGCGTGAGGGCAACGCGCTCGCTTCACTTCCTGCCGGATTGCGGTCGTTCGATCCCGGGCAATCGCGCAATCTCTCCGGCGAGGAAATCGACCAGGAGGCGCACGCGCGCAATGCCGGACCGCTCCGGCACGATCAGCATGTTCAGCGGAACGGGCGGCGGCGAATAATCGGGAAGCACGCGTTCGAGGCTGCCGTCCGCGAGCAGGTCGCTGACCAGCCACAGATGCGCCGGCGCAATGCCGCGGCCGGCCGCGAGCGCCTCACGCGCGGCAAGCCCGTGATCCAGGCGCAGCCGCCCCGAGAAGGGTATCGCATGGCGGCCGCCGCGGCGCCCCTGCAGCACGAGGACATCGCTGCCGGCGATGTTGGACATCCGAACGCCCTCGTGCTCGGCGAGGTCCAGCGGGCGCGCCGGCCGGCCATGCGCGGCAAGATAGCCGGGTGCGGCCACGAGCAGCCGGCGCGACTGGCCGAGCGACTTCAGCTTCATCGTGCTTTCTGCGAGTGGTCCTAAACGCAGTGCGACGTCGACGCCTTCGCGAACCAGGTCGATCCGCTCGTCGGTCAGGCTGAGGTCGACCGCTACGTCCGGATAAGCGTCCTGGAAGGCGAAGATCAAGCGGCTGACGTGGAGCACACCGAACGCCGCGGTGCAGGAGACCCGCACCGTTCCGGCCGGCGCGCCGCGCGTCGAGCGCGCCTCGTCACCGGCCTGCTCGACGAGACGCAGGATATGCACGCAGTCGGCGTAGTAATTGCGGCCCTCCTCCGTCACGGTGACCCGGCGCGTGGTTCTGGTGAGCAGCGGCACGCCGACCGCCTGCTCCAGCTCGCGAATGTGCCGCGTCACCGTGGATTGGCCGATCCCGAGCTCGCGCGCGACCGCGGACAGGCTGCCGCGCTCGGCGACGCGCACGAAGCTGCGCATGCGCTCGAGCGTAACCTCCGACCTATCCATTTTCCGGCACAATCTTATCCATCGGCTACGTCTACCGGATCGCAGGCCACCGCGCTATCTGCCGAGCGACAATCATCGATCCAATGGTGCTGAACATGAAAGTGTTGATCGTCTTTGCTCATCCTGAACAGCGCTCGCTGAACGGCGCGCTCCGGGATGTCGCCGTCCGAGAGCTCGAGGCGCAGGGGGACGAGGTGCGGGTCTCCGATCTCTATGCCGAGGGCTGGAAGTCCGAGGTCGACCGCGGCGACTTTCCGTCGCTGCCGACCGATGCGCGTCTCGCGGTGGCCGCGGCATCCAAGCAGGCGTTCGAGGCGGGCACGCTGACCGCCGACGTCAAGGGCGAGATCGAGAAGCTGCTGTGGGCCGATGTTCTGATTCTGCAGTTTCCGCTGTGGTGGTTCAGCATGCCTGCGATCCTCAAGGGCTGGGTCGACCGCGTGTTCGCCTACGGCTTCGGCTATGGCGTCGGCGAGCACAGCGACAAGCGCTGGGGCGACCGTTACGGCGAAGGGACCCTGGCGGGCAAACGCGCGATGCTGATCGTGACGGCCGGCGGCTGGCAGGACCATTATTCCGCCCGCGGGGTCAACGGGCCGATCGACGACCTGCTGTTTCCGATCAATCACGGCATTCTCTATTATCCCGGCTATGACGTCCTGCCGCCGTTCGCGGTCTATCAGACCGACAGGTTCGATGAAGCCGCTTTCGGCGCGGCGGCCGAACGCCTGCGCGAGCGGATGAGAACGCTCGCGGCGACTTCGCCGATTCCCTATCGGCGCCAGAACGCCGGCGATTACGTCATTCCGAGCATGCAACTCCGCGCCGGGCTCGAATCTCCCGGAGCGCGCGGTTTCGCGCTCCACCTCGATCGGCCTGACGAAGGCGGCGCACCGGACAAGCCCGATCCGACGCGGTCGATAGCGGATCTCCGCGCGGCAACGGCGTAGTTGCGGCTCATCCCATCACCGTCCGCGTCAGCGCGGCCTTCGCGAACTTCTTCAGCGGCATCGGCTTGCCGAACAGAAAGCCCTGCACGACATCGAAGCCGACCTCGCTCGCCGCGACGAGGTCGGCGCGGCTCTCGACTCCTGGCGCCACCGTGCGCACGCCGAAGGTCTGCGCCAGCTCGACGATGTGACGGCACACCGTGCGCTTCAGCCGGTCGCCGCCGCTGCCGGTGACGAATTGCCGGTCGGCCTTCAGCTTGACGAAGGGAATCTTGTCGAGGTCCATCAGCGAGGGCCAGTTGGCGCCGAGATTGTCGATCGACAGGCCGATATTGTGCAGGCCGACCTCGCGCGCGACCTCGGCCAGGAGATCGAGCTCGCGGATCGCCTCCTCGCTGTCGATCTCGACCGTCAGTCCGCCGAAGGCCGGATGCGTCGGCACGCGGCGGCAGAGATCGCGCACCGCCTGCGGCTCCCTGAGATAGGCGGCGGGAAGATTGATCGAGAGATCAACCGGGCTTTGTTGTTCGAGAAGATAGTGCCAGTCCTGCATGGCGCGATCGATCACGAACTCCGACAGCTCGCGAAAATGCGGATCGTGCGGCTCCGGGATGAAATAGGCCGGCGGCACCACGCCCCAGGTCGGATGCCGCATCCGCACCAAGGCCTCGGCGCCGTTGCGGACCAGCGTGCGCGCGTCGATCTTGGGCTGGTACCAGAGCTCGAGCCAGCCGGCATGCAAGGCCTCGCCGACATGCACGGCCGGGCTCGGCGCCGGCTCGTCCGGCAGCAGCATCGCGACCCGCTCGCGCAGCGTCTCCGCGGCAAAGGGCGTCGTCAGCGGCGGCAGCATGCCAAGGCCATATTCGTCGCCGACCTGCCGCACGGCCTTGACGATGATGGAATCGCGCGCGCCGACGGCGAGAACCTTGCCGGCAAACGCCTCGCGCACCAGGACTTCGAGGAATCGTCCCGGCTCGATGCCGTCTGCGGCGACGCCGAGCAGGATCAGGTCCGGCAATTCGCTCGCGAGCACCGTCTTCAGCTCCTCGGCGCTGGCGCACTCGCAGGTGACGAAGCCGAGATCCTCGAGGATCTCGCTGAGGAACGCGCGTAAGTGGCGCTTGCTGTCGGCCACGCAGGCGCGCGGCGTCACCTTTCGCCGTCCGAAGGTCACAGGCCTTCGTCCGACGAGTTCAATCATCCCATCGTTCATCGTACACCACTCCCGTTCCGTGACGGTTTCTTAAACGCGGAGCGTGGGTTCAAATAAGGAGAGCTTCACATCGTTCTTGAATTATCTGAGTAACGTTAAGCGCTGCAATTCGAGCTAATTTGTCGATGAAATCTTCGATGCACGCGCGCGATTGTCTCGTGGTGGCGATGAAGCCGGCGCGACCGTGAATCGGCGGCGGCTTTCACGCTGCGTCTTCCCGCGATGCGGGCACCGCCGCCTTGCGCTCGTGACGGTTATGCGACAACGAATCCGTGTCGGCGGCCGAGAATGTGAAGCACCTCACACGCGCATTGCCGCGCTCGCGCTAAAGCTCCCCCGAGCTGGTGGAGGGCGGTCGAGGATACAGCTATGTCGATGCGGCGAATGATGTATTGGTGGTTCAGGTTCGTGCTGTCAGGGCGATTCATCGATCGCTTCCTGTGTCTGCCGCGCTAGCCGCGCGGCGCATCGTGGCTTTTCGCGGCCGAACCGGACCTAGGTTTGCCCGATCAATTTGCGGAATGCCGCCGCACCATCCTGCATCGCGTCGCGTCCCTTCCAGGCCAGATAGGACAGCTTGCCGCCGAGCGTGTCGTGGCTGCGCAGCCGCCGCGAGCCGAGAATGTGGCCGACATTGGCAGGGAAGCGGCTCACCTCGGCGGAGACCAGCGCCGCGATCGCGTCCATCAATTGCTGGAGGCGGACGCCCCATTCGCATTGCTCGATGCCGTCGATGCGGACCTTGAGTGCATACTCGGTGTCGTAGATCTCGGTGAGCAGGTCGCGGGCGATCAGCACCCGGTTGTGCCGGAGTGCGACACGAAGCGCGAGGCGCTTGTCGTCGAGCCGGTCGAGGACCATGTGAACGACGCTAGAATAGGGGGTGGCGGCGACGTCTGCGGCAGCCTTGCTCGCAGCGGCCCTGGTGGCAAGCCGCACCAATTGCCAGGACGTCCTCAGGCGTCGCGCCACCAGCGTCAGCGCGAAGGGCAGCGCCTGGGGATGGGCCTTCTTGAAGGCGTCGAGCTGCGCGGTGATCTGGGCGACCTGGCCGTCGTCGAACTTCGCGATCTTGTCGGGCAGCTTCGCGTTGAACTTCGGCAGTGCATCGCCGGCGCGCAACACGTGCAGCATCTTCACGACGTCGTCGAAGGCGGTGCGTGACGCCGTATATTGCCCGAGCTTGGCGCGTGCGGATTCGGCGCTCTCGGGCGAGGCGAGCGTGCTCTCGAGGACCTTGACGACCTTGATCTGGAAGGTCGAGGCGATCTTCTGGACTTCCTTCGGGTTGTTGGCCGCGACCTGGTCGCCGATCGCCTTGATGTAGTCGCGCGCCATGGTCGGCAGCAGGTCGCGGCAGATCCATTCCCAGATCGGGGTGAGGGTATTGCGCGAGATCCTCCCCATGTTGGCATGCTCGGGCGCGCCGTCGATCAGCAGCAGCTCGAGCGGCGCGAAGAAATAGCGCGACGGGCTGGTGGCGCGCACCTGGGTCGATCCGTCCTTGCGGAATTCGGCACGCAAGCGGGCCTGGATGTCGGCCGAACCCGGCATCTCGATGCCGCACAGCTCGAGCCGTTCGAGCTCGCTGAGCAGACAGCTGCGCGACAGCGGCGTCAGCCTCTGCAGAAATTCCGACAGCCGATCGATCTCGTCCATGGCACGCAATCTTTCGCAGCGGGGCCCGCGGGCTTGCGGGCCCAATGCGTGGAGGCATTTGCGCGCTCTCAACCTCCCTAGAGAAGCAAGTCGCCGTTAATTAATCCGTAAAATCCGGGGGGCCGATGTCGGAGCAAGGTGGCCGCCGAGGAGCTTTCCCCTTCCCAGCCAAGGATCGGCAGAAAACTCAACCGCTGCATGGTCGCGTGCGGCATCGCGCAAGCACAAATTGTGCCTAAGTCGTCATTTTATCGCAATACGGCCTAAATCACCGTAGTCTTACGGAGCAAAAAGTTAACCACAGACCCGCCCCGGTTCCGCTAAACGAGTGACATGGGGTCACAGAATGATACGGCCATCGATTCGCGGCCGTCGGCATGGCACGAAAGCAGCGCTGCTTCAGTCGAAGAGCCCGATTTCGCCCGCTTGAGCGCCTTGCGTGCCAAGGCGGCCGACGAAATGGCGGCTGCCATCGCCCGCGAGCTCAACGGCCCCCTGACCGCGCTGCTGCTCTACATGGGCGAGATCAAGCACCACAGCGATCAGCTCGTCCCCGCGACCGGCGATCGCGCCTATTTGCAGCGGGTGGTGGAGAACGCGCTGGTCCAGACCGAGCGCGTTTGCGGCCTGGTCAAGCAGCTCGCCGGCCCGCCCAAGGGCGGCTCCAAGGGCGGCTTGCCGAGCCCGTCCGAAGAGGCAGAATCGAAGGCCGCCCGCGTGCAGCGGCCGCCGAGCGCCGATCTGCTCGGCCCGTCGGGCCAGAAGCGGCTGACCAAGCGCGAGCGCGAGGTGCTGAGGCTGATCAGCGAAGGCTACTCGAACAAGCAGGGTGCGCTTCGCATGCAGATCAGTCCGCGCACTTTCGAGAGCCATCGCGCCGAGGCGATGCGCAAGCTCGGTGCGCGCAACACCGCGGACCTCGTCCGTGCGGCGCTGCTGCATTCGATCGACTGAGGCCAGGCCCGTCGCCCGCCGTCGGGCGAGACCCGACGCCTATCTCGAAAGTTGGGAAATCCGTGGCGCTCAGAAATAATCTTCGGCGAAGGGACGTGCGCGCGAGGTGGGACGCAGCGGCTTGATCTCTTCCTTCGGCGCGCTCGGAATGATCGTGATGGTCCAGCGGGGAGGCATGCTCGATTCCTGCTCCAGCACCGAGCGCACGAAGCCGGTCACGGTCGACTCGCCGGCCTTCACCGTCGCCATCCGGCCGTTGAACTGTGCGATCCGGAAGCGACGAACCTCCTTCTGGTCTGCGGTCTCGTAGGTGAACATGGAAAACCCTCCTGGTTTTCCGGGACTATCGCCAGCTATGATTAGCCATCTGTGAAAATCGCCAACCGTAGAAGTACGGCGGGAATGCACGCGCGGGTAGTTCGGAGCGTCTTCTCGCGAAGTCGTATGACGAGGGCGCAAGAAAAAGGGTCTAGCCTTGCGGCTCCTGCGCATGCGCGGCGGCGTAGGCCGCATCCATCAGGTCCAGTAGCGCGCGGAATTCGGTCTCGCCGAGGCTTTCCGCGGTTTTCTCCAGCCGCAGCGCCAGCGCTGCGAGCCTGAGATAGCCGAACGTTCCGGCCGCGCTCTTCAACGAATGCGCTTCGCGCGCGATCCTGGCGTGGTGCTGCGCGGGCGAGAGCGTGCGGAGCAATTGCAGGCGCGCGCAGGTATCGCTCCAGAACACGTCGCGCACTTCGGCGGCACCGTCCTCGCCGATCTCGCGCACCAGCGCTTCGTACGCGCGCGGCTCGCGCGCGGGTTCGGCATCGAGCGCCTTCGCAGGCGCGACGGTGACGTCAAACATGGCCTTGCCTGCCTCATCCCGATTCGTGTCGCGCGGCACGTCGCAGCGCGAGGCATGTCGCGTGTGTACGGCCTTCGAATTTCAGTTCTGGTAGCAGGATGGCTGGTGTTTGCAGGCCGGCATTAGCCCGCGGTTTACCAAGCGACCGCGGCGTTCAGGGCGGGCCGAGCAGCCGGTCGTACTGGGCCTTCACGGCGGCGTAGCATTCGCACGCCGTCTGGCGCAGCCCGTCCAGGTTGGTGATCTGGATGTGTCCGCGGCTGTAGTGGATGAAATTGGCCTGCTGCAGGGAGTTGGCGACCAGCGACACGCTGTTGCGCCGGGCCCCGATCATCTGGGCCATGGTCTCCTGGGTCAGCAGCAGCCGCGACTCGCCTGACATGTCATGAGTGTGCAGCAGGCAGCGCGACAGCCGCGACTCCACCGGATGGGCGGCGTTGCAGCCCGCGGTTTGCTGCACCTGGGCATAGACCGCGAGCCCGTGACGCGTGAGCTGCGCGCGCATGACGCTGCTCTGGTCGGCGGCCATGCGCAGGCGGTCCAGATCCACCACCGAGGCGGCGCCGGGAACCAGCACGATGGCGGTGCTCAACGCACACGCATCGCCCACGATGGCGAGCGTTCCGAGCAGGCTGTCCCGGCCGATCATGGCGACTTGCACATGCTCGCCTTTGCCCAGTTCAACCACCAGCGAGATGATGCCGCGGTGAGGAAAATAGGCGCGCCCGAGCATCTCGCCGGTCTCGACCAGCACCGCCCCGTGGGGCAGATCCACAGTTCGCAGGTGCGGGCGGATCAATTCATAATCGTCTGCCGACAATGCGGACAGGAAACCGTTGGACGGACGCGCCATGCTTTCCAAAGCTGCCTCCTCCGTACCCTTGCACCTGGGAATCGCAACGCTACTCACGCGGTGCGCGGGTAAGTTCCATCATCCTCGTGGCGGGATATATTGGCAATTGAGACAAGTTGTCCGGCCCTGGCGATGCGTCGACGCTGCGTGCACGTCGGAACACAGGGATCGCATCGTGCTCCCGTCACGCCACGACTCCCATCAGGCGCAGGTGATGGGCCTTCACCGCCGAATAGCAGCCGCAGGACGTCGCCAGCAGCGCCTTAGGATCGACGATCTCGATCTGGCCGCGGCTGTAGCGAATGATGCCGGCGCGCTGCAGCGCATGCGCGACCAGCGAGATCGCGTTGCGGCGGACGCCGATCATCTGCGCCAGCGCCTCCTGGGTCAGCGGCAGGATTTGGCCGTCGGACAGGTCGTGGGCGCGGAGCAGCCAACGCGCGAGCCGCGCCTCGACCGGATGCAGCGTATTGCAGAGCAGCGATTGCTGCACATGCGCGAGCATGACCTGCTCGTGGCGGAGCATCAGCTTGCGAAGGCGTGCGCTTGCGGTCGCGACCGCACGGAAAACTCCGATTTCGATCACGGAAGCAGCTCCTGGGAACAGCACAACCGCGTCCATCGGCGAGATGCCGTCGGCGAGGGCCGCACCGGCCCCCACGACGCTATCGCGGCCCAGCATCGCAATTTCGATCGTCTGTCCTTCAGACAGGCTCACCCTGATCGAAACGCATCCACCATGCGGGAAGTAGACATGTCTCGGTGCAGTGCCGACCTCGCCCACGACAGATTTGCTGACCATTTCAACCGTCGCGAGGTGTCGACGCAGCAGATCGAAATCCGCCGCATCGAGCAGTTGCAGCAGCTGGTTGGGCGGGTGGCCGCTCACGGTCATGAGGTCAATCCGGCGGGTTCGATGGACGCTGGGCGCGGCGGCCTTCGTCATTCAGTTGCGCGGCGCGCAAATACTAATCTAAAGGTTGTGGCGTCGTCCATATACCCGTTAGAGGGCAGACAGCCTGTCTCATTTGCGGCGGAATTAAAGAGGCGCACACTGATTCGTTGATGAGGCGCCGTTCTGCAACGATTGCGCAGGAAAAAACGGCAAGGGGGCCTCAGGAGCCGGAAGGGCATTGCAGTCGCGCTGGCCATCGGGTCGGCTCGCGTCGCCTCAACCGCTTCTGCAAGAATGTTCGTTTCATTCTCATCGAAAGCAAAGGAGAAAGGATGCCCCACGATTCAATTGTTGAATCGCCGAAACGGGAAGGACAATTGGGGCGAGACGATGTGCGCCATATTCTCGTCGTCGACGATGACCCGATGGTGTGCATGGCCATCGAGGTCTACCTCCAGCGCAACAATTTTCGGGTGACGATTGCCGAGGGCGGTGAAGCCGGACTGCGCGCCCTCGAGCACAAGCAATTCGATCTGATGATCATCGACATCTTCATGCCGCACATGCGCGGGTTCGAATCGATCCGGATTTTCCACGAGCGGGCTCCGGTCATTCCGCTGATCGCGATGTCCGGCTACGCCTTCGTGAATTTGAACTCGCCCGCGCCGGACTTCCTGCGGATGGCGCTGGAGTTCGGCGCCGCGCGCTGTCTGCGCAAGCCGTTCACGCCGCACGCGCTGCTCGCCGCCATCAACGATTGCCTGGCAGAGCATCGCCGCCGCTCCGACATTGCCACGGCTGTGCAGTTCGGTTAGCGCGACACGAGCCGCTTTCCCGGCGGGGTAACGCTTCGTTTACCTCGAGCCTAGACGCGCAAATCGCGGCAACGCCCAAGAACGCGCGCGACGAGAGCGCCGCCGGTTGCGCGCGGCTCGCCCCAACCGCCTGCGGGCCAGCTCTATCGTTCTTCACGAGCAGGCCTTTCCCACGCGTCTCGCCGCGCAATTGGCGGCTCGTTCACCGTGCGGCTCCCGCCGTTGCGGCGCGGGGATGGTTCTGCCGAAAAGCGCTGCAACACGCGGCAGAACCGCAAACTTCTCTTCAAAATCCGTAGTAGCACGGAGGATGAAATTAACGGGACTGTGAAAGGGGATGTCTAACGATCCAAAATAGGGCGTCCGTCCGTGCCAAGGGTGGCTCGGACGTCGCGTTTGCGGCCCGGGTCAGTAAGGCGTAGCTCATGGATGATCTGTTGCGGGAGTTTCTGACGGAGACCAGCGAGAGCCTGGACACCGTGGACAATCAGCTGGTGAAGTTCGAGCAGGAGCCGAACAACGCCAAGATCCTGGATAACATCTTCCGCCT
>NZ_JARFML010000076.1 GCF_029167105.1 Bradyrhizobium yuanmingense | reverse complement strand
CGTCTTCGAGAGCGTCAGGCCGGTCTCAACAGGGGGCCGGCTTCGATCGGAATGGGTGGCCGACTTCCGTCGGAATCGGTGGCCGGATTGCGTCGGAATCAGTGGCCGGCTTGCATCGGATTGCGCACACCGAGATTGGGTGTTTTATCAAGCCGGAGGTTGGTCATGCAGAGACGGAAGTTCAGCCGAGAGTTCAAGATCGAAGCGGTCAAGCTTGTCAGGGAGCGCGGGGTGTCGGTGGCGCAAGCCGGTCGCGACCTGGGCGTTCATGAGAACGTACTGCGCAAATGGGTGAAGGAGTTCGGCTCTGACCCGGTACAGGCGTTCCCCGGCCATGGGCAGATGAAGCCCGAGCAGCAAGAGATCGAGCGGCTGCGCCGTGAGGTCGCCAAGCTGAAGGCCGAGCGAGATATCCTAAAAAAGGCCGCAGCCTACTTCGCGAAGGAAGCGACATGAAGTTCGCCTTCGTCGCGAAGCACCGGACGATCTGGCCGGTGGCATGGCTATGCGATGCGCTGGGAGTGTTGCGGTCGGGCTTCCATGCCTGGCTGAACCGCTCTCCCAGCGCCAGATTCCGCAGCGACGAGGAGCTCGGCGGCAGGGTCAAGGCCAGCTTCGCCGCCAGCGACCGCACCTATGGCGCACGCCGGGTGTGGCGTGACCTGCTCGCCGACGGGGCGGATTGCGGCCTGCACCGCATTGAGCGGCTGATGCGCCTGCAAGGCTTGAAGGCACGGCCGCGACGTCGGTGCTTGCCGAAGGACAGCGGCGATCGACAGCTCGAGACGGTGCCGGCCAACCTTCTGGACCGGCAGTTCGCTGCCGAGCGTCCGAACCAGAAATGGATCGCCGCCTTCACCTATCTCTGGACGGCCGAAGGCTGGCTCTATGTGGCAGCGGTGATCGACCTGTTCTCACGCCGCGTGGTGGGCTGGTCGATGAGTGCCGCCATGACGGCGCAGCTCGTGACGGACGCATTGTTGATGGCCGTCTGGCGGCGCGGCAAGCCGGATGCGCTGTTGCATCACTCCGACCAGGGTAGCCAGTACACCAGCGAACAGTTCCAGCGCCTGATGGCCGACCACGGCATCGTTTGCAGCATGAGCCGCTCCGGCAACGTCTGGGACAACGCGGCGATGGAGAGCTTCTTCTCCTCGCTCAAGACCGAGCGTACGGCCAACAAGATCTATCGAACCAGAGATGAGGCACGCGCCGATGTGTTCGACTACATCGAGAGATTTTACAACACGACCCGCAGGCATTCGACCATCGGCTATCTCAGCCCGGTTGAGTTCGAGCGCAAGCTGGGATTAGCTTAACCGGGTGTCCATCAAAGCGGCAGCAGCTCACTTCGTGGCCGAGCTGATAGTCGTGTGCTTGAGTTCGGTGGGCCGGGGTTGCAGTCACTACCTATTGACGTGCGCATGGGCGTGGCGAACGGTTCGAACCACATTGGCGCTATGAGCCTCGGTACCACCAGAGGCTTCTCGACTACTTGCGGCCTAGGGCGAGAGAACCCTTCGAACCGATGACCGGACCGAGACGCCAATTACGTCGCCTCCTACACATACGACTTGTCTACGTTCGAACCGTTGGTTTCTGGGCCTGGAGACATTTCGAAGATTCAGCCCCTCAGTGAGGTGAGAAGGACAACAGTGCAGGCAGCGTACATCGGGTCATGCTCAGGTGGAAGGATGGAGGATCTCAAGCTCCCGGAAGATTTCGCCTGATGTACGACTTGTCGTGACACCGATATCATCGAATGTACTACGAGACGCTTTCGAGAACGGCGTCCTGCGAACACTCCTGCGCGCTGGCGCGACCGTGACGTCACCGGCCTGCGGCGCGTGCCATTTCGGCAATGATACGCCGCTACGCATCTTAGGCAGCGATCACCTCCTCGACCATGCCGACGTCTCATGTCCGTAAGACTGTATGTTCGCCTCTGCCGCTGAGGCGGCTCCCTACACGGCGCGTATGATGGTTGCTTGAGCGGATCCGAGCCGACCTCATCACAGACAACGAGCCGAGACAAATTATAGCGAAGCGTTTGTCGGAATCGATGTGGCCAAGCTAAGAAACATCGTCCCCGATTGCGGACGCAGACTGAGAGGGAGGGTTCGGTTCTTCGGTGAGGTCGATGCTTCGGCCGCCGACATGCGCCGTGTCATAGTGCGGATCGCCAACCGGTTTGACCGCGTCCATTTCTGTTACGCGGCTGGCCTGACGGACTAAGGTCTTTATCGTCTAATCCGGTCGCTCCGCCACGAGGCATGGTGGTAGCGCCAAGCTGTCCGAAGGATGCCGGACGATCGCGAAGACGAATTGTCGGGACGCCGTTTCTCTCGCTCGGTCGCTACGCGCCGGCCAACTTCGCCAGCCTCGACTTGATGGATCAGATACAGCAGTATGGGTTCCCGATGAAGGCCATGAAGCCACGCGAGATCTCGTTCGCCCCCGGCGGCAGCGAGGCATTGCGGGTCCACCGGCAAGAGGTGAGCGTTTTCATGCTCAAGTAACGGCCGCACCCATTTCCGCAAGAAGGGTTGGACGATGCGCTATCTGCGCTGGCAGAACAGGGTCGCTCGACTGGAACGCACGATCAAAAGAGTTCGTCTCGGCTTGATCTCTGGAGCCGGCTCGTGCGAGCACTTCAAACGTTGCGAGGCATCGATCTGATCGTCGCCGTCACATTGAGGTTGGTGACGTAAGCCGTTTTGAGAAGCACATCAACTTACGGGTTATGGAGGCCCCGTTGCTAGGCGACCGATCGACGGGAAAATCCGCCAGGCGAGGCGGCGTCACCAAGGCCGGCAACGAACGTGTTCGTCACGTATCGGTCGAAAGCGCATCTGGTTGCGTGTGGCAAGTCAACGAGTAGCCTGCACTGCTATCGGCCGTGAACTGGTCGGGTTCTTCGCAATTTCAAGGCAAATACAGGCAGTCCTGATCAGGCCCTCTTCTTATCATCGTGCATGGGCAGAGGCGGGACCACGGCAGAGCGAATGCCCGTCAGAAGCTGCAAGAGCGCCGACGCCCGCAGTAGGAGCAGGCCTCGGACGCCCAAGCGGCAATCCGGTAGCCAACCCGCGCATCTGAGCTTGATCACCGACTTACTTCCGTTCCGCCTCCATCTATGCACGATCATCTCTATGAACAACCGATCGACATCGGATGAGCTCTGCGCTCCGCCCCTTCACAGCGGACGTCACAGCGCTGTTCTGACCTCACAGGCAAACGACGGCACTTTGGAGTGGCAGTAGGTTCCGTGTAAAGCGCGCGGGGACCCGCTAGGGATTTAGCGCGCTTAGCGGAAGCTGTCCGTGAGCTCGGGTACGGTGAGCTTGGACCGCGGCCCCTTCAGTAGACAGGCGCCTACAACGATAGCGTTCTTCCCATCGTGCGGCTTGGTCGAGCGGACATCTTGCAGGACGATTTCGTCGCCGGCGGCCACGTTCGCTACAGCACCCGACCATGCTGACGAGCACCTACTGCTTCGACAACAAGAACTGCGCGCCGATCAGCCTGCGATAGCATCTTTCAACATCTCAGAAAGTCTGTCTGTCCACCATGGGCTGGGGCGTTGCGGCTTGCACGATAGCGAACTTCTCATTGAGGTGAAAGTTTCCGAGACGCAGTCCTGAATACCCTAATCGCTGGCAGATTGGCCGAGTTTACGGTCAGAAAATCAGAATTAGCAGCGTGAATTGATCCGCTATTTCGCGATTGCCGCGGATTGAGGCAGATAAGGCCGGTGCAAACTGCTTCCCGACTACATCATCGACCAACTCGTGAAAATCCTTTGAGGACACCGTCTTCAGCGCCGAAATTCGGCTTCAAGTGCTGCCAATTTCATCAAATCACGCGGACAGGCTCGTTATAAGAAACAACGATCAACAAGTTGAGACTTTAAGGGAGCCGTATGCCTCAGACGTTTCGAGACGCTAAGTGTTATCGCTCGATGCTCTTCGTCCCTGGACACAAGCTCGACTGGATGTTGAAGGCGCCGAAATATGGCCCTGACGCGCTGATCCTTGATCTGGAGGACTCGGTCGGCATCACGGAGAAGCCGGCGGCGCGCATTGCGGTCACCGAAGCCATCAAAGAGCTGAGGATCAAACCAGTTGGGCTGTTCGTGAGGCTCAACGCCTGGCGGACGGGGTGCCTGGTAGATGATCTGAGTGCCGTGGTCGTCGAGGGCCTCAACGGGGTGATGTTGTCCAAGACTGAGGGCCCAGAGGATGTCGCGGCCCTCGACCTTGTCCTGGGGGAGCTGGAGCGTTCGCGCGGCCTGCCTCTCGGCGCAATCGAAGTCTGCCCGTATCCGGAAACGGCCGTGGCGATGTACCGGCTCTACGACATCTGCATGGCGTCGCAGCGCATAAAGCGGGCGGGGTCCGCGACCGGGCCGAACCCTCAAGGGGATGGGGGCCGCTCTCTCGGCCTGCAGTTCGAGGACGATGACGCCCTCGAAGGAGTAGCTTTCGGGGCGTACTCTGTATTGCAGGCGCGGGCCGCCGGGATCGTGCACATCGAAGGGGCGATGTGCGGGCAGTTGGATGATCTTGAGATGGTGCGGCGGTTCGGAAAAAAGTCGAAACGCATGGGCGCATCCTTTGCCTCGGCAATCCACCCCAGCCACATCCCCATCATCAATGAGGTCTACTCGCCCTCGCAGAAGGAGGTGGATGAGGCGCGCGAAATCATTTCAGCTCTTGCGGAGGGGATCGCCCGTGGCCATGCCGCGATTCGCTACAAGTCAAAGCTTCTCGATTACGCCAACCTTAGGGCGGCCATGGATGTAATCAAGAAGGCTGAGGCGGCCGGTATTGACGTTCGCGACGTCCCGGCCGTCGAAATTCCAGCCTATTGATACTGCAGATGCCGAGCAGTCGTCCGCGCGTCGGGCCGTAATAGTCTTTCCATGTCGCATCACACTCGAGCACGAGAGCCAAAAATGCCGGAAGCCCTGCAAGGAATAGTTGTTCTGGATCTCACCCAATATATGGCTGGGCCATATGGGTGTGCTTTACTCGGCGACGTGGGCGCCGACATCATCAAGATTGAGCCTCCGGGCGGGGACGCCACGCGGCAATATCCATCCACCTTAGCAGAAGACAACCGGACCTTTCTTGGAACAAACAGGAACAAGCGTTCGATGGTGCTCAATCTGAAAGAGCCCGAAGGGCTGGCCGCATTCTATCGGCTGGTGGCGAAGGCCGATGTCGTAGTGCACAACTTTCGCCCGTCCGTGCCTCGCAGGCTTGGGATCGATTACGAGACACTAAAAAGCCGTCGCCCCGATCTCATCTACTGTTCGCTGACGGGTTACGGCGAAAATGAAGACGGGCCGCTGCGGAATCATCCCGGCTACGATACGATGCTGCAGTGCTTCACCGGCCTGGCCGCTATGCAGGGCGGCGAGGGAGCGCCGCAGATCCTGAATGGTTCGATCATCGACTATTACACGGCATCTATGACCACCATCGCAATCTTGTCAGCACTCGTCCATCGGCTGCGGACAGGCGAAGGACAGCATGTGAGGACCTCTCTTATGCGGTCTGCTATTACAATGCAGGCGGGCCAGTTCATATGGGCCGACAGCGAGCCTCGCGACGTGGACCGTTGGTGGGGAGCGAGCTACTCGGGCATCTATCCCGCCAAGGAAGGCTACATCTACCTGCAGGCCACCACACCGGCCTTTTGGAAGAGCCTTTGTGAATTTCTCGGTTTTCCGGAGCTGCTGGAGGACCCGCGGTTCGACACGCTCAAGAAGCGGACCGCGCTAAGGGAAGAAATCAAGCCGCTGATCAGGGAAGGCCTAAAGAAGCACACTGCCGGCGAATGGGAGCAACTGATGCTTGGCAAGGTCCCCGCCATCGCAGTCCGATCGATTAATGAGATGTTCGACCATCCCCAAGTCCTGGCGGAAGGGCTCGTCGTCGAGCACGACCACCCGATCGTCGGCAAGTACAAAAGCATGAGCAAAGCGGTCCAGATGGGTGTGGGGGACAAGCCGACGAGGCGTGCTCCGTTGATGGGGGAGCATACGAACGAGGTGCTTGCGCAATTCGGATTTAAAGAAGACGAGATCGCTGCGCTTCGAGCGAAAGGAGCTGCAGCATGAAAACCCAGGTCTTCGGGGACATTCGCGTCGATATGATCAGCGAATTTGATTTCACGATCGCCCCAGACTATCTGCTGGCGGGCGTGACGAAGGAAGAAGCTGCGGAGCATCTGCACTGGCTCGGGCCCCGTCACATGGAGGAGGGGACTCTAGATCTGAAAATGAGCATGCATGCGTATCTGATACGCACGCGACACCATACGATCCTGTTCGATACGTGCTGCGGCAATGACAAGGAGCGTTCGTATGAGCCGACATGGCATCGTTTGCAGAACCCCTTCCTCGAGCGCCTGGCGCGCGCAGGCGTGCTTCCCGAGCAGGTCGACTTTGTCATGTGCTCGCATCTCCACGCCGACCACATCGGCTGGAATACGCGGTTGCTCAACGGCGAGTGGGTCCCTACCTTCCCCAACGCTCGTTACCTGATCAGCAAAGGTGAATTCAAATGGTGGCGGGAGGCCATTGGGGCGGGGACGGTTAAGCCGTACCGCAAGCTTGCGTGGGACGACAGCGTATTGCCTGTGGTGGACCGCGGTTTGGCGATGTTCGTGGAAGATGACCATGTCTTCGAGAGCGAAATGCCGGACGAGGTGCGCTACATGCCCCTCCACGGTCACACCAGACACCATTGCGGCCTTTACCTTTGCTCGCAGTTCCAGGATGCGATCTTCAGCGGTGACGCCATCCACCATCCCATCCAGCTCGCGCGACCCGATTGGCTCAACGCCGGTTACGACGCCGCGGCGGCGACCCAAACCCTACGGGACCTGATTGCGCGCTGCGTCGACACGCCCACGAAGCTGATGACGGCACATTTCGCTACGCCAACGGCGGGATGCATCGTGAGCGGTCCGGGACATCCCCGTTTTCGCTTTGATGAGGACTGAATCGTCAGCCTAGTCACCTGGAGCGCCTCAACGCACTTTGCTCCACACTACGGTCAGCGGCTCACATCCTAGCCGACACTTCCTGCATGGGCCGCGGAAGGCTCTGACCGACACCAGCACATGCTGTCACACGTATGGCTCTGGACTTACGACGATTGGCTCTGGACTTACGACGATCTCTCGGGGGATCATGTCATACGATTTTTCGGGCAAGACAGCGCTAATAACCGGCGCAGGCGGGGGGATATCAGGTGCTTGTGCGGAGCTTTTTTACCGCTATGGCGCCAATCTGGTCCTTACGGATCTTAACTTCTCGGCCATCGAGGCAACTGCCAAGCGACTGGACCCTCAAGGAAACCGGGTCGTCGCGCTGGCTCATGACGTCTCTTCTTCACAGCAGGCGCAATCGGTCGTTGAGCTTGCTGCGAAGACCTTCGGGGGTATCGACTTTCTAAGCCCCGGTGCTGGACTTTACCTGGAACAGGCGCTCTCCGATATGACGGACGCCGAATGGTCAAAGCTCATTCGCATCAACCTTGACGGCGTCTTCTACACCGTGCGCGCGGCAACACCCTTTCTGCGCGAGGCCGGCGCCATTGTAACCATCGCATCAATGGCTGGCCACAAAGGTAGCTTCAGGCATGGCCACTATGCCGCCGCCAAAGGCGGCGTTTTGACGCTGACGCGCACGTTGGCGCTCGAGCTGGCACCGCGCATCCGGGTGAATGCGGTCTCTCCCGGCCTCATCGAAACGCTGATGGTCTCGTCGCTGATCGCCGCGAACGGTCGTCAATTGATCGAACAAACACCGTTGAAACGCCTCGGTACGTCTATGGAGATCGCCGAAGCCGCGGCTTTTCTCTGTTCGGATGCCGCCAGCTTCATTACAGCCGAGACACTGCATGTGAATGGCGGCCTTTATATTGCCAGTTGAGACAGCAGGCCCCGCCGGCTGCGTCGGTTCAGGGAGACAGGAAATGCCGGAATATAAAGACCTCAAGCCATTGGCGCCTTGGCGAGAGATCAAGGCGTCCCGGGATGATTGGGCCGCACTAGAGCCTGAACTGGGCACCACGATGCTGACGCAGATGCACTTGATTCGTGCCTTCGAAGAGAAGGTGCTGGAACTAGCAGCTCAAGGGCTCGTTCATGGTCCGGCACATTCCGCCATCGGTCAGGAGGGCGGCGCTGTCGGTTCGGCTATCGCCATGCGTCCAGGTGACCAAGTCAATGGCTCGCACAGAGCTCACCACCAGTTTCTTGCCAAAGCACTTTGCTTTGTGGAGCGGGATGGTATCGATTACCAAGAGCCATTCAGCGGGGAGGTTCGGCATCTTGCCAAACGAACGCTCGCCGAAATCCTCGGGCTTGCCCAAGGCTTCTGCAAAGGGCGCGGCGGTTCGATGCATCTGCGCTGGCCAGAGTCAGGCAACCTTGGCACCAATGCCATCGTGGGTGGCGGCGTTCCAATTGCAGCCGGCGCGGCATGGGTCCATCGCCATTTTAACACTGGCAACGTGGTGTACACTTTCTTCGGCGATGGCGCAGTCAATATCGGTTCAGTCCTCGAGACTATGAATATTGCGGCAGCTTGGAAGCTGCCGATTTGCTTCTTCATCGAGAACAACGGATACGCGGTCTCGACAACCGTGGCAGAGTCAACCGCAGAAACCAGATTGTCGTCGCGCGGACTCGCATTTGGCATATCATCATTCAAGGTCGACGGTATGGACCCGCTTGCGGTCTATCTCGCAAGCGAGGAAGCCAACGCACACATGCGCACAGGTCACGGCCCCACCATCATTGAAGCAGACGTTTACCGCTTCTTCCACCAGAACGGTGCATTGCCCGGGTCAGCCTTCGGTTACCGAACGAAGCAGGAGGAGGCGCAATGGCGCGCGCGCGATCCACTGATACAGGCCGCACAGCATCTGCTCGAGCGTCAGATCCTCGGTGAAGGCGCTATTGCTCGGCTCCGCGATCAAGCGCTTGAGATGATGAACGCTATCGCATCCGAACTGATCGAGACATCTGAGGGGAAACGACGGATTGTCCCGTCACTTTGGCCTGATGAGAGTTTCCGGGATTTTGGAGTGCGCGGCAATCTTGAAGAATTCGATCATGTCCGCTTCGAGGAAGAGGAAACGTTTGGTGGCCAGCTGAAACCTGGTGTGAAGTTCGTTGATACAATTGCTGACGTCATGGACCGAAGGATGGCGACAGATCCACGCATCGTCGTGATGGGAGAAGATATCCATCGACTGAAAGGTGGCACTAATGGCGCAACGCGCGGCCTCGCACGAAAATATCCCGATCGATGTTTAGGTACACCGATTTGCGAGAATGCATTCACCGGTCTTGCCGGTGGCATGGCGGCCGACGGGCGTGTCCGCCCGGTCATCGAGTTCATGTATCCCGACTTTGTGTGGGTTGCTGCTGACCAGGTCTTCAACCAGATCGGCAAGGCACGTCACATGTTTGGAGGCGGGAATGCAATGCCCCTGGTGCTGAGAACCAAGGTGGCCATGGGCACCGGCTATGGATCTCAGCACTCAATGGACCCGGCTGGCATATTCGCCACCGCTCCGGGCTGGCGAATAGTGGCACCGTCAACGCCGTTCGACTATGTCGGACTGATGAATTCTGCGCTCTTGTGCAACGACCCGGTTCTGGTTCTGGAACATGTCGACCTGTACAGTTCTACGGGTTCCACCCCTACAGAAGACCTTGATTTCTACATTCCACTGGGCAAAGCCAAAATTGTGCGAACCGGCAGCCGCATGACGATCCTGACCTATCTTTCGATGGTCCGTACGACGGTACAGCTTGCAGATGAGCATGGGATTGACGCGGAAATCATAGATCTGCGCAGCCTCGATCGGGCTAGTGTGGATTGGCAAACCATCGAAGCGTCTGTGCGCAAGACCAACAATCTCTTGATTGTCGAGCAGGGAGCGGCGGGAACGTCTTATGGCGGATGGCTCGCAGATGAGGCGCAGCGACGCCTGTTCGACTGGCTGGACCAGCCAATCCAGCGCGTGCACGGGGCTGATGCTTCACCAAGCATTTCGAAAGTGCTCGAAGCGGCAGCTTGCGCCCGGCCTGGCGACATCACCACTGCTCTCCAGGAAATGCTCGTCGCCCAAGGGCTTCGGGCAGTCGCCTGAGTGGACGAGAAAAATTCGCTATGAATATCATTCTGCCGTCCCTTTCCGCTGGAATGGAGTCGGGTGTGATCGCGAGATGGCTCAAATCAGTCGGGGACCAGGTGGAACTAGGCGAACCGATTGCCGAAGTGGAGACGGACAAGACGGTCGTCGAGCTGACTGCCGAGGTATCAGGGCGCCTGAAGGAAATCCTTGTCGAGCCAGGTAACAGCGCTGACGTCCATCAGACGATCGCTGTTTTGCACTTGCAGGAGGCCCACGCGGCGACCAACGTCTCGAGCGTCGTTCCCGTTGCGTTTGCGCCACCTTCTATTGCCAAACCATCCTGTGCTCAATCATCACGTATCATGGCCTCACCGCTGGCGCGGCGCATCGCTCTCGAGAACGGGATCGATCTGTTCGGGTTGACCGGAAGCGGTCCACGTGGACGAATCGTGAAGGTTGACGTGCAAGCGGCGAGCGCCGCGCTTGGTTCGACATCCGGCGGAACAGCAGCGGAGCCGATCTCGAATCGAACAGCGAACCACGCCGCTATCCTAAGCGCAGAACCAGCGCGTTCGCGCGGCGCAGCTGAACCTCAATTTCACTACGAGACAGAAATCGAAATTGACGCGCTCCTATCCCTGCTCGATGAGATCAACGCGACACGTCCTAAGAATAGACAGATATCGTTTTCGGATCTTTTCGTTCGCGCGTCCGCTGTTGTTATGAGGCTCTCGGGGGCTTCTCTCACGAACGATATCGGCGTCCTTGATAGGACAACGGACGGTTTTCGCCGGATAATAGTCGCCAACGCTGCTGACAAGACCGTGGGCGCACTTTCATCAGAGATCCACCACTTGCGCGAACACGTCGATGCAGCTCCGGCTCGGGCAGACGATCAGGTCGATGTGTTCACAGTGTACGTATCCGATATCGCTGGTGTCTCTCTTACGATCTTTGGGGCTGACCGGGCAGTCACGCTCTCGGTGGGCGGTCGCAAGCGCTGTCCGGTCGTGAGAGGCGGCAATCTGGTGCCCGCCAGCGTAGTCAAATGCGACCTGTCGGTCGACCATACGACTAGACGATCGATTCCAAGAAGCCTGCGCTGGAACTGATTGAGTGTTGGCGGATTCCTCGGTTGCGGTTGGCGCAACGAGGAGCGGTTTCATGGCAGGATGGCGGCAAGCGGTCGAATTGGCGATGACCGACGATGAGATTGAAGCGCTGGCGGCTCTTTCGCGGTCGAGAACCGAACCATCGAGCCGGGTCTCG
>NZ_JARFML010000075.1 GCF_029167105.1 Bradyrhizobium yuanmingense | reverse complement strand
ACGACGCCAAGCCCAATCGTCGATTCCGACGACGGTCGGAGCAACGAAATCCGGCAACGGGGCCGAGTGAATCATTCGGAGCAAGGTGTCGCCGCTGACCGGCATGGCCAGTTTGCGCGCCAGGCGCCAGCCGGGCTCTCCGCCGACCGCAAAGCCGATCGCCAGTTGGCTCTCGCCGAGGCGGGTTGTGCGTCTTGCTTTCGGCCGCACCGTTGCCGGTAGCCGCTCGGTGAATATCCGACGCGGGCATTGCAGATTCGCGCATCGAAACCGTCGCGCGTGAAGCCGGATCTCGACAACCCGACCCTGCCAGGGCAGATCGGCTAAGCGTCGCACGTAATGGCTGTGGACGCGACCCGTCTGGCAGCCGCAATAGGGACAGAGCGAGACCGCTGACTTCGGCCGAGCCACGAGCACCACCCTGTCGGTCTGGGGAAGGATCTCGACAATCGAAAGCTCGGAGGAAACCAGTGAGCGGAAGGCTTGGAGCAAGGCGAATCACGGGCGTCGACTGCGATTCCGACCTTATGCCCTTATTCGCACTGTCCGTGAATCCTGCACCCTGCACCAAATGTGCGGAAGAACCCCTGAATGTCGCGCGGTTCCGTCGTCGGGGAGGTCGCTACGTGCGTAATGCGGATTATCAATTCTTTGCCGTGAAGCAAAATCGACCGTCCGTATCCCTCAGCGCCGCTTGGGGTGCAAATTCCCCTCGTCTCTCCACATCAGGAACTGCGGGCCAAGATCTGCGATCTTGGCCGCGCCGATTTGGGCCATGCTGATGTCGATTTCGCGACGGAAAATCTCTAACACCTTTGCAGCCCCCGTCACTCCGCCGGCTGTCACGCCGTACAGGGTCGGCCGGCCTTGGAAAACGAACTTGGCGCCTGCGCAGATGGCGATCAGCGCGTGAAGACCACGACGAATACCGCCGTCGAGCATCACGGTCATCGTGTCACCTACTGCCCTGCAGATCGCGGGCAGAACTTCAAGAGGGGACGGCGCATTGTCGAGTTGGCGCCCGCCATGATTGGAGACGATGATACCATCGACGCCAAGCGATTGCGCGCGGACAGCATCATCGGGGTCCATTATTCCTTTGAGGACGAAATTGCCTTTCCACAGTTCGCGATAACGTTCGACATTTTTCCACGTCATCGGTGCGCGGGATTGACTGCTGACGAAATCAGCCACCGCTTTGGGAGGGGCGTTTTCACTAACGTACCGCGTCCAATTGCCGAAATACGGCGTGCCGTGCTGCAACCATTCCAGCATCCAGGCCGGATGGCGCATCGCTTCCAATTTCGTGTTCCAGGTCAACTTTCGCGATGGGCCCCAGCCGTTCCGGATACTGCGTTCACGATTGGAGGTTTCCGGCACGTCGACGGTGAGGACCAGAGTCTTTAGTCCGGCTTCCCTTACCCGCTTAATCATGTCTTCCGAGATCGACGGATCGACGGCCGTGTAAATTTGGTACCAACCATGGTTAGGTGCCAGCCTGCCGAGATCCTCGATCAAGCTCGAGCTGTGGCCCGACATGATGAACGGGACGTTCGCCTGGCACGCCGCCTCAGCCAGCATTAAGTCGGCACCGCGGCGGAATAGGTCGCCCAGCCCGGTCGGAGCGATCCCGATTGGACTCGAATAACCTCGGCCGAATAGCGTCGTCGACTGGTCTCGCACGCTAACATCAACCAAATAGCGCGGGACGATGCGGGCCTGGCGAAAAGCCTGTTCATTGGTGATAAGCCCGACCTCGTCGTCGGTGCCGCCTTCGATAAAGTCATAGCAGACCTTGGGCAGTCGCTTCTTCGCCAACTTGCGCAGATCGCCGACATTCACCACGGTTTCCATCGTTGACCATTCCTTTCAGCGCCTCATCTTACTCGATTGCAAGGAGCTATTCAAACTGCAAGGGACAGGAAGTCTCGCACCAACATTTAGTGCGTCGAGGGGGCTTCGACGGATTCAGCACCTCGCTTTAACGCGGCTTCGTTGCGCCGAAGCTGAAATGGACCTCGATTTTGGGACCTCGTGCTTAGTTGGAGAGGGTGCCCCGTTTGATATACGGAGCGCAATTGACAACGAAGACGAGACGCAAGATCGACGCGTTCATCCATTTTCGATATTGCTTTTGTTTTCCACCAGTCGAACGTTGCCACGGCGTCAACCCCAACCGCGCGGCAGATGTTGCGCGTAATCAGGTGCTAACATCTGTCCCGCCTTTATTGTGATAGGCTCAGGATATCGATGGGCAGCGTAGTCGTGCAAGATGCCAACACCATGGCCGCTTCGCACCGCCTCGATCTGGGCAACTACGCTGCCGCACTCGTAGCGGCGCGACATCAGTCGACCGAGTGCCGAGGCGTGGTCCGGAGGCCTGCTGTAAGCGAAATCCTCAACATGCGTGACGAACAACCGGTCTGTATTTCTCGATCTAGCCTTGGCGCGCGAGATAGCTCTTAGCCGCATAAACACTTAGAGCGTTGGCCCATCTGACTGAATCGTTTGGTGATTCAAGCTGGTCACCGGATTGGAGGCCGGCGGGCCACCTTCGAGACCTATGTTGACAAGGTGCTGATCCCTGAGCTTTGTGGAGCCTCAAGAGGTTGTTCCTGGTTAGAGCGAGTCTGCTGATAGGTGGCATCGAGCCGATACTGCCATGAGGCCGGTGCCAATTGTAGCGGTGGGGCCATCTCGGCAGCTCGGCGGCTCGTTCTTTTGAGGTGTTGTAAGCGCGTGCGTAGGCCCATTCGCGCAAGCTGGTTTGGATGAAGCGCTCGGCCTTGCCGTTGGTCTTGGGCGTATACGGCTTGGTGCGGAGGTGCTTGAGGCCGAGGCGCTTGCAGGCTTTGCGGAAAGCAAAGGATTTGTAGCAAGAGCCGTTGTCGGTCATCACCCGCTCGACCTTGACGCCCAGGCTCGCGTAGTAGGCAACCGCGGCCTTGAGGAAGGCGACGGCACAGCCCTGTCGCTCGCTCTTCATGACCTTGCTGAAGGCAATCCGGGAAGCGTCGTCGATGCAGACGTGGACGTATTCCCAGCCGGGCCCTTCGCCGCGGGCGCGCAGGTTGCTCTGACCTGTTCGATCGCCGGTGATGCGATGGCCCACCTGGTTGAACTTGCCTAGCTTTTTGATGTCGAGGTGGATCAGTTCGCCAGGATGTTCACGCTCATAGCGCCGTACCGGCTCGGCCGGTTCCAAATTGCGCAACCGGTTCAATCCCTTCCGCCGCAGGATGCGACTGACGGTCGCCGGAGAGATGCCAAGCTCGGCCGCGATCTGCTTGCCAACATAACGCTGCCGGCGC
The DNA here is from genome assembly GCF_029167105.1 of Bradyrhizobium yuanmingense. Classification (GTDB taxonomy): domain Bacteria; phylum Pseudomonadota; class Alphaproteobacteria; order Rhizobiales; family Xanthobacteraceae; genus Bradyrhizobium; species Bradyrhizobium yuanmingense_A. The sequence goes on along the minus strand of NZ_JARFML010000075.1, from coordinate 8,504 downwards.
AACGCCTCGACTGCTGTGCAGGTGGCAGGCAGGGTTTGGCTCGGCGATGAATGAGGCCGTGATGAGCGATCACGCAACCCATCAACACCTTCCCCCCGGAAGCGCTTCACCCATTTGGCGACCGTCTTCGCTGTGACGTTGAACTGGAGCGCGGCTGCCCCCTTCGTGAGCCCACCCTCAACCACGCTGCGCACCATCGCCACTCGACCTTTCGGCGTCAGAGGCGCATTCTTATGGGTGTCCATTCGGTCCTCCGGGGAGTGGCTAAAGCTTCGACAACTTCAGCTTCCTCGTTCCGGACCGGATGGACAACCTCCTGAAAGCTCACACCTAGAGCGTTAGCCGATCAGGTTGGAAGTAGCCTGCGGCAGTGAAGTAGTTTGTGGATTCTGCGGGCGTGTAGGTGTCGATGATGCGCCCGACTGCATCCCAAAGGCCGCCGACGGTGCGCTCGGCGGCTTTTTCGCAAATGTGCTTTGAGCTTGGCGAAGGCGTTCTCGATCGGATTGAAGTCGGGACTGTAGGGCGGAAGATACAGGAGCGTAGCGCCGGCCGCCTCGAAGCGGACCATACTGCGGCCTTGCGCGTCGCCGCAATCGTCGGAACCTTGCAAGATACGGGGCGAAAACGCGCGATCAATTCTCAACTAAGCGCGTGGCTGGGCGACCGTGGACACTTCGCGTAGCACAGCCGCGCCGGCGAATTGCTTTAGGTCTGCGCTGGTTTCAGCGGCCATGGACTTCGGTACCGACAGACCGCCCGACAGGATGCGCCGCGCAGCCACGTGATCGCTGGGCTTATTGACGCTTTCAACCGCAATCAGCCGCTCTCCTCTATAGAGAAACACTGAGAACGCGCCGCTTTCCGGTTTACCACGCAGCACCGCATTATCGGCATCAGCAGCAAATCCGGCAATCTGCAGTCGGGCGCTGCCCTGGTTGGACCAAAACCACGGTAGGCTCCGGTAAGGGGCAGCCGATCCGATCAGCCGGGCAGCGACGTAGCGCGCTTGGTCGATTGCGTTCTGCACAGATTCCAACCGCACGAGACCATTGCAGAACGGATTCGGATGAGCGGCGCAGTCGCCGATCGCAGAAATCGTCGGATCGCTGGTGCGGAGTTGCGCGTCAACCACGACGCCGTTGCTTACCTTCAGCCCGGCGGTGGCGGCCAACGCGTCATTGGGCAATACACCGGTCGCCATGATGATCGCATCCGTGTTGATCGTCGTGCCATCGGAAAGCGTGACCACCTGGCGAGCCACATCGTAGCCGACCGATTGGACAACGTTGCGTAACCGGAAGCGGACTCCGGCTTCTGTGTGAAACCTTCGGAAATACTCACTCGTCATCGGCGATAGTGCGCGGCCCATCGGCCGCTCGGAAGCTTCGATCACATCGATTTCGATGCCCCGGCTGCGGAATAGAGAGGCTAGCTCGAGACCGATGAAGCCGCCCCCGACAATTGTGACGTGGCGAAGCTCGCCAACGCGCGCTGCGAGCTTGCGCGCATGGGCAAGCGTGCGCAATTCCAGCAACGCTCCAGTGCCGAGCCCCGGAATCACCGCCCCTCGGTTGCGCGAGCCCATTGCGAGCACGAGATGATCGTACGCGAGTCGTGTCCCGTCCGCCAGTACGACAACACGGGCGTTGCGGTCAATGCACTCGGCAAAGGCTCCGAGGCGTAGCTCGATCGAATTGGCGGCATAGAAGCCCTGCGCGCGCAGAAGCATCGCAGCCCTGCTCGCCGGATGGAGGTCCTTCGACAGAGGCGGCCTCTGATAGGGCAGATCCCGTTCCTCGCCAACGAGGATTATGGAGCCTACGAAGCCGTGCTGCCGCAAAGATACGGCGAGTTCAACTCCCGCTTGTCCAGCACCGACGATGACAATGCGTTCCAGCCGGCTTCGGTTGACTGCAGCTCGCTCCGTGCAGTCCCTATCGTTAACCACCTCATATCCTCCGAAGAGCGCCTTTCTCGGCGGCGTATCTCTGACGGGCCAAGACTCGCCATGGGAAACGAGGCAAACCTGCGTGCTCAATATTGTCTGTCCGGCATATACACCGTCAGGCCCTCAAGCTCTGCGCTCACCTTGATCTGGCACGAGAGTCGGCTGTTCTCCCGTCGCGGACCAGCTACGGAGTCGAGCATCTCGTCTTCCAGTTCGTCCATTGTTTCCAGCCTATCGATATCCTTTTTGTCAACATAGACATGACAGGTCGCGCACATCGCATTGCCACCGCATTCTCCCACAATGCCCTGGACGCCGTTCAGCACAGCGCCCTGCATCACGCTGATACCATTCTCGACATCAAAGGACATTCGGGTACTGTCTGCAGCCACGTAGTGAATGCGCGTCATTTCGGTCAAATCTCTCGAATTGTTGCCAAATGTGCAGCCCTTAAGATGAAATTGGCTTGGCGAACTCAATCGTCGCCACTTCAGAGCCGCCCGCGTAGAATCGACTGGCCTGACAGCGACGCGGGCCGACAGAAAACGTTCATGGGTGGCGGGCGGTGTCCGACTGTTTCCAGGACCCGAACTCCACCGCCGGCGAGCAGGGCATCGGCCTCGTTTTGCTTGAGTGGGATTACGTCGCCGTTGTCGTCGACAGTGAAGAGCACCTCGCCGCCGGCTTCCTCGTTACCGATTTGCCAGCAGCGCCACGCCGAAAGAACGTCGGTCGGCCAGGCGAGCATCGCCAACGCGCGGCGATTCTCGTAATTGAGCACCTCGAGGCCGAGTTCTTGCTCGACCGCCCCGCTCGTACGCTTTACGAGCTTAGCAATGTAGGCGGACCTACCGGCCCGCCGCTCGGCATCGATTTGCGTCTCGACGATGACCACGAACATGATCACTCCCAATGGGATTAGCTCGATCGGTGCTAGTTTGTGCACCGACCTAGCAGGCCAGCCGCTGTGGCGCTTCGAAAATGCGGCTTTCGATGGCTCTTCTTCAGTTGTTCAAATCCGAGAGCTGCGTGACTGCGACATCTGATCCGGCTGATTGGTGCCCGCTCGGTTTCGTATCATCGCAACCGAGCGAGTCCGAGTGCTTCGAACTTAGCGAGATCGACGTTCTCACGCCGGCGGCGTAGCGGCAGCGGTCGGGATCTGAGCCCTTGTCCCTTTGCTGTCCGCCCAGCGTCGTCGTCCATGACACAACCACCCTGCGTCGTGGAAGACCGGTACACGCTCAGCCGCTGCCGAGGCTCACGCGCACCTCGCCGTCCACGACCTTCACTTTGCATTTGCGCAGCCGCATCTCTTTCGGCGCGAGGCAGTGCCCGGTAATCAGATCGAACTCGAGGCCGTGCCATGGGCAAATGAGTATTTCACCATCGCGGCTCCAGTGGAATTTCCAGTCCGTCTTGGCGTTGCAGCTCATCTCGCCGCCCACCGGCCCGGCACATACAGGGCCGTATTGATGAGGGCAAACATTGATCAGAGCATGAAAATCGCCATTGACGTTGAATACCCCGACTTCCTGCGTGCCAACCTGAACGATCTTGTGCGCGCCGGGCGGAAATTCGCTTGCCCGACCGACCGGATATTCGACCGGCGTTCGCGCCGACCGGGGTGCCCTGGTCTCGGCCTCGGCAGCCTCCTGATTGTTGCTCATACTAGCTGTTTCTCCTTCTTCGCGAGCCTCTCCGGTTTCGGCAACTTGAAAAGGCTGAGCGCGTTCTCGCCCATGATCTTGCGGCGCTGCTCCTGCGTCAGCGGCAGCCGCGCCAAGCCTCGCGGGTGATCGAAGTCATGGTGCGGCCAGTCCGAGGCGAACAATGTGCGGTCAGCGCCACCATAATGCTCCATCGTCTCGACCAAGTGCTTCGCATTGACCGGCTCCTCCAAAGGCTGCGTGGCGAACCACATTTGACGCTTTACGTAATCGCTCGGCCGCTCCTCCAGAAACGGCACACTCCGACGGTACTCCTGATGATAACGATCCATGCGCCACATCATAAAGGGTGCCCAACCGACACCGGCTTCGGTGAACACAATGTTGAGCTTCGGATACCTCACCGGGACGCCGGTGTGCATCATGCTCACGAGGTTTGCCATCATTGCAAAGGGATGCCCCAGCACTTGCCTTCCGAACTGGTTCTCGAATTGGTTGAGTTGAGTGGGAAAGGCTGGTGAGGTCACCGTCACACTATGCAGCATGACCGGAAGCTCCGCAGCTTCGGCCGCCGCCAGAATACGGTCATAACGGCGATGACCCCAGAGCGGGTCGACGCCGGCAGTGGGCAGGTAAACGGCGACAATACCAGGTACACCGGCGTACCGCTCGATCTCCTTAGCTGAGTCGTCCGGATTCTGCGGACAAGCCATTACTGCGCCGTACAGACCATTTCCTTCGCGAAGCCACTCGGCGACAAGCCAACGGTTGTAGGCACGGGACAGCGCCGTGGCATACTCAATGTTCGACAGTGTCGCAAAGAGCAGCAGGTGATCCGGCAACACGATGCCATAATCGACGCCCAATGTATCGAGCTCGTCGCGCATCGCTTGCGGAGTATCGACACTCCTGACCGGATGACCGCCGGGTAGCGGGGGCGTTTGTCCAAAGCTAGGTGAATAACCAGGAATATCCAGATAGCGCTGCGGGGTCCTACCGAGCTGTTCGAGTGACTTGCGCCAAGGCATCTCGCAATAAGGGGCAAGGTACTGCGGAAGATCGTTGAGGTGAATATCACAGTCCACCACCACCATTCCGTCTGACGCCACTCGACTTGTTTGCATAGACATACTCTCCTCCATCATCGAGTCGACAGTGCGACACTAGTTAGATTGCAAGCCAGCAATCCGCGACTGCGCGGACGGCTCAGCTGCGAGCCAAGAAGACCCCCTGGACTTGCAGCAGCAACCAACGGAACGAACGAAAATCGCTTCTCGATCCTCACGGCCAACTCAATCCCCATGCTACCAGAACCCTCTTGCTGGCTGGGGAGAATGTAACATCCGCCGTAGCGGAAGCCACGCAAGGGGAATCAATGCTCCCAATCAGCGCTGATGGGTGCGTTGCCGCTCACATCATCCAAAACCGAACCACCATATACTTTTATTGGCGCCCATCTTCGCTATCCTGCACTGCGTCGCATGTCGAATGATGAAGAGGGTTTACCACGCAGCGACGGAGGAAACCGTCAAATTGCTTTCAGTTGCGCGCAATTCCAGCAAATTTGCCAAGATGGCGCCGCAGTTCTTTATGAAACTCGAGCTCGATGTCTTATAGCGGTACGGCAGATCGCAAGGTCGCAAACCGCCTCAGGCATTCAGTCGCTCGCAATCGTCTCGCGCCCGAGTTGCTCGGGTGATCCGAACCCGGTTGCGCTACAGCTGCACGAGTGCGGTGATCGCGGAACAGGCTAGACACCGTGCACGCTTTCCGGACTCGGCGAGCAACTCCTGATTGAGCTGCAGGGCTGCACCACGGATAAACGGATCCACATCGCAAAACGCGTCGGCAACTGACTGGATCAGCTTAGGCGACCTCTCCGGCCCTTAAGCTTGTCGCGAATGTCAACCGGGCTGAGCCGCCCAACCCCATTCCAAGAATCTTAGTCGCTCTGCACGAGCTGCGTTTGTTACCAGCGTTCCTCGGGCGAGGTACAGGCTGCGTCAAAATCCACTCGCAGCGCTGGAGCCAACGCCGCACAAAGTAGCTGCGTCGGCTCTACCGAGCCTTTGGAGTAGACAGCGCACGCGCCGAAGTTAGGTGCTGCTCCATCACATTGGCAGCTCACGTCATCCCAGGCGCGTAGCGCCGTTATGGCGCTGCTCCAAAAGAACGCTGAGAATACCGGGCACCCCAACACGACAAAGGTCTGAGCCCGAGCCCAGCTCCTCGCTGACAACTCTGTTACTCGAATCTCATCAGTCTTCGGCTCTTCCATGACGGCGGAGCGAGGCCACGGCGTCAATAAACGGTTCGATCTTATCGAGCTGAGTGGCACCGGTTTTATACCTACTTTGCCGAATTTCCTCGCCGACCGCTCGAAAATCGCAAGGAACGAACGCCAGCATACATTAACTTTGCCAAAAATAGCTCGTCATCATTGTGAGTTTACGGCACGGAACGCCCACGTGCCAGTCGACAGCGCGCTGTGCTCTCACGAAATGACACTATAGCCAAGCTAAGAAGGAGAACGGCGTAATGCCCGAGGACTCGGTCCAGCGATACCTGAGCGAAGGGAGGATCGGTGCCCCCGGTCGTCGAAAAGGAGACGGTTCAGGGCGCAGGGACAGTCCTGGTCGACCCTGCGAGCAGCAGATTGCAGAGGGGGGCTGACTGATGACGCAACAACTATGTGTCCTGCAGTCGCTCTGGGCGATGGAGCGGCGGCTGGCCGACACCCCGGAATGGCCACTGGAGACCCAGCTCGAGATGATCCGCGATGCTGGATTTGACGGCGCGGGGGTGAGATTTATCGATCCCGTCTTCGCGACCGCGGCGACAGACTTCCTGAGGTCGCACGGCATGATCTGGCAGGCGCAGTGCTATCCGAGGACTGTCGATGAACTTAAGCCCGTGCTTGAGCTGGTGGCGCGGCTCGGCGCCGATCACATCAACCTGCAGCCGGATGTTCGTCCGCAACGGCTCGAGGCCTGCATTCCCCTGCTCGAAGGCTGGCGGCGACTGGCGGAACACGCAGGGGTGGCCGTGCACTTCGAGACCCATCGCGACCGCATGACGACCGATCTGTTCTTTACACTTCAGCTTCTCGATTGCTTTCCCGATCTGCGACTGACGGCTGATGTCTCGCACTATTTGCTAGGCCGAGAATTTGCCTCGCCAGTCGATGACACCAACCACGCCCTGATCCATCGCATTTTCGACAACGCCTGGGGTATTCACGGCCGCATCGCTAGTCGCGAGCAGATCCAGGTATCGCTCGGCTTTCCGCAGCACAAGGACCTGGTTTCCCTGTTCATGGGGTGGTGGGAGTACGGGATACGATCATGGAAGAGGCGCGCCGCGCCGGATGCGACCCTGACTTTCCTCTGCGAACTGGGTCCGGCACCTTACGCTATCACAGGTGCGGACGGCAAGGAGCTATCCGACCGTTGGCAGGACGCGTTGGTCATGAAAGACATGATCCGGTCCTTGTGGGATCGGATAGATGAAGAGTCGTGAGCCTAGTCACGTGAATCTAAAGTTCGCCACATAAAGTCTGCTGGGCTTTGTGGCAGAAGCGTTTGACGGAAGCCAAAATCTGGTCTGCGGACTTGGTCCATTTGAAGGGCTTGGGATTTTTGTTGTGCAGGTCGATGAAGGTACGGATGTCGGCCTCGAGCTGCCTGACGGAGGTGTGAACACCTCGCTGGATCTGCTTTCTGGTGAGCTCAGCGAACCAGCGTTCGACCTGATTGATCCATGACGCGGAAGTCGGCGTGAAGTGGACATGATAATGCGGTCGACGGGCGAGCCACGATTTGATCCTGGGTGTCTTGTGGGTGGCGTAGTTGTCCATGACGATATGGACATCGAGGCCTTCAGGAACTTGAGCATCGATGTCTTTTTGAAACTTCAAGAACTCGACTGCCCGGTGGCGCTTGTAGCATTTGCCGATGACGAACCCCGAGGCGACATCGAGCGCGGCAAACAGCGTGGTCGTACCATGCCGCACATAGCTGTGCGTACGACGCTCCGGTATGCCGGGCATCATCGGCAAGACCGGCTGCTCGCGATCGAGTGCCTGAATCTGGCTCTTCTCATCGATGCTGAGGACAAGGGCTCGGTTCGGTGGGGACAGGTAAAGGCCGACGATATCGCGCACCTTGTCGACGAACAGCGGATCGCTCGATAGCTTGAATGTCTGGCTACGGTGCGGCTGCAAGCCGAACGCTGCCCACATTCGGCGGATCGTGGTGTGGGAAAAGCCGGTTTCCGCAGCCATCGAGCGGATCGACCAGTGCGTCGCATCGACTGGCGTCGTCCGCAACGTCCGCTCGATCACCGCGGCAACCTGATCGTCGTTGATGGTTCGAGGGCGGCCAGGGCGTGCCTCGTCAAGCAGGCCATCACAGCGGTCCTTCAAAAATCGGCGACGCCACTTGCCAACGGTGTGTTCGTGGAGGCCGAGTTCGGCAGCCACAGACTTGCTTGGCAATCCATCCGCGCATCGCAGGATCGCGCGGCATCGCTCAGATAGCGATCGGGCAACGCGATGACGACGAACTTGCCTCTCCAAGTACGCCCGCTCCTGCGGACTAAGCACCAACGGCGCGATCGGCCGGCCTCGCTCACCTGCATTAGCCACGAGCTCTCTCCTCTGTAGAGATTCGAGCTATCAACTAATGTGACGAACTTGCGTTCCAGATGACTAGATCGTCGGCCGTGAAGAACCTCCCAAGCCATTGAGCTGGAGTCGTTTTTGAAGCGGAGCGAGGTTTGAGATTGCAAGCCTTTCGGGTTTGAAGGCCCGAAAGCTTGCAATTTCATTTTTGCGATTCCCTCGAATCGCCGGTCGTGATTCCTTCGGTTGCATCGGAGGGGAC
>NZ_JARFML010000074.1 GCF_029167105.1 Bradyrhizobium yuanmingense | reverse complement strand
AACGAAGGCCTCAACGCCACGCGCTCGCAGCCACCGCGCCAGCCAAAAGCCATCGCGACCGGCCTCAAAGGCGACCGCTATGCGTGTGATCGCGTGCCCAACCTTTGCGGCCTCCTCGCGCCAGCGGTGTAGCAACCGGAGCAGCGCGTCTTCGTCGGCGCCAAGCTTCTTCAACGGATGACGATCCAATCCGGGGACGATTCCAGCGACGAACCAGCTAGAGAGGCTCATCTCGATGACCGCGATCAGCGTACTGTTCTGCTCCAGGACCGTGGAAGACCGGCCAAGATCGTTTGCATTTTGCATGGGGGGGCTCCATTGCTCATGACCAGCCTCAATACTCTCACGGCTTTGCTGGTCACCCCATAGTATCTTCCGCCGCATCCTGAATTGGCTCAGAGAACTTTTGTGCCTGCTATTGGCCCCACTCTGGCGCACGCTCATCTGTCCGGCTCAGCTAAATCAGGCTGCTTAACATGGCATAATCGCGGCTGACTTTTTCTTGCGAACACGACGATCGGTACGATCGGCGTCAGCAAATCGAAAAGGAGCCGCGCTATTAGGCAGTACGTTCGTCTGGACAGCTCTATGGAAGAAACCAGCATTTGCGTTTTGGACCAGGCTGGCGACGTGACATTCGAAGCTTGTGCGCCGACCAATCCGGAGGCGGTCGCTAAGCTCCTGCGGCGCCATGCCGGCAAGGCTGAGCGGATCGTTTTTGAAACGGGCTCACTATCCAATTGGCTTTGGCATCAGCTCAGGGCGCTGGGCTTTCCGGTGATTTGCTTTGATGCGCGTCACGCCAACGCGGCGTTATCTATGCGCATCAATAAGTCGGATCAGAACGATGCCAGGGGTGGCTGAAATGGCCCGCATGGGATGGTACCGGGAAGCTGCCGTGAAGGGGGCGGAGAGTTGGAGCCATTCGATGCTTGGCTCGAAGCAAGCTGGTCGATCTGCGGCGTGACCTCGACGGTAGAAGTTTCGACTTAATCTGACGGCAAGGTCTGACTGGCAGGGAAGGGAGCTGCGGGCGAGCAGGGGCGCTCACCCAAGGGGCGCTCCCGCGCAGCCCGCAGCGTCTCACAGGAGACGTTACCATGACCCTGGAACAGAAGGTCATTCGCGCGAAAGTCGGAATGCTGGAATTGGCCAAGCAGCTCGGCAATGTCAGCCAGGCTTGCCGGATGATGGGCTATAGCCGCACAGCTTCTACCGGTTCAAGGAACTGTACGACAAGGGCGGCGAGCTGGCGCTGATTGAGATCGGTAGCAAGAAACCAATCCTGAAGAACCGGGTCGTGTCGGAGGTCGAGGCGGCCGTCGTTGAGCTGGCGATCGACCAGCCGGCCTGGAGCCAGGTGCGAGTCAGCAATGAGCCCAGGAGCCGCGGCTTATCGATCTCCCCGCTCGGCGTGCGTGTGGCTGCGTCACGACCTCGCCAAAGTCAAGAAGCGGCTGACGGGCCAAGATGGCCCCGGACGGCCTGGTGCTGCCCAGCTCGTTGCGTTGGAAAAGGCCAAGTCCGAGAAGAAGGCACATGGCGACTTCGAGAGCGAGTGCCCCGGCTATTATGGTGCGCAGAACACCTTCTACGTCGGCAGCATGAAGGGGCGGGCGGGCGGATCTATCAGCAGACCTTCATTGACCCCTACAGTAAGGTGGCGTTCGCCAAGCTGTATGATCGCAAGATGCCGATCACGGCGGCCGAACCGTTGAATGATCGCGTGGTGCCGTTCGTCGATGCGCGGGGCATCCCGCTGAACCGGATCCTGACCGACCGCGGCGCCGAGTATTGCGGCAATCCGGAGCATCACGAATACGAGCTCTACCTCGCCGTCGAGGACATCGACCACACCCGCACCAAGACGAAGAGCCCACAAACTAGCGGCATTGTCGAGCGCTTCCACCGCACCGTGCTCGAGGAGTTCTATCGCGTCGCGTTCCGCAAGAAGATCTATCCGAGTATCACTGCGTTGCAGAGCGACCTCGATGAGTGGATCGCTCCTTACAATGAGGTGCGCCCGCATCAGGGGCGCTGGTGCTACGGCAAGACGCCGATGCAAACCTTGCTTGATGCAAGTGCTCTGTCGAGACAGAAATTGTTGCCGGCTGCTTGGGGTCGGACATCAAATCTTTGTCGGACACCTGCCGCGACAAAGCACCCACTATCAGCTCAAGTCCCTTCTTTTACACCTCGACAACCAGATGCACGGCTTGTCTAAGGGGTTGGAATAGTGCTCGGCAGGGCCGGTTCGACCAATCTGGCTCGGAAAGTCAACACCGTGCTCGCTGAATCGCCGGATTTGCAGGATATCTCCGCACAACTACTCCTAGCTCAGTTCTATTTAATCGAGCAAATTGAAAAATTTGATCGAGAACTCCTGGTGATGCGAAGGGAGTCCAAACTGTTCGGCGAACGATGACCGCTCCCGGTATCGGTCTCCTGACCGCTCTGGCCTTTGTTACCATCGACAACCCGCTCGCTTCAGACATTCCGCCGACGTCGGTGCTTATCTTGGCCTGACACCAAGACGTTATCAATCCGGCGAGGTCGACCGAACTGGCCGCATCTCCAAACGCGGCAATCATCAGGTTCGGACTTATCTGTTCGAAGCCGCGAACGTCCTGCTGACTGTCGTCAGGCGAGGTTCTGCCCTCAAGCGCTGGGGCAGCAAGCTGACCAAACGGATCGGCGCCAAAAAGGCGAAGGTTGCCGTTGCTCGCAGAATGGCTGTCATCCTCCACACCATCTGGACCGACGGCACTGAGTTCCAGGCAGAGATGCGCGCCGCATGAAGCTGCCTTAAACCGACCCAGATACGCCTTCGGCGGAACAAGCGTCCCTGCCGGGACGAGGGTGCTGGCAATCTCGACGTTGTCTCTGCGGGCGTTACGCACCGCGCTCTTCACATCCAGATGCACCACCTGTTGAACGCCATCATGCGGCGGCTGTAGAGACGACCGCGGAAAGAACCATGAACCCGGCAGTGGATCACTTTTGTCTACCGGGGTTGACATCCTGCCCGCGATTAAAGAACGGGCGACTAATGTGGCTTTCGCTGCGGGAGAGGCGTTTGGCGACGCCAGCGGCCTGCGAGTCTCATTCGGTGGCCCACTGGGGACATTGACGATCGGACTGAAGCGCATCGTCCAGGCCCTAAATAGCCTTAGGATCAGATCGCCGGCGGTCCCAGTCCCAGATGAAAGGCATTGATATGAATATCTGCGCTTCAGCTGATGACTTGCGCTCCGCAATGTAAGCAGCTCCTATGTCCGTTAACGGCAAGCATCGGTTGAATTGTAAAATCAAGTATCGCGAGTCGTCGCAGCCTCTGGAGGTCACGTCTCCTGATCTGGTCTGGAATCGAAGGATAGGATCCAGATGATAAGAAATCGAAGGCTCTGTGCCAGCGCGCCTGCTCCATTGGCTAGATGAGGAAGCCGTCAAGCGCCGACGCGTTAGATCTGTGCATGGTGACGGCCACGTCCAATCTATCGGGGGCGCTGAGATAAGCGATGGGAGTGGGTAGGGCGGACATGCCGAGCCGCCATGATCCTCGATCCGCGGCTGCCGCCCCTTAGCCGTCGAGCGCATCCACGTTCCTAGCAAATGTCTCCACGCAACACGGACGACAGTGCAACGATCAACTGCTGTTCGCGACGTTGAGTAAGACGCCACGCCAAAAGGAGGGTCTGTTTCTTTCCCAATCCGAGAGCGGTGCAAACAAGCGAGTTGGGCCTTACTGACACTCCGCCATCTCAGCATAGGGCACCTATGACCGGGCGATTGCCGATGCGCCCCGCCAAGCGTTGAACTCGCCCGACCAGCGTCAGCGTTGCTAAAACGCCGGTGGAGGATTTTGAGATCCCTACCAGCGGTCCCTGGAAGGGCCTCATTCGAGGGCCGGAGTGAACTCCTCGGCGACACAGCGGCGCGAGCGGGAGGTAACTGTGGTGCCAGACGCGCGGTGGTCCACTCTCATCTTGGGCCTGACGGCGGCTTCCTGCCCTTGCCATCAAATCGCCGGTCTAACCCGGTCGGCGGCCAGGCGAAGCTTCTCAAAGTGATGGCAGCTCGAGTTCTGGAACGTTGCCAACGTCAATTCCGACTTCCTGAGCTTTCTTAAGGATGTCCATTGCAGTCCGAACGCTCGCATAGTCCAGAAGCGCTGCCTTATGCCGAATCGCGCCCTCGCCGCGGGCAGTCGCTTGGGATAGGACGGACACGATGTCACGGGCTTCATCGATCTCCCCCTGCGATGGCGAGTAGACCTGATTGATAACGGGAATATGGCTAGGATGGATTGCTGATGCCCAAGACGCGCCCATGCGCTTTGATCTTTCACCAATTCGGCGCACTAAGTCGAGGTCATCCAATTTCGCTGTCATGGCGCCCTCGACGTGTATGATCCCAGCAGCACGAACTTGCACCACGGAATCTGCTCCAAAACAAATCCCCTCATCGGCCAAGTCATTAAACTGCAGGCCCAGGGAGCGAGCCATGTCTCCACCTGGCGTTGGCCCACCAGCACCACCGCCGCGCTTGACTCGCAGGGATGCCATACATAGTTGATAGAGCTTGTACTTGCCCACTGCGGATTCCGGGTACGGACAAATCTCGATTCGGCCGACCGGGAGCCCCCGCGACCTCTCCAAGTCCCCGAGCACTAGGTCTAGAGCGGCAATTTCTTCTGGATCTTCAGTCTTAGCTACCGCCACTCCGTCAAGGCCGGCGATTACAACCGCATTAAGGTCTTCCAGCAGATAGCCTGTTCGCCACCCATTGGCCCTCACGAAGCGCCCAAAGCGGCCGGTGGATAGCTCCTTGATAGCTGCAGCGACCGCCTTGCGAGCTCCAGCTTTTTGACCAATCTCGACCGAGTCTTCGAGATCGAACATCAAGGCATCCGCTCCATACCTGGGCGCCTTTAACATCCAGTCGAGTTTGTGCCCAGGGACGTAGAGCATCGAGCGGTACCAGCGAGCTTCTCGAAATGTCTGGCGCATGATTTCTTCCTTCGTTGGGAACGCAGAGATCTAACGGCGCACCGAGGTTGCATCGTGCTGGTTTGGGCCGACCCTTGTGGCTTGGCTGTTTCTTACATATCCGAATCGCCCGGGCACCTACCTTTCCTTATGGGCTGACATCAGCGACCAGGGTCGGCGCAAGCAGCTGTCGTAAGGTTGCCGACGCCGCCGCGCGATACGAACGGTCACTGGATCCTATCCTTCGTTTGTTGCCATCCCGCCAGCTGCGTCGCGCCATGTTGATGGGACTATCACGTATTCCGTACGTCCAGGCCGCGACTGCGCAGGATGCCTATGCTGGTTGTTGTTGTTCATGGGCTCGACGAATAGCGCGCCTCGACTTCGTCTCGGATCAACTGACCGACGGCTGCTTCCGCATCCTGACCGTGGTCGATGACTGCACCCGCGAGAGCCTGGCGCTGGTGCCCGACATCTCGCTCTCGGGCACCTGGGTGGCGCGGGAATTAGACCGGCTGGTGATGGAGCGCGGCAAGCCGACAATGGTGGTCAGCGACGACGGCAGCGAGCTGACCAGCAACGCCATCCTGACCTTGGCCGATCAGAGCCGCGTCGCATGGCATTACATCGCGCCGGGTAAGCCCATGCAGAACGCCTTCATTGAGAGCTTCATGTATAGACGTATATGGACCCCGCCCGATTTGCAACGACCGGCTTGATCAGGATCGACGGTCACAACTGCAGACGTATATCCGGTTTCCTGAGCGGCTGGACAACGTCTCCGCCGCGAGCCTAGATGGTTTTCGCCCGCTTCCACCTCAACGGCCCCGAGACATCGGCGTAAGCCGTGCCGGTCCGCACATCAGGTTTGGGAAGCGACGGGGTGACCGTTTCGCCATCTCCTGCCGTTTGTTGCAATTGCCGGGTGAGACCTCCTTTACTTGATTGCCGCTTCGCTTCAGGCCGCCTTCACCGACAGCGCCGGTTCATAAGCTGCGTCGCCTGTGAGCATAGCCCACACGATCCGCGCATTCTTGTTGGCAAGAGCCACGGCCGCGACATTGGGATGGCGCCGTTGCCGGATTTTGCCGAGCCAGAGGCTGCGCGGATCCTGCTTGCCAGCGGCCCGGCTTAAAGCGGCACGAGCTCCGTGAATCATCAGCGTCCGCAGGTATCGAGCGCCGCGTTTGCTGATGCCGAACAAGCGAGCCCGCCCTCCACTGCGCTTCGGCACCAGGCGAAGCCAAGCCGCGAACTGGCGGCCGTTCTTGAAACAGCTTCTATCGCCCACGGCGGCGATCAAGGCTGTTGCCGTCACAGGTTCGACGCCTTCGATTTTGCCGAGCCGCTGGCAATGCTCATTCGTACGGATTTTCGTTACCCGCCGGCATAGGCTGCAATGCGGGTATCAAGCTCGGACAACTCGACCTGCAATTCCCTCATGAGCGCTCGAAGCATCTCGCTGACGCGGTCATTGATGGTCCCTACGATGACAGCGAGGCCGCGCCGCAGCTGCGCGATGTCACGGGCAATGACAATGCCATGCTCGGATAGAAGACCGCGAATCTGGTTGACAAGCCTGACCCGGTTAGCAACTAGGCGTCGGCGAATGCGGTGGACAGCCTGTACCGCCAGCTGATCGGTTGATTTCGGTGGCACAAAGCGCATGGACGGACGGCCGACCGCTTCGCAGATGGCTTCCGCATCGTTCTGGTCGTTCTTGTTTGACGTGGCGTATGGCGTCACGAACTGAGGGCTGATCAGTCGGACCTGATGGCCAAGCGCCGTGAGCACGCGAGCCCAATAGTGTGCCCCGTTGGAAGCCTCCATGCCGACCAGGCAGGCCGGTAAATTGGCGAAAAAGCCGGCCACCGCATCGCGACGCAACCTCTTTCGCACAACGACTTTCGCGTGGTTGTCCGCGCTGTTAACTTCGAAGACATACTTCGCCAGATCTAGACCTATCCGAACGACCTGCATGATATCCTTCTTCACTGCAGTTGACGCTCGAGATTCCACCGCACCGAGGGCGGGATCCATACCATTGGCCCCGCGGATGCAAGGGATCTCAGCAGCCCTTTGGATACCGGTCGGATGCGTTCATGTATACGGCCTGTTTGTGCGACCGATGCCATGGCCGCTGGCCCTGATGGAGATCGCGGATCAAGGCGTCATCAACGGGGCGGGCTTGTTGCGCTTAAAGCTCTTCGGGCTTTCTCGATCCCCAGCTCCGCTGGTGTTCATCATGCTGTCATGGCAACGGCGATGGCGACGATCATCGGCCGACGCCGTTCAAGCAGGGCTTCGATCCAGCCGCCTCCAGCCCGGGATCGGGCCTTTGGATACAGAACGACATTGCGTCCCCGGATGACACGCAAGTGCCTGAGATTGGAATCGTCCTGTTTCGTAATCCGGCCGAGCCGATCCTTCCCGCCGGTGGAATTCTGCTTGAGCGTCAGGCCGGGCCGCGAACTCCCGGCCGGAGCGGAACATGGTCGCGTCCGGTAGGTCACGGCGAGAGCCGTGGCCATAATGGGATCGATCCCCGGAATCGATGACAGCAACTTCGCCATCGGATTTACTCGCTGGATCTCAGCCAGTTCGGGCTCGATGGCCTCGACCTGCCGGTGCAATTCCTTCAGTTGGCTCACAAGGACGGCCAGTGCGATGCGAGCGTGGGCCGGTAGCGTCAGTTCCTCGTCATCCAACAAGTACAGCAGACTATCCACCCGTTGCCGGCCTTGCCCGACAATGATACCGAACTCAGCAAAGTGAGCCCGAATGGCGCAAGCTGTCATGGTTCGTTGGCGGACCAACAAGCCTCTTGCACGATGAAGCATCAGGAGCCCTGGTTCTCGACGCTCTTGATTGGAACGAACCGCATATTGGGACGGGCGACCGCTTCGCAGATCGCGGCCGCGTCAGCGGCGTCATTCTTGGCTCCTCTTCGTACGTAGGGTTTAACATAGGCTGGCGGGATCAATCTCACATCGTGTCCAAACTGCCGAATCTCCCGGGCCCAGTGGTGAGCAGTCGCACAGGCCTCAATGCCGACCAGGCAAGGTGCGAGCGAGGACATGGATGTGAAATACGTGCTTCGAAATGTCCAACCCAATTGTCGCGACTTCCATTGTGAATTGCTCCTGTTAGCGGGTTGGTCCATCGCCAGTATATCGCCGGCGCTGAGCGAGCGAGGCCGTCTTCCCCATGAATGGCCGGCTCCGAGACGAATTGTTGAACGAGACGCTGTTCACTTCGCTGACCCAGGCCGAACTGGGACATTGGGCGGCCAACTACAACTATACGCGACCCTACTGGCAACTCGGATGGAAAACGCCATCGGAGTTCGCCTTCACCTGCAACCCGCGACGGGATGTGGCGCTTCGCTATGCCGATGGCTCCGCACCAGCTCCCGTCCCTATCACCGCCCATCCGGGTAAATCAACCAGCCCGAGCAAACTCAGGACTGGAAACTTGCGGGTAAGGTCAGCGAGAAGCTCATTTTGAGTGGAACTGGTGATTACCCATGCACCCTTGCGTCCTCAACTCATCTGATTTGGTAGTTGTCCGATCTAGTCAGTGACTTAGTTCAACCCAGAGATCAATACGAACTGGTACCTTTGGTCGTGTAGCCGCAGAGGCGACGACCTCACGCATAAAAGCGTCGCGTTCTCTAGTGCGGCGAAGAGTTTCGTCCTTGCAAGCGCCACGTTGCCTTCAGCAGAAACTCTCGGCGGCACTAAAGTGTCTGAGAAGTTCACGGGTTTTACCCAATTATGAGATCTATGATATGACATGAAAAGGCAAGTACCCAGTGGAAAAATTGAAGAGATCCACGGTTCCTGTACGAGGTGTGCTCCGGCGCCGCCGCCTGTGCTGCCGAGAGGACGTGATCCGATATGTTGAGCGCCACGACAGGATTGGAGCCCGGGAACAGGCAAAGCGATGTGCTGGTCTTTGCGTGCCTATCTCCGTTACCTCCACCATCGCGGGTTGAACTCGCACCGATTGGCGGATTGCGTTACATGGCGTCGACTGCTCCGTGATCGCGCTGTGGTTCGGTCATGTATCGGCCGAGACGGCGCGGACGTACCAGCACGCCCACCTCGCTTCATTCATGCCCTGGAGGTCGCCGCACCTTCGGATCGCGATCCGATCGACTGAAAACTCGTGACCAATCTGCTATCGACGATCTCGCAGCCGCCGGCGAAAAGCTCGACTGGTACGCGTTGCGCTGGAAAGTCGAGGTGTTCAACAAGGTCATGAAATCTGGTTGCCCCCTGACGCGAGATTGCAGACTACCGAGCGGCCGCGCAAGCTGCTCGCTCTCATCGCTGTCGACAGCTGGCGGATCTTTTGGACCGGGCGAGGTCGGCCGGATGCGAGGCCTGAGACCGTCCTTACCACTCCCGAGATAGAAACACTTGACCGCATCGATGCGGCGCGTTCCAGACCGAGCATCCTTCGGGGTACAAGTGGTGAGACGTGGTGGGTTACGCCTTCGGCCAACCCATCCTACACACCGGTGTTGGATCAATCGTCGTGCGCAGCTCGCGCTGGATCACTTCGGTGGCGAGCCGCAAATACGCTTCACTGCCGACGCATTGAGATCGTAGACCATCACGTCCTTATATCCGCGACGGGGGCATGGTGGGTGCCGACCTTTACGGCCCGGCTTGTAGTGTCGTTCGGGCAGCTGTACCTTCATTGTGCGTGATCGTGCTAGGGGCGCGTTTGCGCCCAGAATCAGCGGCGCCCGAGAGTAAACACCATATGCGAGAGCCGGGCGAAGGGTGTGCGTGCAAACTCGAAGGCGGCGAAGCTCGCCCGCAATATTGGATGCAGGGGATGATACCACATCGGTCGTTGCGCCGAGATTTCGATGAGGCCCAATCGGCGCATGACCCCAAGCACTGACCCGCTCCAGTATGATGGGGCTCTTATATATGAGAACGATACGACGCTAAGACCACTCTGCTCCGCCAATTCCGTAAAGCTCTGGCGGTTGAACAGCACGAAATGGCGCGGCGTGTGATAGCCCACCCACGAATAGTGCCGGAACAGACGCGCATCAAGCGCGTCGAAGTTTGGCGTCATGATCAACGCGCGGCCGTGATCCGCGAGGAGCCCTTCGATTCGGCGTAACACGAGCGCGGGATCGCGTACATGCTCGATCAGGCCCAGCCCTAGGACTAGATCAAAGCGTCGATCGGCCTCGAACTCCTCGATACGGCCGAGATGATAAGCATGCCCATGTGCGGCCGCCTGAGCTTGCGCGCTTTCATCCAGATCGATACATTGCGTAAAGCTCACCCGCGCTGAACAGCACTTGACCTGATCGAGCATCCAACCGCTGCCGCCGCCTATATCTAGGACGCTAAGCCGATCGCCTGGGATGGAGGCCAGGAGTTTCACAAGGCGTCGGTGAGCCGATCGCTGACGCGGTACGACGTCCCCTTTTTTAGGCGCATAAGAATAATAAGTCTTCGGATAGATCTCTCCGAGGCGATCCCAGAGCATCGGGACAATGAATAGGACGTCGCACCGCTGGCATTTGTAGAAAGAGTAGGTGCGATCGGACGTATGATACTCGATGTCTTGGGCATCCGCGTACCAGCTTGTCTCGGTGCAGCCTTTGATTGGGCATCTCGGTAACGAGCTGTCCTCCGTTACCAGTGCTCCCGATCGATCGTTGTCGATCTTATCCTTCCCATTCATGACACGCCTCTAGCTTAAACTGCTGGTGCATCCGAAAAATGTGGCGGGTTTTCTCAAGATCGGATGACCATGCTCCCTCGTGGTGCTTGTAACTGACCTGAGCCCGGTCATCTCCTCCAAGAACTGGTAGAGTGCGAGCGAGTCCGAACTTTGGATCACCCAGAACTAGAGTTTTGCGTCCCTGTCACGTTGACGGGCTGGTTGCGCCGACGTGGTTTTGCAGAAAATCCGCGGTCGATTGCCGATCGCCCCATGAGGCCGTTCTTCGTTACAATATTTGCGCCATGCGGCCATAGCCAATTTGCCAATGACGCGTCCGGTGGCAATATCGACGACGGCCAACAGAGATGTGGTGCCAATGCAGCGAGTTCATACGCGCGATCTAGTACCCGGAATCAGAGCTGAGTGATACGGCGACCTTTGAAACGGCGTTGACGGATCTTTTTCTTGGTTCAGACGAAGGGTTCGGCTCTGTCGTTGTATGCGTTGACGTAGGCATCGATGTATTCCTGAAGCGTACGCATACGACGAGGACCGCCTGATTGACGCATGCGCGCGGGTACAGTTAGTTCTATGATCGGCGGGGTGAAGGTCAGGCGGCTTGCTGATCGGTGGGATTGGCTTGGCGCAGGAGCTTCCATTCCCAGGGCAGCAGTTCGTGCAGCCGCGACGTAGGAAGATCGGCGATCCGGGCGAGGACGTCGGCGAGCCAGGCCTTGGGATCGACGTCGTTGAGGCGACAGGTCGTGATCATCGTCAGCATGATGGCGGCCCGATCGGCACCGCGCTGGCTGCCAGCGAAGGTCCAGTTGCGCCGCCCCAAGGCGATGCCTCTCAACGCGCGTTCAGCGCAATTGTTAAAGGGCATGATGTTTTCAGCGCTCAAACCCGGTGGAGAGGACCGGTCGTCCGGATTAGTCTGTCCAAGCCGGGATAGGGGCGCTGGAGCACGAAACGGTGGCAGGCCGCCATGACCATGAGCTGTGAGCTCGCTTTGTTACTTGGCCGCCCCTACGACTTGCCCGGCTGCGCTGCGAGCCCGGATCCGTAGATGTCGTGCAAGCCACTGGCTCCTGAGACAAAGGAGAACCAAGCATGCAAATCGTCGGCATGGACATCCACCGATCCTTCGCCCAGGTGGCGATCTTGGAGGACGGAACAATAATCCGACAGCTCCGCGTTGATCTCGTCCACGATCGGCTTGTCGCCTTTGCCAAGACACTCAGCCTCGAGGATGAGGTGGTCATCGAGGTAACGGGCAACAGCGCGGCGGTCGAACGTATTCTGCGCCCGCACGTTAAGCGCGTCGCGGTCGCCAATCCGAGGCTCGTTCGGGCGATCGCCTATGCGCGAGTCAAAACGGACAAGGTCGATGCTGGGACCCTGGCAAAGTTGCATGCTGCTGGCTTCTTGCCGGAGGTCTGGGTTGCTGACGAGGACACCTACAGCCGCCGCCGCCAGATGGCCGAGCGCGCTGGCGTCTTGGCGCAGATCATCCGGATCAAAGGACGCATGAAGGCTATCCTGCATGCCAACCTCATCCCGCCCTACAAAGGCTATCTCTTCGGCAAGCGCGGACAGCATTGGTTGGACAGTCTGCCTCTTCCATCGGAGGAGCGTGCGATGCTCCAGCGTCTTATCACGGAACTCGAACGCGTGACGAAGCAACTGTGGGAAATCGACAAAGTCGTGGCCCAGCAGGCTCTGGACGATCCACGGGCTCTCAAGCTGATGACGATCCCCGGCGTGAGTTCGGTCGTCGCATCGAGTGTACTGGCCTCCATCGGCGACATCGCACGCTTCCAGTCACCGCATAAGCTCAGCAGCTACTTCGGCTTGACCCCTCGAGTTCGGCAATCGGGAGAGCATCCGGCGCGGCATGGTCGTATCTCGAAACAGGGCAATCGTGACGCCCGCAAGATGCTGGTTGAAGCGGCTTGGTCCGCCAAGACGGCGCCGGGGCCGCTGCGGGCCTTCTTCAACCGCATGCAGAAGAAGCATGGGCCTGGAGTCGCGGCCGTCGCCACGGCACGTAAGCTCGCAGTGATGATCTGGCACGTCCTGACGACCGGGAAAGATTATGCTTACGCACGACCGGCGTTCACAGCGATGAAACTCCGGAAGGTGGCACTCAAGGCTGGAGCGCCTCGTGCCTACGGCAAGGCTGGCCCGGGTCGGGACTACTGGATCAAGGAACTGCGTGACCGGGAAGCTGGCTATGTCGCACGCGTCGAGCAGGCGTACGAGCGGATGGTGGCGGCCTGGAAGGAGAAGCCAAAAAAGTGGCATTGAACTGACGACAGGGCTTCTCAACACCATCCGTGGTCAAGCAGACCCTGCCGTCGTCGAGGAAGCGGGCGAAGTCGTCCTAGCGCCTGAGCATGTAGTTCATGGGCTTCAGGACCTCGGAGGAGCTCGACAGGGTCTCCCGCTCGCGGAGCAGCCAGTCGTGCATGTCGTCGAGAAGCGGCTTGCTCTGTTCCTGGCGCACGGCGCG
>NZ_JARFML010000073.1 GCF_029167105.1 Bradyrhizobium yuanmingense | reverse complement strand
CCCCGCTCGCGCTGCGCGCGACCCTCCCCCTCCAGGGAGGGTAAGTGAGCCTGCGCTGCGCGGTGCGCACCCTCTCAACCCCCGGTTCCCCGATACCGGAACCTCACCCACCCCGAGATTAAATTTCGCATTGCACCCGCCTGCCGCATTGCGATGCACAATGTTGACATGATAGGCAGCCATAGTGCTGGGCGCTGGGCGAGCCATCTCATCGTTTCGCGTTTCCAGTCTTCGTACCCGCTCAATGCGCAGGGCCCACGGTGGGGGCCGGCGGGCGCGCCAGAAGGCTCACTCCATTTTTCAATTAGCGTGAGGGACCAACATGACAGGTGCGACTGATCCGTTTTCTGCCTCGATCATCCCGTTCGAGGTTCCCGAGCAGGTGCGTGCATTCGCCGAGAAGGGCGCGGCGCAGGCCCGCGAGAACTACGCCAAGTTCAAGGACGCCGCCGAGACCCACAACGGCACCGTCGAGGCCGTGTTCACCTCGGCCTCCAAGGGCGCGAGCGAGTACACCGCCAAGCTGGTCGAGTTCATGAAGGCCAATTCGAGCGCCCAGCTCGACTTCGCCCAGCAGCTGTTCGGCGCCAAGTCGCCGTCGGAAGCGATGGAGCTGTGGACCGGCCACGCCCGCAAGCAGCTCGAGACCTTCCAGGCCCAGGCCAAGGAGCTGGTCGAGCTCACCCAGCGCGTCGCCAATGAGACCGCCGAGCCGATCAAGGCCAGCGCCTCGAAGTATTATCCGCCCGCCGCCTGAGCGGTGAGTTTGGTGTGAGATGTGCGAAGCCCGGGCCCGAAAGGCCCGGGTTTTTCTTCGCCTCTCCCGCTTTCGCATGCGGACATCCAGGAAGGTCGTCATGCCCGGGCGCGTCCCGGGCATCCACGTTCTTGGTGCCGCGGGGAAAGGCGTGGATGGCCGGGACAAGCCCGGCCATGACGATGTGGGAGCTAGAACGCCCCAATCGCCAGCGTCATACGCGATGGTCTCCCCACCGCGTCCAATTTCCCTGCACCGAACGCAATTTCACCCGGTTTTTCACCCCATTGCGGCCTTGCCAAACCGGGCCGTTGCACCTAGTTTCCGCCCCGTTCAGCCCCTCAGGCATCAGGCCTTTTCAGGCAGCCCAAGGCGCGGCTCGCAAGGATGCAGTTGTAGCTCAGTTGGTTAGAGCGCCTGTCTGTGGAACAGGAGGTCGGTGGTTCGAGCCCACCCAACTGTACCAGCGAAATCAGTAAGTTATCCTAGCCTTCGCTCGAAGCCCACGACTACTAGCTACCATGTAGCTACCGCGCTGACGGAAAGGCAGTCTGGCTCTAAAAGAAGTCATTCGTAATGACGGGGTCATAGGTCAAGTCTGTCCCGAGCGACCTTGAACAAACCCCGCCGGCGGTCGAGACGCTGGCCTATACACACTACGTGCTCGACGCAGGAACGGCTGGCACTCAGGGTGGCGCTTGCCCCCTGTGTGTGGGTACGCGGAGATCGCAAAGCGACTCGCCTCGCGACCCGATGCGGCCGCTGCGACGAACTGCTATCGCGTTTGGATCGCCGAGGACGCCGGCGCGCCGTACCAAGAGGTCGCTGCAAAAGCGCGGGCGCACACGGAGCATCTCGCCGATCTCTACGCCACGCCGGCCCGCGAGGCAGAGCTGATTGCGATCTTCAAGGAAGCCACCCCACTCGAGGCAGACTTCTGGGAGATGGACTGGGGTGCGGGCCAGCGTGTTAGAATAGCCCTTTCGGCAATCATCAGGCTCATAACCTGAAGGTCATAGGTTCAAATCCTATCCCCGCAACCAAATTACTGAATGAAAAGAAGGCGCCTCGCTTCCACGAGGCGCCTTTTTCATTCCAAATACCCTAGTGCAGTTCTAGGGTAATTTGACGGGCGGGAAGCTCCAGCTCTATCAGCGCGGCAACAGCCGATTCTGGCAGGCACGCGCCTCCGTTGGTAAAAAACAGCGCCAGTTCAGCACCAAACAGGAATCCTTCGAGCAGGCCTCCAAGGTCGCCGAAGACTGGTTTCTGACCCTCACGGCCAAGCAGCGCGTCGGGGTTCTCGATTCCGGCCCGACGTTCAAAAAGGCCGCCGATCAGTTCCTCAAGGAATATGGTGTCATCACCGAGGGGGAGCGGAGCGACAAATGGACGGAGAGCCACG
This sequence comes from Bradyrhizobium yuanmingense, assembly GCF_029167105.1. Lineage (GTDB taxonomy): Bacteria > Pseudomonadota > Alphaproteobacteria > Rhizobiales > Xanthobacteraceae > Bradyrhizobium > Bradyrhizobium yuanmingense_A. The sequence continues at coordinate 11,230 of NZ_JARFML010000073.1, read as the reverse complement.
CCATCCGTCTTCGGCTGCATCTCGTACCGTTTTTTGGGAGCCTCCCCCTGAACAAGGTCACCCCCGGCAAAGTGCAAGAATACCGGGTTCACCGGATGACCTCCTTCAACGAGGTGAACCCCCTTTCCAAGAGTAAGCACAAACCGCGGACGAAACCGCCGTCACGCAGCACCCTCCACGATGAAGTCGTGACCCTGCGTATGGTTCTAAAGACGGCGATCCGGCATGGGTGGCTGGAATATCTGCCGGACCTGTCTCCCCCTTATAAATCGCAGGGCAAGATCACGCATCGACCCTGGTTCAGCCCGGAGGAATACAAGCAGCTCTATGAGGCGGCGCGTACCTATGCGAAGGAGCCCGCACGCAGCCATTACAGATGGAATGCCGAACAGGTCTATGACTTCATCCTGTTCATGGCGAATACCGGCCTTCGTCCCGACGAGGCCTTCAACCTTCAGCACCGCGACGTGACGATCGCGAGCGACGACAGCACTGGCAGTGAGATCCTTGAAATCGAAGTGCGCGGCAAGCGCGGCGTCGGTCATTGCAAGAGCATGCCTGGCGCGGTGCGCGTTTATCAACGCATCAAGGCGCGGCCGAAGCCGATCCAAGCTGAGACCCGCCGCGCCAGACAGCAGCGGAACAAGGAAGGGGGAGAGCCACCGCCACCGCCCGCGGTCGAATACCCGAAACCAACCGACCTTCTCTTCCCTGGCAATCACATCAAGCTGTTCAACAATCTGCTCGATCGAACCGAGTTGAAGTTTGATCGCGATGGAAAACCTCGAACGGCCTACAGTCTTCGCCATACCTACATCTGTATGCGATTGATGGAGGGGGCAGATATTTACCAAATCGCCAAGAACTGCCGCACCAGCGTTGAGATGATCGAAAAGCACTATGCCATCCATCTGAAAAATACGTTGGATGCCTCGGCAATCAACGTCTTGAAACCCAAGGCAAGAGCAAGAAAAAAGGAAGTGGCGGCGATCAGCCGTGCTGAATCTCAAGACGATCTTTGACGTTCGAACCGCTTGCCGGTGAGCCAGGCGCGCCCCTTGCGGGTAGCGCCCTTCGGGCTTGGCCCCTTCTCTTCTGGCCTTGGGCCAACGATCGTCTCTAGCCGCAGAAAAATTGTATCCGGTCGAAATGATAGGCTCTTTCCGGTTTCGGCCCCTCATGCAGAGTGTTGCGGTGGGGTGCGCAGGCCAAACTTGAGTGCTCGCAGGAAACCCGCCATGCAGAACTGCTCAAAGGCGGGGAAACTTCGCGAGTGGCAATTCCGAGCCGAGCCGCACCGCCGCACGGCCAGCGGAAGGTTTGCAGTCCCTCTGCCCGCACAACGTTTCTGAAGCGCGGATTAAACCATCAAAATTTAAGTGGATGTGTGGCTCGCGTGACTGCAGCGCATTTGTTACGGCACGACTCTTACGAACATGCAAATCGGTAACCCGCTTAGCCCGAATACCACGACCTTTTCGGTCAGCCCGGCAGAAAAACCGTCGTCGTGGTCAAAGCCTTTTTTGGGTATACTAAGATCAACACATTGAACGTGGTGCTAAAAGCTTCGGCTATGCATTCGTGCGCTTGGCCATTCAGATCCGTCATCGAAACCGTCGTTGGCTTTGTCATCCGCCTACCAACAGGCAACACGCGACCGAGCAAATGCTTGAGAGTGATGACATCCTCGTTCGGCCTTCCGAACCGCATCAGAAACGATGCAGACGCCTCAATCCTGCGAACCTGAGCGCGGGCTCCGTTCTCGCTGCAGAAGGTAATCGGTTCAAGAACGTAAACTACGCAGGCGCGGTGATGCGTGCGGGCGAACTCACGGCAAGACGCATAGATTGATGCGCCGAACTTCCCAGCGAGTTTCATAGGTGTCTTGATTTCGAGCTTATGGTCTGCTGCCATATCTCTATACCCATCGCCCTGAAACAAGACGAAACGGGCGAAGTTGTTCGCCTCGCGCTCGAACAGGTCGGAAATCTCGGGGTCTAGCGATTTCTCGCAATCTTGAAAGATTCGGAATAGTTTACGATGTGCAGGCAGCTCATGATGGCCTGCTTCGTGCAACTTCAAAAAGTTCTGTTTCGATTCAGCGACATCGTGGTCAATGTGAATTTCGCTTCCGGTCGCATCGTAAATTCCAAAAACCTTGGATATTGCGGATTTCAGCGCGATTGCTGCGGATTCTGCCTTGCCAACCAGAAATTCCATAATGCGGCGAGGGTCGAAAGCGCCTGCGGGCGCAACCTTTAGGTTCGCCGCTGCAAGGATGTCTGCGATGGGGGTAGGATGCACGCCCCATCCAGAAGCACGATCAAGGGCGCGCCGTGCGGCTAACTGCACGGCGCGCAATTCACCGGGGTGAAGACTGCTATCGTCAGCTTTGGTCACCCAGTTTCCTTCCTACTTCTTACTTCGTAAGAAGCCCAGGTATTCGACCAGCTTCGCTTCTTCTTCTGGTGTTAGGTTGTGTTCGGCAAACGTCGCGATACGGCCATGCCTCTGTTCGTCGCCGCGGCGAGAGCGCGTAGGTACGACGTAGCCCGCCCGCTCCATCAGATCCTCGTAACTGATGTTGTAGAGTTCAGCGAGCGAGTTGAGGATATTTGGATTGGGTCTCTTGATTTGGTTGTTTTCGATTTGGCTCAGATACGCATTGGACACGACTTTGTTCGTCGCTTTCTCCACATCGCGTTGAGAGAATCCGCGATCGTCTCGAATTGAGGCGAGATATTGTCCAAGCGTGAGTTTAATCTCTCCCCCCACGCTCCTCTTTGCCATGTGCCCGCTCCTCTAAACGCGTTGATTCTACTTACTTATTTGTAGCCTAAAATGCTTAGAATGTCAAGCATGCAAAGAGAATGCTTGACATTCTTTGCATGCCGCATTACCTTATCGTCAGACACCTGGCACTGGGCTGGGATGAGGACGAAAGGTTTAGAGCTCATGAAAACTGTTGATGCAGGCGGCCAGCGCCGCGATGAAAATGCGCAGCATACAGCCGCACGGCGTACTGGGTCGGACGGTAAGTTCTTCACCAAGGTCAACGGCGTCGAGGTGAAGTTCTCGGATGCTTCCCCGAAGGGGGAGCGCATCCTCGACAGGGCCGGGTTTCAACCGGTCAGCATGCACGTACTCATCCAGTTGATGCGGCACAGCAGCCGTTCCATCGGCCTGGACGAGACCGTCGACCTCAGCGCCCCGGGAACGGAGGATTTCCGCGCCTTCAAGAGCGACCGGATCTTCCGCTTCGTGCTGAACGACCACGGCTTCGAATGGGGTATCGCCAGTATTACGGAGCCTGAACTCCGGGAGATTGCTCATGTCCCGGACGACTACGTGGTCGTGCTGGAGCGCGACGGTGACTATATCGAACTGAGCCCGGCCGACGTGCTGGATCTCAGCAAGCCGAGCACCGAACACCTGCACACCGAAAAGCGTCTCATTACGGTGTTCTTCGAGAATGAGCCGCGGGAAATTTCCCGGGGTATCTACACCACGGAGCACCTGAAAAAGCTCTTCGGGGTGCAGGAGGGCTACATTCTCGAATTCATCGACCGTGAAGGCAACCTCACGCCGCTCAAGCCTAACGCCAAGCTGCGGGTGAAGGATGGCATGCGGTTCTTCGAGCAGGTGCCCTGCGGAGCGTCGTCGTGAGCGACACGGCGCAGGAATTCGCAAACCTCAAGGCAATGCACGCCGGCGCCGTCCTCCTCAAGGAGGGCGGTCAGCCGGTGGCACTGCTACCCGGATTCGGATTCACGGCGGGCGGTCAGACGTTGCGCATGGATCTGCTGCTCGTGCCTTTTGCGCACTCTGGTTACATCACCCGCCTGTTCTTTGAGCGTCAGATCGCAGGGCGGGGTTCGAACTGGAATGAGCACCGCGTTCTCGAACGAAATTGGTGGGCGCCCTCGTGGAACCACGTACCAGCGACAATGCGCTGGACGCAGATGCTGACGGCGCACCTGAGGGCTGTCGAATGAAGATTCATTTCAAAATCACGCGTGCTCTGGCAGATACGGTGCGGATTGACCTGCAGCGGCCGCATTCCTTCGCCTATGAGCGCGTTGGCTTCATCGCTGCCGGTCTGGCCGCGGCGCATGACGAGCTACTGATTCTCGCCCGCGAGTATCGACCGGTGCGCGACGACGAATATCTGCAAGATCCGAACGTCGGCGCGATGATGAGCGGCGAGGCCATTCGTCGAGCGCGGCAATGGGCCATGAACGATGGCGTCGCCATTTTTCACGTGCATTCGCATGGTGGCCGCGGCATTCCTGGCTTCAGCGGCACCGACGTGCGTGAAAACGCGAAGTTCATTCCAAACTTCCTGTCCGTTGCCCCGCAATGTGTGCACGGTGCTGTCGTTCTCAGCGACACGGCCGCCATCGGGCAGGTGTGGCTCGATCGCAAATCGCCACAACCATTCATCAACGCCTTCACAGAAGTCGGTTTGCCCATTCGCAGTTGGAGGGCCGCATGAGCCGCCTTGACCGTCAAAGCTTTCTTGGGCCGAACAGCGACGCCATTCTCGAAGCCGCCACTATTGGTATCGTCGGCCTCGGTGGCGGTGGCTCCCATGTTGTCCAGCAGACCGCCCACATGGGGATCGGCGGGTATGTCAATGCTGATCCTGATATCATCGAAGATACTAACACCAACCGCCTGATCGGCGGAACGCTCACCGATGTGGCGGAAGCGCGATCGAAGGTTTCGATTGCCGAGCGCCTGATCCGTGGCTTGAAGCCGAATGGTCGCATTATTTCCGTCAAGGCTGATTGGCATCATGCCGTTGAAGATCTCAAACTATGCGACGTCATCGTGGGAGCGGTTGATGGGTTCCGTGAGCGAGAACAGCTCGAACGGTTCTCACGACGGCATCTCATCCCGTACATTGACATTGGGATGGACGTTCATGATCTAGGCAAGAAGGGCTTCCTCGTAAGCGGTCAGATCATTCTTTCCACGCCGGGTGGCGCGTGCATGCGCTGCTGTGGTTTCATTACGGACGAACGTCTCGAACAGGAAGCGAAGCTGTACGGAGCTGCAGGAGCGCGGCCCCAGGTCGTCTGGTCAAACGGCGTACTCGCATCCACCGCTGTCGGCCTTCTCACACAAGTGCTCACGGCATGGTATCCGAACCCCCCGTCCTTCGTGTTCTTGGACTACGACGGCAACAAGGGCACGATTTCCCGCAACCAACGCCTGGAGTTGTTGAAGACCCATGTTTGTCCGCACCATCCGTCCGACGAGACGGGCGACCCGCTCTTCGATATCCGACGGCAGGTCTTTAAGCCGCGACCTGTGATGAAGCCGGAACGGGGCTTTTGGCGTCGGCTCTGGGATCGGCTTTCACGCAAAATTTGACCGCTAGCGGGCACGACTTGCTTAAAAGCCGCATAAACAAAATTCGTCCACAAGTAAACTATTGTTATTACTATTGTATTTTAAGATGCGGGCGACTTTCAGTTTCCGTTTTGCAAACTCGTCCACTCGTCCTACGGTGAGATGTAGCCATCCTACCGCGTCGAAAGTGGAAATGACCCGAGAAAACAACAAGACGAATATCGAAGCCGATTTTCTCCAGCTCGCGAGGATCGCCCTTTCCGGCCGGACGCAGGATGTGCAGGTCATCCTCCGGCGCGCGGCAAAGCGTTATCACCCCGTTGTGCCCGAATTCGCTGACGCCTTGACGACCCTTCTGCACGAAGCTCCCTCACAGGCTTCGCCGCTGCGCAAGGCCGATATACCCCTTCCGGTCGACTTAGATTCTCGCCTTCACTTGATGCGGGTCGAGACGGAACCCGTGCTCGATCACGAGCCGATATTCGCACCGCAATTGGAAGCGCCGCTAAGACAAATAGTCGAAGAGCGTCGCAACCCTCAAGTGCTGGCGCGCGCTGGCCTTGATCCGACACGGGCAGCTCTGTTTGTCGGGCCACCCGGCGTCGGCAAGACGATGGCCGCCCGCTGGCTCGCCCGCGAGTTAAAGCGTCCCTTGCTAATTCTGGATTTGGCGGCTGTGATGAGTAGTTTGCTCGGTCGCACGGGAAGCAATCTTCGGCACGTCTTGGAGTACGCAAAGAGCATTGATTGCGTACTGCTTCTTGACGAGTTGGACGCAATTGCGAAGCGTCGTGATGACCGAGGCGAAATAGGCGAACTCAAGCGCTTGGTTACGGTTCTGATTCAGCAGATAGACGACTGGCCATCGTCCGGCGTCCTGCTCGCCGCCACCAACCACCCAGCTCTACTGGATCCAGCCATTTGGCGGCGGTTTGAAATGCACATTGATTTTCCGCTTCCTGAGCCGGAGGCAATCGCGCGGTTTGTCGATGGTACGCTCGCACCCTATTTCCCTGCGGTCAAAGACTGGCGCGAACTTCTAGCTCTTGCGTTCGGTGGTCGTTCATTCAGTGACATCGAGCGCGACTTGGCAGCCGCCAGAAGAAGTGCCGTCCTAAGCAACGTGCCTCTTGAAGAGCAGTTGGCGAACCTGCTTACCCATAAGTCCATTGCAAGGACCAAGCGAATTCAGTTGGCAACATCCATCGTAAATCGCGGTCTTTTGTCTCAGCGCAAGGCGCGCGAACTCACCGGCGTCGCAAGAGATACCATCCGAAGCCGCACATCGGCGAAGGCGACGCGGGCGAAACCAAAGAAAGGGAAACGCGTCACATGACCAAGCGCAATTTCCTTCTCGGCAAAGGCGAACGGCTCGTTGAGAACGTCGCTGGCGTACGCGGAGGCGCACCGAAGAGCCACCCCTATACATTCGCCGAAGCGCGCACTCGTGTTAGTCCAATGCTCACGCGCGTAGTGCGCAGCATCGACCAACTGCCTGAAGAAGCTTGCCCCAATGATCGCGCGGTTGCCACCGTAACGCTCAATCCAGAATATATCGCCAAGTCCTATTTCCCGACGAAGCTATTTGAATCTCTCGGATTGGAGCCCGTTGGCAGTCGTCCCAAGCGCGTCACGCCGGAGAAACGCTCCAAGGGTCGCGAGCCTGAGGAGACAATTACGACTGAACTGTTTTTAATGGGGCAGCGGTCGGCCTTTCGGTCATGGCGGAACTCGCTGCCGCAATGGAACGAAGAGAATGCTTCTGCCCGCGACCTGACCACCATCGAACAAGTCGCAGCTCCAACTGCGCGCGACAAGATTAAGGGGCGCCTCCCCAACAAGGGCGAAATTGTTTTTGAGGCAGTGCTTCACAACGACGCCGGCACCGGTCGTAAGGGGGTAGTCTCGCTATTTGAGGACTATCTTGAGGAGATTGGTCTCGGTCAGACACTTGATCGTCGTTTTTCGGCTGGGGGGCTTTCTTTCGTTGAACTCGAAGCGCCTGTCGACCTTGCTGATCGCATCGCGACCTTCACGCCCGTTCGTGCATTGCGGCAGATGCCCACGCTGCGCATGCTGCGACCGACATTTCGATCTTCCCGCGTGCCCATGGAAGACATCGCCCTTCCCAAGAAGGGACCCATGGATCCTCATATTCGTGCGGCCATCTTTGATGGAGGCGTGCCCAAGGGCCACCCGATCAACAGATGGGCGAAGGCCATTGAGCCTCCCGGCATCGGGGACACAATTGGCAATTTCCAGAAACACGGCGTTGGTGTCACATCGGCCTTTCTCTTCGGTCACATCGATCCGAAGAAGCCGCTTCCGCAGCCGTATGCGCCCGTCGATCATTACCGCGTCCTCGATACTGCGCCGGGACAGAATCCACACGAACTCTACGAAGTTCTCGGACGAATCGATCAGGTCTTGATCGAGAAGAAATACGATTTCGTCAACTTCAGCATCGGGCCGCGGCTCCCCGTCGAAGATGACGATGTTCATGCATGGACTGCGGTCATTGACGACCGCCTCTCGCGCGGAACAACGCTCGCTACCATTGCCGTCGGCAACGATGGGGACAGCCCCGATGCGGACCTCCAGCGCATCCAAGTTCCCGCCGACTGCGTGAATGCACTCGGTATTGGCGCATGCGATAGCCACGAAACTCCGTGGCAACGATGCGCGTATAGCTCGATTGGGCCGGGCCGCAGTCCCGGCGTCGTCAAGCCGGATTTCCTCGAATTCGGGGGTACCTTGGAGCGCCCATTCATCGTTGTCAGCGAAGCACTTGCGGCGGGGCTTGAAGCAACGGAGGGCACATCTTTTTCAGCGCCTTCGGTTTTGCGCTTGGGCGCGGGCGTCCGTGCTCATTTTGGAGATAGCCTAAGCATGCTGGCAATCCGCGCGCTCCTGATTCATACCACAGAGCCTTGTGAATATCCGTGTGAGGACGCCGGGCGCGGCCGGGTGGCAAGGAACGTGCGGGACATCGTGTTGTGTGATGACGACACTGTTCGCGTCGTCTATCAGGGAACAATCAAACCCACTCGCTACATACGCGCCGCTATTCCTGTGCCATCTGGCCTTATTCCCGGCAAGGTCACAATCACTGCAACACTCTGCTATCCAACCGGTGTGGACCCGCATCATCCCGGCAACTATACCCGCGCGGGTTTGGAACCAACGTTCCGTCCACACTCCCAGAAACGCAAAGACAAGAAGCAAGTTCATGCAGATTCGAAAAGCTTTTTTGGCAAGACTCAAAGCGGATTGATAGAAGACGAACTACGCCGCGACAATTGGAAATGGGAGAATTGCCTGCATACGAGCGTTACGTTTATGGGCAAATCCTTGCACAATCCAATGCTCGACATTCACTACAATGCGCGCCAGGACGGGAAAGATTTCTCTCCAAAGGACGAGCTTCCCTATGCATTGGTGATCAGTGTTCACGCCAAAAATCTCGGAGATCTGTATGATAGAATAGTACGCAAATATGCGCGGCAGCTTGAAGCATTGCGTCCCGTCGTTGAAATTCCTGTTGCGATCTGACGCTGATTGCCGCTGTTTCCGCAGCCGGCTCGTCCCATTCTGATACGCGCCCTTCACAATCCTTCGCAGCTCCAAACTCGATCGAAGGCACCTCCTTCAGGCTTATCCGAGCGCGGTCTGGAGCCTTTGCACGAACTGTAGGATAAAATGAAAGCGCCGTTTTCTTCGCATTCTTGTCTCTCGCGACGGCAACATTGCCAACGCGAATACGCAACACAACGATCTGTCATTCGCATTGCCGGCGCGGTCACACGCGCGAGCCTGATCTATATGAGAATCGATCATCCATGCGAAGGAGCTTGTATTCAATGAGCCAAAACGTTGTTCCGCCCGGCGTTCTGGAATTTCGTGAACGCCTGAAACGGCTCAGCGAGCCGCGAAGCACCATAGCCGAGCGGACCAAAGCCTTTCTTGCGTGGCTCGGTTCGCCAGTGGCATGGCTCGCTTTGTTTATCTCGGCCGCTACTGCCTACTACAACATTTTTTACTATGTCGACGAAGTTCGTGTATCGATTGATGAACTTCCGATGGTCTTCTTCAACAAGGAGGCAAACGTGTTCATGGTGACAGGGCCGAAGTCCTTTGCCTTCGTAAACACAGGGACCAGGGCAATTCTGATCCAAAAGGTGGAGCTGGATTTCAATCAACCTCTTGAGAAAGAAACGGCGCGTGTGCCGTGCAAGGTCGGAGGGATCTGGCGCGGGCTCGATCTACAGTTTGCCCCGACTGTTCTGAAGCCGGGCGAAATCAGTGCGGTGCCGGTCACGTCCAGGCTGGGCAACAATCTCGTCTACGCGCCTCAAGTCAAGTTCGATGAATTGAAGCAGAAGCATCCCTACATCGATAGCGTAATCGATGTGCAGGGGAACAACGCGAGCGTCCAGACAAGCGAAATGACTTTGGACTCCTGCCTGAGATTCGTGATCATTACCCCTGACGGAGCCATGGATCAGGTAAGAATGCATGTCGCGAACTATACTGTGAATAAAAGCAGCCCGCCGCAGAACAGCGCAGGAGCTTCCTATCAGTTCAATCCTGATAGCCCTGTGAGTCTTCTTCGTGCGAGCTCGTTCCGCTCCAAAACCGAGTGAGCTGTCCCATTACTGTCTCTGCGCTTGAGCTTTTTCGTAAGAGAGTGGCGAGATCGGTTTTCGACTAGGTGATGTATTGCTATCCCGGTGAAAGGGTATTGGCGCGCAGCGCGAGACGGATTACGGCGAGATTAGTGAGTATCACAGCTCGTTGAGGAGCGTTATCGGGAAGATTTTTGATGGCCTCCAGCATGCGCGCGTAGAGAGCCATGAGTTGCGCTCGCGGCAGATGCCGCAGACCGGCGGGATTGAGATATTCCATGTGACCTCCTGTTTTCGACCGCGTGATTGCGGTCGTGCGCAGGACGGGCGCCGCTCATGGCCGGCGGCATCGCTCGCAATTCCTTGCGAGAGATCGAAACAATGTGGAGAAGGCTAGCGCTTAACGCAGCCTTGCCGCCCGGAGGCCACGAGGCGGCGAATAACGCAGCACGAAAGACCGCATAAAGCGGCAGAAAGGAGGATCAGAAATGGAAACATCTGAACCTGCCGACTCTCCGGCTCATGAAAGCGACGAAACGGCGCGCATGATCGACTACGCCCAAAAGCTGCTCGATACCGCCATCGAAGTTGTTGGTGCCGCGCAAGTCACGGCCGATTCAAGCTGGGCGCGTAACCCCAAAGTGGTGGCGCTGACGCTTCTTTGCCGAAGCCTGTCCAATTTTCGAGCAGCTTTGCTGCTTGCGCAGCAGAGGCACGTTATGGAAGCACGCGCGCTTGTTCGCTGCCTCTATGAGAATCAGCTCTGGATTGGCGCGCTTCGCGAACGAGGCGGCGTTTTTGTCGAAGAGATGATTCAGGACGAAGCCTACAACAGAAACGCCCTGGCTACGCTGACGCTCAAACTCACGAGCAAACACGGCGGTGACGTGAACAGCGGCGACAGCCTGACGCTGCGCGATATCGTCAAGGATCACGCAAAACGCTTTCCTCGACAGAATGAGCTCCAAGCCGCGAGGACTGCTGCGGCCGGCGTCGTCGAGCTTTCCTATGTGGAGTATATGCGTTTCTCGCTCGATGCTGTCCACTGTTCGGTGACCGCGCTTGGCCGCCATCTCTCACATGAAAAGACAGACGCCGGCATCGAATTGCTCGTCAGCGTGTGCTGATTCCGCTCGATGTCGCCCACCATTCCGGAATGATCTCGCCCACCATTCCGATTTGATGTCGCCCACCATTCCGAGATGATCTCGCCCACCATTCCGGGATGATGTCGCCCGGGGTGACGA
>NZ_JARFML010000072.1 GCF_029167105.1 Bradyrhizobium yuanmingense | reverse complement strand
GCCTCCATCGCGTTCAATATGAGGCGGTGGGCCACGATCACCGCCTGAACTGCCCGCCGAGGGTGGCAATTACAAACTCGGACCGCAATCCACGCGACTGCGGCCCTCTATCCTGACGTCTTCGGCCTCAAAAAGCAGTAGCGCAACAGGCCCACAGGGGGAGAGGGGAAGAAAGAGCTCCGCTTCGCGAACTGATACCACCTACTGCGCCGCCTCGATCTTCAGCTGCTTGATCTTCCGATACAGCGTCGCGCGGCTGAGCTTCAATGCGCGCGCTGCATCCGTGACACGACCATCGTTCTTTCGTAGCGCCTCGATGATCGTGGCGCGTTCGGCTGCGGCGAGATCGGGCTCCACCGCCCCCCCACCGAACGGCGGCAGGTCGAGATCCGCATCCATGATGACGCCGTCTTCGGCGGTGCAGCCGGCGAGCCGCAGCACGTGGCGGAGCTGGCGCATGTTGCCGGGGAACGGATAGGCCGCGAGCTGCGACCAAGCCTCGTCCGACAGGCGGCAGTTCGGCGCTTCCTCACGTGCGAGCTGGCGGATGATGTCGCCGCGGTCGGCGCGCTCGCGCAAGGCGGGGAGGCGCACCTCGATGCCGCGCAGGCGAAAATAGAGGTCGGCGCGGAAGGCCCCCGCTTCCGCCATGCGGCCGAGGTCGCGATGCGTGGCGCTGATCAGGCGAATGTCGACAGTGACAGGCTTGAGCGCGCCGAGCGGCCAGACCTCGCGGTTTTCCAGAACGCGCAACAGGCGCGTCTGCAAGCCGATCGGCATGTCGCCGATCTCGTCGAGGAACAGCGTGCCGCCGTCGGCCTGCACGATCAGGCCCTTCGAGCCCTCGCGCCGCGCGCCGGTGAAGGCGCCGGCCTCGTAGCCGAACAGCTCGGCATCGATCAGGCTCTCGGGGATCGCGGCGCAATTGAGCGCGACATAATTGTTGCGCGCGCGGTTGCTTGCGCCGTGAATAGCCCGCGCGAACACGTCCTTGCCGACGCCGGTCTCGCCATGCAGCAGCACCGGCAGATCATGATCGATGACAGCCCGCAGCCGCTTCACGCTCCTGATCAGGTCGGGATCGCGGCCGGCGAGCCGATGCAGCGCGTCGAAACGGTCGACGGAGGGGTTGCGGCGCTTGGTCAGCGGCCGCGCGCGCTGCGGCGGCGCGATCCGCCCCGGCCCCAACGAGCGGCCATCCGCGCGGCGCAACTGGACGATCTCGTCTGCATCGCGCGCAGCGTGGTGATCGAACTTGACGTAGCGCGACAGGTCTATGCCGGAGGCGATCAGGCCGTCGGTGATGCCCAGCAATGCTCGCAGGGACCGGCACGCGCCGACGACGCGGTGATCGTCGTCATAGGCGAGCAGGCCGTTGCCGCCCTCGCCAGGCAGGGTGGCGATCCATGCGTTGCGGAAATGGTCGCGGAAGATCGCACCCTCGATGCGACGCGTCGCCTGCATCGCGACCGCGAGCGCGAGCTGGTGCGCGGCGCGGCTGAGGTCATCACGACAAGAGGTGATGTTGACGGCGCCTGCGAGGCGGCCGGCCTCGTCGAACAGCGGGGTCACCGCACAGGAGAAGATGCCCCACTGCTCGCGAAAATGCTCGTCGCGATGAACCAGGATCGGCTTCTGTTCCGCAAGGCAGGTGCCGAGCCCGTTGGTGCCCTCATGGGCCTCCGAAAAATTTGAGCCGGTATAGACCTTCCAGCGCAGGAAGATCTCGGTGTCGGCCTCGCCCGGCAAGCGGCTGAACAGCATGGTGGCGTTGGCATCAGCGAGATTGACGCAATAGCCGACGTCCCGCAGCACGCGGGCGAGGTCCTCGAGTTCGGTCGTTGCGAGCCGGATCGTCTCCTCCATCGGCTCGGCGACATGGCGGATCTCGGCTTCGGTCAGCGTCTGCGGCGGGCCCTGGCGGGCGGGATCGAGCTTGTGATTGACCAGGCAGCGCCGCCAGGAATTGGCAATCCGCGAGGAGGCATCGACCTCCGCCAAGCGGTCAGTAACCTGATTGGCGACGGACAAGACACGGGCGACATGGTTCGAGGCCGAAAGGCTGGCCATCGCGGACGTCTCCACCCTGTATTATTGTGCAAAGTCTGGCACCGCAGGCGGGGATGTCAATCAGGAACAGGGAAAGCCGAGGGTCGCGCCTCTCCCCGTCCTCATTCCGGGGCGGCTCGAAGAGCCGAACTATGGTGCGCAATTGCGCACCTGAGAATCCTCGAGATTCCGGGTTCGATGCTTCGCATCGCCCAGGAATGACGGAAGGAGTTAGATTTGCTGCACTGCCCTCACCACGTATCGATGCACGGCCGCTTCTTCGACGTCCTCGGCTCGGGCTTCGGCACCGTGCGCAGACCGGCCATGATCCAGCGCCGCGTTTCGGCCGGATCGATGACGTTGTCGATCTCGAACACGGAGGCGATCGAGACCGCTTTGCCGTTGGCATAGAGCTCGGCGACCTTGTTGCGGTAATAGGTCTCGCGTTGCTCGGGGTCGGCGATCGCCTCCATCTCCTTGCGGAAGCCGAGGCGGACGTAGCCCTCCAGGCCCATGCCGCCGAACTCGCCGGTCGGCCACGCCGCCGTGAAGAAAGAGGCATGGAAGCCGCCGCCGATCATCGATTGCGCGCCGAGACCGTAGCCCTTGCGCAGCACGATGCCGAACAGCGGCACGGTGAGGCTGGCGCCGGTCACGAACATGCGCGAGACGTGGCGCACGATCGCGGTCTTCTCCGCCTCCGGGCCGACCATGAAGCCAGGTGTGTCGCACAGCGAGACAACAGGCAGATCGAAGGCGTCGCAGAGCTGGAGGAAACGCGCAGCCTTGTCGCCGGCGTCAGCATCGATGGCGCCGCCGAGATGGCGCGGGTTGTTGGCGATCAGGCCGAACGGCTTGCCTTCGATGCGGATCAGCGCGGTGATCATGCCGACGCCGTAGTCGCGGCGCAGCTCCAGCACAGAGTCCCTGTCGGCGACGAGGTCGATCACGCTTCGGATGTCATAGACTCGCAGGCGGTTCTCGGGGATGGCGCGGCGGAGCAGGCGCTGGTCGGCGGCCTCCCACTCCGTCACCGCGCCCTGGAAATAGGACAGGTATTTTTGCGCGACAGATGTCGCCTCTTCTTCGTCCTCGACCAGGATGTCGATGACGCCGTTCGGCGATTGGAACGATACGGGGCCGACCTCGGCCGGATGATAGACGCCGAGGCCGCCACCCTCGATCATGGCAGGACCGCCCATGCCGATCGAAGCATTCTTGGTGGCAATGATGACGTCGCAGCAGCCGAGCATCGCGGCATTGCCGGCGAAGCAATAGCCGGAAACGACGCCGACGACAGGCACGAGACCCGAGAGCCGCGCAAATTGCACGAAGGACGGGCCGTCGAGGCCGGTCATGCCGAGCCGGTCCGTGTCGCCGGGCCGGCCGCCACCGCCTTCGGCGTAGAACACCAGCGGCACGCGCCAGTCTTCCGCGAGCGTCAGCATGCGGTCGATCTTCTTGTGGTTCATGTGGCCCTGCGTGCCCGCGAGCACGGTGTAGTCATAGGCCACGACGATACAGCGCGCGCCTTCCGGTCCGAACTTCTCTGCATTCACCGTGGCGACGCCCATGACGAGGCCGTCCGCCGGCGTGTTCTTGATGAGATCGTCGAGCTTGCGCCGGCGGCGCTGTGCCGCGATCGCGAGACTGCCGTACTCCATGAACGAGCCGTCGTCGACCAGCTGGGCGACGTTCTCGCGCGCGGTGCGCTGGTTGGTGTTGCGCCGGCGCTCGACCGCGGCCGGGCGGTTCTCATCGAGCGTGTTCGCCTGGCGCGCAATCAGCTCGGCGAGGTCGGGGCGGATGTGATCGAGATCGACATCGGTTTCCGCCGCCGTGCTGTCGGCTGCTACGTCGAGCGGCTCGAGATAGAGGATCGGCTCGCCATGCATCAGCGTGACGCCATCACCGGCGACGAGTTTTGTCACCCGACCGCCCTGCTCGGCCATCACCAGATGTTCCATCTTCATGGACTCGATCACGGCGAGTTGCTGGCCGGGGCGGACGATCTCGCCTTCCCGCACCTGGATGGTGACGATGGTGCCTTGGAGGGGCGCCGCGACCATCACCGTGCCCTCGGGTACGGTTTGCGCGACGTGCACCTCCGCGCTGTGGTCACCGCTGCGCTCGGCCGCGGCGAAGTAAAGCGGCTTGGCTGCGCCATCCGATGCTTCCACGAGCTTGGCAATGTTGCGGTCGATGAAGTCGGTCGCGATGCGGTTGGTCCTGAAATCGGGATGCGCGAGCACCGCCTGAAGGAAAGCAATGTTGGTGACGACACCGTCGATCCGGAACTCGCGCAAGCTGCGCGAGGCTTTCGCGACCACGTCATGCCAGGCCTCGCCCGGCGTGTGCACGATCACCTTGGCCAGCAGCGAGTCGAAAGCGGCGCTGGTCTTGTAGCCGGCATAGCCGAAGCTGTCGACGCGGACGCCGGGTCCCGACGGCGGCTCGAACACGGCTAGGACGCCACCGGTCGGATGCGTGGCGCCTGACACGTCCAGCGTCTCCATGTTGACGCGAAGCTGCATGGCATGGCCGCGCGGCTTCGGGATCGATCCCTGCGCAAGACCAAGCGAGGCCAGCGTGCTGCCTGCAGCGACTGCGAGCTGGGCACGGACGAGGTCGACGCCGAGCACCTCTTCGGTCACGGTGTGCTCGACCTGGAGCCGCGGGTTGGCCTCGATGAAGGCGAAGCTGTCCTCGGCGGTTCCGTCGACCAGAAACTCGAACGTGCCGAGATTGTCGTAAGACGCGGCGCCCGCCAGCTGCCTTGCCGCTTCGATGATGCGACCGCGCAAGGCATCGCTCAAGGACGGGCTCGGCGCGACCTCGATCAGCTTCTGGTGCCGGCGCTGGATGGTGCATTCGCGTTCCCAGAGATGGGAGATCGCACCATGGCGGTCGCCGATGATCTGGACCTCGATGTGGCGCGCCTGCCGGATCAGCCGCTCGGCATAGACGCCCTCGAAGCCGAACGCCGCCTTGGCCTCGGATTGGCAGCGCGCATAGGCCTCCGGAAGATCGGACGCGTTCTCCACCACGCGCATGCCGCGGCCGCCACCGCCCGCCATCGCCTTGATCACGATCGCAGCGCTGCTGCCGAGCGAGGTGAAGAATGCCGTGATCTCCTCGAGGCTCGACGGCCCGCTGGTGCCGGCAATGATCGGCACGCCGTAGCGTTTCGCCAGCTGGCGTGCGGCAACCTTGTCGCCGAACAGTTCGAGCGCGGCCGGTTTCGGCCCGACGAAGGTGATTCCAGCGTCGGCGCAGGCTTTCGCGAAGGCCGCGTTCTCGCTGAGGAAGCCGTAGCCGGGATGCACGGCATCGCAAGCTGCGCTCTTCGCCGCCCTCACCACGGCCTCGATGTCGAGATAGGCCCGTGCGCCGCGGCCGGGGATCTCGATCGCCTCGTCCGCAACGCGCACATGCAGGGACAGCGCATCGTCGGCGGGATGGATCGCGACCGTCGCAATGCCGGCATCAGCCGCCGCGCGTGCGATGCGGATGGCGATCTCGCCGCGATTGGCGATCAGGAGCTTCTTGAACGACATCGTCTCTCTCACTGGACGGCAGGAGGATTTGGATTGAGGTCCTGCTTCCTGACCTTGCCCGTTGCCGTCAGCGGCAGCGCGTCGATAAGGCGGACTTCCGGAACCTTGTAGACGGCCATGCGCTCGGCGCACCAGGCGCGCAGTTCCTGTTCTGAGACAGTGCCGATCGCTTCCGGCTTGAGCTGGATGTAAGCGACCGGCACCTGACCCTTGTCCGGATCGTCCCGGCCGACCACGCCCGAGCCCAGCACCTTCGGATGCTGCCCCAGCAACGCTTCGATCTCCGGCGGAAACACGCTCATGCCCTTGACCTTCAGCATCTCCTTGCGCCGGCCGAGGAAGTGCAGAAAACCGTCCTCGTCGATGGTGCCGATATCGCCGGTGCGCAACCAGCCGTCGACGAGCGATTCCGCCGTCGCCTCGGGCTTGTTCCAGTAGCTCTTGAGCAGCGACGGCGTACGCACGCGGATCTCGCCTTCGGCTCCCAGCGGCAGCAGCGCGCCGGTCTCGAAATCGGTGATCTTGAACTCGGCGCCGGGGACCGGCAGGCCGACGAAGATCGGCTGGCTATTGAGGTCGAAATCCCCGTCCTGAAAGCCAGCGGTGAAAGTATTGGAAGTGTGGGTCTCGGTCATGCCCCAGGCCGCCTCCATCAGGATCGTGCCGGTGAGATCCCTCCAGCGCCTGCGATAGCCGGCGTTGAGCTTCTTGACGAAGGAGACCACGCGCACCTGTTGCAGCGACGACAGGTCGAACTCGCTCCAGCGCGGATGGTCCATCATCTCGACCGCGCTGTCGACCGGCATTGCCGTCATCGTGACCTTGTACTTGTCGATCGCCGCCATCGCGCCGACAGCGTCCCAGCGTGCGAGCAGAACCAGCGTGCCGCCCGAGAACAGCGGGAAGATCAGACCGGAATTCTCGCCCGCAATCCAGAACTCCGGAAAGAACGACAGGAACACGCTGCTCTCATCCGAGGGAAACGAGATGCCGTAATTGGCGGCGGCCGTGTAGACCATATCGCGATGGGTATGCACGCAGCCCTTGGGCATGCCGGTGGTGCCGCCGGTGTAATTGAGCGCAGCGACATCATCGAGGTGAGGCGGCGGCAGCGGGGTCGGTGCGGGCAGTGCCGCGAGCGCCGGCAGGAGATCAGTTGCGCCGGAGACCGCAACGCGCGGCGTGCGGATCGAGTCCGGTGCCGGAAAGGCAGGCGCCGCCGGCACGACATCGGCGAAGCTGGTGACGATGATCTCGCGCAGTCGCACCTCGCCGCGGACCTGATCAACGATAGGCATGAGCTGGTCGAGCGCGACGATCACCTCGGCCTGGGTGTCGTTGAGCTGGTAGGACAATTCGAATGCGCGCGACAGCGGGCTGACGGGGGCATGGACCGCACCGAGCTTCAGGATACCGAAGAACACGACATGGAATTGCGGACAGTTCGGCAGGAAGACGGCGACGCGATCGCCCTTGCGCACGCCCCTTGCCTGCAACAG
This sequence comes from Bradyrhizobium yuanmingense, assembly GCF_029167105.1. Taxonomy (GTDB): domain Bacteria; phylum Pseudomonadota; class Alphaproteobacteria; order Rhizobiales; family Xanthobacteraceae; genus Bradyrhizobium; species Bradyrhizobium yuanmingense_A. Next base: position 7,035 of record NZ_JARFML010000072.1, on the reverse strand, counting down.
CGCCGCAAAGCGATCGCTCTGCCGATCGAGATCGGCATAGGTGGTCACATGCCCGTAGAAGATCACCGCGGGCCGCTCCGGACTCCGCTTTGCCCAGGTGCGCAGATATTCCGTCAAGGGAACTTCGCCGTGCAGATAGTTCGGCGAGCGCGGCAGGCCCTTCGGCCAGGCTTTGTCCCACAGGCCGCGCAAGGTGGCGAGGTAGTCATTCTCGTCGAGGCCCGTGTTCATGACGTCCTTCCCGTGTTGCTTTTCTTTTCGCGAGGGAGGCAAGGCAGCATCGCTCGACCTCGTTACACGTCGAGCACCGCAGAGTTGATGTCAAGGAAAACAGTTTTCCGCAGCCTGGCCGATGCCGCGGCGCGGAAAAACCGGAGGTTACGCCGCGACGAGACGAATGATCCGTCGCACGGCAGATGGGATCGGGGCGATGATCGGCGCCGCGAACATCGGCTGAAGCTCGCGCGCCGCTTCACCCAGCGGCCCGCCGCCGATGATGACCGCCTCCGCTCTGTCTCGCACAATGCAGGCCTCAACCGCGCCGGCGAGCGCTGCGCGCAGCTGCGCCGGATCGCGCATCAGCTCTTGCGGATCGCCATCAGCAAAGCGCGTGCCGGTGTAGCTCGCGCGCAAGCCCAGCGTATCAGGCAATGCATCGATCCTCGCTTTCAGCAACGGCGTCGTGGTCGCCACGCCGAACCGGCGACCGTTCCCGGCGGCTTCCAGCATCGCGGATTCGCCGATGCCGACGGCGGGCAGCTTCATCGCCGCCTTGATCCCGGTGAGACCGGGATCACCGAATGCCGACACGATGACGCCGTCGCACTCGCCGCCACGGAGACGCGCGATCTCCTCGACCTCCAGCGCAGCCGCCTCCAGCGCGTCCGCCGAGACGATCATCGTGGGCGCACGCGTTGCCGTGGCGCCGACGATGTCGAAACCATCGGCGGCAGCGGACCTTGCGATCGCCACCATCATCGTGGTGGTCGCCTCGTTGCTGTTCGGATTGATCAGGAGGATGCGCGCGCGTCGATCGGAGCTTTGGCCCATCCTCCCGTTATACTAAGCCGCCCGCACGCCCGCAACGAAGGCGCTGACCTCGTCCTGCAGCGATTGCAGCTTGTGCGTCAGCCGGCCGCTCGATTGCAGTACGAGGCCGGCGGCCTGTCCGGTCTCGGCCGTCGCATCGGTGACGCCGGAGATGTTGTGCGAGACCTGGTCGGTGCCGGAGGCCGCCTCCTGCACGCTGTGCGCGATCGCCTTCGTCGCGGCGCCCTGCTCCTCGACCGCGGCGGCGATCGACGAGGAGATCTCGTTGACCTCCATGATGGTGGCGCGGATGCTCTCGATGTTGCCGACGACCTGATTGGTCTCGGCCTGGATCGCGGTGATCTGCGCGCCGATCTCGTCGGTCGCCTTCGCGGTCTGGCTCGCCAGCGACTTCACTTCGCTCGCGACCACCGCAAAGCCCTTGCCGGCCTCGCCCGCGCGCGCCGCCTCGATGGTGGCGTTGAGCGCGAGCAGATTGGTCTGCGAGGCGATCTGGTTGATGAGGTCGATGACCTCGCCGATCTTGTGCGCGGCGGCGGCAAGGCCCTGCACGGTGTCGTTGGTGCGCTGGCCGTCGGCGGCGGCCTTGTCGGCCACTGTCGCGGCCTGCGCGACGCGCTGGCTGATCTCGGCGATCGAGGCCGACAATTCGCCCGCGGCTGAGGCCACCGTCTGCACGTTGCTCGAGGCCTGCTGGCACGCGGTGGCGACGAAGCTCGCACGGTCGCTCGCCTTGTTCGCGGTTTCCGACATGCCCTGCGCGGCCTGCTGCATCGCGCGGGCCTCGTCGAAGACGTCGCGAACGACCGCCTGGACGCTCGCCTCGAACTTGCCGGCGAGATCGGTCATGGTCTTGCGCTTCTCCTCGTCGGCCTTCTGCTTCAACTCCTGCTGCTCGGCATGCATCCGGCTCACCGCCGATGCATTGTCCTTGAACACGGCGAGCGCCTTGGCGAGGCCGCCGACCTCGTCGCGGCGATCGGTGTAGGGCACGTCGAAGGCGCTGTCGCCGGCGGCAAGGCGCTCGGTCAGCGCGGTGATCCGGGCCAGCGGCCGGGTGACGCTGCGGCCGATCAGGAAGGAGGCGCCGAGCACTACGACCAGCACGGCGAGACAAATATAGGCGAAGGTCATCGCGTTCTGGCGGAAGGCGGCGTCGACGTCGTCCAGATAGATGCCGGTGCCGATGATCCAGCCCCAGGGCGCAAAGCCCTTCACATAGGAGATTTTCCCGACCGGCTGGTCGAAGCCGGGCTTCGGCCAGAGGTAGCCGTAGAAGCCCGCACCCCGCTTGTTGACGACGTCAACGAAGCCCATGAACAGCGCATTGCCGGCGGGATCCTTCATCCCGGAGAGATCCTTGCCGTCGAGCTCGGGCCTGATCGGATGCATGACCATCTTGGGGGTCATGTCGTTGATCCAGAAATACTCGACCTTGTCGTAGCGCAGACTCTTGATCTCGGCCATCGCGCCGGCCTGCGCCTGCTCGCGCGAGAGCTTTCCTTCGCTCTCGAGCTTCTGGTAGTGCGCCAGGATGCCGTAGCCGACATCGACCATCTGCTGCGTCTTGGCCTGACGGTCGGCGACCATCTGCGTGCGCAGGGTCGAAAGGGCGACCGGCGCCAACGCGATCATGCCGAGGAGGCTGATGCCGACAATCAGGACCAGCTTGAAACTGATGCGGGAGAAAATCATCGGTGCTCACAGGAATTGGAAGGGCTGATATGCCAGATTATCCCGCGTCTCTTAGCAAAGCTTTAAGCATTCGGGTTCCGACGCTCCGGAATTTTGCGGGGAACGTTACCGGCACGCTCGTATGGCCACGAGACAAGCGAGACCGACCTCACCCGAGATACGAATTCTTCCAATCTAGAACACCTCGACATCACCTCTCCGCGCGTTGACTTGGAGAGCTCTCTGGCAGAACGATCGGCGCAGATCATCCGCGCCAGCGCTGGCGTGAGCGCAGCCGGAGGCCAGAGGCACAATGCATCGATCGACATACACGAGGCCCGTCGACCTTCCTGCGCTGAGCGCAGCGGAGCGGCTCTTCATCTGGGGATTTCGGGCGAAGGCGCGTAGCGGAAGCGCCGTCCCGACGGCGGCCGATATCCAGCAGGTGTACGACCATTTTCGCGTCGGCGATGCCGTACTGTCGCTGGATTCCATCATCGAGATCTTTGCCTGCACCGCGCATACCGCGATCGAAGTGCACTGCCCCACCTGTCCGCGCATGTCCGACAGCGAGCGCGGAATCTTGCGCGCGATTGCCGCGGCCCAGCAGGACCGCGTCGATGTCGCGCGCGAGCAGTTCGAGCGCTGGCTGCCGCCGATCGGCGCCGATTGGGCGCTCGCGCCGGTCCTGGGGCTTGCGACGATCTTCCGCATGGCCGGCCTCGTCCTGCCCGACCGGCACGAGCCGTCTGTCGCGCATGACGGAATTTCGGCGATGAAGAGCTGGTTCGTCGGCAGCGCGACGTTGCATTGACGCGATCGTTCACGATGCGGGCCAGTGGCGATTCTGCGCCGACGTCGGACGCGGGTGAGCCGCTGCTCTGTCCACTTCAAGCCGCGCTTGCGACCCGGCCGGACATCGACAGCTACGATGATTTTTCCCGCCTCGCGCTGGCGCTGCTCCGCTTCATCGGAGCGGCCTATGCGACCGGCGCATCGGATTGCTGGGAAGCGGCCTATCGCTTTGCCGAGGAAGCGCCCGGCATTGCCGACAGTCCGCTGCTGGTCGCGCGCGCGGCCGCGCTCGTCAGGATCCTGCGCAAGGAGCGGCCCTGCGAGCTGTGCTTCATGCCGCCGTCCTGCAGGCGCCTTTCCAAGGACGAGGCGGAATTGATGCGACTGCTGGCGGTCGCGCGCCGCAAGCAGCCGGGCGAGCTCGAATCCACCGTTGGCCAGATCGTTGGCGCCAGGACGGAGGATGCTGCGACACGCGCGGTCAACGCGCTCGCGCTTTGCTGACACCTATCCGCCCTTCCTGCCGAGCACGAGATCGATCGTGTGCGCGGCGATCTTGCGCAATTGGGGTTCGTCCCCGTAGGCACGCTCGAGCACGGCGAGTCCGCGCGTCACGGTGGCGATGTGAAGCGCCGCAGCCGAGGGATTGCCGTCGAACTCGCCTCGCGCCGCACCGGCCGCCAACGTGTCCTGAAGCAGTGCGGTAATGCGCGAGATCAGGCTCGCGAAAGCCTGGCGGGCGTTGTCGTCGAGCCCCTCGCCTTCGGCTGCGCCGAGCTCCATCAGCCCGCGCGTCGTCGGACAGCCGCGCGGCGGCGTGCCCGAGCGGAAATTGGTGATGGTCAGATCGAAGAATGCGGTGAGGCGCTTGCGCAAGGAACCCGACCCGAGCGCCTTTTGCAGCGCTGCGAGATAATCCCCGGCGTAGCGTTCATAGGCCTGCAGAAATAGCGCCTCCTTGCTGCCGAAGGCGTTGTAGAGACTTCCGCGCTGGACCGCCGCATCGCGCGCGATGTCGGACAGCGAGGTGCCGCGCACGCCTTTGCGCCAGAACTGGTCGAACGCAATGCGCAGGACCTCGTCGTGATCGAACTCGCGCGGTCTCAAGCTTGGCTCCGCAAATATTTGACACGCCGTCAAGAACATGCTTTCTGAACATCGTGTCAAAAACTGGCTGAGATTGATAGTCCACTTTTCTCAATTGGCCGGGCCGGCGGCGTTCACATCGCCGTGCCGGCCGGGGCCGCATGCAAAAGGCCGCGCGATGCCTCTCCTCCACATTTCGATGCGCGCCGGCAAGCCACAAGGCTACCGGCAGGCGATTCTCGACGGACTTTACCGCGCCATGCGTGAGGCCCTGAACGTGCCCGAAGGCGACGCGTTCATGGCCATCACCGAGCATGAGCCGGCCAACTTCCGCTGCGGCAATGCCTACGGCGTCGAGCGCAGCGACGACGCCGTGCTGATCCAGATCACCGTGTTCGCCTCGCGCACCGCCGAGCAGAAGAAAGCGCTGTATCGGCGGATCGCCGACCTGCTCGGCGAGAATCCGGGGATCAGGCCCGAGGACGTGTTCGTCAACGTGCTCGACGCGCCCAAGGAGAACTGGTCGGTCGGAAACGGCGTCGCGCAGTTCGCGTGAGCGTGCCGGGCGCGGAATTGCCGTCTTCCGCGGGAGCTGCCTGTGCGGCGAGATCGCCTTCGAGGTCGAAGGACCGTTCGAGCGTTTCCTCAATTGCCATTGCTCGCGCTGCCGCAAGGCAACCGGGACCGCGCATTCCTCAGAGGTGATCGAAGGCGCAGGCGCTGCGCTGGCTGCGCGGTGAAGCGTCCGTGATGCGCTTTGACCTGCCCGGCGCGCGGAGCTTTGCCACCGCATTCCGCAAGATCTGCGGCAGCCCGATGCCGCACCTCACGCGCAGCGGACGCGAGGCGATCATCCATGCCGGCGCGTTCGACGAGAAGCTGGGCGCGGCACCGGACCGGCACGTGCAGTGGGCATCCCGTGCACCCTGGTATGTGCATGGAGATGGGCAGGATTGAAGCCGGCATTGCCGGCATCCTCTCCATATTTGGGTAAGCATGCCCTCATTCGACCCTCGTGCAGTCCAGCGATCCCATGCTATTCTTGCGGCATGGACCATGATCCGGAGCTTTCGTTGCGAGGGGCGGCGCTCAAGGTCGAACTTCAGGCGGACGAGCCGGCCTGGACTACTCCACGACGGGAGTTGTGGCAGCGTATCGCGCAGCATGATTTCGAGCCGGACACGCCACTGAACTTCACCCGCAGGCTGGCGCGCGATCATCAATGGAGCCTCGAGAATGCCCGCGCGGCGGTCGACGCCTATCGCCGCTTCTGCTTTCTCGCTGTGGTGTCGCCAACACCGGTCACACCGAGCGAAGTGGTCGACGAGGTTTGGCACCAGCACTTGATCTATTCGCGTGACTACTGGACGGTCTGGTGCGACCAAGTGCTCAAGGCAGCGTTGCATCACGACCCGACGCCCGGCGGTGCTGAGGCGCAGATGGTTTATCGCCGGCAGTATGCCGAAACCCTCGCCCTGCACGAACAATTCTTCGGGCCGCCCGCCCCCGATCTGTGGCCGGCGACGCATCTGCGCTTCGGACCTCCGCGCTATCACGTGACGGACCGGAACAACTGGCTGATCGTTCCGCGTCCAATCACCTGGATCCGCCGCTTGTCCAAGAGGTGAACTGATGGAATGGAATCCGTTCAACTGGACTGCCGGCCCTTTCCTCACCCTCTATCTCTCTCTTGCATTCGTCCTCTTCGCCGTGGGCTTTCGCCTCAGGTCCAAGATCGGTCCCGCCGCGCAAACCAGCAGTCGGCTGGGCATCCTGGAATTGGCCTATCTGGCCGGCGGCGAGCGCCGCCTCGGCGATGCGGTGTTGTTCAGGCTCACCTCCGGATACGGCGCCACGATCGAACCCCGGGGCTACAAGATCACCGTTATCGATCAGGCGCCGCTGGCAACCCTGATCAATCAGCCGCCCCGGATGCAATTCCAGCCCGGCATGACGCGACAGCAGTTTCAGACGGCCATCGACCCGATCGTCGAGCGCGTCCGGAAATTCCTGCAACGATCCGGCTATTGTCCGAGCCCCGAGCAGATGGCCTCGTTCCGCCTGACGGTCCTTCCCTTCGTCGGCCTCCTGATGGTGTTCGGGATCACGAAGGCTGTGATTGGCGCGTCGCGGCATCATCCCGTCGAATTCCTGATTCTCCTCATCCTGCTCACCGCGGCCGCCGCCGTCATGTTGGTGAAATCTCCCCGGCGCACCCAGGCCGGCACGAGGATTCTCGAAACCTATCAAGCCTCGCATGAGCGGGCTTCACGTGCGCCGCGTGATCACGAGCTCCTTCTCGCGGTGGCGCTCTCGGGCGCGGTCGTCCTGACGGGGACGGCGCACGCCTCCGTCTATAGTGCCGCGCAGACGATGAGCAACAGCAGCGGTGGTGGCGACGGCGGCAGCGGAGGCTGCGGAGGTGGAGGC
>NZ_JARFML010000071.1 GCF_029167105.1 Bradyrhizobium yuanmingense | reverse complement strand
CGAGACCCGGCTCGATGGCTCGGTTCTCGACCGCGAAAGAGCCGCCAGCGCTTCAATCTCATCGTCGGTCATCGCCAATTCGACCGCTTGCCGCCATCCTGCCATGAAACCGCTCCTCGTTGCGCCAACCGCAACCGAGCAATCCGCCAACACTCAATCAGTTCCAGCGCAGGCTTCTTGGAATCGATCGTCTAGCGCGTACTTCGCGTTTTTTCGGCTCGCAGATCGGGATCGTTTGTGTGGTGAAGTGTGACCTTGTCAGGCATCAGGAAGAGGTTAGGGAGAAAGCCATCGAGGGGATGAAGCGCGGTCTCCGCTTGCAGTCGCTGCTGAAAATCTTCAAGGATCTTAAGAAAACCTATCGAACGATCGCGATCCTGAATTTGCCGCTGTTTACAAAGCTTAGGCGGCCGGAGGCCGGGCGCGGCTTATCCGGGCGATGACGAAGACGAAACGGCGGAATCGGTTCAACGAGATTTTTGCGCTTCTCCCAACTGCTCTTCCCACCAGGTTGCGCTTCGATGACGTTATTATGTATGCCCCGCTTCAATGGATGCGACTCAACGCCTGTTTTCGATCGACAGAATTCGGCAAATGGCTTGCTATCGGTTCCCTCAACTGCGCATTGATCCGCTATCGTAGGCCTCCGCGACCGCTGTACGCTTAATACGCCGTCCGCAACATTGGCGTCAGTGGCGGCGATCCACCGTGCTGTATCTCTCCAATAACCTTGAAGCCATGGCGTTGGTAAAAGGGAATGTTCTTTGGATTCGAGCTTTCGAGGTAGGCAGCGGAGGCCTGCTCATCACATCGTTGGAGAGCGCGCTTCATCAGCAATGTGCCAAGCCCTTGCCCGATCCAATTCGGATCGACGGCAATGAGAGGCAGATACCAATGTGGCTCGGAGGGACGATGTTCGGCCATTTCTCGCCTTAGGTGGGCCATGTCTTCACTTACATCGGGGCTTAGCGACAGCGCCATTAGTACGTTTAGAGCCTCCTCATCCTGCTGCACGCCGGGAGGCAGCCACAGAGCCGCCGCACGACTGTCTCCCGTGGCGTATGCTGTGCCATGTTCGAACGCTCGTCCGCCAGAGGCGCTAATGTACTGTGGCATGCTCGTAAGATATTGCCGGATGTCAGGCCAACTCCAGCGCATCAACGGATCGGCGGCAAAGGCGCATACAATGGTCCAAACAGCGTTTACCCGAATGCTTGCGTTCGCAGTTGTGATATCCGCCTCCATTATCATGATATGGCCCTTCGCGCGCGGAATGATGAGGTTGGAATATGGAACCGATGTGGATGTGAGCATAATGTGTGCGAGGCGGAGGGGGCGTCGGATGCGCTTGTTTGCCGTCTAGGCACTCATCCTGATCAAGGCCTCGCCTAGCCGCTTCGGACGAAGCTTCCTCAATGGGAGACCCGGATCCTTATACGTCACGGTGAGGACCCGTACTTGTTGCGCTGTACGCGTCATGTGTTCGTGCAAGGAAGGTGTGCTAACAACAACGTTTGCCAGCCCGACGATAGCAACAGAAGCCAAGAGCAGTCTTGCTTTGCCAAAACAATGCGAACTGGTGCTACTCGTGGAAACTGGATTCACTTGACCAGTTTAAGCACCGCGATCCAACTTGAAACCTACCAAATTTAGGGGGCGCGTTTGTCATCATCTTCAACTTTATTTGCGAGTAAAATCTCGCCCCAGTTGGTCTGGAAGATTCCCAGCCTTACCGCCCGGAACAGCGATCGCGCTTGAGCGCAAGCCCCGCCGCCCTGAAATCTCTGCGCCCCGCCGGCAGAAGACGCAGCGTCCTGACCTTCGCGTCCAAGGTAGGCACGTTGCGATGACGTACGGCTCCGTCAGCGCGCCCAGGACCTCCATGCGCAGGGCCTTGGGCGTGACACGTTGCGGAGCGGTGGCGGGGTCGCGCGACAAAATGTTTACCCAACCTACAGGTGGGTGGCAGCGTCGTTATTCCGGCGCCGAAGTCGCCGGCGATGGTGAAGATCTGCGCCGGTGTCGCCGTCTCCGGGGCCCACCCGCGCACGGCGAAGGCACGGCGCAGGCCAATGATTAAGAATGAAACTCGCGAAGCTATTGGGCAAAAGCTCCTTGGCGTCCTCCCGCAATAGACGTGACCGGACACATGATGGCCGAACTCATGCGCGCAATTGTAGGCGCGCCGCGGCAGCGCCCGTCGCGCAGAGAGATGAATGCGCAGAAGGGCGCCGCTGATACATTCCCTCCATGTTGATGTTGCTGAAGCGCAAAGCGACACTCAGCGTCTCGCATAGCCTGCAGATGGAAATTGGGCCGGCTTGGCCGAGCTTCGCTTGGCGCGCGTGGCCGCGGTGGCCTGCATGGTCTGGGTCGCAGCGCGGCGCTTGAAGCTGAGCTTCGTGGTGCGCATCACATTTATCAGCGATTGCCGCCGTTCGAAGCCGATAGGCGGCGATTGCCGGATTCCATCTCGCTGACGGATGGGCGATGCAGTGGGAGCATCTTCGCGACGTGGTCTTGTGACAGGCCGGCCAGCTTGCGCGTTCCTTCAGACGCTGGGCGATCTGCGACCGTTTGGTGGAATCGAGCTCGGTCATGCTGCGGCTGCTACCCTCTCGCTCTGCCTTTGAGTAGATCGCGGACGAAGACAGCGGTCTCGTCGATGCAGCGCGGGAGCTTGGTCGTCTCGTCGAACTTCGCGTCGTTTGGGATCGTCGCGCCGATCTCGGTGGCGAGCCAGACCTTGCTATCGAACCTTCGGCAGGTTCTCGACGGGCTCGGTGCGGCCGCTGAGAGGAGGGAATTTGAGGCGATCGGCCTGAATCGGACCTAGGATGACGAACAGCTTCTCTTTCAATGCGGAGGGGTTCCAGGAGACCTCCTTAATCCGATGGATAGGTAAGATAATCTCACATCGCACGTCAAAGGCCCCTCTCTGGCTTAGCCACTCGATCGCCGGTGGACGAAGGCGTTTTCGACAGGCCTGAAGGACGGGAACTCGCCGAATGATACGTTTACGGATCATTTGCGAGGAAAAAGATCTGTTTCCGCTTCCCCTTGTTTGCGTTCGATGATCTGTTTACATATCATTATGTAGCAAGAGATCCGAAAGCGTATCATGGCTTCCATCCCAAACCCGCTTCTCCAAGAACTCGGTCTGCGCTTCCGAAAGGCCCGCATGGCTGCTGGCTTGTCTCAGGAGCAAACCGCTCTTCGTGCGAACATCAGCAGACCTCGCTATCGCGACATTGAAACGGGGGCTGCTGCCGCCCGTGCAACGACACTCGTCAATATCGCCCGCGCCCTTGGCATGGAAATGATGTTGATCCCGCAGGCGATGGTGCCCGCCATTCAGTCGATGCTGCAGCCCGCTGCCGACGATGAAGATCGCCCCGCATTCACGTCAGATGCCGAAGAGGACGAACGGTGATGAATCAGGGTGTTCTCGCGGCTGAAAGAATCCAATCGCTCGATATCTTATTGAACTATGTTCCCGTCGGCACAATTGTTCGCACGCCGGGTGACTACCACGCGTTCAGCCTTTTGCCCGCTTACCGGGGCGCGAACAATCCACCGATCTTCAGCCTGTCGCTTCGCTCAGCGGATGGCGGCCTCCGGCCGGATCCCAAACCTCTACGCGGGGCGCTACCTCCGTTCTTTGCGAATCTGCTGCCCGAAGAGAAACTGCGCGAAGCGATGGAAAAGCACCACGCCGGGTCAGTCAGGCCGGGAAACGACTTTGATCTCCTCGCTGCGCTCGGAACTAACCTGCCAGGAGCGGTACGCGCGGTGCCAAGCGACGGTAGCCCTGATCCAGCCGGCCCGGAGGCCGAAGGCAAAAAGAAAGCACGCTTCTCGCTCGCCGGCGTTCAGATGAAGCTTTCTGTGATGAAGAACACAGGAAAGGAGAGGGGGATCACGCTTGCCGTCGACGACGAGCAAGGGCAATACATCGCGAAATTTCCCTCCCTCACGCACATCGGACTCTCAGAAAACGAATTCGCGATCCTGGCCTTGGCGGAAGCGTTGGGAATGGAAGTGCCCGCACGCGAACTCGTCGAAAAGACGGAGTTCACCGGCATTCCGGAAGAGTTCAACACCATGTCCACGGGCAAGGTGCTGCTCGTCCGCCGCTTCGACCGCGGCGCTGACGGCGCGCGCGTGCATATGGAGGACTTCGCGCAGGTCTTCGGGCGCTATCCGTCCGAGAAATATACCGGTGCAGCGTACCACAATATCGCTGCAGTGCTCACCAGCGGCGTCTCCTTCGATTCGGCAATCGAGTTTGTTCGGCGTCTCGCACTCACCGCAATCACTGGAAACGGAGATATGCATCTCAAGAATTGGTCGCTGCTCTACCCCGGAGATGGCCGGACACCCACGCTGTCGCCTGTCTATGACGTGCTCTCAACAGTTCCCTACATTCCGAAGGACGGGCTGGCACTAAGCCTCGGCGGCGAAAAGTCGTTCAAGGCGCTGACTCCAGAACGCTGGCGCAATTTCGCGAACCGCAGCCGTCTTCCGGAAGGAGCGGTGGTGATCGCCGTAGCCGAGATCGCGGCTGCCGTGCGGGACAAGTGGTCAGTTCTTCCAGAGCGCGACGTTGTGCCTGCGCAGGTCCTCGCGCGGATCGACACACATATCGATGAAATGGCATCTATCCTTGACCCCTGAGGTTGGCAGATCGTGAACTGCACATCATTCGCCCCAAGGTCTTCGCTTTTCCGGCGATCAGCTCTGACAGGTCGGAACCCGGCATCTATTTGCCTTTTGTTTGAGTGAACCTTTGCCATCAACTGGCAAATTCACACAGCCGGCAAACCAGAAAACCGTCCTTTTCGTTCATGCGTTCGGCTATCTCGCAAAAAGCCGGCCCTTCGAACAGATCCGTATAGCTGTCCCGGAGAAGATTGCCCAAAACGTGCCGCCGCTCAAAATCCATACAGCAGAGAGTAACGTAGCCATTTGGGAGAAGAACATATGCGATGCTGTCGTTCGTCAGGACAAGTCAGTGCTCCGGCGATCGGCTGTCGTGTTTCAACGATCTCAGGATTGACGCCTCCACGCAGCGGACGAGAGCGGATCAGCGCTTTGTAGGGAATGATCTCGACAAGGTCAGGATGGATCTCTCCCATCACTATGAATAGCAAGGATGAGATGTCTGCGTCGATCAGTTGACGCGTCAAGTCGATATAGTTGCGCCCGACTAGGCCACTGTCCGTGTAGGTGCCGTCGTCAAAAACATGTACCAAAAAAGCCCGGAAATCCACCGCTTGCAGGCTCGAAGATCCCGCTCATTCATTCCTACAAGTGTCGTGGAAATCCGGATGCCCTGGCCAGATGCGTGGGCATGCTCAACCATTTCCTTAAATTCCGGATTGAGAAGGCTCCGAATAGCCTGAAAAGCTGATACCGACAGCTGCTGGTACGCGCGCCAGGCATTTCTTGAAATCTTCAAACCGAAGATGCCTTGCGTGAGATACGGCCCTTTGTCGGATCGCGAACTTGCCCTGTGGACAATAAGTCCATCCGACGAACCAACCGGTGGTCGTCGTTATTTCCAGGACCCTCCCGTCGGAAGATGACAGAACTGGGCATGGCCTGTGAACTCATCGGGTGTAAATTATCCATTTTCAGGGGTCTCCCAGGCGTCGTCTGGCGTCGGCGCGATCGTCGGCACTCTGACAACCATCTGCTCCGCTTATCTCGGCTGTTGAGCCGCCGAACGACTATCAGCCTCCGGAGCCCGAATACGTAATCGGTTTCCTGATCTGCCACGGCATCGACACGCAAGGCCCGTGCTTTTCCAGCGCGTTGAGCAGCGAACGCTCGTGAGCTCGACGCCCTCCATCAGCGATCAGGCCGGGATCGGCAGCGGCACGCACCTGGGCCGGAACGGCATCGAGCGCGCGCTGGAGGTTGTCGGCGATGTCGAGCACGTCACGGGCAAAGCCGGTGACCCCGTAGCGCTTGGAGTCAGCGGCCTCTTTGGCGGTGTGCTTGCGCAGATTTTCCATTTCGGCCAGCGTCCGCAGCATGCGGTCACGCGCCTCGGCGGCTTAATTCTGCAATAGCTCGACCGAGCCCGGCTCAGGCGTCGGCACGGTCGGAGGATTTTCCAATCCACTCGACTGGTTGCTCACACTTCTCGGTCCTGTGCCGAACGGCCAAGCCTTTCCGCTTCCGGAGATGCGCAGAGCCGCGGGAAAAATCTGCGCGAAACACGGCCGGGGGCAACGAAAAGCTGCATCCTTCCTCCGCGAGGAAAAGCCGTGGTACCTCGGGGCATGGCGTTTCTATCAGCGCCGCAGCTACTTCGCGGTCCAGATTACTGAGACCTGGTAGCTGTGGGCAACTGAATCCAACTCGCCGATTATGGATCAACTGCAGGCGGACTACTTTCCAGCACATCGCAGCCAGTATGCCGGAGAATGCGCTGGCGCACTTGCGTGCTCATCGAGGCCCGAACGGGTGCGCGGCTGCTGATCGAGGGATCGCCAGATGTGCTCGATCGCGGCACTCTCTTGTTGCTCTCGAAAACAGGGCCGAGATTTCGGCAATGCGAATTGGTTCGACTCGATGGCTGCGAAGCCGATGTTGAGTATGCGAGCGCACAAACCGCTCGTTCGCGTGGCAAAGCAAGGCGCACGCCGCGCGCGACGCGACCGGTCTTCAATGGATGACGCGATCGCTTGAAGGGAGCGCGAGAATACGCTCACGGGGGCGAGTCAAACCATAGTAATCACGAAGAGTGCACCCGCGTAGTCCTGAACGAACGAGCCAGGTTCGCGCCGGGTCGGTTCGGTCATACGCGGGCTCACCGAAATCGGGCATTCGTGCCATTGTCGGTGAGGGAGGCGGCTCCGAACTTCGGCTTGATCGGTCCGGTGTTCCTGCCGCCGTTCTCGCAGGTGACCGGCGGGCAGATGGCAGCTCCGCAGTTAGGAAGAATTGTACGACGACATCTTGGGGAAGCGTGCCGCGTGCCTTGAGCGGATTTCTGATGTCGGTCGCCTTGATCGTCCCGCTTGGCCTGGGCGTCGGATGGTGCGCCCGGCTCGGAAATCTCCTGAAACAGTTCACCGAGCCTGCCAGAACACCGCATCACTCGCGGTAATGCCTGTCTTCATCCTGTTTCTGGACATTGGCGAGCTCTCAAGATCACGATGTGATATATATAGAGAGAGCTGCGCCTGGTCGCTCCTGCTCAACACGATCGCGGCGGTGAAGCAGGTCGAGCCGCTCCGGATCACGTCGGCGCGGGCGATGCGCGCGATGCCGCAGCAACTGTCGGTGATCCTTCCGGCGGCGCTTCCGACGATCGTCGTCGGCATTCGCCTCGCGAGCGCCTCGGTCATGCGCGTGCTCGTCGCATCCGATGTCAAAGGGCTATTTCATCATCAAGAGCCAGTACAGTTTTTGATCCCGCAGATGTACCCTCGCGATTACAGCCGTCGAGCTTACGTTCAGGGCCATCCTGCAGGTGATCGAGGGATTTCACACAATGGAAAGCGCTGGCCTCTGCTTAATGGTCAGCAGAGCTCCGTTACAAGGGACGGACGAACTCGTCGCGCCGTTCTCGAATCGGGTCTGCATATACCAGCCATGTCTCACCCACGATCCTGGAGCGCGATCGTATCAGCTGATTGCTTCCGACGACGGAAGCGATGGAAAAAAATAGAAAGCGGGCGATTGGCCTCACTGACTGCGGGATGGGTCCGCGCCCATTCTGGCCGTACCGGAACGGTGATCGTGGCCAGTGGCACCCACGCTCGTTCGAGCGTCACCGGATCGCGCAACTGGGCGACTGTGTCGGTGCGGATGTCGAGCCACTCGAACGATCGACCATGGACAGTGACAAGCTGAGCGGGCCGCAGTGTGGCGAAATGATCTTGACGAGAAACCCTTATCACTCGACAGACTCGAATTCCATGTTCTTGAGCGAGTTCAAGATGATGTTGCCAAACTGTTCAACTACGGGAAGTAGTGGCTTGACGGTCCCTGACCGGAAGACCGCTAGAGTGGTCGCCCATGGCACGCCGTTCCGTTCCTAGAACAGAAACGCTGTAGTGAGGGGTTCCAGAAAGGCTTAGTCGGCGTTATTTGCAACGGCAATACTGCGTCTGAGACGTTGCGGCAGCTCCGATTATCCTGCGCCTACGTCTGACCTCCGACGAGTTTGATGCATGCGATCTGATCTTCAGTCCGCCCAACAGAGTGGGGGAAGTGATTGCGGCACTTCGCCTGACAACGGACATGCTCGCCCCGCTCACTCGAGAGTGCACCGGAGTTCGTGACGCGACATGCCGCCTTCGACGAGGCGACCACCCGCCTGGATCGAAAGTGATGAGGGCCATGCCTTCCGGTTTCTTTTGCCGGCAGGAAGCTTGGATCAGAACTGGCCTAGTTTGGTTTTCCAAACGTTTTCTGGGAAGCTCCTACTGAGCATCAGTCTGTCGCCAGTCGCTGTGGTGCCGTTTTCGGCGGAGCAATGCCGCAGCAAGCAAGGCTGACAGAGCATAGCCGCGCCCCTGGCAAATCGGCCTGACCTCGCAATCTGATTCCGCCGCGATCAACCCGCTCGCTGGAAACGACGCGAACGCCCGCGAAAAAGTCTCTTGCGCGTGCAGTGCGGTCGTGTATTGGTGCAGTGCGGTAGCGCTTCGCGCGACCGTCGTCCTCCTTGGACGTTTCCTCCCTAGACTTGGGCCGCTTGTCATTCGAGCGGCCCTTTTTTCGTGTGCCGAGTATGAACGACAGCTTGGAGGTGGAAGTCCTCTACCCAGCCTGATGGTGGCGAAGGGTTGCCGATACCAGATGGACGAGGTTTCCGTTGACTTCGACAACTTTCCATCCCGGGGCGATCCATAGTTCCTCTTTCGTGAGAAAGCCCAAGGTATCGCTCCTCGTGAAAGGTGTCGGCAGGCCAGCCCACAGTTCAAGGATTTCCGCTTCGGATATGTCACGCGAGTTAATCGCGACCTGCAATCGAGCAAGGAGTTCACCCTTACGATTGTCTCGCAACACGCGATCCGCCGTCGCCTTGGCCATCGCTATTTTTGAGCATTCTGTTTCAAGTACACCGAGGTCGCGGGCGCTGGATCGATTACAATTGCGCCTTTGCCGCGATTGCAAGGAGGGTGCGCTGGGACCCAATTCTCATTACTGTCAAAATTGAACGTATTTGGAAGCCCGAAATGAGTGCGGACGTCGGCAGCCTTACCGCCGCCTATCCGGCGGTTCAGTGGATTATGCGGCTTCAGGTGCCGCGACGGAAGCCAAGCCGAGTGAGCTGAAGAACGCGATTGGCATGGCGATGGTGAGCGCGGGACTGTTCGCGAGCCGCCAAGGGCCATGTGGGCTTCCGGCGGTTCTCGCCGCCCGATCCCGACCGACGCCGCGCGCCCCGGTCGAGGTGGCGCTGTCGGCGGGAGAGGACGTACTGTTCGACATTGATTGGCAGGGCACGCAACAGCTTCGCGAAAAAGCGCGCGCCGACGTGGTGAGCGTTTTCATCCTGCCTCCGTCTCTGGCCGACCTCGAAAAGCGGATGCTTTCGCGCGCGCAGGATTCCAATGACGTGATCCGCCGCCGCATGAGCCGCGCCAGCCACGAGATGAGCCATTGGGCCGAGTACGATTACGTCGTCATGAACCAGGATATCGACGATGCCTTTGCCGAAGTGCATTCGATCCTCGAGGCAGAGCGGCTTAAGCGCGAACGGCACTTTGGGCTGGCCAATCGGATCCGCACTGCGATCGAAAATTGGTCCACGTCATCTGGCAACCAAGATTTGACAGCGGCAGAAGACAATAACCAGCCTTCGCCTCCCACAGAGCCGCGTAGCGAGGCGCCTTCCGAGCACAGTTCATCTCTAAACGGCGAACGCTCTGACTCAATCGCGGGAGTCCGCCTTTGAGTTGCTGCACGCGCGTGTCGCTCTGTTGGAAGCCGCGCTAGCGACTCGACCGCCCGGAATGGGTCACAACCGGGACCCGAATATCCACGATGAACTGAGTGTGGACGAAGCGGAAATTGAAACCTTCATTTCGCGCTTACGCGACCAGCGAGCCACTGCACCAGTTGACCTGCCGGAGCTGATCGAAGCGGCGCACGTCGCCGACCCTGCCGTCAACAAATGGCGAGAGCGAACAGACGAGTTTGCTAAGGGTGCATTGAAGGGCGCAGGATTCGTGGCTGGGAAGGTACGAGCAGAGAAGCTAGCGCAGGCTGCGTGGGTTCAGTCTGTTTATTCTGCCCTTGAAGGCGTGTTTGAAAGTCTCATGCACTGGCTGACTTTTTTCTAGTAGGGAGACTGCGTGAAACGACGGCTTAATTCCGCAACTCCGCGCGAATGATCCTGTACACCGGCTCGCTCAACTCGGTTGGCGGCCACACCAAGGTTCGCCTCGATCCGGCGAATAGGGGTGGATCCGTACAATTTCGATCCATCCAATGTAACAGCTTGGTCCCAGTTGCCGCACGCCGTCTTGGAAAAGCACCAGGGGTCTATGCCGGGCAAGAGGGCTTTGAGCAGCACTTGGCTGAGGCGCCCACCCAATCCGGGTCCCGTCTACGGTGGCGGCCGCAACCACCATCCCGATCTCTCTGCAGAAGATCGAGACATTATCGATAAAGGCGATGGCCCAATATGCGGCTCAGAAAAACCCAAAAGTGAAGAGGATTAAGCGCCATACTCAGGCGCTTCGCCCGCTTCGGTGTTTCCTCAGCGGATGCCGCTACCGCGGCGGTCTGCATCGGCGTAAAAAATGGTGCAACTTGTTCCCGGGTCCGCGCTCGTCAACGCCAGGTAAACACCTGACTGGCCGACACTCCGTTGCGACGCGCAACCTCAGCCACCTTCGCGCCCGGCGCCAACGTCTCCTCGGCCATCCGTGCCTTGTCGTCCTGCTACCAGCGTCGCCGCCGCTACAGCCCGCCCAAAACCTCGACCGCATCACCTGATGAGTTTAAGTTACACTTAAGGTCACACGCTTCGCGAAGGACCACCCCTCATCCAAGATGGCCCCCGTCAGATGCGTACCGCAAAGACCCGACAGGCGTGCTTCGGAAAGCCTCTAAGACGCGCGGACCCATGCGGGCGAGGACATATAGATCTCTCCGGCTGGTGGGTTCTCCCGCTTCCCGCGTGCCCCTGGATCACTCCGTGGCGAGCCGTCACTGACTGGTTCCTGCTTCATTCACTCTCTCCGCAGCTGTCCGAAGAGGGGCAATTCCCGGGGCAGTTTTCCGGTTGGGGCCACACGTGAGCGAAAGTACGTTCCCGACGGTGCGCCACCGCACTCTGCGCGCCAGGAATGTCGAACAAGGCTGCGCTCGCAATGATCGTCAAGTTCGAAGAGGCGGACGGAAAAAGCTGCGTCTGTCGTTGGCAACAACCACTTGCAGAAGCTCTTCCCGTCTAAATTCGCTGACGAATCGAGTCGTCAGACCGGGAACTCAATCCACTGCCGTCTAGCCCGTTGGGGCATCAACATTCGTTGGTGGTTCTTTATCCCACGATAAGTCACACGTTGGGTCGAAAGACAAGTAATCGCAAGTCAGTTCTTCACCAGGTTGCACGTCACGCGCCGTCACAATTCGGCAATGATTGTCTTGGCATGTGTTTGGCTGGCTGCTGTGGTTCATGAAGCGGGCGTTGTCAGCGTTGTACTCTATCACGCCATCGTTTGCCTTGTAGTCTCTTGGATAGGCATGCTTATCAAGTAGAGCTTGAAATGTTGGATCCAGGGCCGCGTACTGCTCAGGCGTCACCGCGATATCAACGATTGAGTTGTGAATCCAAATCAACGAA
Source organism: Bradyrhizobium yuanmingense (assembly GCF_029167105.1). Taxonomy (GTDB): domain Bacteria; phylum Pseudomonadota; class Alphaproteobacteria; order Rhizobiales; family Xanthobacteraceae; genus Bradyrhizobium; species Bradyrhizobium yuanmingense_A. Next base: position 2,484 of record NZ_JARFML010000071.1, on the reverse strand, counting down.
CCTTTGGGCAAAAGAGTAGCGGAGAAAAGTCCGATACCGCCAAACTGGTCTGGCTTCAGAATAGTATCAACGATCAACATTGAAGAAGCCTCCCAGAGTCACCGGGCAAGCTAGCTGACCTGAGTTCCGAAATCTCCTGCACAAAATGGTAGGGTCGTCTCATCGTGCCTCTATCACTTTGGATGTTCTTGCGCATTCCTTTCGGCAGTCTGCGGCGGATCCCCCTCCGCGGCACCGCCTTCGTGGTGATTCTAAAAAGGGACCTGCAAGTCAGGGGGATTCCGGGCGAAGATCCGCGTCCATCAAGGCGGCGAGCTCGTACCGCGTGATCGTGATCTGTTGACCTATTAGCGCGGCGGCACGCTGGAATTTCTCGCGGCTCGGCAAGCCGCCGACAAAGGTTTTTATCGAGGTCTTTGAAGAGCCGCTTTCCGGCCGAATGCGTCAATGCCCCCTCACTCCTGTGCCTTGGGGGCCCAGGAAAAAAGAGGAGACATGGGCAGATATTGCAGCGAAGAGCGCACCATCGGCGGTCGGTAGTTCACCGCCGATCTCCCTGCACAATCGCCTCCGCGCAACTAGCCCGCCAACGTGGTCACGCCGTTATCAAAAACAAAAGGCAAGAGAATTGTTCGGCTCAACAAGGAGCGGCTAAGCGATGATGCCCGCAAGTTCATCGGTGCCGGCAGCGCCTATCCTCACCGGCAGAACCTCGCCAAGCTCGCAAGAGTCATTGAAGCAAGCTATCGTCCATCAAAGTCCGCTACCTGAGCTAGCGGGACGCTTCTCACGTAGCGACTGTCCCTGGCGTACATTTGGGGATGATAGATGAGCCGAATGTCATTGGGTCCTCCCGGCCCCAAAAGGGCGGTGTAACGCTCACCGTGAATGTCGTACTGCTTCATCGGCTGCGCTGCGTCCGGCAAGAGGCCCCAGCGGCCGAGCTTCGAGATCACCGAGATTGGGGCGGGTTGGGTTCAGGATCTGCTGTGGGCGATGATGGAAAACGCCGGCCCATCGTCGTCTCTCGCGCCAACCGAGCGTCATGACCAGGCCGCGGATTTAAAAGTGGCCGTTCGTTCCTTGAACTCGCGGCATGGCGACCAACGCACGTCCGTTCCGCTTGAGGGTAGCAGCGTCCTGCCGAGCCAGGACACCCCACCCGCTCCTTTCATAGTTCATAACGACCGCTTCACGGCGCTGTTCGTGCCCGCGGCGGCGATGAGGGGCGGCTCTCCACTCAATTTGTCAGGCGCACCTATTCATTTCGGATCTCGACCGAAAAACGTTCCGCAGCCCAGCGCGCAGCCGGCGAATCGGCCCTCGCCAGCACGGCTTGCAGGGACGATGGAGCAAGCCGCTCCGGGGTCGGCCCGGACTGAGACGTCGCCTGCGGCCCGCGAGGTCTACGCTGCATCATTCGCCGTTCCTGAGGACTTTTCGCACGGTAGCCTTCGGCAGGAAGGACCAACTGACCGCTCGGCTGAAACGATGTGCCGGCAGTTTCCGTCAGCTCGCGCGCGACTGAATTGCCTGGCCCGCTGAGCTGGCGCTCAATGGCATCCGCTTCTCTCACTCAGTATCCTCTGCCTCTTCGCAGGCCTCAACTGCCCGGTGTAATCCTCACTAATGAGGACATCGTGAGCCGAAAGGGGCTATCCCGGTTAGCTCGTTTGCAGCAGGCTGGTAGGCGTCGCTCCAGTTGAAGTAACGAACGGCTTCTCCAAGATCCGGTTCCTGGTGACCGGGCGCGGTCGGGTTGAGTGCCGATGCTGGGATGGCTTCGTCTATCGGCCCTCGCTGATCGTGCCGTTCCGCACTCAGCTCCTCCGGCCAAGTCAAAGCTTCCCGCGGCGCGCTATGCTGCGCAGCAGCGTCCCCAAAGCGTCGCGTGACTGCGTCTTGGGGATCAGGACCGTCGGCGCTCTGATGCCCAAGTCCCAACGCCTCGGCGCGTCTGCGGCCTTCTTCAGACAGATGAGGATGGTAGTGATCTGGTGAAACAGGATTTTCTGCAACGGCAGAGGTATCAAGCTGGAGCACTTAATCCAGGTACGGCTCAAACTCCGCTTGCCGCTGTTGCGGTTGTGGCGCCGCGGCGTTGGAAGCAGCGAAGTCTCGGTCGAACGGGTTATGTCCACTCCCGGGATTTGAGTTGGTTCGCAATGCCAAGCCGATAGTGTCGCTCTCTCTCTCGGTCTATTAGGATCAGCTGTCGAAAAGCTGACGCGCTTGGAGACTTATCCTGATTGCGTCTCCGATCACTCATTTTGGCGCTCTTGACCGCGACTAGACGATCGATTCCAAGAAGCCTGCGCTGGAACTGATTGAGTGTTGGCGGATTCCTCGGTTGCGGTTGGCGCAACGAGGAGCGGTTTCATGGCAGGATGGCGGCAAGCGGTCGAATTGGCGATGACCGACGATGAGATTGAAGCGCTGGCGGCTCTTTCGCGGTCGAGAACCGAGCCATCGAGCCGGGTCTCG
>NZ_JARFML010000070.1 GCF_029167105.1 Bradyrhizobium yuanmingense | reverse complement strand
CTGCTGTTTTGCGACCTGGCGCTGCTGACATACGTCATCGTGGTTCCCAATCCCTTCGGAGCCTCGCATTGGCCGGTCGCGATGCAGTACCATTTCGGCAACTTCATCTATTTCTTCGTGCTGCTCGCAGGCGCCACACTGGCCTACACCTGGCGGACGGTCATTGCGGTCGGCATTTGGACGGCTGCGCTCTGGTTGATCGGCATCGCCTGGGTCTGGTGGCAACCCGATCGCGATCCCGCGCTGACGGCCCGCATTGCGGCCGCAACAGGCGGCGATGAGCGCTTGCTTGCAATGATCTCGCCCAGCGCGATCGGATTCCACGTTCGCATCCAGGAGATCGTCGTATTCATGATCGTGGCCATGACCCTGGCGCTCGCGGTCCGCCGCAGCAACGACCTCCTGGTCCGGCATGCCGCGGTGGAGCGCGAGCGCGGCAACCTCGCACGCTACTTCTCGCCCAATGTCGTGGCGGAATTGTCGAACCAGGACGAGCCGTTGAAGCAGGTGCGCACGCAACACGTCGCGGTGCTGTTCGTCGACATCGTCGGCTTCACGGCCTTTGCCGATGGGCGCTCGCCGCAGGAGGTTGTGCGGACGTTGCGGGAATTCCACGGATTGATGGAGCAGGAGGTTTTCCGCCACAGCGGCACGCTCGACAAATATCTCGGGGACGGATTGATGGCGACGTTCGGCACGCCCTTCGCCGGCGAGCACGACGCCAGCAACGCGCTGCGATGTGCCCAGGCGATGATCGCGGCGGCGGAGAGTTGGAACGATCAGCGGGCAGCGTCAGGCGAGCCAAAGCTGCATGTGAGCTTTGGCTTGCATTATGGGCCGGTGGTGCTCGGCGACCTCGGGCAGACCTGTCTGGAATTTGCCGTGATCGGCGCGACCGTCAACGTGGCAAGCCGTCTCGAGGCCTTGACCCGCACCTTGGGCTGCGCGCTGGTGGCAAGTGACGACCTCGTCAGCCAGGCGAAGGCCGAGCTGGGCGGTGCAGCCGCAACGTTTCAGTCATTGGAAGCGCGAGAGGCGCGGGCGGTCCGCGGCATTCAGCAGCCGATCGCGATCTGGACCCAGCCGCGCGGCGCGTAGAGCCGAGCTTCCCCGCTGCATCACGATGCGAACAAAAAGCCCGGCCGAGCGGCCGGGCTTTTGATCTGTTGCGATCGACGCGAGAGCTGCTTACGCGGCCTCGTCGGCGACGGTGCTGTCGTCGCCATCGGTATCGTCGGTATCGCCCTCGGCATCCGTGTCAGCTTCGCCCTCGGCAGCTTCCGCCTTGGCATTGCGGCGCGGGCTCTTGGCGAGCTGCGCCTCGATCTCCTTGACCGCTTCGGTCTCGGTCGAGTGCTGCACCACCGCGATCTCGCGGGACAGCCGGTCGAGCGCCGCTTCATAGAGCTGGCGCTCCGAGTAGGACTGCTCGGGCTGCGATTCCGAGCGATAGAGGTCGCGCACGACTTCCGCGATCGCGACGATGTCGCCCGAATTGATCTTCGCTTCGTATTCCTGGGCGCGGCGCGACCACATGGTGCGCTTGACGCGGGCGCGGCCCTTGAGCGTCTCCAGCGCCTTCTTGACCAGGACCGGATCGGACAGCTTGCGCATGCCGACATTGGCGACCTTGGCGGTCGGCACGCGCAGCGTCATCTTGTCCTTGATGAAGTTGATGACGAACAGCTCGAGCTTCGCACCGGCGATCTCCTGCTCCTCGATGGCCAGGATCTGGCCGACGCCGTGAGCGGGATAGACCACGAATTCGTTGGCCTTGAAGCCCTGACGCTGGGTCACGACCTTCTTTTCCTCGACCTTCGGCGCAGCCGCGGGCTTGGCAGCCGGCTTGGCGGCGACGGGAGCCTTGGCGGGCGCAACGGCAACAGGGGCCTTCGTCGCGGCGGGCTTGGCAGCGGGGGCCTTGGCAGTCACAGGCTTGACATTCAAAGGCTTGGCGGCAGCAGGCTTGGCAACGGTCGCTTTCGCGGCCGGTTTGGCAGTCTTGTTAGGCATTGCGCTTCTTTTGTTCTTCGAGGACTTTGCAGCCGGCGCCTTCGTCGCGGTCCGACCCTTGGATGCGCTACGGCTGGCCGCGGCGACTTTTTTGGCCTCCTTATGGGAAGCCCTCGCTGAAGTACTCTTTTTACGCGTTTTCTGTGACACAGCCTGCGCGCGGAAACTGCCACGCCCCTGTTCGACATTTGGTTTCACGGGAACCCAGAGGGGCCAACGGGGCTGACGGGGTTCGGCTTAATGTGCCCAATATAGCACATTTCCCGCAAAAATCAATGATTTAGGGGTCTTGAGGGCTGGTTTCGGCGGCAGCGCCGCTATTAGGGTTAAGTTTGGGCGCGAATTAGTCCCCAGAGCCGGGGTTCGGAGAAAAATATTTCTCGAACTTGCCTTCCATGCCGTCGAATTCCTTGGCGTCGGCAGGTGATTCTTTCTTCTGGGTGATGTTCGGCCAGCTCTTGGCGTAGTCGGCGTTGACCTGGAGCCACTTTTCGAGGCCCGGTTCCGTGTCCGGCTTGATGGCGTCGGCGGGGCATTCCGGCTCGCACACGCCGCAATCGATGCACTCGTCGGGATGGATGACGAGCATGTTGTCGCCCTCGTAGAAGCAATCGACCGGGCAGACCTCGACGCAGTCGGTGTACTTGCACTTGATGCAGTTTTCAGTGACGACGTAAGTCATCCAACGCTCCGAAAAGCTCTTTTAGAAGTCGCGGCTTGCCTAGCGCGGATGGCCGGGCGCCGCAAGGTCGGGAAGGCCTGATCATGACGGCTTTGTGTGTTTGATCGATCAAGAAATGAATGGAAAGCGCAATTAATTGCGCGTCCCGAGCTCCTCGTAGAGCACGCGAGCCGAGGCGGCATCGCCACGGCGCTCGTTGAAGGCGGTGACCTTCAGCACGCGCACGGTGCGGTCGAGCGCGATGGTGAGGACGTCACCGGCCTTGATCGCATGGCCCGGCGATGTCTCGCGCACGCCGTTGACGCGGACATGGCCGGTGACGACGAGCTCGGCCGCGGAGCTGCGCGCCTTCACCACCCGCGCGTGCCACAGCCATTTGTCGATACGCTGCCGCTCGGTCGTCGTCGTGGGATTACTCCTTCCGACCCAGCTGCTCTTTCAGCGCGGCGAGCTTGGCGAAGGGCGAGTTCGGATCGATCGGACGATCGCGCTCGCGCGGGTTCGCGCTCGAGGCGTAGGGACGCAGTGACGGACCGGACTCGCGATCACGGCGGTCACGGCCCTTGTCGCGGTCGCGGCCGCGATTGTCGCGGCCCTTGTCGCGATCTCCGCCGAACTTCTTGTTGTCGCGGTTGCGATCGCGATCCTTGTCGCGGTCCCCCTTGCCCTGGAAGCTGCGATTGCGGTCGTCGCGGCGCTCACCGCCCTCGCCGCCTTCACGCGGCTTGCGGAAGTCGCGTCCGCCATCGCGGCGATGGCCGCCGCCATGACGATGGCCCGGCTTCGCGCCGTCGGCGGCTTCGCCGGGCGCGGCGCTCGCTGCATCGGGTGCAGCGCCGGCCTCAGCGACGGGCCGCGCACGCTGGTTGTTGTGGCGCTGGTGGCGATGGCGCTCGTGGCGCGGCTTGCGATCTTCGTGACGGCCCGCAGGGCGCCAGACCTCGACCAGTTCGGGCTCGGCCGGTGCGACTGTTGCCTCAGGCGCGGCAGCATCGGGGGATGCAGCAGCTTCCGTCGCGGCGGTCTCGGCGGCAGCCGCTTCGAGGCCGGCAGCCTCGGCGGGCGGCGCAGCCTCTTCTGCGGGCGGCGCGATGCCGGGGGCGTCCTCGGGCGTGACGGGCGCTTCCGGAGACGCTTCCAGCGCCGGCTCCTCGTGAGCCTCCTCGGGGGCGGGCTCGTCGTGCGGCTCCATGCCGGGCGCATCTTCGACGGTGACGGATTCGGCGGCGACCTCGGCGGCCGGCGCCTCGGCCGGCAGGCCGGCAACGGCTTCCGCTGCAGCCTCGGTCGAGGTCTCCGCGCTGCCGTCAGCGGGCGGCGTCTCGGCCGCGACCGTCTCGGTCACGACCTGCTCGGTCACGACGGGCTTCGGCGGCAGCGGCGGGCGCTTCTCCATGCGATAGCCGAGCGCGCGCAGCACGGAGGCGAAATCTTCGCCGGCAGATCCCGTCAGCGAGGTCATCGCCTGCGTGACCACGAAGCTGCGGCCGTCGAACGCGCCGGCGGGCTTTTCGCCCGGCGAATTCTCGCGCCAGGCCAGCGCCGGGCGGATCAGGTCGGCGAGGCGCTCCAGGATGTCGACGCGCACGGCGCGCTCGCCGGCCTGCTTGTAGCCGAGCACGCGATAGGCATCGCGCGGCAGCGCCTTGTCGACCGGGAACGAGGTGCGCCCCGAGGAGGCCAGATGCTGCGCGCCCGAGAGCGCGGAGAGATCGACATTGTCCTGCTTCAGCGCCCAGAGCAGCGCGGCGAGCGCACGCGCGGCGGGCTTGAGCAGGCCGGGGAAATAGATGTGATAGGCGCCGAAGCGGACGCCGTATTTGCGCAACACGGCGCGCGAGGGCTGATCGAGATCCTTCAGCTCGCTGGCGATCTTCGGCCGCTCAAGCACGCCGAGCGCCTCGACCAGCTGATAGGCGATGCCGCGGGCAATGCCGGTGACGTCCTCGGCCTTCGACAGCTCGAACATCGGCCCGAGCAGCTTTTCGATGTGGGTCTTGAGCCAGAGCTCGAGCCGCGCCTGCACCTTGTCGCGGGGCGCGCCGGTCAGGCGCTCGTCCGAGATGATGCGGATGCGCGGATGCAGCGCCTCGTCTGCGGCGGAAAGGCGCGCCACGGCGTCGCCGGTCCAGCGGATGATGCCTTCGGAGGTGAGCACGAACTGCTCGTCCGGCGCATTGCCCAGCTTTTCGGCGCGCGCGTTGATCTCGCCGGCGAGCACCGCTTGCGCTGCAGCCTGCAAGGCTTTCGCATCGGAGCCGGCTTCCGCCGCATCCGGTGCAAAGGTGAAGCCATCGAGACGGCCGATGACATGGCCTTCGACGATGACTTCGCCGGTCTTGCCGATTTCAGTATTCAAGCTCGTGTTCTCCCGCAGGCGGCGCATCAATACACTGGTCCGGCGATCAACGAAACGCTCAGTCAAGCGTTCATGGAGCGCATCCGATAATTTATTTTCGACCTCCCGCGCGATCCCCTGCCAGCGTTCCGGGTCTTTCAGCCAGTCCGGGCGATTGGCGACGAAGGTCCAGGTGCGGATCTGGGCGATTCGGGCCGACAGCGTGTCGATGTCGCCGTCGATGCGGTCGGCCTGGGTGACCTGGGACTCGAACCAGGCATCGGGAATGCAGCCCTTGCGCATCAGGAAGCCGTACAGCGTCGTCACCAGCTCGGCATGGGCGGCCGGCGACAGCTTTCTGTAGTCCGGGACCTGGCAGGCTTCCCACAGCCGCTCCACGGCGGCCTTGCCATGCGCGATATCGCGCACCTCGCCGTCGCGGGCGGCGTGATCGAGCACGCGCATGTCCTCGGCGATCGGCGCGCGCGTCAGCGTCTCGTGGCCGGGGGCGAGGTTCAGCGAAACCTGGAGCGCGCCGAGCGAGGAGAAATCGAGCTTGGAATTGCGCCATTGCAGCACCTTCACGGCATCGAAGGTGTGGTTCTGCAGCGCGTTGACGAGCTCGGGCTCAAACGGGGCGCAGCGGCCCGTGGTGCCGAAGGTGCCGTTGCGGGTGGCGCGGCCGGCGCGGCCTGCGACTTGCGCGAATTCGGCCGGCGTGAGGCGGCGGAACTGGTAGCCGTCGAACTTGCGATCGGAGGCGAAGGCGACGTGGTCGACGTCGAGATTGAGGCCCATGCCGACGGCGTCGGTGGCGACGAGATAATCGACGTCGCCGTTCTGGAACATCGCCACTTGCGCGTTTCGCGTGCGGGGCGAGAGCGAGCCCAGCACCACGGCGGCGCCGCCATGCTGGCGGCGGATCAGCTCGGCGATGGCGTAGACTTCATCGGCCGAGAACGCGACGATGGCGGTGCGGCGCGGCTGGCGCGTGATCTTGCGGTCGCCGGCGAACTCGAGCTGCGACAATCTGGGCCGCGTGATCATGGAGACGCCAGGCAACAGGCGCTCGATGATCGGGCGCATGGTCGCGGCGCCCAGCAGCAGCGTCTCGTCGCGGCCGCGGCGGTTGAGGATGCGATCGGTGAAGACGTGGCCGCGCTCGAGATCGGCGGCGATCTGGACCTCGTCGACGGCGAGGAAGGAGACGTCGAGATCCCGCGGCATCGCCTCGACGGTCGAGACCCAATAGCGCGGATTCCTAGGCTTGATCTTCTCCTCGCCGGTGACGAGCGCGACGCTGGCCTCGCCGGCTCTGGCGGCGATCTTGTTGTAGACCTCGCGCGCGAGCAGGCGCAGCGGCAGGCCGATCATGCCCGAGGGATGCGCCAGCATCCGCTCGATGGCGAGATGGGTCTTGCCGGTGTTGGTCGGGCCGAGCACCGCAGTGACGCCCGCGCCGGGTGCGCGCTCGGAAGCGAAGGGGGAGGAGGAAAAAGCCATGTCTATCGGATTAGGTAATGGCGATTGGGGCGAATGTCAGTGCTATCCGGGGCGGGGAGAGGGCTTGCTCTTCGTTCCTCATCCTGAGGAGCGCGTCAGCGCGTCTCGAAGGATGAAGGCCCGGCTGGTGCTGCCGGGGGAGCCAAGCCCCTCGCCCTTCGAGACGGCCGCTTACGCGGCCTCCTCAGGGTGAGGGGCACATTGTGGGCGTGGAAGCGCCCTCCCAAAATCCCGCGCAACTGTCTCACTTTGCGACGCTTTTCCCGTTCGATTTAAGCTTCGGAACGACTCTAGAACGAATCGCGGCCGAATCGCTGACTCCCTGACGAGTCCCGTTCCGTTCACGCAACATGTCGCGGGACTCGTCTTGGTTGCGCACTAGATGGAGTTTTGCGGAGGCCCACAAGCGGCCGGACTGGTTAAAGCTGGGGACAGCGGCGAGTCGAATCAGAATCGGGGAGGAGTCAAATGGATTCCCGTCTTCGTCATGCGCGGGCTTGACCCGCGCATCCATCGAAAGACGAGCATCTCTCGAAGGGGATGGATGGCCGGGTCAAGCCCGGCCATGACGGCCTTCCGAACTCATTGTTACGAAAACAACCCCATGCACAGTAGGTAAGTGCTTGATTTTGCTAGGCCGCCACCGAACGCTCGTCATTCCGGGGCGCGACGCAGTCGCGAGCCCGGAATCCATCGTGAAACCATCGCTGTAGCCCGATGGATTCCGGGCTCGCGCCTTCGGCGCGCCCCGGAATGACGGCGGAGAGAGCGGTGCGGCCTCCTCGCCTACTGCGTCTTCGCGACCCTTGGCGGCTGGGGGGCGGTGATGAAGCTGGTGGCTTCCAGCATGGCAGGTCCCAGCGGGGTCGGCACTTTCAGCCAGAACGGGACCAGGATGCGCGTGCCGGCGATCGGGGCGAACGCGATCTCCATGTTGCGCTGGGCGGCGAGGTATTTGATCACCGGGCGGTCGGGGATGTAGCCGGCGATGGGCACGAAATAGATCGAGCAGACCACGACCGGGCCCTTGTAGCCCTTCTCGGCCTTCACGGTCTCCATGCGCTTGAAATCGAGCTTGAGCTCGTAGCGCATGCGGCCGTCGAACACGGGCGCCGAGTTGTGGCAGGCTTCCGGCGACACGGGGTCGCCGTTGCCGGGCACGCGCAAGAGCGAGGCGGTCATCGGGTCCCACACGCCGCGGCGATGCGCCTCGGTGACGACGATGCGATCGGGATCGACCGGCGGCTCCGGCAGGATGGCAAAATCCTTCACATTGCCTTTGTCGAGGGTGATGCGGATCTCTTCGGTCTTCTTCTGGGTGGTGGTGGAGGCCTGGTAGCCGGTCGCAACCAGCGCGCCATTGACCACACGCCCCTGGCTGGCGCCGGTGCCGGACCCGCCCGTGAACGATTTCAAAAGCCCCGACGTGCCGCCGGCGGCCGCCGCCGAGAACACGTCGTCCTGGATATCGATGTTCCAGGCGCCCTTGCCGACGGGAATGCCCGCCAGCGAGGCCTCATATTGCGCCTCGAGCTTGCCCTGCGCCGCCGCCGGCGCCACGCCCGCAACGGCCAGCGCCAGGCCGCAAAGCGCCATCAGCCGGCCGGCCGGAAGCAGACAGGCTGAGCGCAGGACTTGCGCGAAATGAAGCGTTATCGGCACGAAATAATCCAATCGGGGCGCGATCCGCTGTTACTTAAGCCAAAAACCGCGACAAGCAATGTGTCGGGACGTGCAGCCCCGGGAACTCCACCGGACTCTTTGACGGCGAATACGCCCTTTATGTGATGGTAAGGCGCGACAATCATTGCCGTTTTGGTGATCGGAAGGTAACCCCGGGCTCCGAAACCTCTCCCGCTTGCGGGAGAGATCGCGCGAAGCGCGGGTGAGGGCTCTCTCAGCTGGGGGGCACTTGCGTCTGCCCCACTGCCGAGAGAGCCCTCTCCCCAACCCTCTCCCGCAAGCGGGAGAGGGAGCGCACCGCCCGGGCGGCTGAATCCCCGCCCCAAAACCTTGACGCAGGGCCCCTTCCCCCCTATACGTCCGCCCGCTCCCTGCAAGGACGACAGAATTTGCCCCCGTGGCGCCGAAATGGCGGCCGCACTCGTTGGGGGTTCGAACTTAAGGATTTCTACCATGTCTCGCCGCTGCGAACTGACGGCCAAGGGCCCCCTCGTCGGCCACAAGGTCAGCCACTCCAACATCAAGACCAAGCGCCGCTTCCTGCCGAACCTCGTCAACGTGACGTTCATCTCGGAAGCCCTCGGCCGCAACGTGCGCCTGCGCGTCTCCACCAACGCGATCAAGAGCGTCGACCACAATGGCGGCCTCGACGCCTACCTGCTCAAGGCCAACACTGAGGCGCTCTCCCCGCGCGCGGTCGAGCTGAAGCGCGCCATCCAGAAGAAGGTCGGCGACGCAGCTCCGGCGAAGCAGGCGAGCTGAGATTTACGGAATTGGGCGGGGGCTAAGTTGCGTCGCGTGGCGTAGGCTTAGCCGAGTAGAGTTTGAGTAGCGGCCGGATCGGGAGATCCGGCCGTTTTTGTTTGGTCACCCCGTGGTACTACCCGGCTGGGTTGTACGGCCCCTTCAACCATGCAAAGTTGGGCGAAAAGGGGGGAGGCCGCAAATTGGGTGCGGTTCACGTTTGGAATCCGGACGATTGGGAAGCCTTTGCGCTGTGCCTGTTGCAGAGCAGGCATGGAGCTCTCAACGTGCACAAGATACCTGCAGCTCATAAGGGAGACCTCGGCCTCGACTATATCTGCGTCTCCGAACGAGTTGCCTATCAATGTTACGCCGTCCAGGAGCCGCTCGACATCTCGACCCGAGCAGAACGGCAAAAGACAAAGATCACAATAGATATCGGCAAGTTGGTTGCGAACTCTGGAGAGATTTCGAAGCTGTTTCTAGGCAACAAGATCAAACATTGGATTCTCTTGGTACCCTTGCACGACAGCAAGGACGTCAATCTTCATTGCGCAAAGAAGACTACCGACACTAGAAACCTAAGCTGCTCCCATCTCGATGCCAACTTCGAAGTCGGCATTCACGATCAGGACCTGTTTGCGACCAAGGCCGTCGCCGCGGGAATAATCGCTCTGAATACGATAAGATTGAACGTTCCGCCTCCAACGGTGGAGGAATTGAAGAAGTGGCAAGTCGGATCGGCGGACCTTGTCGCCAATGCAACGCACAAGTTGGCCAAGCGCACAGGCCCTAAGGGAGTCCAAGACGCAGTTGGAGAAGCAGCGAAATCATTTCTTCAGGGCCGTTCCGTACTGGACGCATTGCGTTCAAGCTCTCCGGATCTCCATGAGCAAATCATTTCTGTTGTCGCGAACCATTCTAGAAGATTGAACTTTGCGGGACCGAAGGGCGGCCCCGCTCCCACCTCGATCCTCAACACCGAAATTGATACTTTGATCGACTCAATCGCGACTGTTGCACCCAACCTTTCAAATGATCTCGTTCAGCATATTGCGTTAGGAGCGATCTCCGAGTGGATCATGAGGTGCCCTCTGGATTTTTAACGAGATGCCGTCTGAAACCCCACTAAGAAAACTGTTCGACGCTCCGTTCTCGTTCAAGGCGCGGCCGGAACCGATCGCTGGCGACCTGAGAATGTCTTGGGGGATATCTGTGCTTTTACTAAGCCTGTCTTACAGCCGCGCGAAAAAAGCAAGCTTCCAAAAACTTCAGTTCCTAGCGCACTCGGTGCGAATAGCTGAGGGGCGCGACGATGTAAGAGCGCTACTTCGTGCGGATCTTCGTCCATCGGACATCTCAGTTCGCGTCGAACCTTGGCTGAACAGAGCGATCTCTTACGCGCATGCACTTGGCCTGGTTTCGGTAGACAACGGTAAAGTAGTCTCGCTGACCGACAAAGGCATAGCGGTTACCGGTCAAATTCAACAGAGTGGCGCGCTGGTGGAAGAGGGTGCTTTCCTGAAGGAAGTCGCTTCTAAAATTACAGAGACACTACTTCGAAGAATCTGGCGGATGGAGGATCTGCTCTGATGCTGCGCCTCCGACGCCTACAGCTACGTGCCGAAACATCGGTGGGACCATACGGTGCCGATCTTACTTTTGGCGCTGGATTGACGGTGATTTGGGCCGACAACACCAAGGGAAAGTCAACTTGTATGCAGGCGATGCTTTACGTCTTGGGTATGGAGCGAATGCTCAGCCCTCGACGGGAAATACCTTTGCCTCATGCGATGACGAACTACGTCGAGGATGACGACAAAGAACGACATACCGTCCTCGAATCCGCAGTGGCGCTCGAAGTCGAGAATGGGGTCGGTCAGGTGATTACTATTCGCCGCCCGGTAAAATCTGAACTCGATAACCGTTTGGTGACTGTTGATTTCGGTCCAACACTTACGAATCCCAACGCAAGGGCAACTCGCAGAAGCTTCTTCGTAAGCGATCCCGGCGCGGCTTCACGAGAAGATGGGTTTCACCATTTCTTGGAGCATTTCATTGGATGGGAGCTTCCGACCGTTAAGCGATATGACGCGCCGGACGGTAAACTATACTTAGAAACGGTGTTCCCACTGTTTTGGGTTGAACAAAAGGTTGGTTGGTCCTCAATTCCTGCCGCGATCCCAACATATTTGCGTATTCGCGAAGTCCATAAGCGTGCGGTCGAGTTTATTATGGATCTCGACGCCTATCGCCTCGAACTTCGTCGGCAACAGCTGGCGGAGCAGCTGGCCGCCAACGCGAACGAATGGCGCGGCAGCCTAGACGAAGTGGAAAGAACCGTTCGTCGCGGCGGCGGCAGAATTGAAGCGCTTCCTACTAAGCAGACTTCACTTCCGGGCGAATTGGCGCAAGCCCACGTGCTAATCGCTGAGAACGCAGAATGGGTGCCGCTAAGCCTCCTCATGACTCGGCTGCGAGCTCGCGCATCGGCGCTAAGCAATATTTCCATTCCAGATGTAGGCAGCTCAGCCGATAGGCTAGCCGACGAATTAAGCCAAGCAAGCCAAAAAGCAGACAACCTCAACGCCGCCAGATTATCCGCCTACAGCGCAAAGCAACTTAAGAATGCAGACATATCCTCCTTGGCTCGCCGAATAAAGTCTCTGGAAGAGGACTTACAGAAGAACCTCGACGTTCAAAAGCTTCAACGCTTTTCCGGGAGTGCAATTGAAATCACTCCAGACCGGTGCCCCACATGCGAACAAGCATTGATCGATACTCTTTTGCGACAAGAGGCACTCTCTGCAGTGATGCCCGTCGAAGACAATATCGAATACCTTCGTTCCGAGCTTCGAATGTTCAAAGATATCCTTGCTCGTGAGCAAGAAGCGACCATCCAATTGAACCGAAGCATTGAGGCATCAGACCGAGAAATAACGGAACTCTATGCCCGCATCCGGTCGCTTCGAACCGACCTAGTGTCGCCCAATAGCTCTCCGTCGCTCGTCACCATCGAGGAGCGCATCCGCATAGAGAGTCGTCTCCGTGAATATGAGCAGATGGAGATAACCTTTCAAAATATGGTCGACCGACTGAAGGCAATCTCCCAGGAATATTCAAGACTGCTGGCCGAGCAGGCCGCTTTGCCACGCGAGAAACTTAGTCATACCGATAGCATCAAGCTAGCACATCTAACAAGAATCGTGCGTGAGCAGGCCAGACAATTTGGATTCAGCACGTTTGACCCAGGCGAAGTGAGCATTTCTGACGAAAGCTACCGGCCACAAAAAGAAGGCTTCGAGATCGGATTTGAAACATCCGCCAGCGATGCAATTCGACTTAAATGGGCGTACCAGCTAGGCCTTCTTGAACTCGCAAGTTCTGAGAAAACAAACCATCCCGACCTGCTTGTATTTGATGAACCAAGGCAACAATCCTCTGCAAGAGTTAGCTTCCAAGAGCTCCTCGAGCGCGCCTCGTCTGCGAAGGCACGAGGGCAACAAGTCATCTTTTCGACGAGCGAGGATCTAACGGTACTGAAAAGTATCATCGCAGGGTTGGATTGCGAAGCGCTTATCTTTCCTGGCTATCTGATCAAACCACTCAATTCTCCATCGTCATGACGGTGCCGGGAGCAAGTAAACTAACAGACCGGGACTTGGATCCGTACGCGGACGACCCATTCTTCAAACGGCACACTGATTCAACCTGGAACGCTTGCATTGGCGAGCAGGGCAACGACGACAATTACCTGGACGGATATATCGACGCCGCCCTGCAATTATCCCACATTGTGATCGACCACAGTCTGCTAGCCAAGCGCGATACACTGGTTCTGCCGATCCTCTACAATGCCCGACATGCTGTCGAACTCGTTCTAAAATTCGCCACGAGCCATCTTGAGAGAGCAGGGGTGGTGCCGCGAGTTTCGGGTCGCCCCACGCACAATATCCGCGTCTATTGGGAACGACTTGACAGTGCAGCGGTCGGCGACGAAATCATTGGCAAAAAACTCGAAGTTCTCAAGCCGTTCGTCGACAGCCTTTCGCGCATCGATCGCGATGGACAAGAACTCCGATACCCGCTGAATCAATTTAGCGATCCAAGCTTATCAGCCTATTCGCTAGCAAACCTCCAAGTCATTCGGACTAGCCTGATCGATCTCTCGAGCACGATCGACATCCTGAAGAATCGGGTTGTCTCCTTCGCAGAAGAGCGTCGAACCGGTCTTTTCACCCAGCGCTGCTCGCGACGAGACCTCGTTACAATTGCCAATTTAATGCCGCGAAGGGAGTTTTGGCGCAGTGCATCGTTTGATCAGCAAAAGGCGTTGGTAAAGGCGAGATTTAAGCTCTCTAACCGCCAATTTTCTCTGGCACTAGACGCGATCCAAAGCGCGCGCGAGACGAAAGCTATCCTCGGGATCGAGACGGATCTCCTCTACCTCTCTGACGACGAAATCTTGTGGACCGCAGATCAGTGGAGGCGGATACACCCAAAGATTCGAGAAAGAGGGGGCCCCGTAAAGGTGTCAGATCAGACGTTACTTAACGAGCTGGAAGAGGAGCAAAAGGAGATGGGTTCTGTCAGCGATGCGGTCCAGCAGAAGATTTCAGGCGCTAAACTGAGCGAACTGGAAGCGATGTTCTATCTAGGACGTGACGGCGTTTACCCAGAGCATTTCGATACTTTTGTCGAACGGAAAGAAAAAGAGCATGCGGCCGCACGCGACCCCAAATCAGAAATTCTACACCTCATGACAAAGCCAAACTTTCTTCATTCAGTGACGATTGCTGCAACCAAGCTTGGGCGCCTCTCTTTGGCTACCCAGCTATCACTGAAATGAGACTCTCCTCCGGCACAGTCGCGGAACGGATTCTCTTTAAGCTCAATTCCACATTCACGCCATTTTCCGCTATACTCGCCCCGGTAGCATCCCCCGGAGGCGCATCCCATGGACACCGCGCACACCACCGACCCCCACCCTGCCGGCAAGAACCTCGTCATCTGCTGTGACGGCACCGGCAACGAGATCTCGGAGAACATCTCCAACGTCCTGAAGCTCTATCGCTGCCTGCGCAAGACGGACAAGACGCAGCCCAGGCAGATGGTGTTTTACGATCCCGGGGTCGGCACCATGACGGAGCCGTCGACGTGGGGGCGCTGGAAGGCCAACATCAAGCTGGTGTGGGGGCTCGCCACCGGATACGGACTCGATGACAACGTGCTGTCGTCCTATTGCTTCCTGGTTCAGCATTACGCGCCCGGCGACCGCATCTACCTGTTCGGCTTCTCGCGCGGGGCCTACACGGTGCGCGTGCTGGCGGGGCTGATCCACAAAATTGGTTTGATCTCGCCGGAGCAGGCGAACCTCGCAGGCTCGGGCCTCATCGCCTACAAGCAATATTCCGGCAGCGGGCGCGGCAACGACGTCGAGGACATCAAGAACATCGTGTTCGACGAGAGCGGGCCGCTGCCGAAGGACGAATTCGACCTCGCCGCGCAGTTCGCGCGCATCACCTCGACGCGCTGGCCGACCATTCATTTCGTCGGCGTCTGGGACACGGTGGCGAGCGTGATCGTGCCGCGCGCCGACCGCCTGTACTGGCCAAGCCTGGAGGAGCTCGCCTTCACGCTGCGCGATCCCAGCATAAAAATCTTCCGGCAGGCGATCGCGATCGACGAGCGGCGGCGCATGTTCCGCCTGAAGCCATACAAGGAGCCGCAGGAATTCTGGAGCCACCGCTACGTGCCGGACGAGAAGAAGGTGCCGCAGGACATCATGCAGGTGTGGTTCGCCGGCGTGCATTGCGACGTCGGCGGTGGCTATCCGGAGGCCGAGAGCGGCGAGTCCAAATATCCGCTGCTGTGGATGATCGACGAGGCGGAGAAGGCCGGGCTGAAATTCAACCCGCGCACGGTGAACCAGCTCGCCTGGGGCATCCAGCGCAAGAACTCGCCGTTCAAATACGTCGAGCCCGCTTTTACCGGCAAGACCGGCATGCTGCACGATTCCATGACGGCGGCCTGGCGCGTGCTGGAGTTCTTGCCGAAGCGCGCGAAGTACCGGGAATGGCCGGAGCGAAAGGTCTATTTCGGCTTCTACATCCCCGATGCCGAGCCGCGCCTGATCGGCGAAGGCGCGCATGTGCATGAGAGCGTGCTGAAGCGCATGGAGGTGGAGCCGGACTACCGGCCGGTGAATTTGCCGAAGGATTATGTGACGGTGCCGATGCCGGTGCCGCCGGGGGCGGATGTGGCGGCGGAGGTGGAGGGGG
>NZ_JARFML010000006.1 GCF_029167105.1 Bradyrhizobium yuanmingense | reverse complement strand
GCCTCCATCGCGTTCAATATGAGGCGGTGGGCCACGATCACCGCCTGAACTGCCCGCCGAGGGTGGCAATTACAAACTCGGACCGCAATCCACGCGACTGCGGCCCTCTATCCTGACGTCTTCGGCCTCAAAAAGCAGTAGCGCAACAGGCCCACAGGGGGAGAGGGCGAAGAAACGCGCAGCGCAGGCGACCTCGCCTCAGTTCACCACATAGACATCAGGATCGGCGCTGGAGCTCGGCTTCTTGAAGGCGTTGCGCAAGGCTGATGACATCGGGACGTTGTAGTTGAGGCCGTTCGGCGGCGTCGGCGATTGCAGCCATTTCTTGTAGAGCACCTCGATCTCGGGGCTGGCATAAAGCTCCGCGGTGGCGCGATCGACGAGCGCCTTGAACGGCGCATCCTCTCGCCGCAGCATGATGCCGTAGGGCTCGGGCTTGGAGAACGCCTCGTCGCTGATCATGTAAGCTTGCGGTTCCTTCGACCGCGCGATCGCCACCGCGAGCTGGACGTCGTCGAGCGCGTAGGCCTGGGCGCGGTCGGTCTCCAGCAGCAGGAACGCCTCGGCCTGGTCCTTGGCCGGCATGATGTTGATGCCGAGATTGCGCTCGGTGTTGACCTTGGCGAGCTGCGTCAGGTTCACAGATCCCGCGACCGCCGTGACCGCCTTGCCCTTGAGATCGTCGATGGTCTTGATGCTCGCTGCCTTCCTGGCCGCGAACCGCGTCGCGCTGAGGAAATGCGTGTTGGTGAAGGCGACCTGCTTCTGGCGGTCGGCATTGTTGGTGGTCGCCGAGCAATGCAGGTCGAGCGTGCCGTTGACCATCAAGGGAATCCGGTTCGACGACGTCACCGCGAGCGTCTCGACTGAAATGTCTGATATGCCGAGTTGCTTCTTCACGGCTTCGACGATACGGAGGCAGATGTCCATGGCAAAGCCGACCGGCTTCTGGTTGCCGTCGAGATAGCTGAACGGGACGGAGGCCTCCTGATAGCCCAGCGTGATCTTCTTGGTCTCCTTGACCTTCTGAAGCGTGCCCGTGAGCTCTTCGGCCGAAGCTGTGCCGGCAAGACATGTCAGGGCCAGGAGAATGGTCGGTAGGCGCATCAGGGGCTCCTCGAAGGGGATTGGTGTCGAGCTGTCGAGGAGCTGATAGCCTAGAGGTCGGTCATGCGCCAGACGAGGCTGCGTCTACCAGCTATCGCTGTTTGATATACATTCCGTCGCGACGCCCATCGGCGCGTCACTCGCAGGTCAGCTGCTGCTCGAACCAGCCGCTCAGCCGATCCGACAGGGACGGCCACATCCGCCGAAAGCTGTCGAGCTTGCCGACATTGGCGCGGTACATCGCCCGCAATTCCCGCTCGACGGCCGGCAGGTCGACGCCCGTGCAGACCCCGTCCCGCGCGATCGTCCTGCCGGCGACGACCACCTCCTTCACCAGCGACGCATTGCCGCGCGCAAACAGCAGCGCCATGGGATCGACCGGCATGATCTGGTCTCGATCGAGCCGGTCAAGATCGATCGCGACGTAGTCGGCGGGATTGCCCACCGCGAGCTCGCCATTCCCGGGCGCCCCGGTCGCATGGCGTCCGTTGCGGATGGCGAGCGAAAACATCTCGGCCGGCGTCCATGTCGCCTTGAAGCCGAGGCCGCCATGGACCATCTGCACCAGCCGCATCTCGCGCAAAATGTCGTCATCCTCGTCCAGCGCCAGGCCGTCGACGCCAACCGTGATGGCGCAGCCGCATCTGTGCGCGGCAGCGATCGGGGCGAGGCCCGAGCGCAGATGCATGTTCGAGCTGAAATTGGTGACGATGCGCGCGCCGGAGGCTGCGATCATCTCGAGCTCTTCGGAACGGGCGTGAATGCAATGCGCCAGCGTCAGCCGCTCGGAGAGAAAGCCGACATCGCGAAGCCAACGCACCATGTCCGGAAAATTCCGATCGGCCCAAGCGCGCTGGTACATTGTTTCCAGCAGGTGCATGTGAATGCGGCGACCGGTCCGTGCGGAGTTCTCCGCGACGGCCTCCAGCAGCGGCTTCGAGCACCATTGCACACCGGCCGGCCCGAGCTGCACGTCGACCATCGGTCCGGCGATGGCTGCGGCAATTGCGTCGGTCAGCTCGATATACGCCTTCGGCGACATCGGCGCGCGAACGAAGAGATCCGCGATGGCCTTGCGATCGTCCCCGGCAAGCCCCGACAGCACCGGCGCGGCATCACCGTAGACGATGGGATTCTGGTCGCGCACCGCCATTGCAAACGCCATGCGAATCCCGACGTCGGATGCGGCTTTCGCGATGGCCTTGGCCTCGTCCAGCAGCGGCATCGTCCCGCTCGGACGCGTGTAATGGACCATCATCGCCGCGCAGCCTGCCTTGGCGGAACGGGCCAATGCCGAGACGGCGGTCAGATAGGGATCGATCGGCGAGCCCAGTGCGGTGCGCAGAATCCAGCTTTCCAGGGGCATGCCGACCGCGCCGAAGGACGACGCCGTGGCGCGGGCATGATCATGGGCGTTGACGAAGGCGGGGATGACGAAGGAGCGAGGCGCCGGCCCCGCTCCTTCCGAGATTTCGGTGATGACGCCGTCGTCGTGCCGCAGCACGACGTTCTCGCTGACGCCACGGTCAGGGCCACGGAACAGGCTGGTTGCCGAGATCTCCGTGGCCATGGCTGTTCCTCCAAGTTCAGTTGGCAGTGTACACCAGCTCCCGCTCCGCGCGCGGCGGCAGGAATTCGCGCGAGAACACCTCCGCCGGCGTCGGCGCACGGGCGAGCTGATAGCCCTCGACCACGATGCCGATCGCGCGCGTCATGCGGTCGTCCTTGATGTCGCCGATGCCGATCTCCTTCATCTCCGGCGAGACGATCAGCTTTTCGAAGGAATATTGCAGCCGGCGCTTCTCCACCTCGGCGTTGATGAGGTTGTCGTAGTTCAGCGCCGCCTTCATGCCGGCATTCTGGTCCTTGGCGATCGCGATCGCACCCTTGTTGATGGCGCGCACCAGGCCCGCGACGGCCTTCGGATTCGAGGCGATCAGCTTGCGGGAGACCATCACGCCGTTGGAGTAGAGATCGAGGCCGTATTCGCCGAACGAGAACCATTTGAAGTCCTTGTCCGGATCCTGGCGGTTGAGCACCAGATTGAAATAGCTGGTGATGTTGAAGACGAGGGCCGCATCGATGTCGCCCTTGAGCAGCATCGGCTCCTGCAGGTTCGGCGCCATGTTGGAGATCTTGATCTTCTCGCCGTCGAGCCCGTTCTTGCGGGTGAACACCGGCAACAAGCGCGTCGTCGGCGTGCCCTGCGCACCGCCGAGCGTACGGCCTTCGAAATCCTTGATGGTGTTGATGCCGCTGCTCTTCTTGGCGACGATGGCGAACGGCGGCTGGTTCCACATCATGTAGACCATGACGGGCGCCTCTTGCGGCTTGGTCGAGGCGTTCTGGATGATGGCGTTGACGTCGCCGAACCCGGCGTCATAGGCGCCGGACATCACGCGCGTGACTGTGGCGCCGGAGCCCTCCCCCTGATCGATGACGACGTTGAGGCCTTCTTCCTTGAAGAAGCCGTTGTCCTTGGCATAGAAGAAGGCGGCGTCGCTGCCCTGGGTTTTCCAGCCTAGCGTGAACTTGATCGTGGTCTCCTGCGCGGTAGCGGCGCCTGCGGACAGCGCCAATCCAAGCAGCGCGGCGGTTAACTTCCTCAACATCGAGACCTCCTCAGCTTCGTTGCGTGACGGTTCAAGAAATCAGGTGGCGATCACGTCGTTCTTGCGCGTGGCCCAGCCGGTGACCTGCCCTTCGATCAGCGAGAACACGACGTAGAGCGCGACGCCGAGCCCGGCGAGCACGAACAAGCCCGCGAACACCAGCGGCACGTTGAAATTGGAGGACGCGGTCATCATGACGTTGCCGATGCCGCGGTTGGAGGCGACGGTCTCCGACAGCACTGCGCCGACGAAGGCGTAGGAGATCGCAACCTTGAGCGATGCAAAAAAGAACGGCATGGTCCTGGGCAGACCGACGTTCCAGAGGATGTCGAGCTTGCTGGCGCCGAGCGCCTTCAAGACGTCCTCGAGCTCGGGCTCGGTGGTGGCAAGTCCGGTCGCGATATTGACCACGATCGGGAAGAAGCAGATCGACAGCGCAGTCAGCACCGCCGGCACCGTGCCGGAGCCGAACCACAGCACGAAGATCGGCACCACCGCGACCTTGGGGATCGAGGAGAAGCCGATCAAGAGCGGGTAGCAGGTGTCGTAGGCCGTCTTCGACACGCCGATGATCGCGCCGAGGGCAACGCCGAGCGCGACGCCAAGCACGAAGCCGAGCATGGTGGTGGCGAGCGTCTGCACGATATGCGGCCACAGCACCGGGAAGCGCTGGACCAGCGTCACGAACACCTGCGAGGGCCGCGGCAGCACCAGGTCGGACATGCCGGTCATCAGGCAGAACAGCTCCCAGGCGACGAAGAACAGCACGATCAGCCCCGCCGACCACGCTTTCTGCCTGACATCGATCCCGAACATCAGTCTGCTCCCTGCTGGGCCGCGCTGCGCGCATCCTCGATGAAAGCGCGCAGCTTCTGGTTCAGCGCGACGAAATCCGGCTCGAAGGTCATCGCCACGGTGCGCGGCCGCGCGAAGTCGACGCGGCTGTCGTCGAGGATCCGGCCGGGGCGCGCGCTCATCACGCAGATGCGGCTGGCAAGGAAGCCGGCTTCGCGCAGATCGTGCGTGACCAGTAGCACCGTCGGCTTGTGCGTCATCCAGAGGTTCTGGAGGATCGCCCAAAGCTCCTCGCGCGTGAACTGGTCGAGCGCACCGAAGGGCTCATCCAGCAGCAGCATGCGCGGTTCATGGATCAGCGCGCGGCAAAGATTGGCGCGCTGGAGCATGCCGCCGGAGAGCTGCCAGGGATAGCGGTTGCCGAACCCTTTGAGGCCGACCTGCTCCAGCAGGGCATTGGCCTTGTCGCGGAATTCGGTCTTGCGCAGCTTGCGGAACTTCGAGCGGAACGGCTCGACGATCTTCAGCGGCAGCATGATGTTCCGCTCGATCGTCATCCACGGCAGCATGGTCGGATTCTGAAAGGCCATGCCGACCCGCATCGCCCGGGCCGCCACCTCGCGGCCGCCGACGATGACGACGCCGCTGGTCGGCTGCACCAAGCCGCTGACGAGACGCAATATGGTCGATTTGCCGCATCCGGATGGGCCGACCAATGCGACAAACTCGCCGTCGGCGATCTTGAGCGTGGTCTTCGACAAAGCAGGCACGGCGCGGTCGCCGCGTCCGAAGGTCACCGAGGCCTCGGACAGCTCGATGGCGGTCGTCGCAGAGCCTTCGGGAACGGGCTGGCCGTCGAACTGGGCGTTGGGTTGCATGCGCATCACAGGGAAAGTGCATGCAAGCTGGATGCCAGCGGTCGAGGCCCGCGAAATCAATGGCCTAGCCGTAACCCGCGCCAAACCGCAGGATTCGATTTAGGCAGTCGGGAAGCCAAACTGCATGCAATTGGAGCGCTGAATCGACGGGAGCCTGTGCTAAAGAGAGATGTCACTCCCATGGGATTCGCCGATGGCGGCGCGCGCCAGCAGCAAGACTTCTGAATCGTCGGACAAGGTCAGCGTGATCTGTCGCGCGCTCCGGCGCGCCATCATCGAGCAGGCGCTGGAGCCCGGCGCCAAGCTGCCGGAAGATGCGCTTGGCGAGCGTTTCGGTGTCAGCCGCACCATTGCCCGCCATGCGCTGGGCCAACTCGCGGCCGAGGGCCTGGTCGAGCTCCGCCGCAACCGGATCGCCGTGGTGGCGACGCCGAGTTGGCAGGAGGCGCGCGATGCCTTCGACATCCGTATCGAACTCGAACGCCTCGTCGTGCGCCAGCTCGCGGGCAAGCTGACCAAGGCGCAGATCGCCGAGCTGAACGCCCATGTCGATGCCGAGGATCGCGCCCGCGGCGGCGCGGATGCGGTGTCGATCCGGCTCGCGACCGAATTCCACATCCTGCTCGCCCACATGACGAACAGCCCGATCCTGGTGCGCTATGTCAGCGAGGTCGCCTATCGCTGCTGCCTGACGCTGTCGCTATACAGCCGGCCGCATTCCACCGAATGCGCCATCAACGAGCACCGCGCCATCATCGCGGCGCTGGCAAAGGGCGATGCGGCCAAGGTGATGGAATTGATGCATCATCACCTGGATTCCGTGGCCAATCGTGCGCTGGTCGCCCCCACTCCGCAGCGCGGCCGCGATCTACTCGACATCCTCGCCCCTTATGCGGACGAGGTGACGAGCAATCGCGTGGTCAAGCTGCCGAAAATCGCGCGAAGGGGCTAAGCCTCGATTCCGCGCTGAACGAGGATGCGCTCGGCGCTGTCGTTCCAGACGTCCATCTTCACGATCTGCCCGTCCCTCACGACGAAGCGATCGACGTAGCGGTTGCCCTCGAACGGCGTGCCGTCCATCCATTCGCCATAGAGCGTGCCGACGCTGTAGACAACGGTCTCGTCCGCGCCCGCGCAGACGTCGAAGCGGTCCATCTTCTTCTTGACCCAGCGATAGCGCTTCGCGTTGAAGCCGGTCGGCCCGCGCGGATGGTCGAACGCGCGCCCGCCGGTGAACGTGATCACCGTGCCAGGCTTCATATAGGCCGCCGCGGCGTCGGGATCCGGTATCATCGAAGCGGTGAGATAAGCTTCGACGATCTCGGCGTCGGTCATCGGGCTTTCGGCTTTTGCGGGAGTAGACATCGCGGGGCCTCTCGGGGAGAAGCTATTCTACAATCGGCGCCCAAAAGTGCATGCACATTTTTTGGACAATCTGACCCGAGCACTGCACACAATCTGGAGCTGCCCGCTCCCATGGCTTCGGCTAGGCTGCCACAGCTGTATCCAACGCCATGACCGCCCAAGCCACCTTCGACCTGATCTTCCGCACCGCGCTGTTGCGCTCTTCCGCCGCACCGGTCGATATCGGGGTGAAGGACGGCCGCATCGCCGCGATCGCGCCAAAGCTGGCCTGCGAAGCCGTCGAGGTCGACGTAGACGGCCTCCTCGCACTGCCCGGCTTCGTCGACACCCACATCCATCTCGACAAGGCCTGCCTGCTCGGCCGCTGCGGCCACGATCACGGCAGCGTCTCGGAGGCGATCCGCGCCGTCGCCGGGATGAAGAAGGATTTCACAATCGAGGACGTCTACGCGCGCGGCGCCAGAGTGCTCGAACGCGCCATCGTCAACGGCACGACGCGCATGCGCACGCATGTCGAGATCGACCCCCGCATCGGCCTCCGCGGCTTCGAGGCGGTCAAGGCGCTGAAGCGCGATTACGCCTGGGCGATCGATCTCGAGCTCTGCGTCTTCCCGCAGGAAGGCCTCACCAACGATCCCGGAGCCGAGGAGCTGCTGATCCAGGCGCTTCGCGAGGGTGGTGAAGCCATCGGCGGCTGCCCCTACATGGACACCGACCCGAATGCGCACCTCGCGCGAATCTTCGATCTCGCCCAGGAATTCGACGTCAATGTCGACCTCCATCTCGACTTCGACCTCGATCCCTCCTGGTGGCACCTCGACGAGGTCTGCCGCCAGACCGAGCAGCGGAATTACGGCGGACGCGTCGCGATCGGCCATGCCACGAAACTGTCGGCCTTGCCCCCCGAACGGATGAAGGCGGCCACTGCGCAACTGGCAAGGTCAGGCGTTGCGGTCACCGTCCTGCCCGCGACCGATCTCTATCTGATGGGGCGCGAGGCCACGCACAACGCGCCGCGCGGGCTGACCCTCGCCCACAAGCTTGCTGGCGAGGGCGTGCTCTGCTCGGTCGCGACCAACAACGTGCTCAATCCCTTCACGCCGTTCGGCGATGCCTCGCTGCTGCGGATGGCGAACTTCTATGCCAACGTCGCGCACGCCTCGGTCAGCGACTTCGACACCTGCCTGGACCTCGTGACCGAGCTGCCGGCCCGGCTGATGAACCTCGCCGACTACGGCATCGAGGTCGGCAATCCCGCCGATCTGATCGTGCTCGATACCAAGGACAGCCGATTCGCCATCGCCGAGCTGCCTGACGTCCTGATGGGCTTCAAGCGCGGCCGGCAGACATTCGCGCGGCCGCGGCCGACCCTGTTCAAGAGCTGAGAGCGTTTCGCGGCCGATATTCCGGGAATCGCGCGCAGATCCCGGTCGGCCACAGAGCCACGGCAGTTCGATTTTACCGCCGGTTCGCGCCCACCCGAGTTCGGTAGAATCCCGGACCGTAGCCCAACGCATTGCGAGGCAGGCCGCGCCGGCATAACTACGACGTGCACTGACAATCTGCGTTCAGTGGGGAAGTATGAGTCTGTTCAGCGCATTCAGCAGCTTCGATGATGCCGCCCAGGCCCGAACGCCGACCGATACGGCGGTGAAGCGGCTGGACGGCATCGGCCACGTTCTCTCCGGCCTCGACATCTCGGGCATCCAGACGCAGGCCGACGTGAACCGTACGCTCTGGACGCTCGATGCCGCCAGCAAGTGCGTTCGCGCCGTGCTGGCGGAGTTCCGCACCCAGCCGGCCACCGAGCAGCTCGTCCGTAAATCCCGCAATCTGATCGACCTCATCGAACGCGCGCGTGACCAGGTCGGGAGCTTCGAATCCCGCGACCCGGTCCTGAGCTGACTATTTCGTCCGATTGATCTTCGCCAGAATCCGGTCCGCCTCGGTGCGCCAGTCCGCACTGCGGGCGAACTCCCCGCTGCCTCTCAACCCGAACAGCCCCTCATCGGCGAGATCGGCCATCCAGGCCTGCCGCTCGGCCGTGCCTTGCGCCGACCACGGCGTCAGCCCCGCCTCGCGCACGGTCTCGGCAACCTCCCGCACCTCCTCGGCCCGGCGGCGGCCGTGCTCGATCACGCGCTGGAAGCAATAGGCGCCCAGCTCCTCCCAATCGATCCCGGGGAACGTTTCCGCAAGCGAAGGCAGCACCGCATCCTCGACACCATAGGCGCGCGCTGTCGTGAAGCTCTCGATGACCATCGCCTCAAGGCCCTTGATCATGATGCTGCGGCACATCTTTACCGCGGAGGACACGCCGAGCTTGTCGCTGGCAACCTTGGCCGCGAAACCGATCGTATTCAGCAGCGGCTCGAGCTCCCTCGCGCCGGGTCCGCCGAGCAGCAAAGGCACCTTGATACGATAAGGCGGCACCGAGGTCATCACCGCGCCCTCGACATAGCGCCCGGCGGCACCATCGATCAGCGTCGCCGCGCGCTGCTTGGCGCCAGGAGAGGCCGAGTTGAAATCGAGGAACCAGGTGCCCTGATTGATCGCAGCCGCACAGGCCTTTGCGACCGGCACGGCCTGGCTCGCCGTGACGGCGGAGATGATGAAATCGGATTTCGCGGCCAGCTCTGCGTGGGAAGTTGCAAGAGCGACACCGAATTTCGCCGCATGCCCTTGCAGCAACGCGCCCTGCTCGCCTCCGAGCTTGATGTCGTAGGCTGAGACCTTGATGTCCTGCTGGCGCAAATCCTCGGCCAAAATCCTGCCGACCTCGCCATAGCCGACCAACCCGATCTGCCAGCGCCTGGGATCACCTGCCATCAGTTCAGCCCTCGTGTCGTCGCGTCGAAGAGCTCATCGACCGTATAGCGGCGCGGAATCAGCGCCTGCTGGAATGCGTAGTCGATGATCAGCTCGAGCGGTTTTCTGTTGGCCTCGATCCCGAACGGAACGAGGTCCGGCGTTGCCGTCGGTCCCGTCTGCGCCTTGTTCCGCTTGAGCAGATCATAGACGCCGGCGACCACGTCGGGGCGCGATTTCGCCAGGCTCTCGGTCACGACCACGAGATGGTTGATCGGGACCACGCCGCGCCGCGAATACCATCTGGCGGCCTCCGCGGCCGGTTGGGGAAACAGCGGCTTCAGCTTGGGATCATCGGAGGTCTCGCCGAGGACGGCATCGAGCTCGCCGTCGAGCAGCATCTGCAGGATCTTCTTGTCCTTCGGCGCGCGCTCGGTGGTGTCGACATACTCGGCCACATGCGGATTCTCGAAGGTGATCCAGCGAATCCTGTCGAGATCGACGCCGTAATCGTTGGCGAGGATACCCCTGATCCAGGCGCCCGTCGTGGTTGTGAAGGAGCGGATACCGACGCGCTTGCCTTCGAGATCGGTGGGCCCGAGCATCCCATGCGCGGGATTATAGAGAGCGTAGGAATGCTGGAAGCGGCCGAGCATGGTCGCCGGCAGCAGCACCAGCGGCTTGCCGTGCGCTTTCGCCATCAAATAGGTGACGATCGCCATCTCGCAGACGTCAAAGGCCTGCTCGCGCACCATCGGCTTGAACGCCGTGTTGGTCGGCGTGTATTCGATGAAATCGAGATCGAACAGGTCGGAACGGAGCGCCCCGCTCTTCACCGCCTGCACATGGTGGTGACTGCCGAGCACGGCCTTCAGCTTGATGTTGTGGACCGGCTTCATGCCAGTTCGTCCGCAACCGTCGGAAACAGGCGCTGATAGGCCTCGCCATAGGTCATGGGAACACCGGTGTTGCGGCTGCCCTGGATGCCGCGGTTCAGCGCGACGCGCTCGTAGTAGCCCCAGAGATGCTTTTGCGCAGCGAGAATCTGGAACGCCTCGTATTTCTCCTTCCAGACCTCGTCGATCTTGAGAATGGTGTCGGGCTTGTAGTTACACTGCTCGGGCTGGTGCGGCTCGAACAGGAACACCGGCGGCGCCGAATATTTGTACTGCGCGCCGGGCTTGTGGCCCATGGCCTGCGCGACCACACGCGTTTCCTGCGCGAAATGCGCCGCGTTCGGATGGTCGAAATTATAGGGGTCTTCCAGCGCATGCGTCAGGACGAAGCTCGGATTGAGCTCGCGATAGATGTCCACCATGCGGTCGAAATGCGCCTCGGTGAGCTTCAGCGGATAGTCACCGCAATCGAAGAACTCGATTTCGGCACCCAGCAGCCGGGCTGCCCGCTCCGCTTCGTCCTTGCGGCCGGCCTTGACTGATTCCAGCGTCGCGCCCTTCTCCTTCCAGGCGAACTGGCTCTCGCCGCGCTCGCCGAAGGACAGGCACACGATCTTCATCCGATAGCCCTTCTTCGCGTGCAGTGCGATGGCGCCGCCGGCGCGCCAGACGAAATCGCCGGGATGGGCGGTGACGACGAGGCCTGTTTTCATGAGCTACTCCTTTTCGTTCGTATCCATCCGCCGGCGCCCGCAATGCATCTCGGAGCAGCGTGCCGGTCGCGATGACGTGTCACGCGTCGAACCCGAACAGGCGCGCGGGATTGTCGACCAGAATCTTCGTCTGTACCTCCGGCTCCGGCGCGAACAGCGGAATCAGATCGACGAGATCGCCGTCGTTCGGCATCACCTTGACGTTGGGATGCGGCCAGTCCGTACCCCAGATGACACGATCCGGCGCGGTCTCGACGATCTTTCGCGCGAACGGCACCGCATCGGTGAACGGCGGACCGATAGAGGACACCCGCTCCGAGCCACAGATCTTCACCCAGCACTTCTCGTCGCGCTGCATCAGCTCGATCAGGATCTTGAACGGCAGCTGGTCGAGCCCGTCGGCCGCCTTCACCCGGCCCATATGGTCGATGGTGTAGCTCAGCGGCAGCCTTGTCAGCATGTCGGCGTATTCGGGCAGATCGATCGCATCGAAATGCAGATCGACGTGCCAGCCGAGCGGCGTGACCATCGCGACGATGCGGTCGAATACGCGCTTGTCGGGGACGCCGCCGAGATGGCGGACGAAATTGAAGCGGCAGCCGCGAAAACCGCCCTCGTGCAGCACCCGCAGGTCGGGCTCCGTGATGGTGCCATCGATATTGGCGACGGCCCGGTAGGCGCCGTTGCTCTGCGCGATCGCATCGAGCGCCACCCTGTTGTCGGTGCCGTGGACGCTGGCATTGACGATGACGGCGCGCTCCACGCCGAGCTTGGCATGCAGCGCGCGAAAATCCTCCAGCGGCGCATCCGGCGGCGTGTACGAACGTTCCGGCGCGTAGGGATATTTCGCGCCGGGCCCGAAGATGTGGCAATGCGCGTCACACGACAGCTTCGGCAGCCTGAACTTCGGCGCGCGCGTGTTCGGATCGGGCGGCGGAATGGTCGGTGTGTACATCATCGTCATGAGGTGAACCGCCGAAGCGAGACCGCTTGCTTCACGCCTTGCTGCCGACGACCGGCCGCCGCCGCGCCGGCGCGGCCTGGTCCAGCGCCGGCGCCTGGAAGGCGGCGACGGTCGCCTGCACCAATTGCTCGATGGCGCAAGCGGCATCGCTGCCGTCGGCCTCGCCGCGCGACAGGCGCGACACGCGCTCCGGCGTCACCAGCGAATAATAGAGTGCGCCGAGCAGGAAATGGCTGCGCCAGACGATGTCCGTGCGCGGAATGTGCGGCAGGCTCTCGTGGACCGCGTCGATGAAGGCGTGGCTGGTGTCGTCGAAGGTCTGCGCGATGATCTTTCGCGCCACCTCGTTGCCTTCCGCCGACATCACCGCGCGCAGCCGCGTGAAGCGCGCCCCGCCGCCGGCGAGATCGCTGCCGGAGGTGAAGGCCGGCACCACATAGGCGCGAACGATCGCCTCCAGCCGGTCCTGGAGATCGCGCACGCGCTTTGCGGCCGCGAGCAGCTCGGAACGGCGCAGATTCATCGGCCCGCAATGGCGCCGGTAGATCTCCAGCAGCAAGCCGTCCTTGGTCTTGAAATGATAGGTCACGCTGCCCGGATTGGCCCCGGCGGCTTGCGCAATGTCCCGCACCGATACGGCATTGAAGCCGTTGGTGGCGAACAGCTCCTCCGCGGCGGCGAGGATCGCCTCGCGCATGTTCGGCTTGCGGGCCGCTTCCTTGCTGGTGGGCTTGCGTACCATGAGATTTGTACTATCGTACAAAAGATCAGGTCTCGTCAACAAGGACGTGGTCATGGCGGGACGGCGCAGGCACGTTAGCGCCGTTCAGTGACTGGCGCTCGCCCGTATCTTCTCCGGCGGTGCGGGACGCAGTCCGAGATCGCCCTCTCCGTCTCCCGACGGGATCAGGATGGCGCGGTCGCGCGGCAGCGCCTCCGGCATCTCGTCGCGGATGAAGGCGATGAGCTTCTCCCTGATCTCGCAGCGCAGGTCCCACGACTGCGGTGCGTTCCTGGCACTGACCAGCGCCCGAAGCTCGATGGTGCGCGAATCGGCATCGATCACCTGGAGATTCACCACCTCCCCGTCCCACAGCTTCGACTGCTTCACCGCCTCCTCCAGCCAGCGTCGGATGCGGGGGACGTCGGCGCGATAGTCGACATGCAGCGCGACGACGCCGATGAGGGACGCGGTGTCGCGCGTCCAGTTCTGGAACGGCTTTTCGATGAAATAGGACAGCGGCACCACCATGCGGCGCCAATCCCACAGCCGGATCACGACATAGGTCGAGGCGATGTCCTCGATCCAGCCCCATTCGTTCTCGATGATCACGGCATCCTCGATGCGGATCGGCTGGGTGATCGCGATCTGGAGGCCGGCGATCAGATTGCTCAGCAGCGGGCGCGCGGCAAGGCCGACGATGATACCGGCGGCACCTGCGGAGGCGAATAGGCTGACTCCGTATTGCTTCACGGAGTCGAACGTCATCAGCGCGGCGGAGACCGTGATGATGACGATGATGGTGTCGGTGACGCGCTTGAACACGCGCACCTGCGTGACGTGCTTGCGCGCGACGAAATTCTCGGTGACATCGCGAAAGTTCTGCAAGTAGCGCGCCGCGCTCATGTCGACGACCCGGATCGAGATCCAGCCGATCAGCGCGATAAAGGCCACGACGAACAGCCGCGTCAGGGGCGTGCGGATCGTATCGTCGAGCGGCGCCAGCGGCAGCACCATTGCGACGGCGGCAAGGCAAAGCGCCATTTGCGCGGGCCCCGCCGTGCGCTCGATGAACACGCTCAAGAGCGGAAGCCGCGTTCCGAAAGCGCGGTTGAGCAGCCATGTGGCGACCCGGTAGACGAGCAGGGCAAGAAGGATCGCGCCGGCAACCAGGGTGAGGCCGATGAACCATGACGGTATCCAGCCCAACATCCCTTCGATGTCGGCCATGAGGGCCTGCCAACTCATTGCTGTCCCCTTCAGTGCAGTCGCGCAACCCGCTCAACGCCAGCCGCTCAGCTTGGCTCCCCCCGTTCGGTGCAACGCAGCATTCCGCTGATGCATCCGTGACCCAACTGCGCTAGGTTGAGGCACTCATGACTCGACGAACCGGCAGCGCCGATCTTCCTCTTCACACCGGGCGGGTTCCGCCCTGGCTGGTAAGTCGCATGTCCTCGCTCGGGGCGATCGTCACCCAGGCGATCGTGCATCATTACGGCCGCGACGCGTTTCTGCAGCGCCTGTCGCATCCATTCTGGTTCCAGTCGTTTGGCGCCGTGATGGGAATGGACTGGCACTCCTCCGGAATCACCACCTCCGTGATCGGCGCGCTGAAGCGCGGGCTCGGACCGCTCCAGGACGAGCTCGGGATTTACATCTGTGGCGGTCGCGGTCAGCATTCGCGCAAGACGCCGGACGAGCTGTTGCAACTCGGCGACCGCGTCGGATTCGACGGCATCAAGCTGACCCGGGCCAGCCGTCTGGTCGCCAAGGTCGATAGCGCCGCGGTCCAGGACGGCTTTGACCTTTACCTGCACGGCTTCTTCGTCACCACTGAAGGCAAATGGACGGTGGTGCAGCAGGGCATGAACGGCGACAAGCGGCAGGCACGACGCTATCACTGGCACTCCGAGGCGCTGAAAAGCTTTGTCGATACGCCGCACAGCGCAATCGACGGGCCGCAGCAGGGGGAGATCGTCAATCTCACCGATCATCGCGCCGATCTGTCTCGGACGGCACAGCTCGAGCTGCTCTCCGACCTCGGCCCGGATCGCATCGTCTCCGAATTCGAGAGGCTCGCGGGGACCCCGTCCACGCCGGCGCAAGGCATGCTGCCGCATCTGATCATGCCTGCGCATCATGATGTGCGGCCGAAGGACGTGTTCGCGCGCCGCCTGCACGGCACGCTCGCCGCTGCAGCCGAACGCGGCCCGATGGATTTTCCGGAGCTGCTGCTGACGCCGGGCGTCGGCGCGCGCACGGTGCGCTCGCTGGCCATGGTCGCGGAGGTCGTGCACGGCGCGCCCTATCGTTTCACCGACCCCGCGCGTTTCTCGCTCGCACATGGCGGCAAGGACCGGCATCCCTACCCGGTTCCGATCAAGGTCTATGACGAGACCATCCGGGTGCTGAAGGGCGCGATCCAGAGCGCGAAGCTCGGGCGCGACGAAGAGATGCAGGCGATCAAGCGCCTCGACGACCAGGCACGGCGGTTGGAGCGGACCGCGCGCGGCCCTTCAGTCGATGCTTTCATCGCCGGTGAGCGTGCGGCCTCGCCGGAGCTCGACGGACGTTCGGTGTTCGGCTGGGAGCGTGACCTTGCACCCACAAAAAAGCGGACCGGCTGAACACCGGTCCGCAAGTTGGCGGAAGGAACGCCCTCTCAGGTCTCGTCGGCCTCCGGCTTCTCATCGAGCCGGTTTGCTGCGTGGTCCTGATATTGTTCGGTCTGGATGGACTTGCCGTCCATGCCACGAATGTCCGAATGCTGTTTCTTGTCTCGGTTGGACAGGACCATGTTGTCGCCGATCATCTCCTTCGGCACGTCGGTCAATGCGCCAGTGCCGTCGCCCTTGCCATGCATGCCCGATCTGAAGTGCGTCTTGCTGCCATGCCCACCAGGCATCAGTCTCTCCTCTTGCAGTGGTCTTTCTGAAGATTAGTGCTTCTGTTGTGCCGTCGTCGGTTTGGGCGGCTTGTGGCCGCTCTGGCCGGGATCGTTGTGCTTGTTGTGATCGCTCTCCTGGTTGAGGCCGCCGCGGCTCACTGGAAACTCGCTGTGACGAGCTTCCGGCCGCGCGCGATGAGCGGCAGCATTCTCGACGTTGCGGCCAGACGCCTGATCGAGCTCCCTCGCATCGGGAACATCAGGCTTGCGTTCCAGAATGCGCACCTGCTGCTCGTGGGTCTTCTTGCCTTGCATGCTGATCTCCAATCGTCACCTGCCCCCGCCCTTTCCGGCCTCGTCGTGCCTGTGATGGGAATCATGCTCTCCACCGCCGCCGGAAACCCGGCTGTGACTGCGCTGCGGATCGTCCGCCGGCGGCTTCTTTACCTGAAGCGGTGCCTTCGCGTTCTCATGCGAGGCGCCGGGTCCGCCCTGACGAATGCTGTTCGGTGTCTTTGTGGATGTCGACATGAATGTCGTCCTCCTCAGCGATCTTGCTGATAGCCTTGATTGGTCGTGTTCTGCTTGATGTTGCCCTGCTGTCCCTGCTGGTCCGGATTCTGTATACGCTCCTGACCGTGCGGCATCTGATCGGCGGACATTTGCTTGCGATCGCCGGTTCCCTTGCGGCTCTGATTGTCCGGTGGAACAGGTGGCATCTTGCTGGCCATGATCTTGTCTCCCGTTAAGACGTCGATCTGCGACATGCGCCCCAAGGAACTCCCCTCCGCGCCATGTCGGGAGGACAACAGCACGAACGGCACACCGTTCCTGGCCGATCACAACAGGCGAAGATTTTCCGAAAGGGCGCCGCCGACGTCAGTTCGCCGCGGTGAGGGAACGATCGTCCCTCGTTCCGCTGCGCGCAGTCGTCTCTGTTCCGCGGCCCTCTGCCGTGACAGGAAGCTTCGCGATCGCGCGCAAGCCCGGCCGCTTGCGCCAGCGGATTTCAGCGGCATCGACGGCAAGACTCAATTTCGGCCAACGCGCGAACAGCGCCTCCAGCGCGCGGGCCGCCTCGATGCGCGCGAGCTGATGGCCGAGGCAGAAGTGGATTCCCGTGCCGAATGAGATATGGCGGTTCGGCTTGCGTTCGAGATCGAGGGTCTCGGAACGATCATGTACCGCGGGATCCATGTTCGCAGCGGCGAGCATCACCATGACGCGATCGCCCTTCTTCAGGCGCACGCCCTCGACCTCGACATCGCGCCGCACGTAGCGTGGCTTGGAGAATTGCACAGGCGAGACAAAGCGCAGGAACTCCTCGACCGCGAGCCCGACACGGCTCCAATCCTGTTCCAGCCAGTCGCGCAGCTCGGGATTCCTGAGCAGCTCGTAGACGGAACCGCTGATGAGATGGGTGGTGGTTTCCGATCCCGCCCCGAGCAACAGAAACACCATTGAGACCATTTCATCCGGCGTGATCTGGCCGCCTTCGCGCTCGACCTGAATCAGCTCGGCAATCAGGCCCTCGCCGCCGTGCACGCGCGCGATCTGCAACTGCTGCTCGAGGTAGGCGCGCATCTTGCGCACCGCGAACAGCAGGCGGAAGAAGCTGACTACATTCGTCAGCGAGGATATCGCGTTCGCCCAGGCGATGAACTTTGGACGATCTGCGAGCGGCAGGCCGAGCAGCTCCGAGATCACCGCGAGCGGCAAGATGCGCGCATAGCGCTCGACCAGATCGGCCGGGGATCCTTGCGCGAACAGCTCGTCGGCCAGGCCGTCAGCGATGGCCCGGATGCGCGGCTCCATCGCAACGATCGCGCGGCGGCGAAACGCTTCGTCGACGATGCTGCGCAGCCGCGTGTGATCCGGCTCGTCCATCGTCAGCATGTTGTTGGCGATGGTCCTGACGAACCTCGGCATCCACCAGCGCAAGCCCGCGATATCGCCATCCTCCTTGCGCAAGGTGAAGGTCGCGCCGTCCTTCAGGACCTGCGCGGTGGCGTCATGGGTCGTGGTGATCCAGACATTGCCAATGATGGGAAACCGCGTCGCGACCACGGGTGCGGACATGCGCAACGTCGCGATCGCCTTGGGCGGATCGCGAAAGAAGGCCTCGCTGGTGAAATCGAGGCGCGCTGTCATGGCACCCCCGGCGCGATCAGTGGCGTATCACCGAGATGGTGCGCGGCGCGGCCGGCGCAAGGGCGCGTGCTCCTCGGCCGCAGGCGTGGCGAGCCGCGCCTATCCGCGCCCGGAGGAGCGCTGGCCGGTCTTGCGCTGTTGGGTGTAGGCGTCCCAATGGCTCCAGCTGCCGTTGCTGAGGCTCTGCAGGTCGGTTGCGAGTGGACGGCGCGTCCGTTTGTCGTGATCGGCGATGGCACGCTCCGACTGTGCGATCTTCCGCTTGAGTTCCGCGATCGTCTTCTGCGTCTGGCCGTTGCGCTTCGAGGTGGCGATCTCGCCCATCGTGAAGCGCGCGGTCTCCAGCGCCTTCAGCTCGGCGCGGTTCTTCTTCAACTGAACCCGGTGCCAGGCGATGTTGCTGTCGCTGTCCGCAACCATGTGGGAACTCCGCTGATTCGGTCCCACATAGTATCGTGCGCCGAATTGGCACCGCAACGCCCCGGCGGTGGCGAAAATGCGATCTTCTCGCGCAGAAATTCCGAATCTGGAGCCCCGGAACGGGCTCTAGATTCTTATTTGGACGCGTTTTCTTGACGCGAACCGGTATCCACTTCGCTCGAAAACGCTTCAGCGCTCGGCGAACGCCTTCTCGACCACGAACTGGGCCGGTTCGCCGTGATTGCCCTCGACGAAGCCGCGCTCGCCTAAGAGGACGCGGGTGTCCGCCACCAGGGCCGGGCTGCCGCAGATCATGACGCGGTCGTGGGCGGCGTCCAGCACCGGAAGGCCGATGTCGGTGAAAAGCTTGCCCGAGGTGACGAGGTCCGTGATGCGGCCACGGTTGCGGAAGGGATCGCGCGTCACGGTCGGGTAGTAGATCAGCTGTTTCTGGATGTACTCGCCGAGCAATTCGTCCTTCGGCAGATGCTCGGTGATCATCTCGCCATACGCGAGTTCCTTGACGTGCCGGCAGCCGTGCAGCAGCACCACCTTCTCGAACCGCTCATAGGTCTCGGGATCCTTGATCACGCTCAGGAACGGCGCAAGGCCCGTACCCGTGCCGATGAGGTAGAGGTTGCGGCCCTCTTCCAGGTTGTCGATCACTAGCGTGCCGGTGGCCTTGCGGCTGACGATGATCTCGTCGCCTTCCTTCAAATGCTGGAGGCGCGAAGTCAGCGGGCCGTCCGGCACCTTGATCGAGAAGAACTCCAGCGTGTCCTCGTAATTGGCGCTGGCGACGCTGTAGGCCCGCAGCAGCGGCTTCTCGCCGACCTTGAGCCCGATCATGGTAAATTCGCCGTTGCGGAAGCGGAAGGTCGGGGTGCGGGTGGTCTTGAAGGAGAACAGCGTATCGGTCCAGTGGTGGACGCTCAAAACGCTTTCTTGATTGAAATTGCTCATCTCACCTTCCTGTCGCGTCGATTGCGGTTCCGAGGCCGGCAGCTGCGTCGTTTGTACACGATCATTCGTATACTAATGAATAATCCGGCTTGATCCCGCGGTCAAGGCTGCCCAAGATCGGAAGCGTTGCAGTAGGAATAAGGAGCCCCTTCCATGGCGCATGACGCACCCCAGGCCACCGGACCCTCCAAGCTGGTGATCCGCAATATCGGCCTGATCCTGTCCGGCGCTTTGGAAAAGCCGATCCTGGACGGCGACACCATCGTCGCCGAGAACGGTAAGATCAGCGCGATCGGCCGCTTCAAGGACGTCAATACCGAAGGCGCCACCACCATCGTCGACGCCAACGGCACCACAGTGGCGCCGGGCCTGATCGACAGCCACGTCCACCCTGTCGCCGGCGACTGGACGCCGCGTCAGAACCAGATCAACTGGATCGACAGCTATCTCCACGGCGGCGTCACCACCATGATCTCCGCCGGCGAGGTGCACATGCCCGGCCGCCCCCGCGACGTCGTCGGCCTCAAGGCCATGGCCGTGTTCGCCCAGCGCGCATTCTGGACCTTGCGTCCCGGCGGCGTGAAGGTTCACGCCGGCGCGCCGGTGATCGAATGCGAGATGGTGGAAGAAGACTTCAAGGAGATGGCGGCGAACGGCGTCAAGCTGCTCGGCGAGGTCGGCCTCGGCGGCGTCAAGGACGGCCCGACGGCGCGGAAAATGGTCGGCTGGGCGCGCAAATACGGTATCCAGAGCACCATCCACACCGGCGGCCCGTCGATCCCCGGCTCCGGGCTGATCGACAAGGACGTGGTGCTGGAGGCCGACACCGACGTGGTCGGCCACATCAATGGCGGCCACACCGCCCTGCCCGACGACCAGATCCGCTGCATCTGCGAGGGTTGCAAGCGCGGTCTCGAGCTCGTGCACAATGGCAATGAGCGCTCGGCGCTGTTCACGCTGCGCACCGCCCGCGAGATGGGCGACCTGCACCGCGTCATCCTCGGCACCGACGCACCCGCCGGCTCCGGCGTGCAGCCGCTCGGCATTCTGCGCATGGTCTCGATGCTGTCCTCGCTCGGCGACCTCCCGGCCGAGATCGCATTCTGCCTTGCCACCGGCAACACCGCGCGGATGCGTCAGCTCGATTGCGGCCTGATCGAGGTCGGCCGCTCCGCCGACTTCGTCATCATGGACAAGGCCCAGCACTCGCCGGGCAAGAACATCCTGGAGAGCGTCCAGCTCGGCGACCTCCCCGGCATCGGCATGACCATCATCGACGGCATCGTGCGCACCCAGCGCAGCCGCAACACGCCGCCGGCCGGCAAGGTGCCGGAGGTGGTGGCGAAGTGATGCGGCCCGAGCGGCCCGCCGCTCCGCATTGTCCCTCGAAGGCATTGAACAAGTCGCAAGCCTGTTGCGTCTAACGCAGGCAGCCCTCGGCGGCGGCAGTTCATTGTTGACCATCGAGCGAGACATGAAGAACTCATCACGGATCGCCGTCGGCGTCGCTGGCGCGGTGGCGGGCTATATCGCGATCTTTGTGCTGTTCTCCCTGCTCGGTGCCGACGACCGGGCAGATCCGATCACATCGGGTCTGCTGGGACTGTTCGTCTACTCGCCCATGGGCGCGATCGCCGGCGCGGTTCTCGCCAATTGGCTCGTGACGCGTTCAGGCAAAGATGCAGGGCAGGACGCAGGCGTCGGCGGCGTCGCGCGGAACAGCTTGAAGTCGCTCGGCATGCTCGCCCTGCTCTGCACCGCCGGCCTCGGCGCCTACATTGCGTACGCATACGCGACCGCAACGCCCTGGCTCAACCGCAACGGCGCCAATCCCCTGCTCGTGTTCGAGGTGCGCTTTCCGGCAGGGATTACAGTGCCGACATCAGCGCAGGGCATCACCATCGAATTGCAGACTGACCTCAACACCATGCCGGGCGAAGTCAGTCCGGCCGCGTTCTATCGCGACGGCGACCAGGCGGTTATCGCCGGCGAAGTCGAGCTGGCGTTTCGAACCTCGCACCGGCAGCTCGCCGTCAACATCCAGGGCCAGCCGAGCCGGATCTATCCGAGCGACTTGACGGCCCGGGCGCCGCATACGCCGGAATTCGGAACGTGGCGGCGGCTTGGTGACGGCAGCGAAATCCGCTACCGCGCCAAATGGCCGGGAAAGACGTGAGAGATCAGCGCTTCTTCGCAATCTCACAGCGCACATAGGTCTGGCGCTTGGCCCGCCCAACTGGACCGTTGTCCATCACCAGCCTGCCATCCGCAGCGACAGAGACGCGAGGATTGGAGCGAGATTTTTCGCCCTCGCCTTCGCAGGCCAGCTTCATTTTCCAGCCGAGCCTGCCGTCGGCCGTGATCTCGCTGGCGCGGCACCGCGTCTCGTACCAGTAGAGGCGATTGCCGCCCTCGATGCTCATGCGGTTGGGACTGTCGTCGTCGCGACAGTCCTTTTTGGTCGAGGCCCAGAAGCCTTCGTAAGGCTGCGCCGCCAAGGCGGCAGCGCTTGCGCCGACGAGCACGGCACCAAAACTCAAGACAACCGCAATGCGTCTCGCAACTCTCATGACCAAAACCTCGATAACCCCTTCATCGAGGTTAGTCGCCAGTTCCGGCACCTTGTTCAACTGCGCTAGGGTGGGCAAAAGGCGCGAAGCGCCGTGCCCACGATTTTTGCGACTCGAAAAAGGATGGCGGGCAGGGTTCGCCTTGCCCGCCCTACGAAACCTTCACCTGAGCTTGTTGAGCAGCATCATCAGCGTCTCGCGCTCTTTCGCCTCGAGCGGCGCCAGCGTCTCGCGGGTGAT
Organism: Bradyrhizobium yuanmingense; assembly: GCF_029167105.1. Taxonomy (GTDB): domain Bacteria; phylum Pseudomonadota; class Alphaproteobacteria; order Rhizobiales; family Xanthobacteraceae; genus Bradyrhizobium; species Bradyrhizobium yuanmingense_A. The sequence goes on along the minus strand of NZ_JARFML010000006.1, from coordinate 259,304 downwards.
CGCCAGCGCGTTCGGCGCCAGCTTTTCGGCAAGCTGCTGTCCGGCGCGGGTCAGGCTCACCAGCAGGCGGCGGCCGTCCTCGGGATCCTGGCTCGTCTCGGTGAGGCCGCGCGCGGTGAGACGATCGATCACGCCCTTGATGGTCGCGACGTCCATCGCCGTCAGGCGCCCGAGCTGATTCTGCGAGCACGGCCCGGTCTCGGCCAATTTCGACAGCGCCGCCCATTGCGTCGGCGTCAGATTGGTGCCGATGTCGCGGGCGAAGATCGAGCTGTGGCGCTGCCAGACCTGGCGCAGGATGAAGCCGACCTGTTCGTCGAGCACGTAAGGCGGTTTCGCCGGTTTGACACTTTTCTTTGCCGCAACGCTTCTCGCCATCCGTTCGCAGCCCTTCCCCTTGCCTCACAACGACAGATGCGCGTCGCGGATATCCGGGCGCGCGTCGAGCTCGGCCATGGTGCCGCCGAAGCAGATGCGGCCGCGCTCGATGATGTAGGCGCGATCCGAAATCAGCCGCGCGAAATGCAGATTTTGCTCGGAGACGACGATGCTGACGCCTTCCTTCTTCATGGTCAGGATGGCATCGACCATCTGCTCCACGATCTTCGGCGACAGGCCCTCCGACGGCTCGTCCAGCAGCACCAGCGAGGGATTGCCCATCAGCGTGCGCGCGATGGTGAGCATCTGCTGCTCGCCGCCGCTCATTCGTCCGCCCGGGCGGTTCTTCATCTCGCCCAGGTTTGGAAACAGCGCGAACAGCTTTTCGCGCGTCCAGTGCGGCGCGTTCGGACGCTTCGGCTGGCGGCCGACTTCGAGGTTTTCCTCGACGGTCAGGTCCGTGAAGATGCGCCGCTCCTCCGGCACGTAGCCGAGGCCCTCGCGCACGATCTCGTGCGTCGGTTTCGTCGAGACGTCCTTGCCCTCGAACGTGATGCGGCCGGAGCGCTGCGCGACGAGGCCGACGATCGAGCGGAACGTCGTCGACTTGCCGGCGCCGTTGCGTCCCAGCAGTGCCACGACCTCGCCCTCGCCGACCTCGAAGCCGATGTCGAACAGGATATGCGCCGGACCATAATGGCTGTTGAGGTCCTGCACCGTGAGCTTCATGTGGAGGCTCCCTCGCGGTGGCGGGAATCGTAGACCAGGCCCTCGCCGAGATAGACCGCCTGTACCTGGGGATTGCCGCGCACTTCCGCCGGCGAGCCCTCCGCGATCAACGTCCCGCGGTTGAGCACGAGGATGCGGTCGGCATGCTCGAACACCACGTCCATGTCGTGCTCGGTGAAGAGAACGCCGATGGATTTTTCCCGGGCAATGCGCGCGGTCAGCCGCATCAGTTCGACGCGCTCGCGCGGTGCCATGCCGGCCGTCGGCTCGTCCATCAGCAGCAGTTTGGGCTGGTTGGCGAGCGCAACCGCAAGCTCGAGCCGCTTGAGATCGCCATAGGCAAGCTCGCCGCAGGGACGGTCCGCATAGCCGCCCATGCCGACCAGCTCGAGCAGGCGGCCGGCCTCGCCGCGATCGAACTTCGGCGCCGAGCCGAACAGATTGAACAGCTGCTTGCCGTGCGAGATCAGCGCGACCTGCACGTTCTCGCGCACGGTCATGGTGGCGAAGGTCGCGGTGATCTGGAATGTGCGGCCGACGCCGAGCCGCCAGACCTCCCGCGGCTTCCGGCCGGTGATCTCCTCGCCCAGCAGGCGAACGTGCCCGCTGTCAGGCATGTTCTGGCCGTTGAGCATATCGAAGCAGGTGCTTTTGCCTGCGCCGTTCGGCCCGATCAGCGCCAGGATCTCGCCGGCCCGCAACGAGAACGAGACGCCGCGCACGGCATGGATGCCGCCATAGGATTTGGTCAGGCCTTCGACCGCGAGAAGTGGAGGTGCGACGCTCATTCGGCAGACTCGATCGGCTTGGCGAGCAAGGGTGATCCCGGCGGCGAGGCTTTCTTGCGGCGCTGCGCCAGCATCTCCAGCGTGCCGACGATGCCCTTGGGGAAGACGACGACGATCAGCATGATGAAGCCCCCGAGCACGAGCTTCGACAGATCGGTCTGGCTCACCAGCCAGATGTTCAAAGCCTTGTAGACGATGGCGCCGATCACCGCGCCCGACACCGTCTCGACGCCGCCGAGCAGCACCATCACCAGCGCGTCGACCGACAGCGAGATGCCGAGATTGTCGGGGAACACGCTGCCCTTGAGGTAGGCGAACAGTGCGCCGCCGATGCCGGCGGTCGTGCCGGCAATCACGAAGGCGGTCCACTGGATCCGCTTGGCATCGATGCCGATGGCTTCGCTGCGCAGACCTGAGTCGCGCGTGGCACGAAGCGCGTAGCCGAACGGCGAGAACACCATGGCCCGCAGCGCGACGGTCACCAGCGCCGCGACGCCGAGCGAAAGCCAATAGAAGCGCGACGGACTTGCCGCCCAGCTCGATGGCCAGAGGCCGAGAATGCCGTTGTCGCCGCCGGTCACGTTCACCCACTGGAACGCGATCGACCAGACGATCTGCGCGAAGGCGAGCGTCAGCATCGCGAAATAGACGCCGGAGAGCTGCACCGCGAAGAAGCCGAACACCGCCGCGCCCATGCAGCCGAGCAGCGGCCCGAGCAGCAGGCAGACGATCATCGGCAGTCCCGCCATCTTGGCGAGGAAGGCGATGCCATAGGCGCCCAGGCCGAAATAGGCGGCGTGCCCGAACGATGCGAGGCCGCCGACCGACATCAGGAAGTGAAGGCTGACGGCGAAGATCACGAAAATCGCGATCTCCGAGCCCACGGTCAGCAGATAGTTGCCGGCGAACAGCGGCAGCATCGCTGCGACGATCAGCGCCGCAAGCGCCATCAGCCGCTCGTTCGAGGTCAGCGGCCGCCAGGGATTGACGGTGAGACCCGGCGTCTTGCGCGCGGCCGCCTCCGGCTTGCCGAACAGGCCCCAGGGACGCACGATCAGCACCACCGCCATCACCAGGAAAACCAGGATGATGGAGATCTTCGGGAAGATCAGGATGCCGAAGGCATTCAGCTCGGAGACCAGCACCGCCGCGACGAAAGCGCCGACGATGCTGCCGAGGCCGCCGATCACGACCACGACGAAGACCTCGACGATGATCCGCAGATCCATGGCGTGATGCACCGCATCGCGCGGGATCTGAAGCGCGCCGCCGAGCGCTGCGAGGAAGACGCCGACGGCGAACACGCTCGTGAACAGCCATTTTTGATTGACGCCGAGGGCTGCCACCATGTCGCGGTCCTGCGTCGCCGCGCGCACCAGCACGCCCCAGCGCGTGCGCTGGAACAGCAGCCAGAGAATGCCGAGCACGACGGGTCCGAGCACGATCAGGAACAGGTCGTAGCTCGGAATGTTCTGGCCGAAGAAATCGATGGCGCCCCTGAAGCCCGGCGCGCGGCGGCCGACGAGATCGTCCGGCCCCCAGATCAGCACGACGAGATCCTCGACCATCAAGGTCAGGCCGAAGGTCGCGAGCAGCTGAAACAGCTCGGGCGCATGATAGATGCGTCGGAGCAGCACCATCTCGACGATGACGCCGATCAGCGCCACCGCGAACGCGGCCAGCACGATGCCGCCCCAGAAGCCGAACGCGCCGGACAGGCGCTCGGTCAGCGTGAAGGCGATGTAGGCGCCGATCATGTAGAAGGCGCCATGCGCGAAATTCACGATCCGGGTCACGCCGAAGATGATCGACAGGCCCGAGGCCACCAGGAACAGCGACGCTGCGCTGGCGAGACCGGTCAGAAACTGTACGACGTAAAAGGCCATCGGCGGTCCGGGTTAGGTCTGAATTTCACCTCTCCCCGCTCTTGCGGGGAGAGGTCGGATCGCCCTTGCGATCCGGGTGAGGGGCTCTCTCCACGAGCGCGGGGCGTGGAGAGAGCCCCTCACCCCGACCCTCTCCCCGCGAAGAGCGGGAGAGGGAGAGATAGAGAACGATCAATCCTTCGGGCGCAGCTTCGCGACTTCGGCATCGCTGGGCAGATAGTCCGCGCCCTTCTTGTAGGACGAATCCACCATCACGCCCTTGCCGTCCTTAAGTGCGGTCTTGCCGACGAAGGCCCCGAGCGTCGACTGGTGGTCGATCTTGCGGAAGGTGATCTCGCCGAACGGCGATGGCATGGACAGCCCTTCCGCAGCGGCAATCAGCTTCTCCGGATCGGTCGAGCCGGCCTTGGCGAGAATCGCGGCCGATGCCTTGATGGTCTGATAGCCGACGATCGAACCGAGCCGCGGATAATCATTGTACTTCGCCTGATACGCTTTCAGGAACGCATCATGCTCGGGCGTCTTGATCGAGTACCAGGGATAGCCGGTGACGATCCAGCCCTCCGGCGTCTCGTCCTTGAGCGGGTCGAGATATTCGGGCTCGCCGGTCAGGAAGGAGACGACCTCGCGCCCCTTGAACAGGCCGCGGGTGTTGCCTTCGCGCACGAGCTTGACGAGATCCGCGCCGAACGTGACATTGAGGATCGCTTCCGGGTTGGCGGCGGCAACCGCCTGCACCACCGGGCCGGCGTCGATCTTGCCCTGCGGCGGCCATTGCTCGTCGACCCACTGGATGTCCGGGCGCTTCTCCGACATCAGCTTCTTGAACACCGCGACCGCCGACTGGCCGTACTCGTAGTTCGGCGCGATCGTCGCCCAGCGCTTGGCCGGCAGCTTGCTGGCGGCTTCCACCAGCATCGCCGCCTGCATATAGTTGGAGGGACGCAGGCGGAAAGTGTACTTGTTGCCCTTGGACCAGGTGATGGCGTCCGTGAGCGGCTCGGCCGCGAGGAAGAACACCTTCTTCTGGTTGGCGAAGTCAGAGACCGCAAGACCGATGTTCGACAGGAACGTGCCGGCGAGCATCGCGACGCCCTCGCTCGAGACGAGCTCGTTGGCCGCGGTCTGCGCGTCCGCCGGCTTGCCGCCATCGTCCTTGGAGATGACGACGAGCTTCTTGCCGTTGATGCCGCCGGCCGCGTTGACTTCCTCGACTGCAAGCTGCCAGCCCTTGCGATAGGGCTCGGTGAACGCCGGCAGCAACGAATAGCTGTTGATCTCGCCGATCTTGATGTCCTGCGCCAGGGCCGAATGAGCCATGCCGCCTGCCAGAAGCGCGAAGGCCGCGCCGACGAAAGTATTTCTTGCTCGCATCCCAACCTCCAGTTTGAACTCGCTTACGACTTCTATCTCAGACCGTCTTCGCCCTTGATCTCAGCAACCGTCAGCCCGCCGACGCGCGGCAGCGGACGGCCGCTGTCGGTGACGGCGACCGCGACCATGATCTCGTTGGCACGCGGCGCATCGTTGACCTGCACTTCCATGCCGTCGAAATGGCTGCGCACGAAGGCCGCGTCCTTGTGCCCGAGCGGAATGTCCAGCGTCGTGCCCGGACCGCTGCGCTTCTTCGAGGAGGGAATCAGCGCCGCGCCCTTGCCCAGAACCTTGCGCACCGGCGCGCCCATCTTGGGGTGGAGGATCGCGGCGGCATGCTCCAGCTCGCCGTTCTCGCCGACGGCCGCGGCCTTGCCGTAGCTATGTGCCTTGGCGCCATCGATGCCGAGCGCCGCCACCGCGCGCTTCGACAGGAGCTCGCCCAACTCCTCGCCGATCGCGATCAGCGGCGAAAGATCCTCGACATATTTTCCGGCGAAAGGATTTTCGATCACGGCGATCGCGGCGGCACGCCGGGTCGGCGGCGACACCTGGCGTCCCATCTCCATCTGCGTCTCTTCGACGACGGTGACGATCTTGCGGATGATCGCGCTCATGTTTCGCTTCCCTGTTCAGGCATGGACCGCGTTCTCCAGCACACGCGGGCGCGATCGTTGCTCTTCTATATCCTTTGTTCCGATGACAAGCATATCACCACAAAGCCGCAGCACGGCACCTTCGATCAGTCCGCGATCGAACAATTGCCGTGCACATTCCGCGCCAGATTCAAGCGCGGCTGCGATCTCATCGTGAGACAGCTCGCCGACACCGCGCGTCACAAGGCGTGCGCCCAGATCGCTGTCGGGCTGAAGCTCGTTCGCCGGCCTTCGGATAATGGCGGGATGCCCGGGCAGATCGACGGCGTTGGCGATCACGGTCGCGGCCGCATCGGCCTGCGAAGCGGTTGCGGCCAGCACGGTCACGGCATCGGCGATCCCGAGCGAAAAGCTGCGGCCGTGCCGGCCGCTGGTCGCAACGCCCCGCACCGGGTCGTCCGCATCGATCCGCAGCCTCCGCATCACGCCGTCGCGGTCGGGCCGATCCATCAGGCCGACCGAAAAATGCTCGCCCACACTGAGATGCAGCGCAATGTCGCCGCCATTGTTGACGTAAGCCCGATCGAGCGCCGCAGCGCGCAGCACCGCGGCCAGAATCTCCTCCGCGACGCTGCCGGCAACGGCCGCCATCGGCGTGATGAAGCAATCGGCGGCATAAGGCGCGACAGCAGCGTGCATGCGGCGGGCGACAACGCCCTTTAGCGACGTGCGCGTCTCAGCGGCGGAGCGCAATTGCGGCAGCTCCGCGCAAAGCTCGTCGAGCAATCCAGTGAACCGCAGCGCCGCAGCCTCATAGGCGGACCGCACCGCATCCGTGCGTCCCCTCGCCTCCACGATCAGATCGATCGGTCCATCCTGCAAATGCAGCCGCCGGCCATCAGACAGCAATGCGATTTGCGGGAGCCTGGTCATGTGCGGAGCCCCGGAATCGGGTTCTGCCAGGGCAATTGGCGGACATCGTCGCCGCTTTGCACCTCGGAGAGCGGCTTCACATAGTCCATGTGGCCACCGAGCGCAGCATAGTCGGACAGCTTCATGGTGAATTCGATCGGCGCGACCAGGGCCGGTGTCGGCACATAGCCGAACGCGCCTGACGGCATCTGCGTCACGTCGACCATGTAGGTGATGCCGCCGCCGGGCCAGACGTAGACCGGCGCGCCGCCGCTGGTGACGCGCGTCAGCGCATCCTTCACCGAGCGCGTCAGCCGGACCGGATTGTCGGTGACGCCGGCGCGCAAGGAGCCGCCCGCGCCCGCCATGAACAACACCGTGCACAAGGCGGGCTCGCAATTTTCCTGGATGCGCTCGACCGAAAACTTCAGGTCATCAGGCATCTCGGTCTCGACCGGCTTCAAGGCCTCGTCGAGCACGTAATAGGACGAATGCTCGCCGGTGGTGGAGACCATCAGCATGGTCAGGCCGGGCTTCGCTTCCTTGGCATCGAACGGCCCGAGGATCGACAAGGGATCGGAGATGTTGGTGCCGCCCCAGCCCGTGCCGGGATCGGCCACCTGAAAATAGCGGCCGGGCGTCGAGCGGCGGCCCTTCATCTTGATGCCGGTGTCGGCGATGTCGAGCAGCTTGCCGGCCTGATGCTCGCTGAGCACGCCGGTGATGTGGTCGTCGACCACGACGACTTCATCGACCTTGCCGTGCCATTGCTTGGCGAACATGCCGATCGTCGCCGAGCCGCAGCCGACGCGCATGCGCTCTTCCTTCACGCCGTTGACGATCGGCGGCTGGCCGGCCTGCACTACCACGGTGGCGCCGCCATCGATGGTGAGCTCCACCGCCTTGCAATTGGCGAGGTCCATCAGCGTGTCGCAGGTGACGCGGCCCTCCTTCTTGGAGCCGCCGGTGAGGTGATGCACGCCGCCGAGCGACAGCATTTGCGAGCCGTATTCGCTGGTCGTGACATGGCCGACCGCCTCGCCCTGCGCGCGCACGGTCGCGGTCTCCGGGCCGAGATAGCGGTCGGTGTCGATCTTCACCTTGATGCCGCAATAGGAGAAGATGCCTTCGGTAACGACGGTCACCATGTCGACGCCGTCGACCTCCGCGGAAACGATGAACGGCGCCGGCTTGTAGTCGGGATAGGTCGTGCCTGCGCCGATCGCCGTCACGAAAGTCGAGGGCTCATGGACGATCTTGCCGTCCCAGTCCTCGGTGCGGCTGAACGGGACCAGCTTGCCGCCATGAGAGACGGTGCGCTCCAGGATGACGTGCGGATCGACGCGGACCAGCTTGCCGTCGTGATTGGCATAGCGATCGCAGGCACCCGCCGCGCCCGGCTTGATGTAGCACATCACCGGACAAGCATCGCAGCGGATCTTGTCGATGACGGCGCTCGTCGTTTCTGTCACCATGTCGGAGTCGGCGGACATCGCAGTTATCATTCGTATACGAACGATGTTGCGCGCGCTGCCCCGCGGCTGTCAAGCGGCGGTGCAGCGCAAAAGATGCCACTGCCGCATAAAACCTCATTTGCCTATCCGCCCTGTCCACAAAGAAGGCACCCGCGCTGCAGTGCGGCATGCACGGCTTGCACGTTTGTGTACAAACGGTATCGTCGCGGCGTCCGATTTTCGCGATTGCATGATCTTGGATATCGTCTTGGGCTTGGGAACGAGGATGACGCAGACACCGATCCGCCTCACCGTGAACGGCAGGATCCACGAGGTCACGGCAGCGCGGGACACGCCGCTGCTCTACGTGCTGCGCAATGATCTCACGCTGAACGGCCCGAAATACGGCTGCGGCTTGGGGGAATGCGGCACCTGTACTGTCCTGATCGACGGACTGGCGGCACGCTCCTGCGTGATTCCGGTGAGCGGCTGCGCCGGGCGCGACATCGTGACGCTCGAAGGCCTCGGCACAAGCGACAAGCCCGACGTCGTGCAGCAGGCCTTCATCGACGAGCAGGCCGCACAATGCGGCTATTGTCTCAACGGCATGATCATGACCACCAAGGCGTTGCTCGCGATCAACCCGCGGCCGACCGAGCAGGAGGCGCTGGCGGCGCTGCGCTACAATCTCTGCCGCTGCGGCACGCATGTCGAGATCCTCCGCGCGGTGATGCGCGCATCCGGCCAACTCACCGAGGCCGCAGATTGATGGCCTCCTTTATTTCGCAAGGAGCTGAGCGCGCGGGTTCGCTCGTCGTCGCGCGCAGCGTGGACGAGGTCACGTCGGAGACCTTCGTCCGCATCACCGCGGACGGTTCGGTCACGGCGTATAACGGCCATGTCGATCTCGGCACCGGCATCCGCACTGCGCTGGGCCAGATCGTCGCCGAAGAGCTCGACGTCTCCTTTGCCCGCGTCGTCGTCGTGCTCGGCGACACGGCATTGGTGCCGAACCAGGGCGCGACGATCGCGAGTGAAACCATCCAGATCACGGCCGTCCCGCTGCGGAAGGCCGCGGCGCAAGCGCGGCACTTTCTGATCGCGCGCGCCGCGAAACGCCTGGATTTGCCCGAAGCCGAGCTCAAGATCGAGGACGGACTCGTTCGCGGCCACAACAACCGCAGCATCAGCTATGGCGAGCTCATTGGCGACGAGGCGATCCGCCTCGAGCTGGCCGATGACGTGCAGGTCAAGCCGGTCGGCGATTACGCCATCGTCGGCCAGTCGGTGCCGCGCATCGATCTACCTGCTAAAGCCACGGGCGAGCTGACTTTCGTGCACGACATCCGAGTATCAGGGATGGTGCATGGCCGCGTGGTGCGGCCGCCCTATGCTGGCGTCGATGCCGGACCGTTCGTCGGCACCAGCCTCATTGCGGTCGACGAATCCTCCGTGCGCGACATTCCCGGCCTTGTCGCCGTCGTGCGGATTGGCGATTTCGTCGGCGTCGTCGCCGAGCGCGAGGAGAATGCGATCCGTGCGGCAGAGCAGCTCAAGGTGAGCTGGAAGCCGACGCCGACGCTTACCGATCTTGGCGATGTCGAGACCGCCCTGCGCGCCAATCCCTCGACGCCGCGCACGCTGATCGACAAGGGCGAGGTCGACAAGGCGATATCGGGCGCGGCCAAGCCGATGCAGCGCACTTACGTCTGGCCGTATCAGATGCACGCCTCGATCGGCCCCTCCTGCGCCGTCGCCGACTTCCAGGACGGCAACATCCGCGTCTGGTCAGGCACGCAGAACCCGCACGTGCTGCGCAGCGACCTCGCGCTGCTGATCGAGCGCCCCGAGAGCGAGATCGAGGTGATCCGGCTGGAGGCCGCCGGCTGCTACGGACGCAACTGCGCCGACGACGTCACGGCCGATGCGCTCCTGCTGTCGCGCGCCGTCGGCCGTCCGGTCCGCGTGCAGCTGACGCGTGAGCAGGAGCACGCCTGGGAGCCCAAAGGCACCGCGCAGCTCATCGACGTCAATGGCGGCCTCGACGCTGACGGCAGCATCGCCGCTTACGATCTGGCCACGCGCTACCCCTCGAACGCCGCCCCGACGCTGGCGCTGCTGCTGACCGGTCGCATCTCCCCCGAGCCCACCGTGCTCCAGATGGGCGACCGCACCGCGATCCCGCCCTACGATTACGAGCATATGCGCGTCATCGCCCACGACACGCCGCCGATCGTGCGGGCCTCCTGGTTCCGCGGCGTCTCGGCATTGCCGAACACCTTTGCGCATGAATCCTATATCGACGAGGCCGCAACCGAAGCCGGCGTCGATCCCATCGAATATCGCCTGCGCTACCTGAAGGATCAGCGCGCTGTCGATCTCGTCAGTGCGGTGGCCGAGCGCGCGGGCTGGACGCCGCGGCCGGTCCGCGAGGAAAAGGAGGGCGATGTCGTGCATGGGCGCGGCTTTGCCTACGCGCTCTACGTCCACAGCAAGTTTCCGGGCTATGGCGCGGCGTGGTCGGCTTGGGTTGCCGACGTCGCGGTGAACAAGACGACCGGCGACGTCAGCGTGACGCGCGTCGTCGCGGGGCAGGATTCCGGGTTGATGATCAACCCGGACGGCGTGCGCCACCAGATCCAGGGCAACGTCATCCAGTCCACCAGCCGCGCGCTGATGGAAGAGGTATCGTTCGAGCGCGGCACGGTGGCCGCGCGCGAATGGGGCGCCTATCCCATCATCCCCTTCCCCGACGTACCCAAGATCGACGTCTTGCTGCTGCCGCGGCAGGACCAGCCGCCGCTCGGCGTCGGCGAGTCCGCCTCGGTGCCGAGCGCAGCGGCGATCGCGAACGCCATCTTCGATGCCACCGGCGTGCGTTTTCGCGAGCCGCCGTTCACGCCCGAGCGCATCCTCAAGGGATTGCACGGCGAAGCAGGGGCGACACCGCAGTCCCTGGCAGCACCCGCAACCCCGCGTCCTTCTCGCATCGGGGAGAACCCGTTCGCCAGGCGCGCCGGCATCTTTGCAACGATCGCAGCCGTCTGCACCGCCGCGATCGGTATCGGCGCGGCGCTCCTTCCCGGCCGCGCCATCGCGCCGATCACCCGGCCGGATGCATCGGTCTATTCCGCAGCGACAATCGCCCGCGGCGCACAGCTCGCCGCGCTCGGCAATTGCGCGGAATGCCACACCGCCGTCGGCGGCGTTCCCAACGCCGGCGGACGCGCCTTGGAAACGCCGTTCGGCACGATCTACGCGACCAACATCACGCCCGACGTCGAGACCGGGATCGGGGCCTGGTCCTATCCCGCCTTCGAGCGCGCCATGCGCGACGGCTTGCATCGCGACGGACGGCAGCTCTATCCCGCCTTCCCCTACACGCATTTTGCAAAGACCAGCGATGCCGATCTGCAGGCGCTCTACGCTTACCTGATGGCGCAGCCTGCGGTGCGCGCGACGACGCCGGCCAACAAACTCACCTTCCCGTTCAACCTGCGCCCGCTGCTCGCCGGGTGGAATGCGCTGTTCCACCAGAACACGGAATTCAAGCCCAATCCCGCCAAGTCCGAGCAATGGAATCGCGGCGCCTATCTGGTCGCGAGCCTCGGCCACTGCAGCGCCTGCCATTCGCCGCGCAACGCGCTCGGCGCCGAGCAGCGCAATGCCTATCTGGCCGGCGGCTTCGCCGAAGGCTGGGAAGCGCCGGCGCTGACCTCGCTCTCGCACGCGCCGATCCCGTGGAGCGAGGATGAGCTCTACGCCTATTTGCGCACCGGCCATTCGCAGTACCACGGCGTTGCCGCCGGCCCGATGGCGCCTGTTGTCCGGGACCTCAAGGCTCTGCCCGACCAGGACATCCGTGCGATGGCGGTCTATCTCAACTCCTTCAATGACGCCGCGCTCGACCAACAGGCGCAGGATGCGCTCGCCACCGCGCTCGAGAGCACGACCCGGGTCACCGTCGCATCGTCGACCGGTGCGCGGCTCTATCAAGGCGCCTGTGCGGTCTGCCACGAGGTCGGCGGCCTGCCGCTGTTCGGCAGCCGCCCGTCGCTCGCGCTCAACAGCAACCTGCACAGCAGAACGGCTGACAATCTCGTGCAGGTGATCCTGCATGGCATTGCCGAGCCCGTGTCGAGCGATCTCGGCTACATGCCCGCGTTTGGGAATAGCATGAGCGACGCGCAGATCGAGGAACTCGTCAGCTTCCTGCGCCGGCAGTTCGCACCCAGCAAGCCGGCCTGGACCGGCGTGCGCGAGACGATCGCAAGGGTGCGAAGTTCAACCCACTAACGTCATTCCGGGGCCCGAGCATAGCGAGGGAGCCCGGAATCCATACCCACCAGCTGGGGTTATGGATTCTCAGATGCGCAATTGCGCATCATAGCTCGCCGCTTCGCGTCGCCCGGAATGACACTGCGGTGAATACGCTACCCGTGCTTCTTCACCTCCACCGGCGGCGTGCCGTGGGTGTGGAACGACTCGATCGTCTTCAATCCCCAGGCCTGGCCCTTCTTGCGCTCCTCCTCGGTCCACACGATCGGCTTCCAGTCGGGCGCGAGAATGAGACGCGCGCCGGCATTGGCGACCTCGACGCGGTTGCCCCCGGGCTCGTAGACATAGAGGAAGAAGGTCTGCTGGATCGCGTGCTTGTGCGGGCCGGTCTCGATGTGCACGCCGTTCTCGAGAAAAATGTCCGCGGCGCGCAGAATCTCCTCGCGGCTGTCAAGCGCGTAGGTGACGTGGTGGAAGCGGCCCGGCACGCCCGAATGATCGAGCGAATAGGCGAAGTCGTAGCTCTTGTTCGACATCGTCAGCCACATCGCCGCCTCACGACCGTCGTTGAGCACGATCTGCTCGGTGAGGCGGCAGCCGAGATAGGTCTCGAAGAACTCGCGGTTGGCCTTGATGTCGACGGCAAGGCAATTGAGATGGTCGAGGCGGCGCACATTGACGCCGCGGGCGGGAAAGCGCTGCGCCTGGTTCTTCAGCGCAGGCTTGAGCTCAGGCGGCGCCTGATACCATTCGGTCTCGTAATAGAGCTCGACGATGTGGCCATCGGGGTCGCGGCAACGGAAAGTCGGCCCCTGCCCCATGTCGCCGTCGATCCAGCCGATATCGAAGCCGGATCCTCTTAGCGCCGCAACACGGCGCTCCAGCGCCTGCTGGCTGCGCGCACGCAGCGCCATGTGGCCCATGCCCGAGGTCTTCGACGCCGTGAGCTTGAGCGAATAGCGCTCGTAATCGTCCCAGCCGCGCAAATAGACCGACTCGCCCTTCTGGCCGCTGACGGTCATGCCCATCACATCGACGAAGAATTTCAGGCTCTCGTCGGGCTTCGGCGTCAGCAGCTCCATGTGGCCGAGATGGGCGAGATCGAGGATCGGTTCGGGCTGCATGTTTTCCTCCTGAGCAGCGCCGGGCTTTCTGCGCGGCGCCTTATTTGTACTAATGTACAAATCATTAGGTCCAGTCAACAAAGCAACCGACGTCCCTTGCGGCGATCGGCGCCCGACCGCCGTCCTCCGGACGAGGCGGGCAGCCTGCCCGAATGGTAAACTCTTCCTTAAGCACCACCTCACCTGAAGGGCCCGGAACGCAGCATTTTCCAGGTGATTTCGCCCTCAAGCAGGCATTGGCGACGAGGCTCCGGACCGAATTACCGCGGATTTAACGGAGCCGCCGCATCCGGCGTTTAACCGTTTGTGCAGCGACAGCCGCGCATAGTCCGGCAAATCCCTCGCTCTTGCCAGGTTCATTCATCGTGACATCCTTTGGACGCGTGATTTCGGTTCGCGGATCGCTCGCCCGGGTCGGGCTTCTGGCGGAAAGCCGGATGCCGATCTCGGAGGTGCGGGCCACCGTCGGCCGTTTCGTCAGCATTCGCTGCGCCAGCTCGGTCATCGTTGCGATGATCACGGAGGTCTCCTGCGAGAACCTGTCGAGCTCGGACAATTACATCGCCATCGCCTCGGTCGACCTGCTCGGCGAGATTCTCAATGCCGCGGACAAGGCCAAATTTCAGCGCGGCGTCACCAACTATCCGACCATCGGCGATGCCGTCGACCTGATCACGAGCCAGGAGCTGCGCACGATCTACGCGCCGACCGGCTCGGACCAGATCAATGTCGGCTTCCTGCAGCAGGATCGCTCGGTCGTCGCCTATGTCGACGTCGAGGAAATGCTGTCCAAGCACTTTGCCGTGCTGGGATCGACCGGCGTCGGTAAATCGACCGGCGTCTCGCTGCTGCTCAACGAGATCCTGAAGGCGCGGCCGAACCTGCGCATCTTCCTGCTCGACGTGCACAACGAGTATGGCCGCTGCTTCGGCGACCGCGCGCTGGTGCTCAACCCGCGGAACCTGAAGCTGCCGTTCTGGCTGTTCAACTTCGAGGAAATCGTCGACGTGCTGTTCGGCGGCCGCGCCGGCGTGCCGGAAGAGCTCGACATCCTCGCCGAAGTGATCCCGCTCGCCAAAGGCGTCTACACCCAGTACCAGAACGCCGACCGCATCGGCCTCAAGCGCATCGATCCCAAGCAGATCGGCTACACCGTCGATACGCCGGTGCCCTATCGCCTGGTCGACCTGCTGTCGCTGATCGACGAGCGCATGGGCAAGCTCGAGAACCGCTCCTCGCGCATCATCTATCACAAGCTGATCTCGCGCATCGAGGCGGTGCGCAACGACCCTCGCTACGCCTTCATGTTCGACAACGCCAATGTCGGCGGCGACACCATGGCCGAGGTCATCAGCCATCTGTTCCGCCTGCCCGCCAACGGCAAGCCGATGACGGTGATGCAGCTCGCCGGCTTCCCAGCCGAGGTGATCGATTCCGTCGTGTCCGTGCTCTGCCGCATGGCCTTCGACTTCGGCCTGTGGAGCGACGGCGTCTCGCCGCTGCTGTTCGTCTGCGAAGAGGCGCACCGCTACGCCTCCGCCGACCGCAACATCGGCTTCGGCCCGACCCGCAAGGCGGTATCGCGCATCGCCAAGGAAGGCCGCAAATACGGCGTCTATCTCGGCCTCATCACCCAGCGCCCCGCCGAGCTCGACGCCACCATCATCTCCCAGTGCAACACGCTGTTCACGATGCGTCTCGCCAACGACCGCGACCAGGCGCTGCTGCGCGCCGCGGTGTCGGATGCCGCCGCGAACCTGCTCTCCTTCGTGCCGTCGCTCGGCACCCGCGAGGTGCTGGCGTTCGGCGAAGGCGTGGCGCTGCCGACGCGGCTGCGCTTCAAGGAGGTGCCGCCGCACCAATTGCCGCGCGGCGAGGCCACCATCTCGAGCGTGCCCTCCGTCACCTCCGGCCACGACATGCATTTCGTCAGCGCCGTGCTCGAACGCTGGCGCGGCGCCACCTCGCAGCGCGACGTGCCGAACGACCCCGTGTTCTCGGCACCGCCCGCGAAGACGATGTCCAGCGTCGAAGCCCCGATGCTGCAGCCGTCGATGGGCCTCGACCCGGACCGTTTCTCGCTGCTGAAGAAGCCGCTGCGGTAAGGCCTCGCTCCATCCACATCGTCATTGCGAGCGCAGCGAAGCAACCCAGAGTCTTTCCGCCGGTAGATTCTGGATTGCTTCGCTGCGCTCGCAATGACGGAGGATGGAACATCGTTTCCACCTGACACCTTCGTCGCGGCCACTTCGGACCGGCGGATTGAGCCCGCCACCCGCATCGACTATGGTTTCCGCCTAAAAGCCGGAATCCATGCCCATGACAAAGACCGCCGCGCAACGCTTTCCCGCCCCCGCCCTCGACACCCTGCCCCACGACATCCGTAAGCGCCTCCTTGCGGTGCAAGAGAAGAGCGGCTTCGTCCCGAACGTGTTCCTGACCCTGGCCTATCGTCCCGACGAGTTCCGCGCCTTCTTCGCCTATCACGACGCGTTGATGGAGAAAGACGGCGGCCTCACCAAGGCCGAGCGCGAGATGATCGTGGTGGCGACGTCGGCGGCCAACCAGTGCCAATATTGCGTGATCGCCCATGGCGCGATTCTGCGCATCCGCGCCAAGAACCCTGTGATCGCCGACCAGGTCGCGATCAACTACCGCAAGGCCGACATCACGCCGCGGCAGAAGGCGATGCTCGATTTCGCCATGAAGGTCTCGGCTGACGCGCAGCGGATTTCCGAGGACGATTTCGCCGCGCTTAGTCCCCACGGCTTCAGCGACGATGACGTCTGGGACATCGCCGCGATCTCCGCCTTCTTCGCGCTGTCGAACCGGCTGGCGAATTTCACGGGCATGCGGCCGAACGAGGAGTTCTATCTGATGGGCCGCCTGCCGAAGACGTAATCGAGGCGCCATGACCGAGCTCGATTGGCCCGAAATCCTGCTGCGCCTCGGCACGGCCACGCTTGCCGGCGGCGCGATCGGCCTCAACCGCGACCTGCACGGCAAGCCGATCGGGCTGAAGACGCTCGGCATCGTCGGGCTCTCCACCGCAAGCGTGGTTCTGCTCGCATTGCAGCTCGCCGAACCGGCCAGGGTCGTCGACGCCGCCAGCCGTGTCATCCAGGGCATCCTCACCGGCATCGGCTTTCTCGGCGCCGGCGTCATCGTGCACCAAAGCACCGGGTTTCGCGTTCGAGGCCTCACCAGCGCCGCCTGCACTTTCCTTGCCGCCTGCCTCGGCATCGTCTGCGGCGCCGGACAATGGAAGATCGTCGTCGTCGCCCTGGCGCTGGCCTTCGTGCTGCTCACGATTGGCCGTCGCCTCGAGCGCCGGCTGCATCGCATGCTTGGCGGCAAGGAAGATCCGCAGCGTACGGACATCTCACCGAGCTCGGGTCGGCGGGAGAGCGATTAGAATCGCAACCGCCGGCCCCAAAACGGCTTCAGCAGTTCGAGCGCCGTGAGCACCAATAGTCCGGCGCCGAGCGTGATCATCAAATCGTCAACATGCAGCGGACCGAAGCGAAACAGACCGGAGGCCGGCGGCCAGAACAAGGCTGTGGCGAGCACGAGTGCAATCAAGAGGAATATCCAGAGCAATGCCGCGTTCGGGCGAAAGAAAGCAGACAAGAACGATGCGCTGAAGGATCGATTGACCAGCACCAGCGCGAGGACGCAGACGACGAGCGCAATGAATGCGAGGGTGCGAGCCTCCTCGGGCGGAAGGCCGGAACGAAGCGCTGCGACGAAGATCACGGCGATCAAGGCGAAGGCCATCGCGCCCCGCAGAACGCTCCAGGCGATCAGGGGCCACGAGAACAGCTCCGCATCGGCATGCCGCGGCGGACGCTTCATGACGTCGCGCTCCTCCCGCTCGGCCTCGAACACCAGCGAGCAGACGGGATCGATGATCAGCTCGAGAAAGGCAATGTGCACCGGGCCGAGCACCAGCGGCAGCCCGAACACGAGGGGAAGCAGCGCAAGACCCGCGATCGGCACGTGGACGGCAAAGATGAAGGTCATGGCCTTGCGCAGATTGTCGTAGATCCGGCGACCGAGGCGGATGGATGCGACGATGGAGCTGAAGTCGTCGTCGAGCAGGACGATCGAGGATGCCTCGCGAGCGACGTCGGTGCCGCGGTCACCCATCGCGATTCCGATATGGGCGGCCTTCAGCGACGGCGCGTCGTTGACGCCGTCGCCCGTCATCGCAACGATCTCGCCGCTGCGCTTCAGCGCCTGGACGATCCGCAGTTTCTGCTCCGGCAGAACCCGCGCGAAGATGTTCACCTTGCTGACGAGTGCCTCGAGCTCGCTGTCGTCCGCGAGCTTGACCTGCTCCCCGGTCGCGACCTCATTGACGTCGAGCCCGGCTTGCCCGGCGATCGCCATGGCGGTCGCCGGATAGTCGCCCGTGATCATGACGACGCGGATGCCGGCCGAACGGCATTCGCGAACCGCCTCCGGAACATGAGGCCGCAACGGATCGGCAAGCCCGACCAGGCCAACGAAGCGAAATACGAAAGCCTCCTGGGATGCCGGCAGAGAAGCCTCATCGCAAACGGCAACGGCCATCCCCAGCACCCGAAGCCCGTCCTTCGCCATTGCCCCGACGGCAGCTTGCACGGCCTCGCGATCGGCTTCGTTCAGCCTGCACAGGCGCGCAATCGCCTCCGGCGCGCCCTTGGCGCATGCGAGGAGCTCCGCTACCGCGGGTGTCCGCCAAACCTGGGTCATGGCGAGCAGCTCGGGGCGCAGACCATAGGTACGCACCAGCGTCCGCCCGCCATCCGTCGCATCGCCATCCCGCAGCACACCACGCGCGAACGCATGCAGCGCCTTCTCCATCGGATCGAACGGCTCCGGAGAGCTTGCCAGCGCCCCGCAGCGCGCCAGCTCTGCGAATTCGGGCCCGACCTGATCCGGTCCGGACGCCTCCGCACGCAGGCGCGCGCCGTCCAGCAGGCGCAGTTCGGCGACCGACATCTGGTTCTGCGTCAGCGTTCCGGTCTTGTCGGTGCACAGGACTGTTGCTGAGCCGAGAACCTCGATGGCGGCGGCTCGCCGCGTCAGGACGCGGGCTTGGGAAATCCGCCACGCGCCCATTGCCATGAACACCGTGAGCACGACGCTGAATTCTTCTGGAAGCATCGACATGCCGATGGCGATGCCTGCCAGCAGCGCCTGCAGCCAGTCGCCGCGCGAGACGCCGTAGAGCACAATCGCGGCCAGGCTGATGATGGCGCCGCCGAGAAAGCAAAGCCGCACCAGCCTTGCGGTCTGTTGCTGAAGCCGCGGCGGCTCGGCCTGCAGGCCGCGAAGCGACAGCCCGATCTTCCCGATCTCGCTGCGCGGCCCGGTGGCCTCGACCAGCGCCAGCCCCTCACCGCGCACGACGAGCGAACCGGAATACACGAATGGCTGATCCTCGCCGCCGGGCCGGTGAGCGGCTACTTTGATCTTGTCGGCGGTCTTCTTGCGGACGGGCACCGACTCGCCGGTCAGCAGGGACTCGTCGATCTGCAAGTCCCGCGCTTCGACGAGCGCGGCGTCGGCGGGTACGCGATCGCCTTCACCGAGGACGAGAAGGTCGCCCTGCACGACCTCGCGGCCGGCAATTCGCCGGCGCGCACCGTCACGCACCACCAGCGCCCGCGGGCTGGTCAGGTCGCGCAAGGCTTCCAGCACGCGCTCGGTCCGGGTTTCCTGCACCACCGTGATCACGATGGACATCGCCCCGAACGCCAGCAGGATCACCGCCTCCTTGAGATCGCCGAGCACGAGGTAGATCAGCCCGCCGCAGAGCAGCAGCAGGAGCATCGGCTCGCGCAGCACTTCCACCACGATGCGCAGCGGACTGCGTCGTTCCGGCCGGGGCAGTTCGTTGGGGCCGTCTGCCGCGAGCCTCGCCCTCGCCTCGGTCGCACTCAGACCGGCCGCACCTCCGCGTTGCACCTCGCTCACGGTTTCCGCCGCAGGCTCCAGAA
This sequence comes from Bradyrhizobium yuanmingense, assembly GCF_029167105.1. Classification (GTDB taxonomy): domain Bacteria; phylum Pseudomonadota; class Alphaproteobacteria; order Rhizobiales; family Xanthobacteraceae; genus Bradyrhizobium; species Bradyrhizobium yuanmingense_A. The sequence goes on along the minus strand of NZ_JARFML010000006.1, from coordinate 239,798 downwards.
GCTGCCGGCACCGACGATTGCGGTGGCCAGCAGCACGGCGACGAAAGTCTGGATGATGGTGAAGTTCAGCGCGTCGCGCGCGACGAACAGCGCCGTGATCGCGCCGGCGAGGACAAAGAGGATGCGAAAGATGACGCTCATGGCCGTGCCTCCAAGATCTGCTTGACAAGATCTGCATGACTTGGAGCCCGGGCCCCTCCCATCGGGGCACGACGCTGTCGCTGCAACCATGCAGGCAGACCTTAGCCGGTCAGGGCGAGGCAGGTTTGCGACAGGTCAAGCCTGACCCGGCCGTCATCGGTCGGCGACTGCGACGTGATGTCCGCCCAGCAGCGAACAGCCGCTGCATCGCTCACGGCTGCGAGACGTATGCGGCTAGCGCTTCGCCATCAGCTCGAGCGCCGGAGCAAAGCGCTCCGCGAACGTCAACGTCTTGGCGTGGTGGACTGCGGCAAAGGATGCAGAGATTCCCGCCGAAGCGACCGCGAGCAAGCCAACTACGAAAGCCAGACGGCGCATGTTCGCCTCCTGTGTGAGCTCGACTACGCCATAGAGATGGGACCGCTCTGTTTCAGGACGGTTTCGTGGGCGGGGAAATTGATTTCGCTCAAGCGGCTGTGATGAGATCCGGCTTATCTGGGCGCAATCCGTAACCAACTAACAAAGGTAGACGTGTTTTGCAGCGCCGGCCGTATCGGGAATTTAATACCCGCGAGCGCTATCCTAGGCTCTGCGGCGACGAGCAACATTCGTGAAATGGGAGTCATCGAGGACTACGCAAATGAAGATCGTGATCCAGAAGCTCAATGGCCTGTGGCACCTCATCGTCGGATCGAGCCAGATCCGAACGCCGTTCCTGGACACCCAGGACCGCGCGCTGGTGGTCACTTACGCGCGCCGCGCCTATCCAGGCGCCAGGATCTTCCAGCGCGACTGATGTGAATACTCTTAGTCGTCGTCCGCCGGGCCGCACCAGCCGGGCAGATAGATCGCATTCTTGCTTCTGGCCGCGGCCATCCCCTTCTCGACCGCCTTGTCGAAATCGGCCTCCACCGCCTTGCGCGAGACCTGCCGGCGCAGGAAGTCGGCCCACAGGAATTCGGAGAACGGTGTGGTGTCCTTGGCGAAGCCGCCCATGCGGCGCAGTTCGCCGGCAAGACTGCGGAACGGATCGTCCTTGAGGTCGGCGACGGATTTCGGCAGGTCGCGGAACGAGCGCCGCTCGCCCTTGGCGTCGTAAGGATAGACCCAGCGCTTGTTGTCCATGACGCCCCAGAACGCCTCGCGCTCCACCATCCTGAGATCGCCGACGACGGTCACCAGCACCTCCTTGACGCCTTCATCGTGCAGTGCGCGGCCGAGGTGATGATGATCGATCACGTAGTAGCGCGCGTCGGGACCGTAAACGACGGGGATCATGTGCTTGCCGAGCAGATCCGCCTGCTTCCTCTTGCCATGCTCGCGCCAGCGCTTCCGCTTCTCCTTGACCTCGCGCATGCCGACCGTCATCTGCGTCGGCCGGAGCGACAGGATCGGAACCGGATGCACTCTCGGCTCGCGCGCGTTGGTCGTGGTCATGATCGAAGGCCCCTGGCATGCAACGAACGGTTCGGGTTCCCGTGACTATGCCACGGGCCCCGCGGTGGCAAAATCCGTTCGGAAGACGCGCAGATCACAAGTCGATACCGGCCGGTAAAAAAGACGTCCTCAATAGCTGTCGCTATGACCGCGTTGCAGCGCAACGCTCGCGACGGACACGGTGGCCCGTTGCTGGATCGCGGCACACCGGTCCATGCGCAAATAGTACGACCGCACAAATGCATCCTGGCATTGTGAAGATTTACTGCAGCGCGTGCCTCACCTATGCTATCTAGATCGCTGCTTCGGAGTGATCCCCGCCCAATGAACAACCAGCGGCCCATAAGCTCTGATGAGGAGCACCGGGTGCTCCAGTTCAGGCCGCGCACGCCGTCTGCCCCAAGGGTCCAGCGCGGCAATGGCTCCGTGCAACCGCTTCGCCTCACGCCCGAACGGTTGGACCTGTCGCGCTACGAGCAGCCGCGTGCCGAGCCCGACAATTACCGGCAGCGCATGCTTGCCAACATCGCAGCGCTCGCCTTCACCATCGCGCTGACGGCGATCGGGATCTGGCTCGCGGTCAGCATCGCCGACCTGCGCCGCACCCAGGATTGCGTGCTGATGGGCCGCCGCGACTGCGTCAAGATCACGACACCGCATATTTAAGGCCCGGCCCGGCACGGACCTCATGGCGGACGGACCCAGCCGGCATCCCCAGCCACGTCCGGTGCTGTCCCCGGAGGCCTGCCCGGCTCCATTGAACTCAAGGCGGCGCTCCGATATACGGGCTTTCGACCCGGCCAGAGGGGGGTTTGAGGGCGTCATCAGGGGCGCGATGCCCAGCCACCGTGCCACTCTGGACAATCTGACAAATACCTTCAATATATCAAAGGCTTAGTGATGTCTTCCACATTCGATCAGGTCGCCACGATCATCGCTGAAACCTGCGACATCCCGCGCGACACGATCACGCCAGATAGCCATGCCATCGATGACCTCGGCATCGACAGCCTCGATTTCCTCGATATCGCCTTCGCGATCGACAAGCAGTTCGGCATCAAGCTGCCGCTGGAGAAGTGGACTCAGGAGGTCAACGACGGCAAGGCGACCACCGAGCAATATTTCGTGCTGAAGAACCTGTGCGCCCGCATCGACGAACTGGTTGCGGCCAAGGGCGCGAGCGCCTAAGGGCGCAGTCATGCAACTCGAATACTTCCACATGATCGATCGCATCGTCGACCTCAAGGTCGACGAGAAGACGATCGTCGTCGAAGCGCAGGTCCCGCAGGAAAGCACCATCTTCGAGGGCCACTTCCCTGGTTATCCCTTGATGCCCGGCGTGCTCCTGATCGAATCGATGGCGCAGGCCTCGGGCTGGCTTCAACTCGGCGTGTTCAGGTTCGAACGCATGCCGATCCTGGCCGCAGTGAAGGAGGCCAAGGTCCGCGGCTCGGTCTTCCCCGGCGACCTCATGAGCATCGAGGCGAGCCTCACCCATGAAGGCTCCGGCTATGCCATGACCGAGGCCAAGATCCGGGTCGGCGGCAAGCTGCGCGCGAATTCGGCCCTCACCTTCACGCTGATTCCCTTCCCCAATGCGGATATGCGCTCCCACATGGACGCCATCGCCAAGCGCGTCGGATTTCCGCAACAGGCCATATCGTCATGACTGACACTCCCGCTTTGAAGCCGGGCCAGACCGAGGTCTGGATCACCGGCATTGGGCTCGCTACCTCGCTCGGCGAGGGCCTCGACGCCAACTGGGCCGCGCTTTCCGAGAAGCGCATCAATGTCGACGAGAAGGGCTTTGCGCCCTACATCGTGCATCCCTTGATGCCCGTATCCTTCGACAGCCAGATCCCGAAGAAGGGCGACCAGCGCCAGATGGAAGCCTGGCAGCGCATCGGCACCTATGCCGCCGGCCTCGCGCTCGATTCCGCCGGCATCAAAGGCAACAAGGACATCCTGTCGAAAATCGACATGGTCGTCGCCGCCGGCGGCGGAGAGCGCGACATCAACGTCGACAGCGGCATTCTCACCGCCGAGGCCAAGGGCGCCAACGCGCCGGGCTTCCTCAACGAACGGCTCATGAGCGATCTGAGGCCGACGCTGTTCCTGGCCCAGCTCTCCAACCTGCTCGCCGGCAACATCGCCATCGTGCACGGTCTGGGTGGCACCTCGCGCACCTTCATGGGCGAAGAGGTCGCCGGCGCCGATGCCGCCCGCATCGCGCTCGCGCGCATCGCCTCGGGTGAGAGCGACATCGCGCTGGTCGGCGGCTCGTACAACGGCGAGCGCAAGGACTTGCTCGTCCTCTACGAATTCGGCGATTTCAACCTGAAGGACAAGTTCGCGCCCGTCTGGGCCCGCAAGGACCATCCCGGCTTCGCGCTCGGTTCGGCCGGCGCCTTCCTGGTGCTGGAATCGAAGGCGCATGCGGAAGCGCGCGGCGCCAAGCCGTTCGCAAAGCTGTCGAGCGTCGTCGCCGACCTCGCCAAACGCAAGCAGCCCGGCGACATGACCGCGACGCTCGAGAAGCTGTGGGCCAAGCTGCCCAGGCGCGAGGGCAAGGGCGCGATCATCACCGGGGCGACCGGGGCGGAGCCTGCGACCTCGGACGAGCGCGACTTCCTGAAGAACCATGCCGACTTTCCGGTGCGCTCGACCGGCACGGTGTTCGGCCACGCGATGGAAACGCAATTTCCGCTCGGCATTGCCCTTGCCGCATTGTCGATCTCGCGCGGCGCGCTGTTCCCGCCGAACGATTCCACGGGGACCGAGATTGAAATGCAGGGCGCGCCCACCCAGATCGTGGTGGTGGGAGCCGGACACTGGCGCGGCGAAGGCATGGCGCTGGTCGAGGCGGTTTAATCAGCTCAAGCGGGGATCGACATGACTGCACCACGCGACAAACTCGGGCGTCCCGTCGTCGTCGTCACCGGCATGGGCATCATGACCTCGCTCGGCGCCGGCAAATCCGACAATTGGGCAAAGCTCGTCGCCGGCGAATCCGGTATCCGCACCATCACGCGTTTTCCGATCGACGGCCTCAAGACCACGATGGCCGGTACGGTCGATTTCGTCAGCGCCGATCCGTTCTCTTCCACCGCCCTGTCCGAGCGGATGGCCGAGCTGGTGACGCAGGAAGCGCTGGAGCAGGCCGGCATCGGCGCCAAGGCCGATTTCCCGGGTCCGCTTTTCCTCGCGGTGGCGCCGGTCGAGGTCGAATGGCCGCAGCGCCGCGAGCTCGGTCGCGCCGTCGGCCAGCAGGACATCACCTATGACGATCTGCTCCGCATTTCCGGCGGCGGCAAGTTTAGCGCCTACCATCATCGCTTTATGTTCGGCTCGGTTGCCGCCTATCTCGCCGAGACCTTCGGCACCAAGGGCTCGCCGATCTCGCTGTCGACGGCCTGCGCGTCCGGAGCCACCTCGATCCAGCTCGGCGTCGAGGCGATCCGCCGCGGCGAGACGGACGCAGCGCTCTGCGTCGCGACCGACGGCACCGTGAACCCGGAAGCGCTGGTGCGCTTCTCGCTGCTCTCGGCACTGTCGACCCAGAACGATCCGCCGCAGGCGGCCTCCCGTCCCTTCTCCAAGAACCGCGACGGTTTTGTCATGGCGGAAGGCGCCGGCGCGCTGGTGCTGGAGAGCTATGAAGCCGCCACCGCGCGCGGCGCAAAAATTCTCGGCGTGATCGCCGGCTGCGGCGAACTCACCGATTCGTTCCACCGCACCCGCTCCTCGCCCGACGGCAAGCCGATCATCGGCTGCATGAACAAGACGCTGGCCGATGCCGGCATGACGCCGGACCAGATCGACCACATCAACGCGCACGGCACCGCGACGCCCGAGAACGACAAGATGGAGTTCAACACGACGTCGGCCGTGTTCGGCGAGCTCGCGCAGAAGATTCCGGTCACCTCCAACAAGTCGATGGTCGGCCATACCATCTCGGCCGCCGGCGCGGTGGAGGCGATCTTCTCGCTGCTCACGCTCGAGCATCAGCGCATTCCGCCGACGATCAACTACGACAATCCGGATCCCACGATCCTGTTCGACGTCGTCGGCAACAAGGCGCGCGATGCGCGCGTGACCGCGGTGATGTCGAACTCGTTCGGCTTCGGCGGCCAGAACGCTTCGCTGATCCTGACCCGCGAACCGGCCTGACCGGACGCATGGCGCTGCTTCCTGCGAGCACGAAGGCCCGCGCGCGGGAGGCTGCCAAATCGCTCGGCGGCAGCCTGATCGGCGCCGCGACCGTCGCGATGCTGCGCACCACACGCTATTTCGATCCGGCCAAGACCTCGGACTTCTTCGCGCGTGCCGTGAAGCTGATCGGGCCGCGCCTGCGCGAGCACCGCATCGGCCGCGCCAACCTCGCCGCCGCCTTCCCCGAGAAGTCACCGGAGGAGATCGAACGGATCCTGATGGGCGTCTGGGACAATCTCGGCCGCGTCGGCGCCGAGTTCGCCCATATCGACCAGGTCTGGGACTACGCCCGCGATGTCCCGGAGAAGAGTCGCATGGAGATTTCCCCGCGCAGCATCGAGCTGTTCGACCAGATCCGCGACGACGGCAAGCCGGCGCTGATCTTCGCCGCACACCTTGCGAACTGGGAATTGCCGGCGCTTGCCGCGGTCGCGCATGGCCTGGACACCGCGATTCTCTATCGCCGCCCGAACATCGCCTCGGCCGATCGCATCATCCAGGAGATGCGCCAGGTCAACATGGGCACGCTGATCCCGGCCGGCCGCGACGCGCCATTGCGGCTCGCGCAAGCGCTAAAGGACGGCAAGCACGTCGCCATGCTGATCGACCAATATCTGACGGCCGGCGTCGAGGTCACGTTCTTCGGCCGCAAGACCCGCGCCAATCCGATGCTGGCGCGCCTCTTGCGCCAGGTCGAATGCCCGATCCACGGCGTGCGCATCATCCGCCTGCCCGGCGGCCGCTTCCGCGGCGAGCTGACCGAAGAGATCCAGCCGGTGCGCGATGCCGACGGCAGGATCGACATCCAGGGCACGACGCAGGCGATCACGAGCGTGGTGGAAAGCTGGGTGCGAGAACATCCCGAGCAGTGGCTATGGCTGCATAGAAGGTGGCGGTAAATACTCCGTCATTGCGAGCGCAGCGAAGCAATCCAGAGTCGTGCCACGGAGGCAGTCTGGATTGCTTCGTCGCTTCGCTCCTCGCAATGACAGGCGCTACTATCGCCCCGTCTTCACCTTGGTCCAGAGCCGGTTGATGATCCGCTGCGTCGCCGGCTCGCGCGCCGTGATGACGAACAGTTTTGCGAGCGTCGCGTCGTCCGGATAGATGTTCTTGTCGTTCAGGATTTTGGGGTCGACCAGTTTCTGGCTGGCGAGGTTGCCGCTCGCGTAGGACAGGAAGTCCGAGTTCTTGGCGGCAACGTCCGGGCGATAGAGATAGTTGATCAGCTCGTGGGCTTCCTTGACGTTCTTCGCATCCGCGGGGATCGCGAGATTGTCGAAGAACATCTGCGCTCCCTCCTTCGGAATGGTGTAGCCGATCTCGACGCCGCTTTTGGCTTCCGCGGCGCGGGCGCGGGCCTGCATGATGTCACCGGACCAGCCGACCACGAAGCAGATCTCACCGGTGGCGAGCGCGCTCAGATATTCGGAGGAGTGAAACTTGCGCACGGAGGGGCGGATTTTCGCCACGGCATCGGCGGCCTTTTCCAGGTCCGCCTGCTTGGTCGAGTTCGGATCGAGCCCGATATAGCTCAGCGCCGCCGGGAAGATGTCGTCGGCGGAGTCGAGCATGTGGATGCCGCAGTCCTTGAACTTGGCGAGGTTCTCCGGCTTGAAGACGATGTCCCAGCTGTCGATCTTCGCATCAGCCCCAAGGATCTGCTTCACCTTGGCGACGTTGTAGCCGATGCCCGTCGTGCCCCACATGTAGTTGGCGGCGTAGACATTGCCGGGGTCGTAGGTGGCGAGGCGCTGCGTCACCACCGGCCAGGCATTGGCGAGGTTCGGGAGCTTCGACTTGTCGAGCTTCTGGAAGATGTTGGCCTTGATCTGGCGCTGCAGGAAATAAGCGGTGGGCACCACGACGTCATAACCGGACTTGCCGGCCATCAGGCGCGTCTCCAGCGTCTCGTTGGCGTCAAAGGTGTCGTACACGACCTTGATGCCGGTCTCCTTGGTGAAGGCCTCAAGGACATCAGGCGCCATGTAGTTGGACCAGTTGTAGAAGTTGACGACCCGCTCCTCGGCCCGGGCGGGAGCGGAGAGCAACGTCAGTGCCGCAGCGATCGCGAAACCAAGCCTGGGGCGGCCGACGTTCGTCATCTCGATTTACCTCTTGCGTCCACGCACCGCGTCCGACAGCCGCTCCAGCGCGGTGTCCAGCGTCTGGTCCTTCTTGGCAAAGCAGAAGCGCACCACCGAGGTCACGGGGTCCTGCTCGTAGAACGCCGAGACCGGGATCGCCGCCACCTTGTAGTCTTTCACAATCCGCCAGCAGAACTCGGTGTCACTCTCGTTGAGCCCGAGCGGCGACAGGTCGACGGTGAGGAAGTAGGTGCCTTGCGACTTCAGTACCGGGAAGCCGAGGCTCTCCAGCCCCTTGGTCAGGCGGTCCCTGCTTCGCGTCAGATCCTTGCGCATCGACAGAAAGTAGTCGTCGGACTTGCCGAGGCCATAGGCCACGGCGGCCTGCAGGTTCGGCGCGGTGGTGAAAGTCAGGAACTGGTGCACCTTGGCGGCGACGCGCAACAGCTGTGGCGCCGCGCAGACGAAGCCGATCTTCCAGCCCGTCAGCGAGAAGATCTTGCCCGCCGAGCCGACCTTGATGGTGCGCTCGCGCATGCCGGGGATGGTGATCAGCGGGATATGCTGGTGCTCGTCGAAGGTGACGTGCTCCCAGACCTCGTCGCAGATCGCGATGACGTCGAACTCCTGGCAGTAGCGCGCCAAGAGCTCGAGGTCCTCGCGCGGATAGACCACCGCGCTGGGATTCAGGGGGTTGTTGAAGAGCACCGCCTTGGTCTTTGAATTGAACACGCTTTTCAGCATGTCCTCATTCAGCCGCCAGTGCGGCGGCTCGAGCCGGACCAGGCGCGGAATGCCGCCGGCCTGGCGGATGATCGGCAGATAGGAATCGTACACCGGCTGGAAGCAGACCACTTCGTCGCCGGGCTGGACCACCGCGAGGATCGCCGAGGTCAGCGCCTCGGTCCCGCCGGAGGTCACCATCACTTCGCTCATCGGATCGAGCTTGAGGCCGTGCCAATGGCCGTAATGGGTCGCAATCGCCTGGCGCAGCTCCGGCAGGCCCATCATCGAGGGGTACTGGTTGTAGCCGTTCAGCGAGGCCTCGGCCGCGGCGCGGCGGATGTCCTCGGGGCCGGGATCATCCGGAAAACCCTGGCCGAGATTGATCGCATTGTTGTCGCGCGCGGCCTGCGACATCGCCTCGAAGATGGTGACGGGAAGGTCGGCGAAGACCTTGTTCAGCGAAGAGCTCTTGGTCGTCATTGCGCGGTTAGCCACCGACCTTGCTGGGAAGCCCGGCCGCCTTCCAGCCCAGCATGCCGCCGGCCAGATGCTTGTCGTAAGGCAGGCCCGCCGCCTGTGCCGCCAGCGAGGCGGTCACCGAACGCTTGCCCGAGCGGCAGGCGAACACGACCTGCTTTCCTTGCGGATCGGGGATCGCCTTGGGATCGAAGGTCGAGAGCGGAACCACGACCCCGTAAGGGTAAGCCTCGGCCTCGACCTCGTTCGGCTCACGGACGTCGACGAGCAGATAACGCCCTTCCACGACACCCTTGGCGACCTCGTCCGGGGTCAGATCCTGCACTTGATTTGCCACATCATCCTCCAACGTCGCGGGCCGCATGCCGGGGCGATCCCGGCCGGCGGCAACCTCGCCTCTCGGGAGACGAAAATCAAGCGCCACAAAGGCTTGAGCCGCGCGGCGCAAGTTAAAGCTAAATCGCAGCGACTTGAAGTCCGCTTTGAATCCCCGTCCTAGATCGTCACCTGTGTGCCGACCTCGACCACACGGCCGGACGGGATCTGGAAATAGTCGGTGGCGTCGTTCGCGGAGCGGCTGAGCGAGATGAACAGCCGGTCCTGCCAGCGCGGCATGCCGGAATGGGCGGCGGGCTTGAGCGCCCTGCGCGACAGGAAGAACGAGGTCGACATGATGTCGAACTGCCAGCCCAGCTTGCGGGCGATCGCGAGCGCCTTCGGCACGTTGGGCGATTCCATGAAGCCGAACTTCAGCGTCACCTTGGAGAAGGTCGGTGAAATCTGCTCCAGCCTCACCCGTTCGGCCGGATCGATCCGCGGGGTTTGCGCGGTCTCGATGGTGAGAATGACGTTCTTCTCGTGCAGCACCTTGTAGTGTTTCAGACTATGCATCAGCGCGGTCGGCGCGCTGAGCGGGTCCGAGGTCAGGAACACCGCAGTGCCAGGCACCCGCTGCGGCGGCCGCTTCTCCAGCATCGCCACGAGATCGGCGAGCGGAAACTCGAGCTTGCGCGACTTTTCAAACAGCAGCCGGCTGCCGCGCCGCCACGTGTACATCAGGATGATCATGAGCGCGCCGAGCGCCAGTGGCACCCAGCCGCCCTCGAACACCTTCAACAGGTTCGCGCTCAGGAAGGTCAGATCGAGGAACAGGAACGGCGCAATCAGCGCGCCGGCGGCAAGCGCTGACCAGCGCCAGCCCTTCCAGACCACGACGAAGCCCATCATCGCCGTGACCACCATGGTACCGGTGACCGAGATGCCGTAGGCGGATGCGAGCGCACTCGACGAGCGGAACAGCAGCACCAGCAGCACCACCGCGACCAGCAGCAGCTGGTTGATGCGCGGAATGAAGATCTGGCCGGAATGGGCTTCCGACGTATGGCGAATTTCAAAGCGCGGCAGCAGCCCGAGCTGGATCGCCTGGCGCGTCAGCGAATAGGCGCCGGTGATGACGGCCTGGCTCGCGATGACGGTCGCCATGGTGGCGAGCACGACCATGCAGCCTCGGAGGAAGCCTTGCGGGAACAGCTGGAAGAACGGGCTCACGATGGCGCCGGGATCGCCGAGCACCAGCGCGCCCTGCCCCAGATAGTTCAGCGCTAGCGAGGGCAGCACGACGATGAGCCAGGCGGTCTGGATCGGCCGCTTGCCGAAATGGCCGAGGTCGGCATAGAGCGCCTCGGCGCCGGTCACCGCCAGGAACACCGCGCCCAGCGTCACGAAGCCGATGACGCCATGGTGCAGCATGAAGTTCACGGCATGGAGCGGGTTGAGCGCGAGCAGCACCTGCGGGTGCTGGGCGATCTGAGGGATCGCCGCCACCGCCAGGACCGCGAACCAGACGCACATGATCGGGCCGAAGAAGGCGGCAACGCGCGCCGTGCCGCGGGACTGCACGGCGAACAGGCCGACCAGGATCACCACCGTCAGCGGAACGATGTAGGGCTCGAACCTCAGCGTGACGTCCTTCATGCCCTCGATCGCCGACAGCACCGAGAGCGCCGGCGTGAGCACGGCATCGCCGTAGAACAAGGCTCCGGAAATGATGCCGAGCAGCACGATTGTCGTGCCGCCGCGGCCGGTGCCGACCGCCCGCTGGGCCAGCGCCATCAGTGCCAGCGTGCCGCCCTCGCCGTTGTTGTCGGCGCGCAGCAGGATCACGACGTATTTGAGCGTCACCACCACGATGAGCGCCCACAGGATCAGGGAGAGCACGCCGAGCACGGCGGCTGGCGTCGGCAACCCGTCCGCGCCCGAGGCGGCCATCACCGCCTCGCGGAAAGCGTAGAGCGGGCTGGTGCCGATGTCGCCGTAAACGACGCCGACGCTCCCGAGCGTCAGCGCGCCGAAACCGGCGGTGGTATGGGCATCGCCATGCCCATTGGCCGCCACCGTTTCCGGGGCGGGAACTGCTACGTCGCTTGTCATGGGAGAGCCCGCTGGCCTCTAGAATGCTTCACTGCACAACGGCGGAAGAGCGCGCGGCTTATAGTCCTGCGCCACCGGCATAGCCTAGCCCGATTCTGGGCCGTAGCCATGCAAATATGCATGGCTGCGTCAGTCGCATTCTAGATGGTGACCTGGGTTCCGACTTCCACCACCCGGCCGGTGGGGATCTGGAAATAATCGGTGGCATCGTTGGCTGATCGGCTCAGCGCGATGAATACATGATCCTGCCAGAGCGGCATGCCCGACTGCGCCGAGGCCTTCAGCGACCTGCGCGACACGAAGAACGAGGTCGACATGATGTCGAACTGCCAACCCTGCTTGCGTGCGATCGCGAGCGCCTTCGGCACGTTCGGCTGCTCCATGAAGCCGAAGCGCAAGCGGACCTTGGAGAACTTGTCGCTGATCTTCTCCATCCTGAACCGCTCCGACAGATCGACCCGGGGCGTCTGCGCGGTCTCGATGGTCAGGATCACGTTGTGCTCATGCAGTACCTTGTTGTGCTTAAGGTTGTGCAGGAGCGCGGTCGGCACGAAGGCGGGGTCGCTGGTCAGGAACACTGCGGTGCCCTTGACGATGTGCGGCGGCCGCTTCTCCAGGCTGCGGATCAGATCGTCCAGTGGAACCTCGATCCTGCGGGTCTTCTGGACCAGGATCGCCGAGCCCTTGCGCCAGGTCCAGATCGTCCCCACCATGACGATGCCGAACAGCAACGGCACCCAGGCACCATCGAGTAGCTTCAAGAGATTGGCACTGAAGAAGCTCAGATCGACGATGACGAACGGCACGATCACAGCCGCAGCCGTGGCGGCGCGCCAGTTCCACAATTTCCAGATCACGACGAAGCCCATGATGCCGTCAGCGACCATGGTGGTCGAGACCGCGATGCCATAGGCCGAAGCCAGATTGCTCGGAGTGTGGAACAGCAAGACCAGCAGCATCACGCCGATCAACAGCAGCCGGTTCACGCGCGGCAGATAGATCTGGCCGGCATGCGATTCGGAGGTGTAGCGCACCTCGAAACGGGGCAGCAGGCCGAGCTGCACGGCCTGATAGACCAGCGAATAGGCGCCCGTGATCACCGCCTGGCTCGCGATCACGGTTGCGGCCGTCGCGAGCCCGACCAGCGGCAGCACCAGCTTCTCGGGCACCATGCGATAGAACGAATGCTCGATCGCGCTGGGATCGGACAGCACCAGCGCACCCTGCCCGAAATAGTTGATCAGAAGCGCGGGCAGCACGAAGAACATCCAGGCGGATTGGATCGGCTTGCGGCCGAAATGGCCGAGATCGGCGTACAGCGCCTCGCCGCCCGTCACCGCCAGGAACACGGCACCGAGGGTCACGAGGCCGATCGTGCCGTGCGACAGCACGAACTGCACAGCGTAATAGGGATTGATGGCCGCCACCACGGTGGGGTCGTCGGCGATGTGGACGGCCCCCATGATGGCAATGACGGTGAACCAGATCACCATCACGGGCCCGAAGGCCGAGGCGACCAGCGCAGTCCCCTTGCTCTGGACCGCGAACAGCAGCAACAGAATGAGGACGGTGACCGGGACGACATAGGGCTGGAGCGCGGGGGTTGCGAGCTTCAGACCTTCCACCGCCGATAGCACGGAGATCGCCGGCGTGATCATGGAATCGCCGATGAACATCGAAGCGCCGATCACGCCGAGCGCGAGCAGGACCCAGCTTCGCCGTCCGAGCGCGCGCTGGCCCAGCGCCATCAGCGAGAGCGTGCCGCCCTCCCCGTTATTGTCGGCGCGCAGCAGCAAGAGGACATATTTGGCGGTGACGACGATCAGGAGCGCCCACAGGATCAGCGAGAGCACGCCGAGCACGATGACGCGCGAGACCGGCTCGCCATGGGCGGCGGCCTTGACCGCCTCGTGGAATGCGTAGAGCGGCGAAGTGCCGATATCGCCAAAGACGACGCCGACACTCCCGAGCGTAAGGGCCCAAAAACTTGAGGTGGGCCGCCCGTCCTGGGTCTCGGCCTGTGTGATGCTCGCCGTCATGAAGGTGGAGAACGCTTCGTCCCTGAAATTGATCCGGCGCCTATTGACGCTTCCGGCGCACCTGTCAATCGGCGCACCATCATAGCAGGCGCCGAGCCGGATGCTGTGACGCCACAGCCACGCTCATCGCCAGCGCGACGACATGCCTCAGGTAAGATGGTAGCGCAAGGGGGTTACGGCCTCAGATTCGGCGGCAGCGGCGGATCTTCGCGCATCAAGGTGATGGTCACCCGCCGGTTGGCTGCCAGCGAGGGATCGTCCGGAAACAGCGGCTGGGTATCGGCCTTGCCGGAGACGGCGAAGATGTGCGACGGCGGCAGGCCCTGGCGCTCGAGGATCTGGCGCACGGCGTTGGCGCGATCGGCCGACAGATCGAAGGCGCCATAGTCGCTGCGGGTCGGCACGAACCCCGCCGCGGTGTGGCCGGCGATGGAGACGCGAAGCGGCGTTGCCTTCAGCGGGATCGCGAGCTTCTCGACGAGGCGGCGGGTGCGGTCATAAGGCACCTTGGAGCCGTCGGCGAACATCGAGCGGCCGTCCTGATCGACGATCTCGAGGTTCAGGCCCTGCTTGGTCTCCTCGAACATGATGTGCTTGGACATCTCGGTCAGCTCCGGCATGTCCTGCAACGCCTGGCGCAACGAGGCTGCCGCCAGCGCGAAATTGCGGTCGATCTTGATCTTCGCGCCGGAGGTCTTTTCGCGGTCTTCCTGATCTGGCGTCGGCGTGTTGGAGGCATCTTCCGGCTGGATGTGGTCGACGTTCTTGAGCCGCGGGCGCGTCGGCAGGCCGTCGGATTCGACGATGCCGGAGTAGCGCGCCTCGGTCTGCACGCCGAACGCCTCGCGCATCGAGCCCGCGACGATCTTCAGCTTGTTGGCATCTTGCGTGGAGAACGCGACCAGCATCACGAAAAACGCCAGCAGCAGCGCCATGAGGTCGGCGAAGGTCACGAACCAGCCGTGGCCGCCGCCGTGAGCATTGCCGCGCTTCTTCTTGGCCATCTTTCAAAATCCAGGCGGCGGCCTCAAGCCGGCACCGGCTCGCCTTCGGTGTGACGATGCTTCTCCGGCAGATAGGCCAGCAGCATTTCGCGCACCAGGGTCGGGCTCTTGGAGTCGCGGATCATCAGGATGCCGTCGATGATCAAGGTGCGGTTGGTCTCTTCGTCCAGCAGCTTGCCGTGCAGCTTGTCGGCGATCGGCAAGCAGATCAGGTTGGCGACAACGGCGCCGTACAGGGTCGCCAGCAGCGCGGTGGCCATGAACGGGCCGAGCTTGGAGGGATCCGACATGTTGGAGAACATCTGCACCATGCCAAGCAGCGTGCCGATCATGCCGAACGCCGGGGCGCAGTCGCCGACGGCGCGGTAGATCTTGCTGCCTTCGTCGAGGTGCATCAGGAAGTTGTCACGGTCGCGCTCCAGATTGTCGCGAATGAAATCGAGGTCGTAGCCGTCGGCGACATAGCGAATGCCCTTGGCGAGGAACGGCTCGTCGGTCTCGACCTTTTCCAGTCCGACCGGGCCCTGCTTGCGGGCGATTTCCGCGATGCGGGCGAGTTCGTCGACGAGGTCGTGGGCGGAAAGGCGGCTGAGAGTGAAGGCAAACTTCGCACCGAGCGGCACGCCGTGGATCATTGCCGACAACGGAAAGCGAATCATCGTTGCGGCGAACGAACCGCCGAAGATGACGATGACGGCGTGGATGTCGTAGAACATCCCGAACGTACCGCCCATCAGGATCAGCGACGACACAACAATGGCGCCTGCGACGAGGCCGACAAGTGTTGCGATATCCATGATCGACTCCAACGCCTACGCAACAACGGCCGTCCTGGCCGCTGGCGCGGCTCAACCCCGAACCGCATCGCAGACCCTAGAGCGCCGCCCTTAAAGCCGCGTAAAGGTTAAGTCTCGACGATGTGCCGCGCTCCGCCTTAAATCTTCCGTTTGCCGTCCGGCGATAGGAATTTCAACCTTCCGCTAACCATAGGCAGGCGCCCACCACGTCGCGTCGGCTGCGGCCCTCCGCCACATCGTGGACGGGGATCAGTTGGTGTCTGCTAGCGTTGCGACAGGGCCAATCGCGGAGCCAGCGCGATGTTGATGCTATTCGGTCTACTCACGGCGCTGCCCGCGGCGCTGGCGTTCCACCTGCTCGAGCCGGAACTCGTACTTCCGGCGTTCAGCGTGTTGCTCTTTATCGAGGCCGCCTTCGCCGTGCTCGCAGCACGGTTGATGCGCAGCGCCAACAGCGCAGACGAAATCACCCTCTGGGACCTTGCCGGCGGCTTCACCCTGATCGGATGCGCCGCCGCCGTGCTCGGAGAACCGGATCAAGCCGCCCTGCTTCTGACAGAGCAAGGCGGCATTCGGCCGTCGTCCGGGCCGTAGATTGCCCTAAAGCGCGATGCGATTAGGATGAATCGTTATCGCACTTTAGGTTATTGTTTGAGCATGATCCTTTTCGGAGAACCGCTACACACTTTTCCGGATCATGCTCCAGCAGCCGTCAATGGATCTCCGCAGAGCGCTTCAGCGCGGCCTTGAGCTTCTCGAGCGAGAAGTCGGGGCTGCGGGCGATCTCCAGGATCGGCGTCTCGCGGCGGCCGCATAGTTCGGCGGCCTCCGGCAGCTTTGCGGCAAGGTCGAGCGGGATCACGATGGCGCCATGCCGGTCGGCGTGGATGAGGTCGTCCGACTTCACGCTCATGCCGGCGACGCGCACCTCCCCGCCAAAGCTTTCCGCGTGCACCCAGGCGTGCGACGGGCCGATCGAGCCGGCCAGCGCCTGGAAGCCCGGGGCCCATTGCGGGATGTCGCGGATCGAGCCGTCGGTGATGACGCCCAGGCAGCCGAGCGCCTTGTGCACGTTGCTCTGTACCTCGCCCCAGAACGCGCCATAGCCGACGTCGGGTCCGTCGATGTCCTGGATCACCGAGATGCGCGGGCCATGGCCGGTGCCGACATATTCGTAATATGCGATTCGGCGCTTGGACTGCTCCTCGGCCGGAAGCGATGACTTCAGAACCGAGCGGATCGTCACCGTGCGGGCATAGCCGACGATCGGCGGCAGGTCGGGAAACGGACAGACCAGCTGCTTGGTGGTGTAGCCGATCAGCCGCCGCTCGGGCGCCACGATCTCCATGGCGTTGCAGATCGTCGGCGTATCGTAACGGCCCAGCGCTTCGAGGACGGAAGCGGGCAGCGGCCCGGTCGCGGAATTGGTCACGGCGTTCTCTCCCAGGTTGGCGGCGATTGATTGCGCGATGCCGCCGGCACAAGGGCGATATAGCCGAGATCGGATCGCGACCCAACTCAGGCGGGCTTCATGGCAGATATCCGCAAGGAGCGCTTTAGTGCAGCCGTCCGGGCCGATCGTCGTCCTGCGGCGGCTCCGACAAATTCGCCAGCGTCGGTGCCGAGGGCGGTGACGGGACCTCGCCTCCCGCCGGCGCGGCGGCTTCCATCGCGCGCGCCTGGTCGCGATAGGATTTGTAGCCGAGCGGCAGCGCGAGAAGGTACAGCACCGTGCCGATCGACAGCACGTGCCAGGGATAGGCGATCAAGAGCGCGATGAAGACGATCACGGCGACGAAGGCCGGCAGCACCAGCTCGGGCGGCACGCGCATCCGCTTGGTCTTGCCGGAGAACACCGGCAGGCGCGACACCATCAGAAACGCGATTAGAAGCGTGTAGGCCGCGGTCACCGCCGCAGGTGTGCGCCCGACGTCGAGGAACGCGACATAGATCGGCAGCAGCACGGTGATCGCGCCGGCGGGCGCCGGCACGCCGGTGAAGAAATTGGCGGCGAAGGCCGGCTTGTTCGGATCGTCCATGGTGGCATTGAAGCGCGCAAGCCGCAGGCCGCCGGAGATCGCGAACACCATGGCGGCGATCCAGCCGGCATTGCCGAGCTCGTGCAGCTGCCAGAAATACAGCATCAGGCCGGGCGCCACGCCGAAATTGACGAAGTCGGCGAGACTGTCGAGCTCGGCGCCGAACTTCGACTGCCCCTTGATCATGCGCGCGATGCGGCCATCGATGCCGTCGAGCGCGGCGGCGAACACGATGGCATAGACCGCGAGCGTCATCCGCCCTTCGATCGACAGGCGGATCGAGGTCAGGCCGGCGCAGATCGCCAGCAGCGTGATGACGTTGGGCACCAGCATCCGCACCGGGATCGGTCGGAACCGCCGGCGGCGGACGTCGGGATCCTTGAAATCGTAAGGCGTCATGGCTCGTCCTTATCTCGAGGCGAGATATAGCAAGCCGCGCCGCCCTCCGCCATTGCGGCGGAACGCCTGCGAGCACCGACTATTGGTTAATTGGCGCGGAACGCGCGGCCCGAGTCGTCGCCGGCAAGGTCGGCCAGGATCGTCTCTCCGGCGATCGCGGTCTGCCCTTCCGAGACCAGCGCCTTGGTACCCACGGGCAGGTAGACATCGAGGCGCGAGCCGAAGCGGATCAGGCCGAAGCGCTCGCCGGAGCCGATCGCCTGCCCCTCCCTGACGAAGCAGACGATGCGCTTGGCGATCAGGCCGGCGATCTGGACCACGCCGATCCGCGCCGTCGGCGTCGTGATCACCAGGGAGTTGCGCTCGTTGTCCTCGCTCGCCTTGTCGAGCTCGGCGTTGATGAAGAGGCCGGGCCGGTAGGCAATACGATCCACCCTGCCCGCCACGGGCGCGCGGTTCACGTGGCAATTGAACACGCTCATGAAGATCGAGACGCGCGGCAGCGGCCGGTCGCCGAGCCCGAGCTCGGCCGGCGGCAGCGCCATGGTGATCATGGAGACACGCCCGTCGGCCGGCGACACCACGAGACCCTCGCGCACCGGCGTCACACGGACGGGATCGCGGAAGAACAGCGCACACCACACGGTCAGGATCGTGCCGATCCACCCCAGCGGCGACCACAGCCAGAACAGGATCAGGCTCGCCAGCGCAAAGGCGCCGATGAAGGGATAACCCTCCTTGTGGATCGGCGGGATCTGACGCTGGATCGAATCGAGAATGGACATTGCTTTTGCCGGTCGGGGTTGATGCCACGGGGTGGTCGCGCGGGCTTGTTTGGGCCAGACTTTGTTTAGGCCAGACTTGGGACCGGAGACAAGGTCACTCCGCCGCCGCGGGCGTCGTCAGGCTATCATCGACCGGCGGCGGCTCTCGGTTGGGCGCGGCATTGGTGTCGGCCATCTTGGCCAGCTTCTCGCGGGCCTCCTCGGCCTCGCGCTGCCTGTTCCACATGCTGGCATAGAGCCCGCCCTGCGCGAGCAGGCTCGCGTGAGTGCCGCGCTCGGCGATGCGGCCCTGGTCCAGCACGATGATCTCGTCGGCGCCGACGATGGTGGAAAGCCGATGCGCGATCACCAGGGAGGTGCGGTTCTTCGCCACGCGGTCGAGCGCCCCCTGGATCTCGTGCTCCGTATGTGTGTCGAGCGCCGAGGTCGCCTCGTCGAGCACCAGGATCGGCGGCGCCTTGAGCACCGTGCGCGCGATCGCCACACGTTGCTTCTCGCCGCCCGACAGCTTCAGGCCGCGCTCGCCGACCTGGGTTTCGTAGCCCTTCGGCGCCATGCGGATGAAGTGGTCGATCTGCGCCAGCCGCGCCGCCGCCTCCACCTCGGCATCGGTCGCGCCCCAGCGGCCGTAGCGGATGTTGTAGCGGATGGTGTCGTTGAACAGCACGGTATCCTGCGGCACCATGCCGATCGATGCGCGCAAGCTGGCCTGCGTGACCTCGCGGATGTCCTGGCCGTCGATCAGGATCCTGCCGCCGGAGACATCATAGAGGCGAAACAGGAGCCGCGAGATGGTCGATTTGCCGGCGCCGGAGGGACCGACGATGGCAACCGTCTTGCCGGCCGGCACCTCGAAGCTGATGCCCTTGAGGATGGGGCGCGCCGGCTCATAGGCAAAGCGCACGTCCTCGAAGCGCACCGTGCCGGCGGAGATGACCAGCGGCTTCGCGCCAGGCGCGTCCTTGATCTCGGCCTCGCGGCTGAGCACGCCGAACATCTTCTCGATGTCGATGATCGCCTGCTTGATCTCGCGATAGACCATGCCCATGAAGTTCAGCGGCTGGTAGAGCTGGATCATCATTGCGTTGACCAGCACGAAATCGCCGACGGTGTTGGTGCCGTTGCGCACGCCGATCGCGCACATCAGCATGGTCGCGGTCAGGCCCAGCGTGAAGATCACCGCCTGGCCTGTGTTGAGCACCGCGAGCGAGGTATAGGTGCGGACGCTCGCCTCCTCGTAGCGCTCGACCGATCTGTCGTAGCGCTGCGCCTCGCGTGCCTCGGCACTGAAATACTTCACCGTCTCGTAGTTGAGCAGCGAGTCGATCGCCTTGGTGTTCGCCTCGGTGTCGGAATCGTTCATCTTGCGGCGGATGCCGATCCGCCACTCGGTCGCGACGTAGGTGTAGTACATGTAGAGCGTGACCGTGATCAGGGTCGCGACCACGTAACGCCAGTCGAACTGCCAGAGCAGCACCGCCAGCAGCAGCGAGACCTCGACGATGGTCGGGATCAGCTGCAGGATCACCATGCGCACGATGACCTCGATGCCCTCGCGGCCGCGCTCGAGCACGCGCGTGAGGCCGCCGGTCTTGCGCTCGAGGTGAAAGCGCAGCGACAGCTCGTGCATGTGGATGAAGGTGAGGGTCGCGAGCTTGCGTACCGCATGCATGGCGACGCGGGCGAAGATGCCGTCGCGCCATTGCGTCAGCACCGCCATCAGGATGCGCATCACGCCGTAGCTCGCGGTCAGCAGCAAGGGCGAGGCGATCACCCAGAGATGCCAATTGTCGGCCGCCACCGGCGCGGTGTTGGCGCCGGTCAGCGCATCCGTCGCCCATTTGAAGCTGAACGGCACGGTGAGCGTGATCAGCTTGGCGGCGAGCAGCAGCACCAGCGACCAGACCACCCTCATCTTCAGGTCGAAACGGTCGCCCGGCCAGATGTAGGGCCACAGATGTGCCAGCGTGCCCATCAGCGTGGCCCCGGCCTGCGGTCCTGCCACGGAAGGATCAGGAACGTCGGCGCCGTCGAACGATTGAGGTTGGTCCATCAACAAACCCGAAAGCCCGCCGGATGCGGGCGAAACTGCGATTAACGATTTTCGCCCGTCATATAGAGCCTTCCCGATGCCCGCGCACCCCGCCAGATGGCGAATCTTCGATTGTTTGTCGCGATTTACCGGTAAATTCCCGGAAGTATCGAATCACCGTTTGGGCTTGACGCCACTTCGCTGCAATGCATCATGGCACCAATGAGCACTATCAAAACCGTCTGTGTCTATTGCGGCTCCGGCCCTGGAACAAATCCCAACTTCATTGAAGCGGCGAAGGCGCTCGGCAGAGCGTTGGCGGAAAACAAGATCCGTCTCGTTTATGGCGGCGGCTCGCTCGGTTTGATGGGCGCGGTCGCGACCTCCGTGCTGGATCACGGCGGCATGGTCACCGGCATCATCCCCGATTTCCTCCGGATGCGCGAGAATGCGCTGACGCGCGTGCAGGAGATGGTCGTCACGCCCGACATGCACGAGCGCAAGCGGCTGATGTTCGAGCGCTCCGACGCCTTCGTGGCCCTGCCGGGCGGGCTCGGGACGCTGGAGGAGCTGGTGGAGCAGCTGACCTGGCAGCAACTCGGCCGTCACGCCAAGCCCGTGCTGCTCGCCAATGTCGACGGCTTCTGGGAGCCGCTGTTCTCCCTGGTGGCCCACATGCGGCAGACCCAGTTCATCCGCGCCGGCCTCACCGTCGATATCCTGAAGGCGGACAAGGTCGAGGAGATCATCCCACGGCTGCGCGCCGCGGCGGCGCAGATTCCCGACGACCAGCGCGATCTCGCGCCCGACGTGGCCCGGCGGCTGTAGGCAGCCTTCTATTCCTGCGGAAACGTCACCGCCTCGATCCGGTTGCCGTCGCAATCGGTGACGAAGGCGGCGTAGTAGCGCACGCGATCGTGCGGGCGAAGGCCCGGTGCGCCGTCGGAGGCGCCGCCAGCGGACAGCGCAGCTGCGTGAAACGCATCGATCTCGGCCGTGGTTTTCGCCCGCAGGCAGATGTGCACGCCGCTCTCCGGCGCGACACGCGGCATGCCCTCGCGCAGATTGATCCAAAACTCCGGATAGGCCTTGCCGAACCCGATCGTCCGCGGCCGCGTGACGAGGCGCGCGAGGCCGAGGGCGGCGAGCGCGGCTTCGTAGAATTTTGCGGCGCGTTCGAGATCG
Organism: Bradyrhizobium yuanmingense; assembly: GCF_029167105.1. GTDB lineage: Bacteria > Pseudomonadota > Alphaproteobacteria > Rhizobiales > Xanthobacteraceae > Bradyrhizobium > Bradyrhizobium yuanmingense_A. Next base: position 218,008 of record NZ_JARFML010000006.1, on the reverse strand, counting down.
CTGACGCCGACGGAGATGTGGTCGATCATAGCCGTCCTCCCTCCCGCAGTCATTCCGGGGCACGCGAAGCGTGAACCCGGAATCTCGAGATTCCGGGTTCGGTCCTGCGGACCGCCCGGAATGACTCCCGGAAAGCTACGCCGGCGCGTCCGACTTCACGAGCTTGTAGATCACCGAATCCATCAGCGCCTGGAACGAGGCGTCGATGATGTTCGGGGAGACGCCGACGGTGGTCCAACGATCGCCGTTCTCGTCCTCGCTCTCGATCAGCACGCGCGTGACCGCGCCGGTGCCGCCGTTGAGGATACGGACGCGATAGTCGATCAGCGTCAGGCCCTCGATGAATTTCTGGTACTTGCCGAGGTCCTTGCGCAGCGCGACGTCGAGCGCGTTGACGGGACCGTTGCCTTCGGCCGCCGAGATCAGATGCTCGCCGGCGACGTCGACCTTGACCACCGCGAGCGCCACCGTGACGCGTTCGCCGAGCGCGTTATAGCGCTGCTCGACATTGACGTCGAACTGCTCGACCTCGAAATAATGCGGCACCTTGCCGAGCGTGCGGCGCGCCAGGAGCTCGAACGAGGCGTTGGCGGATTCGTAGGCGTAGCCGGCCGCCTCGCGCTCTTTCAATTCCTCGACGAGACGCGTCAGCTTCGGATCGCTCTTCTCGTAAGGGATACCGGCGCGGTCGAGCTCGGCGATGACGTTGGAGCGCCCGGCCTGGTCGGACACCAGCACCTTGCGGTGATTGCCGACCAGCTCCGGCAACACATGCTCGTAGGTCTGCGGATCCTTCAGCACGGCGGAGGCATGGATGCCGGTCTTGGTGACGAAGGCGCTCTCGCCGACGTAAGGAGCATGCCGGTTCGGCACGCGGTTGAGCATGTCGTCGAGCGTGCGCGACACCTTGACGAGCGTCGCCAGCTTCTCCGTGGTGACGCCGATCTCGAAAGCGTCGGCAAACCCCGTCTTCAGCTTCAGCGTCGGGATCAGCGAGCAGAGATTGGCATTGCCGCAGCGCTCGCCGAGGCCGTTCAGCGTGCCCTGGATCTGGCGCGCGCCGGCACGCACCGCGGCGAGCGAATTGGCCACCGCCTGCTCGGTGTCGTTATGGGCGTGGATGCCGACGTGATCGCCGGGGATGTGCCTGGTCACGTCTCTGACGATGGCCTCGACCTCATCGGGCATGGTGCCGCCGTTGGTGTCGCATAGCACCACCCAGCGCGCACCGGCCTCATAGGCGGCCTTGGCGCAGGCAAGCGCAAAGGCGGCGTCCTCCTTGTAGCCGTCGAAGAAATGCTCGCAATCGAGCATCACCTCGCGGCCGGCGGCCTTCGCCGCCGCGACGCTGTCGCGGATCGAGGCGAGGTTCTCTTCCTTCGTGGTCTCCAGCGCGACGCGCACCTGATAGGCCGACGCCTTCGCCACGAAGCAGATCGCATCCGCCTTCGCTTCCAAAAGCCCCGCGACGCCCGGATCGTTGGACACCGACCGGCCTGCCCGCCGCGTCATGCCGAAGGCGGTGAAGCGCGCATGATTGAGCTTGGGCTTGGTCGCGAAGAATTCGCTGTCGAGCGGATTGGCGCCGGGATAGCCGCCCTCGACATAGTCGATGCCGAGGTCATCGAGCATCGCCGCGATGACCTGCTTGTCGGCCAGCGTGAAGTCGACGCCGTTGGTCTGCGCCCCATCGCGCAGCGTGGTGTCGAACAGATAGAGACGCTGCTTGCTCATTGCCCTGCTCCGAGCGTCTTTTTCATCGTGGTGTTGGCGAGCCACTCGTCATTCACAGTGACGCTGTTGCGTTGCTGGGCGGTGTAGCCGCGCTTGGCGAAGAAGCCCTCCGCGGTATCGCTGGCGTCCACCGAGAGACTGTTGGCGCCGCGGCCGCCGGCGAGCTTCTCCAGCGCATCGACCAGCATGGTCGCGATGCCCTGCCCGGCGACGGCCGGATGCACATAGAGCATGCGGATGTGATCGTTGCCGCGCAGCGAGGCGAAGCCGACAGGCGAGCCTTCCAGCGTCGCGATCAGCGTCAGGTCGGACGCAAGCCGCTTGCCGAACTCCTCGTCCTCGGCCGCGGCCATCCAGGCTTCCTGCTGCGCCTCGCTATAATCGTCGCCGGTCAATTCCTCGATGCTGGCGGCGAAGATCGCGGCGAGGATCGGCACATCCGCCGGAAGGAAGGGCCTCAGTGCGGGCTTTGGCAAAGTCTGTCCCATCGTCCTCACCACACCCCATAAAGCTTGAGCACGATCGCCACCGCGCCGGCGAGCAGCGCGATCTTCAACGCGATGTAATAGAGCCAGTGCCGCGGAAATGGCGTGTCGGGCCGTTTCATCGGGCGATCTCCCAGGTCGTGCCTTCCTTGGAGTCCTTGATCGTAACGCCCATCGCAGCGAGCAGATCGCGGATGCGATCGGACTCGCCAAAGTCCTTGCGGCTACGCGCAGCTGTCCGCTCCGCGAGCAGGCGCTCGACCTCCTTGGCGTCGACCCCGCTCGCCTGCTGCTTGCGCCCTTCCCACTGCGCCGCGCTCTCGGAGAGGAATCCGAGCAGCCGCAACGAGCCCGCAAGACTTGCGATATCGTTGCCGCGCAGGCCGTGCAGCGCCGCGATCGCCTGCGGCGTGTTGAGGTCGTCGAGCAGCGGTTCGACCACCGACGCAGCCGGCTCGCCGGGCGCGACATCGGCCGCGACGCGATACCAGTCGTCGAGGGTCTTGGCGCTCTCCTCCAGCGACTTCATGGTCCAGTCGATCGGCGAGCGGTAATGCGTCTTCAGCATGTTGAGGCGCAGCACCTCACCCGGCCAGTCCCTGAGCAGTTCGTGGATCGTGATGAAGTTGCCGAGGCTCTTCGACATCTTTTCGCTCTCGACCTGCAAGAAGCCGTTGTGCATCCAATAATTCGCCATGCGCTCGCGATGGAAGGCGCAGCAGGTCTGCGCGACCTCGTTCTCATGGTGCGGAAACACGAGATCGATGCCGCCGCCGTGGATGTCGAAATGCTCGCCGAGATGCTTCCAAGCCATCGCCGAGCACTCGATGTGCCAGCCCGGACGTCCCTCCGCCTTGATGCCTGATGGCGACGGCCAGGACGGCTCGCCCGGCTTCGACGGCTTCCACAGCACGAAGTCGGTCGCATCGCGCTTGTAGGGCGCAACATCGACCCGCGCGCCCGCGATCATCTCGTCGAGCGAGCGCTTCGACAGCGCGCCATAGCGCGGCAGCGCGGAATTGGCCGCGTTCATCGCCTGCGGCGAGAACAGCACGTGGTCCTCGGCGACATAGGCAAAGCCGCCAGCGACCAGCTTCTCGATGATCTCGCGCATCTCGCCGATATGCTCGGTGGCGCGCGGCTCGACGCTCGGCCGAAGCGCGCCGAGCGCATCGACGTCGGCATGAAACTGCCTGCCGGTCTGCTCGGTGACCTTGCGAATGGCCTCGTTCAGCGGCAGGCCGGGAAAGTCGCGCGCGGCGCGGTCGTTGATCTTGTCGTCAACGTCGGTGATGTTGCGGACATATTTGACGTGCGCCTCGCCGTAGATGTGGCGCAGCAGCCGAAACAGCACGTCGAACACGATCACCGGCCGCGCATTGCCGATATGGGCGAAGTCATAGACCGTCGGTCCGCAGACATACATGCGGACATTGTTCGGATCGAGCGGCACGAAGGTGCGCTTTTCCCGGCTCAGCGTATCGTAAAGACGCAATTCCATGACAACCCATCCCTCTCGGCCGGGCGTCCAAGGCTCTCAATGTGTTTGAGAAAAGACGGCTCCAGCCAGCGAATCGCTAGCTCGTAATCTCGCGGCAAATGGCGCAAATGGCGAGGAGACCGTTCATGCGGCCACATATGGGCCACCGCGGGCCCTGGCGTCAAGGGCCGCGAAAATGCCGTTTTTGCCTCCGCACGGGGCGCGGCCTGCCCGGAGGGTTCATGATCCCCTAACCATTTGAGCCCATTCTGGAACCCGCGGTTCCCTAATTTTTTGCCCCCGGTATTTTCATGCGATCCCTGCTTGCGCTCATTTTCGGCGCCTCGCTCCTTGCAGCATCTCAGGCGTGCGCCGAGACCCGCGTCTTCATCATCGCCGACCAGTGCCTGGCCAAGAACGACACCAAGGGCGACACATGCGGCGCCTCCGCCGCACGCACCTATTGCCAGTCACGAGATTTTGCGAAGGCATCAAGCTATCGCCGGGTCGATCCCGACGAAATTACCGGCTCCGTCCCCAAAACCGGCACAAACTGCTCCCATGGCCGTTGCGACGAATATGTTGCAATCACCTGCCAGCGCTGAATTCCCTCGGAGCTGGCGGACCTTAGGACCAGTTCGGCCCCCGAAACGACGTGACGGTGCCGCAGGAAGCGGCTATTGGGAGGGCGCGCTTCGGCCCCCAACTTACTTGGTAAGTCAGTTGGAAAGTTACGCCGGGCCGCGACCTCGCTAGAATGGCGGATATGCCTGAATTCCTCTCTCTCCTCCGTGCCCGCTCCCTCCTTGCCTGCACCGTGCTCCTCGGCACAGTCGTGCTCGCCAATGGCGCTTTGGCGCAGGCCGGCCCGCCGCCGCAGCCCGGCCAGAACGGGCTCGGACCGAACCCGATGTGCGTGCGGCTGGAAGCCCAACTCGCCGCGCTCGATCGCGGCGGAGGTGATGCCGCGCGCGAAGAGCAGATCCGCCGCTACCAGGATTCCCAGGCCAAGCAGCAGGCCGAGCTCGACCGTGTCACCATGCAGGCCAAGCGCATGGGCTGCGATTCCTCCGGCTTCTTCTCGCTGTTCAACGGCCAGTCGGCGCAGTGCGGCCCGGTCAACACCCAGATCCAGCAGATGCGCGCCAATCTGGACCAGATTACCGGCAGCCTCGAGCGGCTGCGCGGCGGCCCCGGCGCCAACCCGGAGCGCGACAACCAGCGCCGCTCGGTGCTGATGGCGTTGGCGCAGAATAATTGCGGCCCGCAATATGCCAACGCCGTGCAGCAGCAAGGCGGCGGCAACTTCCTCAGCAATCTGTTCGGCGGCAACAACCCGAACAATCCGCAAGCCATGCCGCCCTCCGATCTCGGCCCGCAATCCGGCACCTTCCGCACCGTCTGCGTGCGCACCTGCGACGGCGCTTATTTCCCGATCTCCTTTGCCACCGTGCCGGCGCGCTTCCCTGACGATGAGAAGACCTGCAAGGCGCTGTGCCCGGCCGCGGAAGCCGTGCTCTACAGCCATCGCAATCCCGGCGAGGACATGAACGCGGCGGTCTCGATCGGCGGCCAGCCCTACACGGCGCTGCCGACCGCATTCAAATTCCGCAGCGAGTTCAACCCGTCCTGCTCCTGCAAGGCGGCGGGACAGACCTGGGCGGATGCGCTGAAATCGGCCGATGACAAGGCCGCGGCCGAGCAGCAGGGCGACATCATCGTCACCGAGGAAGGCGCCAGGAAGATGCAGCAGCAACGGCTCAACAAGGGCGCGCCGCAGCCTGCCAATGCCAAGAAAGGCGCGGCTCCTGCACCAGCAACTGCTGCCGCACCGGTCGCCACGCCGCCCGCGGACGCGAGCCCCGCGTCAGAGAACAAGCCGATCCGCTCGGTCGGCCCGACCTTCCTGCCGCAGCAGCAGAAGTAGGCCGTCGCTCTGTCATGCTTCGCGCAGGCGTCCCAGCGCGGCCGTTCCGCTGTTATGGCTCGCCCTCGCGGCTCCAGGGGAAGAGATTGGCCGGAAAGTCTGCTGCGTAGCGCCTGCCCTTCCGGGGCGGAAGCGGTGCATCCGGTGGGTTCGGATTGGGCTCGACCACCCGCCGATAGAGGTGCCAGGTGGCATGACCGAGCACCGGCAGAACGACGGCGAGACCGACGAAGAGCGGCAGCGAGCCGATCACGAGCAGCGCCGCCACGATGAGGCCCCATCCGGCCATCGCAACCGGATTGGCCGCCACCGCTCGGAGCGACGTGCGGATCGCGTCGATCGCCGTCGCATGACGGTCCAGCATCAACGGAAATGACACGACGCTGACGCACAATGCCACAACCGCAAACAGGAAGCCGACACCGCAGCCGATGATGATGAGCGACCAGCCTTCGGGCGTCGTCAGCACGCGAGTTGCGAAGTCGGGTATGCTTGCGGCCGCAGCGTGACCGAAGATCGCGACATAGATTGCGTTCGCGACACCGATCCAGGCCCCGAACAGGACCAGCAGGAGCACGCCGAGTTCGACCATGGCGCCGAACGACGGTGCGCGCAGCACCTTGATCGCATCCCATGCTTCGACCTCCTCGCCGCGCTCGCGACGACGGCTGAGTTCGTAGAGACCGACCGCGGCAAAAGGACCGATCAAGGCAAAGCCGGCGGCCAGCGGAAACAGTAGCGGCAGCACCGAATAGCCGAGCACCATCCTGAACAGGACGAGACCGAGAACGGGATAAATCAGGCACACGACGATCGCGTGGCTCGGCATCGCCTGGAAATCATTCCAACCCAGGCGCAGGACCTCGGTCAAGTCGGACAAGCTGATCTTGCGAATGGGATAGGAGGTCGCTTCGCCGAATGCGCGCCGCCTGATGTCGTGGGAGTACAGAGTGGCCATGTACGGAGCCTCCCGAGCTGAAAATCGCGGGTTTTCGACAACACGCGCTCTTCAGCTACGCGTGTCCGCCTGACGAGCAGGAAACGCGATGGGTCCGGGTACGGCAACCCAGGTTCAGCAACCGAGCCTGGCCGGACGGAACCCGTCGCGACCTGTCCGGCAAGCTTAGCGCGCGCGGAGCACGGTTGCATTCACGGTTGGGTGAATTGCGCACCAGCACGGATTTGTGCGTTGCATCACCCAAACCGAACATGGGCACCGGATGCTTGTCGGTTTGCCAGCACCGGCAATCACACCAATTCGGGCACCTCTATTGCTCTATTGACGCCGGATTAGGCTGGGATCATTTTAGACGCAGACGCCCTTAGAGTTGAAGGTCGCGAGCGTTCTCTTGATTTCGCGATCGGTGGACTGGGCGAAGCAAGAGGCCGGCGATGGCATATGCCAAGAAAGGCCAGCCATCGCGACAGACATGAGCTCCGCCCTGGATTCGTATCCGTAGCCTTCGATGGCAAGGATGGATCAGGATGGCTGTCGCACTGATACTGCTTCTGGTCGCGATCGGCTCGGTGCTGTTTCACGTCTACAGCCCGTGGTGGTGGACGCCGATCGCCACGAACTGGGCCTATATCGACCACACCATCAACATCACGTTCTGGATCACGGGCTTCGTTTTCGTCGCCGTGATCGCCTTCATGGCTTACTGCGTCTTCCGCTTTCGCCACAGAGAGGGAAGAAGGGCTGACTACAATCCGGAAAACAAAAGGCTCGAATGGTGGCTGAGCGTCGGGACCGGCGTCGGCGTCGCGGCCATGCTGGCGCCTGGCCTCGTGGTCTGGCACCAGTTCGTGACGGTGCCTGCGGATGCCACCGAGATCGAAGTCATGGGCCAGCAATGGCAGTGGAGCTTCCGCCTTCCGGGCAAGGATGGGCAGTTGGGCACATCCGATGTCCGCAACATCGCTTCCGACAATCCGATGGGCCTCAATCGTGACGACCGGCACGCGCAGGACGATGTCGTGATCGAGAGCGGCGACCTGCACCTTCAAGTCGGAAAGCCGGTCAAGGTTCTCCTCCGCTCGGTTGATGTCCTGCACGATTTCTACGTGCCCGAATTCCGGGCCAAGATGGACATGGTTCCAGGCATGGTGACCTATTTCTGGATCACGCCGATCCGAACCGGAACCTTCGATGTCCTCTGTGCGGAGCTTTGTGGCACTGCTCACTATCAAATGCGGGCCAAGGTCATCGTCGACGAAGAGCGTGAATATCACGCTTGGCTGGAGCAACAAAAAACGTTCGCAGAATTGTCGCCGGCAAAAGCCGTCGTGAAGACGACGTACCAATCCGGCAGCAAGTAGCAAGCTGCCGCCGAAGATAGATCGGGCGCAAGAGGCCAGCGCCTCCCCCCGATGGAAACGACCGAGGAGGTTCTATGGTCGATGTTCCATATGAAGGAATCCCCGGCATCCCGCCTGCCGAAGTACCTGACGTCGAGCTCTATCATCCGCGGAGCTGGTGGACACGATATGTGTTCTCGCAGGACGCCAAGGTGATCGCCATTCAGTATTCGCTGACGGCCACGGCCATCGGGCTGGTGGCTCTGGTGCTGTCGTGGCTGATGCGGCTGCAACTGGGATTCCCCGGCACCTTCTCTTTCATCGATGCCAACCAGTACCTCCAGTTCATCACCATGCACGGCATGATCATGGTGATTTACCTGCTCACCGCATTGTTCCTGGGCGGCTTCGGCAACTACCTGATCCCGCTGATGGTCGGCGCCAGGGACATGGTCTTCCCCTATGTGAACATGCTGAGCTACTGGATCTACCTGCTCGCAGTCCTGGTGCTTGCCTCGACATTCTTCGTGCCCGGCGGCCCCACCGGCGCCGGTTGGACGCTGTACCCGCCGCAAGCAATCCTTTCAGGAACGCCTGGGCAGGATTGGGGCATCCTTCTCATGCTTGCGTCCCTGATCCTGTTCATCATCGGCTTCACCATGGGCGGGCTGAATTATGTCGTCACAGTGTTGCAGGCGCGCACGCGCGGCATGACCTTGATGCGCCTGCCCCTGACGGTGTGGGGCATTTTCACGGCGACCGTCATGGCGCTCCTCGCGTTCCCTGCATTGTTCGTTGCCTCGGTCATGCTGCTGTTCGACCGTCTCTTGGGAACCAGCTTCTTCATGCCCGCCCTCCTCGAGATGGGCGCGCTATCGAAACATGGCGGCGGCAGCCCGTTGCTCTTCCAGCACCTGTTCTGGTTCTTCGGTCATCCCGAAGTCTACATCGTCGCCCTGCCCGCCTTCGGCATCGTCTCCGATCTGATCAGCACGCATGCGCGCAAGAACATCTTTGGTTATCGCATGATGGTCTGGGCGATCGTAGCCATCGGCGCGCTCAGCTTCATCGTATGGGCGCACCACATGTATGTGAGCGGCATGTTCCCGCAATTCGGGTACTTCTTCGCCACCACGACGCTCATCATCGCCATCCCCACCGCGATCAAGGTCTACAACTGGGTGCTGACCCTGTGGCGCGGCGACATTCATCTCACGGTGCCGATGCTGTTCGCCCTCGGCTTCATCGTCACCTTCGTGAACGGCGGGCTCACCGGCCTCTTCCTCGGCAACGTCGTCGTGGACGTGCCCCTCTCGGATACCATGTTCGTGGTCGCCCATTTCCACATGGTGATGGGCGTGGCGCCGATCATGGTCGTGCTCGGCGCGATCTATCATTGGTACCCAAAGGTCACGGGGCGGATGCTGAACGAGGCCATGGGCAAGTTTCACTTCTGGGTCACCTTCCTCGGCGCCTACCTGATCTTCTTCCCCATGCACTATCTTGGACTGCTCGGGGTCCCGCGCCGGTATTTCGAACTCCTAGATACGACGTTCATCCCGTCCTCGGCCCATTCACTCAACGCCTTCATCTCCGTGGTGGCCTTGATCGTCGGCTTTAGCCAGATGGTGTTCCTGTTCAACCTTGTCTGGAGCCTGTTCAAAGGTGAGGCCTCAGGCGGCAATCCGTGGCGGGCGACGACGCTGGAGTGGCAGACGCCGGAGACGCCCCCAGCGCACGGCAACTGGGGCAAGGAGCTCCCTGTCGTGTACCGCTGGGCCTATGATTACAGTGTGCCCGGTGCCGCGGAGGACTTCATTCCGCAGAACCAGCCGCCGCGCGCGACTCAGCTCGTTCAGGGAGCTGCTTCGTGAGCGCCATCATCCTGTTCCTGGCTGTGCTTGCGGTGATCGCCGGATGGTGGCTGTCTCAGCAGCGCCTGACGGCCAAGCCCTGGCTGGAGGAAGGCCCGGCCGGTGACTTCCCCGGCGGCGATGCCATAACCTGGCCGGCAGCGAAGATCGGACTTGGCGTGTTTCTCGCGGTCGCGAGCGCCTTGTTCGTCCTCTTCATCAGCGCCTACTCGATGCGCATGAGCGTGGCGGACTGGCGGCCGCTGCCGGTGCCGCGGCTGCTGTGGGTCAACACGGGCGTCCTGGTCCTGAGCAGTGTCGCGCTGCAATGGTCGTATGTGGCCGCGCGCCGACACGATACTGAAGGCGTCATGATCGGTCTGCTCGTGGGCGGAGCATCTGCCGTGATCTTCCTCGCCGGGCAGCTCCTGGCCTGGCAACGGCTCGGGGCTGCGGGATATTTCGTGGCGTCCAATCCAGCGAATTCCTTCTTCTACCTGTTGACCGCAGTGCACGGGCTGCATCTGACGGGCGGTCTGGTGGCCTTGGGCCGAACCTCGGCCAAGATGTGGCGCGGCGCCGAGATCGCCGACATGCGCTTGAGCGTGGAGCTGTGCGCCATCTACTGGCACTTCCTGCTGTTGGTCTGGCTTGTCCTGCTCGGTCTTCTCACCGGCTGGACCGACGATTTCGTCGACATCTGCCGCCAATTGCTGAGCTAGGGAGGCGAGACCAGATGGCTGAGACCGTGCTGACAAATCCGGGCCAATCGCCTGCGCCGCTTGAAGGCTGGCGCGGCATCGCCGCCGACTGGGCGTCCGATCAGCGCGCCTTCAAGAATGTGTCCTGGGGCAAGGCCATGATGTGGATCTTCCTCCTCAGCGACACCTTCATCTTCAGTTGCTTCCTGCTCTCCTACATGACGGCGCGCATGTCGACGACCGTGCCGTGGCCCAATCCCAGCGAAGTCTTCGCCCTCAATATCGCGGGCAACCACATGCCCCTGATCCTGATCGCCATCATGACCTTCGTGCTGATCAGCAGCAGCGGTACGATGGCGATGGCCGTCAATTTCGGCTACCGCCGCGACCGCGTGAGAACCGCGATCCTGATGCTGGTCACTGCAGCCTTCGGCGCGACCTTCGTCGGAATGCAGGCCTTCGAATGGACCAAGCTGATCATGGAGGGCGTCCGGCCCTGGGGCAATCCATGGGGCGCCCCGCAGTTTGGTGCGAGCTTCTTCATGATCACCGGCTTCCACGGCACCCACGTGACGTTCGGTGTGATCTTCCTGATCGCCATCGCGCGAAAGGTCTTTCGTGGCGACTTCGACGTCGAGAGGCGCGGCTTTTTCACGAGCCGAAGGGGGAATTACGAGATCGTCGAGATCACGGGCCTGTACTGGCACTTCGTCGATCTCGTGTGGGTGTTCATCTTCGCATTCTTCTATCTTTGGTGAGGTCGGCGCATGACAAACGCGGCGGTACACATGGAAGAACGGCTCCACGCTCCGGCGCACGGCGCAGTGGCAACGGAAGCCGTTCACGCCAAGGGGCAACAGCACCCGATCAAGCTCTACCTCGTGGTCTGGGGCTGGTTGTTCGTCCTCAGCACGTTCTCCTACCTCGTCGACTACTTTGGCCTGCATGGCTATCTGAGGTGGTCGCTGATCCTGCTGTTCATGATGTTGAAGGCCGGCCTGATCGTCGCCGTCTTCATGCACATGGCCTGGGAGCGGCTGGCCTTGACCTATGCCATCCTGCTGCCGCCGGTCGTGGTATTGGTATTTGTGTCGATCATGGTGCTCGAATCCGAATACACGCACTTCCTAAGGGTGCTGTTTTTCGCAACCCCGTCATAGCGCCTGCCGTCGCTCAGGCTAGGCTTCACCCCTCGAATGCGTCGATTGACGCCGTGCTTCCACGTGACACCAGCGCCTCATCCGTCGCCGGCAACGGCTGGCCCTTGTCGCGAAAACGGTTGGTGATGGGATAACGGCGGTCGCGCCCGAAATTCTTCGGTGTCACCTTCACCCCAGGCGCGGCCTGGCGGCGCTTGTATTCGGCGACGTTGAGCAGATGGTCGATCCGGGTCACCGTCTCGCGGTCGAAGCCGGCGGCGATGATCTGGTCGAGCGGCTCCTCGCGCTCGACCAGGCGCTCCAGGATGGCATCGAGGACGTCGTAAGGCGGCAACGAGTCCTGATCGGTCTGGTTCTCGCGCAGCTCCGCGGTCGGCGGGCGCGTGATGATGTCCGGCGGGATCACCTCGCCCGCGGGGCCGAGCGCGCCCTCCGGCTTCCAGGAATTGCGCAAGCTTGCCAGCCGGAACACCTGCGTCTTGTAGATGTCCTTGATCGGGTTGAAGCCGCCGTTCATGTCGCCATAAAGCGTGGCGTAGCCGACCGACATCTCCGACTTGTTGCCGGTCGTCACCACCATCAGCCCGGTCTTGTTGGAGATCGCCATCAGCAGCGTGCCGCGGGTGCGGGCCTGGAGGTTCTCCTCGGTGATATCGGGCGGCAGGTTCTTGAAGATGCCGGACAGGATCGTCTCGAACCCGGTCACGGCTTCGGCGATCGGCAGCACCTCGTAGCGGATGCCGAGATGGCCGGCGAGCTCGCCGGCATCCGCGATCGAATGCGGCGCGGTGTAGCGGTAAGGCAGCATCACGCCATGCACCTGGTCGACGCCGAGCGCGTCGACCGCGATCGCCGCGCAGAGCGCCGAATCGATGCCGCCGGAGATGCCGAGCAGCACGCCTGGAAAGCCGTTCTTGGCGACGTAATCGCGTAAGCCCAGCACGCAGGCGGCGTAGTCGGCCTTGTCGCCTTCGGGCAGCTCGGCGATCGGCCCGCTGCAGCGCCAGTCATCGCCGTTTCTGCTGAAGGGCAGCGTGACGATGCCCTCTTCGAAGGCCGGCAGCTGCGCCGCGAGCGAGAGATCGCCATTGAGCGCGAAGGATGCGCCGTCGAACACGAGCTCGTCCTGGCCGCCGACCTGGTTGAGATAGACCAGCGGCAGCCCGCTCTCCGTGACGCGCGCCACCGCGACCGACAGGCGCACGTCGTTCTTGTCGCGGGCGTAAGGCGAGCCGTTCGGCACCAGGATGATCTCGGCGCCGGTCTCGGCCAGCGTCTCGACCACGTTCTCGTAGTCCTCGGACTCCTCCAGCCAGATGTCCTCGCAGATCGGCACGCCGATGCGCACGCCGCGCACAGTGACGGGACCGGCGGCAGGGCCGCGCGAAAACAGCCGCTTCTCGTCGAACACGCCGTAATTCGGCAGGTTGCACTTGAAACGCAGGCTCGCGATGCGCCCGCCGTCGAGCAGCGCACAGGCATTGTAGAGCATGCCCTCCTCGACCCAGGGCGTGCCGACCAGCATCGCAGGCCCGCCATCGGCGGTCTCGCGCGCGAGGCTTTCGATCGCGGCGCGGCAGGCGGCCTGGAAGGCGGGCTTCTGCACCAGGTCTTCCGGCGGATAGCCGGCGATGAACAGTTCCGGAAACAACACGAGATCGGCGCCGTCGGACTTGGCCTGCGCCCGCGCCGCGCGCGCCTTGGCCGCATTGCCGTCCACGTCGCCCATGGTCGGATTGAGCTGGGCGAGCGAGACCGCGAATGTGTCGAGACGTTCGGTCATGGCCGCTTTATCCGATCCCGAGTTACAGGAACCCCAATCGCTCGATGATGGCAATGATCCAGAACGCGCCGGTCATCAAGAGCGCAACGCCAACCGCGGCCGAACCCATATCCTTGACGCGGCCGATCTGCTTGTCGTGATCCAAGGTCAGCCGGTCGGCGAGCTTCTCGATCGCGGTATTGAGCAGCTCGACCGTCAGCACGAAAGCGACAGAGCACACCAATTCGACCGCGCGCATCGCGGTGGCGCCGATGAACCAGGCGAGCGGCACCGACAGCAGCAGCGCGAATATCTCCTCGCGGACGGCCTGCTCCGACCGGAACGCAAAGGCCAGCCCGTTGCGGGAATTGATCGTGGCCTTCCAGATCCGCAGCAAGGTCTTACAGCCCCGCTGCGGCCGGAATCGGCTGAGCCTTGCCGGCGCGCTCCTGCTTGAGCAGCTCCGCGACCAGGAACGCCATATCGATGGATTGCTCGGCGTTGAGGCGGGGATCGCAGACCGTGTGGTAGCGGTCGTTGAGATCCTCGTCCGTGATCGCGCGGGCGCCGCCGAGACATTCGGTGACGTCCTGGCCGGTCATCTCCAGATGCACGCCGCCGGCATGGGTGCCCTCGGCGGCGTGGACCGCGAAGAACGACTTCACCTCGGACAGGATGCGGTCGAACGGGCGAGTCTTGTAGCCGGACGTCGAGCTGATGGTGTTGCCGTGCATGGGATCGCACGACCAGACCACCACCCGGCCCTCGCGCTTCACGGCGCGGACCATGTTCGGCAGATGCTCGCCGATCTTGTCGGAGCCGAAGCGGCCGATCAGCGTCAGCCGGCCCGGCTCGTTGTCGGGATTGAGCACGTCGATCAGCTTCAGCAGCTCGTCCACCTTGAGCGAGGGGCCGCACTTCAGCCCGATCGGATTCTTGATGCCGCGGAAATATTCGACATGGCCGTGATCGAGCTGGCGGGTGCGGTCGCCGATCCAGATCATGTGGCCCGAGGTCGCGTACCAGTCGCCGGTGGTGGAATCGACGCGGGTCATGGCCTGCTCGTAGCCGAGCAGCAGCGCCTCATGGCTGGTGTAGAAATCGGTGGCACGCAGCTCCGGATGGCTCTCGAGGTCGAGGCCGCAGGCGCGCATGAAGTTGAGCGCGTCCGAGATGCGGTCGGCCAGCTCCTTGTAGCGGCGTGACTGCGGGCTATCCTTGAGGAAACCCAGCATCCATTGATGCACGCTGCCGAGATTGGCGAAGCCGCCGGTGGCGAACGCGCGGAGCAGGTTCAGCGTCGCGGCGGACTGGCGATAGGCCATCAGCTGGCGCTGCGGATCGGGAATGCGCGCTTCGCTGGTGAAGGCGATGTCGTTGACGATGTCGCCGCGATAGCTCGGCAGCTCGACGCCATTCACCTTCTCGGTCGCCGACGAACGCGGTTTTGCGAACTGGCCGGCGATGCGGCCGACCTTCACCACCGGCACCGCGCCGGCATAGGTCAGCACCACCGCCATCTGCAGCAGCACGCGGAAGAAGTCGCGGATGTTGTTGGCGCCGTGCTCGGCGAAGCTCTCGGCGCAGTCGCCGCCCTGCAGCAGGAAGGCCTCGCCGGCCGCAACGCGGCCCAAGGCCTTCTTCAGATTGCGCGCCTCGCCTGCGAACACCAGCGGCGGAAAGGTCGCAAGCTGCGCCTCGACGTCGGCCAGAGCCTTGGCGTCGGGATATTCGGGCACCTGTAGCACCGGCTTGCTGCGCCAGGACTCGGGCGTCCACCGCTCGGACATCGCAATCTCTCCGTGAAGCAAAAATCACAACCTGATCTAGGGGTTGCGAGGGCCGCCTTATACACAGGCCGGCCACGCCCCGCCAGTTGTAAATCCATTTCGCAGCGCAAACCATTGCGGCCAAAGCCGAATTCGCATTTGCTTGGGCGGGCTCAGGAATCCGACAGGACACCGATCGCCATGGGCGCGGCACTGGATGACGTTTTCATCGACGAGATCAGCTTCCCGGCAGCCGACGGCTATGCCCTGACCGGCACCCTGTTCCTGCCGCGAGGCGCCAAGCGCCATGCCGTCCTGATCAATTCGGCGACCGCCGTGCCGCGAAAGATCTATCGGGGCTTTGCCTCCTACCTCGCCCATCGCGGCTGCGCGGTACTGACCTACGATTATCGCGGCATCGGCGATTCCCGCCTGCCGGCGATGGTCGGCTACAACCAGCCGAAATCGCTGGTCGGCTTCAAGGCCTCGATGTCGGACTGGGCTGCGCTCGACGTCACCGCCGCGGTCAGCTGGATGCGCGAGCGCTATCATGCCCTGCCGCTCGCCTATATCGGCCATTCCTTCGGCGGCCAGGCGCTCGGGCTGATCGCGAACAACAGCGATATCTCGCGCGCCGCCTTGGTGGCCTCGCAGGCCGCGACATGGCGGTTGATGGCCTCGCCGGAAAAATACCGGGTCTACGCCTTCATGAATTTTGTCGGTGTGCCGCTGGTCCATGCACTCGGTTACGCACCGGGCTGGGCCGGTGTCGGCGAGGATTTGCCCAAGGGCGTCTTCCTGCAATGGACCGAATGGGTCTCGAGCCCGCGCTATCTGTTCGATTCAAAGCTGCCGGCACTCGAGAACTTCGCCAGGTACAAGGGCGAGTTGCGCTCGCTATGCTTCTCCGACGATCCCTGGGCGACGCGGCCCGCGGTCGAGCTGCTCGCGAGCGGATTCACTGCGATCAAGCCGGAGGTGCTGATGGTCAAACCGTCCGACGTCGGCGCCAAGGCAATAGGCCATTTCGGCTTCTTCCGCCCCGAGCACCGCGACACGCTGTGGCGCGGCGTCGCGGAATGGATTCAGGGGGAATGAGGTTGTTCACCTCTCCCGGATCAGGGCTATTGCAAATGACTTCTAGCGGCGGTCTGCGGCCCGCCTCGTCCTTCGAGACGGCGCTTACGCGCCTCCTCAGGATGAGGCTAATCAGGGTCGGTGCCCGTTGAAACTGCCGCCACATGCTCCGCCCTCATCCTGAGGAGCCCGCCTAAAGCGGGCGTCTCGAAGGATGGCCGCAGGGAAAAGGTGTCATCCACTAGCGGATGATCGTCGTCAGCGACGAGTAGCGCCGGTTCGGCTTGGCGTCGGATGGCGCGAACTGCGCGAAGGCGTCGCTGACGCGCACCGCCGGCGGCGTGTCGCTCGCGAACCGAAACTCCTTCGGCCGCGGTGCGTAGAAGCTGGCGCGGTAATAAGCGTCGTCGAAGCGTGCCTCGCCGACGCCGAACAATGCGTCACAGACCAGCAGGAGCGCGTAGACTCCCGCGACCGCTGCGACGATCTCCCTGAGAACTGTCATGCCGATGCCCTGCCCTTTTTGCGGGCAGGATGCAGATCGGTTCCAAAGGCCTGGTTTAAGGCGCCCGGCTTCTTGTCGGCAGCGTTTGCCGGCGCTGAACCGATTGCAGACAATTTTATCGATCTCGAAAAGAGAGCCCGCCCAACCGGACGATCAGGCGGGCTCCAGGATTGGCCGCTCGGGAGGTATTGGGCGGCCAGCTTATCAGCCGTGCTCGGCTTCCTTGCGATGGCCGCTCTCGCTGAGGCGGTCGACCCAGGCGATGCCGACCGCCGAGACGATGAAGGTCATATGAATCAGCACCTGCCACATCACCCCGCTCTCGGTGAAATTGCTGCGGGTCGTGCCGAGATTGCCGGCCTCGATGAAGGTCCTGAGCAGCGAGATCGAGGAGATGCCGATGATCGCCATTGCGAGCTTGATCTTGAGCACGCTGGCATTGACGTGACCGAGCCATTCCGGCTCGTCCGGATGGCCGCTGAGGTTCAGCCGGGAAACGAAGGTCTCGTATCCACCCACGATTACCATGATCAGAAGGTTCGAGATCATGACGACGTCGATCAGCCCGAGCACGACCAGCATGATCTGCTGCTCGCTGGCGTCGAACGAATGCAAGACGAGGTGCCAGAGCTCCTTCAGGAACAACAGCACATAGACGGCCTGGGCGACGATGAGGCCAACATAGAGCGGCAGCTGCAGCCAGCGCGAGCCGAAGATCAGCTTCGGAAGCAGGCCGACCGGCGGCAACGGCGCGGCCCGCGCCGAAGGTGCTTTGGGTTCAGGCGTCATTGATCACTCCGGATTGCGGTCGATTGTCGCCTCAGAGACTCGCAATCACCGGTGCAAGTTCCAGCGTGCCGCGATAGATCATCTCAAACGCGACGTAAAGGATGATGGCGAGGCCGACATAGGCCACCCAGCGCTGCTTCTGGAGCAAACGGCCAAGCAGATCCGCGGCAACGCCCATCATCCCAACCGACAAGAGCAGGCCGAAGGCCAGGATGTAGGGATGCTCCCGCGCGGCGCCCGCGACCGCGAGCACGTTGTCGAGCGACATCGACACGTCGGCGGCGACGATCTGCACCGCCGCTTGGCCGAAAGTTTTCTGCTTTACCGGCTGCTGTACCGGCGCAGCACCTGCGCCGCCACTATCGAATGAGAGTTCTTTCGCATGCGCGGACTGCTCGCGCAGCTCGCGCCACATCTTCCAGCAGACCCAGAGCAGCAACACGCCGCCGGCGAGCAGAAGGCCGATCACTTGCAGAAGCTGGGTCGCAACGCCGGCGAAGGCGATGCGCAATGCGGTGGCAGCGGCGATACCGACGATGATGGCGCGGCGGCGCTGCTCGGCCGGCAGGCCGGCAGCCGCAAGGCCGATGACGACGGCATTGTCGCCGGCGAGCACGAGATCGATCAGGATGACTTGAAGCAGCGCGGACAGCGCTTCGGCGGTGATGAGTTCAGTCATGATTGATCATTCCTAGAGGCAGACGGA
Organism: Bradyrhizobium yuanmingense; assembly: GCF_029167105.1. GTDB lineage: Bacteria > Pseudomonadota > Alphaproteobacteria > Rhizobiales > Xanthobacteraceae > Bradyrhizobium > Bradyrhizobium yuanmingense_A. Next base: position 199,762 of record NZ_JARFML010000006.1, on the reverse strand, counting down.
TCGAGCCAATGCGGCTTGCGCCGCTCGATCCAATCGAAGACTTTTGAACGGGAGGAGCGCAGCGCAGGCACGTCCTCGGCGAGCAGAGCAAGGCCGAGCGGCAGCATCCAGACGCCGAGCACCGGGAGGATGGAGAGCACACCGCCGACGACCAGCAGCGTGCCCGAGGGGATCCTGACCCAGCGGCTGGACGGCTTGAGCAGATAGGTCAGGGTGTCGCTCATGCGCGGCGGCAGGCGGTCGACGAGCTTGGCCAGGCGCGGGTCTCCACCAGCGATCTGGTCGGTGTTCCCCTCGGTTTGCCCGGCGCGCTCGTTCGAAATCGTGCTCATGCTTACCCCTTCGAGGCGGCCTGCAGCTTGGGGCCCGGCGCACTCGCCCCAACCGGCTTCGCGCGCGGCAGCACCAGCGTCAGCAAGCGCAACAATTTAATCGCCTGGACTTCGTGGGGATGTACGTCCTCGTCTGCGGCAGCAACGCGCTCCGACAGCTCCACCAGATGCGACGAGAGCGGCAGGTTCGAAACCGGTCGCAGCGTATCGATCACGACGTTGGCAAAATCCGGCTCTTCGAGCCGTTCGGCGAGTTCGTCGAACATGGCACGGAGCCGTTCGTCGCCGATGTGCGGCGCCAGCTTGCGGTCTCTGATGAAACGGATCACCTCGTCGCGTTCGACGGCTGAGACGCGCCGGTCGGCCACCGCTACCAGCGCGCCCACGATCACCACGGCCGCCGTGGCCTGCTCATTCAGGCTGGACGGTTCCGTGATCTCGATCGGATCTGAGGTTTCGGTTCCGGACATCGTAGCTCCCTTAACTTGCGAAATGGCCGCACGGAGCTGCGATGGCGACGAATGGTCGGAAAAACGAACAGGGGCCCGACAATCGGCCGATCCATCGCATTCGCGCGGGACTGGTCATCCGACATCGCGAGGTTTGCCGACGACGTCGACGTCCTCGCCAGAGGGGCCCGGATTCTTGTTCGCTTCAGAAATATAGGTACGCCTGTCGGAATCAAGGCGGACTGGCTGCGACCAGCCGCCGCATCGGTTCGGCGTTGCGGGATCGGTCATGCAACCCTTTCGCAGCCGGAACCATGCGTCCGTGACAAGTGTTGATGCACCTCGCGATGCATCAAACCGCCTGGCAGGAACCCGCATGTGCCGCTGGATCGCATACCGGGGCGAAACCACCTCGTTCGAACCCTATGTTACCGAGCCCGAGCATTCGCTGATTGCCCAGAGCATCCGCTCGCTTCAGTCCACGGCGGGCTCGAACGGAGACGGCTTTGGTCTCGGCTGGTATGGCGAGCACCCCGAGCCGGGCCTTTATCGCGAGACGCGCCCGGCGTGGTCGGACGAAAACCTGCGCTACCTCTGCCGGCATCTGCGCTCGCATCTGTTCTTCGCCCATGTGCGTGCCGCAACCGGCACGGCGGTGACGCGGCAGAATTGTCATCCCTTTGCCTGCGGGCACTGGATGTTCATGCACAACGGATTCGTCGGCAGCTGGAATCGGCTGCGGCGCAAAGTCGAGGCGCTGATTCCCGATGCCTACTATCCGTCCCGGCTGGGCACGACGGATTCGGAAGCCGTGTTCCTGGCCATGATGGGGGCCGGTCTCGAGCACGATCCGCTCGGCGCGACCCAGTCCGTGCTGCAATCGCTCCTCGGATTCGTCAATGAAGACGGGCTTCACGAACGGCTGCGCTTTACCAGCGCGATTGCCAACGGCCGCGACCTCTACGCATTTCGGGTCTCGGTGAACGATGCCGCGAACACGCTCTACTTCCGCGAGGACGGCGGGCAAGTCATCGTCGTCTCCGAGCCGTTCGATAAGGAATCGGACTGGGCGGAAGTCCCGCCGAACCATGCCCTGATCGCGCGAGCGTCCGAAGCCGTCAAAATTGTTCCGTTCGAACCTGCAATTTCCAGTACATCGGGTGCGGAACCGGCCACAATCAGACGGATTATCGCCCGCAGGTAGTGACCGCGCCGGTGGCCAATGACATTTGCTTCAGACGTTTCAAAGCTGCTGCGTCTTGCCCCTTCCGAGGACAAGCAGCATGTCGTCATCCGTTCTGCCGGCGGCGGCGGCAATCCGGCGGAATATTCCTTCGGCATCGAGGAGGAATACTTCCTCGCGGACCGCCGCAGCTTCGAGGTCGCGATCCGCACGCCCAACGAGCTGTTCGAATCGGCAAACTGGTCGACCGGCGGCCAGGCCATGCGCGAGATGCTGCAATCGCAGCTCGAGGTCGCAACCAACGTTCATGTCGACGTGAACGACGCGCGCGAGGAGCTGCGCTTCCTGCGACGCGAGGTCGCGAACGTCGCTGCGCAATACGGGTTCGTGATCATGGCCTGCGGCACGCACCCGAGCGCAGTCTGGCGCATGTCGCAGCCCAGCCCGAAACCGCGCTACGAGGAGATGATCGAGGATCTGCGCAGCATCGGTCACCGCAACATGATGTGCGGCATGCATGTGCACGTGCAGTTGCCTGATCCCGAGAAGCGCATGGCGGTGATGCGGGCGATGCTGCCGCACCTGCCGTTGTTCATCGCGCTGTCGGCGTCCTCGCCGTTCTGGAATTCCCACAAGACCGGATTGAAGGGCTACCGCCTCGCGGCTTATTCCGAGCTGCCGCGCACCGGCCTGCCCGAATTGTTCGAAGGCAAGCAGGATTTCGATGCTTATGTCGGCGCGTTGCAGCGCTCCGGCGTGATCCCGGACGAAAGCCACATCTGGTGGGCAATGCGCCCTTCCATGAAGCATCCGACGCTGGAGCTTCGCGCGCCCGACACCTGCACCTTCGTCGACGACGCGGTTGCCATCGCCTCGCTCTACCGCTGCCTGACGCGGCATCTCTATCTGCGCCCTCAGCTGTCCCGGGAGGTCACTGCGGTCGAGCGCGCGATCGCGGTCGAGAACAAATGGCGTGCCCAGCGCTACGGCACCGACTGCATCTTCGCCTCCAAGGACGGGCCGGTGACGATCTCGGAGCTGCTCACCGGGGTGATCGACGACATTGCGGAGGACGCAGCCGCATTGAACTGCTCCGCGGAGATCGAACACTGCCGCACCATCGTCGCCCGCGGCAGCTCGGCGGAATTCCAGCTTCGCGCCTATCGCGAAAGCGGCGACGACATCGCAGCCGTGTCACAATGGATCGCTACCTCTACGCTGTCGGGAACGAGCGCGCCTGTGCATCGCAGCGCTTCTGCGCCGTCATAGCGCCCGCGCAAGCTTGCGCGACGAAAATGCCATTCCTGAGTTACGGAGATCGTTGGAGAAGCGCATGAATCGCACCACACCCTGCACCGGCTGCGGCCATGCGCTTGTCCCGATGCTGACCGCCCACGGCCACACGGAGCCGAGCTGCCTCTGGTGCGAAGGCTTCGACGCGCGCGCCATGGACATGGCGAAATGGGCAGGCAGCCCGTCCGGCAAGCCCGAGCCGGCGCTCCCGCGATCATTCGACTGAACCGTGCCGGGTGCCCGTCGCCGGGGCCGGCTGCATGCGCTTTTGCAGGGCATGCCGACAAATTAGACAAGACAAGCCGCTGCGCCCGCTGACGGATTGCCAGGACAGGTCGGGCGAGTTCGGCGCAACCTATTGTCTAACCTCAGGTGCAATCTCGATTATTTGCGCGTCGCGTGCAGCCGGCGGACCAGCGCGCCGCATTGCGCTCCGGCTGGCCTGAAATTCGCAAGACAGCATCAGGCCAAGTCCCTGCCCGGCCACGATGAGGAGCGGCCAGTCACGTGCGCTCGGCTTCCGGGATGAATGGCCTCAGATCGGAGAATGCCATGAACGTGCATGCTGCGGGAGACATCAAATTCACCGGTCTCACCCATCCGAACGGCGCCCGGCTGCGTCTCAACGATCAGGACTTCGTGGCGATCGATCGCGACAAGAATGCGAATTTCGAGGCGACCTACCGGCCGCAGGCGCTCTACAACCGCGCCAACGAAGGCTTCCACGCCAACAACGAAACCTTCCTGCTGCACGAGGTCGCCACCAATCTGCCGATCTATCGGCCCGACACCGGCCCTACCGACTTCCATTTGCATCTGCCGCCGGGCGGCTTTCAGCTCGTGCTGGTCACCTCGGGCGCGTTCACCTTCGACTATGACGGCCGCTGGTACAATGTCGGCCCGGGCGCGGTGATGCTGCAAAGCGCGATCGTGCATCGCCAGCTGTTCTACACCTGGTCGGGCCTGTCGACCGAAGAGAATTTGAAGACGCCGCAGACGGTGGTGCCCGATCCGATCTCGATGGGCTATTCCGGCAAATTTCTCGAAGCCTTCATCACCGATCCCACCACCTTTCCGAATCCGACCATTGTCGGCCCGGATCAGATCAATGAGGACGAAACGCCGCGCGTGGCCTGGAGCCATCCGCTGCACGACCGCCCGGCCGATGCCGGCTTCTGGCTTCAGGATCCCCTTGCACTCGACGCGCTGTTCAAGCCGCTCACCGACAGTCCTGTCAGATCGGCGATGCCGGTTTACGTGCGCGATATCGGCATCGAGATTCCGAGCGGGCATCTCGTCACCGGCCACATCATCGCAACCGACCCGCGTGGCCACGCGCTCTTGCCGAAGAGCACGTCTGCCGCGGCGGACGCGACCTGCTTTGCCAAGGGCGAGGTCGTGATCTATCGCGTCATTCGCGGCACGGCCGAGTTCAAGAAAAGGTCCGGCGAGAGCTTTGAACTCTCTGCCGGCGACGTGGTGACGGCGGGCAAGGATTCCATCAGCCTGATCGGCGTCGGCGAAAACACGCAGGTCCTCCGCCTCGGCCTGCTCAAGGGCATGAACGAGCTGCGCAGCTGGACGGCGACGCAGCGCGACGAGATCGACGGCCTCGCCGGCCAGATCATCACGCAAAAGGACGTGCGCCCCCTGCGCACGGAAGGCAAGCCGGTCGGGTATTTGTACGGCTAGGCGGCTCGCAGTTAGGCGCCCGAGGCCTTCTGACGCAGAACTGGTACTTGGAGCAGCAGGCCGCGCGACAAAGATGCCTGATGCCCCGCGTTACGTAACGCCTCTGTAAGTGCTCCAGCTCGCAAGTCGCTTTGTTGTGTCGGCGATCTCCTCTGGAGCCGTGATTCCGAGCTTCGCCAACAATCGCGCTCGCTGTTCTGCGATTTGCTTGCAGCTGCCTCCAAGCCGGACAGCGATCTCCGCGTCTGTTTTCCCGGCGGCCAGGCGCCTAAGAAAGCGCTTCTCGTGAGGGCTGAGCAAAATGTCGGTCATTTGCCTCTTGTCGTGTCTCGTGACTCCTCCGCTGCGACGGCGGTCAGCAGTTCGAACGGCCCTTCTTCGACAGTCGCGAGCGTCGGGCACGCTAGTTGGCAATCAAAAGCTTAGGGCGAGGACAGAAACGGCTGCGATTGTGAATATGCTGGCTGACACGGCGAGCACAAGATAAACACGGTCTCGCATGGATTACATTTCCACCTGCCCGACAAACTTACATCGAACTCCTGCGGGCAAAGGTCCAAAAGTGAACGTTCGGCCTCACCGCGCAGAGTTGGCTTGCGCGCGCTGAGCCTTGATCCGCTCGCATTCGCGCGCAGGTTCGGGATGCCATCTGCCGATGCCGGTGCTGCATGCGCAAGGTTGCCTCTGCCATCCCTACCAGGCAGTCATCATCAATCGTGGCCTGGCCGCGCTCCGCTGCATCAACGAACATTGACAGGTTCTTTTCCGAATGCTTTCGTGCCTCCCGCTGTTGCGCAGGCGGGTCCATGGCCGAAGTTTACTTCGGAAGGCATTCGACGTTGTATGCGATGATGATCTGCGTCGGATCGGCTTTCCCTAGGCTCTTCAAATCTTCCAAACCGCTTCTGAGCTTGGCTCCGGCCTCGCTCAAGCTGCCTTCAAGTGTAGTCTTGGCCTTCCGGCAGCGCTCCTCACTCGTGAACTCCTGGAACACGACGGTTGGGAGGAGCCTCCATTCCGCCTTGTCACTGGTGGCGGCGGGGCTGACTGAGTAGGAGAAGACGTACATCAGGACCCACATCCCCTTGCTCCCTACGTGATGCGCGCTGCTAGTTGGCCCCTCGACTGAACCGCTCATGTCCTGTCACCAATTGATGTAGATCAATTCCCTGCGGCTCTGATTGTCAAAATGGAGCTCAGGGAACAGTCGACCTTTTGGGGCGATAGGCATGAAACGCTGGATGGGGCTTCTCGTTACAATGCTCGTATTAGCTGGATCATGCTCAAGCGAGGCGGCCGCCGTACGGATCGCATACGATCCCGGCGGAAGGATCGGAAAATATATCGATCGTTATGAGCGGCTGCGCGCTTCAGGTCGGGACGTAATGATCGACGGCTTCTGCGCATCTGCCTGCACGATTGTCTTGGCGACCTTGCCCTCGAACAGGATTTGCGTCACTTCACGTGCAGAACTCGCGTTTCACGCCGCTTGGGACATTGGGCATCGCGGACAGCCCGTGACAAACCCCGGCGCGACGCGCATGATTTATTCGATGTATCCGGGGCCGGTGCGTCGCTGGATAGCCCAACGCGGCGGGTTAACGCGGCGAACGATATTTCTTAGTGGAGGCCCGCTGCAGGCCATGTATCGCTCGTGCCCCGTCTGAGCCAGCAAGCGAGAGAAGCTTCTTGGACGCTTGGCTCAGGGCAAGACTGACGGGCAAATGCGAAGGCACCGCGAAGAAGATCGCCCTATTCGCAGCGGTCGCTGAGAGAGCGAGGGGCACGGCCGCCCCGCTCCCTCGCTTCTCTCAATACTGATACGGATATTGACCAGGGCAGACGTAGCTGCCGTAGGTATCGTAGTAGCAACCGCTGTTGTAATTGTTGTAGTACCCGTAGGCTCCCGCCGCCGCGGCGGCGCCTACAGCGGCAGCACCGTAACCCCAACCCGGCCGATAATAGCCGCCACCGTATCCCGGGTAACCCGCGATCGGTCGTCCCGGCCGGCCGGCGATTGGACGACCTGGATAGCCTGGACGTCCTGCTATTGGGTGCGAAGGCCGTGGACCTCCGGCCACTCGATAGCCCCGACCACCGTGGATGCGTCCTGCATGAACGGCGCCGCCTCGAACGTGGGCTGCCCTCATGCCGCCACCATGAAAGCCCCGCGCGCTCATGCCGCCGCCGTGAAAACCTCCCCCACCGCGAAAGCCGCCACCTCCACCGCGGCGTGCAAATGCATCATCAGGAACAAGGCTGGCCGCTACGAGGATCGCGGCCGCAAAGCCGATCAGACTGTATCGAACCATAGCATCCTCCCGGGTAGTGAGGTGCCGGCGACTGCTGTCTTCAGAATTGAATGCTCGCGCCAGCGGCACCGGAGGCAATCAATTCTCTTCCAGCACCTTGCGCACTTGATTTAAGTCAATTGAGCAAGGCCCCACCCGATCGGTGGCGTGTTCCCGACAGGAACTTCCGCGCTCGCATTGCTCAGGAAAATGGACGGAGGTGCGGAACCGCATCATGCGGATCACGGGCATGCTTGCCCGCCTCCTCGCGGAGCGACGGGAGACTAAGCAAGAACCGCTCGCGCCTCTACTCCGCCGCCTGCCGCACGTGCCGTGCGGTCGGGGTGCGCATGGTGACGAGCTCTTCGGCCGCCGTCGGATGCAGCGCGATGGTCGCGTCGAAATCGGCCTTGGTCGCCTTCATCTTCACCGCGATCGCGACGGCTTGCGTGATCTCGGCGGCGGCATCGCCGACGATGTGGCAGCCGAGCACGCGGTCGGTCGCGCCGTCGACCACGAGCTTCATCAGCACGCGGGTGTCGCGGCCGGACATCGTCGCCTTGATGGGCCGGAACGTCGTCTTGTAGATGTCGACGTGGCTGAATTGCGCGCGCGCCTCGGTTTCCGTCAGGCCGACCGTGCCGACCTCCGGCTGCGAGAATACGGCCGTCGGGATGTTGGCGTGATCGACCCGCACCTCGCGCTTGCCGAACACCGTGTCGGCGAAGGCATGGCCCTCGCGGATCGCGACCGGCGTCAGGTTGAAGCGGTGGGTGACGTCGCCGATGGCATAGATGCTGTCGACCGAGCTCTTGGAGAAATGGTCGACCGCGATGCCGCCGTTCGCGGGATTGATGGCGACGCCGGCATTCTCCAGCCCGAGATTGGCGACGTTCGGATGGCGGCCGATCGCGAACATCACCTGGTCGGAGGCGAGGCTCGAGCCATTCGACAAATGCGTGGTGAAGTCCTCGCCGTGGCGGTCGACCTTGGTCACGGTGCAGCCGGTGAGGATGGTGATGCCATGCTTCTCCATCTCGGCGCGGACATGGGTCCGGACATCCTCGTCGAAGCCGCGAAGAATGTTGTCGCCGCGATAGATTACCGTGACGTCGGAGCCGAAGCCGGCGAAGATGCCGGCGAATTCCAGCGCGATATAGCCGCCGCCCTGGATCACGATCCGCTTCGGCAGCTTCTTCAGATGAAACGCCTCGTTGGAGGAGATCACGTGCTCGATGCCGGGGATCGCCGCGCCATGATTGGGCGCGCCGCCGGTGGCGATCAGGATGTACTTCGCCGTGACCTTCTTGTCGTTCTCGAGCAGGCGGACGGTGTGCTTGTCCTCGATCACCGCGCGGCACTTGACGATCTGCGCGCCTGATTTCTCGACGTTGGCGGTGTAGGCCGCCTCCAGCCGCGCGATCTCCTTGTCCTTGTTGGCGATCAGCGTCGCCCAGTCGAAGCTTGCGGGCGGAACGGTCCAGCCGAAGCCGGCGGCGTCCTCGAGCTCCTGACGGACATGCGAGCCGATCACGAACAGCTTCTTCGGCACGCAGCCGCGGATCACGCAGGTGCCGCCCATGCGGTACTCTTCCGCGATCATGACGCGGGCGCCGTAGCCGGCCGCGATGCGGGCGGCGCGGACGCCGCCCGAGCCGCCACCGATGACGAAGAGGTCGACGTCGAAATCAGCCATTGTCCACTCCGACCCCTTTTCTGGAACGCCCCTTCAGATAGGTGCGCTCAGATCTCCTTGCCACGCTTGCGCATCTCGGCACGGAAGGCGCCCATCACGGTTTCCGAGAAGCTCTGGGCCCAAGTGTTCATGAACGCCATGCTCTGCCCGATCGCGCGCGGCTCGGCATCGATCAGCTTCTTGCCCAAGGGCGACTTGTAGAAAGTGACGAGGTCCTTCAGCTCCTGCTCGGTGAACTCGCTGGCATAAATCTGCGCCATGCCGTCACCGATCTCGCTCTGGCGGCCGTTGAGCTGCTGGGCCACGATCGGGGCGACCTCGTTGAGGTCCTTCTGGTAGTTCAGGTTCTGCTGGATCAGCGCGCCCTTGGTCTTCTCGACCATGCCCGGCACCGCGCCCGCATACATCGCGGCGGCGTTCTTGATCTGCAGAATTTCCTTGGCCGCCGCGATCGCCGCGGGCGAAGCCTTCGGCTGGGCCGGCGCCGCGGGAGCCTTCTGGCCCGCCTGCTGCGCCACGGCCGGGGCGGCCGAAACGGCCAGTCCCGCAGCGAGAGCCGCAGCCGGCAAGAATTTCAAGACGTTCTTCATTCCTAGTCTCCTTTCGGCTTGCGCCGTTCAATCACGCGGATTCCGCCGCCGCCCGCCAGAACGGCCGAGCTGGCCAAGCCGACGAACAGCCCGTGCTCGACCACACCGGGAATGGCGCTCAACGCCTTGGCGAGACCGGAGGGATCCGTAATACGTCCGAGCTGGGCATCGACGATCCAGTGGCCGCCATCGGTGACGAAAACGTGGCCGTCCTTGTCCCCGCCTTTCGCCTTGCGGAGTGCCATTTGCCCGGAAACGCCGCATTCGGCAAATGCCTTTTCGATCGCGCGGCGCGTCGCACCGAGCCCGAACGGGACGACCTCGACCGGCAGCGGAAACTTGCCGAGCGTCGGCACCCATTTGCTGTCGTCGGCAATCACGATCATGCGGTCCGAGGCGGCCGCCACGATCTTCTCGCGCAACAGCGCGCCGCCGCCGCCCTTGATCAGATTGAGCTCGGGGTCGATCTCGTCGGCGCCGTCGATCGTGAGGTCGAGATGATCGATCTCGTCCAGCGTCGTCAGCTTGACGCCGCAGCGCTCCGCATCGGCCCGCGTCGCCTCGGAAGTCGGCACGCCGATCACCTTGAGCCCGGCGGCAACGCGCTCGCCGAGCAGCTCGACGAAGTGCTTGGCGGTCGAGCCGGTGCCGAGCCCGAGCTGCATGCCGTCGCGCACCTCCTCCAGCGCACGCGCCGCAGCCTGCCGCTTCAACTGGTCCATGGTCACGTGTGCGCCTGCCTTGTGAAGTCTCGGCCGATTCCGGCCGGTTTCGGGCGCCTATGTAGCCTCGTTTTTCCCAAGAGAACAGGGCCTGGAACAGGGTCTGGGAACAGGCCCATAAGGTGATCTTATGGGCCCGCCCCTTGCGCGGATGTAACCGGGCCGGTAGCGCTTGGGAATCATGACCTCCTTCAAGACGACGTCCCCTCACACCATCGTCTTCGATCTCGACGGCACGCTGGTGGATACGGCGCCCGACCTGATCACGGCCCTCAATTACGTGCTCGACCGCGAAGGCCTGCCGCCGGTGCCGATGGCCTCGGCCCGCAACATGATCGGCGCCGGTGCCCGCAAGCTGATCGAGCGGGGGCTGGAAGCGGAGGGCCGCACCGTCACGCCCGCGGACATGGACCGGATGACCGCGGATTTCATCGCGTACTACGCCGACCATATCGCGGTGGAATCCCGCCCCTTCGAGGGTCTTGAGGCTGCGCTCGACCAGTTTTCGGCGCAAGGCCACCGCCTCGCGGTCTGCACCAACAAGCTGGAATGGCTGTCGAAGCGCCTGCTGGACCAGCTCGACCTCAGCCGCCGCTTCGCGGCGATCTGCGGCGCGGACACTTTTGGCGTCCAGAAGCCCGATCCGACCATTTTTCGCGAGACCGTGGCCCGGGCCGGCGGCGACGTGAAGGCCAGCATCATGGTCGGCGATGCCGGAACCGATGTCGGCGTCGCCCGGCGGGCCGGCGTGCCCGTGATCGGGGTCAGCTTCGGCTACACCGACGTACCGATCGCCGAGCTGAAGCCGGACCGCCTGATCCACCACATGCGCGACCTGCCGGCGGCCGCGATCAGCCTGATGACGGCAAGCAACACAGCAACCATTTGATAGGATTGCCATTTGTTGCCCTCACATCCCTAATGGATGCATGGAGGGCTGACTTCACGGGCGCCGCGGGCGTTCGCCGGCCGTAAGCGGAACCCGGCTGCGAGCCGCACCGAACGAGCCGAAATCCCGGGCCGAGGGGGTCACATGCGTCAGTGCTGCACTCACGTATACCACCCGATTGTCCTTGCCGCGTCCGATGCTTAGATTGGGTCGACCGCACCGCTGCAGCAAAGGTGCGCCCGTCGCCACAAGTGACAAGGCCTCTCGCATGACCCGATCCGCCGCATTGTCGACCCCGATGACCGATCCGTTCGGGCGGACCATCACCTACCTGCGCGTCTCCGTCACCGATCGCTGCGACCTGCGCTGCTTCTACTGCATGTCGGAAGACATGACGTTCCTGCCCAAGGCGGACCTGCTGACGCTGGAGGAGCTCGATCGGCTCTGTACGGCCTTCATCGCCAAGGGCGTGAAGAAGCTGCGCCTCACCGGCGGCGAGCCCTTGGTCCGCCGCAACGTGATGTCGCTGGTGCGCTCGTTGTCGCGGCATCTGTCGAGCGGCGCGTTGAGCGAGCTGACGCTGACCACCAACGGCACCCAGCTGGCGAAGCACGCGCGGGAGCTCGCCGATTGCGGCGTCCGCCGCATCAACGTCTCGCTCGACACCCTCGATCCCAAGAAGTTTCGCGAAATCACCCGCTGGGGCGAGATCGACAAGGTGCTGGAAGGCATCGAGGCCGCGCGCGCCGCAGGGCTCGCCGTCAAGATCAACGCCGTGGCGCTGAAGAACCTCAACGAGGACGAGCTGCCGTCGCTGATGCGCTGGGCCCACGGCAAGGGCATGGGCCTGACGCTGATCGAGGTGATGCCGATGGGCGAGATCGGATCGGGCCGCATCGACCAATATCTGCCGCTGTCGCTGGTGCGCGCCCGCCTCGCCCAGCAGTTCACGCTGACGGACCTGGCCGAGACCACCGGTGGGCCGGCACGCTATGTCAGCGTCGCCGAGACCGGCGGCAAGCTCGGCTTCATCACGCCGATGACCCATAATTTCTGCGAATCCTGCAACCGGGTGCGCATCACCTGCACGGGAACGCTGCACACCTGCCTCGGCCACGAGGATGCCTCCGATTTGCGCAAACCTCTGCGTGCATCCGGCGACGATCTATTGCTTGCGGATGCGATCGACCGCGCCATCGGCCTGAAACCCAAGGGCCACGACTTCATTATCGACCGCCGCCACGACCGTCCGAGCGTCTCCCGGCACATGAGCGTCACCGGCGGCTGACGGCATTCGGTTCCGGCCTTATTCCCCTTAACTATCAACAAACTTCCGATTGACTGGCGGCACGCCCGCTGGTTTGGTGCGGCTGCCTCATGCCTGCGCGGCGAGACAAGCCACGCGCCATCTCGGCGCAGTCAAGACGGCCGGGGCACAATCGGGGGAGGACCTATCGTTGCAAGCGCTCCTTAAGCTGAGCAGCAGAATCGACGCGTTCACGCGCTGGACCGGCAAACGTATTGCGTGGCTGATCGTGCTCGCCGTTATCATTTCGGCAGTCAACGCGATCATCCGCAAGACGTTCGACACGTCGTCCAATTCGTGGCTTGAGCTGCAATGGGTGCTATTCAGCATCGTCTTCCTGCTCTGTTCGCCCTGGACGCTGCTCGACAATGAGCACATCCGCATCGACATCGTGAACAACACGCTGCCGAAGAAGGCGCGCAACGTCATCGACGTCGTCGGTCACGTATTCTTCCTCGCTCCGATCTGCATCGTCATGATCATTACCGGGGTGCCGTTCTTCCTGCGCTCCTTCCAGATCAACGAGCAATCCGGCAATGCCGGCGGTCTGCCGCAATGGCCCGCCAAAGCCCTGATCATGATCGGCTTCGCTTTCCTGCTGGTGCAAGGCATCTCCGAGCTGATCAAGCGGATTGCAGTGATGCGCGGCTTGATGCCGGACCCGCACGAATCACAGGTGTCGGCGCTGGAAGCGGAAGTCGAGCATCTCGTCGAAGCGATCGAGAAGAAGTAGCCGTTGGCGACGGTGTAGGGGGAATCCATGACCGCATTCATCATCGCCAATATGGCGCCCATCATGTTCGTGTCGCTGGTCGTCATGCTGCTGCTCGGCTATCCGGCAGCATTCTCGCTCGGCGCCGTCGGCCTGTTCTTCGCCATCATCGGCGTCGAGCTCGGCCAGTTTCATCCCGACTTCCTCCAGGCTCTGCCGGAGCGCGTCTATGGCGTGATGAACAACGACACGCTGCTCGCGATCCCCTTCTTCACCTTCATGGGACTGGTGCTGGAGCGGTCGGGCATGGCCGAGGACCTGCTCGACACGATCGGCCAGCTGTTCGGCACCATCCGCGGCGGCCTCGCCTATGCCGTGATCTTCGTCGGCGCGCTGCTCGCTGCAACGACCGGCGTCGTCGCGGCGTCCGTGATCTCGATGGGCCTGATCTCGCTGCCGATCATGCTGCGTTATGGCTATGATCGCAGCGTGGCTTCGGGCGTCATCGCCGCCTCCGGCACGCTCGCCCAGATCATCCCGCCCTCGCTCGTCCTGATCGTGATGGCCGACCAGCTCGGCAAGTCCGTCGGCGATATGTACGAAGGTGCCTTCGTCCCCGGCCTCGTCCTCGCCGGCCTCTATGCCCTCTACGCCTTCCTCGTGAGCATGATCTGGCCGAAGGCCGCGCCTGGCCTGCCGAAGGAGGCCATCGGCTTCCGCGAAGAGAACGGCGACCGGGGCCTGGTTTCGCTCGGTTTCCTGTTCCTTGCGAGCTGCGCGTTCGGATGGTTCATGATGCGCAGCTCAACCACTCGCGGTGCCGATTACGTCGTGCTCAGCATGTTCTACGGCATCATCTTCGCCTTCGTCGTCGCGGTGCTGAATTGGGGCATCGAGAAGCTCACCGGCTTCCGCTTCCTCTCAAAAATGGCGCAGCAGACCACCTTCGTCATGGTGCCGCCGCTGTTCCTGATCTTCCTGGTGCTGGGCACGATCTTCATCGGCATCGCGACGCCGACCGAAGGCGGCGCGATGGGTGCCGCCGGCGCCCTCATTCTCGGTGCCGCGAAGCGGCGGCTGAGCTGGGACCTGATCCGGCAGGCCACGGAATCGACTGCGAAACTGTCGGCTTTCGTCGTGTTCATCCTGGTCGGCGCCCGTATTTTTTCGCTCACCTTTTACGGGGTCAACGGTCACGTCTGGGTCGAGCATCTGCTGACCTCGCTGCCGGGCGGCCAGGTCGGCTTCCTGATCTTCGTCAACGCGCTCGTATTCGTGCTGGCCTTCTTCCTCGACTTCTTCGAGCTGGCCTTCATCGTGATCCCGCTGCTGGGACCGGCGGCCGAGAAGCTCGGCATCGACCTGATCTGGTTCGGCGTTATTCTCGGCGTCAATATGCAGACTTCGTTCATGCACCCGCCGTTCGGATTCGCGCTGTTCTATCTCCGCTCGGTCGCGCCGAAGGAACGTTACACCGATCGCGTCACCGGCAAGCGGATGGATCCCGTCACCACCGGCCAGATCTATTGGGGTGCGGTGCCCTTCGTCGTCATCCAGATCATCATGGTCGGCCTCGTGATCGCGTTCCCGTCGATGGTGATGCACTACAAGGGCGTGCAGACGAACATCGATCCCTCTACGATCAAGATCGAGGTGCCGCAGATCGAGCTGCCGCCGCTGGATCTCGGCCCACCGCAGAAGTAGCGGGAACCAGGCTCGCCGTCATGCTCCGCTATCGCGGCGCATGACGCGCGTGGGCGCGTGACAATCACCGGAATCGGAGGCATACCGGGCCGTCCCCCACCCGCATGGATGGCCGCTCATGCTCCGATCTCACGCTGCTTCCACGGTCCTTGGCCCGTTGATCGCCTCACTCTGGCTGGCATGTGCCGCAACGCTGGTGCACGCCGAGCCGGTCGCCGACGTCCATGCGCTGGCGCAAAAGGAACAGCAGCCGCTCCTCGACACGCTGCGCGATCTCGTCAACATCGAATCCGGCAGCAAGGACATCGAGGGCCTGAACCGGATCGCCGAGCGTGTTGCCAGCCAGCTCAAGCAGCTCGGCGGCACCGTGGAGATCCTGCAGCCCACCGACATCTATCGCCTCGACGACACCCCCGAAAAGATCGGGCCCGCCGTGCACGCCGTGTTCAAGGGCACGGGGGCCAAGAAGATCATGCTGATTGCCCACATGGACACGGTATACCTGAAGGGCATGCTGAAGGATCAGCCGTTCCGCATCGATGGCGACAAGGCCTACGGCCTCGGCATTGCCGACGACAAGCAGGGCGTCGCGCTCATTCTCCATACCGTGGCATTGCTGCAGAAGCTGAACTTCAGGGATTACGGCACGCTCACGGTGTTCACGAATGGCGACGAGGAGATCTCCTCGCCCGGCTGGCGCAGCACCATCACCAAGCTCGCCTCGGATCAGGACGTGGTGTTCTCGTTCGAGGGCGGCGGCACCGACGGCACGCTGCGGCTCGCCACCAGCGGCATCGGCTCGGCCTATCTCACCGTGCATGGCAGGTCGTCACATGCCGGCGCTCGGCCCGAAGGCGGCGTGAATGCGCTGTACGAGCTCTCGCACCAGGTGCTGCAGATGAAGGACTTGTCCAAGCCCGAGCAGGGCCTGAAGCTGAACTGGACGGTGTCAAAGTCCGGCACCAACCGCAATGTGATCCCTGCCGAGGCGACGGCCCAGGCCGACGCGCGTGCGCTCAAGGTGTCCGACTTCGACGAGCTGCAGAAGGCGCTGCAGGACAAGATCAGGAATCGCCTGCTGCCGGAGTCCAGGGTCGAGCTGAAGTTCGAGGTGCGCCGTCCGCCGCTCGAGCCCAGCGAGGCCTCGCGCCGGGTGGCTGCCCATGGCAAGACGATCTATGGGGAGATCGGACTATCCCTCAAGGTCGACGAGAAGGCCATCGGCGGCGGCACCGATGCGGCTTTCGCCGCGCTTCAATCCAAAGGAGCCGTGGTGGAAGGCATGGGCCTGTCGGCCTTCGGCGCGCACTCCAACGATGCCGAATATGTGCAGGTCGACAGCATCGTGCCGCGGCTGTATCTGGCGACGCGCATGATCATGGACCTGTCCACCGGCAAGCTGAAATAGCGGTCGCGCTCTCTTCCTTCTCCCCTTGTAGGAGAAGGTGGCGCGAAGCGCCGGATGAGGGGTCTCTCTCGGCGCATTCAATTGAGGGTGAGGCTCGCGGAGAGAACCCCTCACCCGTCTCGCCGCTAACGCGGCGCGCCACCCTCTCCCACAAGGCAGCACTAACGCATTTGAAGTTTTTCGCTGCGGCCATCCTTCGAGACGCCCGCTTTAGGCGGGCTCCTCAGGATGAGGACGGAGTGCGCGGCAGCCGTTCAACGGGCACTGACCCTGATTAGCCTCATCCTGAGGAGGCGCGTCAGCGCCGTCTCGAAGGACGAGGCGTGCGCGCAGATCGCCGCCACAAGTCATATGCGATTGCCCTGCACAACAAGCGGAGAGGGTAAAGAGGTAGTTTTGTTCGCCAGCCGAAACCGCAGCGTGAACTCCGCACCGCCGCCGGGCAGGTTCTGCACCGAGACCGTGGCGGCGTGATCATCCGCCACGGCGCGCACGATCGATAGTCCCAGCCCCGCACCGTCGCTGCGCCGGCGATCGGCGCGCCAGAAGCGCTGGAAGATCAGCTCGCGCTCGCCCTCGGCGATGCCCGGGCCGGAATCGCGCACGCGCACTGAACCGTCTTCTCCCACCTCTACCTCGACGGTGGTGCCCTCGGCCGTGAACTTGATGGCGTTTTCGGCGAGATTGAACACCGCGCGCTGCAGCATCTCCGAATTGCCGTGGATCAGGACCGGCGCCTCGGTGCCCTTCAGCGCGATGTCCTTGCGTTGTGCGATCGCGAACGGGGCGATCGAGCCGACCACCTCGGCACAGACGGCGCGCAAATCTGCGGTCTCGCCGGGATCGAGCACCAGGGTGTCGAGCTCGGCGATCTCCAGCAGCTGGGCGACGATCCGGCTCATCGCCTCGATGTCGGCATGGAGCGCCCGCCGTTCCGCGCCGTCGCCGAGCGTCTCGATCCGCGTGCGCAGGATCGCCAGCGGCGTGCGCAATTGATGCGCGGCATCCGCCGTGAACTGCCGCTGCACGCGAAAGCCGGCCTCAAGGCGGTCGAGCGCTTGGTTCACGGCGGTGACCAGCGGCACGATCTCGCGCGGAATCTGCTCGGTCGGCAGGCGAATGTCGGTGCGCGCGGGACCGATATTGCTGGCTTCCTGAGAGGCCTTCCACAACGGCGCGATCGCCCGGCGGAAGATGATGATGTCGATGGCAAGCAGGACCAGGAGGATCGGGACGGTGATCCACCCGACCCGCCGGAAAAAGTTCGAGACGATATCATCGATGATGACGTCCCGGTGGGCCAGATCCTCGGCAACCTGGATGCGCACCGTCTTGCCGGCAACGTCTCGCGTGACGCTGGCGCCGGAGACGGTGTCGGAGAAACGGGAGGGCGCCGTCGCGGCTGCGCGTCGGTGCGAGGAGAACAGCAACCGGCCGTCGGCATCGCGAATGTCGAACTGGTAGCGGCCGTAAGCGTCCGAATAAAGCCCCTTGAGGCTGTCGGGCAGGTTGAAGGTCAACGTGCCGTCCGGCTGCGCGACGATGCGCTCCGCCAGCACCTCGGCCTGCGCGCGCATGGCATCGCGATGCAGCTGGTCGATCTCGGAGTTGAGCAGCCAGAACAGCACCAGCGGCAGGAAGATCGCCACCATCGCGACCGCGACGATGTGCAGGAACACGATGCGCGAGATCAGCGATTTGAAGGTCAGCGCTCCGGCACGGCCCGCGGCGGGCACGCTATTTCTCCTCAGTCATGAGATAGCCGACGCCACGGATCGTATGGATCACGACCTTGGCGCCGTGTTCAGTCAGCTGCTTGCGCAGCCGCGACACGTAGACCTCGATCGCATTGGAGGCGACCTCGCCGTCGAGACCGAAGATGTGGTCCTCGACGTTCTTCTTCGGCACCACCCGCCCTTGCCGGCGCAGCAGGATCTCGAGCACGGAGGTTTCGCGCGCGGAGATGATCCGCGGCTGGTCGTCGACGAAGATCTGCCGGCTCTCGGTGTCGTAGACGAGGTTGGCGAGAGTGAGCGAGCGGCCGAGCAACTGCCCGGGGCGGCGCAGGATGGCCTCCAGCCGCGCCACCAGCTCTTCCATCGCGAACGGTTTTGCCAGGTAGTCGTCGGCGCCGCTGCGCAGGCCGGTGACGCGGTCCTGCAAGCCGCCACGCGCGGTCAGCACCAGCACCGGCAGCGGCTCCATCTGGTGACGCAACTCGCGCAGCACCGACAGGCCGTCGGCATCAGGCAGGCCGAGGTCGAGGATCATCGCGGCATAGTTCACGCTGTTCACCGCCTCGCGCGCCTCGGCCGCGCTGCCCACGATGTCGCTCTCATAGCCGGCTGCGGCCAGCCCGCCGGCCACGAGCCGCGACAGCTCGGCATTGTCCTCGACGATCAGAAGGCGCATCCGAGTCCCCACGAACACCTGAGGTCGCCGCACGGGCCCGCGGCATCCTCGCTCTCTTCCACCATTCCGGCCGCCGCAGCCAGCGAAAAAGGTGCGGTGGCCGCACCGCTTGTCAGGTTGGTGTAAGCCCATCATCACAGGTGCCCGCGAAGTATCCGGTCCAGACCGCAGAAGGAGGTCAAGAGCTCGGACATCTACTGGGGGCGCAATGCCCTGGATCGGCCTGCAGGCGATCCTGGTCGCGGTCTTCGTCGCGCGCACCGCCCCTGCGCGCTTGCAATGCATCGCGGTTCCGTCGGGGTGGACGGCCGCCTCGCGCTATGGCTAAATTTCGAGGTCAGAGCTGCGCCTGGAGGAGCCCGATGCCTTATTTCCATTCCGGACAGGATCAAAGCGACCGCATCTGCAAGGTGCTTGCCGACCTCTTTTGCGCGCTCTTGCTGGGGACTTTTGCCGTCGTGTTCTTTGGCTGGCTCGGCGGCCTTGCCGCCTTCGTGATCATCGAAGCATGCCTGGTGGGGCTCGATTGGCTCATTCCGAGCACGGATGACGCCGCTGGCGTCGTTCGCTAGAGCATGATCCGGAAAAGAGTGCAGCGGCTTTCCGAAAGGATCATGCTCA
Organism: Bradyrhizobium yuanmingense; assembly: GCF_029167105.1. GTDB lineage: Bacteria > Pseudomonadota > Alphaproteobacteria > Rhizobiales > Xanthobacteraceae > Bradyrhizobium > Bradyrhizobium yuanmingense_A. The sequence continues at coordinate 180,462 of NZ_JARFML010000006.1, read as the reverse complement.
AACAATAACCTAAAGCGCGATGACGATTCATCCCAATCGCATCGCGCTTTAGGACCCCAGACCAAGCCTCGGCTGCCGCGCGTCTGATTGGATGCAGTGCTCCCGAAAGGCGGTTCTCAATTGCGCCTGCTGGTCGCTTGTCGCTGCCAGTTCTGCGTCGGTCTGAGTTGCAGGTAAATCCATGTAAGCGATCGGCCGATCGAACTGGCTTGCCGTGAAGTCGTACCTCCGGCCGTCGAGCCGATTGTAGAAATGGTCTCCGGTCGGCAGCGGCGTCTTCAGCAAGTCGCCGCCGAAGAGCTCGTGAATGAGCAGCGCAGTAACGTTGCACTGCCCCGCCGCGGGATTGTCCGCCGTCCATTGGCTGGCCGTCGAGACCGACCATGCCTTGCGCAGTGCTCTTTGAATTTCAGCAGGATCGAAGCGCATCGGGCCATCGTCCAGCGGCGCAATTTCGGATCGGGCGATGATGCATGTCTACCACTGTTTTGCCCGACGGGTCAAAAAATTCGGTAATTTCGCAGTCGTTCATGGTGGCGCCGCCAAGTCATGCCGCCAAGTCATTGATAATGCTGCACCCGCCTACTGTGCATGGGGTTGTTTTCGAATTTTTGTTTGATGACCTCCAAATGCCGCAACGACAACGCCCCGGAGCCTTCGCTCCGGGGCGTGCTGCATCCGATCGTGACGTGACTAGCTCTGCGAGCGCCGCGCCATGAAGATGTCGTAGCCGACCTCGGCGACCTGGAACCAGGAATAGCCGTCGCTCGTGAACTTGGCGAGCGAGTCGTTCACTTTCTTGAAGTTCGGGTTGGTCGCAGCGACTTCGGCGTGCAGCTCCTTGGCGGCCTTGTAGCAGGCATCCATGATCGCGGGTGAGAAGGCGTGCAGCTTGGTGCCGCCCGCCAGCAGCTTCCTCAGCGCCAGCGGATTGGCGTTGTCGTAGCGCGCCATCATGTAGTTGTTGGCGTAGTGGCCGGCCTGCTCCAGCACGCTCTGGTAATATTTCGGCAGCGCGTTCCACTTGTCGAGGTTGACGAAAGCCATCAGCATCGGACCGCCTTCCCACCAGCCGGGATAGTAGTAGTGCGGCGCGATCTTGTAGAAGCCGAGCTTCTCGTCGTCATAAGGCCCGACCCATTCGGCGGCGTCGATCGTGCCCTTCTCCAGAGCCGGATAGATGTCACCGCCGGCGAGCTGCTGCGGCACCACGCCGAGCTTCTGAAGCACGCGGCCGGTGAAGCCGCCGATGCGGAACTTCATGCCTTTGAGATCGTCGGGCGTGTTGACCTCTTTCCTGAACCAGCCGCCCATCTGGCAGCCGGTGTTGCCCGCGAGCAGCGAGATGACGTTGTAGCCCTTGTAGAACTCGTTGAGCACGTCGCGGCCGCCGCCCAGCATGTACCAGGCCTGGTTGATGCGCATGTTGGGACCGAACGGCACGGCCGAGCCGAAGGTGAAGGTCGGGTCCTTGCCGAAATAATAATAGGACGCGGTGTGGCCGATCTCGCAGGTGCCGTTCTGCACGGCGTCGAGCACCTGCAGGCCCGGCACGATTTCGCCGGCCGCGAAGATCTGGATCTGGAATTTGTTGTCGGTCGCCTCGGCGACCATCTTGCACATCATCTCGGCGCCGCCAAACAGCGTGTCGAGCGATTTCGGCCAGCTCGTCGGCATGCGCCATTTGATTTCCGGCATCGACTGCGCGATCGCGGGAGCCGCGAGCGTGGCGGCGCCGGCCGCGCCAAGTCCTGTGACCTTGATGAAGTCTCTTCTCTTCATGATTTCCTACCCTGATGGATCTGATTGTGAAGCCTTCTTTGCGAGGCTTGCCCACAGAATGGAACATCACGGGACCGAATGCCATCCCGATCGCACTGCGGCAAAAGAAAAAGCCCGGCCTCGCGAGCGAGGCCGGGCTTTTCCGGTCTTACGACCTCAGCCGTAGATCAGCCGCGGGTGCGGGAGCGGATCATGAAGCTGTCGTAGGTATATTCGGCGACCTGCCACCACAGATATTCGTCGGAGCGGTAGGCCTGCATGGCGTCGATCGCCTTCTTGAAGTCGGCGTTCTTGCCCGAGATCTCAGCCCACAGCTCGTTGGTCGACTTGAGGCAGGCTTCCAGCACCTCGTTGGTGAACGGACGAAGCTGGGTGCCACCGGCGACCAGGCGCTTCAGCGCCGCCGGATTCTGCATGTCGTAGCGCGCGGCCATCCAGGCGTTGGCGTTGGCCGTCGCATTGGTGAGGATCGCCTGGTAGCTCTTCGGCAGCGCACTGAACTTTTCCAGGTTGGCGAAGGCATGCACGGTCGGACCGCCTTCCCAGAAGCCCGGATAGTAGTAGTACTTGGCGACCTTGGCGAAGCCGAGCTTCTCGTCATCGTAGGGCCCGACCCACTCGGCCGCGTCGATGGTGCCCTTCTCCAGCGCGGGATAGATGTCGCCGCCGGCGAGCTGCTGCGGCACCACGCCGACCTTCTGAAACACCTGGCCGGCGATGCCGCCGATGCGCATCTTCAGGCCGGAGAGGTCGGCGACGGTCTTGATCTCCTTGCGGAACCAGCCGCCCATCTGCGCGCCGGTGTTGCCGCAGGGAAAGCCGATCACGTTCGACTTCTTGAAGAACTCGTTGGCAAGCTCGTTGCCGCCGCCCTGGTAAAGCCACGAATTCTGCTGGCGCGCGTTGAGGCCGAACGGCACCGAGGCGAAGATTGCGAAGGTCGGGTCCTTGCCGACGTAGTAGTAGGACACGGTGTGGCACATATCGACCGTGCCGTTCGAGGTCGCATCGAGCGCCTGGAGGCCGGGGACGATTTCGCCGGCCGCGAACACCTGGATCTGGAACTTGTTGTCGGTCATCTCGGCGACGTACTTCGCCACCTGCTCGGCGCCGCCATAGATGGTATCGAGCGACTTCGGGAAGCTCGAAGTCAGGCGCCACTTCACCTCGGGCGAGGACTGTGCGATCGCCGGCGAGGCCACTGCGGTCGCCGCCGCGCCTGCTGCCGACACTTTGAGAAAATCACGACGCTTCATATTCAGGTCTCTCCTTGCTGGGGCGTTTCCCCTTAACTTCTCTTATGCCGCCGCTCATTCCGGCGACGCGTGGATAGTCGCGTCGAACCGAAGGGGCTTGACTGCCGTGCGCCTTTAACACGGCCAGCCCGGTTTCGGAACGCGACAATGGCATGACGGGGCTCTACGAAAGTCGCATGTCCCCGGAGCTTGCCGCGGCTACCGGTCAGGCCGTCGCAATGACGCCCTTGAGCTGGTCCCGGACCTGGCCGGCAATGGCGCGGTAGATCGCCGCATGAGGGCCTTCCGGCTCGCTGTCAACCACGGGATTGCCGGCGTCCGAGGTGGCGCGAATCGCCATGTGCAGGGGGATCTCGCCGAGGAATGGGACCCCGAGCTTCTCGGCCTCATGCCGGGCGCCGCCATGGCCGAAAATGTCCGACCTCGTGCCGCAATGCGGACATTGGAAGTAGCTCATGTTCTCCACAATCCCGAGCACGGGCACGTTGACCTTCTTGAACATGGCAAGCCCCCGCCGCGCGTCGATCAGGGAGAGGTCCTGCGGGGTCGAGACGATCACGGCGCCCTTGAGCGGCACGTTCTGCGCCAGCGTGAGCTGGGCATCGCCGGTGCCCGGCGGCATGTCGACGACCAGCACGTCGAGCTTGCCCCATTCGACGTCGCGCAGCATCTGCGTCACCGCCGACATCACCATCGGGCCGCGCCAGATCATCGCGGTCTCCTCCTCGACCAGGAAGCCGATCGACATGATCGCGAGCCCGAAGCGCCGAAGCGGAATCATCTTGCGCTCGTCGTTCAGCTCCGGCTTGTCGCGCAGGCCCGTCAGGCGCGGCACCGAGGGGCCGTAGATATCGGCATCGAGCAGCCCGACCTTGAGGCCGAGGTCGCGCAGGCCGAGCGCCAGATTGAGCGCCGTGGTCGACTTGCCGACGCCGCCCTTGCCGGAGGCGACCGCGATCACGGCGGCAACGCCGGGAATTTCCGATTGCCGCGCCATCGGGGACCCACCGCCCTGCGGCGGCTTGTGGGCATGGGCCGGCTGCACGCCGGGCGCGCCGCGGCTCGGCTGCGGGGGTGGCGGCGGCGCGGAGCCCGGCTTGCGCTCGGCGGTCAGCGCCACCATGACGGTGGTGACGCCGGGAATGCTGCGCACGGCTGCCTCAGCTTCGGCCCGAACGGATTCCCAGGCCCTTGCTTCGGCGGCGTCGACATTGATCGAGAAGAATACCTTGCCGTCGGAGGCGCTGATCGCGCTCAGCACATTGGCATGGGGGAGCGCGACCCCGCGGGGCGACTGGACCCTGGCGAGGCTATCGAGAACCTGTTGCTGCGTCACGCTCAAAGCGCATCTCCTGCAGTTGAGGATGCCCCATTAGAGCGGAAACGCCCAAAAGGCTACTGTCTGCCGATATCGTCCGCCTTTTCGGCCGGCGCCGCCCCCTGCTCCCGGGCGGCCTCGTAGTTCAGCTCGATCATGACCCCGTTGGGGTCGTGGACGAAGATCTGCCAGAGATCGCCGCCGGGCACCTGGCGGGCCTCGAACTTGATCTTTTTTGACGCCAGCCGCTGTTTCATACCGTCAAAGCCGCGACTGGCGAAGGCGACATGGTGGACAACGCCGGAATCCGGCTTTTGTGGCTCGTCGGTCGGGGAAATGTCGACGAGGTGAACCACCGGCCTGCCCTCGCTGTACATCCAGGCGCCCGGGAAGGCGAAGTTCGGCCGCGCGCCTTTTTCCAGGCCCAGCACGTCTTCGTAGAAGCGGACGGTCTCGGCCAGATTCCGGGTCCGGATGTTGAAATGATCGAGAACGCCCACGCTCACGCCGCCCATGCTTTCGCTCCCTTGTTTTGAAGTCCTTGAGGTCGCCACCCTAGCACGGCAGGCAGCCAAACGAAGCCGTTGCCCTCTGGCCTCAAGGGTTTATGGTGCGCCTCCGGTCCGCCTCACCGCGGAACCCAGGCATCCCTCGCTTGGCAAGAACCGTAAACCCGAACTACGGACAAGGTACCACTATGGCTAAAGTCGCTTTCCTCGGTCTTGGCGTGATGGGCTTCCCCATGGCCGGACACCTCGTGAAAAAAGGGGGCCATGAGGTCACCGTCTACAACCGCACCGCGGCGAAGGCGAAGGAATGGGCGGACAAGTTCGGCGGCAAGACCGCACCGACCCCGAAGGCCGCCGCCGAGGGGCAGGATTTCGTGATGTGCTGCGTCGGCAACGACAACGATCTGCGCGCGGTCACGATCGGCCCCGACGGCGCCTTCGCCGGCATGAAGAAGGGTGCGACCTTCATCGACCACACCACCGCCTCCGCCGAGGTCGCGCGTGAGCTGGACGCGGCCGCCACCAAGGCCGGTTTCAAATTCATCGACGCCCCCGTCTCCGGCGGCCAGGCCGGCGCCGAGAACGGCGTGCTGACGGTGATGTGCGGGGGCACGCAGGAGGCCTATTCCGGGGCAGAGCCGATCATCACGGGCGCCTATGCGCGGATGTGCAAGCTGCTCGGGCCCGCCGGAAGCGGCCAGCTGACCAAGATGGTCAACCAGATCTGCATCGCCGGTCTGGTGCAGGGCCTCTCCGAGGGCATCCATTTCGCCAAGAAGAGTGGCCTGGACGTCGCCGCAGTGATCGAGACCATCTCGAAAGGGGCCGCGCAGTCCTGGCAGATGGAAAACCGATACAAGACCATGAACGAGGGCAAGTACGATTTCGGCTTCGCCGTCGAATGGATGCGCAAGGACCTCTCGATCTCGCTGGCCGAGGCCCGCCGCAACGGCGCCAATCTGCCGGTGACCGCGCTCGTCGATCAGTTCTATTCCGAGGTCGAGAAGATGGGCGGCAAGCGCTGGGATACGTCGAGCCTGCTCGCGCGCCTGCAACGTTGACGCCCTGCTGCGGCCCGGTCCGGGCGCAGCCGACCTTGAACGTCGTCGCGACATCCGTCGCGACGGCGTTCCGTAAAGCGCGCCGACCGATACAATCATAGACTTCCGGGGGGAAGCCTTGCCTAACGTGATCGCCGCCATCCTTGCTGTTGTTGCGCGCCTGCTCCCGGTCGCGCTCCTGGCCCTGCTGGCATCACCTTCGCATGCGCTCGCCGCATCGCTCGATGGTGCCAGCATTGGCCCGCAATGGGCACTTCCATTCGCGGGGATGCTGCTCTCGATCGCCATATTTCCGCTCGCCGCGCCTCACTTCTGGGAGCATCACCAAGGCAAGATTGCCGCGATGTGGGCCACCCTGATCGCGCTGCCGCTTGCAATCTGGTACGGCCCGCTTCCAACCGTCCAAGCGCTCGTTCATACGGCGCTGCTCGAATACGTCCCGTTCATTCTGCTGCTCCTCGCTCTGTTTACCGTCGCCGGCGGAATCGTGGTGCGCGGCAATCTTCACGGCTCCCCCGTCCTGAATACGCTGCTGCTCGCTCTCGGCACTCTGATCGCGAGCGTCATCGGCACGACCGGCGCCTCTATGGTCATGATCCGACCAGTCATTCGCGCCAATGACGATCGGCGGCACAACGCGCACGTCGTGATCTTCTTCATCTTTCTGGTGTCCAACATCGGCGGCTCGCTCACGCCACTGGGAGATCCGCCGCTGTTTTTGGGGTTCCTGCGCGGCGTGGACTTTTTCTGGACGACGACACACCTGTTCCCCCAGACCACGTTCGCAGCCTGGATTCTGCTCGCCCTGTTCTTTTGCATCGATACGTATCTCTATCGCAAGGAAGGCCGCGTCAAACCGGACCCGACTCCGGACAATCCCTTGCGGATCAGCGGCGGCCTCAACTTCGCTTTGATGGGAGTCATCATCGCTGCGATCCTCTTGAGTGCCAAGCTCGACCTCGGCGGATTTGAAGTTCTCGGCACGCACCTCCAGCTGCAGAATCTCCTGCGCGACGCCGTGATGATCGGAGTCGTGTTCGCATCTCTCGCCGTCACCTCGAAGGAGGACCACGACGCGAACGGCTTCTCCTGGGGTCCGATGATCGAAGTAGCAAAGCTGTTTGCCGCGATCTTCATCACCATCATCCCCGTGCTTGCGATTCTCAACGCCGGCAAATCCGGCGCGTTTGCCTCCGTCGTAAACATGGTCACCAACGCAGACGGCACGCCGAACAATGCCGCATATTTCTGGTTGACCGGCCTGCTCTCATCCTTTCTCGACAATGCGCCGACCTATCTGGTCTTCTTTGAGCTTGCCGGAGGCGATGCCAAGCATCTGATGACGAACGGCGCCTTGACCCTTGCCGCGATTTCCGCCGGTGCGGTGTTCATGGGCGCAAACTCCTACATCGGCAACGCGCCCAATTTCATGGTGTACGCAATTGCCCGAGCGGGTGGTGTCGCAATGCCCGGCTTCTTCGGATACATGGCCTGGACCTCCGTCCTGCTGCTGCCGGTCTTCGGGTTGGTCACGCTCGTTTTCTTCAGATGATCGAAGCGCGGGTTGATGAAAGCGGCCGCCCGGACTGCGTATGAATTAACGCTCGGTTAACGTAATTCTTTAGCTCCTTAAGTCAGCTCTTAAGGATTTCTTGCCAGAGATAGACAATGCAGAAAGCCCGCGTCCGGCGTGGGCAGGAATCCGTGTTGCTTGATGAGTAACCCCGCTGAAAAGCCCGAGGTCGTGCAGCTTCCGGCCGAGCCGGTGAGCGCGCCATCGGCGAGCAGCCGAAGGGCTGCGGCGCAGCGGGTGCGCGAGGCGCGCGACAAGTTAACGTCGACCAGTGGAACCCGGCCGGCTTTCGACGCCGAGATGCTGCGGCAATACGCCCAGACGCGGCTGTCGGCCTCCTATGTCGTGATGCTCTTGGTGGTGGCGACCGGCGTGCTGTTCGGGCTATGGATGCAGCCGATCCCGGCCGCGGCCTGGACCGCCGGCATGCTCTGCATCCACAGCGCCATGATCCGCAGTTGCCGGCGCTTCCTGACCGAGCCCGCCTCGCCGGCCGCGACGCGCGCATGGCGGACGCGCTTCGTCGTGCTCGACCTGCTCTATGGCCTGTGCTGGATGGCGATCCTGATCCATCCCGTGCTCGACATGGTCACGGAAACGCTGATGATGTTCTTGATGCTGCTGGTGATCGCAGTATCGAGCATGCTCGCGGCCAATCTACCGATTGCAGCTCTTGCCGCCACCGCGCCGGTCGCGGTTGCGATGGCGCTGAGCTTCGTGACGACCGGATCGCTGGACAATTACATCCTGGCAGCGTTGTCGCTCGCCGCCGAAGGCTATTTCGTGCTGCTGGCGCACCGCCTGCACTCCTCGACCTTCGCCACGCTGGAAGCGCGAGCGGAAAAGGACGCGCTGATCGGCGAGCTGGAGCAGGCCAAGGCGATCTCGGACGAAGCGCGCCACCGCGCCGAAGCCGCCAACGTCGCCAAGTCGCGCTTCCTCGCGCAGATGAGCCACGAGCTGCGGACGCCGCTGAACGCCATCCTCGGCTTCTCAGAGGTGATGAAGAGCGAGATTTTCGGCGCGCATGCGGTACCGGTCTACAAGGAATATTCCGCCGACATCCATAATTCCGGCGTGCACCTGCTCAACCTCATCAACGAGATCCTCGATCTGTCGCGGATCGAAGCCGGCCGTTACGAGCTCAACGAGGAAGCGGTGTCCCTGGTCGGCATCGTCGCCGATTGCCATCATCTGATGAAGCTGCGTGCCTCGAGCCGCGGCATCACCATCCACGAAGTGTTCGAGCAGGCGATGCCGCGGCTCTGGGCCGACGAGCGCGCGATCCGCCAGGTCGTGCTCAACCTGCTCTCCAACTCGATCAAGTTCACCCCGCAGGGCGGCGAGATCTGGCTCAAGGCCGGCTGGACCGCCTCCGGCGGACAATATCTCTCGGTGAGGGATTCCGGCTCCGGCATTCCCGAGGACGAGATCCCGGTCGTGCTCGCCTCGTTCGGCCAGGGCTCCAATTCGATCAAGTCGGCTGAACAGGGCGCCGGCCTCGGCCTGCCGATCGCCAAGAACCTGATCGACCTGCACGGCGGCACGTTCACGTTGAAATCGAAGCTGCGCATCGGCACCGAGGTGATCGTCACGTTCCCGCCGGAGCGCGTGATGAGCGCGCTTGCCCCACTCTCGGACGATTCTCCACCGCTCCAGCCGGAGAGCTCCGTCGTGCCGGACGAGAAACGCCGGCCGCGGCACAAGCCGATCATGAGTGCCGGCACAGGCTCTTAACGAGATGCTTGCAGACATGCCCGATCATCCCTCACTATGTCCGTATGAGCAAAGAAACGCCGTGCGTCGCCGTGTGCATGATCGATCCCAAGACCAAGCTGTGCTTCGGCTGCGGCCGCACCTTGCCGGAGATCGCACGCTGGCACGCCATGGAGAGCGCGGACCGGCGCGCGATCATGGCCCTCTTGCCGGAGCGCATGACGGAAGCCGGACTGGTGCCGATCGCTGGATCCCCAAAGCACGTCTGATCCGCCTGCGTGCCCTTGGAGGCGCGCGATGATCCGCTTCCTGCTCGTTCTGATCATGCTCGCCGGCACGGCAGGTGCCGTCGTCGCCTATGGCGATCCCGACCAGATTGCGCGCGCCAGCCACAAGGTCTCGCATATTTTTCGCGCACAAGCCGCCTCCCCAGCGCCGGCCGTGCAGATCCCGCGCGGCCAGGGCGGCGAATTCACGCTGCGCGCGAAGATCAACGGCGTCACTGCGCCGATGGTGATCGATACCGGCGCGACGTCGGTGGTGCTGACCTGGGAAACCGCAAGGGCGATCGGGCTGCCGCTCGAAATGCTTGAATACGACGTCGATCTCGAGACCGCGGGCGGCCACACCAAGGCGGCCCGGCTCACGCTCGACCGTCTCGCCGTCGGCAAACTGGTCGAGAAGTCGGTGCCGGCCCTTGTCGTGCAGCGCGGTCAGATGAAGACCAATCTGCTCGGCATGAGCTTCCTCGACCGGCTGGAAAGCTGGGGCGTGCGCGCCGACACGCTGATGCTGACAGGGTATCCGGAGCTGCAGCGCAGTCCCCGCCGCGCGCGTACGGCGGTGGACTAAAGCGCGATGCGATTAGGATGAATCGTCATCGCGCTTTAGGTTATTGCTTGAACCTGATCTTTTCGGAAAACCGCTGCGCACTTTTTCGGATCATGCTCCCGCTCACTTAGGCCGCCTCAGCCGGCGCGCGCGCACCGACTCGCGTGATCGCCTCGCGCAGCACGTCGAGACCGGCGCCGGGCTTCACACCCTGCTCGGCCAGATGCCGGCGGAACGCACGCGCGCCGGGCACAGCATGAAATGCGCCGACGAAATGCCGCGTGATCGCGTGCAGCCGCGTGCCGTGCGCGAGCTGCTCTTCGATGTAGGGCATCATCGCCTCGAGAGCGTCCTGCATGGTGGCGTGCGGCGCCGGCCCGCCAAAGATTTCGTGGTCGACCGCGAGCAGCCGCCACGGCTCCTGATAGGCGGCGCGGCCGAGCATCACGCCGTCGACATGGGCAAGATGCGCCTTTGCCTCGTCGATGCTCCGAATGCCGCCATTGATGATGACGGGCACATCGGGCATCGCGCGCTTGAGCCGGTAGACGCGATCATAGTCGAGCGGCGGGATATCGCGGTTCTCCTTCGGCGACAGGCCGTTGAGCCAGGCCTTGCGGGCGTGCACGATCAACGCATCGCAGCCTGCGGCGACCACCGCACGCGCGAGCGCATCGAGCGCGACCTCCGGATCCTGATCGTCGATGCCGATGCGGCACTTCACCGTGACGGGAACGGCGACCACGCGCTTCATCGCGTCGACGCACCTCGCCACCAGCTCCGGCTCGGCCATTAGACAGGCGCCGAAACGGCCATCCTTCACACGATCGGACGGGCAGCCGACATTGAGATTGATCTCGTCATAACCAAAGTCCTCGCCGATCCGTGCCGCCGCCGCGAGCTCGCGCGGATCCGATCCGCCGAGCTGAAGCGCCACGGGGTGCTCGACCGCGTCGAACCCAAGCAGCCGCACCCGGTCGCCATGAACGATCGCGCCGGTCGTCAGCATCTCGGTGTAAAGCAATCCCCGCCGCGTCAGGTGACGGTGGAACACCCGGCAATGCCGGTCGGTCCAATCCATCATGGGCGCCACGGAAAAGCGATAGTCTTGATATTCCAAATACTTACCCTATCATTTCAACGGACTAGAACAGGGGCAAGTGCACACGTGTGCACTCCAAACTAGCCAAAATTGCACACGTTTGTACCGCATTTGATCTCCCGGTGCACACGTAGCGCACACGAAATTGGGGTGCAGCGCACACGCAATGCCGACCTTTACAAAACTCAAATCGGGAAGCTGGCGCGTTCAGGTCAGGAGGAAGAACGAGTATGTCGCAACCACGTTCGTTCGGCGCCGCGATGCTGAGGAGTGGGCTCTTGATGTGGAGCGCTCCATCGATCGTGGGACCCCGATCCGGCGGTCCCGCCCTTTTGAACAGCCTTAGATCTTCTCCGATTGATCGCGCTGCACCTCGACGATCTTGCACAGGTCGGCAAACCCGGACGAAAGCGAGCTACCGAGGGCGCGGGGCCGGCGACGCTCGCGATCGACTTCTCATTCATCCGAACGATCCAACTCCACGCCGCCGCCGTCCATGGCATCGACGATTCCCTTGACAATGTTCAACTCGTTAGAGCTGCGCTCAAGCATCTGGATCTAGTCGGGAAGTCTAATGAACGAGATCGGCGCCTTGCTCAAGACGAACTCGATCGGCTGATTAGATACGCCGAGTCTAATCCGCAACAATTTCTACCCCTAGGTAGAATTGTTCGCTTCGCAGTCGCGACTGCAATGCGCCAAGCGGAGATTTGCCGGATCGAGTGGTCTGATGTCGACATGTCGAAGCGAACCGTCACTATTCGCGACCGCAAATATCCTCGACGCAAAGACGGAAACCACTCCGACCTGCTGTCGTCATCAGGCTCGCTTCTCGGGTGGGCCCTCCCCGTGGACCAGAGACCGGCAATCTGATGCTACGCGGCTTCGGCTCAGCTCGGCTGACGTCGGCATCGCTCCGACGTTCTCATGCACAGCACTTCGGGTCATCACGAGAGAACTCAATCTGGTGCTGGTGTCCTCATCACTCGCATGCTGGGCGCGACTGAAGGCATGATCTTGGGAAGCTCGAGGTCTCCTCGGCTGCCAATACCGAAGCGCTACGATTGGCGAGCCTGGCCGATATCGCGATCTCGAACAGCGACAAGGCGCTCGCGCAATCATCAGCTGCTTGGCTGCTTCTACGAGCTGGCGGAAAAGCCGCCGGTAGCGCCCGCCGCCGCGCCGCAGAACGGCGGGCAATCTCCATTCTCGATCGAGTGGTGGCATTTGATCCGTCGGAACGCGCCCTGCCGGCCGATTTCGGCGTCCGCGTCTCAGGCAAGAACATCCGTATCTCGTCGCAACCAAACGGAAATCAGGGATCAGGTGGCCGTCAACTCCTGGTTGTCAATGCAAATTCCTGCTGCAGACCGTGACCCGAAGGCTCAACACCGTCAGCCGCAAGCAACGTGCCGGTGGCTTGCTCCTGTACGCGTTCGTGCCCATTTGACCCTCCCAGAGTCCTTCGATACGTTGCACTCAACCTCCGCTGTCAACTCAAAGTGAGTCACGACCAAGGTGAGCGCATTCGTCTCTGCGACCAGCAAAGCTGCCGATTCCCCATCGCCAACCCGCTCCAGTTTTCGACGCTTTACTGTCGGGTTCATTGGATTTGTAGCGATGCCTCCGCTCGCCCTCTCCGCGCTCATCGTATTGGTCGATCCCTATTACGTGTTTGGGACCCCTGACATTCCGGGGATCAATGTCGTACGGCCACGATACGAAAATCACGTTCCCGCTGTGAAGCCGTATCAGGTGCGACGGATCAAGCCCGAGGCGATCATGTTGGGGAGTTCCCGCGCCGAGGTCGCGCTCGATCCGCAGCATCCCGGATGGAACGGCAAGAACGTCTTCAACTTCGGCCTGCCATCGGCCACGAGCTACGAGGTCATGCTGGCGTTTCTCCACGCACAATCAGTCGCACCGCTCAAGCAAGCCGTGATCGGCCTGGATTTCTTCGGCTTCAATATCTTCTTTCCGCGTGACCAGGCATATCTGGAGAGCCGATTTTCAGGCGACGGAGTTCGGGCGTTCGCTGATTTTCTGACAACCGAGCTTGCCGCGCGCCGGCCCGATAGCAACAAGAAGCCTTCCGCCTCCGCTGCGACACCTGCGCCCGGCGAAGTGGCCCGCTCGGAGGCTCAGCTGGCACCTCGAACGGAGGCCACCGCCGATCCCGTTTGCAGAAATGCCGAACCCGAGAAATGCACGCAAGCAGGGATGGCGGAGAGCAGCCCCTCTATCGACTGGAATGAGGCTCTCTATTTGCGGCTTCACCCTGATGTCGCCGCCGAAGTGCGTCGCGGCACGTTCACCAGCGGCTATCATCACTATCTCGCCGCCGGGCGCGCCGAAGGTCGGCAGACCGGAGTGCCGACGCCTGGCTGGAACGAGGCGCAATATCTTCGGATCTATCCCGATGTCGCCGCGGAAGTTCGGCGAGGCACCTTCGTCAGCGGCTATCACCATTATCTTGCCGCCGGGCGCGCCGAAGGCCGGCAGGACGGCACACCACCGCCCGACTGGAACGAAGAGCTTTATCTGCGCGTCAACCCCGACGTGAAAGCGGAGGTCACCCGCGGCACCTTCATCAGCAGCTATCACCACTACCTCGCCGCTGGCAAACAGGAACGTCGCGAAGGCGGCTTCACGCCGAAGGTCTGGAGCGAAACGAGATATCTTCAAGTCAACCGCGACGTCGAATATCAGGTTTCGCAAGGTTCTTTTCTGAGCGGTTATCACCACTATCTGGCGGCCGGACGAGCTGAAAAGCGGATGGGCGGCTTCCCTCCCGATGGCTGGGACGAGGCGAGCTATCTGTCCAGAAACCCCGTTGCCCGTGTCAGATTAGCGCTTGGCGAATATAGCGACGGCTACTCGCACTACGCGGCAGTCGGTCAAAAGCAGGGGCTGACGGGTGGATTCCCGTCCGCCGATTTTGGGGACGCGCTATTGTCGCATTCGCAAAGGCTCGAGAAAGCTGCGTTCCAGATCGGCGAGCTCTTCCGCCTGGTTCTTTCGACAACCGCCGTGCGCGATACGCTCGCGACGCTTCGCGGGCAATCGGAGCCCCTGCCCTTCAACGGCCGTGGCATGCGCATCTGGGACTGGCAGGACGACAGCATGCGCAAGAACGGCGGAAATGGCCGCGTTTTCCGCAACAACATCCTGAGCTGGCGGTGGTACATCTGGCTCATGCCACCGCGATATATGTATTGTTTCAGCAACCCCGACACCGGAATGAGCAGTTTCGAGGCCTTCCGCTTCCTCGTTCGGCGGGCCCATGAAAAGGAAACCGATCTGCGGCTCTTCATGACGCCGCTCCATACATCGGTTCGGCACCTATTCGTGGCGCTCGGCCTCTCCGACCGATACGAATTCTGGCAGCGGGAATTGGTCCGCATCAATGAAGAGGAGGCAGCGCGCGCCGATCGCAAACCATTTCTCCTGTGGGACTTCAGCGACGCTAGCTCCGTCACGCGTGAAGTCGTTCCAGAACGCATCGACCTGACGCCGATGCGCTGGTTCTGGGAGTTTTCCCATTACCGCCATACGGCCGGCGATCTCATCCTCGATCGCATCTTGGATCGTCCGGAATCCGCGCTGCCCGCCGATTTTGGCGTCCGCCTCACGCGTGAGAATATCGATGCGCACCTCGCCCACAGCCGGGCGGGAATTGCCGATTGGGCGGCGACCAATTCCGGATTTGCAACGCAGATCTCGGCCGCAACTCAAGGCCCCAAGGTTCAGAATCGTCAAAGCAAAGCGACTTGTTGGTGAACCTTGCTGTTCAACTCGCCCATCTTCCTGTTCGTCTTCCTGCCGATCACGCTCGTTGGCTTTTACCTGCTCGGTTGGTGGCGAGGGCGGAATGCCGCGTTGCTGTTCCTGCTGGCGGCGTGCCTGGTCTTCTATGCCTATTCGAGCCTGTTTAACTTCGGCCTCTTCCTCGTTTCCGTGGCCGTGAATTTCTTCTTCGGCTACGCGATCGCACACGCCGGCCTGAATTCGCGAGCCTGGCTGATCGGCGGCATCGTGCTCAATCTCGCGCTGATCGGCTACTTCAAGTACACCGGCCTGATCGTCTCCAGCATCGACCAATTGTTCTCGGCATCGTTCGTCATCCCAACCATTGCGCTGCCGGTCGGCATCTCCTTCTACACGTTCGAGCAGATCAGCTATCTGATCGAGACCCGGCAACGGAAACAAGCTGAATCCTCGCTGGCGCGCTATTCGTTGTTCGTCAGCTTCTTTCCTCATCTGATCGCCGGGCCCATCATCCGCCCGCATCAGCTGCTGCCGCAGTTTTCCGCGCCGGCTTTCGCGCTGTTCTCCTGGCAGAACTTCGCGCTCGGCATCAGCTTCCTGCTGTTCGGCCTGTTCAAGAAGACCATCATCGCGGACAGCATGGCCGCTTACGCGACACCGGTGTTCGCCTCGGCCGCGAGCGGCGGAACGCCCGGCTTCCTCAACGCTTGGGGAGCCGCCCTGGCCTACACATTCCAGATCTACTTCGACTTCTCCGGCTATTCGGACATGGCGATCGGGCTTGGCCTGATGTTCGGCGTCGTGCTCCCCTTCAATTTCAACTCACCCTACAAGGCGACGAGCATCATCGACTTCTGGCGGCGCTGGCATATCACGCTGTCGCTGTTCCTGCGCGACTACGTCTACATTCCGCTGGGTGGCAACCGGTCCGGCCCGGCCCGGCGCTATGTCAACGTCATGCTCACCATGCTGATCGGCGGCCTTTGGCATGGGGCCAATTGGACGTTCGTCGCCTGGGGCGGGTTGCATGGCCTGTTCCTGCTCGTCAATCACGCCTGGCGAAATCTTCGCGGCGAGCGCGAGGCCAATGGCTTCCGGGAATGGATTGCGCGGGTTGCCACCTTTTTCCTGGTCGCGCTCGCCTGGGTCTTCTTCCGCGCCGAGAGCTTCGATGCCGCGCATCGCATTTTCGACGGCATGAGGGGACTGCACGGCTGGCTCCACGGTCCCCTCCTCGACGCAGCTCCTGGCCTCTCGGAGACGCTGAAGGCGCTCGGGGTCAGCGTTGAAGACAACTGGCTCGCCGGCGGACTTTTGCTCAGCTGGTTTGTCGCGGCATTCGCGATCGCGTGGGGGCTGCCGAACACCCAGCAGTTCCTGCTTGGCGAAGGCCGTTCGAAGAATGCCCGGCTGGCCTGGCGTCCGACGCTGGGATGGGCGACGGCGCTTGGCCTGCTGTTCGGCGTTGCCTTCACCTACAATCTGGTGGCGGCCAATCGCGTCAGCGAATTCATCTACTTCACCTTCTGAGGCAGCGTGGCCTCCGGCCGCCCCATGCCGACGACCTAGCCCATCTGCTCATAGAATGCGAAGCCTTCCTCGACGCCGCCGAAGAAGACGCTCTCGCCCTTGGACAGCACCAGCGCCTTGGTGCACATCAACCGGCACAGATCTTTTGAATGCGACGCGAGCAGCAGAATGCGAGCGCGGCTGACGAACTGGTTCACGCGCTCGCGCGCCTTCTCCTGGAAGTGCGCATCGCCGGCGCCGATGCCTTCGTCGATCAACAGGATGTCCGGATTCTGGGCGGTCGCAAGCGCGAACGAGAGCCGCGCCTGCATGCCTGCCGAGTAGACGCGCGTCGGTAACGACAAATAGATGCCGAGCTCCGTGAACTCCTCGATGTCGCGCACTAGGTCCTGATACTCGTCGCTCGGCCAGTTGTAGAGATTCGCGATCAGCCTGATGTTCTCATATCCGGTCGCATCGGCATTGAGCGCGATGCTGCCGCTGAGCAGCGTGAACGCGCTTCCCTTCACGTCCACCGAACCGGTCGAGGTCGGGTAGATTCCGGCAACCAGCCGCAACAGGGTGGTCTTGCCTGCACCGTTGTGGCCGATCAGGCAGACACGGTCGCCCTCTTCCAGGTCGAGCGACAGGTTCTTCAGGGCATGAATGACGATGATGCCATTGGTGCGGCTTGCCGAGTCGGAGCCGACCCGGGCATTGCTGAACGACGGCAGGCGGACCAGGCGGAGCGCATGGCTGTCGTAGATCGGGATGCTGACGTTGACGTTCTTCAGACGAACATGAGCCATCGGTCAGCCGTGCCCTAGACGCAGAACGCGAGTTGACCGCGCATCCGGCGGTACACCAGGAATGCGAGGCCATAGCCGGCGACGGTCACGCCGAGCACCGTCAGATAGTGCGTCAGCGGCGGGACCTCGCCGAGGAGAGGATTGCGTATGATCTCGATGAAATAGAACAGCACGTTGTATTCGACGAGAAACTGCCGGTTGCTGGCGATCTGCCGATAATTCCAGAATACCGGCGTCACGAAGAAAGCAAGCTGCATCAAGTTGCGCACGATCAGCTCGACATCGCGGTACCGCGCGCAAATGAATCCGAGCACCATCACGACCCAGAAGCCATTGACGAACAGCAGGATGATACCGGGGATCGCCAGCAGGCTCGTCCAACCGAGCGGGACGAGCGCAAACACGAGGCCGAGCACATAGATGATGGCGTGATGGCCGAAGGTGATCATGATCTTGAAGACGGTCCGGCCGACATAGAGACCAAGACCGAGCGTGGAATTGCTGAGATAGCCGGCATTTCTGACGAAGACGCCACCCCCTTCGATGACCAGCGCCGATATGGCCGACCACACGATGATGCCGACGCCGACATAGGCGATGATGTCGGAGACGCTGCTGCCGAAGATTGCCGACGAGACGACGCTCAGGCCCAACAGCATCACGAGAACGTTGAGCGTCTCCCACAGGGGACCGATCCTCGACCGCCGATACTGGCAAACCGTGTCGAGCCATGCCCAGCTCAGGGCATTGGACAACGTGTTCAAGCCCCCGCGGATCGCTGACGCCATGGGATGCGGCTCTGATATCGGCTTTACAACGGTTGAGACCAAGACCACTCCCGACTTCGTGCACGCCCCGCCTCAGGCGCCGCGCTCCATATCGCACCCAACGGGCAGACCGGACGAGACGCCCGCGCAAAAGAACTGGCAATGCGCCCGCGAGATCACTCCGGTCGTCAGGCCCGCAAGCGGGCTTCGTAGCGGCGATAGACGCCTTCGATGCTCAGCATGGCATCTCGCCCAAGCGCCCCCTGTTCGCACGCCGCGACGCTGGCCAAGACTTCGCTACGCGTTAGCATGCCTGGAATCACCGTGGCAACACCGTCCACCGTAAGACAAAACCGCAAAGCCAATGCAGCGCGATTCCCGGGCGTATCGGCCAGATCGAGGCTGCCGACGACCGCTTCGGCGGCATCGATCCAGGTGACGATCCGATCTCGTGGCCATCTGCTGCGGTGATCATTGGCGGGAAACAGGGTGTCCTTGCCGATGCCTCCGGCCAGAAATCCCGAGGCGAGCGGCGTGCGGGCGATAATGCCAATGCCCCGCGATGCCGCCTGCCCCGGCAATCCGGCATCGATCGCACGCCAGTCCAGCATATTGCAGTTGACCTGAAGGCACCCGACGCCGGCCACATCGATCAGCGCGAGCGCATCATCCGGCGAGAGCGTCGAGATGCCCCAGCACCTGACCTTGCCCTCGGCCACGAAGCGCTGCATCAACTCCACGACCTCGGAGCCGCCAATGACGGTGTCCGGCGTGCCATTGTGGAGCTGGAGCACGTCAACGTAGTCGGTCCGCATCCGGCGCAGACTGCCTTCGAGCGACGTCCGCAACGCCGCAGGGTGGAAGTCATATCCACGATAGGACGCCGTGATGCCGGCCTTGGTCGCGATGATGACATCGCTTCGGCGCCCCGCAAAGCACGCGCCGATCAGCTCTTCGCTGTGACCGTCTCCGTAAACATTCGACGTATCGTAGAAGGTGATCCCGTGATCGAACGCGGCGTTGAGAGCGCGAAGCGATTCCTGATCGTCGGTCTCGCCGTAGGACGTGGCGCCCGGCGTGCAGCCCCCGATCCCCCAGGCCCCGAAGCCGATGGCAGAAACCATCATTCCGGTTGAGCCGAGCGGCCGATAGCGCAAGGGCGTGGCCCGCTACTGAGGGTCAGTAATGTCCGGCGAGCTGCGGCTCGGCCGGGATACTGCGGTTGACATAGAGATAGGCGCCCTTCTTGTTGCCCCACCACACGACTTCACGGCACCAGTCGAGGATATCGGAATAGCGAGACTTGCTACGCTCGATCAACACCTCGGACGGCGCCTCGCGCAACGCCGCCGGCGCGCCCTTGCGCACATTGTCGCAGAATTCGAGGACGTTGTAGCGCGTGGACATCCTGAGATCGTCGAGCACGAAGGGTTGCGAGATCAAGGCTGCGTTGAGCTTGATCGCCTCCTTCACCGCGCCTTCGAGCAGCGGCCAGGATTGATCGACCATCGACTTTGCGAGCAGATCCGGCAGCAGGCACTCCGCCTCCGCATAGAACGTCCGCAGCCGACCTTCTGCAGTCAACTTGATGAACGCGTATTCGTCAGCCGGCCAATAGATCCCGAGCCATTCCTTCGAATAGACGTATTCCGGCCCGCCGTGCTGCATCGACAGTGCCTCGCTGTCGAAGAACTCGCGTATGCCGTGAATGACGGGATATTCTTCCTTCGAAGCCGCCAGGAACGCATCGATGATGTCGCGATAGGCGAGCCCGCCGAGCTCGCATGCCACCATCATCGGCAGTTGCAGCAGCTTGTCGAAATGCAGGAAGGCCGCCATCCAGCCGAACACCCGCGTCTTGCGCCAATCCTCCGGTGGCAACGAATAGGTCGAGATCACGAGGTCCTGCACCTCGGGCACATCGTCGGGCATCTCTTCGCGCGTGCCGTGGATGTTGATGATCTCGGACTGCACCGTCACCATCCCGAACTTCTCGAGATAGTCGGGGTTGCCCATTTCCGCGTTTGGCAGAATGGTGAGATTGTTGAACTGCACGCGGTTGTGCTGACCAAGCCGGATCAGCTTGTCGACGCCGTTCCGGAACGTGTCATAGGTCTCGCCGGGCAGCCCGAGGATAATATCGCTATAGGTCTCGACCTTGTCGGCCGTGAAGCGCCGCGCCAGCTCGAAATAGGTCTCCAGCGAGATATTGTCGCGCTTGATGTTCTTGAGCGTGGTCGGATCTAGACTCTGCATCGACAACGCGACGCCCTTGTTCAGCTTCGCGTCCGCCAGAATCTTCTGGGTCTGGTAGGCGCGCTCGGTGGCGTTCTTGGTGTTCTGCACCGAGAACCCATGCGGAAATCCCGTGCGCTCACGGATGGCGGCCACCGCCTCCGCGATCTCGACGTCGCGCTTCTGAATGCCGAAATTGGCGTCGCAGACGAAGATATATTTGACCTCGTGCGCGGCGAACCAATCGAGCTCACGATGCAGACGATCGAATTCGAACTTTGTCACCTTGCCGGCAGTCGCCGAGCCCCAGTCGCAGAACGTACACTGGAACGGACAGCCGCGATTGGTCTCCCACAGACCGATCCACTGCTCGTCCGGGTTGCGGGCGATCAGATCATCGAAGATACCGTTCAGGAACGGCGACGGCAGCTCTTCCAGATCGCGCATCCGCTCGACGGGCGCGGCGCGCACGAAGTCACCGGCCGCGTCGATGTAACTGATGCCGCGAATTCCGCTCCAGTCGCGCTCCGGAAGCCGGCTCAGCAGCTCAACGAAGGTCTTCTCGCCCTCGTTGTGAACGACGAGATCGATGAACGGATTGCTGCGCAGAAAGCTTTCGGCATGATCGGGCACGTGCGGCCCGCCAAAGATCACCAACCGGTTCGGGTGAAGCTGTTTGATGCGGCGCGCCGCCTCGAGCGATATTCTGGCGTTCCACACATAGACACTGAAGCCGACGACGTCGGCACCTTCCACCCGGTCCACGATCTCCGACACCGGAATCCGCTTGTAGATCATCGGAAGGAATTCGAACTTGCCGGGCGGCAGCCGGTGCTCAGCGTAGGATTGCAGGCAAGCAATCGAATACGGCAGGTAATTCTGACCGGAAAAGCTATTATTGATCTGGACGAGCCCGATCCGAACCATCGTCAGTTCCCAGACCCTCACCCGCTGAAGTAATCATGGCCGATTGGATACACGCCAGATCGGCCGTCAACAAGTCAATACCAAATAACTTCTCGGCCACATAGAGCCCGCCGAGGGCCGCGGTCTGGTCAAAACGGTGGGATTTCACCAGGTCGAGCAGCTCGGATCGTGGCAGGAACCGTACGGTTCCACGTTCCGTCCGTTGGAATCCCTCCGCTTCATGGGCTCCCAGGCCCACGAAAAAATGGTCGACCACGTCCTCCCGCTGAAGGGCCAGGCGGCACGGAGTTATCAAGTGCCAATGCTCGCAGACCAGCCCGGTCTCTTCCAGAACCTCTCGCGCAACGGCGGTCTCGAGCGTCTCCCCCGCATCCACCGATCCCGCCGGCATCTCCAGAGTCACCCGCCCAAGCGGCGGGCGGTACTGCTCGACCAGGACGACTGCTCCCTCGCGATCGAGCACGAAGGCAATGACGCCACTCGGACGGACCACGACATAGTAGGGCTCCGTCGTTCCGCTCGGCTCTTGGCCTGGGTCGACGGTCCTGATCTCAAACCAGGGCGTCTGAAATACGGTCTTGAACTCACCCGTCATTTGGCAGAATCACGTTGTTCGATTGATGGACCGTGCGCATTTTGGCACCCAGTCGAGAATGAGGCAGACAGCGACAGGCACCAACGCCTTTGTCGATCGAGATCGGCAACAGCAGGCTAATTCGTCACGGCCCCCTGGGAAGCGCGACCCCAGCGAAGACCGCCCATACGACTATCGATCTCAGCAAGCCCCCTCGGCGCGAATTGCCTCGCGCTGATAGTCGAGCAGATCGCTCAGCGTTTGCCGCGCCGGAATTTCCGGCTTCCAGTTCGTCGCCTTGTGGAATTTTCCGGAATCGGGAATCTGCAACGTGACATCCGACGGACGCAACCGTTTTGGATCCACCTTGTGCTCGATCGGCACGCGTGCCAGCGATTTCAGAGTCTCCAGGATGTCGCCGACCGTCATCGTCTCGCTGCCGCCGATGTTGTAGACTTCGCCGCCTGGACAGTGGTCGAGCAGCAGCTTGTAGGCCCGCACCGCATCCCGCACATCCGCGAGCGTGCGCACGCTATCGAGATTTCCGACCATCACCGGGCCGCTCTTCTTGCGTGCCTCGATCTGTGCGATCTGCCGTGCAAACGAGCTTTCCGCAAAGACATCGCCGCGACGGGGACCGGTGTGGGTGAACATGCGGGTTCGCACCAGGTCGAGGCTATATGACAGCCCGTACTGGCAGGCGATCATGTCCTCGCCGACTTTGGAGACCGCATACGGGCTTGCAGGGCGAAGCGGCGCCTGTTCGGTGATCGGGACTTCGTCGGGCCTCACCTGCCCATAGACCTCGGACGAGGAGCAGATATGGACCCTCGGATTGATTCCGACGATTCGGATCGCATCCAGCAGATTGCATGTGCCGATGATGTTGCTGTTCAGGGTGTCCGCAGGCGCGACAAAGCTCATATCGACGTAGGACTGCGCCGCCAGATGGTGGATGCGATCAGGCTTCACACTGCGCATCATCACGACCAGGGAGTTCAGGTCGCGCAAGTCGCCCTGATGAAGCTTGATCTGTGGCAAAATGCCTTTGATGTTTTGCAGTGGACTCCGCCACCGCACCAGCCCGTGGACCTCGATCTCGGGAAACGCCGACAGGAAATATTCCGCCAGATGGCTGCCCACCATCCCCGTGATACCGGTGATCAGGACTTTCATGATTTCATACGGAAATTCCGCCGTCCCTTTGCGAAATGATGGGAGTGTGGATGGGCCACCAGATTTTCAGTTCAGGATCGTTCCATAGCAGCGTGAATTGCGAGGACCGATCATAGGTTGTAGTCTGTTTGTAGTGAAACATCGCAGACTCAGTCAACACCACATGGCCGTTGCCAAACCCGGGCGGAACCAGAACCTGCTCGCGCTTCCGATCCGACAGCGTCAAGGCGGTCCACTGCCGATACTGGGGCGACTCCGGAATATTGTTGACCACCACCAGATAGAACGCCCCCTGGAGGCACGAAACCAGCTTGGCCGTCTTTCTGTCGCCGTGAATGCCCCTCAAGACATGCTGCCGTGAAACCGAAATATCGTCTTGAATGAAGTCATAGGCGATGCCTGCGGCCTTGTATGCAGGGTCGTTATAGAGTTCGACATATTCACCGCGAAAGTCCTCAAATACCGTGAGCGGCTCCACGACCAGCACGCCGTCCAGCGGTGTCTTTCGTGTCTTGGGCGGCAAATCAGCCGTCATATCAAACACCCTATTGGTCGTCGGGCAAATACCATTTATTGATTGTACCCCCAACTATAGCTACGTTTCCGCACCACGCAAACTCGAACTTGTTTTGCAACCACAGGTGAAATCATGGCCCGCAAAGCCGGCGGGTCCACAACGCACTTTACCGCGACGAGCTAAATCCGGTGTCGCTCCGCTTCGCGCGAGCAGGCAACATTTTCCAATTGGCCGCGCGTCGGAAGCTCACGGTCGGCGTGTCGAGCTCGTTGCGTCGATGCCGGGAGCTCTGCAAGTCACCGGGCGGCTCAGCTCTCCATCGATGGCCTGACAAAATGAACGATATCGTCGCGGCAACTCTCCCTTCGAGCGCCACCCGGCCCGCGCGTAATGTGCTTGTCACCGGTGCGCGCAGCGGCCTCGGACACTCCGTGCATCGCGCGCTCGGCGGAGTTGCCTTTGTGCGAGGGACATCGATCGACAACCCCGCGATTCGCGCCGCGGCGCCGTTCGACGCCATCATCCATTGCGCCGTCAACGCCGCAAAGGACGTCTCCATGAAGACGGCCTATGGCTACATGGCTGACAATTTCCTGCTGACGCAAAAACTGGTCGACATTCCGCATCGCAAGTTCATTTTCGTGTCGACGCTGGCCGTCTATCCGCCGACTGGCCGCGCCGTCCGCGAAGATGAAGACATTGACCTGCTGCCGCTCACCGGCCCTTATGCTTTCACGAAACTGTTCTCCGATCTCTATGTGCAGGAGCACGCGACCGCGCCCCTGATCCTGCGCACGACCACCCTGCTCGGTCCCTCCATTCGCGCCAGCACGGTCCACCGGGCGCTGACCCAGCGGGATTGTCAGCTCTTCCTGGCGCCGACCGCACGCTACAATTTCGTGATGCACGACGAGATCATCGAATTCATGGTTCAGGCCATGGATCGAGGCCACACCGGCGCGTTCAATCTGGGATCAGAGGGCCTGGTCCATTTGTCCAGCATCGTTGATCAGCTCGGCCTGTCCGTGCGCTATGGCGACTATCCGTATGACATCGGGCCGGTCGACAGCCGCAAGGCTGGCGCGCTCCACTCCGCCTTTGCTCGGCCCTCCTGGCAGACGTTGAACAGGTATATCGATTGGCTTGGCCCCGCCTATATCGGCACCGGTCGGCTGCGGGGCCCCTGATGCCCGAAGACGTGCGGAACGAGAGCTTTCGCCTGTATAGCACGGCAACTTCACGTAGGTGTCCGCGATCTCGGGCACTCACTAGACGCGCCCATGATCCGCAGTGTAGATAAAACCAGCTGCAAGACATGGCCAACCTCCGATCCGCGACACCCCAGGCGAGCTTCATGGCAGACATCAAGACGCAAAAGCACGATGCCATCGTGCTTTCGAGCCAAAGCGAGAAGGACCTGCAGCTCAAATTCGTTGAGAAGCTCAAGCAGGCGCCGTTGCCGGAGGACGAACTCCTCGCAAATCTCGGCCTGTTCCTATCCTCGAAATCGCTTTCGCGAATTCTGTTTTTCTATGAGATCTACCGCAAGATCATCAACACCCATGGCGTGGTGATGGAGTTCGGCGTTCGCTGGGGCCAGACGCTTTCCCTGCTGTCGGCGCTGCGCGGAATTTTCGAGCCGTTCAACCGGCACCGCAAGATCATCGGCTTCGACACCTTCGCCGGCTTCAAGGGCATGAGCGACAAGGACGGCAAGTTGTGCAAGACCACAGACGGATCGTTCTCGGTCAGCGAAAATTACCAGCAGTATCTCGGAGAAATTCTCGCGCTGCAGGAAGCGCTCAATCCGATCTCGCATCTGAAGAAATTCGAGCTGGTGCAAGGCGACGCGACCGAAACGATCCCGGCCTATCTGAAGCGCCAGCCGGAAACGCTGGTGTCCCTCGCGATCTTCGATTTCGACATCTACCAGCCCACCAAGGTCGCGCTCGAAGCAATCAAACCGCATTTGTTCAAGGGCAGCGTGCTGGTGTTCGACGAACTCGCTGACGATATCTTCCCCGGTGAGACCATTGCTCTCCGCGAGGTGTTCGACGTCACCAATCTCAAGGTCGAGCGGATGCCGATGACCGCGCGTGTCTCCTACGTGGTGCTTTGATGGACGATATCTGCAGGAAGATCCGGTCGGAAATTCTCAACGTCTCGAACAAGAGCGGGCACGGCCATATCCCCACGTCGTTCTCGATCGTGGAGATGCTGACCGCCGTCTACCAAACCATGCGGCACGATCCCAAGCGCCCCGACATGCCGGAGCGCGATCTGTTCGTCCTGAGCAAAGGGCATGCGTCGCTCGGCTTCTATTGCACCCTCGCCGCGCACGGCTATTTCAGCTTCGAGGACGTCTATGAGTTCGGCGGCTTCGACTCCCGCTTCGGCTGCCATCCCGACCGCACCAAGGTTCCAGGTGTGGAGGCCTCGACCGGTTCGCTTGGCCACGGCATCGGTATCGCAGTCGGCATGGCGCTCGCCGCCAAAATCGCCGGCACGAAACGCAAGGTCTACACCCTGATCGGCGACGGCGAATCCAACGAGGGCAGCGTCTGGGAAGCGGTCATGGTCGCGGTCAACACCCGGCTCGATAATCTCACGGTGTTGTACGACAACAACCAGTCGCAGGGACGCTGCCTGCCGATCGGCAATCCGGCCGAACGCTTCACCGCCTTCGGATGCGACGTATCGGAGGTGCACGGCCACGATCTGGCGGCCATCAAGCAAGCGCTCGCCAAGCCGACCGACCGGGTCCGCATCCTCGTCTGCAACACCGTGAAGGGCTATGGCTGCGAAACCCTCTCCGAGAATGTCTATGAATGGCATCGGCGTGCGCCGAAGCCGGACGAGCTGACCAAGCTTCAAGGGGAGCTCCATGCGGGCGCAATTTAAGAATACCGTCTCGGAGCTGGCCGCGCAGGACGACAGCATCGTCATCGTACTCGGCGACATCAGCGTCTACATGTTCAAGGACTTTTGGGAGAAGCACCCGAACCGGTTCTACAACATGGGCATCTGCGAGAACACGCTGGTCAGCGTCACCGCGGGTCTGAGCTCGCAGGGCTTCAACCCCTTCGTGCATACGATCTGTCCGTTCCTGACCGATCGTAGTCTCGAGCAGATCAAGCTCGACATGTGTTATAACAATTTCGCCGGCAACATCGTGACCTGCGGCGCGACCTTCGATTACGCCTGGGACGGCGCAACCCACCATGCCTATACCGACCTCGCCTCGTTGCGCATGTTGCCGAACATGGAAGTCCTCCATCTCGGCTCCAAGCGGGAGGTCGACGCACTGATCCGGTCGCAGTACAGGAGCCCGCGGCCGACCTATTACCGGCTGTCGGATCATCCCCATACGATCGAGACCAATACCGAGTTCGGCAAGGGCACGGTGCTGAAGGACGAAGGCGCACCCCTGACCGTGATGACCGCGGGCCCGATCCTCACCAATGTGATGGAGGCGTGCCGCGACCTGCCGGTCAACCTCGTCTATTTCCATACCCTCAAGCCGATCGACAAGGCGCTGATCGAGCAGTTCCGCGATACCGAGATCCTGGTCGTCCACGACGCCTACGGACTCTACGAGGCGATTTCCGAAGTGCCGGCCCTGCGCATGCGTTATCATGGGCTGCCGGACGCATTCTGCGGCTGGTACGGGACCGTGCACGACATCCGCAAACGCATCGGCCTGGATCCGGCCTCGATACGTAGTGCCGTACAGACGCGGCTCGCGGACCGCTCCCAGGCCGCCCGGGCTCGCTGAACGCCGACGGAGCATTCCCCTCGCGCCTGGTCGCGCTGAACGATATCTGGGCCGCTGATGTTTTTTCAACGCCGCCTTTCTCTGGTGACCGGCGGAGCCGGTTTTATCGGCACCCACCTTGCCCAGGCGCTCCTGAACGCGGGCGGCCGGGTGCGGCTTGCCCTTCACGAGCGCGCACCGATCATTTCCGATTCCCGTGTCGAGATCGTCCGTGGCGACCTTACCGACCCTCAGGATTGCGTCAGAGCCATGCAGGGCGTGCAGCTTGTCTTTCACGCGGCAGGCGCCGTGTCGGGCGCCGGCGGCTCGTCCGAAGACGCCATGGCCGGAATCGTCAAGAACCTGAATTTGACGGCGCAGGTGCTGCACGCTGCCTGGGCGGCCAAAGTCGAACGTATCCTGATCTTCAGCAGCAGCACGGTCTATCCCGCAACAGACCACCCGATCCGGGAAGACGAGTTGGGCGAGCAAGAGCCACATCCGTCCTATCTCGGCTATGGCCGGATGCGTCGCTATTTCGAACATCTGGCCGAGTTCGTGGCCAGCCGCTCGACCGTCAAGATCGCGCTGGTCCGGCCGACCGCCGTCTACGGCCCGTATGACGATTTCGAACCGAGCCGCAGCCACGTCATTCCCGCGCTGGTGCGCAGGGCCGTCGAAAAGGCAGACCCGTTCGAGGTATGGGGAAGCGGAAGCGAAATGCGCGATTTTCTCCATGTCGAGGATTTCGTGCGCGGCTGCCTGCTCGCGATCGAGAAGCATGCGACCTGCGATCCAATCAATATCGGATACGGATCGGCCATTTCGATACGTCAAGTGGTCGAGACCATCCTCAAGGCGGCAGGACACGACGTTTCGCCGCGCTTCGATGCATCAAAGCCGACAACGATCCCGATCCGGACCGTCGATACATCAAAGGCTCGACGGATCCTCGGCTTCGAGCCGCAGATTTCGATCGAGGCCGGACTGGGCGACCTCGTCCGCTGGTATGCCGCCCGGACGGTAAGCTAGCAGGACCCTACTGCCGGTCAGACGGGTCGCCAGATCGTCTGCGAATAGCCTTCGTGCAAGAGGCTGCCGAATTCCACGCGGTGTTCCTTGACGATTTGGATACGCCCTTCTGCCTGCAAGGCGTGGAGCGCGCGCGGCATCCCGTGCAGGAAGTTACGGATCGCATGCCCGCGCATGGCCAGATGATCGATGAAATTGGCGGGATCGTACCACTCGTAGATCGGCTCGACGAAAACGCACAATTTGGGGCGCTTCGCCAGCAGGAAGTCGACGAAGGCGCCGAATGAATCCGATACCTGCTCGAGTGCGGCAAACGTATAGACGACGCTGTTGCGTGGAATCTCGATATCGTAGTCGGGCTTGTAGAAATCGAACAGACGCCCTTCTGTGTTCCAGCCGCGCAATTTCTTCATGTTGTTGATGATCTCGCAGGACGGTTCGGCCCAGTCGAGACCCGTGATTTTCTTGTCCGGAAACATCTGCGCGAGCACACTGACGTGGCCACCTGAACCGCATCCGAACTCAAATATCTGTTCGCTGTCCACCATATAGGTTCGGAACAGCCATTCCTGATATACCTTGCGCCAGTTCTGCTCGAAGTTCGGCTCGACCGGCTGGGCATACCGCCGGTAAAGCCGGACCGGCATGTTCGGACGAACATATTTCGGCGCCAGCGCGTCGACATCGCCCTTGCTGGTCACGAAATCAGCGAGGTTCTCGCCCCATCCCTTGATCCAGCGCGACTTGTCGCCGGGGACGACAATCGAAAACTCCTTGCGGCGGATGCGTTCGAGCAGGCCGGTCACGACATCATCGAGTTGCTCCCCTTCGATCCAGTCATATCGCCAGTTGCATCGCGCGATCTCGGCAAGGCAGCCTGGCGGCAACTGATCCGCGGGATGTCCCAGAAGGCGCGCGAAGTCTTTCGTCTCAAGGGAATGACTCGTCATGTGCTGATGCTGTCCATTTAGAAAATCGCGTAAATAAAAGGCGCGACCGCTGAGCCTTTCGACAATACCAGCAGTGAGCCGAATAGCAGCGTCATGATGAGATCGGCAATAGCCAGAACTTCTTCCGGACCCGTAGGAACATCGAGAATTCGCTCAGAAACGAGAGCATGTCCGACCTCGGAAGCGACGATGCATCGAGTCCGGGCGGGACGCCGACGGCTTTTCGCGCATGATTCAACAAGCTTCCGCGAACTATTGCATGTCCCAGATCGATCGGGAATAGATTTTAGCGACCAGGGGTTGCAACCTCCGGCAATGGAAGGCTCCGCGGGGCCGAAACGCTAATAAGAGGATGGAAGTCGCAGCGAATATTCCGCATCTCGACCGCTCCGGCAGCCAGGTAGTGCTCGATCCCGGACCGGAACATCTTGCTGATGATCGAGTTTCGAAGATCGCCATACCCAATCAATCCAGTACGCCGCGCCTCCGCAGAAATTGCATCACCTTGTCGGCGAGATGTTCGGCGCTCTCGGTTGCCGTGTCCAGGATCAAGTCCGGATGCTCCGGGGGCTCGTAGGGCGAGTCGATGCCGGTGAAATTGCGAAACTCTCCGCGCCTTGCCTTGCGGTAGAGTCCCTTCGGATCGCGCTGCTCGCAGATTTCGACCGGCGTATCGACGAATATCTCGATGAATTCGTCTGCGGCGACGATTGCGCGCGCCATCCGTCGTTCAGCGCGGAACGGCGAGATCAATGCAACCAGCGTGATCAGGCCGGCATCGACGAAAAGCTTGGCCGTCTCGGCGACGCGGCGAACGTTCTCGACCCGGTCCGCTTCCGTGAAGCCGAGGTCGCGGTTCAATCCTTGGCGGACATTGTCGCCATCGA
The DNA here is from genome assembly GCF_029167105.1 of Bradyrhizobium yuanmingense. Lineage (GTDB taxonomy): Bacteria > Pseudomonadota > Alphaproteobacteria > Rhizobiales > Xanthobacteraceae > Bradyrhizobium > Bradyrhizobium yuanmingense_A. The sequence continues at coordinate 150,409 of NZ_JARFML010000006.1, read as the reverse complement.
GCAGGTAAGTTCGCTTGCCTAATGCGTATAGCTTCCGTTCGAGCAAATTCGCGATTGTCGATTTCCCCGCGCCCGACAACCCCGTGAACCAGATGATGATCGGGCGCTGACCGTTCAACTGCGCACGTGCAGCCTTGGTGACGTCGAAATCGGCGTGGTGAATGTTGGCGGCGCGGTTGAGGCCGAAGCGGATCATGCCGGCCCCGACGGTCTCGTTGGTCAACCGGTCGATCAGGATGAAGCCGCCGGTCGTCCGGTTCTCCTGGTAAGGATCGACCGCGATCGGCTCGACGGTCGCGATATTGACGTAGGCGATATCGTTGAGCGCAAGTTGCCGCGCCGCCAGGTGCGCATAATTCGTCACGTCGACTCGGTACTTCAGAGTCGTGATCGTGGCCCCGACGGTCCGGTTGCCGCACTTCAACAAATAGCTGCGCCCCGGCAACAAGGGGGCCTCCGACATCCAGACGAGATCGCAAGCGAACGCATCGGCAATCTGCGGCGGTTTGTCCGGACTGGCGAGCAGGTCTCCGCGCGAAACGTCGATATCGTCGGCCAGTAGCACCGTGACGGCATCGCCCGCACCGGCCCGCGCCAGGTCGCCGTCCATCGACACGATCCGCTCAATTCGTGTCCGAACGTTGGTCCGCGCAATCAGGACCTCGTCGCCCGGATGCAGTTCGCCGGACGCCACCGTCCCGGCATAACCGCGAAACGTCGCATCCGGCCGATTGACCCATTGCACGGGCATCCGGAGCTGCGGCGCCGCATCGGCGTGGATCTCGACGATTTCGAGTTGTTCCAGCAGCGTCGGTCCGTGATACCAGGCCATGCGGCCGCTGCGCCGCGTGACATTGTCGCCCAGCACGGCGGATGTCGGAATTGCCATGACGCTCCGAAAATGAAGAGAACTGGAAAACCCGGCAAAGGCATCGCGGATGCCACTAAAGATACGTTCGTCGAAATCGACGAGATCCATCTTGTTGACGGCGAGGACGATGTCCCGGATGCCGAGTAGCGCACAGATGAAGCTGTGCCGCTGAGTCTGCTCCAGCATGTCCTGGCTGGCGTCCACCAGCAGAACGGCCAGGTCCGCGTTCGACGCTCCCGTCACCATGTTGCGCGTGTAGTGCACATGGCCAGGCGTATCCGCCACGATGAAACGCCGGCGCGGCGTCGCAAAGTGATGATAGCCGACATCGATCGTGATGCCCTGCTCGCGCTCGGCCTGCAGCCCATCAAGTAGCAGCGCGGCGTCGGGTGCGTCGCCGGTCGTCCCGACGGCCTTCGAATCCCGCTCCAGCGCCCGGCGGCGGTCCTCGAACACCGCGCCGCAATCGAGCAACAATCGTCCGATCATTGTCGACTTGCCGTCGTCGACCGATCCGCAGGTGATGAGGCGCAGCAAGTCGCGCTGGACCGCTCCTCCCTCCCGGCCCGATGGCGCTTTCACCTTTGGATCAGAAATAGCCTTCACGCTTCTTTCTTTCCATCGATCCGGTCTGATCGAAATCGATCAGCCGGCCCTCTCGCTCGGACATCGAGGCCGTCTCCAGCTCACGCACGATATCGCTGACCGTCGCTGCGCTTGATTCGATCGCACCTGTCAGCGGATAGCAGCCCAGCGTCCGGAAGCGGATGGCAAGATCCTGCACGACCTCGTCGGCGCCGATCGGCAGCCGCGCGTCATCGACCATGATGAGGTTTCCGCCGCGCCTCACCACCGGCCGTCGTGCCGCGAAGTAAAGCGGGACGACCCGAATGTTCTCATGCTCGATATAGCGCCAGACATCGAGCTCGGTCCAATTGGAGAGCGGAAAGACGCGAATGGATTCGCCTGGCGCGATGCGGCAATTGAAGACGTTCCACAGCTCCGGACGCTGATTTCTCGGATCCCAGACGTGGTTTTTCGAACGGAATGAGAACACGCGTTCCTTGGACCGGCTCAGTTCCTCGTCACGCCGCGCTCCGCCGAACGCAGCATCGAAGCCATGCGCAGTCAGCGCCTGTTTCAATGCGTCGGTCTTCATCACGCCGGTGTAGGCGGCGGAGCCGTGCTGAATCGGATTGATGCCCTGCTCGAGCCCTGCGCGATTGATGTGGACGATGAGATCGAGCCCGAGACGCTCCGCTGTTTCATCACGAAACCGGATCATGTCGCGAAATTTCCAAGTGGTGTCGATGTGCAACAGCGGGAACGGCAGATTCGCCGGATGAAACGCCTTGCGCGCCAGATGCAGCATGACCGAGGAGTCCTTGCCGATCGAATAGAGCATGACCGGCTTGCGGCATTCGGCGATGACTTCACGGAAGATGAAGATCGCTTCCGCTTCCAGGCGACGCAGATCATCGGGCAGATGATTCATCACCGACGCTGCCCTTTGTCGGGGTCGGCGCATCCGGGGCGTTCATTTCGCGCAAGGCATACCGGGAGCATGTCAAAACTTGCCATACGATTGCGAAGCAGACCAGCCCGTTTACGAGTGGATTTCGAGGCGTCTCACCATGGAGCCTGGCATTAAGCTCCAGCCGCACCGCTTGTTCGTTCCAGTGTGGACCGGTTATAGTCAGAGCACGCAATTGATCGGGACGTCAGCTTGACGCTCATTTGGCAACCGGGCGATGTCCCATTCGGGACCGCGGCGTCGAAACCGCAGACCGACTATCGCCGATTTGCATTTGCCGTTTTGGCATTCCTGCTGCTTCCCCCCGCGGCATTCGCCGGCTTTACGATTGCGGTCGATCCTTACTACGTTGGGGGGGCGCCGAGTTGGCCCGGCATCAACGTCGTGCGCCCCGCCTACGAGCCGAAGGTGGTCATCGCCAAGCCGTACCAGGTCGCCCGCCTGCGCCCTAGCGCCGTTTCACTGGGGAGCTCGAGGGTCGAGGTCGGCATCGATCCCCGGCATAATGGCTGGGCACCAGGCACCGTCTTCAATTTCGCCCTTCCCTCGTCCAATTCCTACGCCGTGATGCTCGCATTCCTGCACGCGCAGAAGCACGGCGCTCCGCTGAAGCAGGCTGTCGTCGGTCTCGATTTCTTTGCTTTCAATATGAACTTCCCGCTCGCTTTGACATTGCAGGAACAGCGCTTTGACGAGGGCGCCGTTCGGGAATTTGCCTGGTATCTCGACGGCGCGCTTCGCGATCGCCCGAAATCCGCGGCGACACCGGCGGCCCCTACGGGTGACTGGAACGAAGCGCTTTATCTTGCCGTCAATGCGGATGTGAAAGCCGCCATCCTTCGCAAGGAATTCAAGTCCGGCCGGGAGCACTTCGAGCTGGCCGGCCGGACCGAAGGCCGCAAAGGGGCCGCAATGCCCGCAGACTGGGACGAAGCGGGCTACCTCCAAGTCAATCCCGACGTTGCCGCCGCCGTCAAGGACGGCCCTTTCGTAAACGGCTATCATCATTGGCTCGCAGCCGGACGGGTCGAAGGACGGCTGGGCGGTTTCAGGCCGGCCGATTGGAATGAAGCGCGATATCTCGCCGCCAATCCCTTTGTGCGAATTCGAATAGCGCGCGGGGAATATCGCGACGGCTACCTGCACTACGCCGCGACAGGTAGCAAGCAGGGCCTCAGGGGGGCCACCGCTCCCGCAACCATGCTCGACAGCCTGATGCTACGGTATCCCTCGTTGAGCGATGCGGACTATCTGGCCAGGGACCGGTTCAGTCTGCTGTTCTCGACGACCACTCTTCGCGACGCCATCGCGACTCTTCGCGGACAGTCCGAGCCCGTCGTTTTCGATTCCCGGGGCATGCGAGTCTGGCACGGTCAGGAAGCCGTTTTGGATCGGGTCGGCGGCACGACCGTGGTCATTCGCAGGCTGCTGAAGAGCTGGAATCCCATTTTGGTTGCGCCGAAGATGCAATACTGTTTCACAAATCCCGAAACGGGAATGACGACATTCGATCCGTTTCGTTTCATGATCAGGAAGGCCTACGCCGGCGGAACTGATCTCCGGCTGTTCGTGACACCGCTTCATGCCGTGGTCCGCGCCACAATCGAAGCTCTGGGGCTCGGAGAGCGTTACGCATTCTGGCTCAATGAGCTGGTCCGGATCAACGAGGAAGAGGCATCAAGAGCCGGCCGGCACCCCTTCCCCCTTTGGGACTTCAGTGCGCCCAACTCCATTACCACCGAGCCGATACCTGAGCTCGGGGACCGTTCGCCGATGCGCTGGTTTTGGGAGCGGTCGCACTATCGAAAACAGACAGGCGATCTCATTCTCGACCGGATATTCGACTCGACCGATCCCAATCGTGCGGTTCCTGCCGACTTTGGTACGCGCCTGACATCGGCAAACATCGATGCGCACCTCACCGGCATAGCGACCAATCTCGCGAATTGGAGCGCACATTCGGATCTGGCGTCGCAAATTGCCCGTGAGGTCGGCAAGCCAGGCAAATTCAACCGACAGGCTGAAGCTACCTGCTGGTAGACAATCAGCGCTTGCGCTCGCCGACGTCACCAGCCGGCCCGATGTCGGGCGGGGGCGCCTCAAAACGCCAAAAGCGCGACAAATGCAAGGTGGTTCGAGGGACCTGGCCAAACGACCATCCCAGATAAAACAGCAAACCCAGCCAGCGTCCTTGGGTCAAACAGAACGCGGCGCGTTCGATATTCAAGTAGGCCCTGAGCCGTCGCGCGAGCTCGCCGGAAAGACGATGCGGACTTCCTTCTGCAAAATACTTGCGGTTCAGGCGCGCGATCGCTTGCGTCAAATGGACGCCGGGAAATTGCGATTCGTCCGCGATGACTGCAGCTGGCCTGCTCCAGACCTTCAGGCTGCCGCCGTGGAGTGCCAGCCGCAAGAACCAGTCCAGATCCTCAAGACGACGCAGTTCGACATCGTAGGGCCCGATGCAATCAAACGCTTCCTTCCGCGCCAATAGGGTCGAACCGGGTGCGAACCAGCAGGCGCTCGCGAAATCCAGGGGATCGCCACTTTCGCGAGGTATGCGCGTCTCCAGCCGCTTCGCAATCGAACTTTCCAGGATGAAACCCGCGGCGTGGACCGCCAATGGATTGCGGTCGATAGCGAAATCCACCTCGGCGCTTTCCAGCCGGGGCGCCAACGTGCCCGGAAGCCAATAATCATCCGAATCCAAGAATGCGATCCAGTCGGCACCGGCCGAGCCTATGCCGGTATTCCTTGCGGAAGCCGCGCCAAGATTAGCAGGCTGACGGAGAAGTCTGATCGATTCATTCGAGCGGAGGTCACTCGGAATCTCGAATGGCGGCTCGGAGCCATCGTCGACCACAACGATCTCGGTTTGCGACACGGATTGCGCCGCAGCGCTCCTCAACGCTCGCTCTCCAAGCTCCTGCCGATTGCGAACCGGAATGATGATGGTCAATCTCGGAATGGGAGGCGACCGCACTGACATCTCGCTACAACTCTCATCGGAAAGATGCCAGGCAACTATGAATAGAACCTGGTCCAGGGATGTTCGGCGATCAGCTTCGGCATTCGCGCCAGGCGTTCGTGGTAGATCTCGACCGCTCGATTGTAAAATGCGATGTCATCCGCGAACAGTGACTGAAGCTCGGCAATCTGGTCCTGCGTTACGCCGGCAGCGTCGGGCGTCGTCATATTCAGCATCTTATAGGGATTGACGGGAAGCCCAAGCAGGCGACCCAAGGCGTCGACGTATTGCCCGAACTCCGATTGAAGCCCGAAAAACGAGACCTCCTCCGCCAAACGCCGCAGCGCGACATCGACGCCGCCGTCGGGCGCGAACACCTCGTATTGATTTCGGACCGTGCCAGCGAATTTGCGACAATAATCGACGATCGAAAGACCCTCGTCCCGAATGGCATCCTGGAATACGCTCGGCTGGGTCGAATTGAATCGATAATGCGAGATGACTCGCTCGATCGGATCGCGCAGCAACGTGATGGCAACATACCTGGCCGGCATAGAGCGGAAGATTACATTGTCGAGATTGATGTGCCCGGTAAAGAAAACCGGTCGAGTCCGGTCATCTACCGACCTCGGCACGCTTGCCCAGTCTACCAACTCCTGCGGCGTATAACGCGCGAAGAAGCTGTCCCCCCTGCTATCGGCACGAAACTTGTAGCTCTTCATAAGGAGGCTATTGAGCGTTGATCCAGCGGCCTTGGGAACGTGAAGGAATATCAGCGGCGGTGCCGGAGATTCCTGCCGTTCCAGCAGATCGTCAAAACGATATACAGTCCCCTTGCCTCCACCCAGCTCCAAGAGTTCTTGTTCCAGGCTCTTGTCGGGGGTCGTAGCCGGAGGGAAGGCTGGTGCTTCTGGTTGATCGTTGCGATTCCCGCCCTCCGCACCAATGACCGCCGCCGACTTGTTTCCGGCCCCTGTGCTCATTTGCCGAACCAGATCGTTGAGTGCCGCAAGCTGCGTCTGCTGCGCGAAGACAGTGGAGTTCAAGGTTCCGAGCTGAAGCTGCTGTCCATGAAGCGTGGCCTCGAGATTCGCCCGTTGGGCCGGCGGCAAATGCTGCGAGACTTCAGCCAAAGCAGCGCTGTGGCCTTCGCTCGCCGCGGTCAACTCGCGAAGCTGCGCGCGCAATGCGTCGATCTGCGCTTGCTGCGCTCGCAGAACTTCTGGCGTCGCCGCCTGCGCCTGCTCAAGCAGCGCACCGATTTGCGTTCGCTGACCATGGACCGCATCTCCAATAGAGGCTATTCGCGCCCTCTGGCTCGCAAACCTGGTCATCGCCTCCTGCATCTGGTCATGCTGACGGACCTGGCTTGCGATCATTTCCTCCCAATGATGGCCAAGAGTATCAAGCAACGGCTGCTGCTTTTCGATCGCGGCCTCCACATTGGCCAAACGCGACATAACGCGCCGCACGGCCGGCACCTTCATCAGGACTCGCACCACACGTCCCATCTAGCGAGTCCTTACACCGATCATCACATCAGCTTGCATAGAAAGACTCGAATCACCGAACGGGCCGGAATGTGCGAAGACCTGGGTCCATCGGATCGTCCAACGTCAAAACCCTGCTCACCATCTCTCGACTCGACTTAACCAGCGGCAGCACCTGCGCCATAACGGCTTGCAGGCGCGGATCTCTCATGCGCCTCTCATACTCCTTGACTGCCTGCTGATAGAACCAGATATCGTCCTTGAGCGCTGTCGTGAGGGCGTCTCGTTCTTGATCGGTCAAGTCGGTCTTCGGCGGGTAACCGAGATCTTCGGTTTCCTTCGTAACGTTCATCGGTGGTAAGGCCAAAATCCTCGCGCGCCCGGTAACATAACCGGTCGTCACGGCGAATTCGTCGAAGCGATCCGTCAGTCCGTAGTAGCTGACCTTGTTGAGCAGATTGTCGAAGCACTGCTGAGCCGAGGCCGTTCCGGTCCGGGCGAATGTCCCTTGGCCGGTATCGTCGAAGAAGCTGTATTGCGGGCCGATGGCTTCGAGCATTCTTGCTGAAAATTCGACGAACGACATCCCCCCCTTAACTACTTCGTCATGCCAGGGATTGGCAGGGCGGCGCAGCATGAAGTTGTAGTTGGAGATCATCCGCTCAATCGGATCGCGCAGCACCGTCAACACGACATGTTGCATCCAAAGCCGACGAAAGATCGGCTGGTCGAGACGCATGTGCCCTGTAAGTAGGTACGGATTGCGCGGCGAAGGAGCCGCGTAGTTCTTCCGCCACACGTCCTCCCGAAACGAACCGAAGAAGTCGTTAGTGTTCATGTCGAGCGAAAGTGGAACAAATCCCATCTGGCGGAACAGCGCGTTGACGGTGTGGCCTCCGGTCTTTGGCACATGGATATTCAGGACGAGGTCCGGTCCAAATCTCTCCACTTGCCGGCTCAGGAGTTGCTCGAACGAATAGGGCCTGACAACAGACTGCCCCGCTTGAATCCTGGCCGCAACGAGGGCAACCGGCTCGCTGGTCTGCACAGCGTTTGTCGCGGCGTTCCCACCCGGAGCAGCCGTGACCGGAGGGACGCTTGCCGCCGCCGCCGTGATCTGGCGAACGATGTCGTTGAGCGCCGCAAGCTGCATCTGCTGCGCGCTGATCGTCGAATTCAACGCTCCGAGCTGAAGCTGCTGTCCGTGGAGCGTAGCCTCCAGGTTCATGCGGTGCGCCGGTGGCAGGTGCTGCGACACCTCGGCCAGCCGGGCTTCGAGTTTCTCGCCATCGGCACTCAACTGGTTCACTTGCACGATCAGCGCATCGATCTTGTCGTGACCGGCTCGAACCTGCGATTCGATCTCCGCGTGTTCCGCATTCAGTTGCTCATGATGAGCTTCGAGCGTATCGAGCGCGGCCTGCTGCTTTGCGATCGCATCTCCCACATTCGCCCGATGGAGTTCGAGTGCCTCGAGCGTGGCTTGCTGCTTCGCAATCGCCTCTTCAACATTCCACAGTCTCACCATCACGCGCCGTACGGCCGGAATCTTCATCAGGAGTCGAACGCCACGCCCCATTTAGCCCCTCCTCACCACCGCCTCGATCCTGAGCGACGATCGCCCTCAGGGCAATCCCCGTGTCTTCCGAATCCACCTTAGAATCGGTACGCGCCGGTCACTCACGCCGCATAGGGTTCCTGCCCAGCCGTATCAGCCACGTCCGCAACGAGGGGATCCCCCGTCTCCGTGGCCGGGGAAGCGCGTTCAAGCCTTCACCCTTGGACCATTTGCTGACTGCTGACCATCTCTGGGTACGGACCAGCGCCTGTTTGACGTCGCCGCGCAATCCGAGGCGCACGGCCTTCTTGAGGTAGATCCATCGCACGTCGCCCGGAGCGCGCAGCCAGATCTTCATCGCGCGCACGATGCTGGAGAATACCACACGCTCCTGCCCATAGCCGCTCTCTGCCAGCAAGCGGGCGATCTGGTCGTCTGCCTGAGCCTTTGCAGACCTGAGAGACCACCACTTTCGCTTTCTGTTGGGGAATTCGCTGATCCGCGCGACTTCGATCATGCGCCGTTCGAGCTGGGTCAGATCCTTAACGGATTCCCTGTCCCAGAGCGCCTCGTCGATCCGGTCCAGCAGCGACTTGGGAAGCAGGGAGCGATGATTCCAGAGCAATCCGTACAACGCCAGTTGATGCGCCTCGTCGTCGACCCGGAGTTTATGGACGATGTTGGAGAGCTGGTGCCACCCTGCCAGCACCTCTCGCGCCGCCTGCCGCTCGCCGTTCTCGGCAAGGATCGGAACGACGGTATAGACATGGGTGAGCAGGATCGACGGATTGACATTTGCCACCGCAATGAAAGCCTCGGCCAGATCTGACGCCAGCATTGCCGGAAACTTCGGAACCTTCGCCGCCAGCCGAAGCAACGTGTCGAAATAGAGACGCAACATCGGCAGCCCCTGCGGATAGAGCTCCGCGCCACGCCGCAACCAGGCGACACCACCTTTATTGTCGTTGCGTTTGAGCTTCGCCCAGCCGACATAGCCATGACAGGCGGCGACGATGATGTCGCGCGTGCTGTAAGGCAACTGCTTTCGATCGCGGAGCTCGGGCGTACTTTCCAGCGTCAGTTCGCTGGTCGCAACGTCGGCATATTCGTAGCAGGGAAACACCTCGTCATTGCCGTGCAGCGTGTAGGCGAAGGCAACGTCCGCGCCGCGCGGATCGAAGACGAGCTCGGCCTCCCGATCGATGATAGCGAGGAATTTCTTTTCGGCTGCCCGAAAATCCGCATCGGGCTTGAAGAAGCTCCAATGCGCCTCGTTGAACAGCAGCAATAGCGAATTCGGAAAGCGCGCCAGGCCTTCCCTGAAATATTCATCGGCCCGCGCCGCCCATTTGCCGGCGTTCCGATTCTCGTGGAACGTGAACACCGCCTGGGCATGCAAATGCGCCGCGTTGTTGTAATCGATCTCGTCGGACAAATCGTCAGGTCCGATCCCGTCGCAGAAATTCGCAATCTGCTCGCGGATATGATCGGTGCCGAAGCAACCGCAATCGACCGCCGGCGTCAGCCAGACCAGTCTCCGCTGGCGCTGTCGCTTGGGGACCGGAGTCGCGTGGCGCCAAACCAGTCCCATGAACAGCGCATATTTCAGCAACCGCTGATAGCTCTCCTCACGCGGCTCGCGATGGATCGCGAAGCGCTCGTTCACCACAGGTACGACGGTCGCGAATTCGTAGTCCGGATGACCGGCTGCGCAGCGATCGAGATGCGCAGCGATGTCGGCCGTCATGGTCTCCGCGCGGAACGGATAGCAGCCAGGCGCGATCTCGTCGTAGAACGAACCTTCCGGAAACAGCAGAAACGCGCCGTTGGACAGCGCGTCCCGCCAGCGCGGCGATGGCGAACCGGCATAACGATTGACGACGGGGAGGAATTTCGCGTGCGAGACGGCTTCGAAATAGTCCTTCTCCGGCATATGCCCTTCGATCACCTTCACCTTGTAACGGGGAGCAAGGCTTGAAAGGTTGAACAGGAAGCGGGGCTTTTCGGAATGGAATGGCGCCAATGCGGAGCCGGTGAAGATGATGTCGACGAGCTTTTCGCGATGCGGCGATGCCTCGGGAAACGGTGTCGCGATCGGGTGCAACAGCAGATTGGCTGCACAATAGAGACCCGGCGTGCCCTGGCTGAGCTCAAAATGTTCCTGCGAACAGTTGCAGATCGCGACATCGTAGAGCCCATAATTGTCGGCGTTGCGGTATTGAAAGGCGTCGGAGTCATGACACCAGATCACCTTGGGAACGGTGACCTTGTGGAAGTCCTTTGCCACCAGCCATTGCGGGCTCAACGAGAAGATCAGGTCCGGCCGCTCGCCCTCGGGCAGATTGTCGATGAATTCGCTAAGCGAGTCCGTCGGCGAATAGTCGTAGGCATTGCTGGCAAGCTGACTTCCAACATACTTGACCGTGATCGATCCATATTTGTAGGCCGGCGCAATGAAGCTCTCGGAGTGATGTTCCGGAAATACGGACAGGATCGCGCCGGGCACGAAGATGGTCACGTCGTCGCGCTTGATCAGGTTGCGGAAGGTCGCCGCTGCCGACATGAACTCCGCACTGCCAACTCTCGCCAATTCCGCGTCCGCTTCCCCATCCCGCTTCAGCGACCAGAATGCGAGTGCCCTGCACAGCCTCGCCCGATCGCCGACCGTTGCGAGGCCATCGAGTAGCGCCAGGCCCTGCTCCAGCAGGCCGCCGAGGATCAGCGCACAACCCCGCAGCTCCGAACTCGCGGGCGCCATCTGCGTCACGTTCAAGAAATCGCCGCGAGCGAAAGCGGTGTCCGCCGAACCATAGGCATGGCGGATGTCTTCAGCGGTGAATCGGAACGAGAATTCGGGAGCGATCTTTCGGGAGCTCATGCCTCACTCGTTTCGGTCAGGCGGAGGCGGTCGACGGCCTTCGCGTTGTAGAACCTGTGCCGGAGCCGGCGCGCCTCCACGATGCTCAAGGCGCGAAATATCCACAAGGGGTCGGCCAATTCTTCGCGGAAACATGCCTGTGTCGCCTGCTTCCATTGCCCGGCGCGGCCTTGATAGACAATGAGCCTCACCATCTCGCGCGCCCGCCAGTTTCGCAGGAAGCGCCGGACTTCGGCGGAAATATCCGGACGGGCCAACCATTGGTCGGCGATGTGCACATGCTCCTCTAGGTAGGGCGGCGTAAAGCCCTTGCGGAAGTGCATGGTGCGCGATTCGTCGTGCACTCTCATTTCGGACACGACGACGTTCAGCGAACCTTCCCGCACGCCGGCGATGGTCGCCCGCAGCAGGAATTCGCGGTCGCTGCTCTCTGAGAACATCGGATCGAAATTGCCGATCTGGGAAAATACCGAACGATGGCAGAACCGTGCCGACAACAGAGGCATATCATCGCAGACATTCTCGAGCGACAACCGGGTCATGTCTTCGCCAACCATCCGGCGCACGACGAGCTCCTCGCCGTCAGGGAGCGTGCAGAACATCTGCGCGCCGCCAGTCCAGATCCTCACGTTGGGACGAGCGGCCGCCTCGCTTGCCAATCGGCCAAGCACACCCGGTCGAATCCGGTCGTCGCTGTGAACAAGCAAGATGAAATCGCCGGTCGAAGCCTGGACGCCGAGCGCCGCCGCAGCCGTGGCGCCGGTCCCGTTGCCACCGACGAATTTGATGTGTGGGTATTTCTGCGCCAGGCGCCGGATAAAGCCGTCGGCACCGTCGTGGACGACGATGTGCTCAAGTTCGTAAGGCCCCTGATGCTCGATGCTGCCAATGGCCTCATCGACATAGTCCGACGAATCAATGGTCAGCGTGATAATTGAAATTCGCATTCAGCTTCCGCGATCAAAACTGGCGCTCTTAGGTTGCTGGATTGGGGCTCCCACCCTCATTAGACGAACTGGGATAGGTTTTCAAAGCCGCGAAGGCCCAGGCACACCGGCAACGGCAGACGCGCTGCCGCGCGGCGCGCCCTGAGATTCTCCAGGGCGTCGCTGTGCTCCAAGCTTCATGCCGCCCGCAACTCCCACGCCAAGCACGTACATCCACCCTTCGACAAAATCGAACAGGTGAGAATTGAAAAGGGAACTCACCAGATTTTGGACGACAACCAATAGCCCGATCCAGTTCGCAAGACCTTGGCCGCGGAATAGTTGCGCATGCGCTATCCACATCGCGTACAGAACGGCTACTCCCACAATGCCCCATTCGACCGCGACGGCGAGCGTCTGATTGTGCGGATTCCTGGTGATCTCGGCGGCAAGCCCGGATTGCCCAACCGCGGCTTGCTCGAACAAATGTCGCGTCGAACCGGTTCCATGGCCGATCAAGGGCGCATCCACGAAGAAGCCGAGCGACTTTTGCCAGTATTCGATTCGCCGGCCGGTCGATGCGGCAATGTTCTGCTGATAGTCGTGATACTCCAGCGCAAACGCGCCGATGCGTGCCTGCAGATAGGGCGACGCGAACCACACCGTAGCCGCCAGAACGACGACACCTGCGAACAGCAGCGTCGTCGCCCGACGATCCAGATGCGAGAAGGCAAACACGGCGACCAGCGTCGGGACATAGATTAGCGCCGCGCGGGCCGACACCACGAAGGCCATATTGGCGAAGAAGCCCAGCACCAGGGCCGCGCAGGCCAGTGCGGCCACATATCTACCTTGCTTCCAGAAATCGAGAATGAATGGCGTTAGCGCCACCATGCACAATGCGAATTCCTGGCTCTGGTCGATATAGTTCTTCACGGGTACGCCGGGGCTCCTGCCCGACGCCAACGCCAGGTCCGGAACGAACCACACGATCCAGGACAGCCCCATCAGAATCGCGCAGGAGATCAGAAACCCGCCAAAAACCCAGGCGCTACGGGGCCAGAGGGAGAAATGGTAGAATAGGAGCGGAAGGGCCAGCAGCTTGGCAAGGGGACTGAAGCCTTGAAGCCGATCCTGCCACGAAACATCGCCCCACAGCATTCCAACCAAGCCGAGTGTGACCAAGGCGAGCGGCCACCGGCATATCGGACTGGCGAGCGAGCGCAGGAACGCGCGGTATTCGAAGGTGGGTAACAGCCGCACCAGCGTTAACAGCCAGAGTCCGAATAATATCGAGACTGCGCTCGTCGACCAGGGCAAAGCCACCGCCGCGAGAACCACGAGGAGATTGGCCTCCAGAGACAGCACGCCCCAGCGGCACTTGGAGGCAAGTGCGGCGGCCCAACCGAAAACTGCCGGACTGCGACGCATCGCCTCAGTCATGTTCGTCCCTCGGGCCAATTCGGGCTCGAAGCATCGGTTCCAAAGGGCTGCCCGGCGCGCTGTCGCGCACGTGATTGAATCTCTCCGTCATAACAACCGCATGCTGGACTCGAACAAAAGATGCGTTTCCCGGTCCGTTGATCGTGCGCCTCATTTTTCAGTGAATGCGATATTTGGGTAGCGCTTTGCGCAGGAACCGTCCACCCTTCGAGGGAAGGCCTCGAAAGACAACATGATCCAGAGTGGGCAAATGGGCGGGCCGAATTCCGAGCGTCAAGGAAACCCGGCGAGGGAATTCGAGCGCCTAAAATATTGCGGATCCGGATATCGGGTTCTCGTGATCTGCAACGATGGCGCCTACTTTCTTCGCCATCGGCTGTCGGTCGTCACCCATCTCGCGTCCCTCGGCGTCGATGTGACGGTTATCGCTGGTGGTGATCCAATTCGTGCCGAAGGCATTCAAGGCTGGAATTATATCCATGTGCCGATCGAGCGCTTCAGATTCGATCCATTTGGCGACGCCAGGCTGATGCTTCGGACGGCGCGGACGATCCGCGCGTTCAAGCCACATGCCGTCCATCTCGTGACGCTCAAGCCCGCCATATTTTCGGGATTTGTGTCGATCGTCTCGCATTTTCTCCATGCTTACCCGAAACAAGTTCTGATCACGCTGCCGGGTTTGGGCCGGATGATGTCGCCAAAGGCTCCCGGCCAACGGCGCTACCAGATCGCAAGTGCGCTTACGTTGTTGGCATTTCGAGTGTTGTCGCGACGGGATTACGTGCACTTTACTTTCGAGACCCGGCATGATCGCGAGTTTTGGACAGACAGGGGCATTGCCAGCGAGAGGAATTCATCACTCATCGAGGGCGCTGGCGTGGACCCCAATCTGTTCTATCCACTGGAAAACGCGCGAAGTGGCAGCACGACAAAAGTCCTGTTCGCTTCCCGGCTCTTGAAGTCGAAAGGCTTGAGTACTTTTCTGACGGTCGCGCATGACCTGGCACATCGCAGCGATGTGGAGTTCATCGTCGCCGGCCTCCCGGACGATCACGATCCCGACGCGATATCGCACCGCGATCTCGAACAAATGACGGAGATCCGTTTTCTCGGCCACGTCACGGATATGCCGAATCTGCTCCGGCAATGCGACGTCGTTTGCCTGCCGACAAGGTACGGCGAGGGAATCCCCCGCATCCTGATCGAAGCTGCCGCAACCGGCCTTGCGTCGATCGCCTCCGACCACCCCGGATGCCGTGAGGCCGTCGAGGATGGCGTGACCGGGCAAATCCTGTCGGCGAAGTCCGACACCGAAATGAGGAGAGAGCTATCCGCTGCGATCGTCGGATATCTCGAGAATCCCGACCTTCTGAAGAAACACAAACGGGCGGCCAATCAGCACTTCCTGTCGCGGCCGTTCAATCAGCCTGCGATTGCCGAACGTTTCACGGAACTCCTGGGGATGCCTGCGGCACCGTTGTCGGATTGATCGGCGCGGCGGGAGCGACATCGTCAGGCCTTTCGCATAAGGTTCCATAGACCGCTATCGGGGGTGGCTAAGTGATTGATTTTGCGGGGTCGCCTACTGTGCATGGGGTTGTTTTTCCAGAAAAAGGATCCCTCTGGGTTCCCTATGGCTCGCCCGAGACGCGCCGATCGGCTCTTAGCCGGATTGACTGGGCTCGCGTTGCGGTGGCATGCACGTCATGCACAATCGGAAACGTTTGAAGCGAAGCCGGGGCCAAACGAGATGACTGCCGCGATGCACCACCATTTTTTGGCTTCTGATGCGGGCTCGGACTAGCATGGAGCAGAACACGCACAAGCTTTTCTCCCGAGAGGAGCAAGTGGTGGTCGGCTCGGACCGGACGTTTGGCTGGGTGATGGCTGCTGCGTTTACGCTCATCACCCTTTTCAACGGCTGGCATTCCGGCCGCCTGTGGCCATGGACGGCAGTCCTTGCCGCGATGTTCGCGGTGGTCGCCGCAATCCGCCCCGCCGCACTGCACCCACTGAACCGTGCCTGGACAAGGCTTGGTCTACTTCTGCACAAGGTCACCAATCCCGTTCTGATGGGACTGATCTTCTACGGCACGATCCTGCCGACCGGCCTCGTCATGCGCTTGAGCGGCAAGGATCCGTTGCGGCTGAAGCGTGACGCAAGCACTGAAAGCTATTGGATCCGCCGCACGCCCGGCCCTGCGCCCGAAACCATGCGAGATCAGTTCTGATGATCGATTTGCTGTCCGACGACCGGGGCCTCCTTCGCGCAGCCGCACCTCTCATTTGCGCGCAGCCTTGAGACATGCGCGTTCTCGGCATCTCCGCCTTCTATCATGACAGCGCGGCAGCCCTGATTGCAAACGGCCGCGTGATCGCTGCGGCGCAGGAGGAACGCTTCACCCGGAAAAAGCACGACGCTTCGTTTCCGCACCACGCCATCGCGTTCTGTCTGGAGGCCGCCGGCGCGAAGCTCTCCGGCATCGACCAGGTCGCCTTCTACGACAAGCCGTTTCTCAAATTCGAGCGGCTGCTCGAGACCTATGTTGCCCTTGCACCGCGCGGTTTCCGCTCTTTCAAGATGGCCATGCCGCTTTGGCTGAAGGAAAAACTGTTCCAGAAGAGCCTGCTGCAGAAGCATCTGGCCGAGTTCGACGCCGACTTCGCCCCCGACCGGCTCCTGTTCACCGAGCATCATCTGAGCCACGCAGCCAGCGCTTTTTTCCCGTCCCCTTTCGAGAAGGCGGCCGTGCTCACGATGGACGGCGTCGGCGAATGGGCGACGACCTCAGCGGCGATGGGAGATGGCAACCGTCTCGAGATATTTCAAGAAATCCATTTTCCGCACTCGCTCGGTCTATTGTATTCCGCCTTCACCTACTACACCGGCTTCAAGGTCAATTCCGGCGAATACAAACTGATGGGGCTTGCTCCCTATGGCGAACCGAAATACGCGCAGCTGATCCTGGATTCGCTGATCGATCTGAAAGCGGACGGCTCGTTTCGCCTCGACATGTCGTATTTCGATTATTGCACCGGGCTGACGATGACCAATAACCGGTTTGCCAAACTGTTTGGGCAGCCGGTGCGGACGCCGGGCCAATTGCTCACGCCTTTCCATATGGATATTGCCGCCTCCATCCAGGCCGTCCTGGAGGAGGCGGTCCTTCGTTTGACCCGCAGCCTTGCGGCTCAGACCGGCGCCCGCAACCTGTGCCTTGCAGGCGGCGTTGCGCTCAATTGCGTCGCCAATGGCAAGGTGTTGCGGGACGGCAGCTTCGATTCGATCTGGATTCAGCCGGCCTCCGGCGACGCCGGCGGCGCGGTCGGGGCGGCACTCGCCGCCTACCATCAGTTCCGACAACAAGCGCGCGATGTCGTGGGCGGCGACGGCATGTCCGGCGCTTTCCTCGGACCTGAATTCTCGCAAGCGGACATCGAACAGCGGCTGCGCGCCGCCGGCGCCCGCTTCGATGTCCTCAGCGAGAATGGAATGATCGAGGCGACCGCGGCGGCCCTGGCCGACCAGCTTGCGGTCGGCTGGTTTCAGGGCAGGATGGAATTCGGGCCGCGCTCGCTCGGCGCACGCTCGATCCTAGGCGATCCGCGCTCGTCCTCCATGCAGAAGAACCTCAATCTCAAGGTGAAATTTCGCGAAAGCTTCCGGCCATTTGCCCCGGCGGTTGCACGCGAGGACGTTGCCGACTGGTTCGAACTCGACAGCGACAGCCCGTACATGCTCCTGGTTGCCGGCGTCAGGAGCGACCGGCGCCACATGATGAGCCCGGACGAGCAAGCATTATTCGGCATCGACAAGCTCAACGTGGTCCGCTCGACGATCCCCGCGGTGACGCATGTTGACTATTCCGCCCGAATCCAAACGGTCAGCGCCGACACCAATCCGCTTTTCCATCGCTTGCTGTCTCGTTTCAAGGAGCTCACGGGATGCCCGGTGCTGGTCAACACCAGCTTCAACGTTCGCGGCGAACCGATCGTCTGCACACCAGAGGATGCCTTCCGTTGCTTCATGGGTAACGAGCTCGACATACTGGTCATCGGCAACTGCATCCTGAGAAAAGAGCGCCAGGATTCCGCGCTCAAACGTGACTACAGCGCCGCCTTCACGCTCGATTGATTGCCGGCATAGCGTCGTGGCTCGAATTGCCGAGGGGATATAGATGCCCTGGCCATGAATGCCCCGCGCCATGGTGGCGCCGTGGGCATTGTGCGTCACCCACCACTGGTCCGGTTGGAAGCGCCGGGCAAGGTGGTGTACCGACCTCGCCTGTCAATAAAACGAGGTGAGGCCCAACGCAATTTGCCTCTTCTCCACGGCGCCGGCTCGCAGATAGTGTTCACATCCAGAACGAAACATCTTGCCGATTACCGCATTTCGAACATCTCCGTACGGCACGAGGTAGCCCTCCTCGTCCCAGCCAGAAAAGCCGCCCCTCCGATTTTCAACCGCGCCGATCTTCATGAAGTGGTCTTCGCCATTCTTGAATTTTCCGGCAGCCACGGCCGCGGCGACGTCGGGATTCGCTGCCAGATAAGTTTCCTCGATCCAGCGCATCGGCAGACCCGAGCGGCGCCCTTCCGCCTTCCCGTGTTTGACATAGTGCTCGTATCCGCTGGCGAAGACCCCTTCTCGGATCAGGGGTACGAGATCCGGGTTCGCCGCCAGATACGCCTCCTCGTCCCAGCTGGGAAAACCGCTGTGGCGAAATTCCAAGAACCCGACCGACCGATAGTGCTCAAAACCGTTTGGAAATCTTCCTTCGGCGATCATTGCGGATACATCTGGATTGGCCGCCAGATAGGTCTGCTCGTTCCAGTCGTGAGGGGCTCCCTTGACATGGGTTTCGCGCCAGTTCGGCAGGCTCTTTCCGGCGTACAGAACTCGCACGATTTCCTCGGCCATTCGGGCCGCCACCATGTCGTACCCGAGGCTCTTCTCCAGCGACTCGTATTTCACGTGAGCGAGATCGGCGAAAACCTGCTCATCAGTGAACATCAGGCTCAGGTCGACATAACTGAAAGAAGCGTGCTCGGCGGCGGCCTTTTGCAACTTGGCACGCAGAATGGGATGCACGTCATCTAACCAGGTCAGCAACGCGTGGTCCTGCGCCTTGATGGCGGCCCTGTCGCCATCGCCCAGGACCTTGTGTCTAAGCGACAGGTATGGTGATAGGAATCCGACGAACTTCGCGCCCGATCCCTCGGCGAGGTAAGACATGGCCAACTGGTTGTTGACGTAGGTGTCCAGACGCTCTGGATTAGAAGTGGAATAGCCCGAGTTGGTCGGCACCGGTGCGACGGGCGGCCCTTTGGCGGAGGCATGAGCACGCAGCCCCGCGATCAACGGCGATTTCGATACGACCTCAAAGAGCGCAGACTTGCTGGCGACCTGATCCAGAAGACCGGGCCGTTGCACTACTCCAGTCCGCGCGTCGAAGATCCTGTCCATGTCAAGCTGGGTGGTGTGATAAATCGAATGCTTGAACAACCCCACACCCATCCTGAGCATCGTGCGTTCATCGAGCACGAGGACGTCGTTGATCCCGTTGAGAGTCGTGACCACGTCAGGCTGGAATTGCATGCCATCGTGCGCCAAAGTGCCCAAAGAAATACTCGAGAACCCGGCTGGTACGGAGGCGTTGATCACCTCCCACTCCTCGCCGGTGCGAAGCTCGAGCGCCCGCTTGAGGATTCCTCCAAGGGAAGCCTCCTCGCGACAGCCCCAACAGGAAAATGCCACACTGTCGCCGAGCAGCATCGCACGCCTGACGGACTTGCTGCGCGCAATCGTCGGCTCCGCCCCGCGCCAGCCCCAGCTATTGACGACGACCGGCACCCAATTCCCGAGTTCATAGCGGAACCCTGGCGTGTTCCGATACCCGGACCAGGGCTGATAGGCGGCGTGCTGATTGAGAACGGTAATGGCCTTCGCCTCCGGCTTGGGAGGCGCAATGGACCTAGCCCACCATTCGCCGATCACCAGGCCCAGAACGATCAGGATGATGGCGTTTCCCACGATCAGAGATACCGCCCGCAGGAACATCCCTAGCATCGTCAAATATCGCATCCCCGCTGCCTTTTGCAATTCAAGGATAAAAGCGGAGTAAGGATCGCAAATCCCGGCATGTCAACCAGGGCGCACTGCCGGCAAGATCACTGCCGGTGCTCAGCGCACGAGTGGCATCGTTCGTCTTCTCGAGCATGCAGTTGCCTATCACCATAAGGTCGATTTCCGATCTCATGAAGCAGGCGAGATGCATCCACAGACGTGCACACGATCGGCTCGCCGCGAACGTTGAGGCTGGTATTGAGGAGGCGAAGCCTGCGACGAGTCCAAGCATGATCGCTGCCGCGCACTTGCGACGCGAAACGAACACAGCCAGTCAGCCTGTTCCGTCTATCTCGATCATGGACAAATTGGGAGCTGACACATTTCGAACAGCCCGCAAATTCCAACACCGACAGAAAGGAGCCAGCCGAAATTGCTAGCGGCGGACCCTCGCATTGCGTCGCACAAGCGCCCGATGGGCTCCGAACTTGACGCCTTCAATCCGATGCACCTAATAGTAGTGTTCTGGTCCTCATGCAAATAGTATTGGTGACAGCTGTGAGCGAGGCATTCAGATGGGCACGGTGGCGTACTTCCACCGGGCTCGTCTCTCTATTTTGCTTGTTGTTCTTTTTTTCCGGCACCACTTCCCTGATCTACCAAGTGGCGTGGGTACGGTCCTTGTCTCTGTTCTTCGGCAGCGACGTGTATTCCGCCACCATTACGTTGGCGGTATTCATGGGCGGCTTGGCCCTGGGGAGCTGGCTGGCGAGCCACTTCGTGGACACGTGGACACGTCCGATCGCTATTTATGGACTGTTCGAAATCGCGATCGGACTCGCGGCATTGGCAGTCGCGCCGATGCTCGACTGGTTTCACGACTCCTATCGGCTCATCTACAACCAGCATTTCGAGAGCGCTCCCTGGCTCTACAATGGATTCCGGATGGTAGTCGCGGCATCGTCGCTCATCGTTCCCACGACTCTGATGGGAGCGACGCTGCCCTTGCTCATTCGGTACTTTGTTCGTCAAGCCGACCAGTTGGGTCAGCGCGCCGGTACATTCTACGCGATGAACACGCTGGGAGCGTTTTGCGGAACGATCGTCGGCGGCTTCGTCCTCTTGCCGATGTTCGGTGTTTCCCGAACCGTGGCTCTCGCTGCGTCGCTCAATTTCGCGATCGGTGTCGTAGCGTTGTTCATCGGCGTGAAACGGACATCTGCATTGGGACTTTCCGGGAATGCGATCGCGGCATCCCCCGGACCGGCCGTTCACAAGATTTCCGAGATTGAACGGCGTGCTGTTTTGGCTGCGATCGCCTTGTCCGGGCTGGCGGCATTGGCACTTGAAGTTGTGTGGGTGAGAGTCCTGGTCCAGTCGTTCTCCGCGACGGTATACGCCTTTGCCATCATGCTCGCCTGTTTCCTGTTTGGTATCTACTACGGGAGCTTCAAGGCGTCGCGTTACGCCGACCGATCGCCATTGCCGGCAAAGACACTCAGTGGCCTGTTGATTGGTCTAGCGGTCGCAAGCACCTTTCTCGCGGTGTGCACCTATCTGGTACCGTATCTATTTGGGATGCTGGTATGGAGCTTGACCGCCATTTTGAAGGACGCATTCGGTACGGCGAGCGTCGTGGCGCAATTCATCGTCGCGAGCTTGGTCATCCTTGGGCCAACGATCATGTTGGGCGCAACTTTTCCATTCGCGGTGAAAGCCGTGACCTCCGATTTAGAACGACGTGGCTCTGACACGGGCAAAGTATATGCCGTCAACACGGCCGGAGGGATCGTTGGCTCGTTGTTGGCAGGCTTCGTCTTTCTCCCGTTCCTTGGAGCCCGCCTCAGTTTGGTGCTCATCGGCGGACTATTCGCCTTTGCCGGATTATTGCTGTTGCACGCTCTAAGATCGAGAGCGATGCCGACCACCCTTAGAATCCCGTTCGTGGTCGCTGGGCTCGGGGCAATGGCGATTTTCAGCGCCATCTCTGTCGCGCTGCCCTCGCAGACGGTCGCGAATTACGGCCTGCAGCGATCGACGCAGCCACAAGTCCTCCATCACAGGGAGGGCGTTGCTCACACGGTCTCCGTGGTCCGCAACGACAGCGGCACCATCATCATGATGGTTAATGGCAACGTCGAGGCGGACACTTCGCTCGTCCAGCGTCGCCACTTCGTGCTGAAAGCCCACCTGCCGCTCCTTCTCCATCCCAATCCCGAGCAGATAGGCGTTGTCGGACTCGGTCTCGGCATCACGCTTCGGTCCACGACGCGCTACCCGACGGTAAGGCGCGTTCGATTAATCGAGCTAACATCCGATATGGTGGAAGCACATCAACACTTGAAAGAGATCACCGACGACGTCATGCGCAATCCGAAGATTCATCTGCGTATTGACGACGGCCGCAACTTCATGGCGATGTCCGACGAGCAATTCGACCTGATCACAGCTGATCCGATTCATCCACGGATCACCGGCGTTGGCTTTCTATATACGCGAGAATATTACGAAGTCATCAAGGCCAGGCTTCGCCCGGGCGGGATCGTGACGCAGTGGATGCCCATGTACAGTATCTCGCCGCGATCTTTCGACACGGCATTCCGAACCTTCGCACAGGCGTTCCCGAACGCATCATTCTGGTACGTGCGTGGCCACGGCCTGTTCGTCGCGACGATCGAGCCGATGTCAGTCGACTGTCAAAACCTTGCGGCCGAATTCGCAAATCCGTTGGTCAGAGAGGATCTCAGTTCAATACAAATTAACTCGCCGGCCCAGTTCCTTGGCCATTTGCTCATGGACAGTGACCATATCCGCAGCTACCTGGCGCGTAGCGCGAATGATGAGGTCAATACCGACGACAATGCCTACCTCGAATATCGAACCCCCTTTGAGTTCCTTGGTCGCACCGATGCCATCATACCCGACCTCATTCGTCACGCCGGGTGGAGCCCCGAGCGGATCATGCGCAATTGCAGCGCTGAACAAGCGGCCGCGGCTTCTGACGAGTTTCAGAAACGGCTCGGGCGAATTCCGGTCGAGCTGACAGAGCCGCTGCGGTGAAGGCCAAGGCGTCGGACCTCGAACCCGTCAATTTCCGTGGTTGGTCGTCCGAAGCAGATTGCGGGCACGGAGGAAATCGAAGATTGCCGCGGCGAACCGCTCATCGGCGAGGATGTTCGGGTGCGGATCGGTCGGCGTCACCCAGAGCCGGCCCGGTTCGAGATCGTCGACCGCGGGTAGGAGATCGAGATACGGAAGGTCCAAGCGGTTGGCCAGGGCCTGCACCATCGTCCTTTCCCGCTCGAACGGGTATGGCTTCAACTGCCTGAGCTCGGGCAGATTTGTCACGAGGACCATCGTCCCTCGCGCCCGGCAGAATTCCGCCAAGCGGGCGACGGCCGCTTCAACTTCGGCCCAGCCGCTGGTCGGCGATGATGGGTCATAGAGATCCCTTAAGTAGTCATGCCATGGCCGACGGCTGCCCAGCCCGAGCATCCGCGCGGCAACATCGATCCGCGACGCGAAATAGATGTAAGCCGCAGACGTGCGTTCGAGCCGATGAGAATCGTACCGCGGCGTCCGTTCCGCGTCGTTGATGAAGTAGTTCAGCACCACGATATCCGGCCGGAAGCGATGGCCTTCGGAAAGATAGGCGGCCACTTCCATGCTGGTATTGTAGTTTCCGACGCCCGCGTTGATGACCTCCGCCTGAACGCCGGTCGCGTGGATCATCGCTTCCAGGCGCTTCACGAAAGTCTTGTCGTTCGGTACCCCCCAGCCGAAGGTGAGCGAGTCACCAAGCATCATGATTCGCAAGCTGTCGGGTGTACGTTCGAAGCCAATTTCGCGATCACGGAACTTGTGGCTATTAATGGCAACATCGACACCCATCAAATGGGCAGTTGCGCCGGGGCGATGTTCGTGCCCGATCCGCGGGTCCGCCGACACGCGCTTGACCTCGCGCGCATACTTCCACATTTCCAGATCGAACTGCATGCCGTCGTCGACCGCCAGCCGCACGAACGCTTCAAGTGCAAGCGCGACAAGCAGTGTCGTGGCCGCAACGACTAGACCAGCGAAGAGACGTTCCCGTGACATCGCGAATGGGACGACAATCAAAACAGCGCATAGATAAAGGGCGCCACTGTGCTGCCCTGAGTCAGTATCATGAGACTGCCGAAGAACAGCATGGCCAGCATGATGGGTACCAGCCAATACTTCTTGCGGCTACGCATGAATTCGTAGAACTCAAACAGAAAGCTCTGCATCAGCACCTGCCCGTGCAACCGCGCGCGTGATGGTAGTCGATGCCATTGAGCGTCGCATCGATCAGCATCCGCAGCTCTCCAAAAGAAATGCCGTCAGGTCCCTTTGGATCGTCTACGACTGATCTTCTTCTCGATTATCAGACGCCTGAAGGTCCAAAATACCGTCACATGACTGCCAAGCGTGACGGTATTCCGATTTTCCTTGGGAGGCAAGCGCGACGCATACCATCGCATGTACCGTCAGAACTCGGACCGTAATAGAGCATCCTTGTAAGCGTCGGGCAGGTCACTGAAATAGAGGTGATCGTATAGGATTTGAGCCTTCTGGCCGAAGCTGTAGTCTCCAATCCGCAGGACAAACTTGTGGCCGTTGAGGCCAGCCTGACGGAGCCGTTCCTACGCGGCGACTGCTTGCCCAAAGATGTGCTCGCGAGTGGTTAGCACCGTGCGGGGATTCGGCGATGTCCTAACCATTCGATGAAGTCAGAAATGGCGCGGACTTCGTTGCGAAGGAAACCGGATGCGCGATCGCCGAGGAAAGTTGCGCCCATGAAATCGTCAAAATGGAAGATTTGAGACTTGCCGCGCTGAAAGAGTTTCTGTCCTTCGACAAGATCGCGCCCCCGCGAAGGGCATAGCGCGACGCGATCGGCTTGAGCGCATCGGGCGCGATGTGGTTCCCGCATGGCCACGATTTCGCGACCATCGGCTTGGTGATCACATCCCCTCGAACCCAGGCTCAGGGCACTGGCCGCTGGGCTCATGGAGCAGGTGTTAGAGCGGTGCGGCGACCGCAATTTGACTCTCACCGCCTCCATCGGTGCCGGCTCTCGACGGCGAATTGAGCTCGCTGTCCAGCGAGAATATTGGAGAAATCGCGGCACTGGATGAACGCGCGTTCGGAATCAACCGCCAGAGGCTGCTCGCGTTGCTTTCCGACGGTGCATCGATCTGCGTCCTGCGTCGCGGCGGACAGACCGTCGGTTATTCCATGAAGCGCGAATTCGGGCGCGGTCATGTGATTGGCCCGATCGTCGCCAGCAATGACTGTGACGCGATCGATCTCACGGCCGTGCATCTGAGGGATCTCGCCGGAGGATTCGCCCGCGTGGATATGCGAGAGCAGACGGGCCTGTTTGCCGATTTTCTTCAACAGAGCCGCCTCGGAATGAGCGACACCGTCTCCACCATGTCCAAAGGTAAGAAATTCCTGAATCGGAAGCAAAACGAGCCGTGGGTCTACTTTCGAGCCCTCGACGGGAATAGCAGATTTCATGACCGTGCCGGGCTCGATGACCTCGCGCCATACCGCGATGTGGTGAGTTCGGCACTCGAGCAGCGCCACGTCGGTGTTCGCAAGCTCTGGCGGGAGGCACTCGAAAGCATCGGCGTCGACGCAGCCGGAGCGGAATGATCCGGAAGCCTTGACCCAGATCAAGGGTGGCCGCGTCCCGCCCGCCAACATCCGCACATTACCGCCCTTCTGCCATCGTCGGCCGACCGGGAGTTTCGATCATGAAGGCTGTTTCCGTCGAAGAAGCCGTTGCGATGATCCCGGCGGGCGCCAGCGTCATGGTTGGCGGATTCATGGGAGTTGGAACGCCGGAGCGGCTGCTCGACGAAGTCGTGCGCCAGAGGAAGACAGGCCTGACCTTGATCTCGAATGACGCAGCCACGCCCGGCAAGGGCGTCGGTAAGCTGTTCGATCAAGCGCTGGTGTCGAAGCTGACGGCAACGCATATCGGTCTCAATCCGAAGGCGCAGCAGCAGATGCTGGCGAACCAGATCGCCGTCGATCTCGTGCCGCAAGGCACCTTCGTCGAGCGCATCCGCGCCGGCGGATGCGGTCTCGGCGGCGTGCTGACGCCGACCGGGGTCGGAACGCTGGTGGCCGAAGGCAAGCGCCAGATCGAAGTCGACGGCAAGCCATTCCTGCTGGAGACGGCGCTGCGTGCGCAGTTTGCATTGGTGCACGCCTTCCTCGCTGACTACCTCGGCAACCTCGCCTACGCCCTCACTTCGCGCAATTTCAACCCGGTCATGGCGATGGCGGCCGACACCGTCATCGTGACGGCGGAGCATATCGTCCCGGTCGGCGTGATCGCGCCCGATCACGTCGTCACCCCCGCGCCGCTCGTCGACTATCTCATCACCAACGGGTGACACCATGGATCCCCAGATCATCATCGCCCGGCGTGTCGCCAAGGAGCTGAGGAGCGGCAACCTCGTCAATCTCGGCATCGGCATTCCGACTCTGGTCGCAAACTATGTACCATCCGATCTCAAAGTATTCTTTCAGTCAGAGAATGGCCTGATCGGCACAGGCCCGATTCCCGAGCAGGGCATGGCGCATCCGACGCTCACCGATGCCGGCGGACGCCCGATCAGCGCGCTGCCGGGCGCCTCCACCTTCGACAGCGCGATGTCGTTCGGCCTGATCCGAGGCGGCCACGTCGACGTCACCGTGCTCGGTGGTCTCCAGGTCGATGCGCATGGGCATCTCGCGAACTGGATGATCCCGGGCAAGATGGTCCCGGGCATGGGCGGCGCAATGGACCTCGTCACCGGCGCCAAGCGCGTGATCGTCGCCATGCAGCACGCGGCCAAGGGCAAGTCCAAGATCGTGGCCAAATGCTCGCTGCCGCTGACCTCGGCGCGCCCCGTCAACCTCGTCGTGACGGACATGGCCGTGATCGGTTTTCCCGACGGCAAGGCGACGCTACTGGAAACAGCGCCCGGCCTGAGCGTCGGCGAGGTCGTGGCACTGACGGAGGCCGAGCTCGCCATTCCCGACGATGTTCCGGAGATGAGGATCTAAACGGGTCAACCCATGCGAATATTCAGCGACTTCAACGAGATCAAATCCGCAATCGGCACCGAGATCGGTGCCAGCGACTGGATCGAGATCACGCAGGACCGCATCAACCAGTTCGCCGAGGCGACCTGCGACGAGCAATGGATCCATGTCGACCAGGAGCGCGCCAAGCAGGAGATGCCGGGCGGCAAGACCATCGCCCATGGCCTGCTCTCGCTTGCACTTGCTCCGCTGTTCATCCGCTCGGTCATCGGCCTGAAGGGGCTGCGCAACACGCTCAATTACGGTGCTGACCGGATCCGATATCTCGCGCCGGTGCCGGCCGGCTCGAAGCTGCGCGGCCGGGTCACGATTGCGGAAGCAGAGGACGTGCCGCCGGACGGGTTGCGTGTCAATTACCACCTCGTGATCGAGATCGAGGGCGGCACCAAGCCGGCCTGCGTGGCTGAATTGATCGCTCTGCACTATCGGTGAGTCAAAAGTCGAAAAACAACCCCATGCACAGTAGACATGGGGCTGATTTGACTGAGGTTTCCTTTTTTTGCTCCGGAACCCGTTGCGTCGTCGGGCAAAACACTGGCAATATGTCACCATCAGCCCATGGATCGCCGAAACTCAGCGCCGGCGGCAACGCGCGGTCAATCGATGATGTGGTAGTCGACATCGAGGCCCCGCCGGGCATCAGCCTGGCGCCGTTGACGGTGACGCGGCAAGTCCTCCGAACCAGGCGCCGAAATAGCCCGCATAAAGAGCCGGCGATTCGAGGTTCATCGAATGCCCGACGCCTGGCACGGTGACCAGCCGACAATCTGGCATCGCTTCGGCCATGACGCGAAGATCGGCCGGCGCGATCCAGCCGTCCCGCTCGCCCCACAACACGAGGTGCGGATGCCGGATCTCCGGCATGCGCCGCTCCAGCTCGCCGCTCTTTTTCTCGTGCGTCAAGTTAACTGGCGTGCCGATCCAGATCCCTTCCGATACGCCGAAGGTCTGTTCGATGATCCGGTCGAACAGCACCTGGATCTCGCCTAGCCCCTCGCGAAAGCGGGGGATCATGCTCGGCCCCATACTCTCCGGAACGAACAGCGAAGATGCGGCGGTCGCCATGACTGACCGCGTCAGCTCCTTGCTCGCCATCATCGCCCTGAACAGCCCAATCTGATCGGCATTGAAGGCCATGCCGAGCGGCGTCACCGGGTCCAGCGCGAACACACGGCCAAACCGCCGCGGTTGCATCAACAGCATCCGCGCGGCAATGATGCCTCCGGTCGAATGGGTCGCAAGGTGGCAGTATCGGATGCCCAGCGCATCGAGCGCCATCAGCATGTCCTGCGCATGCTGCTGCATGGAGTAGTTGGAGTAGTCGGTCACCGGCTTCGGCCGGTCGCTGTCGCCGCAGCCGCGCCAGTCAATGGCAATGACGCGGAGCCCAGTTGGAAACATCGGTGCCGCGAGCTCGATCCAGTCCTTGCTCGCGAGATTGCCGTGGATGAAGACGACGGTGACGTCGCCGCCTCCCCACTCCCGCCAGCCGAGCTGGACTTCGCCCGCCTGCACTCTCGGCATCGCCGGACCCTACTTGTTGAGGCCAGCCGTCGGCGCCGCTCCAGGCGGTGTCGGCGCCACTGGCAGGGCAGAGACGACGGCGCCCTTGATCATGCGATCCGTACCGAGGGGCGATGATGTATCGACCTCCCCCTTGGTCACGAAATCCATGACGTCGGCAGCGTATTCCACTGGATTGTCGGTGTGGATAAAGTGCCCGGTCTCCGGATAGATCTTGAGCATCGGCCGGTTGCCGGCATTGGACATCCGCGTCATGAAGGGCGTGATGACGTCGCGGCCGAGGTCCGTCAGCCCGTTGAACGCCGGCGTCGGAATGAACGGCTCCTTGTCGCCGAACGCCAGGAAGATCGGCGCTTTAATCTGGGTGACCCGCTCATAGAGGTTCTTCGGGTCATCCTGCTGAAGTTCGGCACCGATGGTGTAGATGTCGAAGATGAAGACGTTACACCATTGCTCGAGCTCTTTCGGGCTGCCCTTGGTGAGCCCGACACGCTGCTCGGTGTGGAAGCGGGCATATTCGCTGTCGCTGAAGAAGTAGCCGCTCTTCGCAGCCGACACCACGGCGGTGTCCGGGTCACGCTTCTTGAAATAGAAGAAGTCGCGGATGTTCTGCTCGTCGCGCGCCTTCTCCGCGGCGAGAATGCCGGTCTGGTCCCAGATCTGCCTCCACTTGTCGAAGTCCCGGCCGAGAGTCGCATCGAACAGCGGCGCCTTCTTGTCCTTGGCGATGGTGATCTCACGCGGATATTCCTCTAGACCGGACGGCGCTTCCAGGGCAAGGCCTTGCACCGCATCAGGCCAGGTCAGCGCGTAGCCCACCACGAACTGGCCGCCGAGCGAGTGACCGAGATAATAGGCCTTCTTGACGCCGAGCTGGTTGACGACGAGGTCGTAGATCACCTCGCGCATGTCCTGCATCGTGCGCGCCGGGCTCTTGTCGAGATTCCCAGGCCCCGACATACCGTAATGCGGCAGGTCGGGCACGATCACGCGCAGGCCGCTGCGCAGTGCATACTGCATCACGTTGCCGTAATGCCCACCGAACGCGCCCTTGCCATGAATGATGACGAGCACCTTCGGGTCCTTGTCGGTCCCGGCATACTCGTCCATGTAGCCGATTTCCCAGGAGTTGCCGCGCTTGTCCTTGGCATCGGCGAATTTGACCGGATAGGGATAGGTCACATATGCCTTCCAGAACGACTTCTTCGGATCAATGTTGGCAGCAACGTTGGGCACGCGGTAATTCTTGTCGACGAATTTCTGGGCGCGATCGAGAGCCGCCACGTCATCCATGAACGCGACGAACTTCGGATCGTTCTTGCGCTGGTTGATGATCGGGAACACGCCGTAATGCGCGACCGGGCTCTCCTGAGCGATGAGATCAGCGCCGGGCACGCGGTCGACCGCCTTCTGCGCCAGCTTGAAGTTCAGCCAGAGGTCGTTGGTGATGTGCATCACCAGCGTGCGCGCCTGGATGCGGCCGAGATACGGGTTGATGTTGTGGGTCTCGCCGACCCGGTTGCGCCAGACGAGGTCGACCGCGTCGTAGAGCTTGGCGCGGTTGGTGACGTTGAGGCCGGCCTTCTCGCTCGGGGGATCCCAATAGAAAATCTCTGGCTGTACCGCCGCCCAATTCTGGGTCGTCCGGAAAGCGAAATCGTAACCGGTCATGCCGAGGATCGACCAGCCGAAGGCCACGCCCGGCACCGGGTGCTTTTCCTTCGGCAGCTTGTAATAGTCGCCCTTGGTCGCCTGCCAGACCGGGTCGCCCTGGATCGCCGCCGTCATCATCTGGAAGGTCCAGTTGCCAACGGGGTCGTCGCCGTCCGATTGCGTCGTGCCGCCGATCGGCATCAGCGCGCCGACGTACCCCGGATGCATCACGCCCCAGACGTAGGTCTGCGTGCCGCCCATCGAGACGCCGGTCACCAGTGCGACGCGCGCGACCTTCAGCTCGTCGCGTAGCAGGCGGTAATTCGCCTGCACCATGTCGTAGTAGCTGTATTGCGGAAACTTGATGCCGAGGCCGTCGGACGGCTTGCTCGCGCCCCAGGTGCCGAGGGGATCGACCATGATGACATAATAGCGATCCGTGTCGATCGGCCGGCCCGGACCGATGATGGGCACGCCACCCGACAACGCCGCACCCTTGACCCATTGTTCGTACATGTCGGTGGAATCGCCGGAATAGTAGGAGTTGATCACGATGGCATTGGTGATCTCGCCGGCGGCATTGCGCCTTGCGTTGCCGACGGCGATATAGGCGGTGCGCAGCTTGCCGGCCCCGAGCGATTCCAGCGTGACACCGCCCTCGCCGCCATTCTCCCATTTGGAGGGGTCCGACAGGTCGTACTTGCCGCCGAGGCGGAAATTGGCAATCTCATAAGTCTTCTTCAGCCCATCATGCTGCACCTGCGACGAACGGCGTGTGAAAGGCTGCGCGGTTGCGATCGCCGTGCCGAGCAGCAGCACGATCAGGCTCATGAAGCAGCGCTTCAACGCGACTTGTCCGAACATGACGCAAGTCCTCCCTGCAAGATTTTCCCGAAACGCTAGGCAGGGCGGCCACGGAAGGTTTGATCTAGCTCAATGGAATCCGGTCGCGGAGATCGAGGATCGCGG
Source organism: Bradyrhizobium yuanmingense (assembly GCF_029167105.1). GTDB lineage: Bacteria > Pseudomonadota > Alphaproteobacteria > Rhizobiales > Xanthobacteraceae > Bradyrhizobium > Bradyrhizobium yuanmingense_A. The sequence continues at coordinate 119,403 of NZ_JARFML010000006.1, read as the reverse complement.
GCATCAAAACACCGGCAGTACCCTCGCGATGCCTTTCCTCAGCCACGGCTCATATCGGATCCGCTATGAGCTCGTCGGGCCGGCGGGCGCGCCGGCCCATGTTCTCGTGAACGGACTGACGCAATATTCAGAGCTGTGGGGCGCCTATTGCGAGGCCTTGTCGGCGCGAGGCTTCCGCGTTGCGACCTTCGATCTGCTCGGCCAGGGCGGCTCCGACAAGCCGAGGCTCTTCATCAGCCAGGACGATCAGGTCGCCGCCTTGGGTCTCCTGATCGACGCGCTGGGGGACGGTCCGGTTTTTCTGAGCGGAATCAGCTTTGGCGGTCTGATCGCGCTGCGGTATGCGATCGAGCATGGCAAGCGACTGACCGGGCTGGTGCCGATGAGCTGCTTTGCGGAGCTGTCGCCGCAACTCTTGCTGCTTGGCAATGCGCTGCGGACGGGGCTGATCCTCGGCGGCACGAGTTACCTCCAGGATCTCCTGTTGCCCATGAACCTGTCGGACCAATGGCTACAGCCGCTGCTGGACAAGCTCGATAGCGTGAAGCGGCAAGGTTGGCTGGTCAACGACGTCTACGCGCTGCAGAACCTGATGGAGTCCTTCCTCGACTTCCAGCCGCTCACGCCGCGCCTGTCTGAGATCGCCGTTCCGACCATGATCCTCAACGGCGAGTTCGATTTTCTGACGCCCCGGGGTCTCCACGAAACATTGCGTGTCGAGATTCAGAACAGCTCATTGGTGATCATTCCCAAGGCGTATCACGCCTTCACGCTGGAGAAAGGGACACTGACCGTCGATCTGCTCGCGCGCTTTGCCGAGGACGTGCTGGCGGGACGCTGGCAGGGCAATCAGGCGGTCTGGGTGGCGCCGGACCAGCCCGGCGGCGAGCTCACGCCGTTTCCGGCCGGCTATGATCATCTGCGCGCCATCCCGGTCAAGCGAGCGCTGCCATGAGCAGCTTCCTCGGTCCCGTCGAGCCGGACGGCCGCATTCCACCATACCAGCAGACGCGGGTCGCAGCATTCCTGATCTCGGCGCATGGCGCCCTCGCCCGGCAATTCGCTTTCAAGCTGCCCGCGCGGCTCGACGCGGCATGGCAGACCGAATTGAATGCGCAATTTTATCGCGAGGCCGAGATCGTCTCGCTGCTGCTGCGCGCCACGTCCTGGGTGTTGGATCCTTCCCTGGGTTACATGGTCGCCTCCTGGGAGTCCGCCTGGCTGCCTGCACCGGTCGAAGGGATCGCAGACCCTCGCCTTGCCCAAATGATTGACCTCGCAGCGCTTGCCCACGCCGTGCATGCCGGCATACGGCCGGCTGCGCTCCTACCGCTCGAGGCCGATGCGCAGGATCCTTTTGTTATGGCGCTGCGCCGGATCGAATTCGAGAGTGGCCGGCTGTTGCAGGCCCAGATTCTGTTTCTGAAGGGCGCAGACCTTGCGCCGCATCGCGACGCAGTCAGTGCGGCGCTCGCGCAGCGTCACGCCGGAGTCCGCAAGCTCTGGCGCGAATTACTCGAGAGCATCGGCATCGGCGCACCGCCGGCATGACAACGCGCGATTGCGCGATCAATCGATGATGTGATAACCGCCATCGATGTAGAGCACGCCACCGGTAATCAGCTTGGCGCCGTCGAGCGCCAGAAACGCGGTGGCATTGCCGACGTCGTCGATGCTGACGAGGCTGCGCGAGGGCGCCTTGGATTGCGCCTTGTCCATCAGCTCGTCGAACTCCGGAATGCCCGAGGCCGCGCGGGTCGCAAGCGGTCCCGGCGAGATCGCGTGCACGCGGATGCCCTTCGGACCGAGCTCGGCAGCAGCATAGCGAACCGCAGCCTCAAGCGCTGCCTTGGCGACCCCCATGATGTTGTAGTTCTCCACCACCATCTGGCTGCCGTAATAGGTCATGGTGAACATCGTGCCGCCGTTCTTCATCAGGGGTTCGGCAAGATGCGCCATCCGCAGGAACGACCAGCAGGAGACGTCCATGGTCTTCAGAAAGCCATCGCGGCCGACATCGACGACGCGGCCGTGCAATGCCTCCTTCGGCGAGAAGGCGATGGAATGAAGCAGGAAATCGAGCTGCCCCCACTCCGACTTGATCCGCTCGAACACAGCTTCAGTCTGGCCCTCCACCATGACGTCGAGCGGCAGGAAGATCGGCGCTTCGAGGGCCTGCGCCAGCGGCTCGACGTGCTTCTTGGCGCGGTCGTTCAGATAGGTGACGGCGAGATCGGCGCCGAGCGCGCGAAACGCCCTGGCGCAGCCCCAGGCGATCGACTGGTCGTTGGCGATGCCGACGACGAGGCCCTTCTTCCCCTTCAGAGCGACCTTGCTGTCCGGAAATACTGGAATCATGACACCCTCTCTTGTCTCGGGTTGGGCGATTGGCCGTTCATCAACAGCGCCAGCGTGTGCTGCGCGATCATGAGCTCCTCGTCCGTCGGGACGACGTAGACCGGAATGAGACTCGTCTTTGCCGATATCAGCCGCGAATGGCGCGTGTTCTCGGCAGGGTCGAGTGCCACGCCAAGCCAGCCGAGCTGCTCCGCCACACGTGCACGGATGCCGCTCGAGTTCTCGCCGATGCCGGCGGTGAAGACGAAGGCATCGATCCCCTGCAGCGCCGCCGCCAGCATGCCGGCGTTGAGGCCGATGCGATAGACGAAATAGTCCACCGCCAGCTTCGCTTGCGGATCAGGGCTCGCCTCCAGCTCGCGCATGTCGTTGCTGACCCCGGAAAGCCCCTTCAATCCGCAATCGCGATAGAGAAAATCCTGCACCTTCGATGAAGTCATTCCCTTCTCGGACATTAGATACAGCACGACGCCCGGATCGAGCTGGCCCGGACGCGTGCCCATCGGCAGCCCGTCGAGCGCGGTGAATCCCATCGTGCTCTCGACGCTCAGCCCATTCTTCATCGCGCACATCGATGCGCCGCTGCCGAGATGGGCGACGATCACGCGACGCTTTGCGACCTCTGGCGCGATCTGCGGCAAAGTCCTGGAGATGTACTCATAGGAGAGCCCATGGAAGCCGTAGCGTCGCACACCTTCGGCGTGGAGCTGGTGGGGAATGGCGTAGTGGTCGGCCAGCGCACCGTGGGTGCGGTGAAACGCGGTGTCGAAGCAAGCGACCTGCGGTATCGTCGGGAAATTGGCCAGGATCGAGCGGATCGGCGCCAGATTGTGCGGCTGATGCAGCGGCGCCAGCGTGACGAAGCGTTCCAGCCGTGCCACCACGCCATGATCGACGAGAATTGGCCGCTCATAATCCGGCCCGCCATGGACGACACGATGCCCGACCGCCAACGGATGGATGCGCGCCTCGTTCCGCAGCCATTCCCCCGCGACCTGCATCGCCGCCGGCACGTCCGGAATGGCTTCGATCGGATAGGCCCGGTCCGCCATGGGATCGTTGCCTGCCCTGCTTGCCCGCAAGCGCGGCCGGCTGCCGATGCCGTCCACCTGCCCCTTGATCAGGCGGCGCAGAATGCCCTCACCCTCGATCGCAAAGACCTGGAACTTGACGCTCGAGGAGCCGGCGTTGACGACGAGGATGCTGTCCATGGCCGTCACGCCGCGATAGTCGGCGCCTTCTGGCGCCGCGCGTGAGCATAAAGTGCAGCAACAGCGCAGGAGGCCATTCGCGCCCTTGGGCTGTCCGCACGCGAGGTCAGGACGACGGGGACGCGCGCGCCGAGCACGATGCCGGCGCCGTCGGCCTTGGCGAAATAGGCGAGGTTCTTGGCCAGCATGTTACCCGCTTCGAGGTCGGGCACGACCAGGATCTGAGCGCGGCCGGCCACCTCGGACTTGATGCCCTTGATGCGCGCCGATTCGAGGTCGATCGCGTTGTCGAACGCCAGCGGCCCGTCGAGCACGCCGCCCGTGATCTGGCCGCGATCCGCCATCTTGCAGAGCGCCGCGGCCTCGATCGTGGACGGAATTTTCGACGTGACCGTTTCGACTGCGGAAAGAATGGCCACGCGCGGCGATTGGCCGAAGCCCGCCTGATTGTAGAGGTCGATCGCGTTCTGAATGATGTCCCGCTTGGCGTCGAGATCGGGGAAGATGTTGATCGCCGCGTCGGTGACAAAGATGGTATCGGCATAGGCCGGCACGTCCATGACGAAGACATGGCTGATGCGCCGATCGGTCCGCAATCCCCCGACCTTGGCCGTGACGGCTCGCATCAGCTCGTCGGTGTGAAGGCTGCCTTTCATGAGCAATTCGCCCCGCGCGGCATGGATCAATTCGACTCCCTTCGCCGCGGCATCGTCGCTGTGTGCGGCATCGACGATCTCGAAGCCGGAGATATCAAGTCCGAACCTGGCAGCGGTCCCCCTGATCTTCGCTTCCGGCCCGACCAGGAGCGGCCGGATGATGCCGGCGGAGGCGCTGTCGACCGCGCCGCGCAAGGATGTCTCGTCGCAGGGATGCACCACGATTGTCGGCGCCGGCGGGATTGCCTTGGCCGCCGCGATCAGGCGATCATACTTGCTGGGAGACTGCGTAGCCGTCGCATCTGCTGACATGATGTCGCTCCGGATCCTTCCAACTCGCGCTACGACGCCTTCGCCTTGGGATCGAAAGGGGCAACGTTCGACGCCCTTTCGGAACCTTCCGCGGTGTCGAGGCCAAACAGGCCGGCGATCTGCCGCAGCCGCCTTGCGCGCTCGCCCGTAACATCCGCACTGGCCGACAGCACCTGCTCAATCGCCTCGAATGCTGCGCGACGAACGTTCATGTCGTCAGGCAGCAATCTCGGGATTGCGGCGAGCGCCCCTTCTCGATCGAGCAACAGCATGAAGAACTGCTCGCGCACCAGCATCTTGAACTCGGCAAGAGACATGCGTGGGCCGCCGTGCTCCCGGCGGACCTCGCGCAGAGCCTCGATGCTGCGCTCGTCCACCATCCCCCGTGCCGAGCCGACATAGAGCAAGGCGCGCAGCGCCGCCTCACGGAGGCCGCCCTCACCGATCCGCGCCTTCAGCTCGGCGATGCGCTTGTCGAGCATCGCGCGATGCTCGGCGGACATCTCACGCCGGCGCGACGGCGCGGACGTTGGATCGATCCCGACCGCCGCTTGCAGCACCGGGGATCCGTAGATGCTGAGGAACATCGCTTCGCTGAGCGCCTCCTGTGAATCGCGCCAGCTGTCGAGGGCGTGAACGACCTGCTTCGAGATCTGCTCCTGGAACGCCAAGAACGGATTGTCCGTGGCGACCGGCTTGCGCTCCTCGGCGGCCTTCTCCGCTAATGATTTCACTGTCGCCATGTAGGGATTCTGGCTGCTGAACAGCTCGTATTGCAGCCGCAGCGGATGCATGTTGTGAGCCCATTCCGCCATCTGCGGCGTCACCATGCGCTTGACCCACGGTTGCACGAACTTCTGATAGGCCGCCAGGTTCATTTCCGAGATCCGCTTGGCCGTGGCAAAGCGCCGCTCATCTTCGGGCGAATTTCCGCCCATCGCGCGGATGTCGTCGAGCGTCCGCGCCTCGCAGCGCATCACCCACTGGCCGACGACCAGATCCGAACTCGCGGTCTCCTCACCCTTCGCCTCGAACGTTGCTTCATAGAGCCCGGGCGGCAGAACGTCGATCAGGTCGATGTTGCTGGAAAATTCCGCGTGCTCCTTCTTGGCGACGCCGCCGGAGACGAAGATGCCGAGATGGCCGACACTCTTGTGCACGGTGTAGACGATGGTTTGGCCATAGGCCCTGATCTCATCGACATCGGCGTAGCAATCGAGGATCCAATGCAGCGCCTGCTGCGGCGGCGTGATGTTGTCACCCTCCGAGCAGAACACCACGATCGGGGACCTGATGTTGCGGAGATCAACCTTCCGGCCATCAGACATTTCGATGTTGCCGGCGGCGAGATTGTTGCCGACGAACAGCTCATCGACGATGAACTGAATCTCCTCGGCGTTCAGGTTGACGTGGCCGCCCCACCAACGCTCGAATTCGAGGTATCGCTCTGCCTCGGTGTCGACCTTGGAATAGACGTTGTACTGCTTGGTCCAGAGCGTATTCGACGGGTTCTGGTTCTCGAAGTTTTGCACCAGCCATGCGCCATCGAATTTGCCGGCGCCGAGATCGGAGGTCAGGGCCGTCAACCAGCTTCCGCCCAAGAGCCCACCCGAATAGCGCATCGGATATTTTCCGTGCACGCCGGCCCAATAGGCCAGCGGGGCGCCGGCGATGATCAGCGGGCCGAACAGTTCTGGGCGCAGCGAGGCCAGGATCATGACGGCCCATCCGGCCTGGCAATTGCCGATCACGCAGGGCTTGCCGTCGGCATCCGGGTGAAGGCTCATGACCTTTTCGATGAAGATGGCTTCGGCACGCGCGATGCGCTCGATGGTCTGACCGGGCATCGGATCCGGCAGGAATCCGATGAAGTAGCAGGTATGGCCTGCCTTCATCGCCACCCCGATCTCGCTATCCGCCTTGAAGCCGCCGATACCGGGGCCGTGGCCCGCACGCGGATCGACCACAACGAACGGCCGCCGGCTCATGTCGATCTCGACGTTCTCGGGCGGAACGATGCGCACCAATGCGTAATTGACGGGTTCGGCGAGTCGGCGCCCGTCCATGATCAACTCGGCCGTATATTGCAGGACATGCGGGGCGGTTTGCGCGACGTGTTCCCGGTACTGATCGCCGCGCCGGCGCATGATGTCCAGGAACATGACACTGCGCTGTCCCGCATCGACCAGGTACTCGACTGCCGAGGCGACCAGCCCCGACATGGGACCACCCGGAATTTGTACCTTGTCCATGGACATGTTCTCGACCTCTCCGTCGCCTTGGCCAATTGACGGCGCTGGGCGAGGACGAACGTTGATCTAGGTCAAGATGATCTGCACGCTTCGGAGGCGTTTATCCTGCATTATAAGGCATGAGATTGGACCAGCGACATCGGCATGTCACAAGCTGCAACTTACAGCGTGCAAACCGTCCTGAAGGACGGCACTCCGATCCAGATCCGCGCGCTTCGCGCCAGCGACGAGGCGGACATGCTCGCTGCGATCGGGCGTACCGGGCCGCAGTCGCTGCAGAGCCGGTTCTTCGTTTTGAAGCGACATTTCTCCGAGAAGGAGCGCGCCTTCTTCATGGACGTGGATTTCCGCAATCACGTCGCGCTGGCAGTTCTGGTCGAGGAACAGGGTCGATACGCCATTATCGGCGGCGGCCGGTACGTTATCGTCGAGCCCGGTCAGGCCGAGATGGCTTTTGTCGTGGTGGATGCCTGGCAAGGTCGCGGCGTGGGCTCCCTATTGCTGAGGCACCTGACCGACATCGCGCGCGAGCAAGGCGTGCGAGAGCTCACGGCCGAGGTTCTGTCCGACAACGGGCCCATGCGAAATGTGTTCGCGAAGGCGGGCTTCAAGCCTGCGAGGAGTGACGATCCAAGAACAGTGCGCGTGTCTCTCAGGCTCGGATCCGCTTGAGCTTCACCTCAAAGCGATCGTGATCCGACTGATGTTGGCCGCCAGCTCGAGGCCCGCCTTCGGACCCTGCAGCACCATCGTGACGCCTTTTTCGTTGCGGAGGTGCACACCGTTGGCACCGCCGACCAGCGCGAAGCCGCCGCCGACCGAAGCGTAGGTGCCGGCGAAATCACCGACCTCCCGGATGCCGGATGCCCAGCCGTCGAGACGGCCGACGGTTGCGCCGACCGTGATGCCCAAGCTCACGCCGCTGACCGTGAAGGGATAGGTCTTGCCCCGGTACGTCAACACGCCGCTGCCGGCGCCGCCGCCGGCCAGGAGGCCTGCCTTGACGATCTTGACCCGGACCTGGCCGGAGGCTTGCGCGAAGGACGGCGTCGCCGGCGTGGTCAACCCGAACGCGAGCAGGAGCAGCGCGATCAGGCGAAATGCGCGCCGGCGCACGTGAGACTGAGGTTCTTGCGGTTCAGGGTTTTGCGGCATCGACCTTCTTCCAGGTTTCGTCGGGATCGAACAACGTGGTGCGCTCGGCGACGAATGCCGTGCGCTTGCCGAGATCCTTCTGATAGACGACGCCGGCATGGTTGACCAGGAAGGTCATCACGCCCGAATTGCCGTATTCCGCGGGCCAGGCGATCAGGGCGAAGCCGCCGATCATCTTGCCCTTGACGACGTAGTTGAGCGCACCGCCGGGCGCGTCCCGCCCCTGCCCTTTGAGGATCCTGAAGTAATAGCCGTGATAGGGTGCAGGCCCGACGTCACCGCCGCGATAGCCCTCCTTCGAGGCTTCGGCAGCCAGTGCGCCGAGCGGGCTCGGATCGCTGTCGTCGCGCCAGAACAGGCCATCCTTCTTGCCGGGCGAGGAGACGATGCGCTGCGCGTAGACACCGACGCCCTCGCCGCGGTCCTTCTCGGCATATTCGTTTTGCGCGTCGACGAAGGCCAGCGCGGTCTGGATCGCGTCGAGCTCGTTGCGGCCGATGCGACGGCGCAGCACTTCGATGCGCCCCTCGTCGGTGTCGAACGCCCAGCCCGTCCTGGTGTTGACCAGCGGAATCGGGAACGGGAAGTCGTCCGGCCCGAGTATCAAGGTGGCAGTCTTGTTGCCCTCGGCCTTGATGCCGTGCTTGGCGTCGTACATCGCGGTGAAGCGCGCCCGAATGTCGTTGTCGGCGACCTCGTCGCCGGATGACACGATGTCCTCCGCGTTCCTGCCGAGCACTTTCAAGATGTCTCTCGGGCCGCTCTTGACGGCTGCGGCAAGCGCAGACGCCGCCTCTTCCGGTGTCTTGTAGGATTCCTGCGCGAGAGAGGTCGATCCGAGCAGCGCGAGCGCGAGGACGCCGGGCAGCAACGCACGGCCAAACGATCTCAGACCGGTCATGGCATCACCTCCGCAGGAACCCTGGCGCCGCCGGCGAGCCAATCGCGATAGGTGCGGAACGTCAGCCCGAGCTTTTCGTAACGGACGCGCAGATAGCCGTCGCTGCCGCGGGTCACGGCATCGGGCATGACCTGCTCGACCTCCTGCGCCATCACGCCGACATAGGCCTTGTCGTTGCCGATATAGCTGAAGCGATAGTAGCCAAGGCCGTTCTGGAGATGACCGAGCAGGACGACATCGTGCTTCAGCGCAACGTCGGAACGCCGGCCGCCGCCGCCACCGCCGCGGAAGCCGCCTCCTCCACCGCCGCCACGCATCGCCATTCCGCCACCGCCGCCGCGGCCGGCAAAGCTTGGTCCGCCGCCGCCACCGCGCGGCATGCTCGCCATGCTGGCGCGGCCGCGCGCCGATGCTGCGGCAGCCGAGCGGCCGGAGGAGACGTTCATGGCACCGCCACGATTGCCGCCGCCGCGATTGGCCGCACCGCCACCGGCGCGGTTCGCAGCCTTGGCGCGATCGCCGCCGCCCTTGGTCGCACCTTTGGCACGATCACCGGCACCGGCACGATCGCCGCCGCTAGGCCGATCGCGCGTCCCCGCGCTGGGGCGATCGCCCGCGCCCGGACGGTCGCCGCGATTGCCGGCCCGATCACCTGGACCGCCGCGATCACCCGCACGATCCCCCGCCCGATCTCCTGCCCGATCTCCTGCACCCTGGTTGGGACGCAGCACCTGATTGCCGTCGCGGCCGCGGAAATCCATCCGGTCCGACACGCCGGCCTTCAGATTGTTGTTGCCGAAGCGCTGCTGAACATTGCTGTTGTTGTAGCGGACGCCGCCGCGATGCGCCGGATTGTGCTGCCAGCCATTGCCGATATTGGTGGTGCGATGGTTCACATAGACGTTGCGATTGCCCCAATTGCAGCCGCCGCCCCAGTAATTGCCCCAGCGTCCGATCGCCCAGGCCGTGCCGAACGCGATGCCGGCGGCGACCATGCCCGCGCCGATATAGGACGGGTAGCCCCAATAATGCGGCGGATACTCGGCATAGGGCCAGCTGCCGTAGACCGTCGCCGGGTCGTAATACGGCACGTACATCGCCGCGGGATCGGCCTGCTGGATCACGACGACCTGCTTGCCTTCCTGGGACTGGACACTGACCTTCTGCTGCTTGGTGGTGACCAGCTTCTTGTTGTCATAGGCTTTGGTGCGCAGACGCTGGATCGCGTCCATCACGTCCGGCTGCTGGGCGAGGAAGGCATCGCCCAGCTTCTTGGTCCAGTCGAGCTGGTCGCTCATCATGGTCAGGACATCGGCGGTGCTGGCCAGCGCCTTGACGCTGTCGTCCCAGGCCTGCTTCTCCACTTCCGTCTTCAGCGCGTCGCCCTTCAGGCTCTTGCGCTCCTTCAGCCAGCGGTCGGCCTGCACCACCTCCAGCGGATAGGTCGAGGCGGCCAGGACATTGGCGAGCAACTCGTCAGGATAAAGCGCGATCGGCGCGACCAAGGCTTCGAGCTGCTCGGGCTTCAAGAGCTCGGCCGCGGTCGCAGGCGGGCTTGCGGGCTGCGCCTGCGGCGCCGGGGCTGCAGGTGTCGTCGGAGTCTGCGCCATTGCGGCGACCGAAGTCGCCATCAAGAGCGCCAGCGCCATCAGGATATTGCCGCAACGAAACATCACATCCTCCCTCGACTTCCAGTGCGGGAGGATCGAGCCGGGACGCAGGCATTTGTTGATCGAGATCAACGAAACGACGCTTGCGAGCTTGTGCACCGCAAGGAGCTGCGACATTGGCTAGGATCCGCGGTAATCACGTTCCCGCCGCCGAACAGGACGGGGGATCGACGTGCCGCTGATCATTGCGCGGTCGGAAGCCGGATCGTGAACAGTGCGCCTCCCGCCGGCTGGTTCGCCCCGACGATGGTGCCGTGATGGGCCTCGACGATCGTTCTGGCGATCGCAAGCCCCATGCCCATGCCCTGCGGTTTGGTCGTGAAGAACGGATCGAACAGGCTTGCGAGATCGGAGGCGGGTATCCCCGGCCCGGTGTCGGCAACCTTGATTTCAGCCTGGTTGCCTGCACGGAGCGTCGAGACGCTGACCTCTCGCTTACCACTCCCCGCATCGGAGATCGCATCCATCGCGTTGATGATCAGGTTGAGAATGACCTGCTGAAGCTGGATCGGATCACCTTTGATGCGCAGATCGGTTAGGGCCGGTTCGTAGCTCAGGGTGATCCGGCGCCCCAGGGCGAGGGCCTTCACGAGATCAATTGCTTCGCGCACCGTATCGTTGAGCTCGATATTACTGACCTCGAACGGCGTCTTTTTCAGGACGCTGCGCAGCCTGCGGATCACTTCGCTCGCCCGTTGGTCGTCCCTTCTAATGTCGGCGAGGATGTGCCGGACCTCGACCAGATCGGGCTGGGCAGAATTGAGCATGAGCTCTGCCGTTTCGGCATTGGTCAGGATCGATCCGAGTGGCTGGTTCAATTCGTGCGCGATCGAGGTCGTCAGCTCGCCAACGGCCGAGTGGCGGTTGACGTGGGCCAGCTCTGCAAGCCGTTGGCGAGACTCGACCTCAGCCAACCGTCGGCCGCGGCGCTCATGCAGCAACCCGCTGATCAGACCCGCCTGAACCAGGAATACGGCCGCAATCATCAGCATCTGCCATTGGTAGCGCTGCCAGATGCTCGGCTCGCGAAACAGGATGACGCTTCCCGGCGGCAGGCTACTCTCGCTGATGCCCCAGCGCTGCAACTCCCGCCAGTCGTAACGCGGCGCGGCGAACGCGATCGGCTCATAATTGATGCTCGCCGGTTTCGCGCCGCCGAGAATACCGATCGCGGCGCTGACGGTTCTCGATGTCGTTTCCGCAATCAATTGCATCGGTCCGCCAACCGTGCCGTCGCCGAAAAACGGTTCCTGGTAGGAAAAGATCGGGGCGTTCGCGACGGCACGCAGGCTGCGCAAGGCCCAGTCGCTCTCATAGACGACTCCAGCCGCATCGACGGACATCAGCCCCCAGAACAGCGCGGTCTGTGCCGGCAGCTGAGATGAGCGCTTCAGGATCTCCTCGAAGGACAAATCCGAGTACCAGACCAGTTCGATCCGCTCGGCAAAAGGTTTCAGCTCCCGCTTCAGCTCTTCCATCCAAAACGTCTCGAGTGGCGAGGCACCGATGACGATCGCAACCGATTTGGTATCAGGCAGAATCCGAAGAATGTTATCGAAGGCCGCGACGAAATCGTTGCGGACGGCCACGACGACATCGTTGTCGCCAAGATCGGCGCGATCGATCAGTCGATGCTCGACTGCAGCTAGAATCAGTGGCGCGTTGGGGAACAGTCGGGCGCGGTGTTTCTGCGCAAACCGGGCGGCAGGAGCGCCGATGCTGACGACGACATCGGGAGTCGCCCCCTGGTACAGCGAGTGCAGATAATCGACAAAGGGCGCCTCGGGACCCGGATTGTTGAAGCGCGCAGTGAGAAGAGCGTGCTCCTGGATATCGAGTGGCCAGGGCGATTGCCGCTCGAGCTCGGCCTTGATGTCACGCGCATATTCGCTCCATGGCCGAAACTCGCGGCCGAAGGAATGCAGCACCAGCACGCGCTTGAGCTCGCCGCGCCGGCTCCGCTCGACCGCACCGGCTTGCCCGGCCAAGAGACACTCGGCCGCGAGCAGGCCGAGACAGAGGAACGCGGCCGCGATCCGCCGCCTCAGCAGGTCAATGGACGCGCCCCCGCTCATGCTGCACCCTCGCAGCTTACGGTAGCTGCTTTCCCAGCAATTCTAGCCGGGATCGCACCAAACCGACAGCCCCGAGACGGGCCTCAGCACCGCGTGACGACACGCCCATAGGCGTCCACGACTTGCGCGCAGGAGGGCGCATAATAGGCGCCGGCCGCCCCCGCCGCGGCACCGACCGCGACCGCACGGCGTGTCGTTCGACGCGCGACGCCGGCATAGCTCATGGGCGTGAGCGGGCGGCCCACCCTCGCCTGCGCCTCCGACAAGAAGCTGCTCTCGCCGATGCCAGGTGAACCATTCCAGGACAGTCCGGCGGCAAAGGCGACCGTTGCGGCCGCGCCGATCAAGGTCTTTCGCAGCATGATCATTTCTTGGCTCCTGTCGGTGTGCCCGGGGGAAGTTCGTCGAATTCGGCCATCGCGACCGAGTTGATCTCGATCTTGGTGGCGCCTGCCGGCGGCTTGAACACGAAGGTATCCTCGGCAAACGCGTCGGTCTTCCAGTCCCTGGTCCGCAGCGTGTATTGCGGCGCGCCCGTCACCGTCTTGCTGGTGATCACGTATTTGCGCGGCACCGGCTTGGCGCCCGTCTCGATCCAGATCTGCCAGTCGGTCTCGGGCGTGCGAAATGCGAGGTGCTCGCATTCGACCCCGTCGACCACGCCCTGCCCGATGTGCTTGCCGTCGGTCGCCGTGCCCATCAGTTCCTCGAATGCGTTGGTGAGCAGCAGATCGGTGCCGGGCATGCCGAGCCCGGAATGGGCCTGCATCTCACCGATCATCTGGTCCACCGTGCCCGCCAGCTCGGCTTGCATGTAGGCTTTGGCGTCGTTGCCGTAGAGCGAGACGGTCTTGCCGTCATAGACCAGCTCGACATCCGCATAGCCGCCGGTGCGCCTGACGCGGAGCTTGTCGGGCCTGCCCAGTTTGATCTGCCCGGAACTCGCGAACTGGATCTTCTGAAGCTCCGGCGTGATGATCTCGATGTCGCTGTCGAACGAAGCAGACAGGGTTTTCTGGCTGGTCAGATAGTCCGTCATCGATTTCAGGATCTTGGCCGGATCATCGGCGTGCGCGGGCGAGATCGCCGCGAGCAGCAGAGCCGTGCCGATGCCAGATAATTTGGTACGAAGAATTGTTGTTGATCTCATCGCATATCCTCCTCGGATGAAGGACATTGAGATGCGTCGGTGATCGTCTTGCTTGACATGAGTCAATGCTTGCACACCTCCTCGCGCGAGTTCCTATCGCGCGGGACCAGCTCAGGGCGGCCGAAACGGCAGGCGAGGACGAATTTCGGCGAACACATCTCGTCCGTCTTCCTCTCGCGATTCAATGGCCGCCGCTCAGCACGAGCGTCTGAATCGGCAGCAACAGCGCCTGGATGCGGAGCAGCAGCGCATGGACGAGGCCGACGCCGTCGACCACGTGGAGCGCGATCTTCCGGCTGGTCGGGGTGCCCTTGGCCGAGATCTCCTCGTGGTTGCTGGTGTAGGCATTGACGATGCAGCTCGAACCGGGTGTGACGCCGTCGAGGCCGCCCTTGTACAGCGGCTCCAGAAACACCAGGATCGTGCCGGGGCGGACGGCATTCTGCGGATCGATGAGCTGCTCGCCGGAGCGAAACTGCCCGGCCGCGATATAATCCTGCACCGTCGTGATCACCATGGGAATGATCACCCAGGGCTTCGAGATGCAGGTCGCTTCCGCGACCATGCCCTGCTTCATGACCTGCGCCTCGATCTGGCCGAAACCGGCCTGCAGCGACTTGCGGCCTGCCCCCTCCGGAACGAGAACACCGGCGGGGCGCATCAGCTGGTTGACGACGTCGCCGGGGCGCACCAGGAACTGCTCGACGCGCCCGTCGACGCCGGCGCGTACGAGGGTCTTGTCGAGCTCGACCTGGGCCTGGTCGAGCGCGGCTTCGGCGCTGGCCTTTTGGGCCGGCAGCAGAACCGAGACCTGCAAGGATGCCGACTGCTTCGCGGCGGTCGCGGCGTCGATGCCGGACTGTCGCTGATCGACGAGCACCTGGAGCTTGTCGATGTCACGCTGCGGAACGATGCCGGGATTGCGGCGCTGGAGCTCGGTCTTGACCTCGAGCTCGTCCTTGGCCTGCTGGTAGTTGGCCCTGGCTTCGCCGAGCTGCGCCTCGGCCTTGACCACGTCGGCCTGCGCCGTCTGCATCGCGGCATCGACTTCTGCCACCTTCCGCCTGGCGGTCTCGACCGCAGCTTTCTGCTTCGAGCTGTCGAGCGTGAACAGCACGTCGCCCTTCTTCACGGGCGCACTGAAACCCACGTTGACGTCCGCGACCCGACCGGAGCCCTCGGGCAGGATGGGCACCGTGCGGAAATAAAGCGTTGCCGAAGACGTGGCTGGATGGAAGTAGAAGATCATGGTGATCAACGACACCGTCAGCATCAGGCAGGCGGTGATGCCCCAGCGCAGCTCGTACCAGACCGAGAAAAAGGTAATCTCCTTGCCGAGGCGCTTGCCCTGGACGTAGCGACGGTAAAGGTAGTCCGGCAGGATCGTGACGAGGGAGCAGATCAGCAGCTCAAGCATGACTGCGCTCCTTCTCCTTGGCGGGTCCCGGCTTGTCCGCGGGAGGCGGCGCGACGGCCGCCTCGGCCAGGACTTCCTCCGCATCGGAGGCCGGCGTCGCGTCGGCGATCTTCTCGACGGACCCTGCGATGCTGCGCAGCGGCGTGCCGAAATCCGGAAGATCGATCATCGCGAGGAGCAGTCCGGCGATCCAGAAGATGTGCATGTGCGTGAACAGCGAGATCAGGCCGAGCACGGCGACTAGCTCGAACTGCAGTTTATGCGTTTTGTGCGCCATCCGCTCGGGCAGGCTGTGCAGCTTCCAATAGAGCGTGCCGACCCAGAGCACGGTCCCGATCAGGAATACGCCCATCACCACCATCAGCGTGTCGGTCCCGCTTCCCGGTGCGAGATAGAACGGCAGATGATGCGGTGCCATCGGATGAAGCTGCTCGCTCAAACGTCTCTCCCGGTCAAATCGTGCATGGGCACTGTGTTCTGGCATGTTCGCATTTGTTTGATTTGAGTCAAGGAACCGCGGCCGAGCCAACCTAGCGTCTGCAGCATGCTGATCGCGCAATCACCAGGAGCCGCCCATGCCCGGCCTAGACGATCTCATTCCAAGCGCCGCCCAGATTCGCAAGGAAGCCGCCCTCAAGGAGGCCGAAAAGGCGGATGAGTATGTGCGCCTTGCCGCCGCGGCCGAGGCCGAGAAGCGTGCCTTGATCGAGCGCCTGAGCAAGCCCTCGGGCAAGACCGAGGAGGAGAAGATCAAGCTCGCCTCGACGATCATCCAGCGCGCGGTGCGTAACGGCCTCACTGAAGTGCTGGTCTATCGCTTCCCCAACTCGCTGTGCACGGACAAGGGCCGCGCCATCAATCAGATGGAGAAAGGCTGGGAGAACACCCTGACCGGAATCCCGAAGGAGATCTTCCAGCTCTGGACCGATTACCTGAAACCGCGCGGCTACCGCATCTCCTATCAGATCATCGATTTTCCCGGCGGCGTGCCCGGCGACATCGGTGTGACCATATCCTGGGACGACTAGGAACGAGCGGCATGCCCAAGGACGCAGCTGCGCAGCGGATGAAGCGGAAGGATTATGAGAAGGAGCTCGAGAAGCTCCAGGTCGAACTGTGTCACCTCCAGGACTATGTGCGGGCGAACAAGCTCCGGGTCATCATCCTGTTCGAGGGCCGGGATGCCGCCGGCAAGGGCGGCACCATCAAGGCGATCACCGAGAAGGTCAGCCCGCGCGTATTCCGCGTCGTCGCCCTGCCCGCGCCGTCCGACCGCGAGAAGACGCAATTGTTCTTCCAGCGCTACATGGAGCGGTTTCCGGCCGGCGGCGAGATCGTGATCTTCGACCGGAGCTGGTACAACCGCGCCGGCGTCGAATACGTGATGGGCTTCTGCACACCCGCCGAGCACGAGCGCTTCCTCAACCTGTGCCCGCAGATGGAGAAATACGTCATCGACGGCGGTATCATCCTGGTCAAGATCTGGCTCGAGGTCGGCATGGACGAGCAGGAACGCCGCTTCAAGGCCCGGATCGACGATCCCGTCCGGCAATGGAAGCTCAGTCCGATGGACCTGGAATCGTTCCGGCGGTGGTACGATTATTCGCGGGCGCGCGATCTCATGCTGAAAAAGACGAGCACGAAGGACGCACCCTGGTTCATTATCCGGTCCGACGACAAGCGAAAGGCGCGGCTGAACTGCATCGCCCATCTTCTCGGCGCCATCCACTACCAGCGCATCAAGAAGGACAAGATCAAGCTGCCGAAGCGCTCGGACAAGGGACGCTACAACGACCAGGCCAGCCTGAAGGGAATGAACTTCGTCGCCGAAAGATTTTGAACGCGAGCGGGCTGCGCTGACGCAGCCCGCCGCCTGCTCCGATCACTTCAGACGGATCGTGACCCCGCCGACCGCGGCCGACACTTCCGCGCCGACCCTGGGACCGCTGAGCTGAAGGATCACGCCATTGGCGTTCTGCAGCTGCACGGCGCCGGCACCGGCGGCGACCGCCCCACCCGCACCGCCCACCGCGTAGGAGCCTTCGATGGACGCCGGCCCCTTCAGATTGAGCGCGCGGCCGGTGAACTTCGTCGTTGATGCTCCGATGGTGAGGCCCACGCTCATGCCCGAAACCGTGAATGGATATTTCTTGCCCCGGTAGAGCAGAACCCCCTCTCCACCGCCGGCGCCGACGATGAAGCCGCCCTTGGTGAAGACGACCGCGACCTGACCGGTATCGGCACGCGCGGACGTGCCGGAGCCGGCAAAGGCGGCGAGCGAGGCGACCAGGACAGCGCCGAAGGTGAATTTTCTCATGATGCTTCTTCCCCTTATTGAGCCAATATCATTGCGAAGTAGCCGAAGATGGTGAGAAGGATGCCCGAAACGGCATAGCCGACCGGGAATCCGATCCAGGGCACGGAGCTCTGGATCTCGACCGCGGCCTCGCGGCACGGACCGGAATGCGAGCGCGCGCCGGCAACGCCGCCCATCAGCACCGCCGGATTGATCTTGAACACGTGGAACCCGATCGCCCAGACGATGAACGGCGGGATCGTGCACGCGATGAAGCCGACGATGAAGATCTTCAGCGCCACCGCGCCGGTGAGCTGGGCCAACAGGCCTGCGCCGGCATTGACGCCGACGATCGCGACGAACACGACGAGGCCGAGATCCTCGAGCACGTTACGTGCTGCATTTGGCGTGTTGCCGAAGAAGCGCAGGCGCGACACGACCGAGGACACGATCACACCGGACAGCAATAGGCCGCCGGCATTGCCGAGGCCGACCTTGGCACCGAAGGCCGGGAATTCGATCATGCCGATCAGGAAGCCGATGATCATGCCGACTGAGAGGGTCAGCAGGTCCGTCGAAGTGTTGGCGCGCGCGATGCGGCCCCACATCTCGCCGAGCTCGTTGACCGCCGACTTCAGGCCGACCACCGAGACGATGTCCATGCGCTCCAGCTTGGTCTTGAGACCGGCGGGGATCTGCACGCCGCCACGCTCGACCTTGGTCACCTGGAGCTGGCCGGCGATGGCCGTATCGCGGAAGGATTCGAACGTGCGCCCGACGACGTCCTTGTTGAAGACGACGATATCAGCCTGGTCCATGGGTATCCCGAGCGTCTTGGCATCGGCGACCTCGGGACCGATCAGGCCCATCTTCTCGGTGAGATGCTCGGTCGAGCCGCCCAGCGCGACGATATCGCCCTTTTGCAGCACGAGATCTGGATCAGCACCCTGTGGCTCGCCGTTCCTCCCGACATTGACGATCCGGTATTCCGGATTCACCGTACGGAATTTGGCAATGCTCATCCCCACGGTCGCGGGATTTTCCAGCCGGTAGGCGCGCAGACCGAACTGGCGATAGCCGGTCAGACCGCCACCTTCGAGATCCTTGACGCCGAACTCCTTCTCATACTGTTTCGCGGCGGCCTTGGCATCGACGCCCCACCAGCGCGGCAGATACTTGCAGATCAGGATGATGCCGACGGTGCCCCAGATGTAGGTGATGCCGTAGGACAGAGCGATCATGCCCGAGGCTTCCTCGGGCTTCATGCCCTCTGGCAGCTTCACGACACCTGACGTGACGGCCTGCTCGGCTGAACCGATCGCGGCCGACATGGTTTGCGATCCCGCCAGCATCCCACCGGCGGCACCGGGCGGCAGTTCAAAGAGCTTCGCCCCCAGCACGACCAGTGTCAGGCCTAGAATGCTCGACACCACGGCGAGGAACAGGAACTTGATGCCGTCGCCGCGCAGGCTGTTGACGAAGGACGGACCGACACGCAGGCCGACGCCGTACATGAAGAGATAGTAGAACAGGCTCTTGGCAAAGTTGTTCAGCTCCAGCTTCACGCCATAGCTGGATGCCCAGACCGAGATGCCCGCACCGACCACGATGGCACCGGCGACCATGCCGAGGCCATAACCCTTGATGCTGGCCCGGCCGATATAGACGGCGAGACCGACGACGAAGAACAGCAGCAGATACGGATACTGCCGCAGAAATTCGAAAAATGCCTGCATGTTCGTCCCCTCCCGGCCTATGATGCGGCCTTGAGCTTCGGCTGCGCGCTGGGCTTTGGCTTGCCGAGCTTGGCCAAGGCTTCCGTCCGTACGAGTTTCAGCCCTTCCTTGGCGTCGTAGCCATGGATCTCCTTCACATCGAGCTTGCGCATGAAGTCGATGGTCTCCTGGGTGATGACCTGGCCGGGCACCATGATCGGGAAGCCCGGCGGATACGGAATGACGAAATTGGCCGAGACGAGCTCCGGTCCGCCCTTCAGCCTCCGATCGATCTCGGGGTCGTTGAGGCGAATGTGCTCGCAGCCGGCAACGTCATAGGCCGCGTAGAAGCCGCTGCGGATGTCACCTTCGTTGGTCTTGGTGCCGGCATCGCCGCGGAAGCTCGGATGGAAATGTGAGAAGTTCGGCAGGTCGGGCACGTCCTTCATGAGGCTCGTCACCCGTGCCTCGAAGGTCTTCCGCGCATTGGCACCGCCCTGGGCGAGGCCGCGGTCGATCTCGCCCGCGATTTCGGCGAGAACACGGACCAGATGCGCGACGTCGCTGCGGGTGTTGTTGATGTTGGACTGGACCAGGACCGAGTTGCGCGAGGTCTTGTTGACCTGAATGTTGTACTCGTTGGCAAGGATGCCCTTGAACTGCGTGCCATCATACCCGGCCATGCCGCACACCAGCGTCATGCGGGTGGGATCGAGGCAGAACTCGTCCTCGTCGAGGCTCTTAAGTGTATTCGCCCAATTGACGCCGGGGGCGAGGAAGTCGGTGAAGCCGCTCTGGCGGTACTGCGCCGGCACCATGGCGTCGGCGCCAAGGATGCGGAAGTATTTCGAGATCAGCGGATTGTTGTTGACCGCCTGGCGGATCGCGAACGCGATCTCGATTGCATTGGCGACGAGGCCATAGCCTTCCAGCTCCATCTGCCGCCGCGAGATGTCGAGGCTCGCGATCAGCTGCTGGTTCGGACTAGTCGAGGCGTGGGTGAATACGGCCTCCTTGAACTGCTGCTCGACGGTGTGGAATTCGACGTCCTTGACCGAGAGCATCGAGCCCTGGCGGATCGCCGACATCGACTTGTGGGTCGAGTTGGTCTGGTAGACGCGCAGCCGGATCTGTCTGGGGTCCGGGATCAGCCGGGTCTTGAGCAGCACCTCGTCGGACGGGTTCTTGCCGAGCTCGGCCTGTTGCTTCTCATAGGCCTCAACCGACTTGGGATTGCGCATCCATGCCTCGATCTCGTTGGCGGCGCCAAGTCCGGTGCGGCGGCGCAGGAACGGCGAGAACCGCGCGAAGCCGAACCAGGCTTCGTCCCAGAGGAAGATCAGATCGGGCTTGATGGCGAGGCATTCCTCCATCACCCGCCTCGTATTGTAGATATGGCCGTCGAAGGTGCAGTTGGTCAGGTCGACCATCTTGACGCGGTCGAGCCGGCCGTCGGCCTTAGCGCCCAGCAGCGCCTGCTTGATGGTCTTCAGCGGCACCGCGCCATACATCGAATATTCCGTCATCGGGAAGGCTTCGACATAGAGCGGCTGCGCGCCGGCCAGCACCATGCCGTAGTGGTGCGACTTGTGGCAATTGCGGTCGACGATCGCGATGTCGCCGGGCGCGAGCAGCGCCTGCACCGCCATCTTGTTGGACGTCGAGGTGCCGTTGGTGACGAAGAACACGCGGTCGGCACCGAGCGCCCTCGCCGCCTTTTCCTGCGCCTTCTTGATGTTGCCGGTCGGCTCCAGCATGCTGTCGAGACCGCCGGTGGTGGCGCTGCTCTCGGCCAGGAACAGGTTCGGGCCGTAGAACTCACCCATGTCGCGGATCCAGTCGGACTTGAAGATCGACTTGCCGCGCGCGATCGGCAGTGCGTGGAACGTGCCGATCGGACGCTGGGCGTATTTCTTGAGATTGTCGAAGAACGGCGTGTCGTAGCGATCCTGGATGCCTTCGAGGATCGACAGGTGCAGCTCCAGCAGCTCCTCAACGGAATAGAAGATGCGGCGGACGACGTCCGCCTCGGGATTGCCGGCCAATTCCTCCACGTCCCGGTTCGAGATCATGTAAAGGTCGAGTTCGGGCCTGACGCGCTTGATGATCTGGGCGAGCCGCAGCGCCGAGGCGTCGGTCTCGTCGCTGAGACCGGCCCCGGCCATGATCGAGCGCAGCACGGGCGCATCGTGGCGCGAACGCAGGCCAAAGCCCTCGTTGATGATGACGGCTCCGATGTTCGAATTGAGCATCGTCGCACAGAAAGCGTCCTCCAGGCTGCCGACGATCACGGGTTCATAGATGAACGCATCGACCGGGCGACGCAGCTTGCGCCATTCGGCGGCCAGCGCCGGCCACTGGCTGGATGATACGCCGGTGACGATCAGGGTCTCGAAATAGGGCCGACGCGCGGCATGCGCGCCGAAGCTTGGCGGCACCAGCTCCGTCGCATCGCCATTGCCATCATCCTTGGCGTTCCAGTCGCCGGCATGCTGGCGGAAGGATCGCGTCGCCAGCGCCTGGGCAATTCTCGTCGCGAGGGCGAACGATGATCCACCATCACCGGCGGCCGCAGCTTCCCGCAGCGCCCCCATCAGTTGCATGCCGGGATAGCCGTGAAATTCTTCGGTGATCGAAAGATCGGCCAGCGCCGCATCATAGGCCGAACGATTGCCCACGCGTGCCCAGGTCTTGGCTGCCTCCACGAGCTCGCGCCAGTCGTCCGCCCGCGCGCCCGGGCCGGAAAAGAACTGGTCGATACGCTTCTGTGCGGGCTTGGCGTCTTTGGACATCTGTCTCTCCCGGTCCTTTATCGAAAGGTGATGCGGGATCGTGGGTGCGACGCGGCTCGCTCTATTGATCCAAGTCAACGGTCGCGTGCATTCTGCGCGCCGACGCCGTGCCGTTCGCAGCGCAACACGGCAACATCAGGCCGTTCGTTGTGCGATGCTCGCCTGATCATCGCCGAGCAGGCTGTCGAGCGACCGCAGCCACTGGCTGCTGTCGGTCTTGTCTGCGAGCCCTTCGGCGCGCAGGAGGTCGCGGAGCTGCGCATGAGCGCCGACGATGCAGAAGGTCACCTTGCGTGACGCAAGCTCGTCGGTGAGATCATGCAACATGCGCGCGCCGGCGAGGTCGATATACGGCGACGCCGAGAGGTCGCAGGCTACCAGCCGGACGCCGGGCGACCTCCTGAGCGCAGTCAGCACGGTTTCCAGGATCGTCTCGGCATTGATGTAGAGCAGCGAGGCTTCGGGCCGGAAAGCGATGATCCCGACCAGCGGCTCGATGCCCTCGTGCCTGGCGCTATCCGAATAACGGCCGCTGCCGGGCAGGCGGCCGAGGAACGCGACATTCGGCTGCGAGGCCCGCGCCAGCAGCAGGAAGATCGAGGCGATCGAGGCCAGCAGAACGCCCTGGAGGATGCCGAGCAACAAAACGGAGATCAGCGCGATCGCCGCCGCGTAGAAATCGATCCGGCTGACCCGCCACATTCGCAGCAGCGCTCGAACGTCGACCAGCCTGTAGACGGCGGCGATGACGATCGCCGCGAGCACCGCCTTGGGCAGGTTCGTGAGCAGCCCCGTGAAGAACAGCAGGCAGAGCCCGAGCGCCACCGAACAGATCATCAGCGCCAGCGGCGTCCGCGCACCGGCATTGTCGTTCACGGCCGATTGCGACAGGCCGCCCGCGACGGGATAGCCATGGCCGAAGGCGACCGCGAGGTTCGCCGCGCCCAAGCCCAGGAACTCCTGACGAACATCGAGCGGATAGCCGTGCTTGGCGGCGAAGCTGCGGGCCGCCGATACGCCCTCGATATAGGCCAGCAGCACGCAACCTGCCGCGAGCGGAAACAGATCATCGAACGCCAGGAGGCCAAACGTCGGGGTTGCCAGCGTAGGCAGTCCTTCTGGTATCTTCCCGGTGACGGGCACACCGAGACCTGGCAAGCCCAGGAGCGTTGCCAGGGCGATCGCGAGGGCAACCACGGTGATGCCGACGGGTTTTCGCGGCAAGAGCCGTTCGCCGAGCAGAAGCAACAGCAGCGCGACCGCGCCGACGCCCAGCACCAGCAGATCGATGTCGCCGAGCTGGCCGGATAGCTTGATGGCGCGATCGAAGAAGTTGTGGCCGCCGCCGGCGATGCCGAGCAGGCTCGGCAGTTGGCTCATGATGATGGTGAGCCCGGCCCCTGCCTTGAAGCCGACCAGGATGCTGTCGCTGACGAGGCGAACCAGCACGCTGAGCTTGAACAGCCAGGCGATGAAGCACAGCACGGCCACCGCAAAGGCCGTAAGGCTTGCGATCTGCGCGTAGCGGACCGCATCGCCTCCAGCGAGAGCACCGACGGTCCCGGCGATCATCAGAGAGATTGCCGAGGTCGGGCCAATCGCGAGCTGGCGCGACGCCCCAAACAATGCATAGCCGATGCCCCCGAGCATGTAGCCGTAGACGCCGATCTGCGGCGGTAGGCCGGCGAGCGCGGCATAGGCGAGCGAGACTGGAATAGCGTAGGCGGCGAGCGTGATGCCGGCACTCGCGTCGGAGGGCAGCCATTCGCGTCGATAGGTCCCGACCCATTCGGCCGGTGGAAAGAAACGTGTCCAGGTCGGAATGGACGGCCGGTTCATCGCCCGTCCTCCGGACGGGACGCTTCGCAGCGCAGCAGCACGGTCAACAGCACGACCACAGGCAGACCCAACGCGAGATCGGGGATGCTCTTGGTCGCAAAGGCTCCGGCGGCGGCACCGAAGCCGAACACGCCGCATAGTGCGAAGAAGATGCCCGAGCGGCGCAGCGTTCCTAGTGGCGCGCCCCCTGCTGCGACTGCGAAGACGTTCTCGATGGCCTGACGCATATTGCCAGTGATCATCACCGTGCTGCACACAGCGCCTTCGACCTTGACGAACATTGCAGCCTGCATCGCCGCCACGACGGAAATACCGAGCGTTCCGGCCAGATCGGGCAACCGATTATGTAGGATGCCAATCGCTATCAGGAGCAGGATCTCGATCAACGTGCTGATAGCGCTGGCCCGCTCGCCCGCTACGCGGCGCAGCCAGACTGCGATCACGATTCCGGTCGCAAAGGCCAGGATCGGCGGCACGAAGTGCAAGGCCTTCGCCCAGTCGCCGGTCATCGCATGGACCCAAAGGAAGATCAGATTGGCGGTCTGGGCATTGGCCAACACGCCGTGGATGATCCAGGTATAGGCGTCGATATAGCCGCCTGCGAAGGCGAGCAGCAGGACAATCCCGACCGTCTCGTCGCGGCGGAACGCGCCGGCTGCGACGTCCAAGGTACTCATGTCGGCAATACGGGCTGTCGTGAACATTCCATCGCGTCATAGGCGCCGCCACGTCGCCGCCAAGGCTTGATCTGGATCAAGCAACGTCCCGTCGGGGCCAAATCAAATCACGCCAAAGCGCCGGGGAATGCCATGGAAACCGTCAGGTGGATCATCACCACCGCACCGGAAATCTTCCTGCTGCTCGCCATTGCAATCGGCACCATGCTGGGCCGCATCAGGATCCGTGGCTTCTCGATCGGAACCACCGCCTGCATCCTGATCGTCGCGGTGCTGATCGGGCAGCTCGGGAGTTTCTCGTTCCCGCCCATCCTCAGGGCGATCCTGTTCAGCCTGTTCGTGTTCACGATCGGCTACCGGTCGGGACCGGAGTTCTTCGCTTCCTTGAGCGTGCGGACGCTGGCTCAGGTCGTGCTGGCGCTGGTGATCGGAGCCACGGGGCTAGTCATTGTGCTCATCTTCGCCCGTGTCTTCACATTGGATACGGGGACGGCCGCGGGACTGACGGCGGGGGCGCTGACGCAATCCTCGGTGATCGGCACCGCATCCGGCGCGCTGGCGCAGCTCGGTCTGCCGAGCGACGTGCTGAAGCAACAGGAAGCCAACATCGCGGCGGGCTATGCGGTGACCTACGTGCTCGGCTACATCCTGACGCTGCTGTTCGTACCGTTCGCGGCGCCGCGGCTGATGCAGATCGATCTGAAAGTGGAGGCAAAAAAGCTCGAGGCGGAGCTCGCCGGCGGTGCGCCGGCGAAGACGGAAAACCTGTCCTATCGCAAATTCCAGGCCCGCGCCTATCGCGTGTCGGCCGGCGCCGGCCGCACCATCGGTGCCATCGAGGCGGAGATCGGCAGCCGCACGGTCGTGGAGCGGATCGTGCGCCGCGGGACCGACATCAAGCCGCAGCAGGACACCGTGCTCGAGGCCGGCGACGACATCGTGATTGCCGGTCCGACCGCCGCGATCGCCGCGGCCCAGCCGATCCTCGGGGCCGAGATCGACGCCGGAGAGCTGCTGGGCAACCTGCCGGGCAATGTGATCGAGGTGCTCGTCGAGAACCGCCAGCTGCACGGCCGCTCACTTCGCGAGATCGTCGACCGGCTCGGAGACAATGCACGCGGCGTTTTCCTGCGTGCGCTCACGCGCATGGGCCGGGAAGTGCCCCTCAGTCCCGACACGCGGGTCTATCTCGGCGACGTCATGACGCTGGTCGGGAGCACCAGCAATATCGCGCGGGCAACAACGCAAGTGGGATATGCCCTGAGTACCAGCGATCGGACCGACATCGCCTATCTTGCCGCCGGCATTGCAGTGGGTCTTCTCGCCGGCCTTGCCAGCTTCAAGGTCGGCACTGTCGCATTGACGCTGGGTGGTGGCGGCGGTGCGCTGATCGCCGGGCTTGTCTGCGGCTGGTTGCGGACGCGCCGGCCCGGCATCGGCGCAATGCCGCCGGCCGCGCAGCAGACCCTGAGCGACATCGGCCTTGGCGGCTTCATCGCGGCGATCGGGCTCGGCAACGGCCTTGCCGCCTGGTCGGCGATCCAGGCCCACGGTCTGTTGCTGGTCGGGATGGGCATCGTGGTCACGCTGGTCCCGATGACGGTCGGAACGCTGGTTGCCTATTATCTGCTGCGCATGAACCCCGTCGTGACCTGCGGCGCGCTCGCCGGCGCCATGACGGTCGATGCGGCCGTCACCGGCGCCTGCGATGTTGCCGAGAGTCAGACGCCGGTACTCGGCGTCGCCGTCCCCTACGCGGTCGGCAATGTCGTCCTCACGGTGCTTGGCCCGATCGTCGTGGCCGCAACCTACGCCGGTTGAAGGAGGCTGGGATGCGACGCCGGCTTACCTTGCTTCATTCTCTCGCGATCACCTTCCTCGCCCTTTTCGTGGCCGCATCGCCCGCGCGCGGCGGGGACGAGGTTCGCATCCAGGAGGAAATCTGGGCCCTGCCCCTGCCGCTGCCGATGTTCGCCTATCTGGTGCGCCCGGCCGGCGACGGTCCGTTTCCGCTCGTCATCATGAATCACGGGGTCTCGCTCGACGCGACCCAGCGCAGCCTGTTCCCGCTGGTCGAATTTCGCGACGCCGCCAAATGGTTCGCGAGGCGCGGCTATCTCGTGGTGGCGCCGGTCGGCAGCGGCTACGGCGCGCAGGCGATCGACATTCCCGAACGCGGGCTGTTCGGCCCGTTCTTCTCGAAAATCGGAAAGTGCACCAATCCCAATTTCCGCGATGCGGGCCTCGCGATCGCCCAGGTCGATCTCTGGATCATCGACTACCTCACAGCGGAGAAGCGGATCATCCCGAAGGACGTGATCGTGGTGGGCCAGTCCGCCGGCGGCTGGGGCGCGATCGCCCTATCGAGCGTGAACCCGCCGCCAGTGAAGGCCATCATTGTCTTTGCCGGGGGCCGCGGCGGGCGCGTCGACGACAAGCCGAACAACAATTGCGCGCCCGACCGCCTGGTCGAGGCCACCGCCGATTTCGGCCGCACATCGCGCGTGCCGATGCTGTGGATCTACATCGGAAACGACACGTTTTTCGGTCCCGAGCTGTCAAAGCGCATGCACGCGGCTTTCATCGCCGCCGGCGGCCGGGCCGAATATCACCTGATGCCGCCGTTCGGCGACGAGGGACATTTCTTTATCGGTTCGCCGGACGCGGTTCCGCTCTGGTCGCCCTTGGTCGCCAGGTTCCTCGATGCGCAGAACTGAATCCGGATCCCGGAGTTGCCGCCATGGCCCGTCCTCTTGATCGTCTCCTGATGGTTGCGGCCGTCGGCACCGCCACGGTCGCGATTGTCGCTCCGCTCAAGGCGGAGCAACCTGAGAAGCCTCCCGAGGTCGCAACACGCGGCCAACGCGAAGCCAACGACATCATCTATGGCAGCTGGCAGAAATTGTGCTTCAAGGCCGGCGGGGCGCCTACCCTCTGCCGAACCTCGATCACCGGCCGATTCCCGACCGGGCAGACGGCCGTGCGCATCGATCTGATCGAGCGGGAGGACGCGGCTACAGCCCGCCTGCAACTTTTCGTACCGGTCGGGATGTACCTGCAACAATCGCCGAAACTGGCCGTCGACCATGGCGCCGCGTTCCGCATTCCCTACACCTGGTGTCTCACCAATCTATGCGTCGCGGCTGACGTCGTGGCGCCAAACATCATCGACGAGATGGAAAACGGACAGACGCTTCTGCTCGAGCTCGTCGACTCGAATCTTCTTGTTGTGACGACCTTGGTTCCGCTCGCGCAATTTGCTTCCGCCCACAAGGGCGCGCCGACCAGGACGCTCGAGCAATATGTCGACGAATGACGGCCGGCGTGGAGCTACAAGACGCGGGCGCGCTCGACGGACTCGATCAAGGACTGCCCCGCAAACGGCTTGATCAGATAGGCGATGCAGCCTGAGGCGATCGCCGCGGCGCGGTTTGCCGGACTGTCATTGCCGGTGACATAGATCACCGGCGCCGCGATGCCCTTCTCGGCCAGGCTTCGCCGCACCTCGATGCCGGACTTTGCACCCAGATCGATGTCGAGGATGATGCAGATCGCGGTGTGGAACCTGTCATGATCGAGCAAGGCGTGAGCAGTGTCGAACAGTGTCGTGGCGAAGCCGTGTCCCCGCAGAAGCCTGTCCATGCTGGTACGCATGGATAGATCGTCATCAACGACAAAGACTGACTCGCGCACGGGCAAGGCGATGCGGCCTCCCTAAAGACGACGTTGGGATACTGGATACGTTCGCTCCGCTTTTTGACGCGGTATATGTGCATGTTGCACACAGCTTGTCGCACACTGTCACACGCCTCGGCATTGTCCTTTGGGACAGGCACATCAGGGGAACCTCGCGCCGTGCCGAAGCCGTCAGCGTTCGTCCGGATCGAGCATTCCGAGACGCTCTGCGATCGAAACGAGCTCCGCCAGTGAGCGAACCTGCATCTTCTCCATCACTTGATGGCGGTGTGCCTTCACGGTGCGCTCGGTGGTGCCCAGCTCATGGGCGATCTGCTTGTTGATCTGGCCGCGCACGATCAGGTCAAACACCTGTCGCTCGCGCTGAGTCAGCGTGGCCAGATGACCGCGAAACGCATCCAGCCTGCTGGCCTGGGCGCGCGCCGTCCGCTGACTGGCCAGCGCCCGCTCGATCGCATCGAGCAGCTGCTCGGAGGATATAGGTTTGGTCAGGAAGTCTTCCGCACCGGCCTTGATCGCGCGTACGGTCGTCGGCGTGTCGGCATGACCGGTGAGGAAGATGATGGGCAGCATCGATCCGGCGGCAGCCAACCGCGCCTGCAGGTCGGGACCGCTCAGGCCCGGAATCCGCACGTCGAGCAGGATGCACCCCGCCTTCCCGTCATCCGGAGCCGAGTCCAGGAGCTCCAGCGCCGAGGCGTAGGTCGCGACCTCGTATCCCGCGAGCTTCAGCCGGCGCTCGATCGCGGTCCGAAACGACTCGTCATCGTCAACAACGTGAACAAGGCCTGGCAACTCTACCTCTCGCCGAGTTTATGAGGACGCTGGACGTCCTTCTCGTTCTTTCAAGCCGATCTTCACGTTTGAAGCCCAAAATATCTGCTTTGCAATATGTCGCATCTGCCAGGTGGCAAGGGCTTCTCATCCAGCGCACCAATCGCCAACGGTGTCCTTTGGTACAATGAACCTTGGGACAATGGATAAGAATACTTCCTTGGCCGAAAATCAACTTCGGCGGGAGTGGGATTGCGCGGCGCATTTCCGGCAAAATATTTCGTCTGACAGACCAATTCGGCGGAAAGTCTGAGGAGTTGGCCTATGTTCGTTCGCATCACAACGGATTCCACGCTTCGCCCGAATACCCTCCGCGACCTCGGCATGGCAAGTCATTCAAATGCCCTGGTCAATTTAAGCGAATTTTCCTACCGAAAAGGCTCCGAGATCTACGGCGAGAAGGAGCCGGCCGAATATGTCTACCAGGTCAAGTCCGGCGCGGTGCGAAGCTACAAGCTGCTGTCGGACGGCCGCAGGCAGATCGGCGCATTTCACTTGGTTGGCGACATTTTCGGGCTCGAAAATGGCAACGAGCATCGGTTCACGACGGAAGCCATCGTCGACACCACGGTACGGCTGATCAAACGGCAGAGCTTGGAAACCGTAGCCGAGAGTGATGCCATCGTGGCCAGAAACCTGCTCAGCATGACCACGAACAACCTCCAGCATGCTGAAGACCACATGCTGCTTCTCGGCCGCAAGACCTCCCTGGAGCGCGTCGCCGCGTTCCTGCTTGAGATGGACAAACGCCTGACCGCTGCCGGGGTCATGGCGCTTCCGATGTCGCGACGCGATATTGCCGACTATCTCGGCCTGACGCTGGAGACCGTCTCGCGGGCTTTGTCGCGGCTCCATGAGCTCGGCGTGCTCGGCTTCATCGGCAACACCCAACGCCAGATCGTGCTGCTGGACCGGCACCAGCTCGCGAGCCTCGATCTGCAACCCTGAACCGGGGTTCACGAAGGGCCGCGATCGACCGTGGCGACGGCATCACGCGCGTGGCATGTCCGCGCCGGGTTTTTCCGTGAGCCCGAGATGTTCGAGGGTCCTGAGCAAGACTTCGAACAGGATGGCGGCGGACCAGCCGAACAGAAGAACACCGTTCATCGCGGTCAACGGGCCGATCAGCCGCCATTCGGGCACCGGCGTGATGTCGCCGTAGCCGAGCGTGGTGTAGTTGACGAACGCAAAGTAGAGCAGGTCCGCGTCGTCGGCGGCGTGGACGATATGATAGGTCGCAGCCCACATTAGAATTTCGAGCATGTGGGCGATCTTCAACACGACCGCGATCGCGATCATGACGCTCATGAGGTGCAATCTCGGCCGCCTGGTATGGCGCGGGACGGCGCTGCGGGCGATGGTCACGGCGACCACCGTCACGAGCGCGTGGATTCCGATATTGATCACGCTGACGAGCGTGCCGACAAGAAACTGGAGCATCATCGGTGTGAACCCAACCTCGTTTCAACCTGGGTCAACCGTGCCTCGATGGTTTCCTTTGCGACGACGGTCGCCTGATCCACCGGCGCTGACGCCGCACGGTCGATCCCCATCCATGCGGTCGCGAGCTCCCAGGCCACCGACAGGATGATCGGCCCAATGAACAGGCCGATGATTCCATGTGCGAGCGTACCGCCGATGACCCCGATCAGGATGACGAGCGTCGGCGTCGTCAGTCCGCGCCCCATCAGGAGCGGCTTCAGCACGTTGTCGAGCAGACCGACGACGACCAGATAGACCGTCAACAGCAGCGCGACGGTCAGGTCCTTGTCCATCCATATCCAGACCAGCACGGGGAGAAGGACGAGGGCAGCGCCGATCTGGACGATGGATAGCAAGAGCACGACGATCGCGAGCAGTCCCGCGCTCGGTATCTCTGCGAGCTTGAAGCCGATGCCCGCCAGCAAGGCCTGAAGGATCGCAACGCCAATGATGCCCTGCGCGACGGCGCGTATGGTGGCGCCTGCGAGCTCGAGAAAGTGCTCGCTCTGGCCGGGCACGACGCGCAAAAGGAAGCCGCGGAGCGCGGCGACGAGCTGCGCGCCGTGCGGAAGCAGAAAACCAGCGACGATCACCGACAGCAGGAATTGGAGCATTCCAATTCCGGTGTCACCGGCGAACGACAGCATCATGCCGGCGAGCGGTTTCAAGTACGGAGCCACCTCGCGCAAGGCCGCACGGATGTTCGTGTAGGCCTCGTTCCAGATTGCATAGAGCTGAGGACCTATCAACGGCCAGCTCCTGATCTGCTCCGGTGCGGCCTGGACCGCGAGATCGCCACTGCCGATCTGGCCCGCAAGATCCCGGATCCCCTCGACTGCACTGAGGCCGAGCCAGGCGGCGGGACCGATGACGATGCCCAGCGTGATCAGGGTGAGAATGGCTGAGGCTGTCCGGGGCCGGCCACCGAGGCGTTGGGCCAGCCAGGCAAAGGCGGGATGAAATGCCACCGCCAACACGGCGCTCCAGCTCAGGATCGGCACGAATGGCCGGATCACGAGGAAGGTCCAGAAGATCAGCAGCCCGAGCAGCGCGAGCCGAACCAAGAACTGGACAGCGTCCTCCGCGGACAGAAGCTGGCGAAGCGTTTTCAAAGGGCGTTGCCTTCAGGCCGACAGACCGCTGCTGGAAAGCTAGCGGAGCGGCCCACGGCAGGGGCTTGATCCAGATCAATCTAGGCGTTCAGTCGCCTTGCGCGGTCGGCGACAGGCGCGCAGCCAATTGCATCTCAGCGCAGATCGCGCGGTTCAGCGCCCGTCAGTGAGAATGCCCCGGTGCTGGACCTAAGCAATCGGACACGTCTACCGACCGAGTGGCCGTCCGAGCTCAGGAGTCGTGCTCACGTTGCTTGTGATGAGACCTTTCTTGATCTCCACCTGCACACATCGCGCACACCCGCCTTCTAACTAATTGAAAGACTTGAGCTCTCGCTCCAATCCATCATGGGGCCACGGAAAAGCGATGAGACAACATATGGATCGTATAGACTTTCGAGCCCTCGACGGGAGTAGCGGATTTCATGATCGTGCCGGGCCCGATGGCACGCTCTGCGAGCAATTGGCGCGGGGAAGGCCGGCGCCAGACCAGACGGCAAGCGGTTCGCGGCAGCACGGCGCTGCGCCGCGCTCGAACGCGTACACGTCGAGCGCGACCAGTCCACTGCCAGCGAGTAACGCGCGAAGAGCATGCTCACGTGGGACGCCGGAAGATTTGCCTTGATCTCCCGGTGCACATGTCGTGGACACGCCACCCTCTAACCAAGATGAGAAACCTAAAACCAAGATGAGAAACCTAAACTCTCGCCCCGATCCATCACGGGCCAATTTGGCCTGACAAGCTCCCGCGAGAAACAAATGCCGATACGGCCTTCCTATAACTGCACGCCGCGCGTCAAGGCACCGTCGACGACGAGGTTCGTGCCGGTGATGAAGCTCGCCGCGCGGCTTGCGAGAAACACCACAGCGTTAGCCATTTCCTGCGGTGTTCCCATTCGGCCCGTCGGATTGAGCGCCAGCGCGGTCTTGTAGAGCTCTGGATTGTTGTCCTTGATCATGTTCCAAACCCCGCCCTCGAAATAGGTATTGCCGGGCGAAACCGAATTGGCGCGGATGCCCTTCCCCGCGAGCTGATTGGCGAGCCCTTGCGTGTAGTGAATGATCGCCGCCTTGAAGGTGCCGTAGGGGCCGGCCGCGAAATCGACCTCACGCCCGGAGACGCTCGATATCGTGACGATCGCGCCGGCCGCGCTTTTCTCCAGGTACGGCATGGCCGCATTCACCAGCCGGACTGTGCCCATCATGTCGGTCGAGAATTCCTTTTGCCAACTTTCATCGTCCTGTCCGATCGCCAGCGCGCTGACATTGGCGACGACGACATCGATGCCACCGAGCTTTGACGCCATATCGCCGACCCAGGTCTTTAGAACCGCTGCGTCGGCGACATCGACCGCACCGCCAAAGGCGGCGACGCCCTTGGCCTTGAGTGCGGCGACCGTGCTTTCGACCTCGGTCAGGTTGCGGGAACACACACCGATATCGGCGCCCTCGGCAGCAAATGTCTCGGCGATCGCGCGTCCGATTCCCTTGGTGCTTCCCGTGACGAGAACCTTGGCGCCCCTGAGTCCCAGATCCATGGTCGGCTTCCTTTTCTTGGTTCAGTAGTTGTTCGCTGCCATCTTGACCAATCCGCGATAGCTGTGCGGCATGCGCATCGACACCAGATCCTTCCGCCGCACGACATTGGTCGGATAGACGCTGTCGAGATTGGTGGTGTCGACCAGCGCGGTTGCAAGCCCCGTGCCGCCGGTCGCGATCGCCTCCTGCCGCGGGAAGGCAAACGTGTCAGGGCCAAACACGCCGCTGATCCCGGGATAGCCGCGCTCGGGATCGACGACATTGGCGAAGGCCACATACAGATTGTTCTCGCCGGCGCGAACGCGGAAATGATGCCAGTGGAGCGGATCCGGGCCGGTCGGTATCGGCATCGGCTGCTCGACCTCCGTGCCGGCATGCGACGAACTGAAAGGTCCCTTGATGGCGGCAGGACAGGCGATGAGATCGCAGCCGCGCAGCGCCAGCACCCGGCCCGCCTCCGGAAACGACGCGTCGTGACCGATCAACAGCCCGATGCGGCCGATCGGTGTGTCGACGACGGTCCAGCCTTCTCCGGCCGTCGCCCAGCTTCGCTCGTCGGCGGTGAGATGCGTCTTGCGATAGACTGAGATGTCCCCATCCGGCGTGACGAGGCAAGCGCTGTTGTAGAGCGCGTCCCCGGCGCGCTCCGCAAGGCCGCAGACGAGATAGAGACCCAGCTCCTCGGCAAGCTCCTCGAGGCGATCGGTCACCGGCCCAGGTATCGGCTGCGCCGATGCCGTGGGATCACCGAGACCGGTCACTGCAAGCTCCGGGAATACGACGAGATCCGCGCCTTCCGCGCGGGCCTTGCGCGCAAGTGCTGCGATCTCCGTGAGGTTCAGCCCGACCTCATCGCGAGGTGCAAATTGCGCGACACTGACCTGCGACGTCCTTCCGGCCGGCCATGGCTCGTGGCCGTAAAGACCGAAGAAATCGCGCGGATTCCAGCTGAAGGTGTCGGTCAAGAGCTCCGGATAGAGTTCCGGCCGGCGCTGCGCGAAGACGGCTTCCCCAAGCACGCGGCGGGCGCGTGCGGCGTCGAGATCGATCTCCGACAGCAGCACGCCGTCGCCCTTGTCGCGCACGGCGATCACCTCTCCGTCCGGCGCGATCACGCAGCTCCCGCCGCTGAACTGCACGGTGCGTTCCAGCCCCCACCGGTTGCTCTCGATAACGTAGCAGCCGTTCTCGAAGGCGCGGCTGATCCAGTATGGTGCCGGCGTCCGCTCCGCCAGCCAGTTCGAGATGTGGCAGATGACGTCGGCACCGCCGAGCGCCATCAGCCGCGCGGTCTCCACGAAGTGGATGTCCATGCAGATCAGCAGCGCGATGCGGCCGATCGGGGTCTCGAACACCTGGTTGTGCAGGTCGCCCGCCGCGGCCCATTTCGGCTCGGAAATATAAGGATGAGTCTTGCGGTGACGGCCGACGATGCCGTCAGGCCCGATCAGGACGGCAGTGTTGAAATAGATGTTGTCCTCGTCGACCTCGGGCATGCCGACGACGATGTAGCAGTCATGCTTGCGCGCGAGCGCCGCGAAGCGACTCGTGGTCGGTCCCGGGATGGTCTCGACGAACGGCGCGACCTCGGCGCGGTTGAACCAGCAATAGCCTGTCGTTCCCATCTCCGGCGTCACGATCAGCTTAGCGCCGGCGGCCGCCGCCTGCTCGCAGAGCTCGAGCAGGCGCGCGATGTTGCGCGCCTTTTCGAACATGGTCGGCTCGAACTGGACGGCGGCGACTTTGTGAATGGTGGACATTCCGATCGGCCTCAGGCGAGATAGGACTTCTTGATGGAAGCACCTAACGTGTATTTGGGATCGACCATATTGCCGAGCCTGACACGGCCGGCCTGGGTCAGCAGCATATAGGCGTCGATCTCGTCGAAACCGTAGTCAGCCGCCATCCAGCGGCAGAGCTCGCGATAGGCGATGCGGGCTGCATCTTCCATCGGGCGTGCCGAGCCGATCGTCATGATGAAGTCCTTGGTCTCGAGCCGCGGCCAGGCGATGGTCCAGTTCTTGATGAGGTCGACCTGGACCGTGGTCACGGTCGGATGCTCGATGGCGACGCCGCAGAGCTCGCCATCGCCCTGCGCAGCATGGCAATCTCCGAGATAGAGCAGCGCGCCCTTGGTGTTGACGGGCAGGTAGATGATGGCGCCGACGCCGACGTCGGGCAGATCCATGTTGCCGCCATAATAATCCGGGACCAACGAAGATATCGCCTCGATCTCTGGCGAGGTACCGATGGTGCCGATGAAGGGTTCATAGGGCAACGTGATCTTGTCGTTCCACTTGGTGCCGGTCTTGGCGTCGATCTCGAGCTTCTTGACGCGCTCGGGCAGCGCCGGATTGAGCAGCGCCGTGTTGCCCGTACTGACCAGGCCGCCGAATTCCGGCATGATCACCGTGGTGCCACGCGGCTGCGGCCCGCGCGGCACGATGCTTTCGATATAGACCGCAAGCGTATCGCCCTTCTCGGCGCCATTGACGTGGATCGGCCCGTTCTGCGGATTGAGGAACGGAAAGTTGAGAATCTTCGACGGGCTGTCGGTCTCCTTCTTGATGGCGCCCTCGAACGCATCATGGGTCTCTGCGGATACGACGGCGCCCGGATCGACGGTCAGCACCGGCTTCACATAGGGGCCGTAGACATAGTGGTACTTGCCCTGCTCGCTTTCCGTGATCGTGTAGCCGGTGCCGCGCTCGCCCTTGGCGACGCCCTTGCGGGCCATGATGGAGTCTTTCTGCCAGGACATTTGCTTTTCTCCTTCTGTCGTTGGCTAGTCTTCACACCGCGAGATGGCGACGCATCTCGGCCGCATCGTCGAGGGCCGCACGATCGAGGTTCGCGACGATGCGTCCCTTGTCCATGACGTAGCAGCGCTGCGCCATGGCGCGGATCATGTCGAGGTTCTGCTCGACCAGGATGATGGTCACGCCGGTCCTGCGATTGAGCTCGACCATGTTACGTGCGATGTCCTGGACGATGTTGGGCTGGATGCCCTCCGAGGGCTCGTCGAGCAGGATGAGGTTGGGATCGGCGATCAGGACCCGTCCGATCGCGAGCTGCTGCTGCTGGCCGCCGGACATGGTGCCGGCGCGCTGATGCCAGCGCTCTTCGAGGATCGGAAAGGCCTCGACGATCTTGCGCCGGCCGGCTTCCGGAATGCCGCCGCCCTTGATCGCGGCGCCGACGGCGACGTTCTCACCGACGGTCAGCCGCGGAAACACATCGCGCCCTTGCGGCACATAGCCCATGCCGAGGCGCGCCCGCTTGTGCGCGGGAAGAAGCTCCACCGCCTCGCCGCGATAGACGATCGAGCCGCTCATCGCCGGCACGAGCCCGATAAGGCTCTTCATCAGCGTGGACTTGCCCACGCCGTTGCGACCGATGACGGCGACGATCTCCCCTTCCCGCACCTCGATCTCGAGGCCCTGGAGCACCGGCTTGCCGCCATAGCCGGCACGCAGGCCCAGCGTTGCGAGGATGACTTCTTTGCGCGGCACGTCAAGCATGAGCCTGCCCCAGGTAGATCGCTGCTACGCGCTCGTCGGCCACGATCTCGTCGATCGAGCCCTGCGCGAAGACCTGGCCGAGATGCAGCACGGTGACGCGGTGCGCGACCTGCCGGACGAACGCCATGTCGTGCTCGATCGCCAGTACGGTCATGCCGTCGGCATTGAGCCGCTGCACCATCTCGCCGGTCACGTGGGTTTCCTCGGGCGACATGCCGGCGGTGGGCTCGTCCAGCAGAAGAAGGCGCGGCTTCAGGCTGACCGCCATGCCGATCTCGAGCCATTGTTTCTGGCCATGGCTGAGATTGCCGGCGATCTGCGCCTGCTCCGATTGCAGCCCGAGGAAGCTCAGCAGCCGGCCGATCTCCGCTTCGAGCTCAGCGCCGCGATGCCGGCTCTGCAGGGCGATCTCGAGGTTCTGGCGGACCGACAGGCCCTTGAAGACACCGGGCACCTGGAACTTGACCGAGAGGCCGCGATGGATCCGCGCGAAGGATTTCAGCGCCGTGATGTTCTCTCCGGCGAAGAGAATGTCGCCGCTGCCGGGATGATGCTCGCCCAGGATCAAGCGGAACAGCGTGCTCTTCCCGGCGCCGTTCGGGCCGATCAGGCAATGGATCTCGCCGACCTGGAGC
This sequence comes from Bradyrhizobium yuanmingense, assembly GCF_029167105.1. Taxonomy (GTDB): domain Bacteria; phylum Pseudomonadota; class Alphaproteobacteria; order Rhizobiales; family Xanthobacteraceae; genus Bradyrhizobium; species Bradyrhizobium yuanmingense_A. The sequence continues at coordinate 82,108 of NZ_JARFML010000006.1, read as the reverse complement.
GCGAGATCGACGGAGTTGGTGACGTGCAGGCCGCCGAAATGCTTGTTCAGCTTGCGCAGCTCGAGCAGCGACATCAGCCGGCCCTCTGCGTGAAACGGGCGGCGATGCGGCCGAGCCAGTTCATCAGCCCGAGCACGAGACCGTTCGGGGCGATCAGGACCGTGAGCACCAGCAGCACACCCATGAAGACCAGCGCGTACTGGCTGCCGTAGATCGTGAGCGCCTGGAACGCGGCGAGCACCACCAGCGTGCCGATCACGGTCGACGTCAGATCGCTGCGGCCGCCGACCGCAACCCAGATCAGCGGCAATGCCGCGGCGGTCATGCCCATGCTCGACGGCGTGATATACTGCCCCCACACGGTGTAGAGCACGCCGGAGAGCCCTGCGAGCGCGGCGCCAATGACGAAGGTGATGAGCTGGTATTTGCGGATGTCGTAACCCAGCATCTCGGCCCTCTCCGGGTTCTCGCGGATCGCGACGATGACGTTGCCGAACGACGAGTTCATCAGGATGCGCAAGGCCAGATAGACAAACACCAGCAGGCCGAGCACGAGGTAATAGAGCCCGACGTCGGCGAACAGCACGATCGGCTCGCCCGGCCAGGGAATGGTCAGAGGCGGCATCGCACTCATGCCGTTGAATCCGTTGAGCCGCGCGGCTCCAATTCGCCATTCCGGTCCCGCGGTCTGCGCCATGAAGCGCTCCAGCATCAGGGTGACGGCGAGCGTGACGATGCCGAGAAAGACGCCGGCGATACGGCCGAAGAACATGAAATAGCCGAGCAGGACCGCGAACAGCGCGGCGATCGCCACCGCGATCACCAGGGCCAGCAGCGTGAAGCCGTAGGCCGAGCCGAAATTGATGGTGAGGATGCCGTAGCCATAGCCCGCGATCCCGAAAAAGGCGGTCTGGCCGAAGGAGAGCGAGCCGCCATAGCCCCAGATCAGGCACAGGCTGAGCGCTATGAACACCCAGACGAAGAAGTAGACGGTGTTGCCGACGGTGTAGCCGTCGCTGAACAGCGGATAAGCGAGCGCGGCGCCGAGCACGAGTGCGAACAGGCCCCAGAAGGCCGGACCACGACCTGCGGTCTGCGGCCCTTCGAGACGGCGGAACATTGCGAGAAGACCGGTCACGACGCCATCACCCCGTCAGGTGCGTTCGCGCAGCACGAAGCCGGAAATGCCTTTCGGCAGCACCCGGACGACGATGATGACGGCGACCAAGAGGCCGATCTGGCCGAATAGCTGTCCCTGCCAGGACGTCATTACTGATTTCACCACCGCAAGCACACCACCTGCCGGTGCCGTGCCGAGGAAGACATCAGCGCCGCCGATCACGACGGTGACGAAGGCCTCCATGATGAAGGTCGCGCCCATGGTCGGCACCAGCGTCATGGTCGGTGCGTATAGGCCGCCGGCAAGCCCGGCGAGCCCCGCCCCGCAGGCGAACGTCAGGCTGTAGATCAAGCGCGTGTCGACACCGAGTGCCGCCGCCATGTGCGGCACCTGGATGGTGGCGCGTGCCAGCACGCCGAAGCGCGTCCAGTTGAACAGCGCATAGAGCGCTGCGAGCACGCCGAGCGCGGCGCAGAACAGCACGATGCGATAGATCGAATAGGAGTAGTCGCCAACCTGGAAACTGCCGAACGGCGTTCCGACGCCCGCCATGGTCGACCCCACCATGATCAACGTGCCCTGCGTCGCGATCAGGCTGAGGCCCCAGGTGGCAACGATGGTGTCGAGCGGTCGGTCGTAGAGATGGCGGATCACCGCGAGCTCCACGACGACGCCGACCAGCGCCGACACGAGCGTGCCGGCGAGAATTCCAAGTGGCAGCGGCAGGCCGGCATGCACGGTCGCAGCGGTGACGTAGGCGCCGCACATGATGAATTCGCCATGGGCGAGATTGATCACGCCCATCATGCCGAAGATCACCGCGAGCCCGCAGGCCGAAAGCACCAGAAACGCGAAGGCGTCGCCGAATTGATAGAGCGCCGAGAAGACGTGGGCCGCAATGTCCATGAAACAACCAGGATGCAGGAGGATGCGGCGTTGCCATCGCAGATGTCCGTGGTCGCCCCGGCGCGCCGCAGGCGCCGGGGCGACCTGCCGCCGGTCAGGGCTTCGGCGGCGGATTCGACGGCGTGTACTGGGCCATCGGATCCTTCTTGGTGAGGTCGCAGCCGGCCTCACCCAGCCAGTACGGCTTGATGTCCTCCCAGACCTTTGGGAAGGAGATCGAGTGATCGGCGCCGACCTTGGCGAGATAGATCGTGTGCGACATGTGCTGGCTCTTCGGGTCGATGCAGACCTTGCCCTCCGGAGCGTCCATGCAGACGTCGCCCAGCGCGATCACCTTGCGGATCTCCTCGCGCTTGGTCGATTTCGCGCGCTCCACCATCTGCTTGTAGAGATAGACCGCGAGATACGAGTTCTCCGCCTCCTGGTTCACATAGGGCTCGCTCGGGAACTTGGCCTTGAACTTGGCGTAGAACTCCTTGCTCTTGGGCGAGTCGATCTCCTCGATGTAGTTGGTGGTGACGAACATGTCCTTCAGGCTCGGCGGCTTGAAGCGCTTGTGCTCGTAGCCCTGGCCGACGTTGACCGAGGAGGCCATCGGCAGGTTGACGTTGGCGGAGGCCGCCTGCTCGTAGTAGGAGGCCTGCGCGGTGCCGACCAGCAGCGTGACCACGAAGTCGGGCTTGGCCTTCTGGATGTTCTGGATGCTTTGGGAGAACTGAGACACACCGAGCGGGATGAACTCCTCGCCGGCCATCTTACCGCCGTTCTCCTTGACGATCTTGCGCACCCACTCCGCCGAGATCTGGCCGAAATTGTAGTCGGCGGCGAGCGTGTAGACGTTCTTGCCATACTTCTCCATCATGTAGGGGATGAGCGTGGAGAACTGCTGCTCCGGCACCGCGCCCGTCACAATCATGTGGCCGTCGCAGACGCCGCCTTCGTATTGGTTGTTGTAGAAGGCGAAGCCGTTGAACTGGTCGACGATCGGGCGATACGCCTCGCGCGAGGCCGAGGAGAAGCCCGCGAACACGACGTCCACCTTGTCGCGCTGGAGCACGCGGCGCATGAACTCCTGGTAGCGGGTGTTGTCGGACTGGGTGTCATAGGTGACGAGCTCCAGCGGCCGGCCCATGATGCCGCCGGCCTTGTTGATCTCCTCGGCGGCGAGCTGGATGGCGTGAACCTTGCCGATCGTGGCCGCGGCGAAGTCGCCGGACTGATCCTCCAGCACGCCGAGCTTGATCGGGTTTTCCGCCGCAAGCGCCAGGTGCGACCCGAGGGATGATCCGAGGACAAGCGTCCCCGTGAGGGCTGCGGCGCGCAGCCCCCGCAATACAGACTTGGTCATTTTGCTTCTCCTAGATGGCCTGCTTCTTGCCGCCTTGCAGCGTGATGCCGGTCGTGCGGCCGGACGTATCGGGCGGCTTCGCCCGCCTGCTCAGAAACTCTTCGCAATAGAGTTCCATGTTCTGCCGCGCGCGCATGCTTTCGCGACGGAGCTGGGAATAGGCACCTTCCTCGTCGAGGCCGTCCTGCTGTATCAGCAGGATGACGGCCCGGATCACCGCGCGGCGGCCGCGGCGACGCTCCTCGAGGCCCTGCAGGCGCTCGTACATCTCGGCGCGCAGCAGGAACTGGTTGATGCCCATAAACAGAGACGTGTAGACCGCGCCGCCATGCACCGGCTTGCGCAGGAACGAAGTAGCGCCGAGATTGACCAGCGCCTTCAGCCGGCTCGGCGCCTCGACGCCGACGAGACCGATTACCGGCACCGGGGGCAGTCGCGAGGCTGGGTTGACTTCGATCGCGACCGCGCCTTCGAGATCGCCGTCGATGAACAGGATGTCACGGTCGGCCTGGAGGCTCGCCGCATTGATCTGGGCGCGGCCGTCGATGATTTCGGGATACTCGGTGGAGACGCCGAGCTTAGCCAGCGTCGTTTCGAGAGCGCTTTCCCACCCTCCTCGCCTGGTGACGACGATGGCGCGGCCGCCCTTGAAGTTCTGTAGCAGTCGGGAGCTCATGATTGCACCACTTTCAAAAGCGGAGAGCGCATTGCGCTGGCAAAGCGCGGCGACGACTGAACGAGATAGGGATCCGGCGCGATCGGCTCGCGTGATTCCAGCAGCACTTCGAACTGGCCGTTGGCGGCCGAGCGGCCGATCCGCGGCGTAAGCCAGGCATGAAAAGTCTGCCGGTCGATACGGACCTCGCCTTGCGGCGCGCGCAGCCGCTGGTCGGCAACAGCAGCCCGCACCGTGCGGGCATCATCGGTTCCGGCCTGCGACAAGGCCGCAGCGAGCAGCTTGACGGCGATGTAAGAGGCTTCGGCATCGGCCGAGGACACCGGTCCATCCGGAAAGGCGCGCGTATAGGCGCCGATGAAGGCGGCATTTTCGGGCGAGTTCAGCGACGAGAAATAGACGCTCGAGGACAGATGCCCATCGACCGCATCGGGGCCGATCTCCGGCAGCTCCGGTTCCGACAGCGTGCAGCTCGCAACCGGGATCTCCGAGGCTTGATCGATGCCGCGGGCTCGGCAGGCGGCGCGGAATGCACGGAAGAACGCGTAGGCGCTGGTGCCGATCAAATTGTTGAAGACGAAGTCGGGGCGCTGGTCGATGATCGCCGCGATGACCTGGTCGACCTCGATATCGCCGACCGAGAGGTAGCGCTCGGCCAGCACGGTACCGCCCCGCGCCGTGAGCGCCTCGCGGAAGATGCGGTTGTTCTCCCACGCCCAAATGTAGTTGGAACCGACGCAGAAGGCGCGGCTGCCGACGCGCGAGGCGAGATAGTCGACCAGCGGCAGGACGTGCTGATTGGGCGCCGCACCGGTGTAGATGACGTTGTCCGAGCTCTCGAAGCCCTCGTAATGCGACGGATACCAGAGTAGGCCATCGAACTTCTCGAAGCAGGGAATAACCTCCTTGCGGCTCGACGAGGTGTAACAGCCGACCAACTGGCGGATGCCTGAATTGAGCAGTTCGTGACTGAGCGAGCGGTACTGGGCGAGATCGCCAGCCGGATTGACCACGACCGGCTCCAGCACAATCGCGCCGGCGGCGGCGTTGATCTCGTTGAACGCGAGCAGTGCGCCGTTGAGCATCGAACGCGCGACGACGCTGTACGACCCCGTCGTCGAGAACATCACACCGATGCGATATAGCGTCCGCGTCATCACTCGATCCAAAACAAAAAAGCGCCCGCCGGCCGTTAAGCCGAGGGCGCCCTCGCCGCCAACCAAACACGCAAGATGCGTGGCGTTGGAAATGGTTTGAACTCGTCGCGTTGACGGGCTGTGCTGCCCAACGCGCTTGAACGATACGGTCGTTGAGATCGAAACCGAAGTCAAGCGCGTTATTGCAGCGCAGATTGCTGTAATTCATATCGCCGTGCAGCAAATCTGTGCAACGCGGCGGCATGTGCTGACGAGATAGCATGCGTTGCATTGTCCTGCATGGCAGGTGCGAACTCGAATGTGCGGATCGCGATCGGCGCCAGTAGAGGTGCAAGATTGGCTGTTCGACAGCTTGGAGACAACGCGTTGCGCCTGGTCATGCGATCTCGTTTGCGCGTTCGGCGTCCACGCGGGCATTCGGCCGCGAAACCGAGCGAGACGAGCTAGCCTTATTGGAACTGACAGGGATTACAGGAGCAGGCCACGGCCATGCGGAGCCACTTGGTGCGAACGCTCCTCTGGGACCGAGGCGATCGCCGATGAGGAAAGGCAACGACGGCTGCCTTTCCTAACGGCCGGATTCCGGAAGGCAAAGTGACAGATGACGCTGTCTAGGCTTTCACCGACATCGCGGAGGCGATGTCCATGAGTGGCCATCCACTTCTCGATCCGGCGCACGCCAATATGCCCCAGTCCCGGCTGAGCAAGGAGTTCGGCCCTGGTATGGAGCGACGCAATCTCGAGGAGATATTTCATGCGCGTCAACGGCTCTCTGCCGATCAATGCCGCAAGGGGGCTGTGAACCAATATGACTGCAATCCGCTCCGGCAACTGACCGTAGCTTTGCTCGAAGGCTCTCCTCACGGTCAGTTCCACCCGAAGCTGCAAACATTCCAAGGATCGTTCTAAGATCACCTCTAGCAGAGCCGTATGGCGTTGTCCTTGCTGTACACGCCTCGGTTGATCTCGATTAGACAAGTTCTAGATCGAAGGCGCTCCAAATCGAAATCGGAACACGCCAAATTCCGCCGAACGGATCGCGAATGAAATGGGATGGGACCCGTTAAGCGATGAGTTCCCGGCGCGAGATTGTCGAGAGCAGAGACTCCGCAATCTCCTGCGACCGCACGGCAATCACCGAAAGCAGCGTGTCGCTCAGGCCGTGAGAGGATTCCGAATAGCCCTGGAGGTGGATCTGCGGCCGGAACGCTGGATTGGTCACGAGCCGGTAGTTGCGATCCAGCGCCGCATCGCGAATGTAGCGGCGGATCGGTTCGAGAAACCCGTGCGGCGTATCCCTGTCGTATCCCGTCGCCAGAATGACCACGTCATAGGTCGAACGACGGTTTTCGCCGCGAAACTTGTCGATCACGCCGATCTCGATGCCGTCCGGTCCCGCATCCACATTGCTAATCTCGCTGCGGGGACGCAACACGACCCTTGCGTCGCCGCCGACGCGCTGCTGGTAGAGCAGCCGATACAGCTGGTCCAGCAGGTCGGAATCGACGACGGCATAGTTGGTGTTCCGGAAGTTGCGGACGATTGCATCCCGCCGGTCGGCAGGCTGCGCGTAGACGAAGTCCGTATAGTCGGGGTTGAAGATCTCGTTGACGAAGGGACTGCTGTCGGACGGCTTGAGAGCATGGCCGCGGAAGATCAGATCGATATGCGCTTCGGGACATCGGCCCTGAAGATCGACCGTTACCTCGGTCGCGCTCTGTCCGCCACCGACGACGGCCACGCGCACGGGCCGACCGCGCGGGACAATGCGCTCGATCAGGTCGAGATAGCGGCTGGAATGCAGCAGCCTGCGATCGTCGGCAGCCTTGGCAAACACCTGCGGAACATAGGGCTGGCCTCCCACCGCGACCACGAGATTTCGCGCCAGCCGCACGGTCTCCCCGCCGGCGAGCGAGCGCGAATGCACCCGCAACGACGTCACCGTCTGCCCGGCCGTCACCGGCTCGACGGCGACGATGGTCTCGCCGTAAGCGGCCTGCGACTTGAAATGGCCCGCCACCCACTGCAGGTAATCATTGAACTCGACCCTGCTCGGATAGAACGTCCGGCAATTGATGAAATCCAGCAGGCGGCCGCGCTTGTGCAGATAGTTCACGAAGGTGAAGGGACTGGTCGGATCGCGCAAGGAGACCAGATCTTTGAGAAACGATATCTGCATGTCGCTGCCCGGAAGCAGCATGCCGCCATGCCAGGTGAAGTGCGGTTGCTTCTCCACGAACAGCGGCGTGCATTTCAGCCGTGATCGCTTCGCGCATTCGTCCAATGCGATGGCGAGTGCGAGGTTGGAAGGCCCAAATCCGACGCCAATGACGTCGTGCTCGATCGCAAGTTGATGTGACATGAAGCCGCGCTCCGCTTGCGCTTTAAGAGGAGACCGTTGGGCCGGCGGCTGCCGGAAGCCAAAGCCGATCGCCGAAGAAGCGCTCGCGCAACAGCATGACCAGGGTCGCGCGCTTGTGGGGAAAGTCGAAGTTCTTGATCTTCGCAAACCCCGAGCGCTCGAGATTGCGAAGCTGCTGGGAGTGCGCCGCCGCCGGCTCCCCGACGATCCGCTGCGTACGGCAATCGTCGAGAAACATGTAGTGCATCAGAGACGGCAGCCACGCGCTGATGTAGCGACCGCCGCGAAAAGCGTCCTCGCCCACGACCACGTGCCATCCCCGGTCATAGTCATCGGCATCATAGAACGGCGCGATGCGATTTTCCTTGGCCCAATAGAGCTCGAAATAGCCGAACGGCTCATCACCGAAGCAGCCTATCAGCGGCAGCATATGGGGATCAGCCAGGATGCCGGCCAGATACCGCCGATGCTTGTCGAGATCACCCGCCTCGTTCCAGAACGCATCGACGCGGGGGTCATTCATCCAGCGATGCAACAAATGGAGATCATTCTCGAGATCGGCCACGCGAAACGAGATGACCTCCGACAGCCAGGGAATGAAACGGCCGTACACCTTTCCCGCCGGCTTTGCGGCGCGGCGCGGATGGCGCTTGCCGTCCGTCATGACGTGGAGTTGCGGCAATGGCGGTCGTCCGGGGTTGACCAGCCAATTGTCCCGCCGCTGCATGACCAATTCGGGCATCAGCACCAGCTGCCCCTCGGACACGATGGCGAGACCACTCTCCGTCAGCTCTCGTGCAAGCGGCGCTCTTCCAGCGAAGTCCAGAACGAGCCGATCGGCGCCCGGTCGCCAGGCAAACAGCGCCTCGGCGGACGCCGACACCGCCCGTGCCGCAACCTCGCGGTCGTCCGAAGCATTCAGGATCTCGATGTGATCGACGCGCTCGCGCAGACGCAGTTCCAACGCGGTCACATCCGCGGCGACGACGCGAAGACGATCGCCCTCCTGGAAAACGGTCTGGGCGGAATATGGGCCGACCGGGAACGCACGAGGTCCACTCCCGGAATCCGAAGCCTTGTTCATCCGGCCCTCGCATCTCGATCATTGCTGAGGCGTGGTGTAGATCACTCACCTACAGGCTGACAAGAAATGCGCGCACACGCAGATTAGATTCTCTACAAATCTGACGGCCTGTCACGGAACGGGATCGCATGACGTGGTTTGCGTGCGACAGATGGCACCAGCGGCTCGCTAAAATGTGTCTAAAGCGGCGCATGGGTTGGAACTGCTGAAGCCCCAACGACGTTGCTGGCCTTCGCCTCGCTTGCGACGATCTTGCCGTCGCGCAGCCGCACCAGATGATCCGCAATCCCGAAGTAGCGATCATCGTGTGAAATCACGATGATGGTCTTTCCGAGACGCTTCAGATCGGGCAGCAGCTCCGTATAGAAGATGTGCCGGAACGCCGGATCCTGATCTGCGGCCCATTCGTCGAACACGAGCACGGGTCTTTCCTCGAGCCATGCATTCATCAGCGCCAATCGCTTGCGCTGTCCGGTCGACAGGTCCGTCGTCGTGAACACGCCGTTCTCGACCGAGACCTTGTGCGCAACCTCCAGCCGCTGGAGATAGCGTTCCGCGACATCAGGAACCACGCCCTCTCCACGAATGAGATCCTCAAACAGATAATAGTCGGAGAAGATGGTCGTGAAGAGCTGGCGGTAATCGTCGCGTGTCTCCGTCAGGACCGGCGAACCGTCCCGCAGCACGGCGCCGCCATGCGGAGCATAAAGGCCCAGCAACAACTTGATCAGGGTCGTCTTTCCGCTGCCGTTCTGCCCCACGATGAAGACGATGTCGCCTTGCCGAACGAGCAGATCAACCGGCCCGAGGACAAAGGGATCGCTGCCCGGCACGGCGCGAAAAGCATAGGTTACGCCGCGGAGCTCGATGGATTCGATGGTGGTCTTGGCGGGCGCAGCGGGAGCACTGGCCAGCAGATCGTGCTCGGGGGTCGAGAACTGCTCCGAGAGCTCCGCAATGCGGCGCATCGCGACCTGGGCGCGGCCGAGCGCCGGCAGGATGCCGATGACCTGGTCGATGGGCCCGCGCATAAAGAGCAGCACCAGCACGAACCCGCTGGACACCGCAGCGGGACTGTCGGGCCACAGGAACGGTCGCAAGGTCAGCGCCACGCCGATCACGACGAAGAACAGCATCGTCCCGAACGCCCGCGCCGTCACGAACAGATTGATCGACCTGATCTGCACCGAGCTGATCCGGTCAACGGTCTGCTGGAGCTGCTCGACATAGACGCGCCGACGGCGCACGCGATTGAGACGCAGCTCCTTGGCGCCTTCGGCGATCGCGCGATACTGCTTGTGCAGCTGATCTTCGGCCTCTCGCGCGGCGCTGAAACCGCGAACGCCGCGCGTCCTCGCATATCCATGCGCCAGCGATCCCAGAACGATGACGACTCCCGTGATCAGGAAAAGCTGCCAAGACAGCACCGCCAGGTAAACCATGCAGCCGAGCGCGATCACGAGCGACACGAAAAAAGACGAAAAGAAGAACGCGAAATCGCTGATCGTGTCGACGTCCTGCGTGAGAACCGGGATCAGGCGATGCGTCCGGTAGATTTCGAGCTGATCGATCGGCGCAGCCAGGATTTTGGCGGCGAGCGACTTACGAAGCTCGGCGATGATCCGCTGTCCGACATAATTGGCGCTGATGTCGGCGCCAATGGAACCGATCAGGATCAGAAGGCACAGGCCAGCGAAGGCGAAAAACAGCGTTACCACGTCGGCCCGCGTGGCATAAAGCCCATGATTCACGACCGCGAGCAACGCCGCGACGGAGGCACCGCCGACCACTCCCAGAACGCTGCCGCCGAGCACGAGTGGCCAGTAAGGCCGCAGGAGCTGCAGGATCTGCGTCGTCAGGCCGCTTCGTGAGTTCATGATGAGAGCCGCGCTGGAGGAGACCTGAAGCCAACCTATATGGCCGGACAAGCCGTGCCGAAGTGATGCGAATACATGATGGCGGCCCCGCAACTCCAGCGCTTATTTTCGCTGCTCTTTCGATGGATTCTAATTTGGGATCGGCAATGCCTTTAATATGATGCGGGTAGTATCGCTTTTGCATCGCAGCCGGCGAGCGAGCAGGATTTATGATCCAGAGCCGTGCCAGGCCGCGACATCCGGACATCGAAGCGCTTGCAGGCTGGCATCGGACAGGGCCGGTGGAGAATGACTTTGGACTTGCTGATCTCCGAAACCCGCATCGCGCTTCCCGACGCCGCCGGCCTCGCCGCGCGGATGATCGATCATCTGGCCGAGCATGACATTGCCTTCGAGGACCGGGACGGTCTCATGGTGGCAAAACTGCCGTTCGGCACCAGTTCCCTCGCCGTCGAGGCCGAAGCGCTCAAGATCCGCGTCGAGGCCAACGACAAGGGTAATCTGGAAATGCTGCGCTCGGTCGTCGCCTCGCATGTGATCGAGTTCGCGGGCGACATTGCCCCGACCATCATTTGGTCCGGTCACGAATCCAGCGGCGGCACGCTGGCCAATTTCCGTGAAGTGCGGCTGAAGTCCGCGAGCGCCCTGACGCCGCACATGCGGCGGCTGACCTTCACGGGCGACGATATCGCCCGTTTCGTGAATGACGACGACCTGCACGTGCGGCTGTACTTCCCGCCCGAGGGCCTCGCCAAGCCCGAATGGCCGTGGCCCGCGCCCGACGGACGTATCCTGTGGCCGGAGCCGGACCGCAGGCCCGTCACCCGCTATTACACGATCCGCCGCATCGACTTGCAGAGCCGCGAGATCGACATCGACTTCGTGGTCCATGATCATGCCGGGCCGGGCTCGGCGTTCGCCGTGAACGCGACGGCCGGCGCCATCTGCGGCATGGCCGGCCCGCTCGGCCGGGGCATTCGTCCGGCGCGCTGGATGCTGCTGGCGGGCGACGAAACCGCCCTGCCCGCCATCGCGCGAATCTTGGAGATGCTGCCCGCGACAGCGGCGGGTGAGGCCTTTATCGAGGTCGCAGACCGGCGCGAGGAAGTTCCGCTGGTCGCGCCGGCCGGGGTAGCGATCCGCTGGTTGCATCGCGAGGGCCGTCCGGCCGGGACGACGCAGCTCCTGGTCGACGCTGTCAAGGCGGTGCGATGGCCGCACCATCAGGACGTCTTCGCCTGGATCGCGTGTGAGGCGCAGGCGTTGAAGGCCCTGCGCAACCATCTGCGCGATGAGCGAGAGCTTTCCCGCGACCAACTTCTGGCCGTCGCCTATTGGAGCCTGCGCCAACCATGACGATCCAACACGCGCAGACGAGCGAAAGGACGCTCGCCTTGCCAACCGACGTCACGCAGGCCTCGCTGGAAGCGCCCGCCCCCTTGTTCCAGCTCGACCAGGTCGGCTTCGCGGTGGCCGGGCGCGCGCTGCTCGAACCGCTGACGCTATCCCTTCCCGCACGCAGCGTCGTCGGGCTGATCGGCCATAATGGCTCCGGCAAATCGACCTTGCTGAAATTATTGTCGCGCCAGCAGCCAAGCTCGTCGGGAACGATTCGTTTCGAAGGCCGCGCACTGCGCGCCTGGAGCGATCGGGACTATGCCCGCAAGGTCGCCTACCTGCCGCAGCAGACGCCGCCCGCCGCCGGCATGCTGGTCAAGGAGCTGGTCGCACTCGGCCGCTACCCCTGGCACGGCGCACTCGGACGGTTCGGTGACATCGACCGCGAGAAGGTCGCAAACGCCATGGCGTTGACCCATATCGAACCCTTTGCGGATCGCCTAGTCGATACGTTGTCCGGCGGCGAGCGCCAGCGGGTGTGGATCGCCATGCTGGTTGCGCAGGACGCCGAGTGCCTGCTGCTTGACGAGCCGACCTCGGCGCTCGACATCGCTCATCAGATCGAAGTGCTGTCGCTGGTCAGGCAGCTCGCCCGCGAGCGCAATCTCGGCGTGGTCGTGGTGCTCCACGACGTCAACATGGCCGCCCGCTTCTGCGACGAGATCATCGCTCTGCATTCCGGGAAGCTGATCGCGCGCGGCACACCGGACAAGATCATGACGCCGGCCGAGCTCGAAACCATCTACGGCATCCCCATGGGCGTGATGCCGTCGCCGGACCATGGCCATCTCATCAGCTTCGCGCGGTGAGCGCCGTCAACCGCGCTGCGGTCGCAGCAGCCAGATGAGATAAGGTCCGGCAAGCATCATGGCGAAGATCCCGGCGGGCATCTGGAACGGGAAGATCACCATGCGTCCAGCCCAATCCGCCGTGACCATCAGGATCGCCCCGATCAACGCGGCCAGCGCCGCCTGATGCAGCGCGCGCTGCGCCCCCATCATCCGTGCCATATGCGGCGCGATGAAGCCGACCAGGCTCAGAAGACCAACCATCAGCGTGGCCGTCGCCGTCAGCAACGCGGTCAGCAGCATGATGATGACGCGGCTCCGCGTCAGCGAGATGCCGATCGATCGCGAGGTCGCAGGTCCCAGCGGCAGGATATCGAGCCAGCGCGACAGCATGGGCACCATGATCAGCAGAACGAGCGCCGCGGCGGCGAGGATTGCGGCCTCGGCCGGACCGATCTGGTAGAGCGAGCCCGTCAGCAGCGACAGCAGCGTGCCGATGCGGGGATCGCCGGTCGCCAGCGCCATGGCAATGATCGCACCGAATGCCGCGCTCATGGCGACGCCTGCCAGCAGCACGCGCTCCGGACTGAACTCGGACCGCCGGCTGAACAGCAGCACCAGCGCCAGCACGATGAAGGCGCCGATCCCGGCCGCTGCTATCTGCTCCAGCCGGGTATGGGCGGGAAAGAGATAGAGCAGAACGATCACGCCCATCGCCGCGCCATAGCTGATGCCCATGACCTCCGGCGCGGCCATCGGGTTTCCGGTCATCCGCTGCAGCAGCACGCCGGCGACCGCCAGCGTCGCGCCTGCTGCCAGCGCCGACACCACGCGCGGCCAGCGCCACGGCCAGAATTCCTGCAAGCCCGACAGGCCGCTCCAGCGCCAGCCGTCGGAGCCGACGCCGAGGGCGAGTGCAATCCAGACGGCAAGCAGCAGCAAGACGAGCGCGAACAGGATCACGCGCCAGGGATGATCGAGCCGCGCCGGAGCGGATGGCGTGAGGTTTCCCATCGGCATGGTGGCCCGCAGCCGCGGCAGCAGCACGAGCAACATTGGCGCGCCGATCAGGGCCGTCACCGCACCGGCCGGCATTTCGCGATAGCCGGGCGGGATCAGAAGCACGAGCTGATCCGTCAGCCACAGCAGCAGGGCGCCGCAAAGAGGCGCCCAGATCAGCCGGTCGCGAAAGCGGCGCGCGCCCGAGAGCATGACGATTGCCGGCGCGGACAAACCGACAAATCCCATGACGCCGACCACGCTGACGACTGACGCACTGAGCGCGATCGCGATGACGAGCGCGAAGACCCGGGCCCTCGTCAGTCCGAGGCCCAGATTGCGCGCGGTCTCGTCGTCGAAGCCGAGCAAGGTCAGCGGACGAACCATCGCCGCGATCAGCACGATCGAAATCAGCAGCCGCGGCGCCAGGAACGTGACGTTGCTCCAATCCTGCTGATTGAGGAAGCCGGCGCCCCAGATGAACAGCCCGATCAGATATTCGTGGTTGAGCAGCACCAGCGCCTGGGTGGTCACCGCGCAGTAGTAGCTGACGATCAATCCGGCGAGCACCAGGACGACGGGCGACAGCGCACGCTTCCAGGTCAGCCCGAACACGCACAGGAACGCAGCGAACCCGCCGCACAGCGCAATCCACTCGCGGCCGAAGGCCAGCAGCGACGGCGCCCACAGCGTCGTCACGGCCAGCGCAAGATAGGCGCCGTTCAGGACGCCGATGGTGCTCGGCTCCGCAAGCGGATTGCGCAACACCTGCTGAGAGACCGTGCCGGCAAGACCGAGGGCGGCGCCGGCCAGCAGCGCCACTGCGATGCGCGGAAACACGGTGTAGTGCACGAGCATCTGGTGGGGATCGGTGACGTCGGGCCGCCACAACACCGGCAGCCAGGCGCCGACGGGCAGATATCCGGACAGGTTGCGCCAGGTCAGCGCGGCCGCGGCTGCCAGCAGCAAGCCGATCAGCACCGCCGGATGCATCTCCAAGCCGGACCGGCCCGGCAGTGCCTCAACCTTGCTCATGGCTTTCCCGCGGCAGACGTTCGGCGAGAAGGCGGGCGAAACGTTCTGCCGCCGGCACGCCGCCATAGAAGAACTGATTGCCAAGGACCGTCAGCCGATGCGAGCGAAGAGACGGCAGGGTTTGAAGCACAGGGCTTGCCTTCAGTAACGCTTCGACATCGGCCACCCGCGAGGTCATCAACACCAGCCGCGCGTCCGGAACCGCGGCGAGCACTTCGAGCCCAACACTGGTATGGCCCCAGGGGCCGCTCTGTCCGGTCCAGGCATTCCTCAATCCACACTGATCGAGCACCTCCTGGTAGAGGCTGTTCGGACCGAACACGAGCGCGCGGTTGCGCGCGATCTCGCTGACGAGATAGAGCGGCTTGCCGCCGCGACCCCGGAGCCGCTCGCGATAGCCGGCCATGGCGACGTCGAAACGGGCGAAATAGGCTTCGCACGCCGACTGCACCCCGAGGCGTTTGGCAAGCTCCAGCGTCGAACGGCGCGCCGTGTCGAGAGGATGCCCGCCGGGTCTGAAGATCGTGAAGGTTTCGACCGGCGCGATCAGCTTGAGCCGGGGGACGGCGGCCGCAATGCTGGGATCGATGACGATGATGTCGGGGGCGAAACTCTGCAGCAGTTCGAGATTCGGCTCCGAACGCAGACCGACCTCCTGAACGCTGGGCGGAACAGGCGGCTCGACGACGAGCCGGCCATAGCGCTCGATCTCCGGAATCACCAGCGGCACGACGCCGAGCGCCAGGATCGTCTGGGCACAGGCCCAGCCGAGCGCGGCAATTCGGAGCCCAGATTGCGGTCCACTGGTTTGGGCAAATGCCATTGGCCATGGGCCCGCAATGGCCACCCCTCCGATCGCCGCGCCCGCGCCGAGGAGCGCACGGCGCGACAGCCTATGGTCTGCAACAGACGTGCTCATGGGATCCGTTCAGGCGCCTCTCGCACAGAAGCGCGAGAGATGATGATCATGACATACTCTCGTTCACGCTGCATTGCCATATCAGGCCGCCTTTTCGCCAGCGGCGAGAAAGGCCTTGGCCAGCGCCCGCCCGATCGTCGCCCTCGCCTGCAAAGCATCGGCCACGACATTCCCCATGCGCAGGAATTCATGGATCATGCCGGGATAAACGTGCAGATCAACGGGAACGCCGGCCGCCGCCAAGCGGGCTGCATATTCGCGCCCCTCGTCCACCAGGGGATCGAACTCGGCGAGGACGATGCATGCGGGAGCAAGGCCCGACAAATCATCCGCTGCGAGCGGCGCAAAACGCCAATCGTCGCGATCCGACTCGTCGCGGAGATATTGCCGGAAGAACCAATCGACGGTGGAGCGCTCCAGGAGATGGCCGGTACCGTAGCGCTCGTAGGATGCGGAGGTCTGTCGGGAGCTGAGACCGGGATAAGCGAGAATCTGAAGCACCGGCTGCGGAAGGCCCGTGTTTGTCCTTGCTTCGATCGCGAGCGCGGCGGCAAGCGTTCCGCCGGCGCTGTCGCCGCCGACGGCGACCCGGCGCGGATCGAGCCCGATCGCACGGCCCTCGCGGCCGATCCAGGCCAGCGCATCGACGGCATCCTCGAAGGCGGTCGGAAACTTGTGCTCCGGTGCGAGCCTGTAGCCGACCGAGAGCACGGCCGCACCGCTGTCCTTGGCGAGGCCGCGGCACAATGGCTGATGCGAATCGAGGCTGCCGACGACGAAGCCGCCGCCGTGCAAGTAAAGAAGAACAGGAATGGGAGTGCGTTCGCTCGGCTGCGCGCTCGCATAGAGCCGCGCCTCGATCGTCGCGCCATCCCGCACCGGCAGCGACAAACGCCGCTCGTAGGCAAGCGCCGGCGGATCGACGTCGAGCAGCGGCGAGGACGCATCGAAATCGGTCCGCGCCTGCGCAGCAGTCAATTGCGGAAACGGAATGCGCGCGCCGCTTTCGGTGCCGGCCTGCACCATCTCGAGCAATGCCGCGATATCTGGATCAAGACTCAAAGGCTTACTCCGCCGGCTCCGGGACCGTATCCTGCGCGATCGTCGACGCCGCCGCCGGCACGAGCAGACCGCAGATCTCATCGAGCAGGCCGGCATCCCTCAGGATCGTGAAATGGTTGTCGCCAATGAGGCCGCGATCGACCGCCTTCGGCAAGTGCAATTCCAACCGATCACGCTGCGCCAGACGGGTCGACGTCCACCAGCAGAGCGGCGTGGCTTCGAGGCCCCGCGGCAGCGCGGTGTTCTGCGCCAGCCTGTTGAGATGCCGTCCGACTGCGAATGCAGCGGACAAATCATCCGCACCGAGCGAGGCGTCGTCCGCTCTCGCGCCCCTGCCCTGCTCCAAAACAGAAGCAACGAGGTCGCGAATGTGCCCCGGTGTCTCCGGCAGATCAGCACGTTTCCATGCCTCGACCTGCGCCTTGATGCGAGAGGCCGCAGCGCTCGGAAGAACCGCCGACAGCAATCCTGCGAGATCGTCGGCCCAGTGTGCCATCGACTCCTGCCGGTTCGATCCGTCCGGCTGTCGCGGCACGAAGCTGTCGACCAGCGCGAGACGATCGACGCGCTCACCGCCGCGTTCGAGCTCGGCCGCGACGAGACCGACCAGCAGTCCTCCCAAGGACCAGCCGACCAGGCTATAGGGACCGCGCGGCTGCATCCGCCGGATCTCGGCCGCGTAGTCCACGGCCATGGCTTCGAGGGAGGCGTCGGTCCACGAGGGATCGACCAGCATTCTCGATTGCAGCCCGATCACCTGCCGGTGCCCTTCGAGGCGGCGCGCCAGCGGCCCATAGTCGAACACTGTGCCGAAGCCGCCATGCACAGCGAAGACCGGGTTCACGCCGCGAACCGCGGCATTCAGCGGCAGCAGCGCCGATGGTGCGACGGCGGACGCCGCGATCGCGCTGCCGGCGAGCAAGGCGCGAATCGTCGGCTTCTGAAGCAGATCGCGCAACTTGATCTCAATCCCGAATATCTGGTCCTGACGGACCCGCGCCACGACCTTGAGACACAGGATCGAATTACCGCCAAGCTCGAAGAAATTGTCGGTGACGCCGACCTTCGGCACCTCCAGGATCTCGGACCATAGGCGCGCCATTGCAATCTCTGCCGGGGTTCGCGGGGGGACGAAGCTCCGCATCGACGCATCGGGAGCCGGCAATGCACGCCGGTCGATCTTGCCGCTCGACAATGTCGGCAACCGCTCCAGCACCATGATCCGCGCCGGCACCATATAGGCCGGCAGGATCAGCTTCAGGAAACCGGTCAAGCGCGCGACCAGCGTCTCGGCCGCATCAGGCGCGGCGTCCTCTGCAGCCTTCGGTGCGACATAGGCAATGAGCTGATTTCCGGCTGCACTCGGCACTGCCACCACCGCCGCCTGCGCAATCGCCTCGTGACGAAGCAGTGAGGTCTGGATCTCCCCGAGCTCGATGCGGAAGCCGTTGACCTTGACCTGGTCATCGCTGCGGCCGAGATATTCGACGGTGCCGTCCTCGCGCCACCGCGCCAGATCGCCAGTGCGATACAGCCGCGCTCCCGGGGTCGACGAGAATGGGTCAGGAACGAAGCGCTCGGCGGTCATGCCGGCCTTGCCGTGATAGCCGCGCGCCAGGCCGAAGCCGCCGAGATAGAGCTCGCCGGCGACACCGGCGGGAATTATGTCGAGTGCGCCATCCAGAATGTAGGCGCGACGGTCTCCGACCGGCAGGCCGATCGGCGCGTAGGGCGTGTCGCATTCGGACGCGCCATCGACCTTCCAGACCAGCGGCGTGACGACGGTTTCGGTCGGACCATAACCATTGATCAGAATACGTGGCTTGAGAACGCGCCTGACCTTGTCGAAGCCCGCCTTCGGCATCGCCTCGCCGCCGAACGAGTAGAGCTTGACCGGCGGCGGATTGCCGCTCTGCGCGACGCAATCGGCGACCTGCTGGAGGTAGGCCGGCGGCAATCCGATATGGCTGACGCGATGGGCGTGCAGGTTCTCGACCGTCTGTTCCGGCGTCCACAATTCGGCGTCACGCATCAACAGCCGTGCACCATGCGACAGAACTGTGAGCCAGCGCTCATGGGCGCCGTCGAAGGCCAGCGATAGGAAATGCAGCTCGCAGGAGCTTTCGTCGATCTCGTAGAGGCTGCCCGTGACGTGACAGTGCATCGCCAGCGGACCGTGGCCGACAGCCACGCCCTTTGGCGTCCCGGTCGAGCCCGAAGTGTAGATCAGGTAGGCTAGGTTTTCGGGATGCAGTTCACGTTGCGGCGAATGGTCGGCTCCCTCGTCGAAGTCGAACGTGGACAGCGAGATTATCTGGACACCATCCGGGATGCCATCGATCTCGAGCCGTCCGGTCAATAGAAACGCGATCGCGGCATCGCGCATGACGAATGCGCGGCGTTCCGACGGCAACTCGGGATCGAGTGGGAGGTAGGCTCCGCCCGCTTTGAGCACGGCCAGCAGCGCGATCATCGTGACTGCGGTTCGCTCGACCACCACGCCCACGCGCTGCTCGGGTTTGAGCCCGCGGGCGATCAGGTGGTGGGCCAGGCGGTTGGCCCTGCGCTCGAGGTCTCCGAACGAGAGCACCGAGCTGCCGATGGTCAGCGCCGTCCGCTCCGGATGACGCCGCGCATGGCTGCTGATCGTCTCATGCACCAGCGGCAGCGGCGCGCTCGACGTCGCGTGCCGATTGCAACGATCCGCAAGGACGGCGTCGAGCTCCGTCACGGGATCGATGCTGCCGAGCGGAACCGTGGCGTCCCGCGTCAACGCCGCCAGCAAGTGCTCGAACTGCGCCTTGATCTGCGCCGCCTGCGCCGCCGTAAAATGGCTGGGCATATAGGTGTATTCGACCTGGAGCGTGTCTTCGACCAGCACCGAGAGGTCCATCGGATAGTTCGTCACGTCGACATTCTTGAGGCCGCTGAACCGCAATGCGCCTGCGCCGCGGTGCATGCTGCGTTCGATCGGATAGTTCTCGAAGACGATGATGCTGTCGAACATGGTCTGACCGGCGCGGCCGGCCCAGCCCTGGATGTCATAGAGCGGCGTATGCTCGTAGTCCCGGATCGCCGAATTGCGGTCCTGCAGCGCGCGGAGCCATTCTCCGATCGGGCTTTCGGGCGGAAGCGTTTCGATCACGGGCAGCGTATTGATGAAGAGCCCGAGCATCTGCTGTGATCCGTCGAGACCGGCCGGACGACCGGCCACGGTTACGCCGAACGTCACGGTGTTCTGGCCCGAATAGCGTTGCAGCAGCAGCGCCCACACGCCCTGGACGACGGTGTTCAGCGTGATCCGTTCGCGCCGCGCGAACGCCTTCAGCTCGGCGGTCGCGGCCTCTCCGAGACGCGTGTAACAGCGTTCGTGGCCGGGCGCCTGGTGGCGGCGCGCGCCGAAGGCATCGGCGAGCTGCGTCGGCTGATCGAAGCTCCTGAGTTGTTCGCGCCAGAAAGCTTCGGCAGCTTTGGCGTCCTGCGCCTGCAGCCAGGCGATATAGTCGCGGTAGCGCGTCGCATTCGCGGCGGCAGCACCGACGTAATAGCACTCCAGGACTTCTCCGACGAACCTTGCCGAGCTCCAGCCGTCCATCAGGATGTGATGATAGGTCCAGATCAGCCGATACAGGTCGTTCTGGAAGCGCAACAGCCGCACCCGCTGGAGCGGCGGCCTCTGGAGATCGAACTCGGCGGCGCGCTCATCGGCAAGGGCCGCCGCAATTCTTTCATCACTGATCGCCTGCCCTCGCCAGTCCTCCTGTGCGAACGGCACGGTGGCGTCGCGATAGACGGCTTGCAGCGGGGAGCCGGAGAGCTCACGCCAGAGGAAGCCGGTCCGCAGCATCTGATGACGCGCGCTCACCTCGCGCCACGCTGTGCCGAGCCGTTCCGGGTCGAGGCCCTGGATCTCGACACTGACCTGGTTGACATAAACGCCGCTGCCGGCATCGCGCAGGCTGTGAAACAGCATGCCCTGCTGCATCGGCGACAGCGGATAGACGTCCTCGACGCGGCTCCAGTCCAGACCGAGCCGTCCGAGCTGCTCACTGGAGAGTCCCGCCAGCGAGCCGCGCTCCGATGCGGGGTCTTCCTTATCGGGCTCGACATCTCGGGACGACGCAATCAGCGCCTCGATGGTCTGATGCCGGAACACATCGCGCGGCTCGATGAGCACGCCTTCGCGCCGCGCGCGGCTCACCATCTGCAGGGAGATGATGGAATCGCCACCGAGCTCGAAGAAATTGTCGGTGACGCCGATATTGGGCTGGCGCAGCAGATCGGCCCAGATCGCGGCCAATGCGGCTTCGGCCGGCGTGCGCGGCGCCACATGCTGGGCGGGCGCCGCGAGCTGATCCGGCGCCGGCAATGCCTTGCGGTCGATCTTGCCGTTCGGCGTCAGCGGCAGACGCTCCAGCACCACGATCCGCGCCGGGACCATGTAGTCGGGCAGCGTCGAGGACAGCGCCGTTTTGAGCGCCGCCCCATCCAGCGCTTCGCCGCTGACATAGCCGACCAGTTGGCGGCCGGCGCCGGCCTCGCGCGCCACCACCACGGCCGCGCGAACGCCCGGCTGCGCCTGCAGCCGCGCCTCGATCTCACCGAGCTCGATGCGGAAGCCGCGGATCTTCACCTGGAAATCGGCCCGGCCGACATAATCGAGCACGCCGTCGGATCGCCACCGCGCGACATCGCCGGTGCGGTACAGCCGCGCGCCCGGCGGACCGAAGGGATCAGGGATGAAGCGCTCCGCGGTCAGGCCGCCGCGCCGCCAATAGCCGCGGGCGAGCCCGCTTCCGCCGATATAGAGTTCGCCGGCAACGCCGACCGGTGCGAGGTTGAGGTCACCGTCGAGAACGTAAAGCGTGGTGTTGCCGATCGGGCGGCCCAGCCGCGGACGATCGTCCCTCGCATCGAGCCGATGGCGCGCCGACCACACCGTGGTCTCGGTCGGGCCGTACAGGTTCCAGACCTCGCCGGCTTGGGCCACCAGCCGCCGCGCCAGATCCGGCGGCAGCGCCTCGCCGCCGCACAGCACCCGGCAGCTCGCCGGCAGTGCAGGGCCGTCGTGATCGAGCAGCATGCGCCAGGTCGACGGCGTTGCCTGGATCAGGGACACGCCATGCCGCTGCACGATCGCCTTGAGCTTGGCAGGATCATGCGCGGCCGCACGATCCACCAGCACGACACAGGCGCCGATCGTCAGCGGCAGCCACAGCTCCAGCACCGCGATGTCGAAAGACAGCGAGGTCAGCCCCAGCACGCGGTCGCCGGCCGACATGCCGGGCTGCTCCGCCATGGTCGCGAGGAAATTGATCACGGCGTCATGGCGGACCATCACGCCCTTGGGCAGACCGGTCGAGCCTGAGGTGTAGATCACATAGGCGAGGCTCTCGCCGTGAACGACGACATCGAGATTGCCGGCATCGCCGCCCTCGCCGTCCTGTCCATCAACGAGCCAGGCCTCTGCGCCGGTCTCCGCCAGGATGGCTGCGAACTGATCGCACAATCTCTCTTGCGTCAGCACCAGCGCCGCGCCGCTGTCGCGCAGCATGTGCGCCAGCCGCTCCGGCGGGTAATCCGGATCGAGCGGCAAATAGGCCCCGCCGGCCTTCAGCACCGCCAACAGCGCGACCAGCATCCCGACGCCGCGGTCGAGCACCAGCCCGACCACGATTTCGGTCCCAACGCCGTGATCGCGCAATCGTCGCGCCAGCCGGTTGGCGCGTGCATTCAGCGCGGCATAGCTCAGCTCCGCCTCGCCGAACACCAACGCGATCGCTTGCGGCGACTTCCGGACTTGCGCCTCGAACTGCGCAATGATCCCCGCGCGCGGTTCATCCCGACGCGTATCGTTCGCCCGTGCAAGCAGGACGTCATCCGCGGGATCGCGGGCCGCGATCATCCCGACCGGTCGATCGGCATCCATGCTCAGCGCCTCGATCAGCCGCACAAAGGCTCGCTGCAGCCGTGCGATCTGGGCCTCATCGAAATATTTGCGGTGATAGTTGAAGACGAGGCGCAGGCGCTCATCGACGCCGATGCTGGCGAACAAGGGATAGTTGCTGGTCTCGACGATCCGGGTTTCGCCGACCTGGATCTGCCGGTTCTGTCCGATCAGCGCGCGGTCGACCGGGTAATTCTCGAATACCAGGATGCTGTCGAACAGCGGCCGTCCGGGGCGCCCTGCCAGCCGCTGGATCTCATATAGCGGCGTCGCGCCGAATTCGCGCAAGGCCAGATTGCGATCCTGCAACTCGCGGAGCCATGCGCCGACGGCCTGCTGCGGGCTGACGCCGTCGATGACGGGCAACGTGTTGATGAACAGGCCGACCATCTCTTCGGCGCCGGCGAGTTCCGGCGGTCTGCCCGACACGGTGACACCGAAGCAGACCGTGCCTTGCCCGGTATGCTGTCGCAGCAACTGCGCCCATGCCGCCTGCACCAGCGTGTTCATCGTGATCCGCTCGCGCGCCGCAAATTCCTGCAAGCGTCCGGTCAGTATAGAATCCAGCTCAAGCGCGAGCGTGCCGTGGCCGGACGATTGCGCGCCCGTCGGTTCGGCGAGGCTGCCCGCCAGGAAACTCGGCTCGTCCAGTTCTGCCGTCGCGTTGCGCCAGAACGCCGCCGACGCGTCGCTGTCGCGGGCCTTCAGCCACGCGATGTAGTCGCGATAGCGGTGATGCAGTGCCGGCAGACGGCCCTCGCCATTATGCTGCATCACCTCGGCGATCAGCCGCGCCGAGCTCCACCCATCGAGCAGGATGTGGTGATGCGTCCAGATCAGCCAATGCCTGTCGTCGCCAAGCCGGATCAGCCGGACCCGCTGCAAGGGTGGTCGCGACAGGTCGAACCCGGCGGCCTGCTCCTGCCGTGAGACAGCGGCCAGCGCTGCGTCCAGTTGCGCTTGGTCCCACGTCGCACTCCGTGCCCGCCAGTCATCCTCGACAAAAGGCACCTCGGCCCGTCGATAGACGACCTGTTGCGGCGCGCCAGACAGGTCACGCCAAACAAATCCCGTCCGCAGCACCGCGTGACGATCGCTGGCTGCCTGCCAGGCGCGGCGCAGCTTTCCGGCTTCCAGCCCACGGATCTCCGCCGCGACCTGGTTGACGTAGAGCCCGCTCTCGCCGTCATGCATCGCATGGAACAACATGCCCTGCTGCATCGGCGACAATGGATAGATGTCCTCGATCTCGCGCCAATCGAGCGCAAGCCTGTCGAGCTCGGTCTGACCCAGCCCCGACAATGCCACATCCGATGGTGTCAGGCCGCAAGCGCCGCCGGTGCAGTGATCGACCAGCTCACGCAACGCAGCCTCGTACAACGCGGCCAGCCGCTCGACCGTCTCGCGCCGATAGCGCTTGCGGCCGAAGCCGAACGATAGAAACAACCGACCATCGCGCACCGTGCCGTTCACGCTCAGCCAGCGTCGCAGCGGGCTCGATGCATCCCGCGATGGGCCGGCGCTTTCCGCTGCCATCTTGAACAGCACCGCCTCATCGCCCCCATCGATCTGTCCGAGATAGTTGAACGCAATCTTCGGCTCGCCGGCATGCGATAGCGCCAAGCGTTGCTCTTCGGAGCCAAGATAACGCAATACGCCGTAGCCCAGTCCGCGGCCGGGAATGCCGCGAAGCTCCTCCTTCACGGTCTTGACCAATGACGAAGGATCTTCCGAGCCACCGGCCAATCGCACCGGAAAGGCCGTCGTAAACCAGCCGACCGTGCGCGAGAGGTCGAGATCGCCGGACAGATGCTCGCGGCCATGCCCCTCCAGCTCGACGAGAATGTCGTCCTGCCCACTCCACTGCCAGACGGCGCGTGCAAGGCCGGCAAGAAGGAGATCATTGATCTGCGTACGATAAGCCGATGGCGCCTCCGCCAGCAGGCGCTGCGTCCATTGCTCTTCGAACGACAGCAGGATTTCATCGGCATCCGCCATGCGATCGAGGTCGGCATGATCGTCGTCGCAGGGAATGTCCGCATGCGCGCCGCGGCTGGCCCAGTAAGGCAATTCCGCCGCCAGTTCAGGGGACGTTGCGTAGGTCCGTAAGCGCTGTCCCCACAGTGCGTACGCGTGGCTCTTGGGCGGAAGCACAACCGTGGCGTCGCCGTTTCCAAGCCGCGCGTAAGCTGCGGCGATGTCCTCCAGCAGAATGCGCCATGACACCCCGTCGACTACCAGATGGTGGATCACGATCAGAAAACGCTGGCTGCCATCGGCGACATCGATGCCGACCGCCCGTAACAGCTCCCCGCCGGAGATCGACAGGCTTGCCTGCGCCGACGATGCCAGCGCCGTCACGGCGACCCGGTCGATCGCCTGCCGCACCCAGAGCAGCGCATCCGCTGCCGGAGCAGAGCCGTGCTCGGCATGCCAGCTCCCCTGCCTCTGCGCGAAGCGCAGGCGCAGTGCGTCATGATGATCGACCACGGCGGCGAGCGCGCGCCGCATCACGTCCCAGTCGAGACGTTCTCTCGGCTGCAACAGCACCGCCTGATTCCAATGATCCCGGTTCTCCATGTCGTCCGCAAAGAAGCGGGACTGAATCGGCAAGAGCGGATGCGAGCCGGTGACCTGCCCCTGATGGGCGAGCGTCCCCGTGCGCTGCTCGGTCCGCGCCCCGCGCGCCAGAGCTTCGAGCGTCTGATGTTGGAATACGTCGCGGGGCTCGATCAGGTACCCGACGCGCCGGGCGCGGCTCACCATCTGGAGCGAGATGATGGAATCGCCACCAAGCTCGAAGAAATTGTCGGTGAGGCCGACGGCCGACCGGCCGAGCAGCTCGGCCCAGATCTTTGCAAAGGCGATCTCCGTCGGCGTGCGTGGCGCCTGATGATCCGCGTGGCCATGGGCCATATCGGGCGCCGGCAGCGCCTGGCGATCAACCTTGCCGCTCGGCATCAAGGGCAGCCGCTCCAGCACGGCAATTCTTGGCGGCACCATGTAATCCGGCAAGACGGCCGACAGCGCGGCCCGTAAGGCTGCCTCAGTCCACTCGCCGCTGCCGCTGACATAGCCGACAAGCTGACGGCCGGTGCCGACATCGCGCGCCACCACGACGGCGGAGCGAACACCGGGCTGCTCGAGCAACCGCGTCTCGATCTCGCCGAGCTCGATGCGGAAGCCGCGGATCTTGATCTGGTGATCCGCGCGTCCGACATAGTCGATCGCGCCATCGGCGCGCCAGCGCGCCAGGTCTCCCGACCGATAGAGCCGCTCGCCTTGCTCCCCGAAGGGATCGGGAATGAAGCGCTCCGCCGTCAGCTTCTCGCGCCGCCAATAGCCCCGCGCCAAACCGGCCCCGCCGATGAACAACTCGCCGGTCACGCCTGCCGGAACCATGTTCAGATCGGCGTCGAGGATGCGGATCGTCACGCCGGGAATGGGGCGTCCGATCGGCACGCGCGTTCCATCCTCGTCGCGACAGGTCCAATAGGTGGCGTTGATGAGAGCCTCGGTCGGTCCGTAGCGATTGTCGAACCGCACATTGGGGAACGCCGCACACACACGCGTCATGAGATCGAGCGACAGCGCCTCGCCGCCAGCAAACAGGCGCCTCAGCGAGGTGCAGCGCGCCGCGCCGGGCTCGGTCACGAAATGCTCGAGCATCTGCGGCACGAAGTGCAGCGTCGTCACGTCATGGGCGATGACGGCGTCCACCAGGAGTCGCGGCTCGCGATGCGCGCCTGGAGCCGCGATCACGAGCCGCGCGCCGGTTGCGAGCGGCCACAATATCTCCCAGACCGAGACGTCGAAGCTGAACGGGGTCTTGTGAAGCAAGGTCTCGGCAGGATCGAGACGATACTCCGCCTGCATCCAGCCGAGCCGTGCCGCGAGTGCGCGATGCGAGCAGGCGACGCCCTTGGGTAGGCCGGTCGAGCCCGACGTGTACATCACATAAGCCAGGCTGTCCGGATGAAGCGCCGGGTCGGGATTGCCGGCAGGCGCCTCGATCCGAGCTTCACCCTCGCCGTCGATTGTCCAGGCCTCGGCGTCCGCATCCGCGATTACAGAGGCCAGATGCGGAAGCAGCCGCTCCTGGGTCAGCACCAGCGCCGTTTCGCTATCACGGAGCATGTGGAGCAGGCGATCGGACGGGTAGTCGGGATCGAGTGGCAGATAGGCGCCGCCGGCCTTCAGCACGGCCAGAACGCCGACGATCAGCTCGACGCTGCGCTCGAGCGCCAAGCCGACCAGCCGGTCGCGGCCGATCCCGTGCCCCCGCAGCCGCGATGCCAGGCGATTGGCACGCGCGTTCAACTCGCCATAGCCGATCTGCCGTTCACCGAAGATCAACGCGATCGACGACGGCGAGGCCGCGGCCCGGGCTTCGATCTGCGCGACGATGCTGTCGCCAAACTTCGGTGCCCGCTCGGCGCTGCCGCCCCAGCCGAGCAATCTCTGCTCCTCATCAGCATCGAGGCTGTCCAGCGCGCCCAGCGGCCGCGAGGCGTCCGCCACGATCCTGGCCAGCAGTTGCGACAGCGAGGCCTGCAGATATCTGATATGATCGTCGTCGAAGCGGCTGCGATCGTAGCGAAAGCCCAGATTGATGCCGTCGGGCTTGGCGAAGACCGCCACCGTCAGCGCATAATTGGTAATCGAGACCTGCTCGACCCGGCCGAACCGGCGTCCGCTTTCGCTCTCGCCCCGCAGCGCCTGATCGATCGGATAGTTCTCGAACACGAGGATGTTGTCGAACAGCGCGCGACCGGAGCGGCCGGCAAGTCGCTGAATTTCGTAAAGCGGCATCCAGCCGTGATCGCGCAAATCCGTGTTGCGCGCTTGGAGATCGCGCAGCCACGCTCCGATCTCGGTTTGCGGGCTTGCCTGATCAACGACGGGCAGCGTGTTGATGAACAGGCCGACCATCTCCTCGGCCCCGCTGACCTCGGCCGGTCGGCCGGAGACCGTCGAACCGAAGCAGACCGCGCGCTGGCCGGTGTGACGACGCAGCAGCTGCGCCCAGGCGCCTTGCACCAGCGTGTTGAGCGTGACGCGCTCGCGCCGCGCAAAGGCTTGCAGGCTTGCCGTCAGATCCGCCGTGAGCAGCTGGTCCAGCGAGCCATGGCCGGAAGCACCGCGGGCTGCAGGTCGTCCCACCGTGTCCGCTAGGAAGCTGGGCTCGTCCAATTCGGCCAAGGCCGATCGCCAGAACGAGGCCGACACCTCGCGGTCCTGCCTTTGCAGCCACGCGATGTAGTCGCGATAGCGGCCCTTCACTGCTGGCAAGCGTGCGCCGCGTTCGTGCTGCAGGATCTCGGCCATCAGACGCGCGGCGCTCCAGCCGTCGAGCAGGATATGGTGGTGGGTCCAGATCAGCCAGTGGCGCGCCTCGTCGAGCCGGATCAGCCGGACCCGCTGCAATGGCGCCTGAGACAGATCGAATGCCCTGGTACGTTCGGCTTGCGCAATTCCCGCGAGCGCAACCCGCAGCTCCTCCTCTTCCATGGCGGCCGCCCGCGAGCGCCAGTCTTCTTCATCGAATGGCAAAGGCGCAGAGCGATAGACCACCTGCTGCGCGGCCCCCGACAGCTCGCGCCACGCAAATCCGGTTCGCAACACGGCGTGGCGCGAACTGATCTCGTGCCAGGCTGCGCGCAGCCTGCCGGCCTCGAGACCACGGATCTCCAGGCCGATCTGGTTGACGTAATTGCCGCTCTCGCCATCACGCAGGGCATGGAACAGCATGCCCTGCTGCATGGGCGACAGCGGATAGATGTCCTCGATCTCGCGGCAGTCGATCGTTGCGACCAGCGCGTCGAGATCAGCCTGCTTCAGCTTCGACAAGGCGAAGTCCGACGGCGTGATGCCGCGGGCGCCGCCCGTGCAATGCGCGACGAGTTCGCGCAAGGAAGCCGCGTAATGCTCGGCGAGACGTTCGATCGTTGCGCGCCGGTAACGCCTGCGGCCATAGCTGAACGACAGGCGCAACTGTCCTTCGCCGACCTGACCGTTGATGCTGACCCAGCGGCCAAGCGGCGCGCTTTCGCTGCGCATCGGCCCCGAGCTCTCGGGCGAAAGGCGAAACGGGGCACTCTCTCCCATGCTGGAATCGAATTGGCCGAGATAGTTGAAGACGATGCGCGGCTCGGGACGTGCCGCCAGGGCGCTCCGCTGCGCCTCGGTGCCGAGATGACGCAGGACGCCGTACCCCAAGCCGCGGTTGGGAACGGCCCGAAGCTCCTCCTTGACGGATTTGATCAGCGAGGCATCGTCCCCGGAGCCACCCGGCAGCCGCACCGGAAAAGCAGTGGTGAACCAGCCGATGGTGCGGGATACATCGGCGCCCGCGAAGACATCCTCGCGGCCATGGCCTTCGAGCTCGACGACGACATCCTCAGTCCCGCTCCAGCGCGAGACGGCACGCGCGAGTGCCGCCAGCAGGAGATCATTGACCTGGGTGCGGTAGGCGGTCGTGGCTTCCTTCAGCAGCCGCGTGGTCAATCCGGCGTCGAACGCCAGCAGGACTTCCTCGCCGTCGGCAACCCGATCTACCCCGCCATGATCGTCATCGCAGGGAAACGCTGCATGCGATCCTCGCTCCAACCAATAGTCGAACTCGGCTGCCAGCTCGTCGGTCGCAGCATAGGCCTGCAATCGCGCGCCCCAGGATGCATAAGAGTCGCTCCTCGCCAGCGCGACTGAAGCCGCGCCCTGGCGGAGCTGATCGTACGCCGTTGCAAAGTCTTCGAGCAGCACACGCCATGACACGCCGTCAATGACGAGATGATGCACCACCACCAGAAGACGCTGGCTACCGTCCGCGAGATCCATGCCGACCACACGCAGCAGCGGCCCGGCCAGCGACAGGCTGGCCTGAGCTTGTGAGGCGACCTTCGTGACTGCGGCGGCATCCTGGAGGTCACCACGAGTCCACAGCAGCTCGGACGTTGGCGGCGTAGCGCCGTAGGTCGCGCGCCAACCGCCATCGATCTCCTCGAAGCGCAGGCGCAGGGCTTCATGATGCGCGACGAGAGCGGCAAGCGTGAGCTCGACGAGCTTCCAGTCGAGCCGCGACTTCGGCATCAGCAGGACGGCCTGATTCCAGTGATGACGGTCCCCTGCATCCTCACCGAGGAACCGCAACTGGATCGGCAGCAGCAGGTGCTCGCGGCCGTCGAGATCGACCTCGGCGGCGACGATCTCCGCTTTGTCTTCACTCCGCGCCACGCGCGCCAGATCCTGCAAGGTCTGATGCCGGAAGACGTCACGCGGCTCGATCAGCAGGCCCGCCTGGCGCGCCCGGCCGACCAGCTGCAGCGAGATGATCGAATCGCCACCGAGCTCGAAGAAATTGTCAGTGGCGCCGATGGCGGGCTGGCCGAGCAGCTCGGCCCAGATCGCAGCGAGCACCGTCTCGACTGCGGAGCGCGGCGCGACATGCGCGGTGGTTGCGGCCGGCATCTCAGGCGCCGGCAGGGCATCGCGATCGACCTTGCCGTGCGCGGTGAGCGGCAGCCGGTCCAATCGCACGATGCGGGCCGGCACCATGTAGTCGGGCAGCTCATCCGAGAGCGCCGCGCGCATCGCCGCTTCGTCGAACGGCCCATCGCCGGCGACATAGCCGACCAGCTGACGGCTGACGCCGGCTTCACGGGCAACGACCACGGCCGATCGCACGCTGGCCTGCCGCATCAGCCATGCCTCGATCTCGCCGAGCTCGATCCGGAAGCCGCGGATCTTCACCTGATGATCGGACCGGCCCACATACTCGATGACGCCATCGGCACGCCAGCGTGCCAGATCGCCGGTGCGATACAGACGCGCGCCCGGTGCGCCAAACGGATCAGGGACGAAGCGCTCCGCCGTCAGCTCGGCGCGCTGCCAGTAACCGCGCGCCAGTCCCTCGCCGCCGATGAACAGTTCCCCGGTCACGCCGACCGGGACGATGTTGAGATCATTGTCCAGGATGTAGGCCGAGCGGCGGCCCACCGGGCGACCGATCGGGGCATAGTTGCCGTCGATCTCCTCGCTCGCATCGACCTTCCAGACCAGCGGCGTAACCACGGTTTCGGTCGGCCCGTAGCCGTTGATCAAGGTGCGCGGCTTGAGCGCGCGCTTGACCTTGTCGAAGCCGGCCTTGGGCATCGCCTCGCCGCCGAACGAGTACAGCTCGACTGGCGGCGGATCGCCACGCCACATCGCGAAATCGGCGAGCTGTTGCAGGTAGGCGGGTGGGAACCCGGCATTGGTGACGCGCTGCCGGCGCAGAACCTCGATGGTCTGTTCGGCCGACCACAGGTCGGCATCCCGCATCACAAGCGCGGCGCCGCAGGTCAATGCGGTCCAGAGCCGCTCATGGGCGCCATCGAAGGTGAAGGACAGGAAGTGCAACTCGCGCGAGTGCCGATCCATGTCGTAGAGCCCGGCCGTCACCTCGCAGTGCATGGCGAACGGACCGTGTTCGACTGCGACGCCCTTGGGGATGCCGGTGGAGCCGGAGGTGTAGATCACATAGGCAAGGCTGGTTGGCACCACCGCGATCTCCGGATCGCTTTCGCTTTCCCCCACGAAATCGACCGCGCCGAGCGGAACGACCTCGACGCCAGCCGGCGGCGCCGTCAACGCCGAACCATCCGCGTCGACCAGCACGACACGCGCGCCGGCATTGCGGAGGATGCCGACCTGTCGTCTGGCCGGATGCTCGGGATCGAGCGGCAGATAGGCTGCACCCGTCTTCAAGATGGCGAGCAGCGCTGCAACGAGGTCTGGCGAACGCCGTGCCGAGACGCCGACAAGGTCGTCGCGCCCGAAGCCGAGACGGATCAGGCGGCGCGCGAGGCGATTGGCGCGACGGTTGAGCTCGGCATAGCTGATTTCATCGTCGCCGAAGACCAGCGCCGGCGCGTCGGGCGTTTCGGCGGCCAGCCGTGCAACCGTCCGATGCACCGGTGTGAACGATGAGCTTGCCGTTTCGTCATCTGCGCGATTCCATTGCCGCAACTGCCCCAGTTCCTGTTCGGACAGCAACGCCACATCGGCGATCCCTCGCGCGTCGTCGGCGACCATGGCCTTCAGGATCGTGGTCCAATGCGCGGCAAGACGCTCGATCGTCGCCGCCTCGAACAGCGCCGTCGCATAGGTGAAGACGGCGCGGATCTCGCCTGACAGCCCCTCTTCGGTATCGAGCGCGAGGTCGAACTTGACGGTATCGACCTCTGTATCGATCGTCTCGATCTGTAGACCGGTCCGATCCGGTAGACTAGCCGACGCCCGACGACGCTGGTGATTGTAGAGGACCTGGAACAGTGGATTCTGACTCAGGCTGCGCGTGGGCTGAAGGATCTCGAGCAGACGTTCGAACGGAAGGTCCTGGTTCTCCTGTGCCTCGACAGTGGCCGCATGAACCACCGCAATGAAGTCCGCGATCGCCGCGCGGCCGTCGATCTGCGTGCGAAGCACCTGGGTATTGACGAACAGACCGATCACGCCGCGCGCTTCATCGCGATGCCTGTTGGCGACGGGCACGCCGATGTTGATGTCGGACTGTCCGGTGTACCGATAGAGCAGCAGCTTGAAGCTCGCCAGCAGGACGGCGAACAGGGTCGTGCGATGCCGCCGCGCGAGCGCGCGCAAGCCATCGGCTAGCGCCGGGTCGAGCGGGATGCGAAGTGCCGATCCCGCCAGGTCCGGGACTGCCGGGCGCGGCCGGTCGAGCGGCAGCTGGAGCACCGCCGGATCGGCGAGACGCCTGGTCCAGTAGCCGACCTGCCGTTCGCCATCGACCGCGCTCATCCAGAGACGCTGCCATTCGGCGTAGTCGGCATAGTCAATTTCCGGCTCAGGCAGCGCCGGCGCTTCACCGCGTGCGAATGCCGCGTACAGCTTCCAGAACTCGTCAACCAGCACGCCCATCGACCAGCCGTCGGCCACGATATGGTGCAGGCTGACGACGAGGGAGTGATCGCGCTCGTCGAGCGTCAGCAGCGCCGCGCGCATGAGCGGGCCGGCCTCGAGATCGAACGGCAGCGAGGCCTCCTGCCGCGCCAGCTCGCGCGCCTGCCGTTCGCGGTCGTCGCCATCAAGGGCCAGGTGCCGCAATGCGGCCGGCTGCGGAAGCTGAATGACTTGTTCGGCCTGCTCCCCTTCCTGCCGAAACACGGTACGAAGCGCGCTGTGGCGGGCGACGAGCATATCGAACGCCTGTTGCAATGCGCGTGGTTGCAGCTGGCCGCGCACGCGCACCGTCGCCGATATGTTGTAGGCGGCGCTGGACGGATCCATCCGCCACAGGAACCAGAGGCGCGCCTGCGCAAAGGACAGCGGCGCCCGCTTTCGCTCCTGGCGCACGATGGGCAGCATGGCGAGGTTGACGCCCTTCGCCGCGAGCTGCGACAGGAACGCGTGCTGCTTGCCGGAATCGAGACGCATCAGGCGCCGTGAAATGTCGCGCAGCTGCTGCTTTTGCGTGGTTGCCGTGTCACTCATCGGACAGTTCGACTTCCTTCAACATGTCGAGCATCGCTACGATGTCGTCGCTTCGCTTGTCGGTCTCGCTCTCCAGGCTCAGCGCAGCAGCCATGGTTTCAACGGACGTCAGTTCAAACAGGCGATTGAGCGGCAGGTCGTGGCCGAGATCGCGCTTGATGCGGCTGACGAGCTGGACCGCGATCAAGGAATCGCCACCGAGCTCGAAGAAGTTGTCGGTGACGCCGATATTGGGCTGGCGCAGCAGATCGGCCCAGATCGCGGCCAATGCGACCTCCGCCGGCGTGCGCGGCGCCACTTGCTGGGCGGGCGCCGCGAGCTGATCCGGCGCCGGCAATGCCTTGCGGTCGATCTTGCCGTTCGGCGTCAGCGGCAGACGCTCCAGCACCACGATCCGCGCCGGGACCATGTAGTCGGGCAGCGTCGAGGACAGCGCTGTTTTGAGCGCCGCCCCATCCAGCGCTTCGCCGCTGACATAGCCGACCAACTGACGGCCGGCGCCGGCCTCGCGCGCCACCACCACGGCGGCGCGAACGCCCGGCTGCGCCTGCAGCCGCGCCTCGATCTCACCGAGCTCGATGCGGAAGCCACGAATCTTCACCTGGTGGTCGGCCCGGCCGACATAATCGAGCACACCGTCGGATCGCCACCGCGCGACATCGCCGGTGCGGTACAGCCGCGCCCCCGGCGGACCGAAGGGATCAGGGATGAAGCGCTCCGCGGTCAGGCCGCCGCGCCGCCAATAGCCGCGGGCGAGCCCGCTTCCGCCGATATAGAGTTCGCCGGCAACGCCGACCGGTGCGAGGTTGAGGTCACCGTCGAGAACGTAAAGCGTGGTGTTGCCGATCGGGCGGCCCAGCCGCGGACGATCGTCCCTCGCATCGAGCCGATGGCGCGCCGACCACACCGTGGTCTCGGTCGGGCCGTACAGGTTCCAGACCTCGCCGGCTTGGGCCACCAGCCGCCGCGCCAGATCCGGCGGCAGCGCCTCGCCGCCGCACAGCACCCGGCAGCTCGCCGGCAGTGCAGGGCCGTCGTGATCGAGCAGCATGCGCCAGGTCGACGGCGTTGCCTGGATCACGGACACGCCATGCCGCTGCACGATCGCCTTGAGCTTGGCAGGATCATGCGCGGCCGCACGATCCACCAGCACGACACAGGCGCCGATCGTCAGCGGCAGCCACAGCTCCAGCACCGCGATGTCGAAAGACAGCGAGGTCAGCCCCAGCACGCGGTCGCCGGCCGACATGCCGGGCTGCTCCGCCATGGTCGCGAGGAAATTGATCACGGCGTCATGGCGGACCATCACGCCCTTGGGCAGACCGGTCGAGCCTGAGGTGTAGATCACATAGGCGAGGCTCTCGCCGTGGACGGCGACATCGAGATTGCCGGCATCGCCGCCCTCGCCGTCCTGTCCATCAACGAGCCAGGCCTCTGCGCCGGTCTCCGCCAGGATGGCTGCGAACTGATCGCGCAATCTCTCTTGCGTCAGCACCAGCGCCGCGCCGCTGTCGCGCAGCATGTGCGCCAGCCGCTCCGGCGGGTAATCCGGATCGAGCGGCAAATAGGCCCCGCCGGACTTCAGCACCGCCAACAGCGCGACCAGCATCCCGACGCCGCGGTCGAGCGCCAGCCCGACCACGATTTCGGTCCCGACGCCGTGATCCCGCAATCGTCGCGCCAGCCGGTTGGCGCGTGCATTCAGCGCGGCATAGCTCAGCTCCGCCTCGCCGTACACCAGCGCGATCGCTTGCGGCGACTTCCGGACTTGCGCCTCGAACTGCGTGACGAATGATCGGTCTTGCGGATAATGCGCCAGCGCCCGATTCCACACGTCCAGCAAAAGCTGACGCTCCTCGAGCGGCAAAATGTCGAGCTGCCGGACCGGCGCACGCGGCGCATGTTCCAGCGCATCGGCCAATTGGTCGAGCGCTTGCTGCATCAAGGCGCAGATGCGATCAGCCGAGAACGGATCAACGATCTGAGCGGTCAGACCAAGCGCCTGGCCATAATCCTCGACGGCCAGCATCAGCGGATAATTGGTACGCTCCTCGCCACCGAGCCATTCGATCGCGGAGTGCTCCCTGTTGGCAGCCAGATCCGCCGGCATTGCATTGTGCCGATAGTTCAGGATCGCACTGAACAGAGGCGCGGGTGCCGTGACGCCGCTGCATCGCTGCGCGAGCGCCAGCGAGGCGTGCTCGTGTGCCATCAGCTCGGTCAGCCGACGATGCGCATCACGAACGCTGTCCTCGACCGCTGTGTCGTCGAGATCGAGCCGCAGCGGCAAGGTGTTGATGAACAGGCCCATGGTGCGATCGCCGCCCGCGGCGGCCTGCATGCGACCGAACAAAACAGTCCCGAACACCACGTGCTCGCGCCCGCTGGTTCGCGCCACCACCTGCCCCCAGGCGAGATGGCAAAGGCTGGCGAGGCTGACGCCCAGCCGCCGCGCCTGCGCGCGAAGCCTTGCGTTCAAGCTCTCGGGCAGCATCAGTCGGGCTTCGGCCACGCCGGCACCGTCGCCATGCACCCGGTCCAGCCCAAATGGCGTGGTCGGCTCGTCGATGTCGGCGAGCATGCCGCGGAAGAAGCGCTCATGCTCCGCGGTCGCCGCCGATCCGCGCGCCTGTGCCACCAGATTCCGGAACGGATAGGGCGGCGGCAATTCGTGAACTCGCCCGGACAGGATCTTCACCACCTCGTCGTGCATCACCTCGAGCGTGGAATGGTCGCCGATGAGGTGATGCAGCAGGACCAGGAGCAGCCAGCGCCCGCCCTTTGGATCGGCGGCGAGCGCAAAGCGCAGCAATGGCGGCTGTCCAAGATCAATCCGATGGAAACGCGGATCGAATCGTCGAGCCAGCTGCTCATCCGCCGGACCTTCGCCATCCAGCACGACCTCGGTGACGACCAAGGGCGCCTGCCGCCAAACCACCTGTGCCGGCGTGGACAGTCCGTTCCACACGATGGACGTTCGCAGAATGTCGTGACGGGCGACCACCTGCCGGACCGCGTCGAGATAACGATCGAGCAGGCCGCGGTCAGTAAAAGCCATCCGGCCAACCAGCAGATAGGGATCGCCTTCCTTCGACAGCAGGTGATGGAAGAGGATGCCATCCTGAAGCGGCGAGAGGCCGTAGACGTCCTGGATGTTGGCGACGCCGCCGGGAACGCCGGCCACGATGCTGTCGATGTCGGATTGTGTCAACGTGATCAGCGGCAGCAATTCCGGTGTGATCGCCGTCGTCTGCTGGGTGATCCGATTGACCGGAACGTCGGCTTCTACGCCGCCATCGAGGCTGGCGGCAAAGTCCCCCAGCACCGGCTTCGCGAACAGCATGCGCGCATCCGCCTTCAGCGCATGCCGCTGCAATCGCTCCAGCATGCGCACTGCGAGCAGCGAGTGGCCGCCGAGCTCGAAGAAGTGGTCACTGCGTCCGATCCGCTCGACGCCCAAGAGCTCGGCCCAGATACTTGCGACAATCTGCTCGACCTCGCCTCGCGGCGGCTCGAAACGGCGCCGCGCATATGCATCGTTCTCCGCCGCCGGCAGCGCCTTGCGGTCGACCTTGCCATTCGGCGTGAGCGGGAGTGCATCGAGACTTACGAACGCTGACGGCACCATGTAGTCCGGCAGACACGCACGCAGGTGATCGCGCAACGCGCTGGCCAATTCATTGGCATCGAGCCCCGCGCCATTGCCGCGACGTACGGCGACATAGGCGACAAGCCGCGCGTCACCACCGTGATCCCGCTGCACCAGCACGGTTGAATCGGCCACGTCGGCGTGCTCGTTGAGCCGAAACTCGATCTCGCCGAGCTCGATGCGAAAGCCACGGATCTTGACCTGATGGTCGTTGCGGCCGAGAAACGCAATATTGCCATCCGGGAGATAGCGGCCGAGATCGCCGGTGCGGTACATGCGTGCATCCGCATCGCCGCAGAAGGGATCGCGCACGAAGCGTTCCGCCGTCAGATCGGCGCGATTGAGATAACCGCGCGCGACACCGACCCCTCCGATATGGATTTCGCCCACCGCGCCGAGCGGAACGGGCGTACCGAACCGGTCCAGAAGATAGATTCGCGCATTCGGCAGCGGTCGACCGATCGGAGCGGCGTCGCCGTCAAAACCCTGATGCCGCAACCAGCTCGTGGCGCAAACCGTTGCCTCCGTCGGCCCATAACCGTTGAAGACGGCAATACCAGGAGGCAATCCCTTGACCAGCTCGGCCTTGGGCAATTCACCGGCAAGAACGAGAACCCGCAACGAGGCGAGCCGTTCGAGATCGGTCCGCCCGTGCAGCATCGCCGGCGGCAGGGTCGCATGCGTGATCGTGTTGTCCGCGAGATAGCCGAACAATGCCGTGGTGTCCTGATGCTCGCGCGTGCCGGCCAGAAACAGCGCGGCGCCCGAGCACAGCGCCATGACGATTTCCCAGATGCTGGCATCGAAGCTGAGCGAGGCAAACTGCACGACGCGGCTGCTCGAATTGACGCTGAACAACGCCCGCTGCGCCAACGCCAGATTCACCAGGCCACGGTGCTCGACCATTACCCCCTTCGGCCGGCCGGTCGAGCCGGACGTGTAGATGATGTACGCGAGGCTTCGCGCAGTCAGTCCTTCGACGAGACCACTCGGATCCGAGGTCGCCTGCCCTGTGCCTGCATCGGGGTCGACGATCTCGCAGGTCCCATCCGGAATGATCGCGCGTCCTGTGCCGTCTGCGATCAGCAGGCGCGGCCTGGCATCGTCGATAATCTGACGTAGCCGCTCTGTGGGATAAGCGGGATCGAGCGGCAGATAGGCACCGCCCGCCTTCAGCACGGCCAGCAGGCTTACTACCATGGCAATGCCGCGCGGCAGGCAGATCGCAACGGGCTGATCCGGCACCAATCCCAAGGTGATCAAGTGCCGCGCAAGCCTGTTCGCTCGCGCATCGAGCTCGCTATAGCTCAGACGAACGTCCTCGTGCGCCAGCGCAATGGCATCCGGCGCCCTTCTCACCTGCTCCGCAAATAGATCGTGAATGCAGCTTTCGGAGGGAAACGGCGTGGTCGTCTCGTTCCACGTGTCCAGAACGCGCCTGCGCTCATCGACACCAATGATATCGATCCGGTCGACCACCTGGTCCGCATCGGAGATCATGGCCCGCAGCACGGTCAACAGATAGCCCCGATGGCGCGTGATCGTCGCCTCGTCGAACAGCGACGTCGCATAATTCAGGGAGCCGACAATGCGCCCGTCCATCTCGCCGAGATTGAGCTCGAGATCGAACTTGACCTGTTGCAGCGGAATATCAGCGACCTCGGCCTTGAGGCCAGGCAACTCGAGGGCTCCCATGTCGTTGCTTTGCCAGGCGAATACGACCTGGAAGACCGGCGTCTGCTCCGGCCGTCGCAGCGGTTGAACGATCTCGACGACCTGCTCGAACGGCAGATCCTGATGATCCTGCGCCGCGAGCGCCGCCGCACGCACGCGGCGGAGGAGCTCGGTGACGCTCGGCTCGGCCGCGAGATCGACGCGGAGAGCCAGCATGTTGACGAAGAATCCGATCAGGCCCTCGATCTCCGGCCTGCCTCGATTGGCCGTCGGCGTCCCGATCACGATATCCGTCTGCCCGGAGAGTCTCGACAGCACGGCTGCCCAGGCTGCCAGCACCGTCATGAAGGCGCTGGCGCCATACGCCTGGCTCAGTCGCCTGATACCGGATGCGAGCTCCGCATCGATCTCGATCGGCAGGGACGCGCCGGCGAGCGACCTGATTGGCGGACGCGGCCGGTCTGTCGGCAATTCGAGCACGGCAGGGGCATCCGCGAGCGCTTCTCGCCAATAATCGACCTGCCGCTGCAAGCGCTCGCCCGACAGCCATCGGCGCTGCCAGGCGGCATAGTCCGGATACTGAATTGCCAATGGCGGCAGAGGATCGTCCTTGCCTGCGGCGAACGCCCGGTAGAGAGCACCGAGCTCACGCATGAGCACGCCGATCGACCAGCCGTCCGAGACGATGTGATGCTGGGTGAGCAAGAAGAGATGGTCTCGCTCCGCCATCCGGATCAGGCGACCGCGGACCAACGGTCCTGCGGCGAGATCGAACGGCGTCGCGGCCTCCTCGCGGCAGAGGCGCGCCAGCTCCTGCTCGCGATCGTCCCGACCACTCAGATCATGTTCGAGCAGCGGCACACGTTCATCCGTCGGCAGCAGCACCACGCGCGGCTGTTCGTCCACCACGCGAAAGACGCTGCGCAGCGCTTCGTGGCGCGCGAATACACGATCGATGCTGCGACGCAAGGCTTCGAGATCGAGCTCGCCCGTAAGCCGCAATGCGCCGCGAATGTGATAGCTGGAATTCGTACCATCGAGCTGCGCCAGCAGCCAGAGCCGCTGCTGCGCAAAGGACATTTCCAACGATCCGCTCCGCGCCACCACCGGGATAGCGCTAGCGTCACTCCGGCCACGATTCCTGGCCAGCGCGACGAGCTTTCTCATCTGCTGGGGATCCAGATCGCGTAAGCTCGGCTTTGCCGTGTCAGCCATGCTCACTGCTCCGTTCCCACCAGTTCCCGGAGCTCTTCGGCATCGAATTCTTGCTCGATGAGCCTGATCGACACGACCCGGGCAAATGACGCAAGGTCGGGATGAGCGAACAGATCCGAGACCGCGATTGACACGCCGATTTCCTGCGACACCCGGCTCAGCACCCGCACGGCGAGCAGGGAATGTCCGCCGAGCTCGAAGAAGTGATCGTTGCGTCCGACCTGATCGACGTCGAGCAGCTCCGCCCAGATCCCGGCCAGCGCAAGCTCGATCTCGTCCTCGGGTGCCTCGTAGGTGCGACGCGCCAACGCATCCTCGCCCGGCGCCGGCAGTGCACGCCGATCGATCTTCCCGTTGGGGGTGAGCGGCAGCTGCTCCAGCACCGTCACCGACGACGGCACCATGTAGTCAGGCAGAACGGCAGACAGTGCCTCGCGCAAGGCGCGGCCGTCGAGCGACGGCTCGCCGCTCGCATAGGCGAGCAATTGGCGCCCGGTCCTGCCCTCCCCCGTCACCACGGCCGCCGCACGCACGCCGCGCTGCTCCAGCAGGCGCGATTCGATCTCTCCGAGCTCGATACGGAAGCCGCGGATCTTCACCTGCTGGTCGGCACGGCCGACATATTCGATCACGCCGTCGTCGCGCCAGCGCGCGAGATCGCCGGTGCGATAGAGGCGCGTGCCATCGTCGCTGAACGGATCGGGGACGAACCTCTCCGCGGTCAGTGCAGCCCGTTTCAGATAGCCGCGGGCCTGGCCAACACCGCCGATGAACAGCTCGCCGGTGACACCGACGGGAACGATATTGAGGTCGGAATCGAGGATGTGCGCCGACCTCGCACCGACGGGCCGTCCGATCGGTGCGGACTGGTGAGGCTTCAGCGCGGCGGCGTCGACGATCCACGCCGTCGGCGCGATCACCGTCTCGGTCGGGCCGTAGGCGTTGACCAGAAGATCGATATCGACGGCCTCGCGAAACGCCCTGACCCCGGTATCGGACCAGGCTTCGCCGCCGACGATACAGGCCCTGATCGCCAGCCTGCGCCCGCCCTGCCGCAATACCGCGCTCAATTGATCCGCATAGGCCGGCGGCAGGAAGATCGAGGTCACCGCATTACGGGTCATCTCGCTGACGAGATCGTCAATCAGAAGACCGGGCTTCGAAGGCAGGACGAGCGAACCGCCCGTCATCAGCGGCACCAGCCATCGCTCGTGGGCGATGTCGAAATTGATCGATGCCGTCTGGAACTCGCGGTCACGCGAGGTCATGCGGTACAGCCGGCCGATGGCTTCGCAATGCATCGCCAGCGGTCCGCGCGCGACCGCCACGCCTTTCGGCGCGCCGGTCGACCCGGACGTGTAGATGACATAGGCCAGGCTGTCCGGATGGATTTCGATGTCGAGGTTCCCGCCGTCCTCGCCGGCGCGCGGCGATGGCTCCTCGATGCAGAGCGCCTCGACCCCGGCTTCGCGCAGCACCGGTGCAAGCGGCTCGAGCAGCGCGCCTTGCGTCAGGACCAGCGCCGCGCCGCCGTCACGCAGCATGTAGGCAAGCCGCTCGGACGGATAATCCGGATCGAGCGGCAGATAGGCGCCGCCGGCCTTCAGAACCGCGAGCAGCGCGATGATCATGTCCGGGCTTCGGCTCAAGGCAATGCCGACCAGCCGATCCGGACCGACGTTCCAGAGGCGAAGGCGTCGTGCGAGCGCGTTCGCACGCACGTTCAACTCGCCATAGGAGATGCGCTGGTCGCCGCAGACGATGGCAATGGCAGACCGCGCCTGCGCGGCCTGCGCTTCGATATGCATCACGACGTCGGCGCAGGATGATGCGGAGGTCAGCCGCGCTGCGCCACTCCATTCGAGCGCTCGTCGCGCGTCCCGCTCGACTGCCGCAGAGAGATCACCGAGCGCACGTTCCGCATTCGCCGCGATCCGTTCCAGCAGGCCGTGGAGAATGTCGCGAAGGCGCAGGATCGCCGCCTCGTCGAACCGGCGGGAATCATAGTTGAATTCGATCTTCAGCCTGTCGCTCGCAGCGAACACCGCGACTGCCAGCGCATAGTTCGTCGGCGTCACATGCGCCACACGTCCCAGCCGCGGACCACCTTCCCCGCCCCGCAGCACCCCCTCGTCGATCGGATAGTTCTCGAACACCAGGATGCTGTCGAACAGCGGCTGCCCGGCATGGCCGGCGAGGCGCTGAATGTCGTAGAGCGGCGTCCATCCGTGCTCACGCAGCGCCAAATTCTGCTCCTGCAACTGGCGCAGCCAATCGCCCACGATGGCTTGTGGGCTGGTCGCATCGACGATGGGAAGCGTGTTGATGAAGAGACCCACCATCTCCTCTGAACCTGGCAATTCGGCCGGACGACCCGATATCGTCACGCCGAAAGAGACCGCGGACTGCCCCGAATGACGCCGCAGCAGCTGCGCCCATGCCCCTTGTATGAGCGTATTGAGCGTCACCCGTTCGCGCTTTGCGAAGGACTTCAGCCGCTCGGTCAGCGCTGCGTCCACCGCAAGCCCGACGCTGGCATGGCCTTCGGCCAGGGATGTTTTGGGAGACGCCAGTGTGTTCGCGAGCAATATGGGCGTTTCGAGCCCTGCCAAAGCCTCGCGCCAGAACCTCTCGGCGCTTTCGCGATCACGGCCCTGCAACCATGCAATGTAGTCGCGATAGCCGCCCTGCACGGCCGGCAGCGGGTGACCGCTCGCCTGCTGCAACACCTCCGCCACGAGCCGGGCCGAGCTCCAACCATCGACGAAGATGTGATGATGGGTCCAGATCAGCCAGTGCCTGTCGTCATCGAGCCGGATCAGGCGGATACGCTGAAGCGGCGGCTGCGAAATGTCGAAGCCCATCGCGCGCTCACGCCGGGATATCTCGGCTAGCGCGGCTTGCAGGTCCGCAGGCGCGCTGTCGCGCCAATCCTCCGCGATGAACGGCACCGTCACTTGGCGATGCACCATCTGCTGCGCTGCGCCCGACAGGTTCTGCCAGACAAAACCGGTCCGCAGGGCCGCATGCCGGTCGCTGACCATCTGCCACGCGGCTTTCAGCTTGCCTGCATCGACGCCGAACAGCTCGAGCCCGACCTGATTCACATAGGCGTCGTTGGCACCATCGCGCAGCGCATGAAACAGCATGCCCTGCTGCATCGGCGAGAGCGGATAGATGTCCTCAATGCCGCGAATATCCAGGTTCGCAGCTAACCGATCGAGGTCGGCTTGAGCGAGCCCAGACAGCGGGACATCCGATGGCGTGAGGCCGAACGCTCCATTGCAGCAATGGGCGATCAGTTCGCGCAGTGCGTCTTTGTAATGTGCGGCGAGCCGCTCGACCGTCACGTGCCGGTAACGCTTGCGTCCATATCCGAGAGACAATTCCAGCCGGCCCTCACGCACGAGGCCTGTAATGTTCAGCCAGCCGCGCATGGGCGCCGTGGCGCTACGCGAAGGACCTGCGCTCTCCGCTGCGAAGGAGAAGCGCTGGTTGGTTCCTATGTTGGCGTCGAAGCGGCCTAGATAATTGAAGACGATCTGCGGCTCCGCCAATTGCGCCAGAGCATGGCGTTGCTGCTCGGAGCCGAGATGGCGCAGCACGCCATAGCCGATCCCGCGGTTCGGAATCGCACGAAGCGTCTCCTTGACCGCCTTGATCAGCGACGCCTCGTCGCCTGCATCTTTCAGTCGGACCGGGAAGGCCGTCGTGAACCAGCCGACGGTGCGCGACACATCCGCATCCGGGAAGATCTCCTCGCGGCCATGGCCTTCGAGCTCCACGGTGATCTCGTCGTGCTGGCTCCAGCGCGACACCGCGCGCACGAGACCGGCGAGCAGGAGATCGTTGACCTGGGTCCGATAGGCAGCCGGCGCCTGTTCGAGCAGTTGCGACGTCAGGTAGGCATCGAACACCAATGATACCTCGCCGCCGTCACCGACACGATCGACGTCGCCATGGTCGTCGTCGCATGGCAGGCGCGCGCCGGCACCACGATCCAGCCAATACGGCAATTCGGCCGCGATCTCCGCCGTTCCCGCATAGGCATGCAGCCGCTCGCTCCACGAGGCAAAGGAGTCGCTCTTTGGCGGCAGCGCGACGGGACTGCCACGCTGCAGCTGGTCATAGGCCAACGCCAGGTCTTCCAGCAGGATACGCCAGGACACGCCATCGACGACGAGATGATGGATCGCAAGCAGCAAGCGCTGGCTACCGTCCGCCAGGTCCATGCCGACCGCGCGCAGCAGCGGTCCCGAAGACAGTGAGAGGCTTTCCTGCGCGGCACCGGCGAGCGCCGTGACCTCCGTCGCGCCGCCGACGCCCGCATGAAGCCATAACAATTCTGCTGACCCCGGCGCCGGCGCCTGCTCCGCCCGCCAGGCGCCATCCACCTGCCTGAACCGCAGGCGCAACGCATCGTGATGATCCAAGATGGCCGCAAGCGCGCGCCGCAGCGTCTCCCAATCGACCTGCATCCGGGGCAGCAGCAGAACCGCTTGGTTCCAGTGATCCCGGTTGGCAATGTCCTCGACGAAGAAGCGCGTCTGAATCGGCATCAGATGGGACATGCCAGATGCGGTGTCGCCGACTGACGCCTTCGCCGCCGGTCTCTCCTTCTTGGTCGTCCCAGTCGA
The DNA here is from genome assembly GCF_029167105.1 of Bradyrhizobium yuanmingense. Lineage (GTDB taxonomy): Bacteria > Pseudomonadota > Alphaproteobacteria > Rhizobiales > Xanthobacteraceae > Bradyrhizobium > Bradyrhizobium yuanmingense_A. Next base: position 37,764 of record NZ_JARFML010000006.1, on the reverse strand, counting down.
TATCACGGCAACCGTCGCCAACCCGGCAACCGTCTGCTGGCTGAAGATCTGCTTCGGAGTAAGCCGGATGCCGCGCTTGCGCAAACGGGCGATGATCTGCAGGCTCAGGATCGAATCGCCGCCGAGTTCGAAGAAATTGTCATTGCGGCCGACGCGCTCGCGAACGAGCACCTCGCACCAGACCGCCGCGATCGCAATTTCAATATCCCCCGCAGGCGCGGCATAGCCGGCCGACGCCCCCTCTTCGGCCGGTTCGGGCAAGGCGCGACGATCGACCTTTCCATTGGGCGTCAGCGGCAATTGCGCCAACATGACGATGTGTGACGGAACCATATAGTCCGGCACGGTTGCAGCCAGCTGTTGCTTGATCGCATCGGCCGGTGGAGCGGCGCCGCTCTCAGCCACGCAATAGGCGATCAGCTCCTGGCGCTCACTCGCACCGATTGGCCGTGAAACGACCACCGCGTCACCGATCCCCTGCAGCGCCTTGATGACACGCGCGACCTCGCCCAACTCGATGCGATAGCCGCGCAACTTGATCTGGTCATCAGAACGACCCAGGAATATCAGCCGACCCTCGCGGTCGCAGCGGCCACGATCCCCGGTTCGGTAGAGGCGCTCGCCCGCGGCGCCGAACGGATCCGGCACGAAGCGTTCCGCGGTCAGGCCCGCCGCGCCGCGATAGCCGCGCGCCAGCCCGGCGCCGCCGACATAGAGCTCGCCAACCACGCCGATCGGCACCTCGTTCAAGGCGTCATCGAGGACATGGACGCGCAGATTGGCAAGAGGCAGACCGATTGGAACCGGACCGTCCCCGCGGCCTGCCGCGCACTCATGCGTCACCGCACCGACGGTCGTTTCCGTGGGCCCGTAGTGATTCAGGATCCGGCATTCCGGCCGCAAGCGCCGGACGTCGTCCAGGAGCGCACCATCGCACGCTTCGCCGCCCAGGACGAGCGCGTCGCGGGGGAGCAGATCGGCCGAGCGCGAGGCCTGAAGCAGCCCTCGCAGATGGCTCGGCACGATCTTGAGAATGTCGACCTCGCCCTCGCGCATCGCTTGCGCAAACGCATCCGCATCGAACACGGCCTCCGGTGACAGCAGATGCAACGTGCCGCCGGATGCGAGCGCACCGAACAGGACAGTGTGGCCGAGGTCGGCCGCTACCGTCGAAACCATCGCCATGCTCGCCGACGGGCGCGGCTTCAGGCGCTGCAACAGGGCTTGCACGTAATTGGCCAAGGCCCCGTGCGAGACGCTGACGCCCTTAGGCGCGCCGGTCGATCCGGAGGTATAGATGACGTAAGCGGTCTGCGTTGGATGAATGGTCGTGTCGAGCGGCAGGCTCGACACCTCGGCGCGCGCCGCTTCCGCCTCCGCGTCGAGCACCAGGCAGCCCAGCTCGCGCGCATCCGCCAATTTGTCGCCCGCCGCAAGCATGATGTCGATGCCGCCGTCGGTCAGGATACGGCGGACGCGCTGCAACGGCCATTTCGGATCGAGCGGGACATAAGAGCCGCCCGCCTTCAGCACACCGAGCAAGGCGACGACAAAGGCCGGCGAGCGCTCGATCCACAGCGCAACCGGTGTCTCGCGTGCCACGCCCGTGGCGATGAGGGCGTGCGCGATACGGTTCGACCGGTGCTCGAGCGCCGCAAAGGTCAATTGCTCCCGGCCACATCGAATGGCGATGGCGGTCTGTCGATCCGCGATCGCCGCGCGATGAAGGCTCACCACATCGGCGAAGCCGAACGCCGCAGCCTCGCTCGGCAGGGTCTGCCGGTGTTCGTCGTCGATGACGAAGTCCGATATCCGCCGCTCGGCATTGTCGGCAATCTGGCGCAGCATCGAACCGAATTGCGTCGCCAATCGCGCGATAGTCGGACGATCGAACAGATCGGTGGCGTAGTTGAACGTGACCTTCATGCCGACGCCATCGATGACGTCGAGGGCGACATCGAAATGCGAACCAGCGAGATCGACAATGTCGATGTCGGCGGCGAGCCCCTCGACGCCGGAGAAACCGCCCGGCGCCGTCATGTAGTTGAACTTCGCCTGGAACAGGGGATTGTGCCCACCGCTGCGTTCGGGCTTGAGGCCGTCGACCAGCATTTCGAATGGAAGATCCTGGTGCGTCAGCGCCTCGACCACCGACTCCCTGACCTGACGCAACAGGCTGGTGAAGCTCGCTTCGGCGGCCATCTCGGCCCGCAGCACCAGCGTGTTGACGAAACATCCGATCAGTCGTTCGAGCTGCGTATGCCGACGCCCGGCGACCGGCACGCCGACACGCAAATCGCTCTGCCCGGTGTAGCGATGGAGCAGCGCGTAATATGCCCCAAGCAGCAGCATGAAGACGCTGACGTGATGCTCGCCGGCGATTTCCCGGAGCCGGGACGCAAGTGTGCCGTCGATGGCAAGGCCGATCGTATCGCCGGCATGGCTCTGGATCGTCGGGCGCGGCCGATCATGCGGCAGCGCCAGCACGGGGTGAACATCGCCGAGCTTGGCGCGCCAATAGGCGAGCTGCCGATCGCCCTCCCCGCCCGCAAGCCAGCTTCGCTGCCAGGCCGCAAAATCAGCATATTGAATCGCCGGAACCGGCGGCACGCTTGTACCCTGACCGGTACCGGCTCGATAGAGAGCGGCCAGCTCTTCGAGCAACACATCAAGCGACCAACCATCGACGATGATGTGATGGGCAAGCAACAGCAATTCGTAGGCATCGTCCGCCAGCTGAAGCATCACCGCCCGCAACAGCGGCCCGTTCACGAGATCGAACGGCTTGCCGAGCTCGGATCGCCTGATCGTCTCCGCGCGCTCCGAGCGTTCCCGTGCAGAATAAGCTCGAATATCCTCATGCCGGATGCCGATGCTCATGACATCGTGGACGAGCTGCGTTCCGCGGCCGTCCCTGGCGACGAATGTGGTCCGCAATATCTCGTGACGACGGACGATCTCGCCGAAAGCACGCGAAAGCACTGTACAGTCGAGCCGTCCCTTCAGACCGATTGTGCTCGCAACGGTATAGGCTGTCCCAGCAGGGTCCATGTTCCAGAGGAACCAGAGCCGATCCTGCGCGTGCGACAGCCTCGCGCGATCGGCCGCGGCGGACCATGGGATCGGCGGGAGCGCCCGGCCAGCACCGGTGCCCGCCAGGGCATCGATCCGGCCAGCAAAGGCCGCAAGCGCCGGCGCGTCGAAGAAGGTGCGCAGCTCCACTTCCACGTCCAGGCGGTCGCGGATCGCCGCGGCGACTTGACCAGCCGCGATCGAGTTTCCGCCCAGCACAAAGAAATCGTCCTCGCGATGCACCGCCGCGACGCCAAGTGCGTCGCACCAGATCGAGGCGACGGCGCGCTCGGTATCAGTCGCCGGCACCGTCAGGGATGCAGCGCCGCGGCGACGTCCTCTCTCGAACACCGCGAAGCTGTCGAGCGTGTTGTCGGCGAGACGCGCTGCGCAGGCCGACCGCTGCAGCTTGCCGCTCGTGGTCAGCGGCATCGCTTGCGGATTCAGCAGAACGATCACGGCCGGATATTCCTGCGCCTGCCGGAGGACGGCTTCGCCGATCGCATGTGCGAGCGCTTCCGGGTTGGTGCGCTTGAGCACGGCGCGGCTGAACTCCGCCGCCACTCCGATGGCTTCACGCCCGTCGACCTCGACGGGAAAGGCGGCAACCCGTCCGCGGCGGACGGATTCGACCTCGGCTTCGACCGCCTGCTCAACATCCGTCGGATAGACGTTCTGCCCGCGAACGATCAAGAGGTCCTTGAGACGACCGGCCACCACGAGTGCGCCGTCGCGAAGGAAGCCGATGTCGCCGGTCCGCAGCCAACGCGCGCCATCTCGCTCGACGAAGGCGTGATGCGTGGCCTCGACATTGTTCCAGTAGCCGAGCGCGACACTGGGACCGGCGACCCAGATCTCACCCACCTCACTCGCCTCCGTCCCCGCCGATCCGTCGACACGCATGATGCGCACGGCGTGACCAGCAGCAGTTCGGCCGCATGCCACGAGGTCCGTACCTTCGCTGGCGCTCGCGATGCGGCCGGCAGCGAGTTCCGCGGTGTCGAGCGTATAGCTCACGGTCTCGGCGGTGATATCGCCGGCCGTGACCAGCAGCGTCGCCTCCGCAAGGCCATAGCAGGCCGTCAACGCCCGCCGATTGAAGCCGGCACGCGCAAACCGGTCGCCAAATTTCTCGAAGGTGGTCCGGCGGACGAACTCCGAGCCCGAGAACGCAAACCTCCACCGGCTGAGGTCGAGCCGACGGATGGTCTCTTCCGAGATGCGGTCGGTGCAGAGTGAGTACGCGAAGTCGGGGCCGCCGCTCATCGTGCCGCCGTGGCGGTCAATGGCCTCGAGCCAACGTCGCGGCCGCTCAAGGAAATTCCGCGGCGACATCAGGACGCCGGTAAAGCCCGTGAACAGCGGGTTCAGAAGCCCGCCAATCAGTCCCATGTCGTGATAGAGCGGTAGCCAGCTGACAAAGACGTCGTCCGGCGTTCCGCCAGCGGCCGCTTCAATGGCTCGTTCGTTGGCCGCCAGATTGCCATGAGAGACGCAAACGCCCTTCGGCTGCGAGGTCGATCCGGACGTGTATTGGAGAAATGCGATCTCATCGGCGGCAGGCCTCGTCTCGCACCAGTCCGCCGCGAGATCGGACGAAATCGTGTCCACCGCAACGATCTCCACGTCGGCGAGCTCGGGCAATGCCGCCTCGATGAGACCGCGCAGCCCCGTCTCCACCAGGATGAAGCGAGGCGCGGCATCGCGCAGGATACCGTTGAGTCGTCCCGCATAGCGATCGGGGCCGCCCTCAGGCGGATACGCCGGCACGGCGATTACGCTCGAATACAGGCAGGCATAGAATGCGACTGCATAGTTGATCCCGCTCGGAAGCAGAATCACCGCCCGTTCGCCTGCCCCACCCATCTGCTGCAACCACGCCGCAAGTGCCCTGATCCGAGCGTCGAGCGCGGCGAACGTCAGCTCGTGGGCGACGTCGTCGCCTTCGAGGAACCGCAAAGCCACCTTCTCCGGTCGCAAGGCAGCGTGCTCTCGCAAGCGTTCGACGAGGTTGGATCTGTCCATGTTCTCGAATTCCTATCCGGCCGCGCGCCGAAAATCCCCACCGCCCGAATGAGACGTGCCGCCGATCACCCTTGCCGATCACCGCTGCCGATGAGCTTCGGCCATTGCGACGATCACCTTGCGCGGCCCCTTGAACGGGGCACGCGCGTGCGCCGTGAGCATGTTGTCGAGCATCACGACGTCGCCGGCCTGCCAGGGAAAGCTGATCTTATGCTTCTCGAGAACGGTCCGGACCGTTGACAGCGTCTCATCCTCGATCGTCGAACCGTCGCCATAGAAGACGTTGCGCGGCAGATCGGCTTCGTTCTCGACCACGTCGAGCAGACTCTCGCGCACCTCCGGCTCGAGATTGGAGACGTGGAACAAATGCGCCTGGTTGAACCAGACCCAGTCACCGGTGATCGGGTGCTGCGCCGTGCCCTGACAGATCTGGCGCGTGCGGAGCTCGCCGTCTTCCTTCCACTCGCATTCGATGTCGTGGCGAGCGCAGTAAGCCTCCACCTCCGATCTGGAGTCGGTGCCGAACACCTGCTGCCATTCGACGTCGAGCCCGTTGCCGTAGTTCCGCACATACATCACGCCCTTGTCGGCAAACCGCCCGCGAATCGCCGGCGGCATGTCGCGATAGATGGCGCGGCTGTCGGCGATCGGCGTCTCGCCGCCTTCCAGCGCCGGCTGCATGCAGTAGAACCAGATCTTCATCGGCCAATCGCGGGTATAGGCCTGCTCGTTATGCAGCGGGATATGCTGGTGCGGCGGATACTCCGTGGACGTGTAGACGCCCGAGGTCACCTGCGAACGCGGCGTCGACCCGAACTCGTAGGTCAGCAGCGGATGACCGAAATCGGCCGCGAAGGCCCGAAACGCATCGGGACCATCGAGCGAGAAATCGCGAAATACGATGCCGCCGCTGTCGGTCAGGTACCGGTCGATCGTCGCACGCAGCATGGGAAGGGATTGGCCGAGCGGCTGCCCGGCCTCACCTGGCCTGAGCAGCATGGGGAGAGTCTTGCCGTCAATGAGTGGCTGGACGGAGAATGCGCTCATGATCCTCGCTCCGATGCGAAGCAGTCGATCGCCCCGATTGCCGGACCAGCGCCCAGCCGATCCGGTCGATCAGCTCGGCCTGCTCTGTGTGAATGAAGAAGTGATGCCCGGGCAGAATATCGAGCGTGAATGCCGCCGAGGTCTCCTGCCGCCAAGCCTCGAGTGCTTCGCGGCTGGTCTCGTCGTCCGCTCCGCCAAAAACGTGTACCGGGCACGGCAATGGACGCCGCGGCCGGTAGACATAGGCCCCGCACATCAGAAAGTCTGCGCGCAGCACCGGCAGCGCGGACCGCATCAGCTCTGCATTCGACAGCGCCTCGTCGGGCGTGCCCTGAAGATTGCGCAGCTCCTGCATCAGCGCTTCGTCGCTCAGGGGATGGCGCCACTTGCTGCCGTCCCGAACCGCCGGCGACTCCGCACCCGAGGCGAAGAGAATGGCCGGCGCAGGCACTCCGCGATCGAGCAGGCCATGTGCGAGCTCGAACGCGATCACGGCGCCGAGGCTGTGCCCGAACAACGCGTAGGGCCCGTCGAGCTGCGCGGCAAGCTCGCCAGCGAGCTGCGCTGCCAGCACGCGCGGATCGGTCGCCAGCGGCTCGTCCATGCGCGCGCCGCGCCCGGGCCATTCCACCGGCCGAACGTCGATCCACGACGGCAGCAGCCTGCGCCACCGCGCATAGAACATGGCGCTGCCGCCGGAATAAGGCAGACAAAGAAGCCGCATCGGACGACCGAGCCCCGCTGGCTACGCCGACTGCCGAGGCGCCGCATCGTCCATGAATTTGCGCAAGCTGAGCGGGCGCATGTCGGTCCACACCTGTTCGATGTGGTCGAGACATTCCTTCTTGCTGCCGGTCTTCCCCACCGCCTTCCAGCCGCTCGGAATTTCCTTGAACGTCGGCCAGATGGAGTATTGCTCCTCGTGATTGACGACGACGGTGAAGGTGACGTCGTCCCTGTCGAATACCATCATGACTCGGTCCCCTTTTCGGAAAGCGAAAGCAGAGACGTTTGACTAGGTCAGAAGAAGACGAGGGTCAAAGCAATATCGACGCGCCTTTTTTTAAGACCTCAAAACTGGCGACGCGCGAACACAATGCAACCTCCGCGCTTGCCCGGCAACACGCGGGAAAATATTGGGATTTCGGGACAGATCGCGGATTGCTGTAATTCTAAACGCGCAAGCAGGAACTTTCTCGAGGCGGCAAGATCGCGCATTCATGTCGAACAGCGCTTCATTGTGCTGTCATCAATCTCGAAGAATAGCTTTCCTGACCATGGACCAACGAAAACCGCCGCGGACGAGTTCCGCGGCGGTACGCATCGGAAGTACCAAGGACTTGGCGTTCAGAAGTTGAACGTTGTCGACAGGAGGTAGGTGCGCGGCGCGCCGAGCGAGACTGCACTGCTCACGGTACGATAAGAATTCCAGTACGCCTCGTTGAACACGTTCTCTACGCTGGCGCGAACAACAATCGGTTTGCCGTTCCACGGCGACAGAAAGGTGTAGCGTGCGCCAAGGTCGACTCGCGTCCACGCAGGAAGCTCCTGTGTATTCGCATCGTTGGCGTAGCTCTCGCTAGTGTAGATAACCCGGCCAGTCATAGTCAGCCCCGGCAGGAACGGGGTGTCCCACTCGGCGCCCAGGTTCAGGTTAACCGCCGACACGCCAACGGGAACTTTGCCGTTGTAGTTGACGATGATCGATCCGACGGAGACCGCCTGCCTCACAACCTCGCCGTCAATGAAGGTCACGCCACCCAGCACCCGGAACGTCGGGGTCAGCTCACCGAAGGTGAACAGTTCGAAGCCCCGATTGCGCTGCTCGCCGGAAAGCCGCCTCGCAGGTAGGGTTTGCCCCGGCACTGCGACCGAAATAATGTTCGGGCTGGTAATGTCAAATGCGCTAGCCGTAAATCCGATCCGGCCCATATCGACCTTCATGCCGACTTCCTTCTGCTTCGTCTGAGCAGGAGGAATGATCTCGCCGACGTTGGAGTACGACGTGGCGCCGACAACGACTTCAGGTGCCTTTAAGCCTTCGATGTAGTTTGCGTAAAGGGAGATGTTCTCCACCGGCTTGACGATGACCGCATAACCGGGGCTCCAGGTCGGAACGTCGACACTCGATTTGGCAGAGGTCAACAGGTTCACGCTATCCACGCCTGCCGTTTGCCGCCTCGCGCCGACAACGAACTGAAGCCTTTCGTTGAACATCGACATCGTGTCAGCGATACCGACGCTGCTAAGCTTGGTCCGCGTCTCCAAATTCTGGACGACAGTAGCGAAGTTCGGATAAGGGATCGGAACCGGATTGTACAAATTCGAATTGACCGCAGCGCCTGCCCTACCGAACGAACTGTAATCGCGCTCGAAAGCCGAGTAGTTCACAGTCAAGAGGTGATTGATGGGGCCGGTATCGACCGAGGCTCGCAGCCCGACCTCACCCGTATAATTGTCATAAACATCTCGCCCGCTGAATGGAGCGGCCGTCCAGTTGCCGTTCGCGCTCGTGATGCGCGGCGATGGATAGACGTAGTCGATCTCGCTCTTGTGGTATCCAGCCGCACCATATGCAGTCACCGACTCCGTCAGATCGACTTCGCCACGCGTCATGGCAAACGCATCTTTCGGTTTCCATGTCGCCCATTCCGGCATGTAATTGGCGCCGGGCTTCGGAAGGGCAGGAACCGGAATAGTGGTCGCGAATGGAGGACTAGTGGTAAACGTCAGGAACCGCAGCGGCGGCTTCAGATTATCGGCCTGATAGCCGATATCCGTTGAAAAGCGCACGCGTTCGCCCCGGTAGTCGAGATTGAGCACGGCGTTGCCGAACTGATCAGTCTGCCGATCATACGCAGTCGAGCCGCCCCGCGCCTCACCATTGAACCGGACGCCCCATTCCTTATGTTCGCCGTATCGACGGCTCACATCGGTCTGCAATCCGAACTGAGACTTTGATATATAAAGTGCAGTAAGTTGTGTGATGTCGAAGTCCGGTGCGCGCTTCGTCACCAAGTTAATGCTGCCACCATTGGCGCCTGCAGGCGGCATGCCGCCGAGAAGCACCCCCGGGCCCTTCAGAACCTCGACCCGCTCCAGGAAATTCGCTGACGTGGAATAGAACGGCGCCATTCCATAGAGGCCGTTCATGGCATAGTCGCCACTGTCATGATAGAATCCCCTGATGTAGACGCCATCAATGCCGTTGCCGGCAGGAGTCTTCATTCGGACCGAGGGATCGTTGAACAGAACGTCGCCGACAGTTCGCGCCTGCTGATTCTTGATCAACTCCGCCGTATAGCTCGTCTGGTTGAACGGCGTGTTCATCACGCCGCGATTACCGAGCAGGCCGAGACTCCCGCCGGTCGCGACCTGGCCGCCTGCGTAGGCGGGCGGCACCGTGCCGACCGTACCGGTCGAAGGCACCACATAGGGAACGGGTGCAGCCTGGCGCGGAGCCGCCGCGGCGACGGATCGCTGTCCACGCGAGGCGCGCGTCGACTGTGATCTCTGGACCGGCTGACGGACTCTCGGCTTCGGAGCATCGACGGTCACGGGCGGCAGATTGGATTGCGCAGCCGCATGCTGAAGGTCACCCGAAGATTCCATCGACAGTGCGAGATAACTCACCGCCCCCAACGATAGTGTACGCACGATTTTCCTGGCCGAGAGTTCACGCGTCATTCCTACGCCCCAATTCCACTAGCAAGCAAGTCCCCGTCGCTTCCTAACATATGACGGCGCTGCGAGAAGGAATTGGGACCTAGAAATCATCTAAGGTTGCACGACAAACCGTCGTGGTCGGAGAGCGATTACCTGTTTCGAATCTCACCGCGCAAATTCGAATGCTTCTAGATTCAAATCGTTCTAATCGGCGATCCAACGTGTGACATGCAGGCGGTACGCTGTCACTCCGTCCGGAATTCTCGATTTAGCCAAGCAGGTTGCGTATAGTGCGCATGAATATTCTTGCACCAACGTCTATCAACTGATCCGGAAAGTCGTAGTTCGGCTCATGCAACCCGGGATGCTCTTTGCCGGCTCCCAGGAAAAACATCGCCGACTTCGCACGGGAGCCAAAACGTCCGAAGTCCTCGGAACCACGCAGCGGAAGGCCCTCCGCCGAATGTCGCACCCCCTCTGCGTCCAGCGCGCTTCTAAGATGGGCAACAGCATCGACGTCGTTTGCGCAATGATTGAAGACGTCGCGATAAGCGATTTCCGTGCTCAGCCCCTCACCGGCCGTCACGCGTCGAACCAAGTCTTCCGCCTCCAGTCGGAGCCGTTCCATCATCACGTCGGTGCATGTTCTCAGTGTCGCCCACAACTCGCCGAAGCCCGGCGCGATACCGAACGCAGGCTCCCCAAGTCTTGCGTGGGTGACCGTCAGCATCGAGAAGTCGTCGTCCAGCTCCGTACCGTGCCCAAGCGCGGGAATCTCCAGCAGAAGCCTGGCGAGCGCGTCTTTCGGGGAGATACCGAGCTCCGGATTCGACGCGTGCGTGGTTCGTCCCAATAATCTGATCCGCATTCCTTGCGAGGCGCAGTTCACCAAGCCCTCGGCAAGGGAGACCTGTCCAAAACCGAGCCCAGGTAGGTTATGCAGCGCGAAGACAAAGTCGGGCCGCACCTGCTCAAACTTCGCGTCAGCCAGAACGGCGGCCGCACCGGACCCGTCCTCCTCGGCCGGCTGAAACAGGAGCGCTACGCGACCTCGGCTTGGACGTTGCTGGCTCAGATTTTGCGCTACGGCCGCCAGAATTGCCATATGACCATCATGACCGCAGAGATGGGCTTTTCCTGCTACCAGTGATCGATGCTTGAGTTCTGATTTTTCCTGGATCGGCAGTGCATCCAGTTCGGCCCGAAGCATGATCGTCGGGCCAGACTCACGTCCATCATAGATTCCAAGCACGCCGTGACCACCGAGGCCCGAAACGATCCTGTCGGCACCCGCCGCCTGAAGACGGGCCCGCACGGCTTCCGCGGTGTTTGCCTCTTGCCCCGACAGTTCCGGCACGGCGTGAAGATGGCGTCGCCATGCCACCAATTCATTCAGATCGTTCTCGGTCAGGAACATTGGGCTTCTTTCTCTCTCATGACCGGCGGCGAAACGCCTGTTGTAGTCGCTGCACTGCTCTCGTCAATTCGATCGCGCGGAAGCCGAGGTCAGCATCACGCCTCAGACCGCCTGCTCAGATTTGCCGTCGATAGATTTCTTTGCATCTCCCGGTGCACACATCGTGCACACGCCGCCCCTTAGCCGATTGAAAATATTGAGCTCTCGCTCCAATCCATCATGGGCGCCGTAGAGAGCTTTCCATCGTCGCGGTCTCGCCGCGGGCCTGCGGCCGACGCCTTCGTCAGCGCGGGACGACGGCCGTCGCTTCGATCTCGACACGCGAGGATGGCTCGACGAGACGCACGATCTGCACAAGCGCCATGCTGGGGTAGTGGGCGCCAATGACCTCGCGATAGACCTTGCCGAGCGCCTTCAGGTTCGACACATATTCGTCCATGTCCACGACGTACCAGGTCAGGCGCACGAGATGGTCCGGCCGCGCGCCGCCCTCTGCCAGGATCGCGACGATGTTTTCGAGCGTCTGGCGGACCTGCGCAACGAGTCCGTCGGCAAATCGCCCGGCTGCGTCCCAACCGACCACACCACCCGTCACGATGAGTCGTCCTTCAGCCATGACGCCGTTCGCATACCCCCTCGGCTGCGGCCAGCCGCTGGGCTGAAGCAGTTGCAGACCGCCCGTCGCGGGGACTTCCGGCTTGCTGATCGTGCACATGCGTAGTTCTCAATCCTCTCAGCGCGGCTTCAACAGCTCGCGGGCGACAATCAATTTCTGGACCTCGGTCGCGCCCTCGTAGATGCGCAGCGCGCGGATTTCGCGGTAGAGACTTTCGACGACCTCTCCCTTGCGCACGCCGCGCCCGCCGAACATCTGGACGGCACGGTCGATGACGCGCTGCGCGGTCTCGGTGGCGGTCAGCTTCGCCATGGCAGCTTCGCGCGTCGTCGGAAGCTTCTGCACATCGCGACGCCAGGCCGCGCGGTAGGTCAGCAACGCCGCGGCGTCGGTGTCGGTCGCCATGTCGCCGAGCGCGGCCTGGGTCAGTTGAAGATCCCCCAGCGTCGCACCGAACATGTTTCGGCTGCGCGCATGCGACAATGCCTCGTCGAGCGCGCGACGGGCAAAGCCGACGGCTGCGGCGGCGACCGATGCGCGGAAAATATCCAGCGTCTGCATCGCGAGCTTGAACCCGCCCCCGGGCGCGCCGAGCCTGCGGCTCGCGGGAATCCGGCAATTGGTGAAGCGCAACGTCGCCAGCGGGTGCGGCGCAATCACGTCGATGCGCTCGGCAATGCTAAAACCGGGATCATCCGGAAAGACGACGAAGGCCGAAATGCCGCGGGCGCCCGGCGCCTCGCCCGTTCGAGCGAACAGCGTATAGACATCGGCAATGCCGCCGTTCGAGATCCAGGTCTTCTCGCCGTCGATGACGAAGTTGTCGCCGTCGGCCCGCGCCGTGCAGGACATCGCCGCGACGTCCGATCCCGCCTCCTTCTCGGACAACGCGAAGGCCGCGAGCCATTCGCCGGAACGCACCTTCGGCAGCACGGCCTTGCGCAGCTCCGCCGAGCCACCCAGTGCAATCGCTCCGGAGCCAAGCCCCTGCATGGCGAAAGCAAAATCGGCGAGGCCATCGGCATAGGCCAGCGACTCGCGCGACAGGCAGATCGAGCGGGAATCGATCGACGTCGCATCGCCATCGGGCGCCGCGACCGCGCAATCGAGCAACCCCGCCTCGCCCATCGCGCGCACAAGCTTGCGACAGGCGCCATCCACATCATTGTGATCGATCTTGTCGAGGGCTCCCGACTGCACGAAGCGATCGAGCGCTTCGCCGATCGCAAGATGGCGGGGCTCGAAGAACGGCCAGTCCAGCCATTCGCGCCGGATCATCTTTACCACGGAGTTCATCCGATCCCTCCTTCGCTCACGGCGCGGCCACGGCAGCGGCACGCGCCAGATTGGCTTCGTATTGTCCCTTGGCGGACAGATATTGCTTCGGCCAGTTGACCGCTGTGATGCCGATGCGCGCGGCTTCGTGCAGCGTCCAGGCCGGGTCGGCAAGATGCGGCCGCGCAATCGCGCAGAGATCCGCGCGGCCAGCCGCGAGAATCGAGTTGGCGTGATCGGCCTCGGAGATCGCGCCGACTGCAATCGTCTCGATGCCGACTTCGTTGCGGATCAGATCGGCGAATGGCGTCTGGAACAGGCGGCCGTAGATCGGCCGTTCCTCCTTCCAGACCTGTCCCGAGGAGCAATCGATCACGTCTGCTCCCGCCTCCTTGAACATCACAGCGAAGATCGCAGCGTCGGCCGGCGTGTTGCCGCCTTCGGTCCAGTCATGGCAGGACAGCCGCACCGACATCGGCCGATCGGAGGGCCATGCCGCGCGCATCGCCCTGAACACCTCCAGCGGAAAGCGCGCACGATTCTCGTGGTTGCCGCCATATTCGTCAGTTCGCCGGTTGGTCAGCGGCGACAGGAAGCTCGACAGCAAATAGCCATGGGCGCAATGAAGCTCGAGCCAATCGACACCGGCGTCGGCTGCACGGCGCGTTGCGGCGACGAAATCGTCGCGGACGCGGACCATGTCGGTGCGGTTCATTTGCCGCGGCAACTGGCTGCGCGGCAGATAGGGCAGCGCGGAAGCCGAGATCAGCGGCCAATTGCCTGAAGCCAGCGGCTGGTCAATCCCCTCCCAAGCGAGCCGGGTCGATCCCTTCCGCCCGGCATGGCCGAGCTGGATGCCGACCTTGGCGTGTCCGAGGCTATGGATCAGATCGACCAGCCGGCACCATTGTGCCGCTTGCTCATCGTTCCAGAGCCCGAGACAGCCCGGCGTGATCCTGGCATCCGGTGAGACGCAGGTCATCTCGGCAAAGATCAAAGCGGCGCCACCCATGGCGCGCGCTCCGAGGTGAGCGATGTGGAAGTCGTTGATCAGCCCATCCTTCGCCGAATACATCGCCATCGGCGAGACCATGATGCGGTTCGCCAGCGTGAGGCCGCGCACGCGGTGCGGCGTCAGCATCGGTGGCGGTACCCGTTCGTCGTCCTCGACGGCGATGCCCGAGCGCGCGGCAAACCATCGCTCGAATCCTTCCAGCCAGGCACGGTCGCGCAGGCGCAGGTTTTCATGGCTGATACGCTGCGAACGCGTCAGCATCGAATAGAAGAACTGCGGCGGCTCGAGCGTATCGGCATAGCGCCGGCCGACCACCTCGAACCATTCCATGGCATTGCGCGCCGCGTTCTGGATGCGCGCCACGTCGACGCGGCGCACTTCCTCGTAGGCCTCCAGCACGGTCTGGATGCGGTCGCGACCGTGACCATGGCGATCGAACTGGTTGGCGAGCTCGATGGCGTCGTCGAGCGCAAGCTTGGTGCCCGACCCGATGGCGAAATGCGCGGTGTGCGCTGCGTCCCCCATCAGCACGACGTGGGAGCGGCCGTTGAACACGCTCCACTTGCCGCAGATCAGGCGGCTGAAATTGAGCCAGGCCGAGCCGCGCAGATGGCGGGCGTTGGTCAAAAGCTTCGCACCGTCGAGCGTCTCGGCAAAGATCTTTTCGCAGAAGTCGATCGACCCCTGCTGATCGAGCTCGCCCAGCCCGTGAGCATTGTAGGCTTCTTCCGTGGTCTCGACGATGAAGGTCGAGGTTTCCGCATCGAACTTGTAGATATGTGCCTGGAACCAGCCGTGCTCCGTCCTCTGGAAGTCGAACGTGAAGGCGTCGAACGCCTTCTTGGTGCCGAGCCAGATGTAGCGGTTCGGCCGGATCACCATGTCCGGCTGGAACTGTTCGGCATAGCGGGCGCGAATCCTGGAGTTGACACCGTCGCAGGCGACGATCAGGTCGGCGTCGGGGAATTCGAGATCGGACTCCACCTCACGCTCGAAGGCGAGCTCGACACCCAGAGCCTCGCAGCGCCTCTGGAGAATGTTGAGCAGATGCTTGCGGCCAATGCCGATGAAGCCGTGGCCGGTCGTGCGCTGGCGCGTCCCCTTGAAGACCAGTTCGATGTCGTCCCAATGATTGAAGGCGTTCTCGATCTCGGCCGCGCTCTCGGGGTCGGCAAGACGCATCGCAGACATCATGGCATCGGAGAATACCACCCCCCAGCCAAACGTATCGTAGGGCTTGTTGCGCTCGACGACCGTGATGACATGTTCCGGATGTCGACGCTTCATCAGGAGGCCCAGATAGAGGCCGGCCGGCCCGCCGCCGATACAGACTATGCGCATGATCCCTCGCTTTCGCGCGTTGCGCCGAGCTCTCACCCAAATTATTTTAAGTATAAAATATTTCCTCGATGCGTGCATTGTCAAGACGGTTCTGCAAAGACCTCGGAGGGCACGCCCCTCACCGCAGCGCCGATCCTGAAATTTAGTGTAAATCGGATACACGGCGGCGCCGATTCCGGATCCCTCGGACCCAGCCTTGAATTTACTTTTGGCACGAACTATCTTGCCAATGTCCACGAGAGCTGCGTCAGCTTTCGTAAGCCACGACGCCCGGGAGATTCGATTGGCACTCGCGAAGGAGTCCACGCCTGTTTCGGCCAGGAACGAGACGGATCAGGAGGCTGAGTACAGGGCTCAAACACGCCTTTGGCTCCGACTGCTCGCCTGCACGTCCCTCATCGAAGGCGAGTTGCGGCGCCGGTTTCGCGAAGAGTTCGACTTCACGATGCCCCGCTTCGACGTTCTCGCCCAGCTCGACCGCGAACCAAGCGGACTTGTGCTGGGAGAGCTGCCCAAGCGCCTGATGGTCTCGGCCGGGAACCTCACGCCAATCGTCGACCGCCTGGTCGCAGATGGATACATCACTCGCACGGCGTCGAACCTCGACCGGCGCGTGCAGATCGTCTGTATGACGGTCGAAGGCCGCAAGATCTTCAGGCGAATGGCCAAGAGCCACGGCGCATGGCTTGCCGAGCTGCTGGCGGATTTCCCGGCAGATCGGTTCGATGGATTGATCGGCGAGCTCGACGAACTCAAGGCCGCCGTCAGGGACGCCTTGCAAAAACCTTGAGCGAATACGACGTCAGCGTCGTATCTTCACGCCGGCCGCTTCGCGATCCCATGTATCCGTCGTGACACCGGCATCGCGCAGCACGCCCTTCTTGATCTTGCCGTTCTCCGTCAGCGGCATCTGACTGAGGATTCGCACATAGCGCGGAATGGCGAAATAGGCGATCCGCCCTTCGCAATGCCTGACGATGTCGACCGGCTGTAGCAAGTGCCCCGGTTCCAGCAGAATCGCAGCAGCAACTTCGTCCTCACCCAACTCCGACGGCAGCGGGTAGATCGCGCAGGCAGCGACCGCGGGATGCGCCTGGATCGCCTGCTCGACCTCCCACGAGGACACGTTCTCGCCACGCCTGCGGATGGAATCCTTCATGCGATCGATGAAGCGGTAATGCCCGTCGGAATCGCGAACGACCCGATCGCCTGAGTGGAACCACAGATTTCGCCAGGCCTCCACTGACTTCTCCGGCATGCCGAAATAGCCGGACGCGAACGCAAAGGGTTCTCGCGCGCGAAGCACGAGCTCGCCGGCCTCTCCATCAGGCAGCTCGGAATCATTCTCGTCGACGATCCGCGCCTCGATACCATCGGCCAGGTACCCCATCGTCCCCGCCCGATCCGACGGAATCGTGCCGGCGAAGACAAAATTCGTCTCGGTCGACCCGTAGCCGTCGACCAGCGGTACGCCGAAGCGCTCGTGGAACGGGCCGTGGATTTGCGGCGGCACGCCGCCGCCAAGCGCGACACGAAGACGATGCATTGACTCGTCTGCGCTCCTCGGCTGCGCCAGGAGCATCGACGCCATCGCACCGAGCAGATAGCCGACCGTCGCATTGTGCTGTCGCGCGGCAGCCCAAAAGCCGGAAGCAGAGAATTTCGGCTCGAGCACGTACGTGCATCCGTTCAGCAGCGCCTGATAGAACGCATTCAGCGCGTTGGTGTGGAACAGCGGCAGCGTCGTGAACAGCACATCGCCCTCGCGGATTCCGAGCGCCCGCGCCGAATAGATGCCCCACCAGAACAGCTGCGCCTGCGGACAGCACACACCCTTCGCAGGCCCCGTGGTGCCCGACGTATAGAGGATCGCAACGGTGTCACCGGGACGCACGGCGCCGGCCGGGGCTGCGGCGCCAAGAGACGGCAGCGAGACCGCGGAAAGCCTGGCACCGATTGCGTCGGCAGCAGCTCCGATGATCCAGGTCCGAGGCGGCAGCTCGACATCCGCCTCGACACTCTCGACCGCGCTGCCGAACTGAGCCTCGACGACGAGCAGCGCGGGGCGCGAGTTGCGGAAAATGTGGGACAGCTGGAAGCCGCGCAACGCGGTATTGATCGGGACCGCAATCGCCCCCAGCCACGCACAACCGAGATAGACCTGCAAGAACTCGGGACGGTTCGAGCACATCAGCGCGACCCGGTCGCCCGGCTTGATCCCGGCATCGACCAGCGTCTGGGCCGACGCGGCCGCAATCGCCGCGGCCTGCGCAAAGCTCCAGCGCGCCTCTCCGGCAATGAGCAGAAGGCGATCGCCGTAACGCTCCGCCTGCCGCGTGAGCATCGTCGAGAGGATGCGCTCAGACGGCGGAAACGACGCCATCGCCCGCGCCCAGGCAGGCGTCACGTCGTCACCGCCGACCACCTCGGTGATGTTCGCCAGCGCATCTTTCTCAATTGCGACCATGCGCGCACCTCAAGGCAACAGCTTGTACTTGCCGTCCTCGATCTGAACCATGATGCGCGAGCGATCGTCCACCCCATGCCGGTCCGCCGGCGTGTAGGTGTAGACGCCCTGCGTCCCCACGACCTCCTTGGTGGCGAACAGCGCCTGGCGAATCGCGGTACGGAACTCGGGTGAGCCTGGCTTGGCACCGGTTGCCAGAGCACGCTTGGCGGCGTCGGCGAAGATCAGCCAGCCGTCGAAGGAATAGGACGAGAATGAATCCGTCGGCGCCTCGCCGTTGGCCTTTTCGAAGGCCGAGCGGAAATCCAGGGCGACCTTCTGGATTGGATTGCTGGCCGGAAGCTGCTCCGCCGCGGTCACAGGTCCCGTCGGGCACATGATGCCGTTGGCGGCTTTGCCGGCCAGACGAAGGAAATCGGCGCTGATCAGCCCGTGATTGCCATAGAGCGGTCCCTTATATCCCCGCTCGGACAGAGCGATGACCGGCAGCGCGCCTGGCGTGCCGGTGCCGCCGAGCATGATGGCGTCGGGACGCGCGGCGAGTGCGCGCAGCACCTGAGCCGTCACCGAGGAGTCCGACCGGGCGTAGCGTTCGTTGGCGACGACCTTGATGCCGGCGGCCTTCGCACTCTGCTCGAGCGAGCTGTACATGAGATCGCCGAACGCATCGGAAAAACCGATGAAGGCGACGGTCGTCAGGCCCTTCGCCTTCATGTGGTCGACGATTCCTTGCACCAGAAGCGGCGTGGGCTGCGGCGTCTGCACGACCCAGGGACCGCTGTCGCCTGACGGCACCGGTGCGATCGGCGACACCGCGATCATCGGAATCTTCATCTCGATGGCCGCGGTCGCCATCGCGAGCGTCTGGGGAGCGCCGGACGTGCCGATCAGGATATCGACCTTCTCTTGCTCGACCAGCTTGCGCGCATTGCGTGCCGACGCGGTCGGATCGGAGCCGTCATCGAGCTGGATGACCCGCAGCTTCTCGCCGCCGATTTCGCCGATATAGGCCTGACCTGCCGCGATCCCCTTCGCGTTGGGAATACCGATCGATGACACCGGCCCGCTGAGGCCGGTGACGAATCCGACGAGGATCTCGGCTCGCGCGAATTGCGGAACGGCAAGCAGCAATGCAGTGGAAGCCACCAGGCTCTTGATCAAGTTCATGGCACCTGTCTTTCGGGAGAATTTCTTGGTCTGATTGGCGAGCGCCATGGATTGGGCTCAGGTCGACGACATCAGAGCGATAACTCGAAGCGGGCTGCCGGAACCGTTCTGGATCTTCAGTGGCGAGGCCACGATGACGGCGCCGGTGGCCGGAAGCTGATCCAGGTTACACAGGCATTGCAGGCCGTAGCGGCCCGCGCCGTGCAGAAAGTGATGCGCCGGATAAGGCGGCTCGAAATGCCCGGCCTGCCCCGCATCCGTGCCGATGGTTTCGGTGCCGAAACCGATGACACCGCGCTCCTCCACCAGCCACTTCATCACCGCCGGGTTCGGGCCCGGCGTATGCGCGCCGTCGTCCCCGAGATTGGAGTAATCGCGCCAGCCCTTCTTCGACCAGTCGGTCCTGAGCAACACCCAATTCCGCTCGGGGATACGGCCGTGCCTGGCTTCCCAGGCTTCGACAATCGGGACCGTCAGCAGAAAATCAGGATCCTGCGCCGCCTGCGCCGAGCAGTCGATGACACAGGCCGGTGCGATCATGTCCTTGGCGGGCATCGTGTCGACGGCATTGTTCGGCAGGTTCTTGCCGGTGAACCAGTGAATCGGCGCGTCGAAATGCGTGCCGGTGTGTTCGCCGAACGTAACGTTGTTCCAGTACCAGGCCGGGCCGCGACCATCGTATCGCGATATCTCCTGGATGCGGACAGGCGCGGCCTGACCGAACTCCGGCGGGAGGACGATGACCGGAAAGTCCGGACTGAGTGTGAAGGTCAGATCGACGACGCGGACCGCGCCGGAAGAAATCGCACTCGCCAGCTCCAGGAGACTCTTGCTTTGCATCGTCACGTCCTCCAGCTCGGTTGAAATCCCGCTTCTTATCGGTCGAGCTCGCGCTCGAGCGCTTTCGGATTGGCCGCGAGACGTTGCCGGATCTCTTCGGCGATGTCTCCGACATACATCTCTTCGAGCCCGTCCTTGAGGCCCGACACGATCGCCTGCGCGATCGCGCGCGGTGCGACCTTCGGCGGCGGCACGGTCTGGAACCATTCGGTGTCGACAGGGCCGGTAAACAGGTTCATCACCCGGACGCCGCCCGGCCGCAGCTCCGCGCGCAAGCAATGCGACAACGACAGGCAGGCGGCCTGCGAAGCAGAGTAGGCGCCGAAGGCGGGCCAGTTCGCCAGCGCATAGACCGAGAGAATATTGACCCATGCCGCGCTGCTGTTGATGCCGTCGGCACCGCGCATCCGCATGGCGGGGCCAAAGGCTTGAGCCAGATTGATGAAGCCGAGATAGGCCTGATCGATCTCGTCCCGTGCGATGCTCGTGCCCCTGCGGTCGAGCAGGCCGCCCGGCCGGACATACTCCGTCGTGTTGACGAGAATATCGACCTTGCCGCCGATGTCGGCCGCAAGATCGGTAGCCGATTTTTCGTCAGCCGCATCGAGAGTCACGATCTCGATCCCGTCCTGACCGCGCAGCCGCTCCTCGCCAGCGAACGGCCGCCATGGTTCGGCAATGCCGACGAACACCGTCTTGGCGCCCGCCGCCTTCAAAGCGGTGACGGCTTCCTGACCGATGACGCTGCGGCCATTGGTGACGAGCACGCGACGGAATTTCGGATCGGCCGTCATTTCCCGCCACTGCTTGTCGTCTGCCATGTTGGGAGTCTCCCTTTCGGGACGAGCAAAGGCCACCGCCTGGCCGCTCTTGTCGAGTTGCAACGACATGCTGACGGCCGCGCCCTCTGCGCAGTCGGCATGAAGATGTGCGACGATCATCGGACCGCAATCCATCTTGATGAGGCCGATCCGCCACGGCGCCCGTTCGCGGAAATAGACGTCGCTCGGCACCCGTGCCGTTGTCTCGGCAAGCAATACACCTCGCCGCGGCGCATCGACGAAAGCGAGGCCGGCCGAAAGACAGGACGGGCAGGCTTCGCGCGCCGGGTAGGCAAAGGTGCCGCAAGCCTCGCAACGCTGCAGCATGAAGCGGCCTTCGGCGGCCGCGCGCGTGAACCCGTGCGACATTCTGCTGCGCGGTCGCGGTGGCGAGGCCGGTAGCCGCGTCCGCAGCAGCGGGTTCTTGCGCCGGGGCGGCTTGATCGGCTCAATCATCGCGAAGGTCCAACAAGGATCGCGGCACCTGAGGCGAGACCACGATCATAGTTGATCATACCGAACCCCGAGGCCAGGGCGAGGCTGGCATTCCTGACCTGCGTGGGACCGGCACTGCCCAGAACCTGCCGCAGCCCTTCAACGAGACCGAGATAGGCGCCGGCGGCACCGGCCTGCCCGACCGAGAGCTGTCCGCCCGAGGTATTGTGCGGGAAGTCGCCGTCGATGGTGAGATCGTGTTGGCGCACGAACTCAGCGCCCTCGCCCTTCTTGCAGAATCCGAGATCCTCGAACTGCATCATCGTGATGACGGGATAGTCGTCATAGGTTTGCACGACATCGAGATCGTCAGGCTTGACGCCGGCCATCGTATAGAGCTCGCCGACATCCATCGCCCAGCCGCCGCGCACCTGCATCGGATCGTCGGCAAAGGCATTGTGCCGCTCGATCGTCGCAAGGAGCCGCGCGGCGGGCAGCTTCAGGGATGAAGCCGTCTCATCGCGCATCACGAGGAAAGCTTCCGCGCCCGCACAGGGCATCACGCAATCAAACAGGTGGATCGGATCAGAAATCGGCCGGGCCGCCAGGTATTGCTCGAGCGTGAGCGGCGCCTTCATCAGCGCATGCGGGTTGCGCAGGGCATTGGCGCGCTGGGCGACAGCGATCTTGCCGACGTCCTCGCGCGCGACGCCGAACATCCGCATATAGTTGCGCGCAATCAGCGCAAAGCTGGCATTGGCGCCGCCCGCGCCGTAAGGATAGACGGCGTCCTGATTGAACCGCGAGAAATTCTCCAGCGTCAGCCTGAACGAATCAACGTGATTGGTGTCGCCAGCGACGCACGCCACGATGTCGGCATCGCGCGCCTGAACAGCGCGCGCCGCCTTGCGCAGCGCCGCGATGGCGCTGGCGCCGCCGAGCGGGATCGTGTCCAACCACCGGACGCAGAGTCCGAAATGCTGCGTCAATCCGATGCCACTGTCCGTGCCCATGGTGAAACTGGAGACGCACAGGCCGTCGATATCGGAGGCCTTGATGCCGGCCTGCGCAACGAGCGCGCTCAGCGCCCGCCCGATCCACCACTGCGCGCTCTCGATGGAGTAGCGCATATAGGGAATCGTGACGGGAGCCGCGATCACCACGCCGTCATATGGTGCGCGCAAGGTGTTGGTCACCGACCGCCCTCGTTCATCCGCCTCAGACCACCGTCAGTTTCACGTCAATATTGCCGCGGGTTGCGTTCGAATAGGGGCAACGCTCATGCGCACCGGCAACGACCTCTTCGGCCACGGCCTTCTCGACACCGGGCAGGTTGACCTTCAGCTCGACAGCGAGCGCATATCCGACGGGCACCGGCCCCATCGCAACCTTCGCAGTCACGGACGGCTCGGCAGAGGGCACCACCTTCCGCGTGCGCGCGACGAGCTTGACCGCGCCGAGAAAGCAAGCGGCATAGCCGGCCGCAAAGAGCTGCTCGGGATTGGTGCCTTCGCCACCGGGACCGCCCATCGATTTCGGCAAGGACAGGGACACCGAGAGCAGACCGTCAACGCTGGCCGCCTTGCCATCCCGACCTCCGGTCGCCGTCACCTCGGTCTCGTACAGGATCTTTTCGGGGGTCATTATGATTGTTCTCCAGGAACGGCTTTTCGAGCACTAGCGACTGTTGCGGGCAAGTAGCGCGCGGAAGTCATCGCGGGCCTGGGCGCTGGCCCGCCTGAAGCTCGGCCCGCGGCTGGGCTCGGTGCCATTGAGCTTCCGGAGCTGTACCCACATCTCGGCACTCTTGAGCGCCACGGCCGCGCAGTTGACCACCGGAGCGTGGCCGACCTTCAGGCCATGCTCTCGCCCGATCAAGAGGCCTGGCAACACGCCGGCCGGGATCACGACATCCGCGCCGCGTTCCACCAGCGGGAGCGCGCAGGCGACGAAGTCCTTGATCATGCGGGCTTGCGCGGCAGCGTTTCCGGCGAACGCATCGGCGAAATCATCCGGCCTGCAGCCAAGGCCGGTCACATGGACGACGCGATCGCCGAGGCCGTAACGCTCAGCCTGCTCATAGTGCAAGACCTCGAAGACGGGATCGAGCGTCACAAGACCTAGCCGCCGCCCGAGTTGTGAGGCCGCCAGCAACGTCGCCTCGCCGGTCCCGATCACGGGAATGTCGAGCGTCGAGCGCAGCTCGTAGAGTCCGGGATCCTGAAAATGCCCCATGACGAAGGCGTCGAACCCACCCTCCTCCGCTGCGATGCCGTTGTCGATTGCCTGGACCGCACAGCGCAATTCCGCAAGCCGTCCGAACTCGCGGTCGGGCGGACTGATGCCCTGGACGTGGACCATCGTGCCTGGCGCAGCGATGTCGTTCAGGTATTCCGACAGCCGCGCCATGTAGGGCGCATTCACGCTCGCATCAACAAAGCTCTGCCAGAAGATGCGCATCGTCCTTCTCCTCAAGCGGTGATCGGAGGATCGGTCGTCGGCTGCCGATGAATATATTTCAATCATAAACTAATTGACGCGTCAAATGCGCGCGGCGGCGACGGCGACCAGTGCCGTAGGGGTCAAGGCGAGCACGGCGTTTTCGATCGGTCGAATAGCGCAGAAGCGCCGCACACTGACGAAATTGTATGCAACAACATTTTTTTCTGACAGCCCCGTGACACGTGTTGACGGCGCCACCGGAGTTACTTTAGGCTTTAAGTAATTCCTCGCCGGTCAAAGACCGGTGGCCATGACAATGATGTTGCAGGGCACCGATTTTGAGAGACTCGATCGTGTGGACAGTCGCCGTGCTCGAACAGCCGGCCTTAGCAGCAGCATCGCCGGTCGCGCATCGCGGCCGCATCGACGACCATTCATCGCTCCGGAAAACGCCCGCTTGCATGTACCGGTGGGCCTATCGTTCGCGCGGCACGCAACATCATGGCTGCTGAGCGCCGGGCGAGCACACTCTCTTCGGTCGCGCCCGGTATTTGGCGCCGCAGCAATGTTTTCAATCGGTCGGTTCGTCGTTCGGGGACCCCGCGCGGCAGCATCGAAGCATTCCTATCCAGCATCAACGGAGGAGAACGCATATGCGCAAGACTCTGAGCTTACTTGCACTTGCCGCCGGCATCGTCACAGCCCCCGCCGCACGGGCCGATATCACCATCGGCTTCGTCACCTCGCTCAGCGGCAACGGCTCGTCGATCGGCATCCCCTACGGGCGCGGCATCAACGCGGCCTATGAATACAAGAAGACCGTCAACGGCGAGACCATCCGCCTGATCCAGCTCGACGACGGCTCCGACCCGTCGGCCGCGACCCGCAACGCGCGCAAGCTGGTGGAAGAAGAGAAGGTCGACCTTCTGATAGGCACCGCGACGGCGCCCTCGACCATCGCCATGGCGGCGGTGGCGAGCGAATTGAAAGTGCCGATGATCGCGGTCTCGCCGATCGGCAAACTGCCGGAAACACCCGAGCAGTGGGTGGTGTCGGTGCCGCAGCCTGCGTCCCTCCTCGTCAAGATCATCGCCGATCGCATGAAGCGCGATGGCATGAAGAACATCGGCTATATCGGCTTCTCCGACGCGTGGGGGGATCTCGTCTACAACGGCGCCAAGGCGGCGGAAGCCGCCGGCGACGTCAAGATCCAGACCAACGAGCGCTATGCGCGCACCGACACTTCGGTCACCGCGCAGATCCTCAAAGTGCTCGCGGCGCGGCCGGACGCCGTGCTGGACGGCGGCTCGGGGACGCAAGGCGCGCTGCCTCTCCTCAGCCTCGCGGAGCGCGGCTTCAAGGGAAACACCTACGGCACGGTGGCGCTCGTCAATCCGGACTTCGTGAACGTCGGTGGCAAGGCGGCTGAAGGCATCCAGGTCTCCGCCGGTCCGGTCATCGTGGCCGAGCAGCTGCCCGACGAACATTTCGCCAAGAAGATCGCGCTGGATTTCCGCAGCGTCTACCAGAAGGTCCATAACATCCCGACCACCGACGGCTTCTCCGCGTACTCGTTCGACGCCTGGCTGATCTTCGTCAACGCAGCGGAGCGCGCGCTCAAGACGGCGAAGCCCGGCACGGCGGAATTCCGCGCCGCCCTGCGGGACGCGATCCTCAGCACCAAGGAGCTGCCGGGCGTGCATGCCATCTACAACTTCAAGCCCGGCGCGGTGACCGGCGTCGATGAGCGCGCCCTGGTCGTGGTGCGCCTGACGGGCGGCGCCTGGAAATACGCGCCGTAGTCGGACGGCGGCAGGCCACCAGAACAAGGGGACGGCGTTCTCAATGACGAGCGACATCGCAGCCATTCTTGCGATCGACGGGATCGCCACCGGCGCAGTCTATGCGCTGGTGGCGATCGGGACCGTCCTCATCTTCACCGTGACACGGGTCATCTTCATTCCCTTTGGCGACATCGCGGCCTTCACGGCGCTGACGCTGGCGGCGCTCGACGCGAAGCGCTTTCCGGGCACAGGCGCGCTGGTCGTCATCCTTGCGTGCCTCGCAACCCTGATCGAGATCATCACGCTGCTGCGCAACGGCGAGCGTCGGCTGCTTCCGCGCGCTCTCTTCTTCTATCTCGCATTGCCGCTGGCCGTGGTTGGCCTCGCCTGGCTGACCATGCGCGCCGAGCCGCCGCTCGCCATCAGGCTCGTGCTGGCCTTGATGCTGATCACCCCCATCGCCCCGCTGCTGGACCGGATCGTCTTCCGTCCCATTGCGGACGGAACGGTGCTGCTGCTCCTGACCGTCTCCGTCGCCCTGCACTTCGCGCTGGTCGGCCTTGGGCTGCTCTTCTTCGGTCCCGAGGGTGTCAGGACCGAGCCGCTGACGTCATTGTCGACCGAGTTTGCGGGCGTGCTGATCTCGGGCCAGACCATGCTGATCGTGATCGCAGCCCTCGTCTTCTCCGGCCTGCTCTATCTCTTCTTCGACTTCACGCTGGTCGGTAAATCGCTCCGCGCGACGGCCGTGAACCGGACCGGCTCCCGCCTGATGGGCATACGCCCCGCCCGCGCCGGCACCATCGCCTATCTCCTGGGCTCGCTGATGGCCGGCGTCTCCGGAATCCTGATCGCGCCCGTCAACACCATATTCTACGATTCCGGCTTCCTGCTTGGCCTCAAGGCCTTCGTCGGCGCCATCGTCGGCGGCATGACCAGCTATCCCGGCGCGGCCATCGGCGCCGTCGGCGTCGGTATCCTCGAAAGCTTCGCATCGTTCGAGAGCAGCGCGCTGAAGGATGTCATCGTGTTCTCGCTTCTGATCCCGATCCTGATCTGGCGATCCCTCGCCTCGCTGCATTCCGAGGAGGAGATCGAGGAATGACGCGCCTTCACGTTCAGCTCGCAGCGGTGGCGGCGGTAGCGTGCCTCGCGCTCGCGCCACTCGTCCTCAACCCCTTCAGCATCACGCTGATGAACTATATCGGCATCTATTCGCTGGTCGCGATCGGCCTTGCCCTGCTCACCGGCGTCGGCGGCATCGTGTCCTTCGGACAGGCCGCCTTCGTCGGCGTCGCGGCCTATGCCACCGCCTGGGTCTCTGCTCTGAATGGACATTCCCCCTGGCTCGGCCTCGTGTTCGGGGTGGCGCTGACCTGCGGTGTCGCGACCGTCCTCGGCGTCGTCACCTTGCGGCTCCAGGGCCATTTCCTGTCGCTCTCGACCGTCGCCTGGGGGCTCGCCATCGGCTTCCTGTTCGGCAATGTCGAGGGGCTCGGGCGCTTCAACGGCATCTCCTCGATCCCGCCGATCAGTATCGGATCACTCGCGCTCGTCTCGAGCGCCCAGATCTATTTCCTGATCTGGGGCATCGTCGTCGTGGTGCTATTCCTCGGCTACAATCTCCTCGACTCCCGGGTCGGCCGCGCCATGCGCGCGCTGCGCGGCGGCAACATCCTGGTCGAAAGCCTCGGCATCAACGCGTTCCGGATCAAGCTCGTAACCTTCGTGATCGCGGCCTTCCTCGCCTCGCTCTCCGGCTGGCTCTACGCCCATATGAGCCGCTTCATCAGCCCGGGCCCGTTCGATGCCGGCATGGGCATCGAATATCTGATGATGTCGATGGTCGGCGGCGCCGGCAGCCTGCTCGGCGGCGTCGTGGGCGCCGCTATCGTCACCCTGCTCAAGAACAGCGTGCAGGACTATCTGCCGCTGATCGCCAAGGGCGCGTCCGGCCAGCTCGAGATCGTCGCCTTCTCCGCGCTGTTCATCCTGTTCCTGCAATGGGCGCGGCAGGGCATCGTGCCGTTCGTCGCGCGCTACTTGCCGAAGATCAAGCGCGAACGGCCGCAAGCCGCCCCGCCCCTGCCTCGCCGTCCCCAGCCGACACCGGGCGAACTGCTTCTGAAGGTCGACGGCGCCGAGCGGCGGTTCGGCGGTCTCGTCGCGGTCAACAATGTCAGCTTCGAGGTCCGCTCCGGCGAGATCCTCGCCGTCATCGGCCCGAACGGTGCCGGCAAGAGCACAATGTTCAACTGCCTGACCGGTGCGCTCAGGGTCAACAAGGGCGAGATCGTCTTTGCCGGCCGCGCCATCACGCGCGACCCTCAATCCCGCATCGCGAGGGACGGAATCGCCAGGACATTCCAGCATGTGAAGCTGCGGCCGCGCATGAGCCTGCTCGAAAATGTCATGCTCGGCACCTACGCGCGCACCAGCACGGGCCTGTTCGCCGGCGCCCTCCGCCTCAACCAGCGCGAGGAAGCCAGCACCCGGCACGAGGCCTTGAAGCAGCTCGAACGCGTCGGGCTCGGCGACAAGCCGTTCGAGCTCGCGGGCAATCTGCCGCTCGGCAACCAGCGCATCCTGGAGATCGCGCGCGCGCTCGCCGCAGACCCGGCGCTGCTGGTGCTGGACGAGCCGGCCGCGGGCCTGCGCCGCCAGGAGAAGCTCAGGCTTGCGGAGCTGCTCCGCTCGCTGCGTTCGGACCATCTGACCATCCTCATCGTCGAGCATGACATGGAGTTCGTGATGTCGCTGGTCGACCGCATCGTCGTGCTCGACTTCGGCTCCAAGCTCTGCGAGGGCGCGCCCGCCGCGATCCGCAGCGACGAACGGGTTCAAGAGGCCTATCTCGGAGGCGTCGCGTGAGCGAGATGTTTTCCATGACGGACGTGACCGTCTGCTACGACAATGTCGAAGCGGTCCGCAACGTCTCGCTGTCGGTCGAGGAAGGCCAGATCGTTACCGTGATCGGCCCGAACGGCGCCGGCAAGACCACGCTGCTGATGGCCGCGATCGGGCTGCTCGCCTCCCGCGGCCGCCTCGTCTTTCAGGGCAACGACATCGGCAGGATGTCGGTCGAGGACCGCGTCGAGCGCCGGCTGTGCCTCGTGCCGGAGAAACGCGAGCTGTTCTCCGACATGTCGGTCGCCGACAATCTCCTGCTCGGCTCCTACAGCCTGCGCGACCGCTCGGGCGTCCAGAAGACATTGGACGAGGTCTATGATCGCTTTCCGCGCCTGAAGGAGCGGCAGCGCCAGGCGGCTGGCACCCTCTCCGGCGGCGAGCGCCAGATGCTGGCGCTCGGGCGCGCGCTGATGGCCAAGCCGAAGCTGCTCATGCTCGACGAGCCGAGCCTCGGCCTCGCACCGCTGATCGTGCGTGAGATCTTTCGCACCATTGCCTCGCTGCGCGATCTCGGCGTCTCGATCCTGCTGGTCGAGCAGAACGCCCGCGCCGCGCTGGAGACGGCCGACTACGGCTATGTGCTGGAGACCGGCGAGATCGTGCAGTCCGGCCCCGCCAAGGATCTCATCCACGATCCCCGGCTAATCACGGCCTATCTCGGCGGACACTAGCGCCGGCCTGGACAGGCCCCGCTCGCTGAAAACACAAAACGTCGAAAACAACCCCATGCACAGTAGCCGGTCACAGCGATTTCAATGACTTGGCGGCGAGCCTTGCGGATTTTACGAAAACCGCTTGTTCCGTCGGGCAAAACAGGGGCATAATGCCATCATCGCCGCTCCGGATGCCGACGGCTTCAACCGCCAACCTGGACTTCCGTTTTCATAGGTCACTGCAAGACGCGCCGACAGTCTGAATGCCGTGCGACGCCAATTCTCCAACGCTCTCGCCAATCCAGGGCGTGGACTCATAACGCGCGGCCAGCCATAGCCGGATAGATGCGAGTTGGACGAAGGCGAGGTTGTTTCCCGCAAGCCTGTCGTAGCGCGTCGCCACACGACGACATTGTTTGATCCTGCTGAAGAAACGTTCGACCTGGTTACGAGCGCGATAACGGCTGAAACAGATCGGGTCGCGGCGATTGCTTTCCCTTCGGGTCTTTGGACATAGAGTGACTTACATCACCCTTTTCAAGTACCCCCCTCCGATCGTGCGCCGCACGTCGCGCTGATTTTGAACTCCCCCGCTTTGCGTGGCCACCAACGGCTACTCTGAACTCGAACTCCATAGGGAGGAAACCATGATTACCAAGACGCTGTTCGTCGGACTTCTTACAGCCGGATTTTTCTCTGCATCTTTCGCAGTTGATGCAGAAGCCGAACCAACTCGTTCCCAGCAGGTGAAAAACGTGGGAACCAGCCAGAATGGTGCCCGGGCGGGCTCCATGGATAGCTGGCCCCAGACGATGGACGAACTGACCAACGCCTATAATTGTGGTCCGTATGCGGACAAAGAGTCGGCCAAGAAGTGCAAGAAGTAAGCGCGTTTTTTGATCGCTCCAGTGCTGCTGAAGGGGTCAGCTACCCGCTGGCCCTTTCACTTTGGGCAGTAGCTCCGTGACGACCACAACTTGTCAGGGACGGGTGACGCTCCTCTTACGGCCGTGTTGCACTGGGACGCGGACTCACTAAGGCGCAGCCACAGCTTGATTGACGCGAGTTGAACCAAGCTACGGTAGTTGGCAGCAAGCCTGTCATAGCGTGTCGCCACGCAACGACATTGTTTGATCCTGTTAAAGAACCGCTCGACCCGATTGCGGTGCGGTAGAGATAGGGCTGAAGCAGATCGGATTGGTGCGGTTGCTTTTCGGCGGGATGTTGGCCACGCGCCCTTCCGCTCATGCCTTGGCGGAACGCTCCTTCCTGCGGCCCCTTTGCAGCCGCGATCCGGCGAGTTAGCCTCCCTTTGCTTTAGTCAACCCAGCCAAGGGGCACCTCATGGAGATTGATGGAAGCTGTCACTGTGGTGACATTCGATACAAGGCGGAGGTCAACCCGGACAACGTGATCATCTGCCACTGTACGGATTGTCAGACACTATCAGGCGGTGCCTTCCGTACGGCGGTTCCCGCCGTGGAGGGTACGTTCGTGTTGTTGTCCGGCGCGCCGAAGCGCTACGTCAAAACCGGAGAGAGTGGCAACAAGCGCGAGCAAGCATTCTGCGGCAACTGTGGCACGCACCTCTACTCCGCTCCACCGGGTCTCGCTTCGAGAGTGGTGGCGTTGCGGGTCGGCAGCATCCGACAGCGAGATCAACTCGTTCCCAAGGATCAGTACTGGTGCCGCTCGTCTCAGAAATGGTTGCAGGGCCTCTCCTCGATAAAGAGGACAGAGAAGCAGCCAGTCTTCGATCCCAAAGGCGGCTTCGGCAGTTCAGCCATCGACTAAGCAGATCTGCAGCTGTGAGCCGGAGACTGCAGAGGCGAGCACTACGCAAGGACGCGGCTTTCGATTTCGCCGCGCTCGATCGTCAGCGTCACGTCGGCGAAGGTCTCGAGCAGCTTCGGGTTCGACTCCGTGATCAGCAGGGTAATGTCCCGGTCCTGCGAACGAAGCCGACGCAGCGCCTCGGCGTACCTCTGCGCCAGCACAGGGGCGAGGCCCTGGAACGGCTCGTCCAGAATGACGAGGCGGGTGCCTAGCATCAGGGCGCGCCCGAGGGCGACCATCTTGCCTTGGCCGCCCGAGACGGAGCCCGCCGGGCGACCTGCCAGTTCCCTGAGCTCCGGCAGGACGGAGTAGGCTCGCTCCAGCCGCCGGCGCGCCTCGTCCGCGCCAAGTTTCGCGACGCGAGCGGGCAGAAGAATGTTTTCTTCCACCGTAAAGGCCGAGAAGAGACGACGGTCCTCGGGAGCGTAGCCGATGCCTAAGAAGGGCCTGCGGTGCGGAGGAACATGTCCCAGGTCCTGACCGCCCAGGCGCACGATGCCGCTCGCCTTCGTGAAGCCCATGATGGTCCGTACCGTCGTGGTCTTGCCGGCTCCGTTTCGCCCGATGAGCGCGGCGGTCGCGCCCGGCGGCAACGAGAAGGTGACGCTGCGCAGCACCGGCGCATCGGCGATCGCGACGTTGACGTTCTCGAAGTCCAGCATCGCCGTCATATGCCGATCACCTGTTCGCGGACCTTGGGATCGGCCAGAACCTCCGCCGGCGTGCCGACCTTTTGGATCTTCCCGACGTTCCACACCGCGACTCGGTGGGCATAACGCTCCACCATGTCCATGTCGTGCTCGACGAAGACCGAAGTCACCTTCTCCTTGGCGAGCGCGGACGTCAGGATGTCCATGATCTCCAGCTTCTCGGCGGAGGCGACGCCCGAGGTGGGCTCGTCCATCAGCAGCAGTCTGGGCTTCAGCGCGAGCGCTAGAGCGATGTCGACCAGCTTGCGTTGTCCCTCGGGAAGCTCCCTCGCCTTGCGAGATGCGTACGACTTGACGCCGACGAGATCCAGAAGGCGCTCCATTTCAGGCAGCTCAGGCAGCGTAGAAAGAGCCGTGAAGCCGGAAGGGCTTCCCAGCCGTGAGGCCGCGGCGATCAGCATGTTCTCCATCACAGTCTGATCGAGAAAAAGCTGCGGTATCTGAAAGGCCCGCGCGATGCCGAGCTTGGTGATCGTGCGCGGGAGCTGCGCCGTGATTTCCTGGCCTAGGAAGGTGATGCTTCCGGCCTGCGGCCGCAGATAACCCGTCGAGATGTTGAGGAAGGTGGTCTTTCCGGCGCCGTTCGGTCCGATGATCGCGAGGTTCTCGCCTTGGAGCACGTCCAGATCGACACCGTCGGCGGCGACGACGCCACCGAACCGAATCTTGATGCCCTTCGCGGAAAGGAGGACGTTGGCCATCAATGTCCTCCCTGCTTCGCCTGGCCGTAGCGCTGCCTGAGACCTATCAGTCCGTTAGGCGCATAGAGAATGATGACGATCAAGACCACGCCGAGGATCAGCTGCCAGGTATCGGCCAGGTGGGCCGCCGCATAGAAGCGCACGCACTCGAACATCGCCGCGCCGGCGAACGCTCCGAAGGCGTGGGCGCTGCCGCCGAGGATCGCGATGAAGACGAACTCGCCCGACTTCGTCCAGAACCCGAACTCGGGCGTGGCGATCTGCTGGATGATCGCCACCAGCGTGCCGCCGATGCCGCCGAGAAAAGCCGAGATCACGTAGCCTATCAGAAGCACGCGCCGTGCGGACGTCCCGAGGTACTCGAGCCGGGTCTCGTTCGATTTGATGGCACGCAGCATGTGTCCGAGCGGACTATCGAGATAGCGTTGCACGCCGTAGAAGGCGACGACCGCGATCAAGAGGCTCACGTAAAGGATGACGTACTGGAAGGTTTCGGGCGCAAACGACAGCCCCAACAGGGCCGGACGAGGGACGCGGATGCCGTCGGCGCCGTTGGTGTAATGAAACATCTTCTCCAGCAGCGACCACAACACCATCGAAAACGCCAGATTCAGCATTCCGAAAAAGATTTCCCGGTAGCGCACGACGAAGAGCCCGACGATGAGGCCGAAGATTGCGGAGGTTATGCCGCCCAACGCGATGAAGAGCACGATGTCGCCGCCACCGACGTACTTGCCCCAGAACGCCGCGGTGTACGCCCCGGTAGCGAAGAACATTGCATGTCCGAACGACACCTGCCCCGCCTGCAGCAGAAGAATGATACCGAGAACGACGATGCCCTTCGCGAGGATCAACGCGAACAAGGTCGCCCAGCTCGATACCAAAAGGGGCGCGACGGCGCTGACCAGAAAGAAGATGATCGCGATCGCGGTGACCGGCTTGATGCGACCGCTCATCATATTTTCCTTACCTGCACGGCGCCGAACAGTCCGAACGGACGCACCAGAAGCACCAGCACCATCAGCAGATAGGGAACGAGAACTTCGAATTCCGGCTGGAGATAGATCACGAAGGCACGGGTCAGGCCGATCATCAGCGCGGTGAGCGCGGTGCCCTCGATCTGGCCGAGACCCGCGGTCGCAGCGACGGCAAAGGAAAGCACGATCATATCGGCGCCCATACCGGGGACCAGCGAGGTGGTCGGCGAGGCCAGCGCTCCTCCCAACGCGGCCAGACTCGCGCCGATGACGAAGGTGACGAAATAGACGCGTTTTGCGTCAATCCCGATGGCCGTCGAAGCTTCGCGGTCCTCCGTGACCGCAAGGATCACCGCTCCCGACAACGTCCTGCGCAGGAAGTAGCGGAGCCCGAACAGCGTCGCCAATGCGACGCCGGGCAGCAGAATGACCTGGTACGACGTGTAGCTGACGCCGAACACGGCGATGTTGGGAAGCAGTCTCAACGGCTCCGCGGCGAAGATGGGCTGCACGCCCCAGATCAGACGCTGCAGGTTGTCCATGATCATGAAGGCGGCGAAAGTGATCAGAAGCTGGAGGACGTCCTCCTGTCCGGAGAGCGGTCGCAGCAGAAACCGTTCGATGAAACCGCCGCACACGACGCCGATCACGATGGAGGCGGCCAGCAGCGCGGGATAGGTGAGCCAAGGCGATATCGGCGCGACTGCAAGGCTGAACGTCGCAGCCAGGTAGGCGCCGAACGCGTACAGCGACCCGTGCGCGACGTTGACCACGCGCAGCACGCCGAAAATCAGGCTGAGCCCGACCGAGACCAAGAACACCAATGCGGCGTAGCTGATCCCATCGAGGATCGCCAAAATAGCGAGTGTCGAGTTCATGATGGCCTTCGGAAAGGTCCGTCCTCCGGGACGAGGCTCGGAGGACGGGAATCAAAAGTCGAGCGTGCCGTTACTGAGCTTTGAAGGTCGGCACGTCCATCTTGACGAAGTCCGGCTTGAGCGTCTTGAGCCACTCAACCGACCGTACGCCCGCCGGGTTGGTGATCACCTTCGGATCGAAGATCATCATGTTGTCGAGCAGCTTGAAGTCGTACCCCGGA
Organism: Bradyrhizobium yuanmingense; assembly: GCF_029167105.1. Lineage (GTDB taxonomy): Bacteria > Pseudomonadota > Alphaproteobacteria > Rhizobiales > Xanthobacteraceae > Bradyrhizobium > Bradyrhizobium yuanmingense_A. Next base: position 3,448 of record NZ_JARFML010000006.1, on the reverse strand, counting down.
ACGGACTTGGTGACGCCGACCAGCTGAGCTTCGAGACCCTGGTTGTCCTCGGGCCGCAGCGTAATCGGACGGCCGAAGCCGGTGGCGAACTCGATGCCCACCGTCGCGTCGACGACCTGTTCGCGCGTGGGCCAGTTGCCGCCGTTGGACTTGATCGCCTTGTCGTAGGCCGTCTGCAGGGCCTTGAACGCCTGCGCCATGTGATAGACCGGGTAGATCGGCCATGCACCGGTCTTCGCCTTGAAGGCTTCATTGAACGCCTTGAAGGCCGCGTCGTTCTTCTTCTCGGGATGCAGGAACCAGTGGTCTCCGCGCGCGCCGACGATCAGGCCTTCAGGCAAGTCCTTGCCCAACCGCTGGATCGATGATTCGCCGATCCCGAGCACGAAGGTCGACTGCTGCAACAGGCCGCGCTGACCGGCCTGGCGGACCAGCGTGTCGAGATCTCCGCCCCAGGACGTGGTCAGAACCACATCCGGCCGCAGCGCCAACAGACGGGAGACTTCAGTGGAGTAGTCCGGTGCGCCGAACTTCGGGAAGAGCTCCGCGACGACTTGCACGTCCGGCTTCATCGCCTTGAGTGCGGTCGAAAAGATCTCCCAGCTCTCCCGACCCCATGCATAATCCTGATTGACCACCGCGATCGTCTTGAAGTCGGGCTTGGTCTTGAGCAGGTAAAGGAGCACGGCCAGCATTTCCGGCGTGCCGTTCGCCTGAGTCCGGAAATTGTAGCGGTACTTCTTGGTTTCGAGGATGGAGGCCGCACCGCAGTCCCACATGAAATTCATGACTTTGAGGTCTTCGGCGATCGGCACCAACTGGGTGCAGCTGCCCGACGAGATCGAAGCAAACGTGGCATCGACCTTTTCGTCCTGCACCACGCGTCGGTAGTTCGAGACGAGCGCTTCGCCTCCCGCGCCTTCGTCGATGAAGGAGAGCTTGACCGGCACGCCGCCGATGCCGCCCTTCTTGTTGAGGTCCTCCGCGATCATCTCCGCCGCGGCCTTCGCCGGCACACCGAAGACTGACGCAGGGCCCGACAGGAACGTCGTGATGCCGATTTTGAGCTCCGACGGCTTGGTCTGCGCAAGCGAGGTGCCGGTAAAGGCCGCAACGACAAGCCCGGCCGCAACCGCAGTCTTGAGAAACTGCATCGAAAGTCCTCCCTGTTTTATGTGTCGCGCCCGGCTTCAGCCGCCGTGCGCTTCTTCTTGCAACAACGCTACTATAATTGTCGCGTGTTGCCAGCCCTCTTCTGCCATTCGTGAGCCGACGAATTCAGTTCGACGCCGCCCCCCATTTTGCCGGAAGCGCATCGATTGGAACGGACAAGGTCCCCAAAATGGTCGATGCCTTTAATTCCATGGTGCGATAAAAGCTCCGGCCAGAGCCCGCAGCGCGCCATTCGTGCCTGCTGTTCATCTGCGACGTAGGCGCTCTCGTTCCAGCAACAAACACCGAGCGCGCTTCCGCTTATGGCCCATCACTGCCGCATCCCACGACCGAGAATATGTCGGCTGTTAGGGGCAGACCGGGTCTAACTTTAGCCGGGCCAGATCGCCGCGATTGGCCCAAGGCGGACCGTCAGCTGCGATGGCGTCGCTTGCTCGTTCGGTCTCTGCCCGGACTAGTTCATTCCTCCACGGCGAGCCCTTCGCCATGGCAATACCAGTCGGCGCGAGACCCCCAATGCACATGACGGTCGGGTGTGGCACCGAGCGGGTTGTCGAACGCACCTGCATGAATGATCGCCTCACGTCCACTGCGCGCAATATGCGGCATTGGGCTGCCGCACCGCTTGCAGACGGCTGTTGCGAAACTCTTTGCCTGCGGCAGGTCGAAACGCGCGACAGATGTCTCGCCGCGAAACCAGCGAAAGGCCGACGCCTTTACGATCACCTCGCAAGAATGGGCGGTCCCTGTAGCCTTCCGGCAGCGCGAGCAGTGGCAGTTCAGAAAACGGTCAAAACGGCCCATCGACCTGGAATACAACGTCGCCGCAGATGCAGCTTCCTTGGTGTGTCGCCATCCTGTCTAGAATCGAGGGGCTTTTATAGCCGCTCCTGTGTTTCCCGTAACGTCAGCATTTGGCCCAATTCGGACATCGGCGTGTTTTGACGGGATTGTATGTGTGGCATCTTACCCAATATGAAGGCCCTTCTGGATGGGCGTTGCATCCTGTAATGTCATGTTGAAGCTGCTTTCGAACGGGACGTGCCGACGTCGCCGTCGGAGGCGAATGGGCAGATGGAACTGCCATCGGCGAGCATCGCACTCTCAGCAAAACGACAATCGTTTTTGCTGGTCTTTCACTGGGCGCTCGACGTGCGCACCGGGCACGCGGGACGCTTTTTCTGACCGCAAGGAGGAAAAGCGATGAAATCCAGATTGGGAACGTCCGTCACAGCGCTATTCATAACCACGCTCACTTTGCGCGCGACAATCATAATAGCCGGAGTTTGCATCGTGCTGGCCTGGGCTCCCATTCGCGCCGAAGAAAGAACGATCAAGATCGTCGTGCTTGGGGATACCCTCATTGAAAATAAGGGCGTTCCCGCCTTCCATCGTTTTCCGGAGCAACTTGAACTGGCATTGAGAGCCAAAGGTCAATCGGTCGCGGTTGTCAATGCCGGCCTAGTGACCGATACAGCTGCAAGAAGTCTCAGAAGATTCGACCGAGTGGTCACCGACGATACCGATGCCGTAATCTTGGTGCTAGGCGGGAATGACATGCTCTGGGGAATTGACGCAAATGTCGTACGCGGAGCGCTCGCGGAGATTTTAGGCAAACTCGAAGCCCGGCGGATAGCCGTGCTCCTTTGCGGTTTGCGGACCCAATCCAAATTTGGAGACGAATACAAGAACACTTTTGCCGCTATGTTCTCTGGTCTTGCCAGCGAACACAATGTGCTGTTCTACCCGGCTTTCGACGATGCGTTTGTTGAAAATGCTCAGCTCAAAGCGCTGGACGGTCTGCACCCTAACGCGGCTGGAAACGAAGCAGTCGTCACGCGCATGTTGCCAACAGTTGAGACCCTGATCGGCCTAGCGCGTCGCAGACACTCGGTGGACAACGGGCCCTCGATGTCGCCAATGCCGCGATGAAAATCCTAGAACACCACGTCCGCACATGGCCCATCGCGACATACTGCGCCGCCGCACGAACTCGGTCGCTATAGGAGCAAGGCAGACGTTGCTTTTGGCCGCATCACGCCGCCGGGTTATGGGTACACGGCCTAGCACTACTTTGGCAGATTGTTGATTTTGTCGCGTTTTATAGGATTCCCGAATCGATTTTTCAATGATTCATGGGTGGTCGGCTCTTGGAGGGCTGACCATGCCGGGATGGGAAGACGAACTCGAACGCTGGCTGATGCCGTTCTTGGACCGGCTGGGTCATAAGACCCGACAGCGGATGTGTCCTCTGTATGTTGCGGGACTGATCGGT